>NZ_OLMK01000058.1 GCF_900290235.1 Streptomyces sp. MA5143a
GGGGTGCTGGATCTGGAGGACGCGGCGAAGCTGGTGGCCGCCCGTGCCCGGCTGATGCAGGCTCTGCCGGCCGGTGGCGCCATGATCACCACTACCGCCCCGGCGGAGACGGTGACGGTGCTGCTCACCGAGCGCACCTCCATCGCCGCGTACAACAGCCCCGCCAACACGGTGGTCTCCGGGGACGCGAAGGAGATCGCGGCGATAGGGGAGGCCCTCACCGAGCAGGGCCACCGTGTCCGGGAGCTGACGGTCTCCCACGCCTTCCATTCACCGTTGATGGACCCGGTCCTGGAGGAGTTCGCGGCCGTCGCCGAGACGGTGACGTACCGTGAGCCGGGCATCCCTGTCGTGCCCGCAGGGGAAGGCGACCCGCTCACGCCGGGCTACTGGGTGCGGCACATCCGTGACTCGGTCCGTTTCGAGCAGGCCGTCCGTGCCCTCGCCGACCAGGGCGTCACCACGTACCTGGAGCTGGGCCCGGCCCCGCACCTGACCTCGGCCGTCAACGACACCCTCGACACCACGGCCTGCGTCCCCACCCTCCGCGCCAACGACCCCGAGCCCCGCACCCTTCTCACCGCCCTCGCCGAGCTCCACGTCCGCGGCACGGCCGTCGACTGGTCAGCGCTCCTGCCCGGTGGCAAGCACGTCGAGCTGCCCACCTACGCCTTCCAGCACCAGCGCTACTGGCTCGACGCCACCCGCGCCGCCACCGACGCGACCGATCTCGGTCTGGTGGACCCCGAGCACCCGCTGCTCGGGGCCATGACGGAGGTCCCCGGCTCAGGCGTCGTGGTGTTCACCGCGAAGGTCTCCGTGCGGGAGCACCCGTGGCTCGGCGATCCCGTCGCCGCGAGCTGTGGCCTGGCCGAACTGGCGCTGCACGCCGCGCGGGAGACCGGCTGGGCCGGGGTGGAGGAACTCGTCGTCGAAGCGCCGCTCGTCTACCTGGAGCGGGCCGCCGCGGCGCACCTTCAGGTCGCCGTCGACAAGGACGGAGGCCTGACCGTTCACTCCCGGTCCGACGACGACCCGGGCGCGCCCTGGGCCCGCCACGCCACCGGAACCCTCGCCACCGCCGTACTCGAGCCCCCTGCCCCGTTCGCCCCTGACGCGGAGTACGAGCAACTGGACCTGCCCGAGGCAGACCACGAGGACGCCGAGCGCTACGGCCTTCACCCGGCACTCCTCGCCGCCGCCCTGCACACCCTTCGGACCGAGGCGAACTTCCCCTCGCGGTGGACCGGGCTCCGGCTGCACGCGGCGGGTGCCACGCGGTTGCGCGCACTCATCACCCCCGCGGGTGACGGCCGCGTCTCGTGCCGCTTCGCGGACGCCACCGGCGGGCCGCTCGCCTCCGTCGACTCCATCGAGCTCGCCCCGGCGCCCACCACCGTCTCCCCGGCGGAGTCGTTGTACCGCCTCACGTGGACGCCCTCGCAGGCACCCACCACCCCGGTCGACGCGACGGCGACCATCGCGAGCCCGCAGGACGTCCGGCGGCTCGCCGCCGCCGAACGAGTACCGGAGCTGGTCCGGCTCGACCTGCGCGATGCAATCGACCAGCCGGACCCGGCCGCCGCGCACACCCTGACCACCCGTGTGCTGGACCTCCTGCAGACGTGGCTGGCCGAGCCCGCGCTCGAAGAGACGCACCTGCTGGTGGTCACCCACGGAGCCGTGGCGACGACCGCGGACGAGCCCGTCACCGACCTCGCTGCCGCGGCCGCACGGGGCCTCGTCCAGTCGGCGCAGTCGGAGAACCCCGGCCGCATCACCCTGGTCGACACGGACGCCGTGAGCGAGAAGGCCGTGGTGGACATCCCGGCCGGGGAGCCCCAACTCGCCCTGCGCGCGGGCGTTCCGCACGCCCCGAGGCTCGTCCGCGCCGAGGTCGCCCCCCGGGAGCCGATCACCCTCGACCCGGACCGTACCGTCCTGATCACGGGTGGCACCGGCTCGCTCGGCCGTCTCCTCGCCCGCCACCTGGTGACCGGGCACGGCGTCCGCGACCTCCTCCTCGTCAGCCGCCGCGGTCCCGACGCCCCCGGAGCCGACGACCTCCACGCCGAACTCACCGCCCTCGGCGCGAACGTCCGCATCGAGTCCTGCGACATCACCGACCGGGACGCGCTCGCCGGGCTCCTCACCGGCACCCCGCTCACCGCCGTCATCCACACCGCCGCGGTCTTCAACAACGGCGTCATCAACTCGTACTCCGCCGACCGCCTGAAGCAGGTCCTGACGCCCAAGGTCGACGCGGCGTGGTACCTGCACGAGCTGACCCGGGACCACGGCCTCGACGCGTTCATGGTCTTCTCGTCCGCGACGGGAGCCGTCCTGGGCGCGCCCGGACAGGGCGGCTACGCGGCGGCCAACGCCTACCTCGACGCCCTCGCCGAGCACCGTCGTACGCTCGGCCTGCCGACGACCTCACTGGCGTGGGGTCTGTGGGAACAGGCTCGGGGCCTCTTCACCCACGCCGACCTCCAGCGCATCGAACGGGCGGGCATGGTCGGCCTGTCCGACCAGCAGGGCCTGAAGCTCTTCGACGCGTCCCTGAGCACCGACGAACCCGTGGTGATACCGACGAAGCTGGACTTCGCCGCCCTGCGCGCGCTGGGCGCGAAGGGTGAACTGCCCGCCGTCTTCGGTGAACTCGTCCGTACGGTCCGCCGTGCGGCCAACTCCACCCCCGAGGCGACCGACGACCTGGCCGCACGGCTCGCCGCACTGTCGGACGACGACGCGCAGCGCCATCTGCTCGACCTCGTCCGTGCCGAGGTCGCGGTCGTGCTCGGGCACGCCTCCGCCGCCGACATCGAGTCCGGGCGGGCGTTCAGCGACCTCGGATTCGACTCGCTGACGGCCGTCGAACTGCGCAACCGGCTCGTCTCCCGCACCGGGATACGACTGCCCGCGACGCTCGTCTTCGACCACCCCAACCCCACGGCGCTGGCACGGCAGTTGAAGGACGAGCTGACCGGCGGTGGTGCCACGGCGGCAGCACGGACCGGGGACGGGAGGATCGCCACCACGGCCGCCGACGAACCGATCGCGATCGTCGGCATGGCCTGCCGACTGCCCGGCGGGGTGCGTTCCGCGGAGGAGCTGTGGGACCTGGTGGCTGCCGGCCGCGACGCCGTCACCGGCTTCCCCTCCGACCGTGGCTGGGACCTGGACGCGCTGTTCGCCACGGAGCCCGACCGGACGGGTACCTCCTCCACCCGTGAGGGCGGCTTCCTCACCGACGCCGGCGGCTTCGACGCGGGCTTCTTCGGGATCTCGCCGCGCGAGGCGCTGGCCATGGACCCCCAGCAGCGGCTGCTGCTGGAGACGTCGTGGGAGGCGTTCGAGCACGCCCGGATCGATCCGGTCGGGCTGCGCGGCAGCGACATCGGGGTGTTCGCCGGCGTCACGCACCAGGGGTACGGCGCGTTCCCCGGTGACGTGCCGAAGGAACTCGAAGGCTTCATGGTCACCGGAGCGTCGAGCAGCGTCGTCTCCGGGCGTATCGCCTACACGTTCGGCTTCGAAGGGCCCGCGGTCGCCCTCGACACCGCGTGCTCGTCGTCGCTCGTTGCGACACATCTGGCGGTCCAGTCGCTGCGTGCGGGGGAGTGCTCGATGGCGCTCGCGGGTGGCGCGGCCGTGATGGTCGGTCCCGGGGCGTTCGTGGAGTTCTCGCGGCAGCGCGCCCTGTCGGCGGACGGCCGTTGCAAGGCGTTCTCGGCGTCCGCCGACGGCACCGGCTGGGCCGAGGGCATCGGTATGGTGCTGCTGGAGCGGCTGTCGGACGCCAGGCGCAAGGGGCACCGGGTGCTGGCCGTCATCCGTGGCTCGGCGGTCAACCAGGACGGCGCCTCCAACGGCCTCACCGCCCCCAACGGCCCCTCCCAGCAGCGCGTCATCCGGCAGGCCCTGGCGAACGCCGGTCTGTCCCCGTCCGACGTGGACGCGGTCGAGGCCCATGGCACGGGCACCACGCTCGGCGACCCCATCGAGGCGCAGGCACTGCTGGCGACGTACGGGCAGGACCGTTCGCAGGACCGGCCGCTGTGGCTCGGTTCGCTGAAGTCCAACCTGGGCCACACCCAGAACACCTCGGGTGTCGCGGGCGTGATCAAGATGGTGCAGGCGATGCGGCACGGCGTGCTGCCGCGCACGTTGCATGTGCACGAGCCGACGCCTCAGGTGGACTGGTCGGCGGGCGCGGTGGAACTGTTGACCGAGGCCCGCGACTGGCCCGAGGTGGACCGACCTCGACGAGCGGCCGTGTCGTCCTTCGGGATGAGCGGAACGAACGCCCATCTGATCCTGGAACAGGCCCCTGAGCCCGAACCGGATGACGAGCCCGCCGCCGTGGACGAACCGCATGTCGTGGCCCTGCCGTTGTCGGCGCGGAGCCGTGGTGCCCTCGGGGACCAGGCTCGTCAACTCCTCGAACATCTGAGGGAGGCCGGGCCCCGGCTGGTGGACGTCGGCCATTCGCTGGTCGCGACCCGTGCCACTCATGCGCATCGCGCGGTGGTGGTCGGCACGGGAGCCGAACAGATCCGGGCGGCGCTCGGTGCGCTGGCACGGGGTGAGGAGCACCCCGGGGTTGTCACGGGTGTCGCGGGTGCCGCCGGTTCGGACGGGAAGGTCGTGTTCGTCTTCCCGGGGCAGGGGAGTCGGTGGGTCGGCATGGCTGCCGAGCTTCTCGAGTCCTCGCCGGTGTTCGCGGAGCACCTGCGTGCGTGCGCGGAGGTGTTGAATCCGTTGACGGGCTGGTCGCTGCTGGATGCGCTGCGTGGCGGTGACCTGGAGCGCGTGGACGTGGTGCAGCCGGCGACGTTCGCGGTGATGACCGGTCTGGCGGTGCTGTGGCGGTATCACGGAGTGGTTCCGGATGCCGTCGTGGGACATTCGCAGGGCGAGATCGCGGCGGCGTACGCGGCGGGGGCGTTGAGTCTCGCGGACGCGGCGAGGGTGGTGGCGTTGCGCAGCCAGGCCATCGCCGAGCGGCTGGCGGGGCTCGGTGGCATGATCCACCTCACGCTCGGCCGGGAGGAGACGGCAGAGCTTCTGACGTCCTGGCAGGGCCGTCTGGAGATCGCGGCGGTCAACGGACCCGCGTCCACGGTGGTGGCGGGCGACATCGACGCGGTGGACGAGCTGCTCGCGCACTGCGCGGGTGAGCACGTGCAGGCCAGGCGAATTCCGGTGGACTACGCCTCCCACACCCACCACGTCGAGGGCATCCGCGAGGAACTCCTCACCGCCCTGGACGGGATCGAGCCGAGGGCGGCATCAGTGCCGCTGTACTCCACGGTGGACGGTACCTGGCTCGACACCACGGTCATGACGGCCGAGTACTGGTACCGCAACCTGCGCCGGACGGTCGGCTTCCACACCGCGATCGAGTCCCTGGCGGCCCAGGGGCACAGGGTCTTCGTCGAGGCGAGCCCGCACCCGGTCCTCACCCACAGCGTCCAGGACACGGTCGAGGGCGCCCTCGCGACCGGCACCCTGCGCCGTGACCAGGGCACGCTCGCGGACTTCACCGCCGCCCTCGCCCGCCTCCACACAGGCGGCGTTCCGGTCACCTGGCACCACGAGAGCACCACGACCGTGGACCTGCCGACCTATCCCTTCCAGCATGAGCACTACTGGCTGGAAGCGACACCGACGGGCGACGTCACCGCCGCCGGCCTGTCCACGGCGGAGCACCCGTTGCTGGCGGCCGAGACGGAGCTCCCCGACTCCGGTGGACGCCTGTTCACGGCTCAGCTGTCCCTCACGTCCCAGCCCTGGCTGGCCGACCCGGCGGTGACCGGCGCGGCACTCGTCGAGCTCACACTCCACGCGGCGACGGCCGTCGGCGCACGGAGCATCGACGAGCTGGTCATCAGCACCCCGCTCCTCCTCCCCGGACAGGGAGCGGTGCACCTGCACATCACCACCAGGCCGGCACGGGACGACCACCGGCACACGCTGACCATCCACTCCCGGGCGGCCGCCGACCCAGGCGCCCGCTGGACGCTCCACGCGGAAGCCACGCTGAGCCAGAGCACCGGCGTCACCGCGGTGAACGACTCGGACGCCTCCGAGGCCGTACTGCCCGACGAGTTGACCGGGGACGCCGAGCACTACGGCATCCACCCGGCGCTGCTCGCCGCCGGGGTACCTGCGTCGGTGACCGGTGACGGCACGCCGTTGCTGCCGTTGCGCTGGAAGGGCGTCACCCTGCACGCGACGGGCGCGACGCGGCTTCGCGTCCGTACGGGCTCGGCGTCCGAACAGGAGGGCGTGGCCTACGAGCTCGCCGACACGACCGGTGAGCCCGTCCTCTCCGTCGCGGAGGTGACCCTTCTCCCGGTCCGGGCGGAGTCGCTGGAGGTGTACGAAGCGCGCGAGGCCCGTCAGCTGGCCTATCACCTGGCGTGGACGGAGACGCCCGCCGATGCCGCCGCGCGTGACGACGCCCGCCCCGTGCTCGTGGAGAGCCCGGACGCCCTCCGCGAGCTGGCCGCAGCACCCCCGGCCCTGCTGCGGCTGGACGTTCGAGGGGGAGACGCGGCGTCCGTACCGGAGGCCACCGGGAACGTACTGTCGATGCTCCAGGCCTGGCTGGGCGAACCGGCGCTGGACGACACCCGTCTGCTCGTCACGACCCACGGTGCCGTGAGCACCGGCGACGACGACCCGGTGCGGGATCTGGCGGGAGCGGCGGTGTGGGGTCTGGTGCGTTCCGCGCAGTCGGAGCACCCCGGCCGCATCACGCTCGTCGACGTTCTCGGTTCCCTCGACGAAGAGCGGGAGTCCGGGCTCGCCACCGGTGAGCCGCAGGCCGCCGTCCGTGACGGCAGGACGTACGTCCCCCGCCTCGTACGCGCGGACATGCCACCCGTGCCGGCCGCGGAACCGGCACCGGACACGTCAGGCACGTCGCGCACTCCGGCCACCGGACCGCTGAACAGCCCCCTGGACCCCGACGGCACGGCCCTCGTCGTCGGGGGGACCGGCGCCCTCGGCCGACGCGTCGCCCACCACCTCGTCACCCGGCACGGAGTCCGCAACCTGCTGCTCGTCAGCCGCACCGGCCCCGACGCACCCGGAGCGAAGGAACTCCTGGAGGAACTCACCGCCGCCGCCGAAGCCCTCGGCACCGGCGACGCGCACATACGCATCGAGGCCTGCGACGCCGCGGAGCGCACCGCTCTGGCCGCGGCACTCGACACCGTTCCGGCCACCGCACCCCTCACCGCGGTCGTCCACGCGGCGGGCGTGCTCGACGACGCGGTGATCACGACCCTGACCCCGGACCGGCTGACCACGGTCCTCGCGGCCAAGGCCGACGTCGCCTGGAACCTGCACGAGCTGACCGAGGAGCGGGGAGACCGCCTCGACGCCTTCGTCCTGTTCTCCTCGGCGGGCGCCCTCGTGCTCGGCTCCCCCGGCCAGGGCAACCACGCCGCGGCGAACGCCTTCCTCGACGCGCTGGCGCAGCACCGGCGCGCGCACGGGCTGCCCGCGGTGTCCCTGGCCTGGGGGCCGTGGACCGACGGCATGAGCGGCAGGCTCGACGGCACCGCGAAGCAGCGACTGACGCGCGGCGGACTCGCCGAACTCACCCCGGAACAGGGCCTCGCGCTGTTCGACCTCGGACTCGGCGCACCCGACGCGGTGACCGTGGCGAGCAGGCTCGCGTCCGCGGCCCTGCGGTCCCAGGCCGCGAACGGCACCCTTCCCGCCGTCCTCGACGAGCTGTTCCCACGCCTGCGCAGGGCGGCCGGGACGGCGGAGGCGGACTCCTCGAAGTCCCTGGCCGCGCGGCTCGCCGAGCTCGAGGACACCGAGCGGCGCGAGTACGTGCTGCGCATCGTGTGCGGCCAGGCCGCCACGGTCCTCGGGCACGCCTCACCGGACGGCATCGAGGCGGACAGGGCCTTCAACGAGGTCGGCTTCGACTCCCTCACCGCGGTCGAACTGCGCAACCGACTCGCCACGGCCACGGGCCTGCGGCTGCCCGCGACCCTGCTGTTCGACCACCCCACCCCGGTGGCGCTCGTCGAGCACCTTCTCGCCGAGGTGGCCCCGGAGGACGACGAGGACCCGATCCTCACCGAGCTGGACCGGCTGGAGGCGCTGGCCGCCGCCCTGCCGCCCGAGCACATCGAACACATCCGGCAGACGGGGATCGTGGCGCGACTACAGACCCTGACCGCGAAGCTGAACGGCGCCGGCCCCGCTACGGCCGTCGCCGACCGGCTCGAAGACGCCTCCGTCGATGACGTCCTGGACTTCATCGACAGCGAGTTCGGCAACGCCTGAGAGCTTGAGAGATTGGTGACAGCAGCGATGGCAAACGACGAGAAGATTGTCAAGTATCTCAAGCGGGTGACGGCGGACCTGCACCAGGCGCGCCAGCACATCTCCGAGCTCGAATCGCAGAAGTACGAGCCGGTCGCGATCGTCGGCATGGCGTGCCGCCTCCCCGGCGGCGTCGCCTCGCCGGACGACCTCTGGGACCTCGTGGCGCAGGGCCGCGACGGCATCAGGCCTTTCCCCGCCGACCGGGGCTGGGACCTGGACAAGCTCTACCATCCCGACCCCGACCACCCCGGAACGTCGTACGCCCGCGACGGAGGATTCCTCGACGACGTCGCCGACTTCGACCCCGCGTTCTTCGGGATCTCACCACGTGAGGCCCTGGCGATGGACCCGCAGCAGCGGCAGATGCTGGAGACGACCTGGGAGAGCATCGAGCACGCCGGTATCGACCCCACGTCGCTACGGGGCGCCGACGTCGGCGTCTTCACCGGTGTCTCCTACCAGGACTATCTGAGCCGGCTCGCCGAAGTTCCCAAGGGCCTCGAGGGCTTCCTCCTCACCGGCGGCTCCAACAGCGTCCTCTCCGGCCGGATCGCCTACACCCTCGGCCTGGAAGGACCCGCGGTCGCCCTCGACACCGCCTGCTCGTCCTCGCTCGTCGCCCTCCACCTCGCCGTTCAGGCCCTGAGGTCGGGAGAGTGCTCGATGGCCCTCGCCGGTGGCGTCGCCGTGATGACCACACCGAACGCCTTCCTGGAGTTCTCCCGCCAGCGCGGCCTCGCCCGCAACGGCCGCTGCAAGTCCTTCGCCGCCTCGGCGGACGGCACCGGCTGGGCCGAGGGCGTCGGCGTCGTACTGCTCGAACGGCTCTCGGACGCCCAGCGGGCCGGTCGCCGCATCCTGGCCGTGGTCCGGGGCTCGGCCGTGAACCAGGACGGCGCCTCCAACGGCCTCACCGCCCCCAACGGACCCTCCCAGCAGCGCGTCATCCGCCAGGCGCTCGCGAGTGCCCGGCTCACCTCGACGGATGTCGACGCCGTGGAGGCCCACGGCACCGGAACGACGCTCGGTGACCCCATCGAGGCGCAGGCCATCCTCGCCACCTACGGCCAGAACCGCCCCGACGGCCGACCGCTGCTGCTCGGCTCCCTGAAGTCGAACATCGGTCACGCGCAGGCCGCGGCCGGTGTCGCCGGTGTCATCAAGATGGTGCAGGCGATGCGGCACGGCGTGCTGCCACGCACCCTGCACGTCGACGAGCCGACCCCGCAGGTGGACTGGTCGGCGGGCGCGGTGGAACTGCTGACCGAGGCCCGCGACTGGCCCGAGAACGGTCGCCCGAGGCGCGCGGCTGTCTCCTCCTTCGGCGTCAGCGGCACCAACGCCCACGTCGTTCTCGAACAGGCCCCCGAGGCGGACCCCGAGGCGGACCCCGAGACGGAGCCCGCTGCCGAGCCGCCGGTGACGGCGCTGGCGCTCTCCGGCCGAGGGCGGGCCGCGCTGGCCGCCCAGGCACGGCGGCTGCTGGACGTCGTGGAGTCCGTGGAGAACGGCCGCCTCGCCGATGTCGGGTACTCGCTGGCCACCACGCGCGCCCGGTTCTCCGATCGTGCTGTGATCGTGGCGGGCGACCGGGAGAGGGCACGGGAGGCGCTGGCGGCGCTGGCCCAGGGCGAGACCCACCCCGATGTCGTCACGGGGCAGGCCGTGGCGGG
>NZ_OLMK01000065.1 GCF_900290235.1 Streptomyces sp. MA5143a
CTAGTAGGACTCCGTTAGGTCTGTCTGCTGGCCGTGTTCAGGGGCATGCGGAGTGTGTGGACGCACATGAAGTGAACCGGGTCCGGGCGACGTTGGCGTTATTCGTGGCGGATGTGTTCGCCTCGGTACCGCGCAAGGACCAGCGGGCCAAGAGCGACTGCTACCTGCGGGGACTGATGATGGACGGCCGCCGCAAGTCCATCCAGGCCATGGCCGAGCGGCTGCCGGACGGCAACGAACAGAACCTGCAACAGTTCGTGAACCAGTCCACCTGGGATCCGGTACCGGTGCGCCGGCGGATCGCCGAGCGGCTGGTGCCGCGGATCGCCCCGGACGCCTGGGCGGTCGATGACGTGTCCTTCCCCAAGGACGGAGGGATGTCGGTCGGCGTCGCCCACCAGTACTGCGGCGCTTTGGGCAAGCAGGCCAACTGCCAGGTCGCCGTCAGCGTGCACGCGGTCTCCGATGCGGCCTCGTGCCCGCTGAACTGGCGGCTGTTCCTGCCCAAGGAGTGGGCCACAGACACCGTCCGACGCCGACGCACCGGCGTGCCCAAGGACGTCGGGCACCGACAGAAGTGGCGCCTGGCCCTGGACGCCCTGGATGAACTGGCCACATGGCATCTGGTGCCGCCGGTGGTGGTGGCGGATGCCGGCTACGGCCAGAACGCCGACTTCCGCGCCGGCCTGGCCGAGCGGGAGATCCCGTATGTGGTCGGCATCCGCGGCGTTCTGACCGTCCAGCCCCATGACGCGCACCCCGCCGCCCCGGCCGGCTCCGGCACCGGACGCCCGACAGTTCCCCGCTACCGGCAGCCACCGCTGCCGGTAGCGGACCTGGCCGCGGCTGCCGGCCGGGAAGCCTTCCGGGAGGTGACCTGGCGGGAAGGCTCCCGGGGCCCGATGACCTCCCGCTTCCTCACCGTGCGGGTCCGGCCGGCCGGGGTGCGTCCGCGTCGGCTGGCCCAGCAGGCGGCGGTGGCCGAGCACGGCCGGTGGGACGGCGTCCTGCCCGACCTGTGGCTGCTGACCGAATGGCCCCACGGCGAGGAGAAACCGACCCGGTTCTGGCTGTCCGACCTGCCCGACGACACTCCGATCGCCCGCCTGGTCCGCCTGGCGAAGATCCGCTGGCGCATCGAGCACGACTACCGAGAGCTCAAGCACGGCCTGGGCCTGGACCACTTCGAGGGCCGCTCCTGGACGGGCTGGCACCACCACGCCACTCTGGTCACCGCCGCCCACGCCTTCCTCACCGAACAGCGGCTGACCCCAAAAGCCGACACACCGGACTCACCCTCTACCAGATCCTCGACGCCCTCCAGGACTTGCTGAACTGCTGGACCGGCATCTGCACCACCTGCCACCAACCCCTGCCCAGCAGAACCACACCAAGATCAAGACAGACCTAACGGAGTCCTA
>NZ_OLMK01000156.1 GCF_900290235.1 Streptomyces sp. MA5143a
GGCCGCCGTCGTGGCCGGGGGGTTGTCCTTGGCGGACGGAGCGCGGGTGGTCGCCCTTCGGTCCCAGGCGATCCTGGCCCTGTCCGGCAAGGGCGGTATGGCCTCCGTGCAACTCCCGGTGGTGGAGGTGGAGCAGTTCGCCCCGGTGGCGGACGGACGGGTGGAGGTGGCGGCGGTCAATGGTCCGTCCTCGGTGGTTGTGGCGGGTACGCCGGAGGGTCTGGACGAAGTGATCGTCGAGGCGGAGGCGCGGGGCGCGCGTGCCCGGCGGGTCGAGGTGGACTACGCCTCGCACTCCGCGCATGTCGAGCAGATCCACGACGAACTCCTGGATCTGCTGGGCGACTTGGAGCCGACGGCGTCCCGGATCCCCTTCTTCTCCACGGTGACCGCCGACCGGTTCGACACGTCTGGGCTGGACGCGGAGTACTGGTATCGCAATCTGCGGTCCACCGTGCGGCTGGAGTCGACGGTGGCGAGGCTCGTCGAAGCCGGGCACACCGTCTTCGTCGAGGCCAGCCCCCACCCCGTCCTGCTCGCTCCCCTCGCGGAGACCGTCGAGAAGGCGGACGTCGAGCCGCTGGTGGTCGGGACGTTGCGTCGGGACGAGGGCGGTGCGGCCCGGATGTTCGCCTCCCTCGCCGAACTCGCCGTCGGCGGCGTACGCGTGGACTGGTCCCCGGCGTACGCCGATCACCGGAGCACTCCGCCCGTCGGTGAACCGGTCGAGCTGCCCACCTACGCCTTCCAACGGCGCCGCCACTGGCCGCAGACGCTTCCCGGCGTGGCCGTGGCCGACCCGGCGCACGAGGAGTTCTGGCAGGCCGTCGAGGAGCAGGACGTCACCGCGCTCGCGGCCGCCCTGGACCTGCCGGCCGACGAACCCGCGCTGAGCGCCGTGCTGCCCGCGCTGTCGTCCTGGCGTCGCGACCGACGTCGGCGCGGCACGGTCGACGCGTGGCGCTACACCGTCGACTGGCGTCCCCTGAACCCGCCCCCGGCGCCCGCCGAACTGCCGGGCACCTGGCTCGTCGCCGTACCGGAGGCGCTGCGGGACGATCCGGGGCTCCTGGCGGCGGCCGACGCCCTGCGGGAGCGTGCCGAGCGGGCGGTGACCCTGACCGTGGCGCCGGACGACGACGCCGACACCCTCGCCGCACGCGTCCGTGAGATCGCGCCGACCGGCGTGGTGACCCTGACCGGCGCCGACAGCACACCGCACACGGCCGACCCGGTCGTGCCCACCGGTCTCGCCACCACGCTCGCCCTCTTCCAGGCGCTCGTCAGGACCGGCACCACCGCACCGCTGTGGTGCGTTACCCGGGGCGCCGTCGGCACCGCCGACGACGCCGGGCCCGCCGACCCGGCGCAGGCCGCCGTCTGGGCGCTGGGACGCGCCGCCGCAGTCGAACTGCCCCACCACTGGGGCGGTCTCGTCGATCTCCCCGCCACCGTCGACCAGGCCGCCACCGACCGGCTCCTCGCCGTGCTCGTCGGCACCGACGGCGAGGACCAGGTCGCGGTACGGCCCTCCGGGGTGCTCGCCCGGCGTCTCGTGCACGCCGCGCCCACGGCGAACGGCAACCCGGGCTGGACACCACGCGGCACCGTCCTCGTCACCGGCGGCACCGGTGCGCTCGGCGCCCACGTCGCCCGCTGGCTCGCCCGGGACGGCGCCGAGCACCTCGTGCTGCTCAGCAGGAGGGGCGCCGACGCACCCGGCGCCGACGCGCTGCGGACCGAGCTGGAGGAGACCGGCGTACGGGTCACGCTGCTGGCCTGCGACACCGGTGACCGTGCCGCCCTGGCCACCGCCCTCGCCGGCATCGAACGCGACGGAGACCCGATCCGCGCCGTCGTGCACGCCGCCGGCGTGGGCGTCCTCGGCCCCGTCGCCGACGCCCCGTTCGAGGACCTGGTCACTGTCCTCGGCGCCAAGGTGACCGGCATCGAGAACCTCGAAGCCGTCCTCGCCCCCGATCAGTTGGACGCCGTCGTCTACTTCTCCTCCATCACCGCCGTCTGGGGTGCCGGCGACCACGCCGTCTACGCGGCGGGCAACGCGGTGCTCGACGCGCGCGCCGAGCGGCGCAGCGCCGACGGGGTGCCCACCCTGTCGGTGGCCTGGGGGCCCTGGTCGGGCGGCGGCATGGTCTCCGACACCATCTACGACCAACTCCGCGCCACCGGCCTGCCCGTCATCGACCCGGAGACCGCCGTCGCCGGGCTGAGCACGGTCCTCGCCGACGGAGAGGTCTCGGTGATCCTCGCCGACGTCGACTGGGAACGGTTCGCCGAGGTCTTCACCTCCGGGCGGCCCAGCCGTCTGCTGGACGACATCCCCGAGGCCCGACCCGCCGTACCCGAGGAGACGGCGACCGGCACCGCCCCGTCCGCGCTCGCCCGCCGCCTCGCCGACCTCGACGGCGCCGCCCGCACCCGCGCCCTGCGCGAGCTGGTGCGCGAACACGCGGCGGCGGTCCTCGGCCACCCCGACCCCGCCGCCGTGGACCCCGGGCGGGCCCTGAAGGAACTCGGCTTCGACTCGCTCACCGCCGTCGACCTGCGCAACCGGCTCGCCGCGGCCAGCGGCGTACGGCTCCCCAGCACCCTGATCTTCGACCATCCCACCGTCACCGCCCTCGCCGTGTTCCTCGGCCAGAAGCTCCTCGGCGAGCGGGAACGCCCGGCGCCGGTCGCGGTCAGGGCCGCCATCGACGGCGACGACCCGATCGCCGTCGTCGCGATGGGCTGCCGTCTCCCCGGCGGCATCGGCTCCCCGGAGGAGCTGTGGCGGGCCCTCACCGAGGAGGCGGACCTCATCGGCCCGTTCCCCACGGACCGCGGCTGGCCCCTGCACCGGCTCCACGACCCCGACGGGACGGCACCGGACTCCAGTTACGTCGACCACGGCGGCTTCCTCTCCGACGCCGCCCTCTTCGACCCGGCGTTCTTCAACATCTCGCCCCGCGAGGCGCCGGCGATGGACCCCCAGCAGCGGCTCCTGCTGGAGACCTCGTGGGAGGCCCTGGAGCGGGCCGCGATCGATCCGTCGACGCTGCGCGGCAGCCGTACGGGCGTCTACGTGGGCGTCAGCGAACAGGGCCACACGGCACGGTTACTGGACGCGGCCACCGACGTCGAGGGCTACTTCGCCACCGGAGCGGCCGCCAGCGTCGCCTCCGGCCGCATCGCGTACACGCTCGGCCTGGAGGGCCCGGCGGTGACCGTCGACACGGCCTGCTCGTCCTCCCTGGTCGCCCTCCACCTCGCCGTGCAGGCGCTGCGGGCGGGGGAGTGCGACCTCGCGCTCGCCGGCGGAGCGGCCGTCATGTCCGAACCCGCCTCCTTCGTGGGCTTCAGCCGCCAGCAGGCCCTCGCCCGCGACGGCCGCAGCAAGTCCTTCGCCGCCGCCGCCGACGGCTTCGCCCTCGGGGAAGGCGCGGCGGTGCTGGTGGTGGAGCGGTTGTCGGACGCCCGTCGCCTTGGTCATCCGGTGTTGGCGGTGGTGCGGGGTTCGGCGGTGAACCAGGACGGTGCGTCGAACGGTCTGACGGCGCCGAACGGGCCGTCCCAACAACGCGTCATCCTCGACGCGTTGGCGGGCGCGGGACTGTCACCCACGGATGTGGACGCGGTGGAGGCGCACGGCACGGGGACGCGGCTCGGTGACCCGATCGAGGCACAGGCCCTGCTCGCGACGTACGGGCAGGACCGCGAACGACCGCTGTATCTGGGGTCGTTGAAGTCGAACATCGGCCACTCCCAGGCGGCGGCCGGTGCGGCGGGCGTCATCAAGACGGTCCTGGCACTGCGCCACGGCCTACTGCCCCGCACCCTGCACGTGGACGAGCCGACCCCCGAAGTCGACTGGTCGGCCGGCTCGGTGGAGCTGCTGACGGAGGCACGGGTCTGGCCGGACACCGGCCGACCGCGCCGGGCGGGCGTGTCGTCGTTCGGGATCAGCGGCACCAACGCCCATGTCGTCCTCGAACAACCCGACGCACCCGCACAGCCGGGCCCCGGCCCCCACACGGAGCCGGAGTCGGTACCGGGGACGGCACCGGAGTCGGAGGGCGCGGAACAGGGACCGTCCGTCGTCCCGCTCGTCCTCTCCGCCCACGACGACGCGGCCCTGAGCGCCCAGGCGGCCCGGTACGCCGCCTTCCTGGCCGAACGCCCCGACGTACGGCTGCCCGACCTCGCGCTCTCACTGGCCACCACCCGAGCGGTCCTGCCCACCGCCACCGTCCTCACGGCCACCGACCTCGACCAGCTCCACGAGGCGCTCACGGGCCTCGCCGAGAACGGAGCCCCCGCGACCGACACGCCCTCGGGCGGTGGTCTGGCGGTGGTGTTCTCGGGTCAGGGTTCGCAGCGGGTGGGGATGGGGCGTGGTCTGTATGAGGCGTTCCCGGTGTTCGCTTCCGCTTTCGACGAGGTGTGTGCGGGGTTTGAGGGGTTGTTGCCGGGTTCGTTGAGGGACGTGGTGTTCGGCGGTCCCGCCGAGGTGCTGGAGTCCACGGGGTGGGCTCAGCCTGCCCTGTTCGCGTTGGAGG
>NZ_OLMK01000044.1 GCF_900290235.1 Streptomyces sp. MA5143a
GGAGGGGCGCGTGCGGGAGCGGGCCGCCGGGCGGCTGCGGGTCCGTGGGGTTCCTCGCGCGGGAAGCCCGGGGGCGCGTGCCACCGGGTTCGCGTAACTCCCCCACGGCATGTGGAGAGAGTGTGTCAGTCGCGATCTAGATGAGTTGACTCTCAAGTAACAGTGGTCACTTGTGCGAAGGTGGCGATCATCCGGGTTTATGTTCCGGATCGCGGCGGTCGAGGATGTTCGACCCGGCCGCCCATGCCTACGTTCCTCCTGCACCAGGGATCACGCATGCCTCCCACCCCCCACCCGGCCCCGATACCGGGCGCGAGACGCGTCGCCCGTATCGCCGTGGCCGCAGGGCTCGTCACGCTGCTCTCCGCGGCCGGGCCCGTCCCCCTCTCCCTCGCCGCGGACGGCGCCCCCGCCACTGCCGTCGACCCCGGCGTCAAGTCCGGCCCCGAGAAGCTCGGTTCGGACGACGCCGCCCTCCTCGCGCAGGCCAAGGCGCACCACGAGAAGACCGTCACGATGATGATCGCCACCGCTCCGGGGCAGACCGAGAAGGTCGCCGCGGAGCTGGACGCGGTCAAGGGCGGCTCCGTCGGTCGGACCTACGACGAGCTCGGCTACGTACGGGCCACGGTACCGACCGGCAGGGCGGACTCGGCCATCGCCGCCGCCGCCAAGCTCTCCTCCGTGCGGGCCATCGACCTGCGGGACGAGATACCCATGGAGGAGCCGGGCCTCGAAAAGGGCGGGACGACCGCCTCCGCGGCCGCTTACCCCGGCCCGGACGAGAACACTCCCGCGAGGAACCCCTACAACCCGTCCTTCGAGACGGGCGCCGTCGACTTCGTGAAGCAGAACCCGAAGGCGGACGGCCGGGGCGTCACCATCGGCATCCTCGACACCGGTGTCGACCTCGCCACTCCCGCGTTGCGGAAGACCACGACCGGTGAGCGCAAGATCGTCGACTGGGTGACCGCCACCGACCCGGTCCTCGACGGCGACGGCACCTGGCGTCCGATGACCACCTCGGTCTCCGGGCCGTCCTTCGACTTCGGCGGCAAGAGCTGGAAGGCCCCCGAGGGCGCCTACCGGGTCAGCGTCTTCGCCGAGTCCGTCACCACGATGCCCGCGGCCTCGCCCGGCCGCTCCGACGGTGACGTCAACCGCGACGGCGACACCACCGACGACTGGGGTGTCCTGTACGACCCGGCCGCCGGCACGGTCACCGTCGATGTCGACGACGACGGCGACTTCACCGACGACAAGCCGATGAAGCCGTACAAGGACGGCTTCCAGGTCGGCCGGTTCGGCACCGACGACCCGGCCACGGCCGTCGCCGAGAGCCAGTCCTTCGCCGTGGAGATCCGCAAGGACGTCCCGATGGACCCGCTGGGCGGCGACTGGGTCGGCAAGAAGTCAGACTTCGTCAACATCGGCCTCGTCTCCGGTCTCCACGGCACCCACGTGGCCGGTATCACCGCCGGCAACGGCATGTTCGGCGGCAGGATGAACGGCGCCGCCCCCGGCGCGAAGATCGTGTCGTCGCGGGCCTGTGCCTTCGCCGTCTCGTGCACCAACGTCGGCATCACCGAGGGCATGGTCGACCTCGTCGTCAACCGCGGCGTCGACATCGTCCAGATGTCCATCGGCGGTCAGGCGGCGCTCAACGACGGCAACGACGTCTTCTCCGTGCTGTACAACCGCCTGATCGACACCCACGGCATCCAGCTCGTCGTCTCCGCCGGCAACGACGGTCCCGGCGCCAACACCATGGATGACCTCGGCTCCGGCGACAAGGTCATCTCGGTCGGCGCGAGCATCTCCAAGGAGACCTACGCCGCCAACTACGGCGCCGCCGTGGCCGACAAGTACCAACTGTTCACCTTCTCCTCCCGCGGACCCCGTGAGGACGGCGGCCTCACCCCCACCCTCGTCGCCCCCGGCGCCGCGGTCAGCACGGTCCCGCCGTGGCAGCCCGGCTCGTCCGTCGCCGAGGCGGGCTGGAAGCTGCCGCCCGGCTACGCCATGCATAACGGCACCTCGATGGCGTCCCCGCAGGCGGCGGGCGCGACCGCGCTGCTGCTGAGCGCCGCCAAGCGCAAGGGCATCGAGCTGACGCCCGCGAAGCTGCGCACGGCACTGACCTCGACCGCCAAGCACATCAAGGGAGTTCAGGCGTACGAGGAGGGTGCCGGCCTCATCGACGTCGTCGGCGCCTGGAAGGCGGTCAAGGCGGGCGCGACCGCCCACGCGTACTCGGTGAAGGCCCCGGTCGACACCGCGCTCGACCAGGCGCTGAAGACTCCGGGCTTCGGCACGGGCGTCCACGACCGCGAGGGCGGTCTGAAGGCCGGGAAGAAGAAGACGTACGACGTCACCATCACCCGTACGTCCGGGCCGTCCGGCTCGCTCCCGCACTCCCTGCGGCTGACGAACAACAAGGAGCGCACCTTCTCGATCGTCGGCGCGCGGCTGGTGAGACTGCCGTTGAACAAGCCGGTGACGGTGAAGGTCAAGGCCGCTCCCCGGCACGCGGGCATCAAGAGCGTGATCCTTCAGGTCGACGACCCGAGGACGGCCGGTGTCGACCAGCAGATCCTGAACACCGTCGTGGTCTCCACGCCGGTCGAGTACACCTTCACGGCCTCCGGTTCGGTGCGGCGCACCAAGTTCACGTCGTACTTCGTCACCGTCCCCGAGGGCGCGAAGTCGCTCCAGGTCACGCTCGGCGGTCTGAGGAAGGGCAGCCAGGCGGGGGTCAGCGCCACCGACCCGCGCGGCATGTCGGTCGACGACGACGACCCGAACACGACGGACATCGCCGTGTACGCGGACCCGATGCCGGGCGTCTGGGAGATCGCGGTCGACTCCCGCCGCACCTCGGCCCTGCTGGACAACCCGTACAAGCTGAACGTCTCCGCCTTCGCCGCGTCCTTCGCCCCGATGCCGGTGACCGTGCCGGAGGCCAAGGCCGGCACCTCGGTCGACACGTCCTGGACGGTCACCAACAGGATGGCGGCGGTCGACGGCACCCTGAGGGGCGGCCCGCTCGGCTCGTCGAAGTCCGCGCGGCCGACCATCGAGAACGGTGAGACGCAGAAGAGCACGATCGAGGTGGCCGAGGGCACCACGTCGCTCGACGTAGCCATCGGCGAGGTCTCGGACACGGCCGCCGACCTCGACCTGACGGTCTACGACGCCCAGGGCAAGGTCGTCGGCCAGTCGGCCGACCCTGACTCCGACGAGTCCGTCTCCCTCGCCGACCCGGCGGCCGGTACGTACACCGTCGAGGTCGTCGCCTACGCCGTACCGTCGGGCTCGACCGCGTACGACTACCGGGACGTCTTCTTCTCCTCCGCGCTCGGCACGGTCGCCGTGGACGAGTCGGCGCCGGTCAGGCTCGGCCAGGGCGACTCGGCGAAGGTGTCGGCGAGCGTCACCGTCGCGAGTGCCGTGGCCGAGGACCGCGAAGTGGTGGGTGAGGTACGGCTGGTGAACACGCGCGGCACGACCGTCGGTGTGGGCGCCGTGACCGTCGAGAAGGTCACACGCTTGGGCTAGGGTCTGTCGTTTGGATCATGCGGACTTCTGGCTACGGGCACCAAGGGCTGCCGGTGAGCCCCGAGGCCCAGGCCTGATCCAAACGACAGGCCCAAGGTGTGGGTCGTCGTAAGGTCCGCCGCCGTCGCGTCCGGCCTGTGGCTGTCCACCCAGTGCAGGATGATCACCAGAAATCCGAGAAGGACGGACAAGGCGATCACGGCCAGGACGCTGGTGGGCAAGGTGTGCTCCGGACTGTTCGACGTGCGGCGGTGTCTCGACCGACGCTCACAGTCCGGAAGTTGTTTGTCAGGCCCCTTTGGCCACCGCAGACAACTCCGCGAAGAGCGAGGAACCCCAGCCGGCGCGCGGCTGGGGTTCCTGGAGAGGTTCAGGGCGCTCCAGTACGTCGCCCACTCGGACCTCCCGGGGGTGGCCCGCAAACAGGTCGGGTGGCCGAGCGGCCGGATCCTGTGACGGCATCGTTCATTGTGCTGATGAGTCCGTTCTTGCGTCCTTGCCCGCTGCGGCGTGGAGGGCCTGGTGGGTGGGTCGCGGTAACCGGAGGGATCGCTTCAATCGAACCGGTTCGCAGGAACCTAGCAGCGAGGAAAGCTCGCGGCAATAGCTCCGATGCGGGCGGAGTTTGCTGATCATCTTGGGTTACGGCACTGTTTCGAGAAGTTTCGCCGCAGGCGTTGACAGTGCTTTGAGGTGTTCCTATCTTCGCTTCACCGAACCGGTTCGATGAGGGAGTGCCCGTGAACATCGGGGAGATCGCCAAGCGGGCGGGTGTCTCGCGGAGCACGGTGTCGTATGCGCTGAGCGGCAAGCGTCCGGTGTCGGACGAGACCCGCGAGAAGATCCAGCGGGTCATCGACGAGCTCGGTTACCGGCCCAACGCGAGTGCGCGTGCTCTGGCCAACGGGCGGACGAGCACGATCGGTCTGGTCTTCCCGCCGGCTGGGAACCACTACACCGGGATGCAGCTCGACTTCATCGGCAGTGTGGTGGAGGCCGCGGCGGCTCATGACTATGACGTGCTGCTGTCGCCGAGTGGTGTGGACAGTGACCGTTCGTTCCAGCGGTTGCTGGGGGAGCGGAGGGTCGACGGGGCGATCCTGATGGAGATCAGGTTGGAGGACGACCGGGTCGATCACCTGGCCGAACTCGACTTCCCCGCCATCGCCATCGGCCGCACGGCCCGGCCCGAGGGGACCTGGTGGGTGGGTCTGGACCACACCGCGCTCGCGGCGGCGTGCGTCCACCATCTCGCCGACCTCGGTCATCGCCGCATCGCCTTCGTCAACCGGCCCGAGCAGCTGTTGCGGGCGGGTT
>NZ_OLMK01000031.1 GCF_900290235.1 Streptomyces sp. MA5143a
CCGTCGCTGCACTTCGGCTGGTCGCTGTGGTGCGGGCTGACCATCGCGATCGTCGCCCCACGGTGGTGGATGAAGGCCCTGGGCCTGCTGCACCCGACGTTCACGGTCGTCGCGATCGTCGCGACCGGCAACCACTGGGTCCTCGACGCGGTCGGCGGGGCCGCGGTCGTCGGCGCGGGCTTCGCCCTCACCCACCTCCTGACCGGACCACGGGCAGCCCCGGGCACGGACGAGGACGACGGGAAGACGGACGACGGGGCCCCGCGGACCGCCACAAGCGGCCCACGCGACCCCGTCCGTGGCTGACCATCAGTCCCGACGCGTCCGTGGCTGACCATCAGTCCCGACGCGTCGGCGGCTGACCATCAGTCCCGACGGCGGCAGGCCATCAGCCGATCATCCACAGGGAGACCGCAACCGTCATCGTGGAAGCGGGCACACGGCTCAGAGACCTGAAGCCCGCCCTGGCCCGGGAAGGCCTGTCCCCCACCGACGCGGGCGACATCAGGGAGCAGACCGTCACCGGCGCGACCAGCACGGCCGCTCATGGCACCGGCCGCAGCCCGGCCGCGAACGCGACCCGGATACTCGGCCCTGAAGCAACCGGTGACGGCCGATGTCGGTCTTGGGCCATTGCCTGAGCGGTTGCCTGGGGCACGGCAGGCCTGGAGGGGAGTTCGGCAGTTCGATTTACGTGGCGATCGCGTGCTCGGGTCGGAGTCTTTGTCGTTTCATGGTGAGAGGGGACTCCGGACGGATGGCGCCGGGGAGGTAGGTTGTCGACCATGAGTTCGATCTTCGAACGCGAGCAGCCCGCTCAGCGGTTGGCAGGCAAAGTAGTCGTCGTCACGGGAGCGGGCCGCGGACAGGGCGCGGCCGAGGTTCGGGCGCTGGCTCGAGCCGGTGCCACCGTGGTGGCCACCGATGTACGTCCCGAGGGCGAGGGATGCCGGCGGCTCGACATCAGCAGCGAGAGCGACTGGGACGAACTGGCCGCCGAACTGAAGGACACGTACGGCCACGTCCACGGGCTGGTCAACAACGCGGGGATCATCGAGAGGAAGCGGCTCGACGACGTACGCCCCGAGGACATGGCGCATGTGCAGGCGGTGAACACCACTGGCCCGCTGCTGGGCATCCAGCGGCTGTCCCCGCTCATGCCGCCCGGCTCGTCCATCGTGAACATCGGGTCGGCGACCGCCCTCACCGGCTACTACCCCGTCGCCTACACCGCGAGTAAATGGGCACTGCGTGCCGTCTCGAAGATCGCGGCAACAGAACTCGGGCCGAAAGGGATCAGGGTCAACACCGTACTCCCCGGCTACATCGAGACCGAGATGACCGCCCAGGCCACACAGGCCTTTCGTGACGCGACCATCAAGGAGACCCCACTCGGCAGAAGCGGGACGGTCGATGACATCGCCCCGCTCGTGGTGTTCCTGCTCTCGGACGAGTCGTCCTTCATCAGCGGTGCGGAGATCGCGGTGGACGGGGGGCTCACGGCGCACGGCGGCGTCAAGTCCATCTCGGACGCCCTGAAGAGCTGAGGAGCTTGAGCGGTCTGCTGCCCCGACGACTTTGAGCGGCCGGCCTGAGCGGTTACCGGCGGCGGCAGCAGAACTCGGCATGAGTAGCACGGGGGAAGGCGCGGGAGACGATGTCGAATCCGGCTCGTCGCAGCATGCCCTCTACGATCCAGGTGTAGGTGGAGAACTCCTCTCGGACGTGGGCTTCGAAGTCGGCCCTGGTGAAGCCCTCGCCGTCCGGACGGCCTGCGGTGTTGATCCACTGCTGCAGGTGTGTCTCCGCGCTGGAGGGCTCGAAACTGAAGATCACGTCCCACAAGTAGAAGGACCCGCCGGGGCGGAGCATCCTCGCCGCGTTGAGCAGGGCCCCACGCACGGCCGCGCCTTCCGCCAGTACGCAGCCGATGCCCTGGACCTATGGGCCCGATACCGCAGCTACGGCACTGCCGACGACGAACTCGACGGACACCTGCGGGTGTTCGCCTCCGTCACCGCGTGCCACACCCTCCTGCCCAAACTGCTCACCCCCTTGCGCGCCGCGCACCCGCGCGTGAGCATCTCCTTACGCACCGGCGACGCCGCGGCCGCCCTTGCCCTGCTCGACCAGGGCGAGACCGACCTGGCCGTCGCTGCCCTCCCCGCCCGGATCCCCGCCACAGTGCTCGCCCGGCAGATCACACAGACCCCGCTCGTCCTCGTCCAGGCCGGGTCCATACTCGCCCACGAGGAGTTCACCGCCGCTGAGGAGCCCTTCGTCCTGCCACGGCAGGGGCTTGTGCGCGCTGCCGCAGACCGGTGGTTCCGAGACCTGAGCATCCATCCGCACATCGCTGCCGAAACCGAGGGCCATGAAGCGCTGCTCACCCTGGTCGCTCTGGGCTACGGCACGGGTGTCATCCCCGACCTTGTCCTACAGCACAGCGGACTCCGCGCGAGACTTCGGCAGGTGACCGCCCCATCCGTACCAGATCGCCTCACCATCGGCGTCTGCATCCGACGGGCCGACGTACACCGCCCCTTGGTGGCCGCAGCCTGGGCGGCAACCCAGCCGGACACAGCGGACCACCTGGCTCAGCCGCGAGATGGGTTCAAAAGCACGCACTGACACCGCGCAGTGGCCCGCCGGCCCATCCCCCGCATGCCCAGCCGCTCGACACCGCACCCACGCTGCCCGGCCCTGCTCAGCCACGACAGCGAGGCCCGCTACCGAACCGGTGACACCGGCTCCGCGCCGAACACCTGACCGTCAAGGAACCACTCGACCTACAGGACGCTCCGCGCAAGGTGGCCGACAAGTGCACCGCTCTCTCGGCCTCCCGCAGGTATGTCTTCGGACCTCATCAGTCATTCGGGCATCGTCGCAACCTCGATATCACAGCCGATGACGGGTCCGCGTTGTGAATCGACCGGCCGCCCTGTCAGGCTGCGGCTTCTTGGTGGGCGGCCCTGGGTGCGGCCAGGTCCGCCGCGCGCCTGACCGAATCGGCTGAGGCGGCCAGCAGGGGCAGCCGGACGGCTGGGCTGGGTATACGGCCCTGAGCGTGCAACACCCCCTTGATCACAGCCGGGTTCGGTTCGGCGAAGAGCGCGGCGGACAGCCGGGCCAGCTCGGCTCCGAGTCTGCGGGCCGGTCCGGCGGCGTCGCGCTGCCACAGCGAGATGAGCTCGGCGAAGTCAGCGGTGCGGACGTTGGCCGACGCGAGGATGCCGCCGCGGGCGCCCGCCGCGAGCAGCGGCGAGATGACGGCGTCATCGCCGCCGAGCACCGAGAAGCCTGGGACCGGCGAGCCGAGCAGTTCCATCGCGGCCGCGTCGAGCACACCGGTCGCGTACTTGACCCCGACGACCTGCGGCAGGTGGCCGAGCGCGGTGAGCGAGCTGGTGTTGAGGCGCTGACCGGTGCGGTACGGGATGTCGTAGACGACCAGCGGCAGCCCCCCGTGTTCGGCGAGTGCCGTGAAGTGCGCCAGCGTTCCCGCCTCGCCGGGCCGGGTGTAGGGCGGTGTGGGAACCAGCGCCGCGGCGACATCACCGCTCCGAGCGAGCTCCCGCAACGTCGTGATGGCGGTGGCGGTGTCGTTCGTGCCTACGCCGACGATCAGTGGGGCGCCGTGTGCCCGGCAGGCAGCCGAGCAGATTCGGACCACGGCCCGCTTCTCCTCGGTGGTCAGCGTGGCCGCCTCCGCGGTGGTGCCCAGGGCGACGAGTCCGCGAGCGCCGCCGTCCAGTGCCTCGTCGGCGAGGCGGGCGAGCGCGTCCGGGGCGAGGCGCAGGTCGGCGGTGAACGGGGTCACCAAGGGGACAAACAGGCCGGTGAGGTTCGCTTCGGGCTTCATGTGCCCAGCCTGCCGACCCAAACCCGGTAGATCCAGTTCATGTTTCTACGCTCACACGTAAGCTCACCTTATGCTCGATGTCCGACGTCTCCACCTGCTGCGCGAACTGGACCGACGCGGCACCATCGCGGCCGTCGCCGAGGCGCTGACCTTCACCGCCTCGGCCGTCTCCCAGCAACTGAGCGTGCTGGAGCGCGAGGCGGGCGTACCCCTGTTGGAACGAAGCGGCAGACGGGTGGTGCTCACCCCGGCGGGCCGCACCCTCGTCACCCACGCCGACGCCGTCCTGGAACGCCTCGAACTGGCGGTCTCCGAACTGGCCGGGGCACGCGAGGGCATCGGCGGGCCGCTGCGCATCGGGACGTTCCCCTCCGGCGGCCCCGCGATCGTGCCCGCCACGCTGGCCGAACTGGCGCAGCGGCATCCCGCGCTGGAACCGATGGTGCAGGAGATCGACTCGACGCGGGTCTCCGACCGGCTACGCGCCGGCGAACTCGATGTGGCCCTCGTCCACGACTACGACTTCGTGCCCGCCTCCCCGGACACCACGGTCGACCAGGTGCCCCTGTTGGAGGAGCCGATGTACCTGGCCACGGGCGCCGCCATCGACACCGATCCCGCGAGAGGTACCGCCGCCCGCGGTGACACGCTGGCGGAACTGCTCGGACCGTGGGCCACGACCCCATGGATCACGGCCCGGGACGGCACGACCGGTCACGCGATGGCCGTACGCGCCTGTCAGGCGGCTGGTTTCCAGCCGCGCATCCGCCATCAGGTCAACGACTTCCGTACGGTGCTGGCACTGGCCGCCATCGGGCAAGGCGCCGGATTCGTACCGGAGATGGCTACGGAACGCACCCCCAAGGGCGTGTTCCTGACCCGGCTGCCCCTCTTCCGCCGCTCGAAGGTCGCCTTCCGTGCGGGCGGCGGCACTCACCCGGCGATCGCCGCGTTCGTGGCGGCGGCGCGAGCAGCGGTGGGCGCCACGGGCCTCACTTCCTCCGTGTCCACCGGGAGGCCGGCACCCTCCCGGAATCGGGAGTGAGCATCGCCTCCGGCGGCAACGCCGGTCTCGCGGGCGCGGGCGTGTGGGCCCGCCCTCCAGCAGGGCGTACCCGCGTCCTCACCGTCTGCCGGGTGTACGCCACCACCACCCGTACCCGAGTCGAACAGCAAGCAGCCGGCTGACCGCTTGATCTTCGGGCTGACGCCCCCTACCGTCGGACGATCACTCGCCTTCCCCACTGGAAGTGCCCATGCCTCGCCGGTCACCGGGCGAGATCAGAACCGAACGACGCCGTCGCGGATACGCCAGCAACCGCCGGGTCATCCCTGGTCTGTCCGCTGCGGCGAACCGACAGATCGCACAGTTCGAAGTTCAGTGCCGGTTGCCTCCCGGTCACGTCGCCCAGGCCTTCCGGGCATGGGCTCTGGCGCTTCACCCATGGCCGGGGAACCACCCTCTGGAGGGACAGGCACGCGCGAACACTGCTGCAAGGCGCGGCCTCGGCCATGAATCGCAAGTCGCGCCGTGAACTTCTCAGCGTGGTCGCTCCCCTGGACGACCGCTTCCTGACCGCTGACGGAAGTTACGGGCCCGCAGCGGTCCGCCCTGCGGAGCGGTGAAGAGCAACTCCTCATCTCCCCGCCCCTGGACATGGGGCTCCAGCTCCTCGGCCAGGAACCGCGGGATCGGCACCGACCGGCGCTCGTGGTTGTTGGGGGTGTCGAGGTAGAGCTTGCCGTTGTCCTCGGCGTACGCCTCGACGATGCGGGCTCGGCAGACGTCCAGATCTACGCGGCCCACCTTCAGCGCGGACGCCTCGCCCCAGCGCAAACCGGTGTAGGCCATCAACAGGATGAACACCCGGTAAGCACCTGACGCGTTGGCCAGCGCGTCGACCTGCATGTCATCGAGGTACACGTGGTCGGCCGGCGCCGCCTTCGGCAAGGGCACGCCGACAGCCGGGTTGACCGCCAGACGACGAGCCTTGACCGTGTAGCCGAGAACGCGGCTGAGGACGCCGTACGCCTTGCGGACCGAGCGGGGGCTGAGCTTCCGACCGCCGGTCGCCTCGCCGGACAGCAGGTCCGCGAGCCACTCGGCGATGTCCTCGAAGTTGATGCGGTCCAGTGGAGTGGTGCCCCACTTGGGGATCACGTGGACGTCGAGAACGCCGCGATACCGGCCCCGAGTCGAACGCTTGAGATGGATCTGCGCGGCCAGCCAGGACTCGGCCACCTCTGCGAACTTCACGCGGGCGGCTGCGGGATCGCGGTAGGAGCCGTCGTTGAGGCGGGACTCCATCTTCGTTCGCTCCGCGTCGGCGTCGACCTTGCGGGCGAAGGTCTTCATCTTCGGCTTGCCGTCGGGGTCGTACCAGCGGACCCGGTAGCGCCCGGGTGGCGTACGGCCAGCCCTCTTGGCATCAGCCACGGCACGTGCGTACGCCGCGTGCCCTATGCGGTCCTCAATCCAGACCCGTGCCAACTAGCACCCCCTCCGGTCATCGCTGGACACCGACGGGGGCGGCAGGAGCAGGTTCGTGGGAGGAACACCGAGCGCGGTGGCGATGGCGACGAGGTCGTCGATATCGCAGCGTCGGTGGGCGCGTTCGGTTCGGCTGAGGGCCGTGTTGGACATCGGGCGGCCCAGCGTCGTACAGCGGGCGGCGAGCTGGTGCTGGGTCAGGCCGCGCACGAGGCGTAGGCGCTCGATGGCGCGGGCGGTGTGGAGGCCGGCGGGGCCTATTTCGACAGGTCGGGTTGCCATGACAGGTAGCCGTAACTTGCGTCCGGCCGTCATGGCAAGAGTTAGTTCTTAAACCCTATAGAAGTCACCCGGGCCGAAGTGGTGTTCGTCTCGTCGAATTCCGGCACATCACGAGCCTTTTCAACTGAGAGGCCGTGCTATCTTCCCTCCGCGTAATGAAGATGGGCGATTTGAGCAACTATCGACCACAGTGCCCGGCGGGCTACAGCGGCACTGATGACTGCTGGTCGCCATCTCTGAGCTGCGGAGGTAACGGATTCCGACCCCTCTGCCAGCCGTTGGGCCACAGAAAAATTTCAGCCTCCGCAGAAGCGATTTCGGCAGCCGGGGATCCGCCCTTACTGTTTGGTCTCCCCCGGCCACGCCGACAGAAATAGTACAGAGTTTTAGAACTAACTCTGGACTTTTCTCTGGGCGGTGTGGCTGTGTTGTCCATGCCCGTTCTGCAAGACCGAAAAGGAGCCTTGTGCCGAAGACCTCTACCCGCAATACCAACGCCTCCGCCACCACCGCGACTGCCCAGCGCGGCCCGCTGGCCACCCCTGCGGAAGTCGCCGCGTACCTCGGGGTACCGGTGAAGACGCTCTACCAGTGGAAGTACCGGGGCATCGGCCCGAACGTGCACAAGGTCGGCCGTCACCTGCGCTACCGCTGGCACGAGGTGGACGCCTGGCTGAACTCCCAGTCCGCGTACGACTTGGCGGTCTGACGCCGCTTCTGGGACAGCGAAACGGCTCTCGGCGAGCCACCGCCGAGAGCCGCACAGTGCCTGCCCCATCGCCCCTGAATGACCGATCCGGTGGGCCGGGCCTTGCCCGTCCGGCCCACCAGGGAGGAACGCCTGTGGACGAACCTACGTCCTCCACCACCCCTACCCCATCCCCGACGCCCACCTGGCCGCCCGTCGCCGTCCCCGGCCAGGCAGCTCCCGCAATACCCGAACCCTCGCCCGCCGAGGACGAGAAGCCGCCCCAGGCTCCAGAGGGCGCCGCCTTGCTGGACGAGCTGCGGGAAGCCATCGCCCGGTACGTGATCCTGCCCAGCAGCGAGGCGCTGACCGCCGTCACACTGTGGGTCGCGGCCACGCACATCCAGCCCGCCCTCCAGCACGCGCCTCGTCTCGCGGTGGTCGGACCGGCGAAACGGTGCGGCAAGTCCCGCCTGCTGGATGTGATCACGGAGACCGTGCGCGAGCCGCTGATCACGGTCAACACCAGCCCGGCGGTCGTCTTCCGCGCCATCGGCGATGACCCGCCCACCCTGCTGGTGGACGAGGCCGACACCATCTTCGGCAGCATCAAGGCCGCCGAGAAGAACGAGGAGCTGCGCGGCCTGCTCAATGCCGGCCACCAGCGCAACCGACCCGCCCTGCGCATCTCCGGGCCCGAGCACAAGCCTCAGGCGTTCCCCACCTTCGCCATGGCAGCGCTCGCCGGCATCGGGGATCTACCGGACACGGTCATGGACCGGGCGGTGGTGATCCGCATGCAGCGCCGCAAGGATGGTGAGCGGGTCGAGCAGTTCCGCTCCCGCCGCGACATCCCGACCCTGCACGGCCTGCGCGACCGGCTGACCGCCTGGCTGCGCCCCCTGATGGACACCGCAGCGGACTTGGTACCGCCGATGCCGGTGCAGGACCGGGCGGCAGACACCTGGGAACCGCTCGTAATCGTCGCGGAACTGGCGGGCGGCACCTGGCCCGAGGAGGCCCGTGCCGCGTGTGCGTCCATGTGCGCGGCCGAGGCAGGCAAGGACGACGAGTCGAACCTGAAGACCCGCCTGCTGCAGGACATCCGGCGCGCCTTCGCACGCTGCGGTGATCCCGACATCATGCGCACCCGGGACCTGCTGGACGAACTCCTCAAGGACCAGGAGGCGCCGTGGGCCGAGTACGGCACCGCCGGCCTGAGCCCACGCCACCTGGGCATCCTCCTCAAGGACTTCGATATCAAGGCCGCCACTCACCGCTTTGAAGGCGGCCGGCAGGCCAAGGGCTTCGCCCGCCTCCGCTTCGCCGACGCCTGGGCCCGCTACTGCCCCGAGGAGCCGACGCCCGACAGCGGCGACGAGAGCACCGCCCCCGGCCCGGGCCTGCACTCGTAAAGACTCGTCGCACTCGTCGCGTCGCAGGTCAGCCCCGCGACGAGTGTCCTCGCCGTGACGAGTCCACTCGTATCACGCCAACCTTCCGTACCTGCTGTGACCAGGCACGCGACGAGTGCGACGAGTGCGCACCCCCTCCCACCAGCCTCACTCGGTGCCCATGGCACCCGCTCCCCGCCTGGAGTACCCCGCTTGCCTTCACGCACCGCCCAAGCTCCCTCGCCAGTACTGACCGCAGCGATCCGCCTCGGGGTCGCCCTGGACGGCACGATCGGCTTCGCCCTCTCCTACGACGCTCTGCGGCAGATGGCCGTCGCCATCCACGTCCGCGGAATCCTCACGTACGCCTTCCCCCTGGTGATCGACGGTTTCATCGCCATCGGCGTCGCCGCCCTGCTCATCCTGCGCACCGCACCCTGGCGCTCCCGGCTGTACGTCTGGGCACTCGTCGGCATCGCCACGATCACCAGCATCTGGGCCAACGCCCTGCATGCCGTCCGCCTCAACCAGCAGGCTCACACCACCGGGCTCCACCTGGACGACATCACCGTCGGCGCCCTGTCAGCCATCGCCCCGCTGGCACTGGCCGGAGCCGTCCACCTTGACCTGGTCATCCGCCCCCACCCCACACGCCACGTTCAAGAGGTCGCCACCACAAAGAGCCACAACGCCCCTGGCTACGGCCACAACCACACCGACTACGCCGAGCCGACTCCGTCATCCGAGGGCAACGCCGGTCTGCCAGAGCAAGCAGAGATGCCCGATGTGGCCGGTCGCCCCCGCGACGTGGTGCGGGACGCCGCCAATGTGCCGCAGGCTCGGAAACCGCTCGCCACGGCAGAGGGCCACGAACGCGACGTCACCTTCGACGAACTCCTCGCCCTCGCCCGCACGGCACCGCTGGGACGCGGAGGCCGCGCGTCACGCCGCAACATCGAGGCGGCGATACGAGACGCCGGCTACCGCATCGGCAAGGACCGCCTGACCCGGATCAAGGACTGGGTGCAGGCCGAACTCGACCAGGCCGCCAGCCAGTGGCGGGCCGAGCCCGACAAGGAACCCGCCAACGCCCTCTGAGGCTCCCAGCAGCACCCACCACCCTGCGAACTCGACTTCTCTCGCTCGTCCCCGCGCTGACCAGTACGGGGACGAGCCAGCCGTCGAATCGCGTCACCGTCGCACCGCAACACCACATGGAGAACCGCTCTATGCCCGACCTCCACAATGAACTCCCCACCAGCCAGCAGGAGGTGACCACCGCCGTCACCCAGCCAGCAAGGTATGACGTTGGACCGTCCAAGGGCCGGTCCAACGCGGACACCTCCGCCCCGGGGGTGGCGGAGGACTTCGGGCACCAGGGGGTGCCCGAGGAGGAGGCACCCGCCGACGCAGCCGAGCAGTCGCCCGCCGCCAGCGCCGACGAAGTCACCTTGTGTCGTCTCGCCCGCCGCCGTTCCCGCGAGGACGTCCAGCGCAAAAAGCGTGTCGACGTCCGCTACAGCGTCGACGAGAAGACCCGGATCCTCACCCGGGCCCGTGAGATGGGCATCGCCGGCGCCCACCTCGTCGGCGCCGTGATCATGGCCTACCTCGATGGCGATCTCACCGTGGGCCTGGCCGGGCAGCGCACCCAGCTCGATGATTGCCTCGACAAGCTCGACGCCCTGCGGGCCGAGGTCGCCCGCATCGGCAACAACGTCAACCAGATCGCCCACCGCCTCAACGCCGGAGGGGATCCACACCCTGTGGACACCGCCGTCCTCGCGCAGACCGAGCGCACCCTGGACGCAGTCCGCGCCGCGATCGGCGCCTTCGCGCAGACCATGAACCACGCTGTCTCCGCGAAGGCGGCCCAGTAATCGCCAAGATCGGCAGCGGCAAGGACACCGCCGGCCTGATCCGGTACCTGTTCGACACGAAGAAGGCCAAGGACCACACCGACCCGCACCTGATCGCCTCCTGGGACGGCTTCGCACCCGACCCAGGCCGCGCCGACGACTTCGACGCCACAAAGAAGCGCCTCGTGGCCGACCTCGACCTGCGGGTCAAGCAAGCCCGCCGACTGGGCCGGGTACCCGAGCGGCACGTGTGGCACTGCTCGGTACGTGCCGCCCCCGGCGACCGGCACCTCACCGACGCCGAGTGGGCGGACATCGCGCGTCGCATTGTGGCGGCCACCGGCATCGCGCCACAAGGCGACCCCGACGGGTGCCGTTGGGTCGCCGTACGCCACGCCGACGACCACATCCACATCGCCGCCACCAAGGTCCGAGGAGACCTGAGCACCGCCCGCCACTGGAACGACTACCTGAAGGCCGACAAGGAACTCGCCGCCATCGAGAAGGAATACGGACTCCTGCAGGTCGTGCGCGGCGACCGCACCGCCACCAAGCGCCCCACCCGCGCCGAGATGGAGAAAGCCCGCCGCGCCGGCACGACTCGGACCTCCCGCGAGCGCCTGCGCACCACCGTCCGCCAGCTGGTGTCCATCGCCACCAGCCCGGAGGAATTCCTCCACCTGCTCGACGGCGTCGAAGGCGTCCTCGTCGATGTTCTTCCCTCCGGCGACGTACGCGGGTACAAGGTCGCCGTGGCAGGCGACACCAACGCCGCCGGCGAGCCGATCTGGTTCTCCGGCGCCAAACTCGCCCCCGACCTGTCCTTCCCCAAGATCCGCGAACGCCTCACCGCCATCGAGGCTCCGCCCGCAGCGGAGCCGGGCAGCCGGCGCAGGCCCAACCCCTGGTACCAGGCCACCGCCGCGGCCGAGCGCATCCCCCACCACCTCGACCACGGTGACGACGCGGCAGCCCAGGCCCACATCGCAGCCTTTGGCGAAGCCATCGATGTCCTGCCGCTGCTCGCCCCCAGCCACCTGCGGCCACAGCTGCAACAGGCCGCCACAGCGTTCGAACGCGCCACCCGCTCCCGCATCCGCGCCCAGCAGGACCAGGCACGCGCCCTCCGGGGCGCCGTCCGCGCGCTGCGCACCGTGCCGGTCACCGGTGACGGGTCCGGGCTGGCGATGTTCCTCGACATCGCCGTGCTCGTCATCTTCGCCACAGCCCGCTGGCACCAGGCTCGCCGGCACGACCAGCAGGTCGCCGCCGCCCACCAGGCCCTGGTCCACCTGCAGGCCGTCTACCAACAGGCTGCTGCCGAGCCACTGGCCGCCCTGGCCCAGCGCCAACCACCGGCTCGCACCATGGAACGGCACGCCCAGCGGATCCTCGTGATCGTGCCCGAACACGCTCAGCAGATCCTCGACGACCCCGCCTGGCCGGCACTGGCCGCCGCCCTGACCGAAGCCGAGACCGCCGGCCACGATCCCGAGCTGCTCCTCCAGCATGCCGCCCGCCAGCGCACCCTGGACGACGCCCGCTCCACCGCCAGGACCCTCACCTGGCGCATCCAACGCCTCGCCGCCCGGCAGGCCCCCAGCGCCCGAGCACGAGCCGACCAAGCCCGCACGAGCGTTGCAGCACGAACGGCACAGCGTGGCCAGACCCCACCGAGCCCTTCGCAGCCTGGGCCTGCGGCACCTTCTCGACACCGGTAATTCCGGCACTGACGGCCTCGCGCGCGAGGCCGTCAGCAGGAGGAAGGCACCTGTCCCGTTCACCCCCAGGTTTCCCACACCGCTGACACCACACAACGGGCGCTTGGCCGGTCCAGGACGGGCGCGGGTTTCCTGAGTGAACATTCGCGCGTTTCCTGAGTGAACGCTCTGGTGTTTCCTGAGTGAACGGTCTTTGCCCGGGGGACCCCCTCCTACTTCCGGATCACCTCGCCTCGGCAGCAGCCCAGCACGTCCGCACGAGGAGGAGTGATTGCCTCGCTCCCCGGTGACCTCGTCGGCAGCCTGGCGAACGGGCGTCGACGATGATCACTGCGGTCCTCCCCGGTGAAGGAACCGCGTCACCGCACCGTGCCGACCAGAGGCTCCAGCAACTCCAGCGCTTCCTCCCAGCGGAAGCGATCCGCCGCGCCACCGGCCCTCGGCCGGTGCGGTTCGCACGAGCCGATCAGGACGCCCATACCCTGCAGACGGTCCAGGCTCTGCTGATAGGCAGGGTGGGCGGCCTGGGCTGAGTTCAGGTAGGGCAGTGCCACGGTCGGGATGCCCATGCCGTACGCCTCGGACAGGATGCCCAGGGCGAGGGTGTCTGAGATCCCGGCGGCCCACTTGTTGATCGTGTTGAACGTGGCGGGAGCGACGGCGATCGCGTCCGCCGGAGGCAGGGGGCGCGGGTCTCCCGGTGATCGCCAGGCGGAGCGGATCGGGTAGCCGGTCTGTGCCTCGATCGCCTTGGCGTCGATGAAGCCGAGTCCCTGCGGTGTGGCGATGGCGCCGACGTCCCAGTGCGCCTCCTGTGCGGTGGTGATGAGCTTGCCGACGTCACGGGCAACACCTGCCGCGCACACGACGACGTACAGGAAGGGCTTCTTGTCCGGAGCGGTCGGCTCGGTCACGCGGGGACTCCCAGTTGGCGGCTGAAGTGGTGCAGTTCCGGCAGGGTACGACGGCGGTCGCGGGCGGCCATGTCGGCGACCAGGTTGCGGACGTCGGGACGGCGGATGTCCTGGGCGGCGCAGGTCTCGGCGATGCGCAGGGCCTGGTAGCCGTCGGCGAGGCGGCCCTGCTGGCTGTAGGCACGAGCCGCCTCCACCCATAGGGCGGCGCGGCGCTCGGGGACCGGGATGTGTCGGCGCATGAGGGGTCGGGCCGCCTGGAGGGCGAGACCGGCGTCACCGAAGGCCACCAGGGCGCTCAGCTCGTGCAGGGCGACATTGGTCGGGCTGAAGGTGGCCCAAGCGTCAGGCCGGTCCAGGGTCACGTACCGGGAGACTTCCTTGGCCTCTGTGAGGAATTCCTTCGTGGCCGCGCGATCACCGCGGCTGCTGGCCGCGGTCACGCCGCGCAGGAGTAGCAGTCCTACAGCAGCGAGGTACTTCGGAGAGCGCCGGTCGTACGAACCGGTGAGCTGGTCGGCGGTGTGCCTGACCAGAGTGACGGCTTCGGTGGCGTGCTTCTCGCGCACCAGGACGTGGGCCTGGACACGGACGCTGGAGGCGAGGACCACCGGGTCGCCCGAGCGTTCTGCTTCGGCCATCGCCCGGCCGACGGCGAGCCATGCGTTGCCCTGGTCGTGCTGTTTGAGCAGCAGGCTGGTCGCGGTCTGGTACGCCGTGGCCAGGAGCCCGGACACCGTGTCCCTGTCCGTCGCATCGCCGGCGGCCATCCCGCAGGTCGGCGATCAGGTTCGGGAGGGTGCGCTCCAGCTCTGTGTAGTGACAGGTGTGGAAAAGCCTGAGTGCTGATCCGACGCGTTCGTACAGGACGGCCGTGTCCTGTGGGCCACCGGCGCCCGCAGGGCCGGCGCCGGGCAGGAGGGCCTGGACGAGGGCGGTGTGTGAGGCCGAAGAGCCGGCCGGGGCCGCGAGCGCTGCGATGCTCCCGGCGAGGAAGGTGCGGCGGTGCATGTCGGAACGAGCGCGACGCGCTCATAGAGACCGGCCTCCACTGGATCGGCCATCGTCAACCGGACGCGGACGGCCTGCTGTACATCGTGAACTCCACGGCCGCCTACCTCGCTGCCATGCCGCACATCCTGGACGAGATAAGCAACGTCACCGGCGCCCACGCCTTCCACGTGCGCAACCTGCCCCTGCTGAAGGGTCAGCGCGTCACAGTCAGCCGTCTCAAAACCTGATCTTCAGACGCCGTGTCGTCGGGGCAAGTCCGCCCGCGCTGCAGGCTGCCTTACGGGAGGGGACACACTGGAGGTGGCCTTGGCAAGCCGGGCCTGGCGCGAACCCATGCGCTCGTACTCGCGGCAGAGCCCGGACCGTGGGGACGGCCCGTGAGGTGATGCGGCCCCTACCGTGCCGCGCGCCCGTCGAAGCAGCCGCTTCCGGTTGCGGCCGACGTACGGTTGAAGTACCGAGGGCACCACGCACTCCGGCCGCCCCGCCGGGTCGTCCTCGGCGAGAGACGAACCCCGGGCCGCCCCAGTGGTCGGCGCGGAGACGGGTCGGCATCATGTCCGCCGCGGTCGAAGCAACTCCGCGCAAGCTCATCATGGCAGGGGCCGCGCTGAACACCCGTGCAGGTCCGCAACCCCGCCGAGGGGAGGCGTGATGGCCTTTGCCCGGCTGGACATCCATCGGCGGAACCGAGGAGAGCGGACGCTCGTCACGCTTGCCGGCGACATCGGGCCGGCCACGACGCCGCTGCTGCGGGCCGCAGTGGAGCAGTGTCTGCTGGACGGTGTCACCGTGATCGACATCGATATGACCACGGTCGGCTCCTGCGACGCCAGGGGCTTGGACGTCCTCCTGTCGGCATCACGGCGCGCCAGCCGGGTCCACGCTCGCCTGCGGCTGCACCATCCGTGCGCGCAGATCACCCGGCTCCTCGATACCACCGGATCGACTTCGCTGCTCCTTACGGCCCCCGTGAGTCCCGTGCCGCCCGCCGCATCCGGCGACCTCATGAGTACCGCGACGCGGGCGCCCGAGGACCCCGCTCGTCGGCCGGATCAGCCGGTCCTCAGGGACGGGATCCGCCTTCGACGGCTGACCCGCTGGCAGGCAGAAGACATGCGCGAGGACATCGCGGACCTGGCTGCGGAGTCCGTCGCGGGCACCGCCGGCGAGGCGTACCACGACCGTGGAGACTTCCTGCACCGCTTGGCGGTCACCGCCCACCGCCCTGGCTTCGCCCTGCTGGTCGCAGAAACGACGGTGCTGATCGGTTGCGCCTTCGGTTATCCGGTGGACCCTGACGGCTCCGACCGCCGGTGGTTCGACGGAACGCTCCAGGAGATCATCCAGCGGCTCACCTCCCGCGCACGGTTCGTCGTCCTCACCCAGGTCGTGGCCCATCCGCACGCTCAGCACCGCGATATCGCCCGCCGCCTGCAACAGCGTCTGCTCACAGACCTGCGGTCCTCCCTCGGGGTCACCCTGCTGCATCCTGCCGACCAGGCAGGACAAGCCGCCTTCTCGTCCTGGGGCTGGCAGAACATGGGCGAGGTGGTCGGGCTGCCCGGCCCCGTCGCCCCCTGTGTGTTGACCCTGTCTTCCGAAGGGCAGCCCTCGGCACGCCGATGATTCGGCAGAGGAGCGATGAGCCGGCGCCGGTCGTACGCGGCCCGGGCCGCCACGCCACCCGTCGTCCGCCGTACGGACGTGTCTCGACGCGATGGCTGCGCGCCACGCCGCCCGCCACAGCCGGGAGTAGCCTGACAGGTACCGAGAACTGTCGGGCGCACGACCACGGCGGCGCCGTTCCCGGCGAGTGACAGACACGGGCAGCCGGAAACCGCCCGGATCGGGATCGCACGATGAACGCCATCACCAAGTCCGCCAAAGGTACGGCCCCAGGTGACGGACACTCCTACCGGATGCCCTTGCCCCGGCTGCGCCTCACGCCGGATGTCAGCCATGGCCCGCTGGACGGCGCATGGTGGCCGCGCTGCGACGCACTGGAACTGGAGCTGCCCGCGCTGGTCGGCTCCTTGGATCCGAGCATCGGCACCATCACGCGCGTGACCGTGGGTACCGCCGCCTGGCCAGATGCCCCGCAGGAGGTGATGGCACCGGGGCATGTGATCGAGGTGGCCCTGAGCAACGGGGCGGCCGAGATGCATGCCATCACCGTGGACTGCGGCACCGTGGGGCGCTGGGAACTGCTCGTGGTCCCACCGGACGAACCGGCCGGAACGGCAGCCCTGCTGCTGACCGCCGCCTCCGACCCCGAGAACCCCTTGTCCGCCCCGCGCCTGCTGGCACTCGCCGAGAGCGGCCTCGACGGACAGGACACATGGGAGTCGGAAGGAGGAGCCGGACCCAGGTAAGCAGCCCGACCCGGCCTGCCACGCGTACCCGGCGGGCCCGGGCGTCCACGACCCCGTGATGGAGCCATGGCACCGACAGATCCCTTGTCATACCGGCCCGCCCCTGACCATGGCGGGTGAGGGGATGACGGCAGGACTGCGCGCGGACCGCTCCGAGAGCTTCGGAGAAGCTCTCCTCGGAGAGATCCTCGACAGCGCGCACGAATTGCCGCCCCATCTCATCGGGCCCCTGATCGCTGACGTGGTGGACCGGCTCGGTGGCCGCCGACCGCAGGTGCTGTTGCAGGACTACGGCCAGCTGCTGCTCGTACCGCTGCCCGGTGAGGGCCTCACGGGCGGGGAACCTCAGGTGATCGACGACTCCGAGGCGGGCCGCTGCTTCCTCGACGCGGTCCCCGTGGAGGTGCCCCGGGAGGACGGCGTCCGGGTCCACCTGCCCCTGCTGGACGGCGGTGACCAGGTGGGGGTCATGGTCGTGACGCTGGACAGCGTCGACGACCACGACCGCCGCCTGCTGCTCAGAATCTCCGGCCTGGTGGCCGACCTGCTGGTGACCAAGCACGGCTACTCCGACCTGTTCTTCGGCGTCCGACGCGGCGAGGCGATGAGCGTCGCCGCGGAGATCCAGTGGTCGCTGCTGCCACCGCTAGCGATGATCATGCCCCGGGTCGCCGTCGCCGGGATCCTGGAACCCGCCTACGACGTGGGCGGTGACAGCTTCGATTACGCGCTCAACGATGACGTCCTCCACGTGGCCATGATCGACGCGATGGGCCACGGACTGGACGCGGCCACGATGGCCACCGTGGCCATCGGCGCCTACCGCCACGCCCGCCGGGCCGGCATCGGACTGCCGGAGATCTACGACTTCATGGACCGCGCCGTGGCAGAGCAGTTCGGTCCCGAGCACTTCGTCACCGCACAGATGATGCAGCTGGACACGACGACGGGACGGGCGCAGTGGATCAACGCCGGGCACCCGTCGCCGATCCTCGTCCGCGACCACCGCGTCGCACAGCGTCTGGTCGCCCCGACGACCCTTCCCGTCGGCCTGGGTGGTTCGGTGCCTCGGATCAGCGAGCTGGGGCTAGTGCGCGGGGATCGCGTCCTCTGTTTCACCGACGGAGTGGTCGAGGAGCACAAGAGCGGTGGGGAGGAGTTCGGGGAGGACCAGCTGATCGACTGTGTGAACCAACTGGAGAGGACCGGGCGCGGCATCCGGGCGGTGACGCGATCCCTGTCCCACACGCTCAAGCAGGCAAGGGGCGGGCGGACCAGCGATGACGCGACCCTGCTCATGGTGGAGTGGCGCGGCTGACCTCTCACTCCCGCCGTCCGACACCGTTGTGCCGGCCGCGCCCGGCGGCGACGGCCCTTCAGCCCGAAGGACGGGAGCTCCCGGCACGCGCTGACACTGCCGGGAGATCACCCGGCCGGTACTCCACTCCATGTGGCCACTGCTCCGCGCCGCAGCGAAACGCGGAGTAGTGTGGACAGTACCGAGGGCATTTCGCACACCGGCTTCCACGCCGGGTCGTCCCCGGCGAAAGATGAAACCCGGGCCGCCGCAGAGGCGGCCCGGAGACGGGTCCGCATCATGTCGGCGACCTTGTACTCCACTCTGCCGCACCCCGAGTCCGTCGCAGCCCCGGCCGCGCGTCTCGCACTGAAGACCGAGAGCCCCTCCCGCGGACTCCTGGACGGAGCCTGGTGGCCCCGCTCCCGTGATCTGCTGAGCGAACTGCCGGCACTCACCGACGTGTTGGATCCCCTGTGGGGCCGTATCACCCGCATCGCCGTAAACCCGGAACACTGGCCGGTCATCCCCCGCACGGTTCCCGTGGACGGCCACATCGTCAAGGTCGGCTGGTTCACCCCGGAGATCGACCCGCACAAGCTGCTGCTGCTCTCCTACGGCACCGGCCGCTGGGATCTCCTGGTCATCCCGCCCGAGACCGGGGCGGAGTCTGCGGCCCGGCTGATGGCTGCCGCGTCCGACCACGACGGCCCGCCCCTGACCGCGAGCGCGCTCATCGCCGCGGACGAGGCCCGGCACGGCGTCTTGGCGGCCGACCAGCCACTGGACCCGGGCGAGGCATGGGAGTACGAGGGCGGCGCCTCCGCGGTGTCCGTAGCCGTTCCCCCGCAGACCGGTCCGCCCGGCCGGGCCAGCCGGCTGATCATCGGTATGTGAGGTGGCCGCCATGAACGCCTTCCTGACAGCCGCCGCTTTCGTGGTCCTCATCGCAGCGGCGGCGTACGTGATCCACCGGCTCGGCCTCCAGCACGCCGACAGGATCGCCGCGTACCGGTACAGCACCCCCCGGCCCGGCCGCCGCGGCCGCTGCCTGCCGCAGCCGTACCGGGCACCACGAGTGAGCATCCGGGCGCCCCACCGGCCGCCCGGCCGCGCCTCGGTACCGTCGGCTCAGTCCGCGGCGACGCGTGCCCGGGTGTACACCCGGGCCCCGGGCCGGGCGGGAAGCGGCCGGGCCCCGTGGACCGAGGCATCTGAGCATCCGAACCGAGGCGTCATGACTCTTCCGCAGCTGAACATCTACCGGCACGACCGGGACAGGCGGGCACTGGTCACCCTGGCCGGTGTGATCGACCCCGCCACCGCGCCCCAGGTGCGCGCCGTTCTGGAGCGGTGCCTGCAGGACGGCATCACCCTCATCGACATCGATCTGACCACCGTCGACCGCTGTGACAGCAGCGGCCTGCGCGTCTTCCTCGACGTGTCACGGCACGCCGCCGAGACGCACGCGTCCCTGCGGCTGCACCACCCCTCCCCGCAGACCGAACGACTGCTCATGGACACGGGCTCCGACCGTCTGCTTCGTACGACGAGGCCAGGAGGGGCGCGGCCTCAGCGGGCCGGGCGCCGAGGAGATCGCCACACGGAGCGGGCCGCCGCCAGGTAGAGCAGATCGGCGATGAGGAGCAGTACACCGGCGGAGGTCAGATAGAGCATGCCGTCGACGCCCGCCCCGATGGCGATCAGAGCGATTCCGGCGACGAGCAGGGTCAGGAACAGGACCATGCGGAATGCCTCCCTGGAGAGAACCGCGGCGTAGATGACTTTGGGGCAGTCGTGAAGACCTGCCCTGCGAGCCAGACCGGGTCCCCCGTTGGGAGTCAGGCCCTGTGGATCTCAGCCGACGCGTCGTGCGCGGTGGCGGACTTCCTTGAGTCGGACCTTCGAGGGGAGGCGGTCCAAGCCGGCCGAGTCCCGCGCGTGCGTGAGTGTTTCCCGGCTCAGTCGCCCCAGAGTCCACGCTGGATCCGCATGAGGCTCCAGCAACAGCCGCACGCGCGCAGCCGGAGCGGAGCTTCGGCCCGTCAGCCGTGCATGCGCCCCCGAGACCCCGTCCAGGGCCTGCGCCTCTTCCTCGATCACGTCCTCCAGTGCGCCGCCGTCGAGCCGGGCCGCCGCCCCGTCCCCGCTGTCGACGAGGACGCCGCCCAGGCGGCGCCTGCGCTGTGCGAGGAGCCACCACAGCAGCAGGACCAGCAGCACCGCGAGCACCGCGATGACGGTCGGCCACCACCAGCCTTCCTCCCGCCACCGGGTGCGTCCCTCGGTTCCCAGCACCACGTCGTCCGGCCCGCGGAAGGGCCACCAGCCCGGCATGCCGAAGTCCCAGCGGCGCGGCAGGTCCAGCCCGCCCAGCAGCACACCGCCGCCCAGAGCGAACAGTCCAAGGCCGAGAAGCCCCAGCAGCACCCGGTTCACCGTCCTGAGCATCAGGATCACCTCAGCCCTTCTTCGGACGCCGGACGCGCACGGTCAGCGTGGGTTGCCGGGCGAGTCCCAAGGACGTCACGGCTTGGCCCAGCTCGCTGTCCAGGTCCGCGCGGACGTCCTCGAGTTCGCGGAAATGGGCGCGCGCCCGGGCTTTGACCTTCCGGCGGCCGACAGCGACGCGTGCCGACTGGACACCGGGCACCTGCACGGCCCGGTCGCGCAGAACCAGGGCGGCCGCGCGGCGGTCGAGCCCGGCGCGGACCTCCCCTGTCCCAGGGATACCGGTGGGCTGGCGCATGGGCAGCAGCCTGCGCAGTCCCGGCGTCACCGCCAGCAGGAACAGCCACAGGCCGAGGGCCATCGCCACTGCGGCCCCGACGATCACCCAGATGTCATCCAGTGGCCGTGTGGCCAGTTCCTCGGCGAGCCGCAGCCGCCAGCGCATCGCAGACCGACCTGCCCGGACCGAGACCACGTCGTACAGGAGCAATCCGATGGCCGCGGCGGACAGCAGGGCCACCACGGCCGCGGGAATCCGCCGCGTTGACCAGAAACGGCGCGCCGACCGGCCTGGTTCATCGATCGCCGCCGTCGCGCCCGAGCCCGCCCCCGGGGTGCCGTCGGCGGACGGAGCTGCCTGTCCGGGTTCGGGGGGAAGGTCGCTGTCACCGGTCGGCTGCCGCCAGGTGTTCGCGCTCATCTCACCCTCTCCTGGTCCGTGTGGCGCGTATGCACCGAGTGCAGCCTCTCGACCGACACCGCAAGGTCGGACACCTCCATGCCGGCCCATGTCCTGAGCCGTTCGGTAACCTCCCGGCGCACTGCGGCGCACTGCGCCCCGATGTCGGACGGATAGCCGAGCTCGACGGTGATGCGCATCCGTGCCTCGCCGAGCGCCGCCTGCCGTCCGCCGGCAGCCTCGGCGCCTCGTCCTGCGGTATCCCGCTCCGGTGCCCGCCGCACGGAAGTGGTCACGCGTGGCATCCGGCGGCCGGGTGGTACGTGGTCGACCGAGTCGGTGAACCGGCTCAGCGCCTCGCGCGCCACGTGGGAAGCGATCTTCGCAACGACCCGGTCGGCGATGGTGATCGCACCACGCTCCCCACGGGGAATGCCCGGACGCCGATTGGCTTCACCGGTCACTGCCGCCAGTCTCCCCGTGCCCGTCGCCGGTCATCTCGGATCCGCTCCTGCCGGTCCCGGCGGCGGACGAAGTCGCCCGGTTCGAGATCGCCTTCCATGAACCGCCCGACCACGAGTCCGACGACACCCAGCCCCAGCACCAGCAGGAAAGCCCAGAAGTCACCGAAATACGCGGCGAAACCCAGCGCCATCCCGGCCATCAGGCCCACCACGGCTCTGCTCATCACGCGCTCCTTCGCTCACGCGGGCTGCTGCGCCCCGGCTACTGGATCCGCTGCCGCTCTTCCCCTTCGTCCTCCTCGTCGGGGAGCTTCACATCGCTGACCGTGATGTTGACTTCGACGACTTCGCGATCCGCCATCCGCTCCACCGCGGAGATCACGTTCTCCCGCACCTCACCGGCCACGTCCGTGATGGAGACGCCGTAGTCGACGACGATCTCCAGGTCGATGGCCGCCTGCTTCTCTCCGACCTCGACGCTGACCCCGCGTGTGACGGACTTGCCGCTGCCTGCGCCGGGCATCCGCTCCCGCATGGATCCCATTGAGCGCGCGAATCCGCTGCCCAGGGCATAGACGCCGCGCACGTCCCGTGCTGCCATTCCGGCGATCTTCTCCACCACCACATCAGCGACCGTCGTCCGGCCACGAGAAGCGGGAGCGCCACTGCGCCTTACGGCGGTGATCTCGGTCATCGGGATATTCCTCCCTTAGAGGCCCACCTGACCCTCTTTTCTGCGATTATATTCACGTTAGGGCGCATTGCCGGAATTGAACACTGCGAGGCACGAGGGTCCGACAAGTCACCTGAAAGAGGGTGTGAGGCCGGTGAAGACCGAAGCAGGGACGCAGGCGGTACGGCACCAGTTCGGCCTGGGCCGGCTGCTCCCGCTGGGCGGGCCCGCCGACGGGGCTTGGATCACCGAGCAAGCGGCCGTCCAGACCCTCAGGCGGGCCGCGAACGAGATTCCCGGGGTGCGGCTGGAGTCTCTGCGCATCGGGCCAGCGCCGCTCGAATCCGTGTCCGAGCCGGCCGTCCGTCCGCCGGCCAGCGCGATGCCGCCGGGCCCGCTCAGGATCGAAGCCGCCTTTTCGGCATCACTCGGGGAGCCACTGCCCGAAACCGCCGACCAGTTGAGGAGCAGACTGCTGGACGCGGCCGCTCGACGGCTCGGCCTGGCCACGGTGGCAGCCGACCTGCGCGTCACGGATCTCCATGAGGCCCCGCTGACAGCCACGGAGACGCGGACCGTTGTGAGATCCATGACGCTCACGCCGCAAAGCACAGCCGCAGCAAGGACCGCAGCCGCACGGAGCTCGCTCCCCGTGACCGGAGCGGGCTCCCCGCGAAGGCCCGTCGGGGATCTGGCGGACGTCGCAACGGGTGTTCCGGGCGTCGCCGGCCTCACCACCGTGCTGGGGAGCCGCCCGGTCAAGATGGAGGACCATGCCGACCCACCCGGCCGGCGTGTCGAGGTCCACCTCGCGGTCGCCCCTGGACACCATCCTCTGGAAGTCGCGCGCACCGTCCGGGCCGCCGTGGCCGACGCGGCGACCACCGACGCCCCGGGCCCGGTCACCGTTGCCGTCCTCATCACCGAAACCGCGGCTTGACCGGACAGGCGTCGAGCACTCATCAGCGATCAGCAGATCCGCTTCACCGGCCGGAGTCGGTTCTGTCTGCCGACATGCACGCGGACCGCTCCGGAAGCCCCGCCTGACACGGTGTGAGACGCCCGCGGCGGGGTACCCGCCAGAAACTGAGGGCCTGCGCAGCAGCCGCTGACGGACGAAGCCGAAGCAGACGCCTCCCAGCTCCGTTGTCGCGTGATGGGTCCGCAACCACGGAGGACGAAAAGCGCTCCCTGCGGCCCGTTCCCCAGCGGCTCCCGGGGCGGCGCCGAGCCAACCGGCCTTCTTCGGAGAGAGTTTCACCATCATGAGTAGTGACACCACGGTCCGCCCCCCGCCCTCGGAGGCGTCCGGAAGTGACTTCGCCCGCCTGTCGAGAAAGATCGCCGCCGCCGGGCTGCTGGGGCGCCGTCCCGGCTACTACGCGCTGCGGACCACGGTGGTGGCCGGGCTCTACGTCAGTGGGTGGGCCGCCGTCGCGCTCATCGGCGACAGTTGGTGGACTCTGGCGGTCGCCGCGTTCCTGGCCGTCGTGTTCGGCCAGGTCGCCCTGCTCGCCCATGACGCGGCGCACCGCCAGGTGTTCCGCCGGCGGCGGGCCAGCGAGGTGTCCGGACGGATCGCCGGTGCCGGTATCGGGATGGGCTACGGCTGGTGGCAGGACAAGCACACCCGCCACCACGCCAACCCCAACCACGAGGAACTCGACCCCGACCTCGACCCCGACCTGCTGGTCTGGTCCCAGGACCAAGCGCGGGCGGCCAAGGGGCTCCCCCGCCTGATCGGCCGCTGGCAGGCGTTCCTGTTCTTCCCGCTCCTCACCCTGGAGGGCTTCAACCTGCACGTGTCGAGCGTGAAGGCACTGGCCAATCGTTCGCTGAAGCACCGCACGCTCGACGGCGTCCTGCTGTTCACGCACTTCGTGCTCTACCTGACCGTGCTGCTGTGGCTGCTGCCGCCCGGCATGGCGATCGCCTTCCTCGCCGTCCACCAGTGCCTGTTCGGCGTCTACCTGGGCTCCCTCTTCGCGCCCAACCACAAGGGCATGCCGATCCTGACAGGCGAGGACCGCCCGGACTTCCTCCGTCGCCAGGTGCTCACCTCACGCAACGTGCGCGGCGGCATGCTCACCGACATCGCACTGGGCGGGCTGAACCACCAGATCGAGCACCACCTGTTCCCCAGCATGCCCAGCCCCAACCTGTGCAGGGCCCGGACCATCGTGCGGCGCCACTGCCAGGAACTGGGTGTGGACTACGTGGAAACCGGGTTGGTCGCCTCCTACCGGTTGGCCCTCGCCAGTCTCCACCGTGCCGGAGCACCGCTCCGGCAGGCACGTGTCCCCATCTGAGAGACCCTGCCGGAGCCGTCGGAGGCCGTGATGTGGCCACCGTCGACACGCCCCGGTCCGCGCGGAGCACCGCGAAGAGCACGACGGCTGCAGTGGCGCGGCTGACCTCGCCCCGCCGTCCGACACCGTTGCGCCGTCGAGCCCGGCGGTGATCCGTCAGCCCGACGAACCGCGCCCGCTCCCGGTGTCGATGAGGATCTGTTCCGCCTGGCTGATGTTGTCCGCCAGGACCGCCTGGGCCATCGCGGTGCGGGCGGCGTCCGGTGCCGCGTCCGGCGGGACCACCAAGAGCGAGAAGATGTCCCGGTCGGCCCGGGTGATCAGGACCGTGTCGTCACCGACCGGGAAGGAATCGATGTGCACCACGCGGTCGTCCACGAGGATGCGCGTCGGGAGACCTTCCCAAGCTGCGGTGTCCAACCCCACGCGGGCCACAGGGCCGAGATGGGCGATGAGGGCACTCAGCAGCGCGGGCAGCTCGGCGCCCATGTCGCGCGAGCGCGGCCACCACGCACCATCGAGGACGCCTTCACGTGATGCGGTCGTCTCCAGCCGGAGAAGCGCACAACCCGGCCGCACGGCCTCGTGGACACCGCTGGGCAGACGCCGGGGAACAGGAGGTGTATCCGAGCTGGTCATGAGGACCACCCGTCTGTAGGGCAGGTGCGACAACGGGACCGCCTCGCACCTGCCACGCTACTCCTGGTGCCACGCGCGCCGACGTCTCCGAAATCGCCCTCTACCGACCGGCCCCAGCCGGAACGGATCCAGCACACATGAGGCCGGGAAACCCCGTGAACACACGAGAACTACAGAGGAGTGTTTTCCCAGGCCAGGCGGCCTGAAGCGAGCGTTTCAGCAGGTCGCAGGCCCGTTCGGAGAAAACTCCCAGATCCGTACTCACCACCCACAGATCCCTGGTGGAAGCGCCGCCTCACGGAGTGACCATGTTCCGCCCGGCCGGAACCAGGAGAGCAGGTCGCGGCTGCCGGGCAGAACCGGCGCTCGGCGGCCCGGCAGGACATCAGTCCGTGCCCGGGCCGCGGCCGTCAGGGCCAGCCCAGCGACATCAATGTCAGTGCCCGGCCGTAGGGTGCATGGAGCATGGCCTGTCACCGGCCGCACCCGCAGGAGTAAGCCACCCCACCGGCCCCGCACCGTCGGCCGGAAGCTGAAAGAGAGCAACGTCCCGCCGTGTTTCAAGAGACTCCCATCTTCAGCCGCCTCGTCGACGAGCGTGGCGACATCCCCGCTCAGGTGCGCGGTGAAGCCGAACGCATACGCCGCGAACTCGCGCGGGTGATGCCCTGGCCCCCTGGTTCCGATCTGCCCGCCCGCACCATGCCAGACCGTGGCAGGCCCTGAACCTGAGGCCGTCCTTGGCAAGGCGGGCGGCTGACGAGGCAAGGTCGCGCGGCGGCTCGCTGTCGTCAGGCAGCCAGCCGCCCACCGTCGACAGCCGGGACGGCGCCGTGGATCGCGGCGCCGGTACGCCGCAGTCGTGTCCACCGGGCTGCAACCTTCACACAACCGTTCGTGCACCTCGTGAGTCACATCCCCGTAAGCCATCAACCTCATTGTCTGCTTTGACCAGGGGAGTTCACCGTGCGCGCACGCACCTTGGCCGCCACCGCCGCCGTAGCGGCACTCACCGCGACCGGCCTGACCCTGCCGCTCGCCGGGAGCGCCGCCGCCGCTACCGTTCCGCGGTTCGACTTCAACGGCGACGGATACGCGGACATCGCGGTCGGTATGCCCGACGCCACGGTGAACGGCAAGGCCAAGGCCGGTTACGTCAGCGTGATTTTCGGAGGCCCGCAGAGCCCGAGCCAGTCCACCGGGGTCATCAGCCAGGCGGAGACCGGCGTACCCGGAACGCCCGAGGCGGGCGACCGCTTCGGCTCCTCCCTGGCCCCTGTCGACGTCAACGGCGACGGCGTCTTCGAGCTCGTCGTCGGTGCGAGCGGCGAGTCGCTCACCTCGGACCAGTACAAGGACGAGGGCACCCTCACGGTTCTGGACGGCTCGGGGTGGAACGTCAAGGACACCACCGTGGCCAGGGGCACCTCCGAGTACAGCGGCATCGGCAGCACCATCGCCACCGGTGACTACGACGGCGACGGCGACACCGACCTCGTGTACGGCGAGAACGGCGAGGAGCACGGCGCGCTCCGGTTCCGGCCGGGCCCGCTCACCGCCGACCCGGTGACCCCCACCACCTTGCGCAGGTACAGCATGGGCGGCCGTACCGGTGCCCTTGCCACCGGCGACTTCGACGGTGACGGCCGGGACGACCTCGCCACCACCTGGCGGGCTCTCGACGACTCCGGGACCTTCATCACACGGTGGGACGACCAGGCCGAGCCCGCCCAGTGGTGGAGCGACACCGACCGCGGCAGCGCGCTCACCGCCGCCGACTTCGACCAGGACGGCACCGACGACCTCGCCGTCGGGCTCGTACAGCCCAACCCGGAGACGGAGACGACGCATTGCGAGGACCGGCTCGGCGGTGCGGTGCTCCTCCTCAAGGGCTCGAAGACCGCGAAGTTCGGCACCGAGCACGACTGCGTCACGCAGTCGAGCCCGGAGGTCGGCGGTGCCGCCGAGCAGGGCGACGACTTCGGCGCCGCGCTGTCCGCCGGTGACCTGAACGGCGACAGCCGTCCCGAGCTGGTGGTCGGTGTGCCCGGTGAGGACGTGGGCACCGTGACGGACGCGGGCGGATACGTCGTCATGAACGGTACGGAGAAGGGCCTCTACGGCGGTCTGGCCCGCAGCCAGAGCAGCCCGAACATGCCGGGCACGGCCGAGGCCGGCGACCGGTTCGGCGCCCAGGTGGCCGTCGGCGACTACAACCGCGACGGTCTGTGGGACACGGCGGTGAGCGCGCCCGGGGAGAACGCCGGGGACCCCAGGTCGGGTGGTGTCTGGTTCGTGCCGACCAGCGCCGAGGAGACGTACCCGCAGGGCAAGTCGCTCACCCCGTTCGGCTTCGCGCTGCCCAACGGCGCCATCGAGTACGGCGAAGTGCTGGGCTTCTAGGGGCGGTACACCGGCGCTTGCGGCCACGCCGTTGACCGGACCGGGCACGGGACCACGCGGCCCCCGAGCACGACCGCGGGAGCGCTCACCGCTCTCCGTGCGCCCGGTCGCGCCGCCGCGCGCTCTGTGGTGGGTTGGTGTGGATCGTCAGAATGTCTTTCCGGCTCTGATGGTGAGCCGGTTCGGCAGCACGGCCTGCCCGTCTGCTGCGTGACCCACCTGGACCCTCGGTCCCGGCTTCCCGGTAGACGGCATGGCCGTCTCCGGAGGACGTCGACGGACGGGTGAGGGTGCAGCGTGGTGGAGCCGCTTCGGTACGGGATCGATCCCGAGCGCGTGGGGCCGTACGAAGTGATGGGTCGTCTGGGCTCCGGCGGCATGGGCCGCGTGTACCTTGCCCGCGTTGTGGGTGGTACGCGGCTCGTGGCGCTCAAGACGATCCGGCCCGAGCTGTCGAAGGTGTCCGGTTACCGGGAACGCTTCGCCCGTGAGATCGAGGTCGCCCGCAGTGTCCGCAGCTCGTACATCGCGCAGCTCATCGACTTCGATCCCGACGCCGAGGTGCCCTGGCTGGCGACGGAACTCGTACTCGGCCCCACCCTCGCGGAGGTCCTGGCCTCTCACGGTCCACTGCCGGCCGACAGTGTGCGGGTTCTGGCAGCGGGGCTCGCGGAGGCACTCGGCGCGATCCATGCCGCGGGCATCGTGCATCGCGACGTCAAGCCGTCCAATGTCCTCCTCTCCGAAAGCGGACCCCGCCTGGTCGACTTCGGGGTCGCGCGGCCGGTGCGGCAGGCCGGACTGACCTCGACGGGACAGTTCGTCGGAACCTCCGCCTACGCCTCCCCCGAGCAGTTGCTCGGCCAGGAGGTGGGTCCGCCCAGCGACATGTTCTCCCTCGGCGTCCTCCTGACCGAGACCGCGAGCCCCGGCGCGGGCTCCTCGGAACGCCAGGCACCCGCTGTCGACGTCATCGAGGGCCGTACTCCCGCCCTGTCCTGCCTGCCGCGGGATCTGCGTACCGTCGTACGCACGTGCCTCGCCCGCGATCCCGCCGACCGGCCCTCCCCGGCCGAGGTCCCCGGCATGCTGGCGGGCCGTGCGAGGCCCGACCGTCAGAGCGGACGTCCGTGGCTCCCGGCCCCCGTCTTCTCCTCCGTGCGCCGGAGTTCGGAGTGTCTGCGGGCCGTCACGCACCCGGCGACCGCGTTCGACCCCGGCCGGATGGACCAGCAGCCCACGGCGACCGCGGACTTCCCCCGCGTCGCCACCACCGCGATGCCCGGCTCACGCACCCCCGCGCCCGGGTTGCCGGCAGGGAGACGGCCGGCTCTCACCGTGGGGCTTTCGCTGGTGACGGGGCTGTTGGTCGTGGCGGGTGTGCTGCTGATGCGGCCGGGCGGTGATTCCGGTACCGGGCTCGGGGTGGGGGACGCGACGCCCGGGGCGACCGTCACCGTCACGGCCTCGGCCCGGCCGTTCGACGACAGGCCGAACTCCACCACCACCCCGCCCCGGACCACGCCCTCCCCCGCCCGCACACCGGCGGCGTCCGGGCGGGCCCCCTCGGCCGCGCCGCCCCAGCGGCCCGCCTTCACCCGAGGGACACTGGGCGTCTCCCGCTACCAGGAGCCGGGGTACGCGGCCACGGTGACCTCGGTGGTCGCGCACGGACACCAGCTGACCGTGGGCTTGCGCGCGAGGGGCAGGACGGACCTGCGGGAGGCGAACACCACGTGCCTCGAAGTGCGTGGTTCAGACGGGACGTTCACCGTGCATCCGTTCGCCCAGCACGCAGAAACAGCCCGGCCCGGCACCTTCGACGGAACCCTGGCCTTTCCCCTGCTCGTATCGGGAAGGTACGCCCTGCGGTACTCCTGCCGGAGCGACTACTCGACGGTCGACCTCGGCACGGCTCGTGTGCCGCACATCAGCATCTCCCGCTACAGCGACGAGTACTTCGCCGTGATCCTTTCGACGGACCGCACATCCCGCGGGCTCCAGGTGGTGTTCGCCTCCACCGGAAGAACAGACCTTCGGGACCCCCGCACCTCGTGCCTGAACCGCGGCGGCGCGGAAGAGCACCCGGTGGACGTCCGGCTGGACCGCAGCGAGACGACGCTCGATCACTTCCACTACGGCGTCATGGACTTCCCACCCGTCGCGGCGAACAGCAGCTTCACCTACTCGTGTTTCCCCGACTACAGTGCCGCGCCCCTGGCCTGACCAGTTGATGGCTCCGCTTGATTGCTCCGCTCGACAGCTCCGACCTCAGGGTGGCAACTCAAAGTTTCGTATCATCGACGCATTGTGATTGACGCTCGGGTCCCGCACTGTGATCTGCCATGGACAACGGATCGCAGGCGGGGGAGATCGTCCTGGTCGAACTGGTCGTGCCCGGCATCGGCTTGATGGACCGCATGGAGGCGTTGGAGCCTCCGCTCATCCGCCGGATCAGCGGGGACGCGGGCGCCGGCTGGTACGAGGCGGTGCGGGAGGACAGCTCAGAGCCGCCGGTGAGGCGCCAGGTGTACGACTGGAGCCGGCTGACGGTCGGCGGCGCGAGCCGGGTGGTGTGGCTGTTCCTGCTGCCCTTTCTGCTGATCAATCTGGTGCCGTGGATGCAGCCCAGACTGCCTCCGCTGAGCAGACTGTCGGGGTGGCTCTACGACTTCGGGGCCCGACTGCTCGGCCTGTCGCTGACGGTCGTGCTGGTGGGCGTGTTCGGGCAGGTGGCCATGGACCAGATCGTGTGGCAGTGCGCTGCGCCCACATCGTCCCCCTGCGCCGCGGCGAACCCTTTGATCGAGGCCGCACGCGACGTGGACACCGGGACCGGGTTGGCCCTCGCCGCGCTGGTGCCGTTGCTCGTCGGTGCGGTGCTGGCGTTCGGCGCGCGGGACGCCAAGAAGGAGTACCGGCCGGTCCTGGAGACGGTGACCGGCGACGACCACCGGCGGGGCCTGGCGACCGGCGACGCGCGGCGTCCGCTCGAAGTCCGCGGGTTCTGGGAGTACCACTGGCGGGCCGAGGGTCTCACCGCCCAGCACTGGTGCGCCGGACTCCTCACCGTCGCGATGTTGCAGGTCGTGCCCCCGTTGCAGTACGACACGCGCCGAGGGGACCCGGTCGCGGGCCTGGTGCTGTTCGTGCTGGTTCTGGTGCTGGCGGCGCTGGTGGTCGCCGACGGGCCCTGGTTCCGCACAACGGCGTGGGAGAAGTGGTGGCCGCTCAACCACCGGCGCACAGCCCTCACCGTGTGCTTCGCCATGACGGCTGGCGCCACGCTCTACTGCGCGCTCCCCACACGGGACTGGCAGGCGGCGCGGGGCGGTTCCCGGATGCTGCCGGGGATGGGTGAGGAGGCCAACGACGTCCTGATCGCCCAGGGCGTCGGGGTGCTGCTGATGGTGGTCGCCTGCCTGGTGATGTTCCTCAGGGACATCACCAGGGGCAGGAGGATGTCGCTGTACGGGCTGCTGGGACCCGTCACCGCAGTGCTGGCCTGCTTCATCGGATGGCTCTACACGGCGGCGTTCTCCATGTGGGCGCAGGGCTGGCTCACCGCGGACGGGGACCCGTACGCCACCGAGGTCCCGAGGGCGGTGGGGGTGATCGCCGCCGGCTTCCCGCTGGTGGTGGTACTGGGCGGACTGATCGTCGGCGTCAACGCCCTGCGGAAGTTGTGGAAGCACCGGCAGGACGCCGCCAACACGCGCCCCGCCGAGAGAGGGGAGGACGGGCGTCATCTGCGTGAGATCAACCTGGCGGAGACCCCGGTACGCGCCGGCATGGGCTGGTACGACCAGGGCCTCGCCGTGCTGGCCTCCCTCATCGTGTCCGTGATCCTCACCCTCTACCTGGCGCACTGGCTCGGTGACGGTTCCCTGTCGAGGAACGTACGCGAGACGACGATCGGCACGATCAAGCAGCTCACCTCTCTCGGGACCGTCGCCCTGATCGCCTTGGTGGCGGCGGCGGTGCTCGCCGTACGAGCCGTCGTGCTCCGTCCCGAGATGCGCCGGAACACAAGCATCGCCTGGGCCTTCGGCGTCTTCTGGCCGCGCGCCTCGCACCCCTTCGCGCCGGCTGCCTGGACCGCACGGGCCGTGCCCGAACTCACGCACCGCATCAAGCACTTGCTCGACTCGGGCACGGGCACGGGCACGGGCACAGGCACGGACACGCGGATTCTGGTGCACGCGCACTCCATGGGGGCGGCGTTCGCCGTGGCCGCACTGTGGCAGATACCCGCCGAACTACGGCCGCGTATCGCCCTGTTGACCACGGGAAGCCCGATCAGCAGGGTGTTCAGACGCCACTACCCCGGCTATGTCACCGTCGAGTCCCTCGAGTCACTCGTCCACGGTGGAGAGGGCGACGAAGGACCTCGGCTGTGTGCCTGGACCAACGTCTACCGTCCGACCGACCCGTTGGCCGGGCCGACCGGCATCCGCGGCGTGAGGGAACTGAAGTGGATGGACGGGGTGGATCCCGGCGACGAGCGGTCGCACGCCCGAACCCCTGCCCAGCCCGTCTTCTGGCCCCTGGAGCGGCACAACGGATACCGCCGCGACCCCCGGATCGCGGCGGTCCGCCGACAGATCCTCAACGATCTCGTCGGGCCCACTCGTCCCTCGCCGCCCGCGGTGGTTCCTCCTGCTCCGCGCCGGCCCACGCCCCCGACCGGACCGGGGACGGGCTCACCGGACGGTGCCGTCAGCGGCTGAGGTCCAGCCGCCGACCGGTACCGCCCGCACGACGGCGGCCGGGAAGACCGGGCTTGGACGCGGGCCGGACGGCCGCGGTGGGTCAGATGCCGCCGGTGTTGAGCAGTCGGTTGGGGGTGTCGGCGCGGACGCCCCGCACGACGCCACGGGTGGCCGTACGGTCGAGCCAGACGTGCACCTCGTCGGCCGTGGCGCGGGGGTGGGCCGACAGGTACAGCGCGATCACGCCGGTCGCGTGCGGCGCGGCCCAGGACGTCGCGCCGAACTCCTCGGTGACCGTACCGCCGCCGGCGAGGGCGGCGGTGACCTTCTGGCCGGGGGCGTACAGGTCCACGCACCGCCCGTAGCCCGATCCGTGGGAGGCGGTGTCGTTCCAGACCCGGTCCTTCGAGGTGGAGGCCGCGACGACGATCGTGCCGCGGACGCCGGCCGGGGAGTGCTCGCAGGCGTCGTCGCGGAAGTTGCCGGCCGACACCACCGTCGGGATCCCGGCGTCGATCATCTTCTTCACCGCGGCGTCCAGGGCCGCCGACCGGCGGTCGAGGTTGAGCGACATGTTCACCACCGCGGGCTTCTGCGCGTGGGCGGTGACCCACTTGACCGACTTCACCAGGGCCGCCTCGGCGGCCGCCCGGGAGCCGCCGCCGTCGCTCTCGCACAGGATGCCCTGGACGCGGACGAGGTCCGCCTTGGGCGCCACGCCGTACTTCGCCCCGCCGATCACGCCCGCGACGAAGGTGCCGTGGCCGACGCCCTCTTCGCTGAAGCAGTCACCGGAGTCCTTCGGGCCGACGAAGTCGGCTCCGCGGTGAGCGCGTCCGCCGAACTCCTTGTGGGAGATGTCCATCCCCGTGTCGATCACATAGACGTGGACGCCCTTGCCCGTGGCTCTGGTGGTGAACTTGCCGTTCAGGGGCCGCGCGCGCTGGTCCAGGATGTCCAGGTTCCACGGCACCTTCCGGGTGAGGGGCGCCGCCGCGGTCCGTGCCAGCCCGGCCGACTTTCCCTCGATGTCGGTGTGCGCCGAGGACTCCCCCGTACGGGACGTCCCGCGGCCCCCCTCGGCCGCCGCACCGGCCTCACCGCCGCAGGCCGAGGCCCCGAACACCGTCAGCATGGCCATCACCACAAGACCGGCCTTTGTCATATTTCGCTCCACAACGTCCCCCTTGGTCCTCTTCGCGCACAGTCAGCGCACTAGACGACGAGGGAGGGGTGTGCGGTTCCGGCCACGTGTGCGGGCAGATCGGGTCACGACGAGGCGTTCGCCGGCGATTCGACGGGGCTTCGACGGGGAGACGTCGGCGACGGCGTGTTTCGTACCCTGGGCGGCATGCGCATGCGCCCCACCTTGAGCTGGTCCCCCGCCGAGGACCTTCCGCCGGGCACCACGGATCTCGGACCCGTCGCCGACGCCCTGGGTTCCGGTGGTGTGCTGGTGCTCAGCGGGGCGGGCATCTCCACGGAGTCGGGCATCCCCGACTACCGGGGCGAGAGCGGCAGCCTGAGCCGGCACACCCCGATGACCTACCAGGACTTCACTGCGAGCGCCCAGGCGCGGCGTCGGTACTGGGCGCGCAGCCACCTCGGCTGGCGCACCTTCGGGCGCGCGCGCCCCAACGCCGGACACCGTGCCGTGGCCGCGTTCGGACGACAGGGCCTGCTCTCGGGTGTGATCACCCAGAACGTCGACGGTCTGCACCAGGCCGCGGGCAGTGAGGCGGTCGTGGAGCTGCACGGAAGCCTGGACCGGGTCGTCTGCCTCTCCTGCGGCGCGTTCAGTCCGCGCCGGGAACTCGGCCGGCGGCTGGCGGAGGCCAACGAGGGCTTCGCGCCGGTGGCCGCCGGGATCAACCCGGACGGCGACGCCGATCTCACCGACGAACAGGTCGGGGACTTCCGTGTCGTGCCGTGCGCCGTCTGCGGCGGCGTCCTCAAGCCGGACGTGGTGTTCTTCGGGGAGGCCGTTCCGCCGCAGCGGGTCGAGCACTGCCGCTCCCTGGTCCGCCGGGCGGCGTGCCTGCTGGTCCTGGGCTCCTCGCTGACGGTGATGTCGGGGCTCCGGTTCGTCCGCCAGGCGGCCGAGGCCGGGACGCCCGTGCTGATCGTCAACCGGGACGCGACTCGGGGTGACCGGCACGCCGTCACCCGGGTCGCCCTCCCCCTGGGAACGGCGCTCACCACGGTGGCCGGCCGTCTGGGCGTACCCGTCGACGACGGGGCCGCCTCCGGGGCGGGATAGCGCTCAGGCCGGGCGTTCGGGCTGGGTCGGGGGCCGCATGCTCCACCTGATCGCCCTTGTCAGGGCGTGGCCCGTGAGCGGTATCGCGACGCCCTCCAGACCGGGGAGGTGAGGCAGGCCCAGCAGGGTGCGGGCCCATTCCGGGAGGGAGGTCACCGCGTTGGCGGCGAGCAGGGCGTAGGCGGGCCGGGCCGCGAGCGGCAGCGGTGGGTGGATCAGCAGGAAGCGTGCGGCCGCCCTGCTCTCCGGTGTGGCACGGAGTTCCGGACGGTACGCGGCGAGGCGTGAGTCGAGTTCCGCCCGGGTGCGCGGCGGGTCCGGCACCCCGAGAGCCGTCGCCACCTTCGCCGTGTCGGCCACATAGGCGTCGTAGTCGGCGGAGGAGAGGGTCCGCGCCCCGAAGCGTTCGTGGGCGCGCAGGAAGCTGTCCGTCTCGGTGATGTGCACCCATTCGAGCAGATGGGGGTCGGCGGCCCGGTAGTGCTCGCCCTCCGTCGTCGTCCCCCTGACCCGCTCGTGGATCGCGCGGACCCGTTCGACCGCGCTGCGGGCGTCGTCGGCGGTTCCGAAGGTCGTCACGGCCAGGAACGTACTGGTGCGTTGCAGTCGTCCCCAGGGGTCGCCGCGGTATCCGGAGTGGGCGGCCACGGCGGCCATGGCCAGCGGGTGCAGGGACTGCAGCAGCAGGGCCCGCAGGCCGCCGATGAACATGGAGGCGTCGCCGTGCACGACGCGGATGGGCCGCTCCGGGCCGAACCAGCGTGGGCCCGGCGTGTGGTGGATGCGGGCACGGTTCGCGGGACCGTCCGGCCCCGCGACGCGCCGGAAGAGTGCTTTGCCGAGCCTGTCCCGCACGCCCGAGACCGTGAGGACGTCCCTGTCCATGGTCCTATTCTGCGTCGTCGTCGGCGAGAAAACAGGTGGCGGTGTTCGTCGGGGCGTCCGCCGAATGCCGGACCACCCCGTGTGAGCGGGCGGGTGTCGTGGCAGCGATCCCTTCATGTCCCTGGTGATCACGCGTGCCGGCCCGGTCGAGGTGCTGCGATGCCTGTGACCGCCCGTACGGTTCCGGCGCGTCCCGGATCGCCGTCCGTGCCCGCGCTGCTCGTCGCCGCCCACGGCGGGCCCGCGCTCGCGGTCACCGCCGTCGCGGCCCTGCTCGCGCTACGTGCCGGGCTGCGCCCGTTCGACGTCGTCGCCGTCACCTCGGCGGTGTTCGCCGGTCAGCTGACCATCGGCTGGGGCAACGATCTGCTGGACGTGCGTCGTGATCGCGCCGTCGGTCGCGCCGACAAGCCGCTGGCCACCGGGGTCCTGCCGGTCGGGCGGGTGGTGACGGCCCTGGTCGTGGCGGCATGCGCCTGCCTGGTGCTGTCCGTGCTGGCCGACTGGCGGAGCGGGCTGCTCAACGCCACCCTCGCCACCGGTGCGGGCCACGCCTACAACCTGGGGCTCAAGGCGACCGTGTGGTCCTGGGCGCCGTACGCCTGCGCGTTCGGGACGCTGCCCTCCGTCGTCACTCTCGCCGCCCCCGCCCGGGGCTGGGCCCCGCTGTGGATGACCGGCGCGAGCGCCGCACTCGGGGTCGGGGCGCACCTGCTCAACACCCTGCCCGATCTCGCCGACGACGAACGGACCGGTGTCCGCGGCCTCCCCCACCGGATCGGTGAACGCCGCTCACGCGTCCTCGCCGCCGTGCTCCTGGCTGCGGCCTCGCTGCTCGCCGTGCTCGGCCCCGCGGGAACGCCACCGGCCTGGGCATGGGTGGTGTTCGCCCTGGTGACGGTGCTGGCACTGCTCACGCTGGTCGCCCCGGCCCGTGCTCCCTTCCGTGTCGCGGTGGCCATCGCTCTCTTCGACGTCTTCCTGCTCTTGGCGGCCGGTGGATGACCCCGGCAGCCGTCCACGACGTCTCAGGAACGCAGGGGTCCTACAGGAGCCACAGGGCTACGGGGCCACAGGAGCAAGGGGAGACAGGAGCAAGGGGAGACAGCATGAGCACGCGCATCGTCAGCGTTCGCGGCGTCCTGCCGGAGCATCGTCATCGGCAGGAGGACATCACCGAGTTAGTCATCGCCACCATGATGGCCGAGGACCCGGCCAGACACGTCGTCGTCGAACGGATGCACCGCAATGTGTGCGTCGAGACCCGGCACACCGTGCTGCCACTGGAGGAGTACGCGCGGCTCGAGGACTTCGGCCAGTCGAACGACGTCTTCATCCGGGCCGGCGTCGAACTCGGCGCTCGCGCGGTCGTGGACGCGCTCAAGGGCGTGGGCCTCACACCGGCCGACGTCGACTACATCGTGTCGTGCACGGTGACCGGCCTGGCCGTCCCCTCGCTGGAGGCCCGTGTCGCGGCGGAGATCGGGCTGCGTCCCGATGTGGTGCGCCTGCCCCTGGTGGGCCTGGGCTGCGTGGCGGGAGCGGCCGGCATCGCCCGTCTGCACGACCTGCTGCGCGGTCGCCCGGACGGGGTCGCGGTGCTGATGTCGGTCGAGCTGTGCTCGCTCACGCTGCAGCGCACCGACACCTCGGCCGCCAACATCGTGGCCGGTGGGCTGTTCGGGGACGGCGCCGCGGCGGTGGTCGCCGTGGGCGCCGAGCACCCGCTCGCGCAGTCCGACGACCCGGCCCGCCCGGAGGTCCTCGCGTCGCGCAGCCGCCTCTACCCCGACTCGGAACGCATGATGGGCTGGGACGTGGGTGCCGGGGGGCTGAAGATCGTGCTCGATCCCTCCGTCCCCGACCTGGTGCGTCACCACGTGGGAGAGGACGTCCGCGGCTTCCTCGCCGACCACGGGCTGACCCGTGACGACCTCGGCTGGTACGTGGCGCACCCCGGCGGACCGAAGGTGCTGGAAGCGCTGCGGGACGCCCTCGGGGTCGAGCGGGACGCCCTCCGCATGACCTGGGACTCGTTGCGCCGGATCGGCAACCTGTCCTCGTCCTCGGTACTGCACGTCCTGGCGGACACGCTGGCCGAGCGTCCGCCCCCGCCGGGTTCCCACGGGCTCATGCTCGCCATGGGGCCGGGCTTCTGCTCCGAGTTGGTACTCCTGCGCGCTCCGGGTGGTGCGGCGTGAGCAGCGAGGCCCTGTTCACCGTCCTGGTGCTGGCGGTCGGCCTGGAGCGGGTCGCCGAGCTGGTCGTGTCGCGGCACAACGCCACCCTGAGCCTCGCGCGGGGCGGCGTGGAGGCCGGGCGGGGGCACTACCCGTTCATGGTGGTCCTGCACACGGGTCTGCTCGTCGGCGCGCTCGTGGAGGTGTGGCTGCGCCGGCCGGACACCGTGGCGGTCCTCGCCTGGACCATGCTCGCCGTCGTCGCGGCCTCGCAGGCGTTGCGCTGGTGGTGCATCGCCACCCTGGGACGGCAGTGGAACACCCGGGTGATCGTCGTGCCGGGGGCCGCGCGCGTGGCGGACGGCCCCTACCGCTGGGTCCCGCATCCCAACTATGTCGCCGTCGTCGCGGAGGGGCTCGCGCTCCCCCTGGTGCATTCGGCGTGGGTCACGGCGATCGCCTTCACCGCGCTGAACGGGTTCCTGCTCGCCACCCGCATCCGCACCGAGGACGCCGCCCTGGCCCAACTGACCTGAAGGAGAGCATCCATGGACCTGCTCGTCGTCGGCGGAGGACCGGCAGGCCTGGCCAGCGCCCTGCACGCGGCCCGCGCCGGGCTCGACGTCGCCGTGTGGGAGCAACGTGCGGGCACCGTCGACAAGGCGTGCGGCGAGGGGCTGATGCCCGGCGCCGTCGCCGCGCTGGCGGCGCTCGGCGTGCACCCGCCCGGCCATGCCCTGCGCGGCATCCGCTATGTGGCCGAACGGCACCGGGTCGACGCGGACTTCGCTGCGGGCCCCGGCCGGGGCGTTCGCCGTACCGCGCTGCACGCGGCGCTGCGTGAGGCGGTGCTCGCCGCGGGCGTACGGATCGAGCAGCGCACCGCGCGTCGCGTCGAGCAGGACGACGACGGTGTGCGGGTCGACGGCACCCGTGCCGCCCATCTCGTCGCCGCGGACGGCCTGCACTCGCCGATCCGCCGGGCCCTGGGGCTCGACCGGCTCCACCGGATCCGCTCGCGGCCGGCGGCGGGGCGGGAGGCGGGGCACGGGTCGGGAAGCGGGGCGGGGCAGGGATCGGGACGTGGAACGGGGCGCCGGGCGGGGCGGGGATTGCGGCACGGGTTGCGGCGCCACCACCAACTCGCCCCGTGGAGCGATCACGTCGAGGTGCACTGGGCTCCGAGCGCGGAGGCCTATGTGACGCCGGTGGCCGACGATCTCGTGGGGGTCGCGGTGCTCACCGCCGCCCGGGGATCCTTCGACGACCACCTCGCCGCCTTCCCCGAACTGCGGGAGCGGCTGGCGGGGTCCCCGGTCGGACCGGTACGCGGGGCGGGCCCGCTGCGCCAGGACACGAGCGCGCGAACCGCCGGGCGCGTGCTGCTCGTCGGCGACGCCGCCGGTTACGTCGACGCCCTGACCGGTGAGGGCATCGCGTTGGCGCTCGCGCAGGCGCAGGCGGCCGTCCGGGCCGTGGTCGAAGGCGACGTGGCCGGATACGAACGGGAGTGGCGCCGGCTCACGCGGCGCTACCGCTGGCTGACCCACGCGTTGCTCGGCGCGACGCGGGTGCCCCCGGTTCGAGCAGCTCTGGTGCCTCTCGCTCAACGGCTGCCGTGGCTGTTCACGGCCGCCGTGGACGTACTGGCCGGCCCGGTGCGGGGGGACCGGGCCGGAGTCCTGGACCCGGCCCGGATGTGACGCGTCAACCTGTACCTTCGTCATCGGAAGGCGTCGTCGGCTCCGGTCCTGGTCCGGACGAGAGGGAGTCGTGGAGAGAACCATGCGGGCCGGCTCCGCCGGGCGTTCACGAGCGCCGCTGAGCACGGAGCGGGTTCTGGGCGCCGCCGTCGCCCTGGCCGACGAGGGCGGAGTGGACGCGCTGAGCATGCGCCGGATCGCGCAGTCGCTGGGTTCGGCCCAGGTCATCGAGTCTCGCGTCAAGGCGCGGACCACTCCGACCCCCGCGGTCATGGAGTACCTGGACTCGATGATCGGGGTCTTCCGGGACGGAGGGTTCTCGCTCGACCTCGTCCATCACGCCCTGTACCCCGACAGGCGTCCTGGTCGCCAACGGCGGCGGCTCGCCCGGCCACGCGTTCGGGGCGATGGGTTCCATGCTGCGGCTGAGCGCGGTCAACCCGCTCGTCCGGCAGCGGCTCCGGCCGATCCTGCCGTCCGCCCCGGCCGGGCCCACCCACGAGGACCTGCTCGCCGTGACGGCGCTCATCGAGGCGGACAAGCTCCGCCCGGTCGTCGACCGGACGTACCGGTTGGAGGACACCGCCCAGGGTGTGCGCCACATGGAGGAGGGACACGCTCGCGGCAAGGCCGTGGTCAGGGTGGCTGAGGGGGCGTGATCTGAGGTCGCGGCCGGGGCCGGGGCGGGCAGCCAAGTGCGTTGTACGATCGTCGTGTCGGCCTCATGGACGTCCCGTGGCGAACTCGCGGGCCCGTTGTCGGCAGCTACGCGAGGACTTTGCATGAGGCTGCCCGCATTACCTGCCCTTGTCGTGTTCGCATTGGTTTCCGCGCTGGTGCCGGCCCTGGCCGGCTGCACTCTCAGCAGCGGTGCCGAGGAACCCGGCCGACGCCCGCCGGGCACCGGCTCTCCCTCCGCCCCGACGCCGGATCCCACGGACAACGGCATCCAGGCGATCCTCGACAAGTCCCTGCCCCGCGGTGGGAGCGGAACGGTGATCGCCGCCCGCGACGGCGAGGTCACGCACTGCACGGGCTACGGGATGGCCGATCGGGCCCACGGCATCCCGGCGACCTGCGACACGGTGTACGACCTCATGTCGATGACCAAGTCGTTCACGGCCGTGGCGATCATGAGGCTGCGGATGGCGGGCAAGCTCCGGGTCAGCGACAGGATCAGCGAGTTCGTCGGGCAGGTCCCCGCGGACAAGCGCGCCATCACGATTCACCACTTGCTCACCCACACCTCCGGGCTGCCCGAGGCCCTGGGGGACGACTACGATCCGGTCTCCCGCCAGGAGATGATCGACGAAGCGGTCACGTCCGAGCTGGTCGCCCCGCCCGGCACGAAGTTCTCCTACTCCAACCTGGGATACAGCCTGCTGGCCGCCATCATCGAGAACGCCTCCGGCATGGACTACGAGCACTTCCTGGCGGAGCAGATCTTCGCTCCCGCCGGGATGAAGGACACCGGCTATGTCCTGCCGCGCTGGGACACGGAGCGGATCGCGGTGGAGTACGACGCACGGGGCGTCTCCCGGGGGCGGCCGCTGGACCATCGATGGGCCGCTGACGGCCCGTACTGGAATGTGCGCGGCAACGGCGGTCTGCTGTCCACCGCCCGCGACATGTACCGCTTCCACCGTTCCCTGGCCGACGGCACCCTCCTGGACCGCGACGCGCGGACCGCGATGTTCACGGCCCACTCCCCCACCGGCCTGCCCGGCTACGACGGCTACGCCATCGGCTACGGGTGGGTCATCACGCCCGACAGGGGCCTCGCGACCCACTCCGGCGGCAACGAGTGGTCCTACGGCGTGAACGTACACGCCGTGCGCGGCGACCTGATGGTGTTCTGGATCAGCAACCAGGCAGTACGGGACGGGAAATGGGACCTCCAGGAGATCGCCCGCTCCCTCACCGTCGCACTCATCAAGCAGCTCCGAGGCGGAGCGTCACCGCCGGTCGGCGGACGACGGGAGCCTCGGTACTCGCGGTGATCCCATGGTGTCGATCACACGCGAGGCCGGTTCAACAGCCGGGAGAGCACGATGGCGCTCTCGGTCCGTTCGACAGGAGCGGTGGCACGCACACGTTGGATGGCCTGTTCCAGGTGGGTGATGTCCCTGGCCAGCATGTGGACGACCGCGTCGGCGGCGCCGGAGACGGTACAGGCCTCGACGACCTCGGGGATGCCCTCCAGGGCTCGGCGCAGTTCGGCGGGGGTGGGATTGCCGACGCAGTAGACCTCGACGAAGGCCTCGGTGTGCCAGGCCAACGCCTGAGGATCGATGAGAGCGGTGAAACCGCGGATCGCGCCGGTGGCCACCAGGCGGTCGAGACGCCGCTTCGCGGCGGGCGCGGACAACCCGGCCGCCTTGCCGATCTCGGCGTACGTGGCACGTGCGTCGTGCAGCACGCAGCGGATGATCGCTTCATCGATGGCGTCCATGACCTTCACTCCCGACGTCAGAGCCCGTGGCGCGGCGCAAGAAGTAGCCATGAACCCGCTGACATTGCAAGAAAGTGTCGGTGGCCAGCAGGAAATGGTGATTGCTTGCGTTGTCCGCCGAAACCTAGTCTCCGGCTTGTCCTGATGTCACGTGCTGGGAGCAGTGTTGAGATGACGGCAAGCCTGAGCGATGTGGAGGCCTCGGCACTGGCCGCGGTGGACGAGGCGGCCATCGCCCGGCTGCTGCTGGAACTCCTCGCTGTTCCGAGCGTGACGGGCAGCGCCGCGGAGTCCGAGATTCAGCACGTTCTGGCCCGGCATCTGGAACGGATGGACCTCGATGTCGACCTGTGGTCCATGAACCTGCCCGAGCTTCGTGCCCATCCCGATTTTCCCGGCAGCGAGGCCCCGCGCACGGAAGCGTGGGGCCTGGTGGCCGGCACGCCGCCCCGGGGCGACGGGCCGAACCTGGTCCTCCAGGGGCACGTCGACGTCGTCCCTTCCGGAGACCTGGCGCAGTGGGAGGGTGACCCCTTCCGTCCCCGGCTCACCGGGGACGTGGTGCACGCACGAGGAGCGTGCGACATGAAGGCGGGGGTGGTGGCGATACTCGCCGCCGTGGCCGCGATACGGGAGGCGGGCGCGAGGCTGCGCGGTCAGGTGTCCGCGCACCTCGTGGTCAGCGAAGAGGACGGGGGACTCGGAGCGTTCGGCACCCTCCAGCGCGGCCACACCGGTGACGCCTGCATCATCACCGAACCGACCAGCGGCGCGCTCATGACGGCGAACGCCGGCGCCCTGACCTTTCGCATCCAGGTACCCGGCCGGGCCACCCACGGCAGCACCAGATATGTGGGGGTGAGCGCCATCGACGCCTACCTGCCCATCCACCGCGCGCTCGCCCGTCTGGAAGCCCGCCGCAACGTCGGCCCCGACCCGCTCATGTCGGAATACCCCATCCCCTACCCGCTGTCCGTCGGCACCGTCCATTCCGGCGACTGGGCCAGCAGTGTGCCCGACCTGCTGGTGGCCGAAGGAAGGCTGGGCGTCCGGCTCGGCGAGGATCCCGCCCAGGCACGCACCGAACTGGAAGTGTGCGTGGCCGAAGCCTGCGCGGCCGACCCCTGGCTGCGCTCCCACCCCGCCACGGTGACGTGGCCCGGCGGACAGTTCGCGAGCGGACGGCTGCCGGCCGGGCATCCGCTCGCGGCCCAGGTCGGCGACGCGCACGCCGACGTCACCAGCGGTCCGCGGCCTTCTGAGCGAGGCGCCCCCTACGGCAGCGACCTGCGCCTGTACTCCGGGGCGGGCATCCCCACGCTTCAGTACGGCCCCGGCGACGTACGCCTCGCACACGGTCCACAGGAACAGGTGCGCGTGAGCGAGGTCGTCACCGTCACCCGGGCCCTGGTGCTCGCCACACTGCGCACGGTCGGCACCAAGTAGGAGCCGACCTCCCCAACGGCCTCCCTGGCGGCGTGCGGTGAGTTGGATGGATCGGATCACGGGGCGCCGTGTGTCACGATCACGTGCCCGACGGGTGATCTTGCTGCTGTTCCGTGTCGGGGCGGCCGCCGGCGTGGTGGTCGACCTCGATACTCCGGCCATGAGATCAGCCCGTTCACCCCGGCCGCGGCTCGCCGCGGTCACCGCTCTGACCGTGCTCCTCGCCCTCGGCGCCCCGGCCACCGCGGTCGGCACCACAGCCCTCACCACCACGTCCGGCGGTACGGCCGCCCGCACGGCCGTGGGCGCGGCGGAGCGCGACGGTCATCGCCGGGCCTACGTCAATTCCGCGGCGCCCGGGCGCGGCAAGGCACGTGACATCCGTCGGATCGCCGAGAGGGCCCAGGCCGCATCAGGGCTCAAGTCCGTGATCCTGCGGGTCACGCTCGGCGGCCGGGAGCTCATCACCACCGCGCTCGGCGAGTCGATGACGGGGGTTCCGGCGCGGCCCGCCATGCATTTCCGCAACGGCAACGTCGCCATCAGCTACATGGGCACAGCCCTGCTGCGGCTGGTGGACCAGGGCCGGGTCCGCCTCGACGACCCCGTCGCACGGTGGCTTCCCCACCTCCAGGACGGCAAGCGGATCACGCTCCGCATGCTGGCCTCGTCGACGACCGGGCTCGCCGACTACGTCACCGCGCCGGGATTCGCCCGGACCGTCGCCGCCAACCCGTTCCGTCGATGGACGGCCCAGGAGCTGGTGGACGTCTCCACCAGCCGGGCTCGCTGGTACCGGCCGGGCACCAACTGGAACTACTCGCACGCCAACTTCGTGCTGCTCGGTGCCGCCCTGGAGAAGATCACCGGGACCCGTCTGGACGTCCTCCTCCAACGGGAGGTCATGGGGCCGCTCGGGCTGCGTGAGACCCGTAACAGCTTCACGCCCGAGATCCCCGAACCCGTCCTGCACGCCTTCACCTCCGACCGGGGCACCTACGAGGAGTCCACCTTCTGGAACCCCTCCTGGACCACGGCCCCCGGCGCCGTGCAGACGACCGACATCTGCGACCTCGCCCGTTCCGCGACCGGCATCGGCTCCGGTGCGCTCCTCTCCGCCGGCGCCTACCGGGAGCTCCTGGATCCCGGCACCGTGGGTCTGGGCAGGCCGACCCGAGCCTGCCCGGCGCCCATCTGCCTCGCCAACACGGGGAAGACCCACTACGGGATGGGCGTCCTCGTGCTCGGGGACTGGGTCGCCCAGCACCCCCTCTTCTTCGGGTACTCCGCGTCGCAGGCCTACCTGCCCGACCAGGATCTCGCCATCGCCGTCGCCACCACACAAGGGCCCGCGAGTCCCGACGGCCACACCGCTCACGCCATCGTCCAGCGCATCGCCGCCGCCCTCACCCCGGACCACCCCATCCCCAACTACCCGTGATCCGAGGGCGAGTGGGGGAGGTCGGGAGCGCCGGGAGCCGGGTCGGACGGGGTAACGTGTCGGTTCGCCGGACGAGACGGCCGGTGATCCGGACCGCCCCGAGCCGCCTTGGGAGTACTCCTCATGACCATGGTCGACGGCATCGACGCCCGGGGTATGCAGCACTGCGAGACGACCACGCTCGCGGTGCTGCTGCGCCACCAGGGACTCGATCTGTCCGAAGCCATGCTCTTCGGGCTCGGTGCCGGGCTGTCCTTCATCTACTGGGACAGCAAGAGCATGGACTTCCCCTTCCTCGGGGGACGCGTCAAGCCCTTCGCTCTCACCACCGGCCTCGCGGACAGGCTCGGGCTGGAACTCCAGGTGAAGGAGACCACCTCGCCCCGCAAGGCCTGGGAGAACGTGACGGCCGCCGTCGGGACCGGCCGGCCCGTGGGGCTGCAACTGGACAGCTACCACCTCGACTACTTCACCTCCCGCGTGCACTTCGGCGGGCACATCGTCGCCCTGTACGGCTACGACGACCAGCACGCCCATCTCGTCGACACGGCCCAGCAGGGCGGCGCGGTGACCACCAGCCTGGACGGTCTCGCCCGGGCCCGGGCCGAACGCGGGCCGATGGCCGCGAGGCACCGCTCCTTCACCCTCACCGTCCCGGCGGACGCCGCCCCGCCCCGGGAACGGATCGTCCCGGCCATCACCGCCTGCGCCGGTGCCTTCCTCGACCCGCCCATCGCCAACCTGGGCCACCGGGGCATCGACAAGGCCGGAAAGCTGGTCCCCACCTGGCTCCGGCGGAGCGACGATCCCGAGCACGATCTGCCGCAGGCGGCCCTGCTGATGGAGAAGGCCGGGACCGGCGGTGCCCTCTTCCGCAACCTCTACCGCGACTTCCTCGCCGAATGCGCCGAACAGATCGACAGCCACCACCTGCGCACGGGGCACGCGCTGTACGCGGAGGCCGCCGGGCTGTGGACGCACACCGCGGCACTCATCACCCGAGCCGGTCGGACCGGCGACGCCCAGTACCTCGTCCAGGCCGGCACCCAGCTGCGTGAACTCGCACGGATGGAACGCGAAGCAATGCAGACACTCAGCCGTCTGGAGCCCTGAACGCGCTCACGGCCCGCCCGCGTCCTTCGCGAGCACCCGGCGGTGCGGCGTACGGCATCCGACGGTGCGGCGTACGGCATACGGCGGCGGGCGGTCGTACCGTCGGACCCGTCACCGAGGAGGACTTCCGATGCGCAGAGTGACCTATTCGATGAACATCTCGCTCGACGGGTACATCGTCGGACCGGACGGCGGCTTCGACTGGGCGCCGCCCGACGAGGAGGTCTTCCGCTCCTGGATCGACGAGATCCGAGGGGTCGGCACCCATCTGCTGGGGCGGCGCCTGTACGAGACGATGCTGTACTGGGAGACCGCCGACGAGGATCCCTCGCTCGACGAGGCGCAGCGCGAGTGGACCGCGCTCTGGAACCCGCTTCCCAAGGTGGTGTTCTCCAGCACGCTGTCGACGGTGCGGGGCCATGCCCGCCTGGCCTCGGGCGGCCTGGCGGAGGAGATCGAGCGGCTGCGGGCCGAGCCGGAAACGGGCGACATCGCGATCGGCGGTGCGACCCTCGCCGCCGAGGCCGCCGAGCAGGGGCTGATCGACGAGTACCGGGCCAGGGTCTACCCGGTGCTGGTCGGGGGTGGCATCTCCTTCTTCCCCCGGCACGAGCGGCACGTGGATCTCGAACTCCTCGACACCCGGACCTTCACCTCGAAGGTCGTCTACCTCCGCTACCGCGTGGTGCGCTGAGAGCCGCCCCCCGGCGTCTCACCGTCCGCCCACTGCCGCGTCATCTCCTCCACGAGAGCCTCCGCGGCCGGCGACGTCCACCGCCTGCGGTGGCGGGCCAGCCGTACGGGCACATCGCTGAAGTCCGGCGCCGGTACGCGCGCCAGTCCGCCCTGGCGTACCTGCTCCTCCACGCTCGTCAGCGGCAGGAGGGTCAGCCCCAGTCCGGCGGCGACGCACGAGCGGGCGGCGTCGACGCCACCGAAACGGGTCAGCCGCGGCCGGGCGTCCGGCACGGCGAGCAGCCGCCGCTCCAGCGCGTCGCTGTACGAGCAGCCCTCCTCCAGCAGGAAGAAGGTCTCCCTCGCCAACCGCGCCCAGGTCGGAGCATGTTCGCGTCCGGCGAGGGGGTGCCCGGAGGCGCAGACGAGGGCGAGCTCCTCACGCGCCACCGTCTCGGCCACGACATCCGGGAACGGCAGCTCCGCCTCGTCCTCCAGCAGCAGCGCCAGATCCAGCCGCCCGGACCGCAGACCGTCCACGCATTCGCCCGTTCCGGCCGCGTACAGGTCGACGTCCACCTCGGGATGACGGGTCCGCAGTGCGGCGATCACCGGGGGCAGCCTGGTCGCGCACAGCGACTCGGGGGTGCCGACGCGGACCCGCCCCCGTACGACCCCGTCACCGCCCTCGCCGGCCCCCGCACCACCGGCCCGGAGCCGTGCCACGGCGTCGAGCACCTCCTGTGCTCCTTCCAGCCGTCGTCGCCCCGACTCGGTGAGCAGCGTTCCGGTCGGCAGCCGGTCGAACAACCGGGTGCCCCAGGAGTCGGGCGTCCACGAGGCCAGGGTAGGTGTCTGCCGCTGTGCCTGCGTCTATGTGCTCTGCCGATCGGTTCGATCGATGATGATCGTTGGACGCGATCGGTGGGCCACTGGCAGCTTGGACGCATGACCAGCGACACGTACGACAAGAACGATGTGACCGGCATGGGTTCAGGGGCCGTCGCCGTCCTGCGCTACTCCGCCTTCACCGGCGACGCGGCAGGTGGCAATCCGGCCGGAGTGGTCCTCGACGCCTCCGCGCTCGACGACGCGGCGATGCTCGCGATCGCCGCCGAGGTGGGGTACTCGGAGACGGCTTTCGTCACCTCCGGCGACGCGTCCACGCGCCGCTTCCGGGTCCGTTACTTCAGTCCGCTCGCCGAGGTGGCGTTCTGCGGTCACGCGACGGTGGCCCTTGCCGTGGCCCTCGCGGAACGGCTGGGCGCGGGTGACCTCCTCTTCGACACGCCCGTCGGCGAGATCCCCGTCGCCACCGCGATCGACCCCGCCGACGGCGCGGCCCGTGCGACCCTCACCAGCGTGCCGGCCCGCTCCCGCCCGGCCACGCCGGGTGAACTGGGCGAGGCCCTCGAAGCCCTGCGCTGGTCCGTGGAGGACCTGGACACCGCCCTGCCTCCCCATGTGGCGTTCGGCGGCAACGAGCACCTCGTCCTCGCCGCCGCCTCCCGGGCCCGTCTCGCCGACCTGGACTACGACTTCGACGGCCTCGCCGACGTGATGCGCCGCCACGGCTGGACGACGGTCCACCTGGTGTGGCGGGAGTCGCCGTGCCTCTTCCACGCCCGCGACCCGTTCCCCGTGGGCGGGGTCGTCGAGGACCCGGCGACCGGCGCGGCCGCGGCGGCCTTCGGCGGATATCTGCGCGCTCTCGGCCTGATCACCGCCCCGTCCACGATCGGCATCCGTCAGGGCGAGGACATGGGTCGCCCCAGCGACCTGCGGATCGATGTGTCCGCCGAGGACGGCCGTGTCCGCGTCACGGGCGGGGCGGTGCCCATCGGGTGACCCCGCACCGGGTTGGGTGAAGGTGGCACCGGCTGTGGCCGGTCCGCGGGCGGCATGCAGAATCTAGCCAGGACGCGCAACTGCCGATGGCTGGAACTCGTCCCTTGTACCCGAGCCGACGAGGCTCGCAGAGCACTCGAACCACGAAGTGGGGGGCGGAACATGAACCTGACGCCGAGGAAGAGCCGACGCAGACCCGGCGCCGTCCGGACGGCCGTGTTGAGCGTGTGCGCCGCTGCGGCGCTGGGCCTGACCGGTTGCTCCGGGGCCGGCGGCACGGACGACACCGGCAGCGACGCGCAGCCGAGCGCGAAGGCGACGAGCGGCGCCGGCACAAAGGGGGACAAGAAGGGGGCGAACGCCGGTACCACGACGGGCGGGAAGTCCGACGCGAAGGCATCCGAGGGCACGGACGCGGGCTCGGGTGCGGACAGCGGCGGCAAGTCGGGCGGCGGCACCTCGGTCACCTCGAAGCCGTCCGAGCCCGCGACGACGGGGTCCGGGGGCGGTGGGGGCGGCTCCGACGAGGGTGACGACTGCGACCACAAGATGCCCATCTCCCCCGACGAGATCGCGGTCTACCGCTACACACCGGAAGGGGGGTCCTTGAACCTGATCGTGAAGCACGGCAACTGGGGATGCGGCACCCCCGACTCGGACGGCGCACCCTTCGAGACGGTCGGCAAGGAGACGTACATCCCGATGGACCAGGCCGCGTACGTCACCGTGACCAACCCCATCGTCGAAAGCACCACGAACCAGAAGATCGGCGTCCAGGAGTTCCTCGACTGGCTCGACGCGAACCCGAACTCGGGGCTCGTCTTCACGTACCACCTGGGCGACAACGGGGCCATCGACAGCCTCGAGGAGGTCTTCACCCCCTAGGGGCTGTCGTCAAACTCCCGTCGTCGCACGGCATGATCGGGGGATGACCGAGCGCGCACCGGACGGGTACCTCCTGGACAACCGACAGCCCGAGGCGGGCGACCGTTTCGAGGCGCTGGCCGCCCTCTTCGACGGCTCCACCTTCCGGCACGTCGACCGTCTCGGCATCGCGGCGGGCGGGCGCTGCTGGGAGGTGGGGGCCGGTGGTCCCTCGGTGATCCGGGGTCTCGCGGAGCGGGTCGGGCCCGACGGATACGTACTGGCGACGGACATCGACACCTCGTGGATGACGGCGGCGACGGCGCGGCAGGTCGAGTTGCTCCGCCATGACATCGCCGTCGACGCGCCACCGTCCGGTGCTTTCGACCTCGTCCACGCCCGTCTGGTGCTCGTCCATGTCAGAAACCGTGAACGGGCTCTGCGGGTCATGGTGGACGCCCTGCGGCCCGGTGGGTGGCTCCTGCTGGAAGACGCCGATCCCGCGCTGCAACCACTGGCCTGCCCTGATGAATCCGGACCGAGGCAGCAGCTCGCCAACGAGATCCGCCGCGGATTTCGCCGGCTGCTCGGCGAGCGCGGGGCGGACCTCTCCTACGGACGCCGGCTCCCACGCCTGCTGCGCTCGGCGGGCCTGAGGGACGTACAGGCGGACGCGTACTTCCCGCTCACCAGCCCGGCGGGCACCGCCCTGGAGCGGGCGACGGTGCTCCAGATCCGCGAGCAGTTGACGGCCAAGGGCTACGCCACGGACACCGACATCGACACCCACCTCACCAACATCGCGACAGGCGAACTCGACGTGGCTACGGCGCCGATGATCTCGGCATGGGGGCGGAAGCCCGGTGCGAGGCCCAGCTAGCCGGACACCGTGGCGCACGCGGCGCCGGTGTGCGGGCGTGGCGCATACGATCTGGGTATGGGTTCGTGGGAGCGGGGTCTTGATGCTGCGGGGGTTCGGGGAGCCCGATTGCGTGGGGACTATGGGGCGCAGCGGAGCGTCGTGGCTCGGTTTCGGCGGGCTTCCTATGTGGCGGTCCGGCTGTTGTTGCCGCCGTCCTTGGTGCCTCATGTGGTGGCTGCCACGGCCGTGATGCATCACGGGGACAATCTGCTGGACACCGGGACCCGGGCGCGGCGTGCGACGGCGTGGGCGAGCTGGGAGGGCCGGGTTCGGCGGGCGTTGGAGACGGGGGTCGGCGACGATCCGTTGATGCGGACCCTGGTGCACACCATGGAGGCGTATCCGCGGCTTCGCGGTGTGGTGGAGGCGTATCTGTCCACGGCCACCGCCGAGTTGGAGTTCGACGGCTTCGCCACCGAGACGGATTTCCAGGCGTACGTGGACGCCTACTCGCTGCCGGGTTTCATGCTCGTCGCCTCGTTGATCGGGCCGGACGCCGACGACGGGTCGTTCCGGGCGGGGTGCCGGACGTTCATCGAGGCGGGCCAGCGGCTCGACTTCGTCAACGACCTCGCGGAGGACCTGCGGGAGGGGAGGCTCGGCGTGCCGATGGAGACGCTGAAGCGGTTCTCCGTCAGCGTGGAGGATCTCGCGGCGGGGCGTGAGTCGCCGGGTGTACGCGAGTTGGTGGAGGAGCAGGTGCGGGCGGCCCGTGTCGGGTTGTTGGCGTCCCGGGAGCTGTCGGCCCTTGTTCCTGGGCCCAGTCGGGCGTTGGTGGAGGCGCTCGTGGAGATCGAGTTGCTGACCGCCGACTCGGCGCTGCGGCGGGGTGCCGAGCTGCTGCGTGGCTCGGCGTCCCCGCCTCCTCTGGGCGCCGTGCGGGTGTTGGCACGCGGCTGGCGGAGGGCTCGCGCGGAGCGTTGAGTCGTCCGGCCGGGCCCTGCGCGGACCGGGTCAGGTGTCGCGGTCGGCTTCCTTCGCCGCCTCTTCCAGCCGGCTTCTGTACCTCTCCCACCAGGCCGGATCCCCCGACGGCAGGCTCGTGTTGCTCACGCTCATGCCCGCGGAGCCGTCCAGGAGTTCCCTGACGATGTCGGCGTGGCCGGCGTGGCGGTGGGTGTCCGCGGTCACGCGGACCACGGCGTGGTGGAGGGTCACCTCGTTGCGGTGGCTCGGCCACCACGGCACCCTGCCGATCGTGTCGAGAGGCAGCGCGTCGATCGTCGCGTCCGCGTGCGCCCAGGCTCGGCGGTAGAGGTCGACGAGGTACGCGCGGGACTCCTCCACGGTGGCCCACATGTCCGCGTTGAGATCCGCCCCGTCGTCGAGCCAGGGCAGGGGCTCACCCGAGGGGCGGGCGAAGGTGTCGCCCAGATAGCCGAGTTCGATGCCGGCGCAGTGCTTCACCAGACCCAGGAGATTGGTGCCGGTGGGGGTCATCGGGCGGCGGATGTCGTACTCCGACAGCCCTTCCAGCTTCCAGAGCAGGGCGTCGCGGGCTTCCTGCAGAGAGAAGCGGAGGTCGGCCTTGGGGTCAGTGGGGCCCATGGGGACGGCACGGACTGTGGGACCAGCCGTGGCGGTGGGGTCTGGTGAGGTCATGGGGGTCAGTCTGCCGCTCCTGCGATCTCCGTCCATCTGCCCAGGTAGGTCACCGGGCCGGGGTCCGGGACCTCGATCTCGTGGAAGCCGAGGCAGTCGTAGAAAGCGCGGGCCGGTGTGTTGGCGGTCAGCATGGAGAGGTGGACGGCGTTCACCTCTCGCTCGCGCAGGGCCCCGAGGAAGGTGTGCATCAGGGCTCGGCCATGGCCCTGCCCCTGCCAGTCGGGGAGCAGATCGATGTGCAAGTGGGCGGGGTAGGCGGCCACCTCGGGGACGAGCATGCGCTCGGGGCGGTACAAGAGCTCGGTGATCGCCTCGTCGGGTGTGCGCGGCGGGGACGGCGGCGCCGGGAAGCGCTTCGCCACGCGGGGGAGCCACTTCGTACGGAATTTCTCCACGAAGGCGGGGGTGTCCGCGGTGCCGAGGATGTAGCCGACGGCCCGGCCCTCACCGTCGTCCAGGACGAACGTCAGGCCCGGTTCGAGGTGGGCGTAGGGCGTCGCGAAGATCGCCGGGAAGATGTCGGGGTCGGCGTAGTGGGGGCGGCTGTCCTGACCGACGTGGGCGGTGCGTACGCAGATCTCGTGGAGCGCCTCGGCGTCCTCGGGGCGGTACGGGCGTACGGCGGCGGGCGCGGCGGGTCGAGTCACCGCAACATCCTGTGCGTTCCGGGGCCGTTGTGGCAACCGTCGCTCCCTCCGGCCGGCCTGGCGCGGCCCGCCCCGCTTTCAAGGGCCCGGACATGGTGCGGCCCGGGTGAGAGGGCTCACCCGGGCGTGTGGGGACCTCCCCGCCGGCGGTCAGTGCGCCAGGCGTCGGCTCAGCATCTGCTTGCCGAGTTCGGCTCCCTTGCGGCTGTCGGCCTGTGCCTTGCGGAACAGCTCGGTCACCTCGGCGTCGCCGGCCCGCTCCGCGTCCTGGATGTAGGTCTCGAGCCGCAGCGCGTTCTCCAGGCAGGCCTCGACGTACCAGATCAGGTTGTAGTCCTTGTCTGCCGTGCCGGTCACATGGCCGGTCTCAGCGGTGCTGGTCACGTTCTCCTCCTCCTCGGTCGGGGGCTGGGCCGCGCCGGTTCGGCGCGGCTTCCTGAGCGCAGCACGGGTACCCGGCCCGTGGAGGCGTACACGGCCCTGTGCCGTCCGACGGCAAGGTGTCCCGACCGCGTGCGAGGGCACACGGCTGTCACCACCTCATGGGAGAAGGGCCAGATCACGTGCGTACCGTCGGAGTGGAAGAAGAACTCCTCTTGGTCGATCCGGAAACCGGTGAGCCGCAGGCCAGGGCCGCGGCGGTGCTCGCGCGCGCCTCGCGGGACGGAACGGGGCAGGACGTGTTCGAGAAGGAGCTGCACGACGAGCAGGTCGAGTTCGCGACGCATCCCCAGTCGAAGATGACGGACCTCGGGTCGGAGATCGTCCGCTGCCGCAAGGACGCGGCACGGCACGCCGAGGAGGTGGGCGGTGCCGTCGTGGCGCTGGCCACGTCGCCGCTGCCCGTGCACCCGACGATCACGATGAACAGCCGGTACCAGTGGATGGCCCGGGAGTTCGGCCTCGACACGCAGGTGCAGCTGGTGTGCGGCTGCCATGTCCATGTGTCGGTGGAGTCCGAGGACGAGGGCGTGGCCGTGCTGGACCGTATCCGGCCGTGGCTGTCCGTGCTGACGGCGCTCAGCGCGAACTCGCCGTTCTGGCAGGGCCGCGACAGCGGGTACGCCAGCTACCGCAGTCAGGTGTGGGACATGTGGCCGATGGCCGGTCCGACGGAGCTCTTCGGCACGGCCGAGCGGTACCACCGCTGCGTGGCGGAGCTGACCGCCACGGGAGTCGTGCGCGACGAGGGAATGGTGTACTTCGAGGCGCGGCTCGCCCAGCGGTATCCGACCGTGGAGATCCGGGTCGCGGACGTGTGTCTGCACCCCGACACCGCGGTCCTCGTCGCGGCGCTGACCCGGGGGCTCGTCGAGACCGCGGCCCGGGAGTGGCGGGCCGGCCGGGAACCGCTCGGTCACACGGCCGGGCTGCTGCGGCTGGCCCGGTGGCGGGCCGCCCGTTCCGGTACGACGGAGAACCTCCTGGACCCGGCGACGATGCGCCCCCGGCCCGCCGACGAGGTGATCCACTCCCTCGTGGACCACGTCGAGGAGGCCCTCGCCGACAACGGCGACCTCGATCTGGTCCGCGACACGATCGCCACGCTCTCGCGGCGCGGCAACGGTGCCCGGGTGCAGCGGGAGGTGATGGAACGGACGGGCAGCCTGCGTGAGGTCGTCGCCGCCTGCGTCCGGCACACACAGGCGTGAGGTCACCCTGGCCGGGCGGCCTTCCCTGGGCGAAAATGTCGTGCGCGTAGGTCGGCGCGTACGGGGTATTGCGTTCCGAACGTGCGTCGGCGCTCCTCCCCCGGTGTGAGGCCGGCGGCGGCCCCGTTCGCAGAGTCTCGAAGGCGAGGAATCCGAGCATGAACGCGTGGAGTCCCGACCACACCGCCGGGCGGCGTCCCGGTCCCGCGGTGCGGTCGCCAGGCGAGCTGCCCGACCTGGTGCACGCGGGCATGTATGTGGTCGACGACCACGGGTCCATCGTCGCGGTGAACGCTCGGGCCGAGTTCCTGCTCGGCCGTTCGGCCGACGCGCTCGTCGGCCGGGACGCCCACGATCTGCTGCACCGCGACGGCCTCGGCCAGAGCATGCCGCGGGCCGCCTGCCCCATGATGCACGCGTTCCTCGGCGGCAGTACGCGGGGCGGGGCGCACGAGTGGTTCGCCCGGGGCGACGACACCCTGCTGCCGGTGTCCTGGCTGGTCACCCCGTGCAGGCTCGGAGGGGGCGTGCTCGGCGCCGCGGTCCTGTTCTACGAGACGGACCCCGAGGAAGGGGTGCCCTCGACGGCGGCCTCGCCGACGCTGTCGCAGCTGGACCGGCTGGCCCTGCTCGCCGAGACGACGACCCGGCTGACCTCCACGCTGGATGCCGAGGAGGCCGTGGCACGGCTGGTGCGGCTGGTGGTGCCTCGGCTCGCGGACTGGGCGGTGATCGACCTGATCACCGAGAGCGACGACGTCTGGCGGACCGCGGTGGCGACCCATCACGGCGGTGCCGTGGTGCGGTGCGAGGAACTGGAGGGGCCGCTGCCGCCGGTGCACGAGGAGTCGCTCATGCCGTTGTCGCGGGCGCTGCGGGGGGCGGCGTCCACCCTGGCCGGGCCGCAGACGTACCAGGGGCCGCCGGACTCGGGGATCGCGGTGGCACAGCAGCGGTTGTTCAAGGTGACGGGCATGCAGTCGGCGGCGATCGCGCCCATCCGGGGGCCGCGCGCGGTGCTGGGCGCCCTCACGCTGGGCCGCAACGCCGAGTCGGGGGTCATGACGGACGCCGAGCTGTCGCTGCTGGAGGACATCGCGCGGCGGGCGGGGCTGGCGCTGGAGAACGCCCGGCTGTACCAGCGGCAGCGGCACATCGCGGAGACCATGCAGCGGCATCTGCTGCCGCAGCTGCCGGAGGTGCCGGGACTGAGCATGGCCGCGCGGTACGTGCCGGCGTCGCAGTCGGCGCAGGTCGGCGGCGACTGGTACGACGCGTTCACCCTGGCGGACGGGGCGACGGCGGTGGCCATCGGGGACGTCGTGGGGCACAACATCGACGCGGCCGCGGGAATGGCGCAGATCCGCAACATGCTCCGCGCCTACGCCTGGGCGCTGGAGGAGCCGCCGAGCGCGATCGTGGAGCGGCTGGACCAGGCCGTGGTGAACGTGGCCGAGGCGTCCATGGCCACCATGATCTTCGGCCGGGTGGAGCGGAACGCCGACGGGTGGGCACTGCGGTGGACCAACGCCGGTCATCCGCCGCCGTTGCTGATCACGCACGACGGGCGGTCGGCCTTCCTCGACGAGGAGCACGACCATCTGCTCGGCACCGGCCTCGTCCGCGGCCGTACCGACACACGGACCCCGCTGCCACCGCTGTCCACGCTGGTGCTGTACACGGACGGCCTGATCGAGTCGCCCGGGCACATCCTGGACCGCGGTATGGCCCGGTTGCGGCAGCACGCCGCGGCGCTGGCCCACCGTCCCCTGCATGTGTTCTGCGACCTGCTGCTGGAGCGGGCGCGTCCGGCGGAGAACGACGACGACGTGGCGCTGCTGGTTCTGCGGACACCTGCCGGAGAAGGTGAGTCGGCCGGGCGGTAGCGGGCACTCGTACGGGGAGAGCGGCAGGAGGCCACAGTCTTCCCCAATGCCCCATACATCCCTACCATTTCGAACGCGTAGCCGCTCTCATCGGGGGAAGCACGTGTCTCTGAGAGGGAACGCGAGTGCGCGTCAGCCTCGATGAGCCGAGCCGGGAAAGACGAGATGGCAACAGAGCCGTGTTGGGACGACAAACTGCCTTCCGAGGAGATCCAGAAGAGTCACGCCGCCTTCGACGGGGAACTCGGCGACGTGACGGGTGCCCGTGCGACGGCCGAGGGGTTCCTCGGCGCGCTGGCGCGCACGTCCGAGCCCACGGCGCAGGAGCACTGGGACGACATTCTGCTGGTGGTGACCGAGCTGGCCGCGAACGCCGTGCAGTACGCGCCCGGGCCGTTCGAACTCACCTTGCGCCGCACCTACGACGGGGTGCACGTGATGATGCACGACACCAGCGTCACGTCGCCCGAGCCGCGCCCCTTCCATCCGAGCAAGGGCGGCGGCGGTATCGGCTGGTATCTCATCCACACGCTGTGCGACGAGGTCAGCGTGGTGGTGCACGACCAGGGCAGGCAGCGCGGCAAGGACATCCACGTCTTCCTGCCCTGGTGAGCCCCGAGCCCTGGTGAGCCCCGAGGGGGGATGCTCCGCCCTCCGGTGGGAGACGACACGGAAGCGCCCCGGCCCGGTGGGTCGGGGCGCTTGCCTGTCTTCGGGATCAGGTCAGCGGCACCAGGACACTGATCGTCTTCCCGCCCTCCACCCGGCCGCGGACGTCGACCTGACTGGACAGCCGGTTGATCAGCGGCCAGCCGTATCCGCTGCCCTCGTGGGAGCGGGGCGGCATACCGGGACCGTGGGCGGCGGCGGGGACGGCGGGACTGTAGTCCCGCACGTCCAGGCGTACGCCGTCCTCGGTCACGCGGACGTCGAAGCCAGCCAGCCCGCCGCCGTGCCGGACCGCGTTGGTGACCAGCTCGGAGACGACCAGCAGCAGATCGATCATGGCTGCCTCGGTCGGCGGCCCCGACGGCGAGCGCCACCCCTCCCCCACGACCGAGCGCACATAACGGCGGGCGGCCGCGGCACTGGTGATGGTGACCGGAGGGCGCGCCGCGTCCGCGGACAGGCCCTCGGTGGAAGCTGTGCGGTGCTCTCCGACCGGTCGGCGTTCCATCGCCGTCATGCTGTGCGCGGGGCCGGCGAAGGAGGACAGGCGTGTGCGTCAGTGTTCATGAAGCGCCACATACCCGCTCCCGCCCGGACCATGACTGCCGAGATCGCCACTCGTTCCCATCCCGTGCCCGCACAGCTCGGCCGTCGCCGTGGCCTGCGCGGCGGCGAGCTGCCGGCGTGCGGCCTCCAGGGCCTGCCGGACGTCGCGGGTGCCCGTGGACACGCACAACGTGTACGCGAGGTCCTGCGCTCGGCGCGTGGCCTGCGGGTCGCTCTGCTCGCCCTCGTACGACTTGAGCGACTCGTACTCCTCGACGAGTCGGCGCAGCGTCGCGGGATGGGGCATCAGCATCTGGTTCGCTCCTGGGTGAACTCGACGACAGGATTCATGGACGGGAGGACTGGTTCCGTGGAGGGATCGGTCCCGGGCGCGGCCCTCTGTGGGTGCCCGGGCGGTCGCTCAGCTGTCGCGGCTGCGCCGGCCGTCGCGGTCGCCGGTTCGGGCGGCCTGGCCGAGGGCCTCCTCACGGACCCGTGCGCAGCTGCGGCTGATGAGGCGGGAGACGTGCATCTGGGAGATGCCGAGGCGGTCGGCGATGCGGTTCTGGGTCATGTCCTCGAAGAAACGCATATAGAGGATGGCGCGCTCCCGTTCGGGCAGTCGGCGCAGCCCTTCCTTGGCCGCCTCCCGGTCGACGACGACGTCGTACGCCTCGTCGCACGAGCCGAGGGTGTCGGCGAGGCTGTAGCCGTCGTCCCCGGAGGACATCTCGGCGTCCAGCGAGAGGGCGCTGAAGCTCTCCAGCGCCTCCATGCCCGCGTTGACCTCTTCCTCGGTGAGCCCGGTGTGGGCGGCGATGTCGGCGATGGAGGGCTCGGTGGCGCCGGAGGTCTGGCTGAGTTCACGGCGGGCGACGCGGACCTTGTTGCGCAGGTCCTGCACGCGACGGGGGACCCTGAGGGTCCACATCCGGTCGCGGAAGTGGCGTTTGATCTCTCCGGTGATGGTGGGTACGGCGTAGCTCTCGAACGCCCCCCGTTCGGGCTCGTAGCGGTCCACCGCCTTCACCAGGCCCATGGCGGCGACCTGGCGCAGGTCCTCCAGTGACTCGCCCCGGTTGCGGAACCGGCCCGCGATGCGGTGCGCCATGGGCAGCCAGGCCTGTACGAGAGCGTCTCGTACGGCGTCCCGCTCGGGTCCTTCGTCCATCGCGGCCAGCCGGGCGAAGGCGGCGGCGGTGTCGGGGGCGTCGTCGTGTGACCTTCTGTCGATGGTGCCGGGGCGGGCGGACGTACCGGATCCGTTTGCGGACACGTTGACCAGCATGCGGAATCGCTCCTGAACGACGCTGTCAGGGACTCGCGGAGGGGAACGGCGGGCGGGCGACCAGGACCCGGACGCGGAACACCGTTTCCTCCGGCGCGCCTCCGTCACGGAGGCGTGGAGAACCGATTGCCCCTCGATTCGGGAGGCAAACAACCGTGCGCCGCCTTCTTCGTGTCGGTTACACGTACCGGGTGACGTGGCCGGTGGGGCGGCCGGGCCGACCGGGTGGGGTCGCGGCGACGACTTCCGGCCAGAGTGCGGAGCGGGAGCATCCCTTTCGGGGCGGAGTGGGACTGACTCGGGTGGACGGGGGCAAGCGTGGGGTGGCAGCAGGCATTCGGGCGAGAGGGGTGGACAGCATGGCAGCCGTGACGGCAGCACGGACAACGGCCACGGCACGTGAGAAGGTCCTGACCAGGGGGGCGGCCCTGCCGTGGATCGAGGACCCGTCGCAAGTCAAGCCGAAGGACGCGCGGGCGATGTCGCGGCAGTTCTTCGACCGGCTGGCCATGCTGGACGAGGGGACCCACGACTACCAGTACGTGCGCAACACGCTGATCGAGATGAACCTGTCGCTGGTGCGGTACGCCGCCTCGCGCTTCCGCGGCCGTGAGGACTCCCTGGAGGACATCGTCCAGGTCGGGACGATCGGGCTGATCAAGGCCATCGACCGGTTCGAGCTGTCGCGTGAGGTGGAGTTCACGACGTTCGCCGTGCCGTACATCGTCGGCGAGATCAAGCGCTTCTTCCGTGACACGAGCTGGGCCGTTCATGTGCCGCGGCGGCTCCAGGAGGCGCGCGTGGAGCTGGCCAAGGCCACGGACGAGCTGCAGTCCCGGCTGGGCCGGATGCCGACCACGCGTGAGCTGTCGGAGCTGATGTCCCTGTCCGAGGAGGAGGTCATCGAGGCGCGCAAGGCCTCCAACGGCTACAACACCTCCTCGCTGGACGCGGCGCTCACCTTCGACGGCGGCGAGGACGGCGACACGGTGCTGGGGGACCTCATCGGCGAACTGGACCCGTCGCTGGAACTCGTCGAGGACTTCCATTCGCTGGCGCCGCTGATCGCCCAACTCGACGAGCGCGAGCGGCGGATCATCCATCTGCGGTTCGTCGAGGAGCTCACCCAGTCCCAGATCGCCGCGCAGCTCGGTGTGTCACAGATGCATGTCTCCCGGTTGATCAGCCGCATCATCAAGCGGCTGCGCAAGGGACTCCTGGAACCGGGTGTTGCCTGATCACACCCCGTGTGGACGGATGATTCGCGGGTATGCGCACGGGCGCGTCGCCGAGCGATGCGTCGAATTCGTTTGATCGGGGCACCCGGCCCCGATCGGTAGCGCCTGTGGGAGGCCCTTGTGTCCGTTGCCCAGAACCCCCTGTCGATCAAGGTGGATCTGCCGCGCGAGGATGCCGTTCTGCTCACCATCGAAGGGGAACTGGACATCGATACGGCGACCGAGCTGCAACATCATCTGGCGAATCAGCTGAGCCACGGTCGACGGCATTTCCTCCTCGATGTGTCGGCTGTGCCCTTCATGGACTCGTCGGGCATGAACATCATCCTGCGGACCTATCAGGAGGTACGGGAGATCCCGGGGGGTGTGTACGTCATCGCCCCGACGCCGGCGGTGCGGCGGATCCTCGACCTCACCGGGGTCAGCCTCACGGTGGCGACGGTGGACAGTGTGGACGAGGCGTTGGAGGCCGTGGACTCCGGTCGACTGCCGAGCCCGCCGGACGAGGTGTAGTCGTCGAAGGCGAGTGGCGGGCGGCGCCGCTCGGGCGGTGTCCGCGGGTGGGTGGGGTCGCACAGAAGGCCAATGGTTGTCGTTTGACAACTGTCGCCGAAAGCAACAGAGTGAGCGCGAGGCAAGCACGTGGGAAGGGTTCGGATGCCTTTCGGACCGGGGCCGGGTCGACGGTCGGACGCTCCTGGCGTCGACGGCGTCCCCCTCGTGGATCCGTGCCCCGGCGGTGTCGCGCGACGCGCGGCAGGGCCGTCCGCGCCGACCCGCTCGTGGGCGCGGCGCGCACCGGCCGACGACGCCGGACCCGCCCGCGTCGTACCCCAACTCCTGGAGCCCGCCGCGGAGTCGGCCGGCCGAAGGGGGTGCCGGGCGGCGCGTGCGCGAGTCGGCACGGGCCCCGGGAGTCGCGTCGGGCGACCGGCTCCTCCTCATGGGCGCCGGACCGTACGACGCCCTGACCGGGTTCGCCGCCCCAGGACTTCGCCCCCCACTCGTTCCCCGCAGCGGGGAGTCACCACAGCACGTGAGGAGAGACCCGTGCCGGAGCAGGACACGGCAGCCCATCGCAGGACACCGGCCGAGGAGGTGGCGGGCTTCCTGCGCGACCGGCAGGAGCAGATCGCGCAACGCTGGGCCGACGCCGCGCTGTTCCGTACCGTCTTCACCCACTCCCGGGACGAGGCGGTGGAGGCGGGCCGGGCCGTCGTGGACGCGCTCGCCGCGGTGGCCACCGCGGGCACGGTCGAGGACGCGGAGTCCGGCGGCTTCCACGTCGTGCGCGACCAGCTCGCCCGTACGGCGGCCTCCCGGGCGCGGGCCGGTTCCAGCATCACCGAGATCTCCCGTGAGGTCGACGCGCTGCGGCCCCCCGTCACCGAGCTGTTCCTCGCCGAGTTCCCCGACGCGCCGGCGGAACACGTCCGCGAGTGCGCCACGACCCTGACCGTCCTCATGGGCACCCTGCGTCTGGTCGTGCTGGAGACGGCGCTGAGCGAGGGCGAGGAGGTCATCCACCGGCAGCGACTGCAACTGCTCGAAGTCGCCACCCCGGTGATCAAGCTGTGGGAGGGCATCGTCGCCGTCCCCCTGATCGGCACCCTGGACAGCGCGCGCAGCCAGGTCGTGATGGAGACGCTGCTGGACTCCATCGTCGAACAGCACGCCAGGTTCGCCATCCTGGACATCACCGGCGTCCCGACCGTCGACTCCCTGGTGGCCCAGCATCTGATGAAGACGGTCGCGGCGGCACGGCTGATGGGGGCCGAGTGCATCGTCTCCGGGATCCGGCCGCCCATCGCGCAGACCATCGTGCACCTGGGCATCGACCTCAGCTCGGTGCTCACCCGGGCGAGCCTCGCGGACGCCCTCGCCTACGCGCTGCGGCAGCAGGGCGCGGACATCGTCGCGCGCGAGGGCGCCGGTTCGGAGTACAGGTGAGCGGCGCCTTCCCCTCGCCGTACGGCGGGCCGTCCCCCTACTCGGCTCCGGTCCCGGTGCTCAAACTGGGTGACGTGCTGCTGGTGACGCTCCAGGGGGATCTGCACGACGGCACGGCGGAGCAGCTCCAGCAGGACATCAGCGACACGGTCGCCCGCAGCGGGGCCACGGGGGTGGTCATCGACCTGTCGGGCGTCGAGATCGTCGACTCGTTCCTGGGGCGGGTCCTCGGTGACATCGCCGCCCAGACGAGTCTGCTCGCCGCCCGGACCGTGATCTCCGGGATGCGTCCTGCGGTGGCGATCACCCTGGTGGAGCTGGGGCTGACGCTGCCCGGGCTGCGTACCGCGCTCACCACCGAGGACGCGATGCGTCTCCTCGGCGACCGGCGCCCGACCCTCCCCCGCCCGGGGCACACCCGCCAGGAGAGTGTGTGATGCAGACCGCCGGCGGCGTCTCCGCCTGCCTGCCGATCCACTCGGACCTGGATCTGGTGTGGGTACGGCAGCATGTGCGGCAGGCGGCCGCCCAGCTCGGCTTCGGCCTGGTCGAACAGACGAAACTGGTGACGGCGGCCAGCGAACTGGCCCGCAACACCCTGATCCACGGCGGCGGGGGCCGGATGGAGTGCGCGCCGGTGGCCGGCGGCGGCGTACAGGGGCTGCGGCTGGCGTTCATCGACGAGGGGCCGGGCATCCCGGATCTGGACCGGGCCCTCGTGGACGGGTTCACCTCCGGTGAGGGTCTCGGCATGGGGCTCGGCGGCGCGCGACGGCTGGTCCATGAGTTCGCCATCGACAGCCTGCCCGGCAGGGGCACCACCGTGACGGTGACGACCTGGCTGTCGGGTCCGCCACGGCAGCGCGAGGAGCGGTGATGTCCCGCGTGTGGGAGGTGCCGGTGCGCGACTCGACCCGGGTGCGCGACGCCCGGGTGGCGGCCGAGGCCGCCGCGCTGCGGGCCGGGCTGGACGAGGACCGGGCCGCCGAAGCGGCGCTCGTGGCGACCGAGTTGGCGACCAACCTGCTCAAGCACGCCGAGGGCGGCCTGATACTGCTGGACGTCGTGGACGGGCTGCCCGCGGGCGACGACCGGATCCCGATGGTGCAGATCGTGGCGATCGACCACGGGCCCGGCATGCGGGACGTGAGGGGCGCGCTGCGGGACGGGTACTCGACCACGTCCTCCCTGGGCGCGGGGCTCGGCACCTGTCGTCGGGTCGCCGACGACTTCGATCTGCACAGCACGGTCGGCCGGGGCACCGTCGCCCTGGCGCGGCTCGGTTCGCGTCGGCGGCGCGGCGCCGCGGCGCGTTCCGCCGGGCACGGCGTACGGGCGGGGGGCGTCAACATCCCGCTGGCGGGCGCGGAGTTCTCCGGCGACGCCTGGGCATGGGTGCGGGCGGACCACCTCACGACGCTGATACTCGCCGACGGGCTGGGGCACGGCCCCGAGGCCGCACGCGCCTCAGGGGCGGCGGTGGAGGAGCTGCGCCGGGTGCCCGATCTGCCGCCCGCGCAGGTCGTGCGCCGACTGGAGGGCGCACTGCGCGACACCCGGGGCGCGGCCGTCGCCGTCGCCCAACTCGACGCCTCGGCCGGGCGGCTGCTGTTCACCGGCGTCGGCAACATAGGGGCGCGGCTGCGGACCGGCGCGACGTGGCAGCCCCTGTTGTCGCGGCCCGGGATCGTGGGCGCGCACCGGTCGGCGACCATGCCGCAGCATGAGCTGCCCTGGGGGGACGACTGTCTTCTCGTGCTGCACAGCGACGGCCTGCCGAGCCGTTGGAGCCCCGGTCCGGCAGCCCACAGCACCGCTCTCGACCCCGCTGTCGTCGCCGCCGTGATCGTGCGTGACGCGAGCAGCTCCGCCCGGCCGGTCCGCGACGACACCAGCGTCGCGGTGCTGAGCCCCTCCCCGCCGGATCACCTCCCATGACCAGAACCTGGCACATCAGTTCCGTCACCGACGCGGCGCGGGCCCGGATCGCCACCGCGCGGCTGGCCACGGCGCACGGGGTGTCGCCGACCGAGCGCGCCCGGCTGGTGACCGCGCTCACCGCCCAGCTGCGGCAGTGCCTCACCAAGGGCGGCACCTGGCTGCTGAGCGCACGGGCCGTGGCGACACCGCCGGCCGGCAGCCGGTTCCTCGTGGAGGTGACGTCGGCGACGCAGCGGCCGGGCGAGTTCCGGCAGCCGTGGCGGCTGACCGTCGGCTGCGCCCAGGAGGCGGGTCTCCCGGACTCCGGGCATGTGGGCGACGATCCGGTGACGCTCGCCGAGGCCCTGTTCGGCGCGGACGAGGACGCCGCGCTACTGCTGGAGAAGCTCGACGAGCAGGAGGCGCTGGTCGCCTTCCACCGTGAGGAACTGCACCAGACCAATCAGGGTGTGCTCGCGCTGCACGCGGAGCTGGACGCGGCGGGACGCGCGCAGCGGGAGCTGTTCGCCGCCGAGCAGAGGGCCCGCGAGGAAGCGGAGAACGCGCGGGGGCGGCTCACGTTCCTCGCCGACGCCAGCGCCGCCCTGACGGCGTCGTTGAACCATGACGAGATCGTGCGGCTGCTGCCGACGCTGCTGGTACCCCGGTACGCGCGCACCGCCGACGTCTGGCTGTTCGACGGCGACGACGACGCGCGCCTGAGCGGTCCGCGCCCGGGGGCCGCCGTCCTGGCCGCCCGCCGGGGTCGCCCCCAGTACGCGGCGGACCACCCCGGTGGTCTGCCCGGGGTCGACGACCAGCCGCCCTCGGCGCTGGACCCCGAACGGCCGCTGCTGTGCGTACCCCTGATGACCCGCGGCGCTCCGCAGGGTGTGCTCACCCTGTCGCCGCCGGGCGAACGCTGGGACGCCGACGACGCGTTCATGTTGATCGAGCTGGCCCGCCGGGCCGGTGTCGCCCTGGAGAACGCCCGGCGTTTCGAGCACAACCGGGACATCGCCGAGACATTGCAGCGTGCCCTGCTCACCGAGCTGCCCCTGACACCGGGGCTGCGGCTCGCGGCGCGCTATCTGCCGGCCACCCGGGGCCTGAACATCGGCGGCGACTGGTACGACGCCTTCCGCCAGCCCGACGGCGGCCTGATCACCGTGATCGGCGACGTCACGGGACACGGGCTGCACGCCGCCGTGATGATGAGCCAACTGCGGACCGCGCTGCGCGCCTACGCGGTGGAGGGCAAGAGCCCCGGCCAGCTCCTCACCCAGCTGCATCTGCTGCTGCACCATCTGCAGCCCGACCTGTACGCCACGGCGGTGATCGCCCGTTTCCATCCGCACGAGCCGACCCTGACCTGGGCGGCCGCGGGCCACCCGCCGCCCGTGCTGCGCTCACCCGACGGCGGGGTGCGGGTGCTGGACGCCAAGCCGGGCGCGATGCTCGGGATCCCGCTGCGCCAGGAGATCGCCGACCACACCGTCCCGCTGCCGCCGGGATCGACGCTCGCGTTGTACACGGACGGTCTGGTGGAGCGCCGCGCCCAGGGCATAGACCCGGGCATCGACCGGCTGGCCAGGACGCTCGGCGCGCTCCGGCCGGCGACCCTCGACGAGGATCTGGAGGGGTCCGCCGACCTGCTGCTGCACCCGTTGCTGGACGACTCCGAGCACGAGGACGACGTCTGCCTGCTGCTGTGCCATGTGGACGGCGACACGGGGAAGGTCACGGCCCCGCTCCGGTGAACCGGCGGAGCGGGGCGGGCCCCTGGGGCGGCGCTGCTTCAGGCCGGGCGGGTCACGGCTTGTACGCCACTCCCCCGTACACGTCGGTCGGCTCCGGGGTGCTGCCCGGCTCCGGGCGCCACAGCGGGCAGGAGACGATGCCGGGTTCCAGCAGTTCGAGGCCCTCGTAGTAGGCGGTCAGCTGGCGGGGGCTGCGCAGCACGTAGGGGACGGCGCCGGTGTCGTCGTAGCCCTCCTGGGCGCGCTTGAGCTCGGCGTCGGTGTCGGTGCTGTCGTAGTGGACGAAGTAACTGCCCGGGGGCAGTGCCGCCTGGAGGCGGCGGACGATGTCCTTGGCCTCCTCGTAGTCCTGGATGTGACCGAGGATGCCCATGAGCATGAGGGCGACGGGCTTGCCGAAGTCGAGGATCTTCCCGGCGTGTTCGAGGATCGCGTCGGGGTCGTGCAGGTCGGCGTCGACGTAGTCGGTGACCCCTTCGGGGGTGCTGGTGAGCAGCGCCTGCGCGTGGCGCAGGACCAGGGGGTCGTTGTCGACGTAGACGATGCGGGACTCGGGGGCGACCTTCTGGGCGACCTGGTGGGTGTTGTCGTAGGTGGGCAGGCCGGTGCCGATGTCCAGGAACTGGCGGATGCCGCGTTCGCGGGCCACGAAGGTGACCGTGCGGATGAGGTAGACGCGGGAGGCCCGGGCCATCGTCTCGATGTTGGGGGCGATCTCCCGGTAGGCGTCGCCGGCGATCCGGTCGACGTCGTAGTTGTCCTTGCCGCCCATCCAGTAGTTCCAGATACGGGCCGAGTGCGGCACCGTGGTGTCGATCTTCGACAGTGCTTCCTGGTCGGGAGTGGGGTGGCCGTCTGGCATGGGGCTCTCCTGCCTCACTTCGCGTGGTCGTCGCTAATTTATCGTCAACTGCTCTGTGTCGTACCAGAGTTGGAGTCGACGGGGTTCGGTGGCCCGCGCGGGGCGGCTCGCCTCGCCCACGTGGACGGTCACGACCGGCACGTGCTGGGCGAGGGTGGCGAACGCGCGCGTGTAGGCGGTCGCGGCCTCCGCCGCCTCGGTGGCCTGCTCGTCGCCGGGCCGGTGGCCCCGCTCGCACGGGGTGCGGCCGGTCGTGGTCAGGTGGAGCATGGCGCCGTCGCGTTCGGCCACGGCCTCGGCGAAGTCGAGGGCCTGGATCCAGGTGACCCGGGACCGGCCGCGCTGCAGCGGTCCGTGGACCAGCTCGGCGATCAGTCGGCTGTCGACGGCCAGCCGGCCGGGCCCGGCGAGGAGTTCGCGGTAGGGCAGCGCGGGGTCGAGGTGGTGGAGACCGGGCGGCATGTGCCGGATCTGGAAACCCAGCCGGGCCAGCGCCGCGATGAGCAGACCGCGGCCGGGCCCTTCGTGACCCTCGACGATCAGGGTCCGGTAGCGGGTGAGGGTGGGGGGAGGGGTCATCCCCGCCCCTCGGGAGCGGCCCGGCCGGGGCGACCGGCGTGTCGGACGGTCGGCATGGCGCGACCGGGGACACGAGGCGGCGTGCGCATGCCGCTCCCTTCGGGTGGTGCGCCTGCGGTGGTGGCTCGCCCCGCGTGGGCGGGGTCCCCCAGTGTGCGCGGGCACCGGGCGCCGGGGGGAGTCCGTGCGGGCGTTGTCCGGTTGTGCGGGCGTAGTGATCCGGGAGCGTGGGGCTCAGCCGGTCAGGCGATCAGGAAGTCGGCCTGCCCGGCCTTGGCGCCTTCGAGGAACGCGACGATCTCCTCGCGCGAGTACACGAGGGCGGGGCCGTCGGGGTCCTTGGACTGGCGGAAGGCGACGCTGCCGTCGGGCAGCCGCTTGGCCTCGACGCAGGATCCGCCGTTGGTGCCGCTCCAGGGCTTGTGCCAGCCCTCGGCGCCGAGTTCGGGGGCGGGCATGCCGCTGTGGACGGGGCGGTCGGGTGTGCTTGCCATGTGTCACAACTCCTTGCGTAGTGCCGCCAGGATGTCCCTGGTCCGGGCCACCGGTTCCGCCTGCACGGACATCCGGTCCAGGACCTCCAGGTAGGTCACGACCTCCGCGGGCTGGTCGACGTACTGGGCGCCGGCGAGGCCCTCGGTGTAGACGATGTCGGGGAGTTCGGAGAAGCCGAAGCGGAAGTAGTGGAAGGGGCCGTACGCGCCGGGGTGCGGTCCGGCGGCGAAGCGCATGATCTGGATTCTGATCTTGGGTCGCTCCGTGGCCTCGACGAGCCGGTCGATCTGGGCCCGCATCACCTCGGGTCCGCCGACCGGGCGGCGCAGCACGGTCTCGTCGAGGATGGCCCAGATGGCGGGGGCCTCGGGTTTGACCAGCAGGTCCTGGCGTCTGACCCGTAACGCGACCCGGCGGTCGACGTCCTCGGGGCTCGCGTTGGGGAAGCCGACGCGCAGGAGCGCGGCGGCGTAGTCGTGCGTCTGCAACAGGCCGGGGACGTACTGGGGTTCGTAGAGGCGGATGACCTGGGCCTCGCTCTCCAGGCTCACGTACGCGCTGAACCATTCGGGCAGCACGTCGCGGAACTTGTGCCACCAGCCGGGTTGGTTGGCTTCCCGGGCGAGGGAGAGGAAGTCCTCGATCTCGGTGTCGGAGACCCCGTAGGTGCGCAGCAGCTCCTTCACGTAGGGGATGCGGAGGCCGACCTCGGCCTTCTCGATGCGGCGGACCGTCAGCGCGGTGACCTCGATGGCGCGGGCGGCCTCGTCGAAGGAGACACCGGCCTGCTCCCGTAACTGACGGAGCCGCTTGCCGAGAACCATGCGCAGGACCGTGGGCGCCGCCGGGGCGCTCCCTCCGACGCGGGTCTCACTCACGTGCAACCTCCCGGGGCGGGATTCACAGCGTGCAGTGTGCCACGCGATCCATTGACAAGGACAGGTCCTCGGAGTTCGTTCTGAAATTATCAGAACGCCGGTTGCGGGCTGAGTTGTTCGGCCACCATAGTGATCGAGCGACCTGCCGCACAGAGCGGGCAGTGTCCTTCGAACTCCTCCGGCCCGCCCCGGAGTTGGCGCAAGGGTGGGTACGGGTTCGCAGCCGCGCGCCGACATGATGCGACTCCTGGATGGCCGCCGTGACCAACGGATCAGCAAGGACCCCGGCGAAAACCCCCGGCGGGCCCAACAAGCCGCTCGCGGCCGCCCTGAAGGAGGCCGGCTGTTCGTACGCCTCCCTCGCCCTCCGGGTCAATGAGCTGGGCCGCTGCCAGGGCTCGGAGACCAACTACGACAAGGCATCGGTGACCCGCTGGTTACAGGGCCAGCAACCACGGGGCAACACACCGGAGTTGATCGCCGCCGTCCTCGGCGAACGACTGGGCCGTGCCCTGACTCCGGCGGATCTCGGCTTTCCGCTCGACCGGGGGCGGCCGGTGACGGGACGGGCGCTGATGTACGGGGAGAACGTGGCGGAGACCCTGCACACCCTGGTCGAGCTGGGGTCGACGGACATCTCACGGCGGAGCCTGCTGGGGTCGGTGCCGTTCGTGCCGGGCGCGCTGACGAACCCTCAGCGGGCCTGGCTGCTGTGGTTGGTGGAGAGCCGTGACACGCCCCGGCTCGCGTCCGTGTCCGGGGCGGGACCGGTGGAGCAGGTCCACGCGATGATCCGCATGTTCGACGAGATGGACAACCAGTACGGAGGCGGCGGGGTCCGTACGAGCATCGTGCAGTATCTGACCACCGAGGTCATCCCGATGCTGCAGCAGCGCGGCACACCGGCCAACCAGCGGCGTGAGCTGTTCGCCGCCGCGGCGCGGCTGGCCGCCATGGCGGGCTGGAGCTCGTACGACGCCGGGGAGTACGGCCTGGCCCAGCGGTACATGACGCAGGGGCTGCGATTGTGCGCGGAGGGCCGCGACCATGTGCTCGGCGGGCAGATCCTGGCGGGGCTGTCGCATCTGGCGACGAGTCTGGGCCGCCCCGACGAGGGGGTGGCGCTGGCGCGGGCCGGTGTCGCGACGGCGAAGGACGCGGGCAGCCCGCTGGGGCTGATGCGGCTGCACGCCATGTCCGCGCGGGGTCACGCGGCGCTCGGGCGGCCGCGTGAGACCGCCGAGGCGCTCCGCGCGGCGGAGAAGCAGCTCGAAGCGAGCCGGGGTCCGGCCCAGGAGTCGCCGTGGGTGCGGTTCCTCGACCACCACTATCTGCAGGCCGAGTCGGCCGTCTGCTTCCGTGACCTGGGGCTCGCCGCGCAGGCCGAGCAGACGGCGAGCGAGTCGGTGCGGGCGCACGCCGACCGGAGGCGGCGTCAGGCCATCAGCCGGTCCGTCCTGGCCACGGCCCACCTCCAGCAGAACCGCCTCGACGAGGCCGTCGCCACCGCCACCGACGCGCTGGAGGCGCTCAGCGGGGTGCACAGCGAGCGCTCCATCCAGGCCCTGCGCGACTTCCGAGGCCGGCTCGCATCCCGTCGGCACGAGCCGGTTGTGCAGGAGTTCGAACGCCGGTCGCGGGTGGTACTGGGGGCGGCGGCCTGAGGGGTCGCCGAAGCCCTAGGGCGTGTTGCGAAAGTCCCGTCTGCCC
>NZ_OLMK01000073.1 GCF_900290235.1 Streptomyces sp. MA5143a
AAGATCTTCATCAGCCTTCTAGGCGCTGTCCGGTATCGGCAACGGCCGCTTCTCGATCGCCGCCGCCATCACCTCCGGGAACAGGTCGGGCGTACAGGCGAACGCCGGTGCGCCCAGGGCGGAGAGGGCCGCCGCGTGCTCCCGGTCGTACGCCGGCGCCCCCTCGTCGGAGAGCGCCAGCAGCGTCACGAACTGCACCCCGGACGCCTTCATCGCCGCCACCCGCTTCAGCATCTCGTTGCGGATCCCGCCCTCGTAGAGGTCGCTGATCAGCACGACCACCGTCTCCGCGGGCCGGGTGATCTGCGACTGGCAGTACGCGAGCGCCCGATTGATGTCCGTGCCGCCGCCGAGCTGGGTGCCGAAGAGGACGTCGACGGGGTCGTCGAGCTGGTCGGTGAGGTCGACGACCGCCGTGTCGAAGACGACGAGCCGGGTGCTGATGGACCGCATCGACGCGAGCACCGCCCCGAACACGGACGCGTAGACGACCGACGCCGCCATCGACCCCGACTGGTCGATGCAGAGGATGACCTCCTTCTTCACCGACTGCGAGGCCCGCCCGTACCCGATGAGCCGCTCGGGCACGACCGTGCGGTACTCGGGCAGGTAGTTCTTCAGGTTCGCCGCGATCGTGCGGTTCCAGTCGATGTCGTGGTGGCGCGGCCTGCTGACACGGGCGCTGCGGTCGAGCGCACCGGTGAGGGTGGCCCGGGTGCGGGTCGCGAGCCGCTTCTCCAGATCCTCGACGACCTTCCGCACGACGGCCCGCGCCGTTTCCTTCGTCGTCTCCGGCATGGCCTTGTTGAGGGAGAGCAGGGTGCCGACGAGGTGGACGTCGGCCTCCACCGCCTCCAGCATCTCCGGCTCCAGCAGCAGCGTGGACAGACCGAGGCGGTCGATCGCGTCGCGCTGCATGACCTGGACGACGGAGGAGGGGAAGTACGTCCGGATGTCCCCGAGCCACCGCGCCACCGACGGCGCCGACGCCCCGAGCCCCGCCGATCGGTCCCTCCCCGTCTGCGGTTTGTCCCCCTTGCCGTACAGCGCGGTCAGTGCCTGGTCCATCGCCGCGTCCCGGCCGCCGAGCGCGCATCCGGTGCCGTCGGCCGAGTCCCCGCCGAGCACCAGCCGCCAGCGCCGCAACCGTTCATCGGCCGCACCCCCACGCGCCCCCTCCACGGCCCCCTTCGTCCCCTTCTGGGCCCCCAGCACCTCGTCCGCGGTCCCCGTCACCTCGTCCGCGATGCTCTTCGTCCCGTCCGCGATCCCCCGCACGGTCATCCGCGCACCCCCGTACGAGGCCGGGCCCAGAGCGGCATCACGGGCACCGTCGTGGTCGGCCGGTCACCCGACCGGGGCCCCGGCGCGTGGCCGTGGCCGTCCCCGGCGGCCACCACTTCCGCCGCCCGCCCCGTCCGCCTCAGTCCGTCCGTCGTCATCCCGCCACCCCCGCAAGGTCGTTGTCGTCGATGCGGGCCCGGTCGTCGTCCAGGCCCAGCAGCAGCCGTACCACCGGCAGGACCGCGTCCGCGCGGTCGTGGTCGAGGTCGGCCGCGAAGCCCGGTGCGCCGGATCCACCTGCGGCCGCCGCGCTGCCCCGCCCGGGTCCGCGCCGCACCAGCTCGCCGAGCGTCCTGCGCACCCCCGGCTCGTACGCCGAGAACGTCCGCCGCAGCAGCGGCAGTACGTCCGTGAACGCGTCCCCCGGCACTCCGGTCAGCCAGGTGTCCACCAGCCCGAGGAGCCGTTCGTCGTGGACCAGCAGCATGCCGCCGCCCGAGCCACCGCCGACGAACCCCTCGATCCACGCCGCCGCGTCGGCCGGGGCCGTGCCCGGCGACAGGACGAGTCCCATGAGCCGGGCCGCCTCGTCCTGCGCCAGCTCCCCGTCGTCCAGCAGGAGCCGGACGGCCCGGCCCCGGATCACGCCCGGTACGGTGTCCCGCCCGGAGAGCACCCGCAGGACGGAGTGCCAGCGGACCCGCAGGTCACCGTGGCCGGCGCCGACGGCATCGGCCAACAGCCCCACCGCTGCGTGTACGGCGTCCACATGACCGCGCATCTCCTGTGCCGCCTCCGCGTCGAGCGCGGCGCAGGCCGGCGGCAGTCCGACGAAGATCCGCTCGGCGAGCCCTGCGGCGACCTCGGTGAGCGCCCGGGAGTCGGTGGCGCGGACGTCGCCGTAGCGCAGGGACCTGACCAGGGCCGGGAGCGCCTGCGCGAGGTGGGCGACATCGGCGTCGAGGGCGGCCCGATCGGCGAGGACCCGCATCACCACGGGCAGCGCGTCGGTCAGTTCGGCCAGCAGGCAGTGCTCGGCGAGCGCGGTGATGTCGGCGAGCGACCGGGCGGAGACCGCGTCCGCCTCGGCCTTCGCGGTCGCCGCCGCGAGCACCGTGGTCCCCCACACCCCGGCCTCGGCGACGCGCACGGCGAGCTCCGGCTCCCAGCGCAGCCGCCAGGTCTCCCGGAACGTCCCCGTGCTGCTCCGCGACACGGCGGGCTCGCCCCAGGCGACGCCGAGCAGTCGCAGCCGGTGCAGGAGACGGCTGCGCTTGGCGTCGTTCTCCTTGCGCAGGTCGAGTTCCAGTTCCCGTTCCAGCGCCTCCGGCTTGAGCCGCAGGCGCCGCTGGAGCCGTGTCAGGTCCCGTTGGAGCGGCACGGCCGGGGCCGCCTCGGGCACCTCCCCCAGCACGTCCCCGACCACCAGCCGGTCGTGCACCAGGGACAGCGGCACGTCCGAGCCCTCGCACATCACGGCCCGTACGGCGTCGGTGGTCTCGGTGAGGCCCGGAAGGGGGCGCCCGCGCATCGCGGCGAGCGTCTCGGCCAACCGCACCGCCTCGATGACATGCGCGGAGGACACGACGCGGTCCTCCTCGCGCAGCAGGCCGGCCACCTTGGTCAGCCATCGCTCCACGGGACGGTCGGGCGCGCCGAACAGGTGCCCGTACCAGCCCGGTGAGTCGATCCCCGCGCCGTAGCCGCTGGCCCGGGCCAGCCGTCGGTGCGTCCACGGCACCCAGGTCATGTCGGCCTTGACCTTGGGCAGCCCCTTGAGCAGGGCCCGGTCGGCGGCCATGGTCCGCTTCTCCCGCAGCGCGGGCACGTGCCAGGCGCCGCACACGACGGCCACCTCGTCGTCCCCGAACTCCTTCTGGGCGGCCCGCATCTGCAACCGCATGTACGCCTCGCGCACGGAGTCGCGGTCGTGCCCGCCGGTCGCCTCCCCCTCGCGGAGCGCGCCCATGGCCTCCTCCAGCGCGGTGAACGGCGCGAACGCGTCCCCGCCCGTGCCCCGGTGCTCGACGACGTCCTCCCACCAGCGCTCCGGGTCGTCGTATCCGGCGGCTTCCGCGAGCGCGGCCAGAGGATCGACCCGAACCGTGTCCGCCGCGGACCCCGGGCCGTCGTCCCCGGCGTTCTCGTCGGCTGCTTCGCCGGCGCCTTGCCCGGTCCGCTCCTCTGCCGCGTCCGGGACGGTGTCCCCCTGTGCCTGCCGGGCCGGCTCCTCCGCGGCCGAGGTGGGTCCTTCCGGTTCGGTCGCCGGGGTGGCCTCCCTCCCCCAGGCCAGCGTGTGCGTCGCCGGGAGGTCGATGAAGCGGGCGGGGACCTCGTGCTCCAGGGCCCAGCGGATGGCCACCCACTCGGGGGAGAACTCGGCGAGGGGCCAGAACGCGGAGCGGCCGGGCTCGTCGACCGCGTGGGCGAGGAGGGCGACCGGGGGCCGCATGTCCTCGTCGGCGGCGAGCGGGATGAGGGTGTCCGCCTCGGGTGGCCCCTCGATCAGCACGACTCGGGGGCGGGCCGCCTCCAGCGCGGCCCGCACCGCCCGCGCCGAGCCGGGCCCGTGGTGCCGCACACCGAGGAGCAGTGGTCCTGCGCCGGACGGCCGTGGGCTGTCCGGGCGCTCGTCCTGGGCCGTCACGCGCTCACCTCGCGGCAGGCGCGGTAGAAGTCCGTCCAGCCGTCGCGCTCGCGGACGACCGCTTCCAGGTACTCCTGCCAGATGACGCGGTCGGCGGCCGGGTCGCGGACGACGGCGCCGAGGATGCCCGCGGCCACGTCGGAGGGGCGCAGCACGCCGTCACCGAAGTGGGCGGCGAGTGCGAGTCCGTTGGTGACGACGGAGATCGCCTCGGCGGTGGAGAGTGTGCCGCTGGGCGACTTCAGCTTCGTACGGCCGTCCGTGGTGACGCCGTCGCGCAGCTCGCGGAAGACGGTGACGACGCGGCGGATCTCGTCGATGCCGTCGGGCGCGGTCGGCAGGTCGAGGGAGCGGCCGATCTGGTCGACGCGGCGCGAGACGATCTCGACCTCGGCGTCGGCGCTCTCCGGCAGCGGCAGCACGACGGTGTTGAAGCGGCGGCGGAGGGCGCTCGACAGGTCGTTGACCCCGCGGTCGCGGTCGTTGGCCGTGGCGATGAGGTTGAAGCCCCGCACGGCCTGCACTTCCTGCCCCAACTCCGGGATGGGCAGGGTCTTCTCGGACAGGATCGTGATCAGGGTGTCCTGGACGTCCGCCGGGATACGGGTCAGTTCCTCGACGCGGGCGGTCATGCCCTCGGACATGGCGCGCATGACGGGGCTGGGCACGAGGGCGTCGCGGCTCGGGCCGTGGGCGAGGAGCTGCGCGTAGTTCCAGCCGTAGCGGATGGCCTCCTCCGGGGTGCCGGCGGTGCCCTGCACGAGGAGGGTCGAGTCGCCGCTGACGGCCGCCGCGAGGTGCTCGGAGACCCAGGTCTTGGCGGTGCCGGGCACACCGAGCAGCAGCAGGGCGCGGTCGGTGGCGAGCGTGGTGACGGCGACCTCGACGATGCGGCGCGGGCCGACGTACTTCGGTGTGATCACCGTGCCGTCGGGGAGCGTCCCGCCGAGCAGGTAGGTGGCGACCGCCCACGGCGACAGCTTCCAGCGGACCGGGCGGGGCCGGTCGTCCTGGGCCGCGAGCGCGGCGAGTTCTCCGGCGAAGGCGTGCTCGGCGTGCGGGCGCAGTTCCTCGCCGCCCGTGGGCGCGCCCTGCACGCGCGCATCCGTGTGCGCATCCGTATGCGCATCCGTGTGCGCGTTCGCGGGCGCGGACTGGTCGTGGCTCGGGTCGACAGTGGTCGTTTCTACGGACGCAGGCATGGCTGAGTCCCCCTCCAGCTCGGCCGGTTCGGATCTGCTGACCACGATGCACCACGCCACTGACAATCCAGTCTGACCTGCGGAAATCCAATGGCGCAAGCCAATTGTCAGTGGTGGGATCTACCTTCGAAACATGACTCAGCAGGGGGTGCGCTGGACGGCTGAGCAGGTGCTGGCACTGGCACCTGACGCAGCCTCGCGCAAAGCCGGAAGCAAACTCGCCGCGGCCGGACCGTGGTCGCAGGCGGGCACTTCGGACGAGGGGACGGTGTGGGGACTGTGCAAAGGCAGTGGCAGCAAGCCGTATCAGACTGTGGTCGACGTCGCGGACTCATCCGGGCCCGCGTACAAGTGCAGTTGTCCGAGCCGCAAATTCCCGTGCAAGCACGCGCTGGGACTGCTGCTGCTCTGGGCGGGCGACGCCGGTGCGGTGCCGCCTGGGCAGGCACCGGACTGGGCGGAGCAGTGGCTGGAAGGCCGCCGCAGGCGCGCAGCGGAGAGGACGACGAGGACGGGCGCGGCATCTGGGGCCACGTCCGCTGACCCCGAGGCGGCGCGGCGCCGGGCCGAGCGGCGCGCCGAGCGCGTCACCGCGGGCGCGACCGAGCTCGAACAGCGCCTGACCGACCTGCTCCGCGGCGGCCTCGCCGCCGCGGAGCAGGCGGGGTACGGGCTGTGGGAGGAGACGGCCGCCCGCATGGTCGACGCCCAGGCACCCGGACTGGCCGCGCGCGTGCGGGAGTTGGGCGCCATACCGGGATCGGGCGCGGGCTGGCCGGTCCGGCTCCTGGAGGAGTGCGCCCTCCTCCACCTTCTCGACCAGGGGTGGCTGCGCCGCGAAAGCCTCCCGGAGGGACTCGCGGCGACGGTCCGCTCCCGTGTCGGCCTGCCGGGCTCGGCGGACGGACCGCCGGTCCGTGACCGTTGGCTGGCCCTCGCCCAGTACGACACGTCCGACTCCCGCCTCACCACCCGCCGGATCTGGCTCCACGGCGCCGAGTCGGGCCGTACGGCGCTGCTCCTGTCGTACGGGGCCGCCGGCCGCGCGCCCGAACTGTCGCTGCCGGTGGGCCTGGCCTTCGAGGCGGAGGTGTCGGCGTACCCGGGCGGCGGGCAGCTCCGAGCGGCCCTGGGCCAGCGGTTCACCGCGCCCGCGCCCGCGGAGATCCGTCCGCCCGGAGTCAGTCCGGCCGAGGCGGCGGCCCGTTACGGCGAGGCCCTGCGGGACGACCCATGGCTCGACTCGTGTCCGGTGACGCTCGCCCGGGTGATACCCACGCCGGACGGCGACTCCTGGCAATTGGCGGACCCGAAGAGCGACTTGGCCCTCCCCCTCACGGCGTCCGCCCGCTCACGCCCCGGCCTGTGGCGCCTCGTCGCCCTGTCCGGCGGCGCCCCCGTCACGGTCTTCGGCGAATGCGGCCACCGGGGTTTCACTCCGCTGACGGCGTGGCCGGAGGACCCTGCAGGACAGGCGGTGGCCCTGTGCTGAGAGAAGCCGACACCGCGCCCACCGGCACCGGCACCGGCACCGATACAGGCACAGGCACAGGCACAGGCACTCGCACTCGCACTCGCACTGGCAACAGCCGACCGACCGGCCCGGCCCACCCGGCCGTCCCCGTACGGAAGGAACCCTCATGACCAGCACGTCGACCGCGCAGGCGGGGCACGCCTGGGAGGAGCTCGTCACGACGGCGCTCCTCGGGACGGACCGCCGTACGCCTCCGGTGTCGGAGTCCGGCCGGGAAGCGCCCGTGGCCCTGCTCGACGCGGCGGCGGTGGAGACCGTCCGGCGCAGGGCGGGGCTACGGCCCGTGCGGGCGGCGGCGGGACCGCTGCCCGCCGCACCGGACGGACGGCCGCCGCTGCCGCCGGCCGCGGCTCGCCGGCTGGCGACGCTGCTGACGGACCGGCCCGGCACGGGTGGCGGCCGTCGCGGGACGGCGCCGGATCTGATGGAGCTGTTGCCCCAGTGGTTGGCGCTGGCCAACGCGCACGGATACGCGGCACCACCGGAGACGCTGCCCGCGCTGCTCGACGCGGCGCGCGGCCGTACCGATCTACGGACAGCCGCCCTGACTTTCGCGGGCACGCGCGCGTTGTGGCTGGCCCGGTTGAACACGGACTGGCGTTTCGCGTTGCGGGCCGCGCCGGGTGGTGGTTCAGCGCTGCCCGGCCCGGACGAGCCGGAGCGGTTGCGACGCCTGTGGCAGGAGGGTCTGTTCGCCGAACGGGTGGCGCTCCTCACCGCCCTGCGCGCCCAGGACGCGACCGCCGCACGGGAGTTGCTGGCCTCCACCTGGTCGACGGAACGGGCGGAGGACCGGCTGATGTTCCTCGACTCGCTCCGGACGGGACTGGAGGCGGCGGACGAGCCCTTCCTGGAAACCGCGTTGTCCGACCGCAGCCGCAACGTGCGTTCCACCGCGGCCGAGTTGCTGTCCGCGCTCCCCACCTCGGCTCTGGCCGAGCGGATGGCGCGGCGGGCGACGGCGTGCGTGGCGGTGGACCGTACCGGCGACACGCCCACGATCGTGGTCGAGGCACCGCACGAGTGCGATCCCGGCATGGAACGGGACGGCGTCCAGCCGAAGGCTCCGGCCGGCCGGGGCGAACGGTCCTGGTGGCTGGGCCAGTTGGTGGAGGCGGCCCCGCTCGACGCCTGGTCGGCGCGGCTCGGCGGCCGTTCACCGGAGGAGGTGGTGGCGCTGCCGGTCGCGGACGACTGGCAGGCGGAGCTGCACGGCGCCTGGTGCCGGGCGGCGGTACGCCAACGCGATCCGAACTGGTCGAGAGCCCTGTTGGGGGCTCCCGTCACGCCCGAGGCGGGCGGGCCGGGAGCCGTGTCGCTGGCCGAGCGGGCGAAGCTGCTCGCCACCTTGGACGCCGAGGAGCGGGCCGAGTGGGTGGCCGGGTTCATCGGGACGCACGGCCTGTCGGAGGCGTTCCAGTTGCTCGGGGTGTGTGATGTCCCGTGGGCTCCGCCGTTGGGCCGGGCCGTGGTGGACGCCCTCGACATCGCGCGGGACGCCGGAAGTTACCCCTGGAGCTTCAGCGGGGTGATGGGCCTGGCGGAGAGATGCCTGGACCCCGACGAGGCCGCCCGTCTCGAACCGCTCGCCGCGGCGACGGAGGAACCGGAGGACGCGGCGCCCGGCGCCGGGGGTTACTGGGCCGAGGCGTTCCAGCGCCTGGCGACGACGCTGCGGTTGCGCGCGACGATGAGAGCGGAGTTGGCTCCGCCGGGCAGGGTGGGCGCCTCGTAGCTCGGGGCTGCGGGTTCAAGGGCGAGTGCGGGTGGGGTGGGGTGGAGGGTTTCGCACAGTTCCCCGCGCCCCTGAAAAGCGGGGACTGCGCCCCACGCTTTCCCCCGCTACCGCACAGCCGCCCCCTCTTCCCCAGGGGGTCCTGGGGGCGGCAGACCCAGCGGGGCGGTTACGCGCCTGCCGGCTGTCGGACGTTCGCCCGGACCCAGTCCACGATCGACGCCGTCGTCGCCCCGGGCGTGAAGATCTCGGCGACGCCCTTCTCCTTGAGGGGCGCGATGTCGGCCTCGGGGATGATGCCGCCGCCGAAGACGAGGATGTCCTCGGCGTCGCGCTGCTTGAGGAGATCGATGACGGCCGCGAAGAGCGTGTTGTGGGCGCCCGAGAGGATGGACAGGCCGATCGCGTCGGCGTCCTCCTGGATCGCGGTGTCGACGATCTGCTCCGGAGTCTGGTGAAGGCCGGTGTAGATGACCTCCATACCGGCGTCGCGCAGCGCCCGCGCGATCACCTTGGCCCCGCGATCGTGGCCGTCGAGTCCCGGCTTGGCCACCACCACGCGGATCGGACCGGCTGCCACACCCATCACTGCCTCCATGAAACGACTACACCCATCCGTAACAGAGCACGGCCGTCATTACCGCACGTACCGCGAAAACCGCACATATCACTACCCGCCGCACCGGGTATGTCCGCATGCCATCCGTTCCGTGGAACAGCTACCCGCACCACATACCGGGGAAGTGAACGAACGTTATCCCCAGCATCCCGCAACCGGCAGTTTCGCGGTGGAGACCGAGGGGGAAATCACACGATGGGACACGTTCGCCGCGCACCGTTCCCGGTTCTCGCGGCTCACGCGTCGCGGGGATCGAGGTGCCACGGCAGCCGTGCCGGGCACCTCAGCCCCCGTGCCGCGCGCGCCGTGAACGGGAGCGGGCGCACAGGAAGGCCGTCAGCAAGGTGTCGCACCACCCTCGCCGTTCACGGGAGCCACGGCGAAGGAGGATCGACACCGGCGGACGGCGGACGGCAGGACAGCGGGGCCAGAAGGAGGATCGACGGCTCCCGTAGCGTCATCGACGCCTCACGCGTCGCGGGCGCACCACGCGTTGCAAAGATCGGAGGCATCCGGACACCCCGGATGTACGCGGACGCACCAGGCGCCGCAGACGATCAGGCTTCGCGTCCACGCCGCCCGCCAACCGCGCCGCGGGCCTTCCACTAGGGCATACGGGGGACGCCGGCCGTCCGACCGTCTGCCGACGGGAGGGTCGGGCATGAAGGTCACCAGGGCGGCGGCGCCCCTTCTTCCGCTCTGCGAGCGACTCCTGCCCACAAGACTGACCGGCCTCTCGGTCGCCCTGCTCAAGGCGACCGCCCTGGAACTGGCGATCCTCGCCGGACACCTGCTGCTCTACCCGTCCGGGATCATCCAGGAGCGCCGGACCACGCCCGCGCCCCCTTCGGCGGACGCGCCCCGCCTGCCGACGGAGGACAAGCCTCCGGTCGTGCTCCTGCACGGATTCATCGACAACCGCTCGGTGTTCGTCCTGCTGCGCCGCGCCCTCGCCCAGGACGGCGGCCGGCACCTGGAGTCCCTCAACTACTCGCCTCTGACCTTCGACATCCGCGCCGCCGCCGAGTTGCTGGGCCGGCACATCGAGGACATCTGCGAACGCACGGGCCGGGAGCGGGTCGACGTCGTCGGGCACAGCCTGGGCGGGCTGATAGCGCGGTACTACGTGCAGCGGCTCGGCGGCGATCGCCGCGTCCGTACACTCGTCACGCTCGGTACCCCGCACGGCGGCACCCAGGTCGCGCCCCTCGCGAACGCGCACCCGATCGTCCGGCAGATGCGGCCGGGCTCGGACGTGCTGGAGGAGTTGCGCGAGCCGGCGCCGGGCTGCCGTACGCATTTCGTGGCGTTCTGGAGCGATTTCGACCATGTGATGGTTCCGGTGGAGACCGCCTGCGTCGACCATCCGGACCTCATGGTGCGCAATGTCCAGGTCACCGGCATCGGCCATCTCGCGCTGCCCGTGCACCCCACCGTCGCCGACGAGATCCGCCGGGCGCTGGACGCGGCCCCGACGGCAACCCGCCCCGCCGCCCGCCCCGGTGGCCTGACGGTGGCGTGACGATGGCGTGACAACAAGGGGCACATCGGCGTAAACCCGGCGCACTTCCGCACGCCCCCGCCGTGCGCCGGATCCGCGACACCCTTCCGCTCAGCATCCACGCGCCCCACAGGCGACTTGCCCGCGCATCGGGGAGTGCCCGAAACCCCGGAAGTCGGCCGCCCCACAGGCCCCACACACCCGCCAGTTATCGAACAAACTTCGAACGCAAAGCCAAACTCGTACCCATAGACCGCCGAAAGACGCTCGAATGCCCGTTTCCTACGACCGTGAAACCCGTTGAAGATTGTCGCGCCCGCGTACCGCCGGGTACAGTCACCGCACTGCTCTGCCAGCCCCTGTCGTCGAGGCGAAAGAGAAGTTGGTGAACGATCGTCACCCGTCGGGGACCGCAACATCCCCGGCTCCGGCCTCCGATGCCGACCCGGCGCACTACGCGTCGTACGGCCACCAAGGAGCCGGTTACGGCGACTTCACCACGTACGGCGATTACTCCGCCACTGGTTTTGACTCCGGCACGGGTGCCCAGGCGAACGCGACCGGAACCTTCGAGACCGACCCTCTTTTCGGCGACCTTCCGGGCAACGACGCGGGCACCGGCTCCTACGACGCCTCCCAGTGGTCCACGGGCAGCGACCAGACGCTGAACTACGACCCGTACGCCGCGCAGCACCAGGCCGCGTACGACACGGGCAACTACGACTCGACGGCCTGGTCCTCCGGTTACGAGCACCTCGCCCAGGTCCCGGGCCAGTCGCAGGGTCCGGATGCCAGCGGCCAGTGGGACGCGAGCGGCTGGCTGCAGGCCGAACAGCTCGGCCAGAACGATCAGTTGGACGCCGACCAGACCCAGCAGTGGGTCGGGGTGCAGCACTTCGCGACGGGCGTGTTCGACGCCACGCAGTGGAACACCGACGGCACGCAGACCTCCGACGAGCACGACGGCGGCGCCGCCGAGTCGTACGACCACGGCGACAGCGCCCCCGAGGTACCCGACGGGCACGAGCACCCCTCCCCCGAAGCCATGGAGTTCGCCCAGCAGGCGACCGCCACGTTCGAGCAGCTCGCCCCGTACGACGACGATCAAGCCCTCTCCGGTGACGGCGAGTCCGAGCCCGGCGGCGCCGCGCTCCTCGACGACCAGGAGGAGGTCACCCCGAGCGCCACGGCGAGCCCGGGCCGGGCGGCCGCTCGCGCGGCCTCGCGGTCCCGTCGTCGCGCTCCGGCCAAACGTTCCGCCCTGCTGACGGTGGCCGTTCCCTCGGCGTGCGTCATGGGTGTCGCCGGTATCGCGGCGGCCTCGGTGGGCATCGGCGGGGGCGAGACGGAGACGACCGCGGCCACCAAGTCGGACGCCACCGCCGTGAAGCCGTCCGCCGCCAACAACCAGCTCGACACCCAGCTGGAGAGCCTGTCCGCCCAGGCGGACGACTTCGCCGACCGGGCAAGCCGCACGCAGGAGCGCATCGACCTGAAGGCCCAGCAGGAGCTGGAGCAGAAGAAGGCGGCGGCCGAGGCGGCCCGCAAGGAGCGGCTGCGGCCGAAGTTCGCGCTGCCGGTCGCCAAGCACGGGCTCAGCGCGTACTACGGGCAGTCCGGTGTCAACTGGATGTCGCTGCACACCGGTATCGACTTCCCCGTCTCGTACGGCACGCCGGTGATGGCCGCGACCGACGGTACCGTGCGCACGCAGTGGAATCCGGCCTACGGCAACATGGTCATCGTGACCGCCAAGGACGGCACCGAGACCTGGTACTGCCACCTCTCCACGTACAAGGTCGCCTCCGGCGCGACGGTCCAGGCCGGCGATGTCATCGCCTACTCGGGCAACTCGGGCAACTCGACCGGCCCGCACCTGCACTTCGAGGTCCACCCGGCGGGCGGCTCGGCCATAGACCCCCTGCCGTGGCTGCGCAGCCACGGACTGGATCCGACGTAGCCGTCGCCGATCGGCGTCAAGCGGCGTACCGGGCGAGATCGAGCCAAGCCGAACAAGATCAGGAACGAGAACCGGGCCCCTACTGAGCAGGGGCCCGAGCCATGTCACCGGAGGGGCGGAGGCGTGCCGCCGGCGGCGGAGACGTGCCATCGAAGTCGGAGGCTCGTCGCCGAGCCTCCGACGGGTCTCGTTACAGCTTCTCCACCGGCGCGTACCGCAGCAGCAGCCGCTTCGGCTTGGCGTCGCCGAAGTCGATCGTCGCCTCCCCGTTGGCTCCCGTGCCCTTGACGGCGATGACCGTGCCGAGGCCGAACTGGTCGTGGGTGACGCGGTCACCGACGGCGAGGGAGACCACCGGCTTCTCGTTGGTGCGACGGGTGGCGAAGCCGGACGCGCCCGAGGCGGAGGAACGGGAGCGCGACGACGACAACGACGACGCGATCCCGCCGACCGGCCCCGAGGACATCGGTGCGGAGCCGCCCTTGCGCTTCCACTCCAGGTAGCTCGCCGGGATCTCCTCCAGGAAGCGGGACGGCGGGTTGTACGACGGCTGCCCCCAGGCGCTGCGCATCGACGACCGGGTGAGGTAGAGCCGTTCCCGCGCGCGGGTGATGCCGACGTAGGCGAGGCGGCGCTCCTCCTCCAGCTCCTTGGTCTGGCCGAGGGCACGCATGTGCGGGAAGACGCCGTCCTCCATGCCCGTCAGGAAGACGACGGGGAACTCCAGGCCCTTGGCGGTGTGGAGGGTCATGAGCGTGATGACGCCCGAGCCGTCCTCGTCCTCGTCGGGGATCTGGTCGGAGTCGGCGACCAGGGCGACCCGCTCCAGGAACTCGGCGAGACTGGCGGGGGTCGCGCCCTCGCCTTCCGCCGCGCCGGCCTCCTGCTCGAACTCCAGGGCCACCGCCGCGAGTTCCTGGAGGTTCTCGATGCGGGTCTCGTCCTGCGGGTCGGTGGACGCCTGCAACTCGGCCAGGTAGCCCGTGCGTTCGAGGACCGCCTCCAGGACGGTCGCGGGGCCGGCGCCGGACTCGACGACGGTCCGGAGGTCCTCCATGAGCGTGTTGAACCGCTTGACCGCGTTCGTCGACCGGGCGGCCATGCCGTACGCCTCGTCGACGCGCTTCAGTGCCTGCGGGAAGCTGATCTTCTCGCGCTGGGACAGGGCGTCGATCATCGCCTCGGCACGGTCGCCGATGCCCCGCTTGGGGACGTTGAGGATGCGGCGCAGCGGGACCGAGTCCTCCGGGTTGGCGAGAACGCGCAGGTAGGCCAGGACGTCCCGGACCTCCTTGCGCTCGTAGAAGCGGACGCCGCCGACGACCTTGTAGGGCAGGCCGACGCGGATGAAGACCTCTTCGAACACACGGGACTGGGCGTTGGTCCGGTAGAAGACGGCGACGTCGCCGGCCTTCGCGTGGCCCGCGTCCGTGAGGCGGTCTATCTCGTCGGCGACGAACTGGGCCTCGTCGTGCTCGGTGTCGGCGACGTACCCGGTGATCTGCGCGCCGGCGCCCGCGTTGGTCCACAGGTTCTTGGGGCGGCGGGACTCGTTGCGCTCGATGACGGCGTTGGCGGCGGAGAGGATCGTCTGCGTCGAGCGGTAGTTCTGTTCGAGCAGGATCGTCGTCGCGTTCGGGTAGTCCTCCTCGAACTGGAGGATGTTGCGGATCGTCGCGCCGCGGAAGGCGTAGATCGACTGGTCGGCGTCACCGACGACGCACAGCTCGGCGGGCTGGAGGTCGTACTCGCTGGGGGGCACGTCGACGGGGTGCTCGGAGGTGCCGACCAGCTCCCTGACCAGGGCGTACTGGGCGTGGTTGGTGTCCTGGTACTCGTCGACGAGGACATGACGGAAACGACGTCGGTAGTGCTCGGCGACATCCGGGAAGGCGCGCAGCAGATTGACCGTCGTCATGATCAGGTCGTCGAAGTCGAGGGCGTTCGCCTCGCGGAGGCGGGACTGGTAGAGCGCGTAGGCCTGGGCGAGGGTCTTCTCGAAGCCGTCGGTGGCCTGGGCGGCGAAGTCCTCCTCGTCGATCAGCTCGTTCTTCAGGTTGCTGATCTTGGCGCTGAAGGACTTGGGCGGGAAGCGCTTGGGGTCGAGGTCCAGATCACGGCAGACCAGGGCCATCAGGCGCTTGCTGTCGGCGGCGTCGTAGATCGAGAAGGAGGAGGTGAAGCCCAGCTTCTTGCTCTCGCGGCGCAGGATGCGGACGCAGGCGCTGTGGAAGGTCATGACCCACATCGCGTTCGCCCGCGGCCCGACGAGCTGCTCGACGCGCTCCTTCATCTCGCCCGCGGCCTTGTTGGTGAAGGTGATCGCGAGGATCTGGCCCGGGTGGACGTTCCGCTCGCCGAGCAGGTGGGCGATGCGGTGGGTGAGCACACGGGTCTTGCCGGAGCCGGCACCGGCCACGATGAGCAGGGGGGAGCCGGCGTGCACGACGGCCGCGCGCTGGTTCTCGTTCAGCCCGTCCAGCAGGGCCGCCGCGTCGATCGCGGGGCGTGGGGCGCCGTCGCGGTAGTAGGTGTCCCGGTCCGGCGGCACGTCGAACTTCCCGCCGAACAGATCGTCCGGAATCGACTCCGGCGCATGATCGTCCTCGGGCGGCGGCGGAGGTTCCTCGCCATGGCCGCGGGGGGCCTGGAGGTCCGCCAGGAAGCTGTCGTCAAAGAGGCTGCTCATCGCTCTCCGAGTCTAGGCGCCCCCACTGACAGCGAGGGGCCGCCCCGGGAAGTCCGTGCGGGCACGCTCCGAGCCGCGCCCCACGGAGCCGTCGGCCACCGGTCGCGCCCACCTCATCACGGTGAGCGATCGAACGTAGCACCTGTCGTGTCCGCGAGGCCAAGGTCACGAAAACGTATCGGGCATATCGAACATCAACCTTCACACGGACCACACCAGTTGGCTAGCGTCTTGGGTCAGGCCGTACGACCCAACCGGCGAACGTCGCCGGGCCGCACGGCCTCCGCCGAGTCCGGTGCGCCTCTCCACGGCAGCCGGAGCCGGGGACCCACCGACCTCTGGGGTGAATCGACCCGTCCGCCGCACGCGGCGAGGGCCGTAGGGCAAACCTTCCGAAAGCTTGCGCCCGAACCCGACAGCTAACTCGGTAGGCGGACTACGGAAGGAGTCGCCGAACCATGGCGCCGCACCGCAAGCCGCGTCCGACCGGCCGGACGCGCGCGGGCATCCGCACCCCCGCTCTCGCCACCGCCGCCCTCACCTCCGTGGCCCTGCTCTCCCAGACGGCCACCGCCGCCCCCTCGACCGACGACAAGCCGAGTCTGGAGGAGGTCGAGAAGAAGGTAGGCGACCTCTACCGCCAGGCGGAGACGGCGACCGAGAAGTACAACTCGGTCAAGGAGAAGACCACAAAGCAGAAGAAACAGGTCGAAAGTCTCCTCGACGACGTCGCGAAGCGGACAGAAAGGCTCAACGAAGCGCGCGAGGAGCTGGGTTCGTACGCGGCCGCCCAGTACCGGACGGGCGCGGCCGCACCCGACACGGCGGCCCTGCTCCTGGCGGACGACCCGCAGGAGTACTTCGCCCAGAACCAGTTGATGGACCGGCTGACGGACCGCCAGCAGGAGGCCGTCGAGGGGTACGTCGCGCAGCAGGCGGAGACCTCGCAGCGGCGCCAGGAGGCGTCCGAGGGCCTGGAGCAGCTCACCGAGTCGCAGAACGCCCTCAAGTCCAGCAAGGCCAAGGTCCAGGCGAAACTCGCCGCGGCCCGCGAACTGCTCTCCCAGCTCACCGCCGAGGAGAAGGCCCGGCTCGCGGACATCGAGCAGCGGAAGCAGGAGGAGGCCGACCGCAAGGCGGAGGAGCTGGCACGGCAGCAGGCGGCGGCCGAGTCACGGGCCGAGTCGGCCCAGGAGACACAGGAAGCCCCTCAGGACACCTCCACCTCCCCGTCCACGCCTCCGTCCCCGTCCACGCCTCCGTCCCCGTCCCCGTCCCCGTCCACCGAGACCACGACGACGGTCGACGACTCGGCCTACGCCACGAAGGCCGCCAAGGCCCTCGCCTTCGCCCGCGCGCAGATCGGCAAGCCGTACGTCTGGGGTGCCACCGGCCCCGGGTCCTACGACTGCTCCGGCCTCACCCAGGCCGCCTGGAAGGCCGCCGGTGTCGACCTCCCCCGCACCACCTACGACCAGGTCAACGCCGGTACGACCGTCGCGCTCTCCGCGGCCCGCCCCGGCGACCTGATCTTCTTCTACGACAACATCGGCCACGTCGGCCTCTACATCGGCAACGGCATGATGATCCACGCCCCGAAGCCGGGCACCTACGTCCGCGAGGAGTCGATCTTCTACGACGGCGAGTCCTCCATCCACAGCGTGGTGCGGCCGGCGTAACCGTACGGCCGGCTCGCCGGGGAGGCGGGCCGGCTCAGGTCCAGAGCACCGCGATGAAGATGTTCGCCATGGTGAGTGCGCCCACCAGCCCGAACAGCGACTTGTCCACCGTCTCCTCGTCACGCTTGACGTACACCAGCCCCAGGATCACGACCAGCAGCGCCATCTTGATGCCGATCTTGATGTTGTTGACGGGCTGGTCGTCCGCCTGGTTGAGGCCGACGAGGATCGCTCCGGTGATCAGCATGGTGAGCGCGCCGTGCAGCATGGCGGGGACGAAGCGGGCGGTGCCCTGGCCCATGGCCTTCATCTGGGTGAGGAAACCGCCGAGGAGAGCGGCGATCCCGATGATGTGGAGCGCGACGAAGAGGTGGATGAGTACGTCCATGGGCGGAGCCTAATGAGGAGGCGACGACCGGCCGGGCACCGGATGGCGGGGTGCTGCCCCTCTCCGGCGTGAGGTGCCGCCGAGGGCGGAGGACTGCCGGGCGCGGGGAGGCTTCCGGGGGTGAGGGCTTCCGGGTGCGGGGGCTTCCGCATGTGGGCCAGGCCCCTGCGACGCCGCAACCGGTGAGGGCGGGATCGATCTTGCATATATGCGCCCCATAGCACCGTCGTGCCCCGCCCGGCCGGGAATCGCCGCATCGGTCATCGCGCAGCGTGATTGCGGCGACGCCAGGACGAGATCACGGTCACATACGGTCACCTCGCGGTCGGTGCGCGCCACTTCCGTACAACGCGTTACCGGCTCGACACAGTCAGGTTTAGCGTCCTCCCTCAGGTGACCGGCTCCCCACCGCCGCCCGGGCCAGGGGCGGCAGTCGGACACCACCGCCGAGAAAGTCCGGCGGCGTCCCGCTCCCCCCTGTGCGGGCCGCCGCCGGATGCGTCACCGCTCCCCCAGGCGGTCTGTGCGCTCCGACGTACGGACGGCGGTCGTACGAGAGGACATGGAGTCCCACGTGGCAGCGCACCGCAAGCCCAGACAGCGCTCGCTCGGCGGCCCGACGGTCCGCACGGCCGCGACTCTCGCGCTCGCCGGCGCGGCGACCGCGACCGGTTTCGACGGTACCGGGCACGCCGACCCTCACCTCACGCCCGAGCAGATCAAGGCGAAGGTGGACAAGCTGTACGAGGAGGCGGAGGTCGCCACCGACAAGTACAACGGGGCCAAGGAGAAGGCCGACAAGGCGCAGGAGAACCTGGAGGTACTGCGCGACCAGGCGGCCCGCCGCACCGACCGGCTCAACTCCGCCCGCGAGCAGCTGGGTTCGCTGGCCACCGCGCAGTACCGGACCGGCGGCATCGACCCGTCGTGGCAGCTGGCGCTCTCCGGTGACCCGGACCAGTACCTCGGCAACGCCGCCCTCGCCGAACGCGTCGGCAACCGGCAGGCGGCCGATGTGGCAGGCGTACGGCAGCAACTGCTGGAGATCGAACGACTCCGCGGGGCCGCCCGTGTCGAACTGGGCACCCTCAGGACCAAGCAGCAGGAGGTCAAGCGGCACAAGAAGACGGTCACCTCGAAGTTGACCGAGGCACGGCGGCTCCTCGACCGCCTCACGCCCGAGGACCGCACCCGTCTGAGCAGCCCCGGCTCCGGCACCGGCCATGCCTCGCGCTCCGCCCCCTCGTCCCCGCGCACCGTCACCGGCCCGGTCTCACCGGCCTCCTCCGCCTCCGACGCCCCCAATCCCCGGGCCGCCTCGGCCGTTTCCTACGCGTACTCCAAGCTCGGCAGCCCGTACGTCTGGGGTGCCACCGGCCCCGACGCCTTCGACTGCTCAGGCCTCACCCAGGCCGCCTACCGCTCCGCCGGTGTCTCCCTCCCTCGCACCACCTACGGCCAGATCGGCGCCGGCCGCCGCGTCTCCCGCGCGGAACTGCTCCCCGGCGACCTGGTCTTCTTCTACTCCGGCATCAGCCATGTGGGCATCTATGTGGGCAACGGCCAGATGATCCACGCCCCGAACCCCTCCGCCCCGGTTCGCGTGGCCCCCCTCGACGAAATGCCGTTCACCGGCGCCACACGGGTGGCCTGAGCGAGGAGTGAGGGCGGTGTGAGCGAGGAGTGAGCGGGCCCCCGCGGCAGGGCGCCGCAGCCGGTGGCGTGGCGGCAAGGGCCTGGCGGCGCGGCGGCAAGGGCCGCGGGAGTCGGAGGTCGGGGGTCCGGGGTCGGGGGTCGAGGGGCAGGCCGGAGTCGAGAGGCTGGCCGATCCGTCGGGCGCGTACGGGACCGAGGTCCCGTCGCCCTCGGCCGCTCAGCCTTACACCAGCCGTCGTGCTGTCGCCCATCTCGTCAGCTCATGCCGGTTGGAGAGCTGCAACTTGCGGAGGACGGCGGAGACATGGGACTCCACGGTCTTCACCGAGATATAGAGCTGCTTGGCGATCTCCTTGTACGCATAGCCACGGGCGATGAGACGCAGCACCTCACGCTCACGCTGGGTGAGGCGGTCCAGGTCCTCGTCGACGGGCGGGGCATCGGTGGAGGCGAAGGCGTCGAGGACGAAGCCGGCCAGCCTCGGGGAGAACACGGCGTCCCCCTCCTGGACCCGGAAGATGGAGTCGACGAGGTCGGTGCCGGTGATCGTCTTGGTGACATAGCCCCGTGCGCCGCCCCGGATCACGCCGATGACGTCCTCCGCCGCGTCCGACACGGACAGCGCCAGGAAGCGAACCGGTCGTTCGGTGTCCGCCATCAACGCCGAACAGCGACGCAGGACTTCCACCCCACCGCCGCCGGGGAGGTGGACGTCCAGGAGCACCACCTCGGGGCGAGCGCTCGTGATCACCGAGACCGCCTGGTCGACGTCAGGAGCCTCCCCGACGACCTCGACCCCCGTACGCTCCGTCTGCCCGATCTCGGCCTGCACTCCCGTACGGAACATACGGTGATCGTCGACGAGCACGACCCGAACATGCCGCCCCGGACCGGACACCGCGGCCTCCGGCTCTCCCCCGGCCACGGGCCCGCCGGAAGCACCGGAAGCGGACACGTCGGAAGCCGACGCATCGGAGACATCGGCGTCCCCGAACGCCCCCCGACCCGCGTCCTCCCCCTGCCGGCCACCAGCGGGTCCGGGACCGGGTTCCTGCGCGGCCCGGTCGCCTCCCCGGCCCACGGTCGGTTCCGTGCCGGAACCGCTCTGCCCGGCAAGGTCGTTCGGCTCGTTCGCGTCACTCATGACGTCGTCTCCGCCCTCTCCATCTCCAGCTCGACCTCCGTGCCGCCGCCCGGTACGGCGCGGAGCCGTGCCGTACCGCCGTTCCGTTCCATGCGGCCGATGATCGATTCTCTGACGCCCATGCGGTCGGCGGGTATCGCGTCGAGATCGAAGCCGGGACCGCGGTCACGCACGGACACGAAGACCGTCCTTCCCTCGACCTCGGCGAAGACCTGTACGGCGCCGCCCTCGCCACCGTACTTGGCGGCGTTCACCATCGCCTCGCGCGCGGCCTGCATCTGTGCGGTCAGTCCCTCGTCGAGGGGGCAGTCGCCGACGACGACCACTTCTATGGGCACTCCGTGCTTGTCCTCCACCTCCGCGGCGTTGCGCCGCACGGCCTCGGCGAGGGTGTCGGGCTCGTCGTCCTCGTCCTTTCCGGTGCCCTCGGGTTTGTACAGCCAGTTGCGCAGGTCGCGCTCCTGGGCGCGGGCCAGGCGGCGGACCTCGTTGGGGTTGTCCGCGTTGCGCTGTATCAGCGTCAGGGTGTGCAGCACCGAGTCGTGCACATGGGCCGCGACCTCCGCGCGTTCCTGGGCGCGGATGCGCATCAGGCGCTCCTCGGAGAGGTCCTGGGTCATCCTGACCAGGTAGGGGCCCGCCAGCAGCGCTATCCCCACGAGGACCGCGAGCGCTGCCTGAAGCACCGAGCCGAGGTGGGCGGCGGAGCCTTGCAGGACGAATATCCCGGAGACGCCGGCGGTGACGAGCAGGACTCCGGCCACCGAGCGGAGCAGGGTGATGGTGCGCCGGCGGCGGCCGACCTCGGCCCAGCGTGCACGCCGGGCGTTGTCCGCCTGGCGCCAGACCAGGGCCACACCGGCGGCGACCAGCACCGTCGGCCAGAGATACGCTCGGGCGCCGTCCCCCAGGTTCACATTGCCGACGAAGACCATGGCCACGACGACCATGAGGAGAAGAGCGACGATCTGGCCCCGGTCGGGCCGGCGCGCCACGAGTCTGCGGCGGCCGTCGGGTGAGGTCTCGGTGGTGATGGCCGAGGGTCGCTGGTTGTCGACCCCGCCGACGCCGAGCGGCACGAAGAACCAGAACGCCGCGTACACCAAAGCGCCCAGGCCGTCCGCCGTGAACAGGCCGACGAACACGAGCCGGACCCAGATCACGGGCAGCCCGAGATGCCCAGCGAGCCCTCGCGCCACTCCGCCGAGCCAGCGACCGTCGCTGCTGCGGTAGAGCTTGCGCGGGGGCCGCGGAGTGTCGATGGGCAGTGCTGCGGCTTCCGGCATGCCATCGATGTTCACACGCACGGCCGATCGAGGCATCAGGGTCCATCCCCGAGACGCCCCTGATCTTCGGCGGAGCCATGATCGAACGCATCCCCGGGTGGATATCAGGGTTCGACCAGGGTCATCCCGAGTGCCATCGAACCGGCACGGCGGTCACGATGGACGCATGACGGATCACCAGCACGCGGCATCGGAGTCGGGACCCACCTCGGGCTCCGACTCCCAGCGGCCGACCACCGAGCCGCAGGACGCCGTGCCCGCGCCGGGCACGGCAGAGGAGCCGCGCGCGCACGAGGGCCGGGGCACGGCGAAGGAGCCGCACCCGGGCTCGGGCACGCGCCCGGGCACGGGTACGCACGGGGGCGCGGGCACGGATGCGCACGCGGGTGCGGACGCGCCCGCGGATCAAGCGGCCTACGACGCGCATGCTGCCGGCCCGGCTGGTTCGGGCGGTTCGGCTCGCCCGGACGCCCCGGTCACTCCTCACGGGTTCCGCCGTGACCGGCGGTACAGCATGTTGGGCGGTGTCTGCGCCGGCCTCGGGCGGCAGTGCGACATGGACCCGGTGATCTTCCGGATCGTGCTCGCGGTGCTCTCGGCGACCGGAGGGCTGGGCCTCATCTTCTACGGTTTCGCCTGGCTGTTCGTGCCGTACGACGACGAGGAGGAGAACGAGGTACGGAAGCTGCTCACCGGCCGTGTCGACGGTCAGGCGCTGGCGGCCGTGCTCTTCGCGCTGGTCGGCTGCGGCGTGTTCCTCACGATGCTGGGCAACAGCACCGTCCTGACGTTCTCCGTGATCGTCTCCCTCCTCCTGGCCGGCGCGGGCTACTGGTCACGGCAGCGAGGCACCCCCGACCCCGACCCGCTGGCAGCCCAGGCCGTCGCCGACGCGCCGCCGGAGGCCCAGGCACCCCCCGTGGCCGCCTCCTACCCGTCGTGGTGGCGGGACCCGATAGTCAAGGACGGCACCCATGTGGGCAGCACGGGCTACCTGTGGGGCCCTTGGGAGACGCGTGGGCGGGACATCTCCGCGGCGGTCAACATCGCTCGCGGCGTCCCCCCGCGGCACGACATACGCACCGCGCGTGGGCCGAAGCCGCGCGGGCCGCGCTGGATAGGCGGCTGGGTCTTCCTGCTCGCGCTGCTCGCCGGCGGTCTCGGCACCACCGCGACGTGGGAGGACCGCACGCTGGCGGCCAGCATGCAAACAGGGCTGGCCTGCGCGCTGGTCGCGTTCGGCCTGGGCATAGCGGTGAGCTCCTTCCTGGGCCGGACGGGAGCCGGATCGATCTTCTTGGCCCTGGTCACCGCAGGGCTCCTGGCCTGCGCGGCGGCGCTCCCGTCGAACATCACGACGGACTGGGCCCGCACCGAGTGGACACCGGGGAAGGCCGCGGACGTGGCGGCGCGGTACGAGTTGGGGACGGGCGTGGGCACGTTGGATCTGACGCGGGTGGACCTGGCGAAGGGCCAGACGTTGTCCACGAGTGTGGAAGTGGGTGCGGGCAAGGTGAAGGTCGTGGTCCCGTCGGACGTGACCGTGCGGCTCGACGTCCAGGTGGGCTTCGGTGACATCCAGCTGCCGGGTGAGGGCAAGGAGGACGTGGACGTGGCACCGGACAAGAGCGATCGCCTGACCCTGTCCCCGGCCGAGGGCTCGGGGAGTGGCGGGACGATCACTCTCGACCTGGAGGTCGGTCTGGGCCAGGCGGAGGTGGCCCGTGCTGCGGCATGAGTTCCAGCCCGGGAAGCTCGTCGGCGGACTCTTCGTGACCGCCGCCGGTGTCATCTACCTCGGCGATGCGGCCGGGGCCTGGCAGACACCGTGGTTCGTCGTCCTACCACTCACCTTCGGAGGCCTGTGCCTCGCGGGCGCCGTGGCCTTCATACACCACGCGATACGGGGCCACCGGGCGTCCTGCCGGACGGGAGGGGAGGACAGGCGAGAGCGGCGGGGTGGACGAGGCCGACAGGACCAGCCGAGTCACCGGGCGTAACGGGGCGGTGGGAAGCACGGGGCAGCAGGGTCGACGGGGCACATGCCCAGAGGCGGGCAGTCGCCGGGTGAGAGTAGACCGGGGCTGACCCGGCGCGGGGGCGGGCAGCGCAGGGTTGGGCGCCGCGCGACAGGGGCGGGGTCGCCAGGGCAGGATCGGGGATCGGCAGGGCGCTAACTGCCGGTGGCCCCAGCGTTGGCTGAGCCCAGCCCACGGCAAGGGCAACCTCGTGGTCCCGAGGGCGACCTCATGATCCCGCTGGCCTCATGGCCTCATGGCCTCATGGCCTCGGGCGCAAGCAGCGGGGAGCTGCGCACCCAAAGCAGCCGTCCAGCCGGGAAGGCCAACCCCTACTCGTCGAGCGGCCCGCGTCATTCAGCGCGCCCAGTTCGTCGCGCTCCTCGCTGATCAGATGCTCGATCAGTCTCCCGGGGCGGTGGGTGCCGGAGTCCCGGAGCGGAGCGGAGCGGTAGTGCGGGGGGCGCCGGGCGCTGTGGCGAAAACAAGTCGTTCCCGTTACCGCCCCTCATCCACCCACACGACGGATGTGGACATGACAGTCCCGTGGGCTCTTAAATGCCAGGGCAAGATCAGCGGCACCCTCTGCGCCGCTCCCTCAGTGCCCCCTCATGTGTGCCCCACGGCGCCCACCGCCACAGGCGCTTCCATGCGGCGCCTTCTCCAGGAGACAGAAGACACTGATGAGTTGGATTCGGCAGTACGTCCGAGGTTCCCGTCGCGCCACCGCCGGCTTAGCGACCGCAGCCACACTTCTGGCCGGGGTACTCTCCCCGGCCGCCGACGCGGCGGACAGGCCGAGCCGTGCCGCCGCCCTCGACAACGCGGCGACGGCCCTCGCCGACCGGGCCGCGTCGCTGGGCCTCACCTCCGCGCAGGAGACCTTCGTGCGTGACGTGATCGTGGACAAGGACGGCGCCCAGCACGTTCGCTACGACCGTACGTACCGGCAACTCCCCGTGCTCGGCGGTGACTTCGTCGTGCATATGGCGCCTGACGGTACCTACCGCGGCGCTGACCGGGCGGCGAGGGCGGAGATCTCGCTGCCGAGCACCAGGCCGAAGGTGCCGGCCTCCAGGGCGGCCGACCTCGGCGTGAACGCCCTGCGCGCGGCCAACCCGGGCGACGTGCTGAAGCAGGTGAGGGCCAAGCCCGAGCTCGTCGTCGACGCCCTGCACGGCGCCCCGAGACTGGCCTGGCGCACGGAGACCACCGGGCTGGACCCGCTCGGCAACCCGGTCGCCCGCGTGCTGTTGACCGATGCCCGCAGCGGTGCCCGGATCGACGCCTGGGACACGATGGAGTCGGCCACCGGCGACGGCAGGTCCCTGTACAGCGGCACGGTCACGCTGGAGACGACCCCCTCGGGGTCGGCTCACCAGCTCAAGGACCCGACGCGCGGCAACACCTACACCGCTGACGCGGGCGACAGGATGGACGCGTGCAGTGGCGACACCTGCAACGGCCGCCTCTTCACGGACGACGACAACCACTGGGGCACGGGGACGACCGCCGACCGTTCGACGGTCGCCGTCGACGCCCAGTACGGCAGCGACACGACCTGGGACTACTACAAGGAAGTCCACGGCCGCGACGGCATCGGCGACGACGGCAAGGGCTCGTACAACCGCGTCCACTACGGCAACAAGCTCTCCAACGCCTTCTGGAACGACAGCTGCTTCTGCATGACCTACGGCGACGGCAACGGCACCCACTTCGGGCCGATGGTCGGGCTGGACGTGGCCGCCCACGAGATGTCCCACGGTGTGACCTCGAGAACGGCCAGGCTGGTCTACTCGGGCGAGTCCGGTGGCCTGAACGAGGCGACGTCCGACATCTTGGGGACGCTGGTGGAGTTCTACGCGGGGAACGCCCAGGACGCCGGCGACTATCTGATCGGCGAGAAGGTCGTCCGCCCCGGTCTGGGACGGGATGCCCTGCGCTACATGGACAAGCCGAGCAAGGACGGCAGCTCCGCGGACTACTGGAGCAGTTCGGTCGGCAGCATCAGCGTCCACCACTCGTCCGGCGTCGCCAACCACTTCGCCTACCTCCTCGCGGAGGGCAGCGGCACCAAGACGATCAACGGGGTCACCTATGACTCCCCGACGTACAACCGCTCCACCGTCACCGGGATAGGCCGCGCCAAGCTCGGCGCGATCTGGTACCGCGCCCTGACCGTCTACATGACGTCCTCGACGAACTACGCCGGAGCGAGGACGGCCACCCTGAACGCGGCCCGCGACCTCTACGGCGCGGCCGGCACGGAGTACGAAGCGGTGGCGGCGGCCTGGAGTGCGGTCAACGTGAACTGAGCGCCACCCGACGTCGGCCGCGTCAGCTTGGCTTCGGCAGAGCGCAGTCGGCGGCGCTCAGGTCCAGCTGGTTGCCGGTCGTGAAGCAGGCCGGGATGCGGTAGGTCTGGGCGGCGTAGTTGACGCCCCTGCGGACGGTGATGCTGCCGCTCGGGTCCACCTCGCAGGGGTTGTTCAACGTGCAGGAGGCGCCGTTCTCGTTGCCGGTGTTGTGGACCGCGACGACCTCACCGGTGGCGCGGTCGATCACCGGCGAGCCGGAGGTGCCGCCGATGGTCTGGCAGGCGGGGCTGTAGCGGACCGAATCCTTCCAGGTCCACTTGCCCTCCTTGAGGCGATGCGGGAACCCGTCGATGGTGCAGTCCAGGAGCTTCTTCCAGGCGCCGGACGCCACCGTGATGGCGGTCCCGGCGGTCGGAGGTGTGTCCCGCAGGGTCAGCGGCGACACCCCGTACGCGCTCCTGATCGCCGCGTAGGTGGTGGTGGTCTCGTAGATCGCCACATCCGTGTCGGTCATCGTCCCGTACGCGAGCTTGGCGGCCTTCAGTGTGGCGACCTGGGTGCCCGAGGAGTCGAGCAGGTTGAACGGCCGGTTCGCCGGCCGGTTGGTGATGACCACGCCCGGGTCCAGCAGGCTGCTGCAGTGACCGTTGGAGAGCACCAGCGCCGGGTCGGTGTCCGCGGAGTCGGGGAAGCGGACGACCGAGCCGGAGCAGTTGCTGAGCGCCACCGTCCCGGCGAGGCTGACGGCCTGGAGCGCCGGCTCGGCCGCCTGGGTCACGGGCTGGGCGGTCGCGGGCCGGGCGGTCGCGGGCCGGGCGCCGGGTGCCGCGACCGCGGGCGTCGCGACCGCTCCGGCGAGGGCCAGAGCGAAGATCGCGGCGCCGAAAGGCTTTCTCACGTGGGGGTCCCCTCTTGCGGAAGGGCGGCCGGAAGGTTTCCGGCCGCCCACAGTTTTGTCATGCGCATTGTTGGCGCATGGATGCAAGAGATCAAGGACCGTATTTCAGCCGCGAGGACAGCGCGCGGTCAGCGGTAGCTGCCGGCTCGGTGCCTGTTGCGTCGGGAGCGGAAGGCGGCGTCCACGGAGAGGGTGGGGGCGCCGGCGAGGATCAGGGGGATCCAGGCCATGAGGTAGGGAAGGTCGTTGCCGTAGTAGTACGGGCTGGACGACCAACTGACCGTCAGCCACAGGCTGAGGGAGATGAGGGCACCGCCCAGGGCGGCCAGGCGGGCGAGGAGACCGATGAGGGTGCCGATCCCGACGGCCAGTTCGCCGATGGCGATGGCGTAGCCGAAGCCGACGGGGTTCTTCAGGGCCATGTCGATCATCGCGGGGATGGCTGAGGCATCGCGGGCGGCGCTCATCATGTCGCCGATCGAGCCGGAGCCGGACGCGGCCATGAACGCGCTGTCGGTGAGTTTGTCCAGGCCGGCGTAGATGAAGGTGACGCCCAGGAAGACCCGCAGGGGCAGAAGTGCGTAGCGGGTGGCCGCGTCCCGCCAGTCGTGGCCGCCGTCGAGGTAGGGGGTGTGGGAGTCCGTGCGAGTACCGTGAGTCATCAGTCTGCGCCGCCTCTTGTCCGCCGTGCCGTTGACCCCTCAACAGACGATACGTTCGAAGGGGTGGGGGCGCTCAATGGTGCGTCACCTCTTTTTCCGTCTTGGGTGGTCTCGTCCCGAGGGTCCGCCCACGGCCCACAGATGCCCGGAGACCGCGCCACACGGCTTCGCTTCCCGACAGACCCGCCCAAACGCCCGCGAGGCTGCCGGCCCGCCCATCCAGTTGACCGCACCCCGCCGGACGCATCCTGCCCCACTCATCGGCCACCGTGCCGACCCACCGCCTCGGATCAGTCGGCCGAGACCTCGATGGCGTAGCGGTTGGTCTCCACTCCGGCCGCGGTGACGACCTGGACGTCGACCGTGCCGGGTTCGACGTCGGCGGGGACCGGCACGGTGAGGACCGCGTCGGTGGGGTTGCTGAAGCCGCCGGCGACGGGGACGAGGGGCACGTGGACATGGACGGGGCCGATGCGGACGACCATGCGGGAGAGGCGGTCGGCGGTCTGCGCGCCGGGCGGGACGAAGCCGGCGCCGCGGATCTCGATGTCGTCGCCGTTGCGGATGGGCGCGTCGAGGTCGCCGGCCTCGCGGGCGCGGACGACGGAGAGGATGACGGGACGGCCGCCCTCGGCGTACTTCCCGGCGACGTAGGTGGCCGCGGAGACGAGGACGAGGAGAGCGAGGCCCCAGGGGAGGTCGGGGAGCTGGTCGGGGCGGCGGGCCAGCCGTACCGCCGCGAAGACCAGGGCGACGGCGCAGATGGTCACGTACTGGATGTCGGTGAAGCTGCCCCGGCCGGCGTCGTCGGTGAGGAGGTCGGCGGCGCGGGGGCGGTGGGCGCGGACCTTCTGAAGGCGCTGGCCGAGGACGCGGAGGCCCACGACGCGGCGTACCAGGACGGCGATGCCGCACACCACGGCGAGGACGGTGACGATGCCGGCACCGCGGGCGAGTTCGAAACCGGCGATGAGGGCGTCGCGTTCCCGGTGGTCGGAGGCGGCGGCCAGGCGCCCGACCAGGACGAGGACGCAGAGGACGACGAAGAGGACCCAGCTCGCGGCGATCGCGCGGGACGTGGAGAGGCGGTTGTCCTCGCCGATCACCGGGGCGAGGGCGCCCCCACGCGCACGGTGCAGATACCCCGCCCCGGTGAGCGCCGCGGCGACGAGCAGGGCGGCGACCAGGCCGGCGGTGCGGGCGACGGTCCAGCCCGCGCCGATCGCGGTGATCGCCTGGACGAGGAGCAGGGTGACGACTCCGGCCCAGACGACGATCGCCGTGCGCAGCCAGAGCCGGCCCAGCCAGGCCTCGCCCTCGACGCGGCCGCGTTCGGCGACGACGGCGGCGGACTGGGTGAGCTCGTCGGAGACCCACTGGCGGGAGGCCGAAGCGGAGTGTGCGACAGCGGCGGGCAGGCCCTGTCCGGCGGCGAACTCCTCGCGTTTCAGCAGGAACTCGGCGACCGCGCGCCGGTGTCCCGTGCGCGCGCCGTGCGGGCAGTCCCCGCACGTGCATCCGCCGTCATGGGCAGCCGAGCCCATGCCCCCTCTGGCCTCCTGCACCGCCACGCCCGAGCCCGCCTTCCCGCGCCGCGCACGCCTCTGCGTGCGCTGTCCTCGGCATTCGCCGTCATCTTCATCGACGCCATCGTCGTCACCGATATCGACGCCATCGCCGTCACCGCCCCGGCGGGGCGCCGTCCGTACAGCCGCTCACTACCACGGCCGTGCGGCCGGACACATGCCCCGCGATGACAGCGAATTGTGCCGTACGGAAGGCGGGCCGTGCCCGGCAGGGGCGTCGAGTGCAAGGGCAGTGCGGGGTGAAGTTCGGGTCGTTCTGTTGACCCGGCTGCGAAAATCTCCCTGTGGTCCGGATCACGCCGGGACCGCACCGTTCCGTGGCGCTGTTCCGGCGGACATACGGGGAGGTCGCGGTTCCGCTGGAGGCGGTGCCGGGTGTCGTCTACGAGCCCGAACGCAGGCGGGGCCGACTGCGGTGGCGGCTCCGCGAGCGCAGGGCATTGATCCGCTGCTCCAGACCACCGGCGGACGGCTGCGAAAGCGAGGGGCCAAGCCCTACCGGCTGATTGCCCGCCCCGCCCCACCACAGCGACACAGCTGCCGTCACCGCCCCCGCCGCCCCCACTTCCGCGCGGCTCAGCTCAGCAGGTCCGGCTCGCTTCGGCTGATGTCCTGCCACAGGGGCTGGTAGTTGATCCACGCCACGAGGTCCCCGCCCGCCTGTTCGCGTGTGGCGACGGCCAGCCGGTGGTCGACGAGGAGAGGGCGGCCCGCGGCCTTCGCGGTGAGCTGGACCTGGGCGGAGCGTTCCATCGACAGGAACCACCAGGCCGCCGCGTCCACCGAGTCGCCGACGGTCAGCAGACCGTGGTTGCGCAGGACCAGGGCCTTGCGGCTCCCGAGGACCGCCGCGATCCGCCGCCCCTCGTCCGCGTCCACGGCCACGCCCGTGTAGTTGTCGTAGAGCGCGTGGTCCTCGTAGAACGCGCAGGACTCCTGGGTGATCGGCTCGATCAGTTCGCCGAGCGCGGCGAGGGCGCGGCCGTGCACCGAGTGGCAGTGCGCGACGGCGACGACGTCCGGGCGGGCGGCGTGGACCTGGGCGTGGACGGTGAAGGCGGCCTGGTTGACGTGGTAGCGGCCCTCGATGACCTGGCCGTCCTGGTTGGCGAGGACGAGGTCACTGACGGTGACGTGCTTGAAGGACATCCCGAACGGGTTGACCCAGAAGCAGTCGCTGAACTCCGGATCGCGGGCGGTGATGTGCCCCGAGACGCCGTCCTCGAACCCCAGCCGTCCGAAGATCCGCAGGGCCCCGGCCAGCCGTTCCTTGCGGTGCCGCCGCTCTTCCTCCACCGACTCGTGCATCGGGGGCATGGCGAACCGCAGCTGGTCGGTGGGTAGGGGCAGGGGCGGTGTGGGCCCGTGCATGTGTCCTCCAGACTGACTTCCTTTACGAAGCGGAAGTTACCGTCGGTCTCCCCGGCAGAACAGGTCCGTTCCCTGAAGAGAGTGTGCAACCGTTACGCAAGTCACATAAGCATGCTGGCGCCACACCACTCAGGGGACGAGCCGTCAGTCGCTCGGGGTAACCGGACAGTGGTTGTCGGGTATCCGCGCGAGACTCGTCCCATGCCACACACAACGCCGTCTTCCGCGTCCCCCGAGCCACCTTCCGCGTCCCCCACGCCACCTTCCGCGTCCCCCACGCCGCCGCGCACCGTCGCCGACTGGGCCGCCTTCTCCGCCGCCGAACCCGGTCTCGCGCAGACCGTGGAGGCACGCTTCGGCGCCTTCAACCACCATGTCCTCGCAACCCTCCGCCGGGACGGCTCGCCGCGCACGACCGGACTGGAGGTCAGGTTCGTCGGCGGCGAGCTGTGGCTGGGGATGATGCCGGACTCCCTGAAAGCGCTCGACCTGCGCCGCGATCCCCGGTTCGCGCTGCAGGCCAACCCGGGTCCGGGCACCGGGACCAGCGGTGGTGATGTACGGATCAGCGGGCGGGCGGTCGAGGTCGACGATCCGGCCGTCAAGGCCGCGTACAGCGAAGAGGTGGAACCGCCGGAGCCGTTCCACCTCTTCCGCACCGAGCTGACGGAGGTCGTACGGACCTACGTCGAGGACGAGACGTATCTGGTCGTCCAGGTCTGGAAGCCCGGAGAGCCGGTGCGCACTCTCAAACGGACCTGAGCCCCCTCACCGGAGGCGGGACCTCGTCACCCGAAGGCCCCGTCACGCCGAGCGGTCACTCCCACTCGATGGTGCCCGGCGGCTTGGACGTCACGTCCAGGACCACGCGGTTGACGTCGCGCACCTCGTTGGTGATCCGGGTCGAGATCTTCGCCAGCACGTCGTACGGCAGGCGCGACCAGTCGGCCGTCATGGCGTCCTCGGAGGAGACCGGGCGCAGGACGATGGGGTGGCCGTAGGTGCGGCCGTCGCCCTGGACGCCGACGCTGCGGACGTCCGCCAGGAGGACCACCGGGCACTGCCAGATGTCGCGGTCGAGCCCGGCCGCCGTCAGCTCCTCGCGGGCGATGGCGTCGGCCTCACGGAGCAGGTCGAGGCGGTCCTTGGTGACCTCGCCGACGATCCGGATGCCGAGGCCGGGACCGGGGAACGGCTGCCGCTGGACGATCTCTTCGGGCAGGCCGAGCTCCTGGCCGACCATGCGGACCTCGTCCTTGAACAGCTTGCGGAGCGGCTCGATGAGCTGGAACTCCAGGTCCTCGGGGAGACCGCCCACGTTGTGGTGGGACTTGATGTTGGCGGTGCCGGTGCCGCCGCCGGACTCGACGACGTCCGGGTAGAGGGTGCCCTGGACCAGGAACTCCACGGCCGGGCCCTCGTCCGCGATGATCTCGGCCTGCGCCTGCTCGAACACGCGGATGAACTCGCGGCCGATGATCTTCCGCTTCTCCTCGGGGTCGGAGACCCCGGCGAGCGCCTTGAGGAACCGCTCCTCCGCGTCGACGACCTTCAGCTGGACGCCGGTGGCCGCGACGAAGTCCTTCTCGACCTGTTCGGTCTCGTCCTTGCGCATCAGACCGTGGTCGACGTACACGCAGGTCAGCTGGGAGCCGATGGCCTTCTGCACGAGGGCCGCGGCGACCGCGGAGTCCACGCCGCCGGAGAGGCCGCAGATGGCGCGCTTGTCGCCGACCTGCTCGCGGATGGCGGCGACCTGCTCCTCGATCACGTTGCCGGTGGTCCAGGACGGGGTCAGCCCGGCGCCCCGGTACAGGAAGTGCTCCAGCACCTGCTGCCCGTGCGTGGAGTGCATGACCTCCGGGTGGTACTGGACGCCGTACAGCTTCTTCTCGTCGTTCTCGAAGGCGGCGACCGGTACGACGTCGGTGGAGGCGGTGACGGTGAAGCCCTCGGGGGCGGCGGAGCAGGCGTCGCCGTGCGACATCCACACCGACTGCTCGTCCGGGGTGCCCTCGAAGAGGGTCGAGCCGGACTTGGTGACGTGCAGCGGCGTACGGCCGTACTCGCGGGCGCCCGTGTTGTCGACGGTGCCGCCGAGGGTGGTGGCCATCAGCTGGAAGCCGTAGCACATGCCGAACACGGGGACGCCGGACTCGAAGAGCGCGCGGTCGAGGCGAGGGGCGCCCTCGGCGTAGACCGAGGAGGGGCCGCCGGAGAGGATGATCGCCGCCGGGTTCTTGGCGAGGATCTCCGCGACCGGCATGGTGCTGGGCACGATCTCGCTGTAGACCCGGGCCTCGCGGACACGGCGGGCGATGAGCTGGGCGTACTGCGCGCCGAAGTCGACGACCAGAACGGTGTCGGGGGCGGCGGCAGCGGAGGGCGCTGATGACACGGGGTGCCTTCCGGCGGTCGGGCGGGGGTCTGTGTGGCCGAGTCTACCGGGGTGCGCTCTCGTGGTGCGGGCCCACGGTGGGCTCCGCCCCCGGGACCCCGAGGACCCCTTGCCGCCCCCCTCGGGGACAAGGCGCCCCCCGCACGACCGGCTCGAGGAGGCCGACCAGTCCCTGGGGCCAACCAGTCCCTGGGCCCGACCAGCCGGTGGGCCCGACCAGTCCCTGGGACCGACCAGCCCGTGGGCCCCACCAGCCCTTGGGGCCGACCAAGCCCCTGGGGCCAGCCGCCCCGTGGGGCCGGACCGCGTCGGAGCCGGTGGCTTGCCGTGGCATACTGGCGCCCATGCTCGCGCACTCGACCTTCGTCTTTACCTATGGCAACCGGCCCACCGGCTGCCATGGTCGTGCTGCTTGAGCAACTGACAAGCGACTTCCCCAGGCGCCCCGGGCCGACAAGGTCCGGGGCGCCTGGCGTTTTCCGGGGACTGTCGGGGCGGGGTGCGGAACCGGACACCGAGGAGTTCCGACGATGACCACCACCACCGCCACCACCGCCACCAAGAAGACCACCACCGCTGTGCAGACCGCCACCAAGAAGACCACCACCGCTGTGCAGACCGCCGCCGAGATGACCGCCGTCACGAGGACCACCTCGGTACAGACCGTCACCGAGAGGACCGGCGCGCGGACCGAGGAGGCCGCGGGTGTGATCAGCGGCGCCCGGGAGCGGATCGACGCGTTGGACGACCGGATCATCGGGCTGGTGCAGGAACGGATGGCGGTGTCGGCCGTGATCCAGGACGCCCGGATCGAGTCGGGCGGCCGCCGGGTGAACCTCTCGCGCGAGATGGAGGTCCTCGCCCACTACAGCGACGCCCTCGGCAAGCCCGGCACCGCCCTCGCCATGACCCTGCTGGAGCTGTGCCGGGGACGCATCTGAATCACGCCGCCCCGCGAGACTCAGCCACCCCCGAGACCCCGCCGACCGGCGCCGCCCCGGGCGAACTCTCGCCCGAGCACCCCTCGGCGCCCCGTCCGGCGACGGTCACGGCGCACGCGCCGGGCGCACGTACGTGTGCGCCTGCCGTCTCACCCGTACGGCGCGTGACCGCCGTACGACGCGCTTCGTTGGTCCCGATGCCCGTGCCAGCCAGGTCCGGGTCCGAAAGAACCACGCGTGGCTCCGCTGGAGCGATGAGGCGTCCGGATCGTGCCGTGCGCCGTGGGACCTCGCTCCAAAGTGGTGACCGGACCGCAGGGGACAGCAGCCCGGTCACTCAATTGAACGGTCGGCTCCGGGGACGCCCGGGGCCGACCGGCGGATTGTTCCGAGGGCGGCGAGACGGTTACGGAGCCCGTCAGCCGCCCGGCACGAAGCAGGAGCAGCCCGCACCGCAAGGTCGACACCCGGTACGGCGCCCCGTGCGCGCGTCCGACATCCACCCCCCACCAGCGGCGCGACCCCCCGGCGCCGCTGCGAGGCACCGGCGCCGACCTGACGTCGGTGCTGACGGCGAGGGGCCCCGTGGGTTCCGTCCCACGGGGCCCCTCGCCATGTGTGCCACCGTCAGATCAGCCGGCCGCCTTCTCCAGCTTGGCGACCTGCGCCTCCAGCACCTCTGCCGGGACCTTCGCCTTGTCCGCGTCGAGCATGTTCATCGAGTAGAACCCGATGAGCGTCGAGCCGCTGCGGACCACCGTGAAGGACATCGGGATCTTGGCGCCCTCGATGTCGCCCTTCAGCTTGTACGAGACGGCCTCGTCGCCCTGCTCGGGGGCGGGAAGGGCCTCGACGCCGGAGTACTTGTTGCCGACGTGCTCGTACTTCGTGCAGGTCTCGGTCGCCTTGCGCAGGTCGGCCATCACCTTCTCGGCGTCGCTCTGCTCGTGCGCGGCGAGGGCGAGGGAGATGACGCTGCCGGAGAGCTCGTCCTTCGGGGTGACCGTGCGCCCGGCGCGGGCCTTGGCCTGCGGGTCCGAGGTGAAGAAGAACATGTTCGCGATGGGCTGGCAGGCGGCCGGCTGCGCGGGAACGGTCTCGGCGGGCATGTCCTCCGCCGGCATGTCGGCGATGGTGTAGCCCTTGACGTCACCCTTCGTCAGGGCGGCCTTCTGCAGCTGGGCCTCGGTCAGCGCGCCCTGCCCGGCCGGCTCCTTCGGCTTCTCGGCCGGGGCGGAGGAGCCCGCCGAGGGCTTCTTCTCCGCATCCGTGTTCTCGCCGTTCTCGCCGCCGCCACCGCACGCCGCGGTGAGACCCAGCGTGGCCATGACCGAGACGGCCACCGCTGCCCGCGACATCTTCGACTTCATGTCCCCCACCCTTTACGCCTTGCGCTACTCGCGTCACACAGGGGCCCCACAGGGCCCATCGAACATGTATGTGACAGCCAGACCCATGGATTCGTTGCGTCACTCCCGCCACATTCACATGTGACTCACGTCACTCCAGGAAACTGTGATCCGGAGGGCAACCCTTCGCATGCCTCGCTGGTCACACCTGGCACACGAGAGAAGGACCCGCGCTCGGAGGGGGGTGCGGGTCCTTCTCCGCTGCTTCTTCGCTTGGTTCTTCTCTTGGTTCTTCGCTTACTTCCGCGGTTACTTCCGCGGTTACTTCCGCGGTTACTTCTTCGGCGGCACCGTCGGCACCGGCATCAGCGGCAGCCGCAGCGCGCCGAAGGCGTCCTCCGGGACCGCCGGGTTCACCGGCTCCACCGGGCGCAGGCGTTCGTACGCCGCTCCGGGGGCGGGACGGTGGTCGGGCTCGTCCTTGTTCGGCCAGTACGACATCGCGCGCTCGGCCTGGGCCGTGATCGTCAGGGACGGATTGACGCCCAGGTTGGCGGAGACCGCGGCGCCGTCGACGACAGAGATACCGGGGTGGCCGTAGAGGCGGTGGTACGGGTCGATGACGCCGTCCTCGGGGGTGGCGCCGATGGGGCAGCCGCCGAGGAAGTGCGCGGTGAGCGGGGTGCCCATCAGTTCGCCCACGTTGCTGCCGGCGAACCCGTTGATCTCGGCGGCGATCGTGGACGCGGCGGCCGAGGCGGCCTCGATCTGCTTGGGATTGGGGGCGCCGTGGCCCTGCCGGGCGGTCAGCAGGCCCTTGCCGGGGCCCTTCGGCTTCAGATGTGTCGTGAGCGAGTTGTCGAGGGACTGCATCACCAGGCCGATGATGGTCCGCTCGGACCAGCGGCGGTTGGACAGCGAACGGGCCACCAGCAGCGGGTGCCTCGCCGCGTGGGCCAACCAGCCGAGCACGCGCGACGCGCCCGACGCCGTGGCGCCCGCGTACGGGACCTGGAGGATCGACAGACCGCCCATCGCGTTGGAGCCCTTGCCGTAACGGACCGGCTCGATGTGGGTGTTCTCGTCGGGGTGGATGGACGAGGTGATGGCCACGCCCCGGGTGAAGTCCACGTCGGCCCCGTGGGCCCTGCGATAGCGGCGCTGGTCTGTCTGGGCTCCGACCAGGGCCTCGGAGTTGGTGCGGGTCAGCATGCCCAGGCGGTCGGAGATGTGCGGCAGCTGGCCGCCCGCCTTCATACGGTGCAGCAGGGTCTGGGTGCCGTAGGTGCCGGCGGCGAGGACGACCCGGCGGGCCTTGAGGACCCGGCCCCCGGAACCGCCCCCGCCCTTGCCCCGGCCCGCCTTGCGGCGTTCGTCGGTGGGCAGGGTGGTCACGGCGAAGCCGCCCTGGGAGTCCTCGGTGAGGGCGACCACCGTCGTCATCGGGTGGACGACCGCGCCCGCCTTCTCGGCGAGGTGGAGGTAGTTCTCGTTGAGGGTGTTCTTCGCGCCGTGGCGGCAGCCGGTCATGCACTCGCCGCACTCGGTGCAGGCGTTGCGGGCCGGGCCCGCGCCACCGAAGTACGGGTCGGGGACCTGGTCGCCGGGCGCGGCCTTGGCCTTGCCGTCGGCGTCCTCGCCGTCACCGAAGAACACGCCGACCGGGGCCATGTGGAAGCTGTCCCCGACGCCCATCCGCTCGGCGGCCGCCTTCAGATGCACGTCGGACGGGGTCATCGTCGGGTTGAGCCGTACGCCGAGCATGCGGCGCGCCTGGTCGTAGTACGGCTTCAGCTCCTCCTGCCAGTCCGTGATGTCCTTCCACTGGGGGTCCTCGAAGAAGGGCTTCGGCGGGACGTACAGGGTGTTGGCGTAGTTGAGGGAGCCGCCGCCCACGCCGGCGCCGGCGAGCACCATGACGTTGCCGAGCAGGTGGATGCGCTGGATGCCGTACATGCCCAGGGCCGGGGCCCAGAGGTAGTTCCTCAGGTCCCAGGAGTTCTTGGGCAGGGAGTCACGGGTGAAGCGGCGCCCTGCCTCCAGGACGCCGACCTTGTACCCCTTCTCCGTGAGGCGCAGGGCGGTCACGGAGCCGCCGAAGCCGGAGCCGACGACGATGACGTCGTAGTCGTATGACACGTGCTCTCCTCATCGAGAACGGTGCGTACCGCGCCCCCGGAGGGGCGCGGGTGTCAGCGCAGCCGGAGCGCCTTCATGACCTTGAGGCTGGTGCTCATGAACTGCGCGTACTTCTCGTCGTCCATGCCGAAGGACGGGGCCATCGGCAGGACGCGCTGCTGGGCGACCGTCTGGGCCTCGGTGTACTTGAGGATGCCCTCGGAACCGTGGCGGCGGCCGAGGCCCGAGTCCTTCATGCCGCCCATCGGGGACTGGACGCTGCCGTACGCGGAGGCGTAGCCCTCGTTGACGTTGACGGTGCCGGCGCGCAGGCGGGCGGCGACGGCGCGGCCGCGGCGGCCGTCCTTGGTCCAGACGGAGGCGTTGAGGCCGTACGCGGTGGCGTTGGCCTCGTCGATGGCCGCGTCCTCGTCCTTGAAGCGGTAGACGGAGACGACGGGGCCGAAGGTCTCCTCGGTGCAGACGGCCATGGGCTCGGTGACGCCGTCGAGGATGGTCGGCTCGTAGAAGTAGGGGCCGATGTCGGGGCGGGCGACACCGCCGGCGACGAGCTTGGCGCCCTTCGCGACGGCCTCGTCCACGTGCCGGGTGACCGTCTCCAGCTGGCGGTCGCCGACGAGGGAGCCCATGTCGGCGCCGTAGGCGAGGGACGTGCCGAGGCGCATCGCCCGGGTGCGGGCGGCGAAGCGCTCCAGGAAGGCGTCGGCGACGGACTCGTGGACGTACAGGCGCTCGATGGAGATGCAGAGTTGGCCGGCGGAGGAGAAGCAGGCGCGGACGGCTCCGGCGGCCGCCTTCTCTATGTCGGCGTCCTCCAGGACCAGCATGGCGTTCTTGCCGCCGAGTTCGAGGGAGACCCCGACGAGGCGGGCGGCGGCGCCCTGGGCGACCTCGCGACCGGTGCGGGTGGAGCCGGTGAAGGAGACGTAGTCGGCGTGCCGGACGACCTCGGGTCCGATGACCGGGCCCTCGCCGAGGACGACCTGGAAGACCTCGGCGGGCAGACCGGCCTCGACGAGGAGGTCACGCGCCCACAGGGCGGTCAGGCAGGTCTCCGTGTCGGGCTTCATCACGACCGCGTTGCCCGCGACGAAGGCGGGGATCGCGTCGCCGACGGAGAGTTCGAGCGGGTAGTTCCAGGGCGCGATCTGGCCCACCACACCGCGCGGGTGGCGGAGTTCGACGACCTTGGTGAGGGTCGGTACGGCGCCGGTGTGCCGCTTCGGCTTGAGGTACGCGGGGGCCTTGCGGCCGTAGTGGCGGGCCGCGACCGCGACGGCCTGGACCTCCTCGTGGGCGTGCAGCCGGGCCTTGCCGGTCTCCAGCTGGATGAGGTCGAGCACCTCGGCCTGGCGCTCCAGGACGAGGTCGTGGAAGCGGAGCAGGACGGCGGCGCGCTCACGGACGGGCACCTGCGCCCACACGGCCTGCGCGGCGCGGGCCCGCACGTACGCCTTCTCCACGTCCTCGGGGGTGGACTCGGGCAGGTCGGCGAGCTTCTCGCCGGTGAACGGCGTGTGGTTGGCGGTCCGGCCGGAACCGACCACACCCTTGGTGAGCTGGGCGACCAGTTCGGGGGTGACCACGTCGGCGGCGGTACGGGCGCCCGCCGGGGCGGGTGCGAGGGGGTTGGTGCCGGTCGTCCGTGCCGTGCCGGTCTTTTCGGGGGCCTGCGAGTCCGTCATGACGCGCAGGGTATTCCGGAGCGGACGACTTTGGGTACCCGGCGGTAACAGGCTTTCACCGGCCGCACACACCATGCCAGTGATCAGTGGCACGAAGACGCTGATCAGCGCGTTGTGCGCCTGCGGACGCGACTTGGTCACATCACGCGGAAGGCCGGCGTCACCCCGGCGGAAGGCCGGCGTCACCGCTGCTCAAGCGCCGGTGTCACCGCTGCTCAAGCGCCGGTGTCACTCTGCGGGGATCTTCAGCCGCTCGCGTGCCCCCTTGAAGACCGCGGTGCCCTTCTTCTCGTCCGGCGTGCCCTTCGGCATGTCCACCCGGAGTGCGAACATCTGGCTGTCGTCGGTGCGGACGATCAGTTCCATGACGCGGGTGGGGGTGCTGTCCGCGTAGTGCGTGGTGTCGGCGAGCACCGCCTCCTGCCCCTCGAAACTGGTACTCGTGTACCGCGCGGTGGACTTCACGCCGCTGCCCACGATGTCCGAGGAGTCCTTGGCCTCCTTCATGGGCGACGTGGGCGCCTCGTCCCACTGGGTGAGCCGTACGCGGATGACCTTTTCCCCGTCGTAGGTGACCGTGCGGGACACGCCGTCCTCGCCGCGCTTCTCGCCGGTCCGCTCGTACGAGCTCGGAAGGGACAGGACGGCGTTCATCTCCTTCTCGCGGTGCGCGACCCAGCGGGTGTCGGCGCCGGACGGGGACTTTGACGGGGCGCCGGACTCGGGGCCGGCCGAGGCGGTGCGGCCCGAGAACGACCCGATGTGAGGCTCGGGAACGGCGAGACGGTCGTCGTCGGCACCGATCAGCGTCCCCACCCAGACTCCCCCACCGGCGAACAGGACCCCGGCGACGGTCCCGACTGCGGCCAGCCGGCGGGAAGGACGCCTGCCGGGCCGCCGGGCGGGCTCGGGGCCCCGTACGTCGACGGTCACCGACGGGGTCGCCGACGAGTCCCCGGACACCCGCCCGGAACCGGCGGTGACGGGGTCCGCGGGGGCGTTCTCGGGCTCGGCCGCGGCGACGGCCGGTGCCGACTCCTCGCGTGACGCCTTGCCCGGCCGTTCGCCCGCGAGTCGCAGGGTCCCCTCGTCCTCGCCCAGTTGCTTCAGCTCCGACGGCAGTTGTGTGTCCGGGGTCCGGCCCTCCGCGACGTCGGCCAGGATCCGTGCGGCCTCCTCGGCGTCGGGGCGATCCGCCGGGTCCTTGGCCAGAAGCCGTACGACCAGGGGGCCGAGGGGGCCCGCCCCGGTGGGTTCGGGGGGCTCGGTGGAGAGGATCGCGGCGAGCGTGGACTCCGGGGACGTACGGCGGAAGGGCGACGCGCCCTCGACGGCGGCGTACAGGAGGACGCCGAGCGACCACAGGTCGGAGGGCGGCCCGGCGGCGCCGTGCCCGGACATGCGCTCGGGGGCGACGAACTCCAGCGAACCGACGAACTCCCCTGTCATGGTGAGCGATTCCTCGCCCTGGACGTGGGCGATGCCGAAGTCGGTGAGGACGACCTGGCCGTGCGGCCCGAGCAGGACGTTGGCCGGTTTGACGTCACGGTGCACGATGCCGACGCCGTGCGCGGCGTGCAGCGCGCCGACGACGGCGAGGCCGATACGGGCCGACTCGGCGGGGGTGAGGGGACCGCGTCGGAGCCGTTCCTGGAGGGACTCGCCGCGGACCCACTCCATGACGATCCAGGGGTGGCCGTCGTCGATGACGACGTCGTGGATGGTGACGGCCGAGGGGTGGTCGACGCGGGCGGCGGCGCGGGCCTCGCGGTAGAGGCGGTTGGCGGCCCGGCTGCGCTCCTCGTTCTCCGGGTCGTCGGGGCCGCCCGGCAGCCGGGGCTGCTTGACGGCGACCTCACGGCCCACCAGTTCGTCGACGGCCTGCCACACGGTGCCCATGCCGCCGGACCCGATGCGCTCGGTGAGGCGGTAGCGACCGCCGACCAGACGATCGTCGCACTGGGTGGCCCTTCCGCCGAACCGGCGTGCGTCGCGCTGGTGTTCGCCGTCATCACTCATGCGACATCAGTACCGCGCGGAAGCGGAACTTGTCGACGTACGGCCGGGTCGCCGGGCGCGCCGCCGGGCGCGCCGCCGGGCGCGCCGCCGGGCGCGCCGCCGGGCGGAGCGGCGTCCCGGTCGCCCCGCCGCGCTAACGCCGGCGGTTCCACAGGTCCTCGGCCCAGCCGTACCGTTCGCGGTGCTTGGGCAGGGCCGTGCGGCCGACGGCGGCGGCGAGCTTGCGCAACCGGCGCCAGTCCAGCGGCGGTTTGGGCTCGGGGACGCCGGGTCGGTCGCGCGGCACCCGGACGCGCAGGGCCTTGGTCGAGATCCGGCAGTGGACCGGGGTGGGCAGGACGAGGGCCTCGCCGTCGACGCCGACCTCGATCTCCGGCCGGTCGGCCTCGACCACGATCTCGTCGGCGATGAGCAGGCTGAGGCCGGGCGCGTTCGGCCCGAGGACCAGGCTCGCGGCGTCGGCCGCGCTCTCGACCCGTACACCGACCACGCCCAGCACCCCGGCGTCCAGCCGCTCACGTCGGCCGAGGCCGACCAGGTCGTCACTCCGGTAGACGTTGTTGCTGACCAGCACGGCCTGGGGCGCGTCGATCACGGCGTCGCCGATCCGGGCGGTGAGCCGCGGACCGCGTTGGTGCGTGAGCAGTTCGGGCAGCAGTTCCAGCGTGGTGCGGACCTTGTCGTCGCGGTAGGCGGGGCTCTGCACGACGGCCGCGTACGCGCCGAACGACGCGTTGTTCACGAAGGGGTGACCGCCTGCGTACCCCAGGTCGACATGGAGTTCGACGCCCTTGTCGGTGAGGGCGTCGAGGCAGGCGGCGGGGTTGTCGCGGTCGAGGCCGAGGTCCATGGCGAAGTGGTTGCGGGTGCCTGCGGAGATGACGAGGAGGGGCACGTCGTAGGCCGCGGCGATGGCGGCCACCTGGGCCTGGGTGCCGTCGCCGCCGGCGACACCGAGCAGGTCGGCGCCCTCCCGGACCGCGTCGCGGGCCAGCACGGCGACGTCCTCGTGGCGCTCCGGGTCGAGCAGATGGACCCGGGCGCCGAGCCGTTCGGCCCGCTCCTTCAGCCGGAACCGCTCGACCTTCCCGCCCCCCGACTTGGGGTTCATGATGAGGAAGGGCCGGCTCGGCGCGGGTGTGCGGTGCTCGGGCACGTCCACCCGGTGCGACTTGGTGAGGCTGAGCGCGAACTTCCCCGACCAGACGGCCGCACCCCACAGCGCGGCCGACACGAGCACGACCCACAGCAGGTTGACGGCCGCGAACCACCAGATGACGCCCACCGGCGCGGCCACCGCCAGCGTGGCCGCCGCCACCCGGACGACACCCCGATGGGTCAGCACCCACCACAGCGCGGCCACCGTCAGACCGGCGCCCAGCAGCAGGCCCGCGACGAGCAGCAGGCTCGCCTCCCGCGCGTAGCCGATCGGCAGCAGGACGGCCAGCGCCGCGCAGCCGAGGGCGGCCCGCGCCGCCCATCGCTGTCGCGCATGAGCCTGCACGTCCAGGTGTTCGATGCCCACGCCCGCTCGCCCTCCGCGCCGATCATGCACTTGACACGGCATGTTAGGGCCAGGGGGCGGGCCAAGGCGATGGCCCACCGCTCATCCGCGGGAACGCCGTCGCGAGTCCCGCACGGAGCCACGACCCGCGTACCCCCATTGGGGTCATGGTCGGGGTCCGGGCCGGTTCCTGGCGGCGCGGCGGGGTGTTGGGCGAGTCGGCGTGGCCGACGAACGCGGAGCCCGACACCCATGAAGATCACCTTTCTGCTGCACAACGCCTATGCGATCGGCGGCACGGTCCGTTCGACCCTGAACCTCGCCGGGGCTCTGTCCGCCCGGCACGAGGTCGAGATCGTCTCGGTCCTGCGGACGGCGGAACAGCCGCTGCTCGGTGTGCACGGCGACGTCCGCCTGGTCCCGCTGGTCGACGAGCGCCCCGACTCCGCGGCGTACGACGGCGACCACGAGCTGATGGCACGGCCCTCCGCGCTGGTACCGCCCACCGAGGTCCTCGCCCACCGCTACACCGCTCTGACCGACGCGCGCCTGCGCGCCTTCCTCGACACCACCGACGCGGACGTCCTCGTCGCGACCCGCCCCGCGCTGGTCGTCGTCCTCGCCGAGCACGGACCGCGCCGCGCGATCCGCATCGGACAGGAGCACCTGTCGTACGACAACCACGTGCCCGGGGTGCGCGCGGCGCAGAACGAGGCGATCGCCCGCCTCGACGCGTTCGTCACCGTGTCCGCGCGGGACGCCGCCGACCACCGCCACCGGTTGCCCGGCCTGCGCACCCGGATCACGGACATCGCCAACGCCGCCCCCCGCCCGAGGGCCGAACCCTCCGACCTGCGGGCCCCGCTCGTGGTGGCCGCCGGACGGCTGGTGCCGGTCAAGCGCTACGACCTGCTCGTCGAGGCGTTCGCCAAGGTCGTCGCCGAGCGCCCCGAGTGGCGGCTGCGGATCCACGGCCAGGGACCGGAGCGCGCGAACCTGCGCGCCGCCGTCGCCGCGCACGGCCTGAACGACCACGTCTTTCTGATGGGCCCGCACACCACCCTGGAAACCGAGTGGGCGAAGGCCTCGGTGGCCGTCGTCAGCTCCGCGTGGGAGTCCTTCGGCATGACGATCCTGGAGGCCATGCACGCCGGGGTGCCCGTGGTCGCGACCGACTGCCCGCACGGCCCCGGCGAGATCATCACCGACGGGTCCGACGGCCTCCTCGTCCCGCCGGGCGATCCGGACGCCCTCGCCACGGGGCTGCTCCGCCTGATCAACGACCCCGGTCTCCGGCACACCCTCGGCACCGCCGCCCGCACGACGGTCCAGCGGTACGAGCCGGCCACGATCGCGGACCGGTACGAGCGGCTCATCACCGAGCTCCTGGCGGCTCGCCGGCCGGGGCTGGTGGCCGGGATGGGGCGATGGCTCGGCCTTGCGGTGCCGGGGCAGGGGCGACGGGCGGGCCGTACGGCACCGGGACGGTGGACGCGGTGGGCGGCTCCGGGGCGGGCGGCGCGGAAGGCCGGGACGGCACCCGCCACGGAGACCGAGCGCCGGCCGTCCCGTCCGTGGGGCGACTGCCGGGTCGACGCCCGGCGGGACGTACGGGTCTCGGTCGGCTGGACCGACGCGTCCGGACGGGACCTCGTACTCGTCCTGCGCCACCGCCACGGCGACGACGAACTCCGGGTACCGCTGCGACGGGAGACGCCGGACGTCACCGAAGGCCACTGGACCGCGCTGCTGAGCCAGACCCGGCCGCCCCTCGCCGAAGGGCGCTGGGACCTGTACGCGGAGCGGGCGGGGGACGGGGTCCGGCGCCGGTTGCGGGCCGGGCACGTGGAGCAACGGTCCCTGTTGACCTCGGAGTTCACCGGTGCGGGCCCGGTCGCGTGGTGGATCCCGTACACGACGAAGGACGGCTACCTCGCCCTGCGGACCTTCCGCCGCGAAGCCCACGCCGAGGTCACCGCGCTGCCGGTCGGTGAGGGGTCGTCGGCCGTGGAGGGTGTCCTGCACGGGGCCGAACTCGGTGCCGGCGCGGCGCTGGTGGGTGTCGCCCGGGGTGGGGAGACGGCGGACTTCGAGGCACCGGTGGAGTCCACCGGCGGGCACCTGCCCGAGGGGCACCCGTTCCACGGGCGCCTGTTCCACGGGAGGCTGCCGTCGCTGCCGGACCCGACCGCGCCCGGCAAGGTGATCTGGGACCTGTTCCTGCGGCCCGCCACCGACGCCGAACCGGTCCGTCTCGGACGGCTGTTCGGCGACATCGTGGACCGCAAGGACACCGACAAGTACCCGGAGGTCACGCTGCCGGCGCGGTCGGGTGCGTCCGTGCGGGCCCGCTGCTTCTTCACCGTCACCAACGACCTGGCCGTGAGCGTGTCCCGACAGAAGTGAGCCCCCGTCTCGGCGTGTCTAGAGCTTGTCGATCTTCAGGGTCTCGATGGCCGTCCGGGCGATCTCGCGGCCCTGCTCGGTGAAGTGCCCCTTGCCCGGATAGTCGATCCACAGCCGGTACGTGTCGCCGTTCTTCGCCCGGTAGTAGAGGACCCGCGCCTCACGCAGGCGCGGCGACTCGCTGTCGGTGGTCGTGTACACGACGGTGTTCTCGGCGGCCTCGCGCTCCTGGTACGTGGCCTCCTTCGGCTTGCCCCTGGGCGCGGGGTCGTCGGCGATGTCCCAGGAGTACTCGCCGTCCTTGAGCATGGCCCAGTCGGCGTAGGCCTTGTCCAGGGCGGTGGCCGGGATCTCGTTGTCCTTGTCGTCCGCCTTGATGTCGCGGTCCACGGCGATCTGGATCAGTCCGCTCGGATCGCTGTACGACGCGTAGGTGTCGTCCGCCTCGTCCGGCTCGTACGTGTCCTTCGTGAAGTCACCGGGCACGCCGACGCTCGCGGCGACCCTGCCCCCGAGGTCCCGTTGCTTCCAGCCGTCCGGCAGTGGTCCGGCGAAGGGGTCGGCGACGACCAGGTAGGCCGTGACCGCGGCCGCGACCACCACCGCGGCGAGGCCGGCGAGGGTCCTGGGGCCGAGGCGCGGGCCCTTCCCGGCCGGGGCGGCGATCTGCTGGATCACCTGGGTGGGCGCCGGGGCCGGCGGGTTCGCGGCGGCCTCCAGGAGTTCACGGACACGGGCGGCGTTCGGGCGGCGCGCCGGGTCCTTCTGCAGCAGGCCGTTGATGGCCTCGGCGAGGGGGCCCGTGGCCGACGCGGGCGCGGCGGGCGCGGCGTTGAGGACGGATTGCAACGTCGCGGGCGTGTTGCTGCGCCGGAAGGGTGAGACCCCTTCCGTGGCGGCGTAGAGGACGACACCGAGCGACCAGAGGTCGGAGGCGGGGCCGGGTCGTTGGCCCAGCACCCGCTCGGGGGCGATGTACTCGGGGGAGCCGACGAAACCGCCGGTGTCCGTCAGATTGGTCTCGCCCTCGATCTGGGCGATGCCGAAGTCGGTGAGGACGACCCGGTCGTGGCGGCCGAGCAGGACGTTGTCGGGCTTGACGTCGCGGTGCAGGATGCCCGCCGCGTGCGCGGCCTCCAGCGCGCCGAGCACCTCCAGGCCGATCCTCGCCGCGTCCCGCACCCCGAGGGTGCCCTCCTGGAGGGCGTCGCCCAGGGAACGCCCCTGCACCAACTCCATGACGATCCACGGCCGGTCGTCCACGACCGCCACATCGTGCACGTTCACGACCGCAGGGTGATCGAGCCTGGCCGCGGCCCGTGCCTCGCGGCGCATCCGCTCGTAGGCGTTGGCCCGTTCACGCTCGGGAAGGTGGTCCGGGACGCGGGGCTCCTTGACGGCGACCTCCCGGTCCACCGTCTCGTCCTTCGCCCGCCACACCGTGCCCATGCCGCCGTGCCCGAGCTTCGCGAGCAGCCGGTAGCGACCCGCGATCAGCCGTCCGGTGCCGGGGTCCGGCGCGGGGCGCGCGGGCGGGCCGGGCGGGGCTGAGGGGGCAGGCTGGGGCTGTGCGGCGGGCGAGGCGGCCGGTGCCGGATGGGACGGCGGGGCGGGCTGCGGCGCCGACTGCCCGGGCTGGGACGGCGGTGTCGGCTGTGGGTGCCGCACGGGCGGCGCCGGCTGCGCGTACGGGTTGCCGGGGTACGGCACGGCGGGCTGCGGCGGTTGCAGTCCGAAACTCGTCGGCTCGCCGGATCCGTAAGGGGCTCCCCCGTTGCTGCTCATATGGTCATCTGTATCGCGACAGCCCTCGGGCTTCCAGTCCGGTCGCTTTCCAGTCACAGACCCGTGACGCGAGAAGCCCCTTATTTCCCTTTTACTCGCCTCACGAACCCGTGAAGGTGTCCACCGCGACGTCGAAGTACTCCTTCGCCTCGCTCACCCTCCCGACTGGCGCCGAGACCCACACGTCGTACAGCTTCCCGTCCTGCTCCCAGCACAGGTCGTACGTGTGCCGGGGGCCCTCCGCCGAGCTGAAGCCGTCCCAGGTGAACTCCCAGAGCGCCGCCGGCCGCCCCTGGTGCGTCGTCCCGGCCACCCGGCCGTCACGGTAGCCGGGGTTCGTGGAGGGGCCCTTCTCGTGGGCGCGCCGCATCACCGCGACCGGTCCGCCCTCCTCCGCGTCGTCGACCTTGATGCCGATCCGGATCGACTGCCCCGGCGACATGTAGAAGACCCGCTCCCCCTGCGGCTCCCGGGTGAAGTCGTCCGGCACGGCGAGGCTGAACCCCCGCTCGTCCCGGGCGAGCCGGTACCCGGAGGGCACCGTCGGCGCCGTGGCCGCCCGTGACCGCGTCACGGTGGGCGTGGCGCCCCCCGACGAGCCCGAGGACGTCCCCGACGACACGCCCTGCGTCGTCCCGGACGCCGTACCGGAGGTCGCGTCCGAGGCCGTCCCGTCGGTGCCCGGCGTGTCCCGCCCGTTCGACTGGCCCGCCGAGCCGGACGGCGTGTGCGACGTGCCGGGCGTCCGGGGCGCCGATGTCGTCGGTCTGCCGCCCCCGGGGCCGCCGCCCTCCCCCAGCAGCAGCGCGGCCGCCGACACGCCGGCCCCGGCCATCGCCGCGACCAGCGCGGCGGCGACCAGGACGCTCCGGGTGGGCTGCGGACGCCGGGGCTCGCCGGGCTGCTCCCGCAGGGCCGCCGCCCGGTCGTGCGCGGGCCCGCCCGGCTGCCCGGCCTGTTCGGGGTGGTCCCGGTGCCCGGCCTCCGGCGTGTCCTGGGGGGCGGTCGGCGGGGGCGTGCGCGGCATGTCGCGCCGGGTCGGTGTGTAACCGGTCGAGGTGCGCGGCCCCTTGGGCGGTCTCGGCGTACGGCCGGTCTCCCGGAACGCGCGCAGCAGCCGCTCCGCCTCCGCCGCGCCGAGCCGCTGGTCGGGGTCGCGCTCCAGCAGGCCGCGGATGACGGGGAGCAGCGGCGCGGCCTGGGCCGGTGGCCGGATCTCGTCGAAGACGACGGCGTGCAGGATGCCGCCCAACGAGTCGCGGCGGAACGGCGATTCCCCGCTGAGCACGGTGCACAGCAGCGCGCCCAGCGACCACAGGTCGGATTCCGGCCCGGTGCGGACCCCGGACATCCGTTCCGGCGCGGTGTACTCGGGCGAGCCGACGAAGGACCCGTTCTCGGTGAGCGTGGTGGCGCCCGCGACCTGGGCGATGCCGAAGTCGGTGAGGACGACCCGGTCGGTGCCCTTCTCCAGCAGGACGTTCGCGGGTTTGAGGTCGCGGTGCAGGACACCCGCGTCGTGTGCCCGCCGCAGCGCGGCGAGCAGGGCGAGCCCGATCCGGGCCGCCTCCCGCGCGTCGACCGGTCCGTCGGCCGCGACCCGCTCCGCGAGCGAACCGCCGTCGATGAACTCCATGACGATGTACGGACGTTCGTCCTGCTCGACGACGTCGTGGACGACGATGATGTGCGGGTGGCCGAGCCGGGCCACCGCCCGGGCCTCCCGCAGGGTGCGTTCACGCAGCTGCCGGGACGTCTCCTCCGGGAGCGAGGGGTCGAGGGCCAGCTCCTTGACCGCGACACGCCGACCGAGGAGTTCGTCGGTGGCACGCCACACGATGCCCATACCGCCGCGGCCGACCCTGGCCTCCAGCCGGTACCGGCCCGCTATGACGCGGACGTTCTCCCCCTCGGTCCCCATGCGCCCCATCATGCCGCACCGGACCGAAACCCTCCGGTGCCGCGGGACAGGGCTGGCCGACAAGCGACGTACGCGCGTCGCGCGAGCGCCGCGTATGCGCCACGCGCGGGCCCCGGCCCCGGGGCGGGCCGACGCGCTGTCACGTCCGCCACCGCGCCTGAGGCGCCGCCCACTTCCCCTGGCCGGGCCGCCGAGGTCGGCCTACGCCGGTGTCCCTCCGGTCACTTGCGTGCCTCGCGCCAACTGCGCAGCACCGTGTCGAACTGTTGGCGCGCGGTGTCCCAGTCGGCGGCGGGCGAGGACATGTAGATCGTGTACTCGACGCCGTCGCGGGCGAGGTACGTCTGCTCGATCGCCCGGCGCGGGCCGGGGAAGTCGGTGTCCTGGGCCGCGTTCCAGGTGAATTCCCAGAGCGAGCCCGGACGGTCGCGGTAGAGGTTCTTCTTCAGGCCCACCTGCCGGTACGCGGGGAGCCGGTCCTTCACCTGTTCCTCCAGGTCGAGCTGGTGGTGGTACGGGCTGTCGAAGTCCGGGGAGCCGTCGACCGCCACCCGCAGGAAGTGCTCGCCGCCGTCCGGTGTGTAGTCGATCTGAGCGTCCTGCACCCGGCGCTTCCATCCCTCGGGCAGGGCGAGGCTGAACCCCTCCGGGTCCTCGACGCGAACCCATCCCTCGGGGACGCCGTCCGTCGCCGGCTGTCCCTGGCCCGTGGTCGTACCGCCGGTCCCGGCCGTCGTACCGGCCGTGGCCGAGGTGTTCTCCGTCCGCCACTCGTCCGCGTAGTACATCGCGGCGGCGCCACCGCCGCCGATGAGCGCGGCCAGCAGGGCGACGAGGGCGACGGTACGACCGCGTCCGCGCCGCGTGGCGCCTCCGGGCGCGGGGGCGTGGCCGGGGGCGTGGCCGAGCATCTGGCCGCCGGGAGGGAAGCCGGTCGCGGGCGTGGCGGAGTGGACGAAGCCGCCGGGCCCACCGCCGTGGGGCCCGTGGGGCCCGTGGGGCCCACCGTACGCAGGGGCGGAATGGGCGCCGCTGGCTCCACCCTCACGCACCCCGTAGGGACCGACGCCTTCGCCCGGCCCCCCATGCGCCCCTCGAACGCCGCCTCCGGATCCCCCATCGGCTGCGCGAGAGCCACTCGCGGCCCAACCGTCCGCCCCATGCGAACCACTGCCGGCCCAGCCATCGGCCCCACGCGAACCGCTCGCTGGCCGACCATCAGTCCCCCGCGAGCCACTGCCGGACCAGCCGTCCGCCCCGCGAGAGCGGCTCGCGGACCCGGAGTCCGTGTCAGGCACTCCGTCCGTCTCGCTCGCCGCGTCCCGGCCACGCCGACCGGAATCCGTACCGGCCGCACCAGCCGCCCCAGCCGCCTCCGCCGTGTCCTCCGCCCCCGCCGTGCCCGCAGCCTGCTGCCGTGTGGCCACGTACGCCTCGGCGACGCGCGGCCGTCGGCCCTCCGCGGCCTCCGCGAGCATCAGTTCGGCGTCCTGCGCACCCGGCCGTACGGCGGGGTCCTTGCACAACAGCGCGGCGATGACGGGGCCGAGCGGGCCCGCCGCCACCGGTTCGGCGGCCTCCTCGCTCACCACGGCCTGCATGGTGGTGAGCGGGGTCGTGCGCCGGAACGGCGACTTGCCCTCCACCGCCGTGTACAGCGTGGCGCCCAGCGACCAGAGGTCCGACGCGGGCCCGGGGTCATGGCCGCGCACCCGCTCGGGCGCGATGTAGTCGACCGAGCCGACGATCTCCCCGGTGCGGGTGATCGTCGTGTCGCCCTCGACCTGGGCGATGCCGAAGTCGGTCAGCAGGACCCGGCCGTCCTCGGCGAGCAGGACGTTGCCGGGCTTCACGTCACGGTGCAGCACACCGGCCTGGTGGGCGGCGCGCAGCGCGCGCAGCACCCACATGCCGATCCGGGCGGCCTCCCGCGCCTCGACGCGGCCCTGTTCCCTGACCGCGTCGGCGAGCGAGAGCCCTTCGACCAACTCCATGACGATCCACGGCCGGTTGTCGTGCTCCAGCACGTCGTGCACGGTGACGACGGCCGAGTGGTTGATCCGTGCCGCCGCGCGCGCCTCCGCCCGGGTCCGCGCCAGCAGGACGGCCTGCTCGTTCTCCGAGACGTACAGCGCGGCCGTCAACTCCTTGACCGCGACGGCCCGGTGCAGCACCTCGTCCCGGGCACGCCACACCCGGCCCATGCCGCCGCTGCCGATGACGTCGACGAGACGGTAGCGCTCGGCGATGAGCCGGCCCTGCATCTGATTCACGTTGCCCCGCAATGCTCTTGACAGGGTCAGGTTAAGGAGCGGTGCTCCCCCCGGGAAACCGGCACGGCGTCACAGGGACAGCACTGTGACGGTTCTCGCTTCCGCGAGCGGAGCGCAACCTTCCGCCGCCCTCGCGGTTCGGCCTCCCCACTCCCCGCCGCGGCAGGGTCAGCCGTCCCCGCCGAGCGGGGTCGACTCCCCGTGAAGGGGGGTCAGCCGGACACCCGGTAGGTGTCCGCGGCCTGCTCGTACAGCCGTGTCACCTCGTCCCGCTCGGCCTCCGGCCCGCGCACCTGCACCACGTGGTACTTGCCGTCGAGGAGTATCGCGAGATTCCGCACGAACACACCGCGTCCCTGGCTGTCCTGCCAGGTGAACTGCCCCTCGGCCATGGTGACCCCGCCGACCTCGACCAGCCGCATGCCGCCGGAGGTGGCCCACGTGGAGTCGCGGAACGGCTGGAGTTCGCGCTCACCCTCCCGCTGGTACTTCAGCGGATCGCTGCCGTACGTCGCCGTGCTGTCCCGGCCGGGTACGACGATCAGCTCGAAGCTTCCCCGTGAGTAGACGACCTGGCCGCGACCGTTCTTGGGGCTGCGGTCCCAGCCGGTGGCGACGGCGACCTGGAAGCCCTCGGCGTCCTTGCGCAGGGTGAAGCCCTGGGCGACCTCGGGGCCGCCGGTTTGGGTCTGCTCCGAACCGGACGACTCCGACGGGCTCGCCTGCCCTTCCCCCTCCTCGCCCCCGTCGGGTGAACTGGAGTTCTGGTCGGGTCGGGACTGGCTGCTGGCCTCCGGCGCGGCACTCGGCTGTCCGGCCGCGTCGCTGCGGCCGCCGTTGCTCACGCCGTCGCTGCTCGGCTCGGCCTTCGGCATGAACACCATGGCGTACGCGACCGCCGCGGCCAGCGCGAGCAGGATCAGCAGGAGCAGGGTGCGGCCGAGCTTCCGGGGCTGCGGGGGCTTCTCCTGGTGGGCGCGCCGGTGGCGGGCGTGGGCGCTGGTCGCGGGCACTTTGGCGCGGCGCCTGCGGACGAGTTCGCCGCGCCGCCGGACGATGGGCAGCCGGCTCGCGTTCACGGGCGGCGCGGCGACGACATGGGTGCCGGCCTCGGGCTCCGGCGCCGACCGCACGAGGGAGCGCAGCCAGCCCCGCAGCTCCTCGAAGTCCAGTCGCTCGGTGGGGTCCTGACGCAGCAGCGACTCCACGACGGGGCGCAGCGGTCCGCACTCCTCGGCGAAGGCGGGCGGTTCCGAGCACACCATCTCGACGAGCTCGGCGGTGTTCTCCTCCGGGTACGGGGCGTGCCCCTGCACCGCGCGGAACAGCAGCGCGCCCAGCGCCCACAGGTCCGTCGCGGGTCCGATCGGAGCCGCCAGCTGCCAGTTCTCGTGCACCGGTCCGGCCTGTTCCGGCGCCCAGCGCTCGGTGACCGGTCCCACCACCGCCATCCGCGCCTGCCGCGCCCGCTCGGCGGCGAGCGCCGTGGCGGGTCCCCGTCCGGGCGCCGCCCCGGCGGCACGGTCCCAGGGCGTGGCGTCCGTGGTTCCGGCGGGCACCGCCATGTCGTTCGTCGCAGCGCCGTCGGGGTGTGCGTCGCGCGGGGCCGGGTGGTTCCGTCCGTCGGTGCCGGGCGCGGGCACGCCGCCGCGGGGCTGTGCGCCGTGCCAGGCGGTCGTCGTGCCGCGGCCCGCGCGGACGCCGTACGGATCGGCGATCTGGCCGGGGGGGACGGGGCTCGTCGCCAGTCCGGGGGCGAGGCCGTCCTCGCGGCCGGTGGCCGGGGGCGCCGTGCCGTCGTGGGCCGCGCCGGGCGCCGGGCGCTGGGCGGGCAGCCCGCCGCCGGGGCCGCCGCGCCGGTCGTCCTGGACGCGGGCCGCCGCGCGGGCGCCCGCCCGGTACGCCGCGATGGCGCCCGCCCGTGCCGCCCGGACGTCACCGCCGGCCTCCAGGGCGCGCTGCCCTTCCGAGGGGTCGGTGACCGCTCTCGCCTCGATCGCGGCCCGACGCGCCGCCTCCGGGTCCCCGGCCGCGCCACCGGCCCCGCCGCCGAGGGCGGGACCGCCGTACGCGCCGCCCGTCAGGGCGCCACCGGGCGCCGACACCCCGCGCGCGCCTGCACCGCCGCCCCCGAGCGCCCCCGGAACCGGACGGGCACCGCCGACACCACCGGGCCCCACCGCTCCCGCGGCTCCGCCCTGACCGACCCCGGCCGCACCAGGGCCACGCCCCCCCGGAACGACCGGCCCTGCGCCCGTCGCGCCCGGATCATCGCCCGGCGTGCCGGGATGGTCCTCGAAGTCCCGTACGGGCACCGGGTCGTACCCGCACAGGGCCTCCTCGGCGGCCCCGACCGCGAGCCCTGTGAGCATGACGCGGCCGTCGTCGCAGACCAGCACCGTCCGTTCGGTGATGTTGCGGTGCACCCAGCCGTGGGCGTGCAGCGCCCGCAGCGCGGTGAGCACGTCGGAGGCGACCTCGGCCGCCCGGTACGGGGTCAGCGGCTGGTCCGCCAGCAGCGCCGCGAGCGGCCGCGCCGGCACCAGTTCGCTCACTATCCACAGCGAACCGCCCTCGGCGAACACGTCGAAGACCTGGTCGAGCCGTGGGTGGTCGGGGATCTGCGCGGCGGCCTGCGCGGCCTCGATCGCCCGCCGTACGGCCGGGTCGGCGGCCCCTCGCGTGGTGCGCGCCGCACCCCGGCGCGCCCCGCGGTCCCGGGCCACGTACCCCTCGGGCAGGCCGTCCGCGTCGAGCACCTCGGCCTCGACGACCTCGGGCAACGGCACCTGCCGTACGAGCACTTCCTGGCCGCTGTAGGTGTCGAAGGCCCGGCTCTCGGCGAACTCGTAGTCGTCGGTGGGCGGCAGCGGCAGGCGGTAACGGTCCGTGAGTACTCGTCCCGCGTATTCGTCCACGATGCCCTCCCCCGACCGTTTGGTTGGTCAAATTCGTTCGTCCGGCGGCCCGTTCCGTGCTGGATGCGTACGGTCCGCAGCCATTCACGATACGTGCCTGAGGCAACCCGCATTGAGGGGATGCGATATCTCACCCGTCTCGAATGCGCTCGAACGCCCTCGATCTTCCCCGGAACACCCGTCCCCGAACTCACCGGGCGGGCACAACTCCCCCGGCGGACCTCGCATCGGAGGAGCTCACACCACCCCGTGCCCCCGCACGCCCCCGCACGGCGCGCCGGGCCGGAGCGGCATCCTCACGGCTCCATAACGAGATGGGCACCGGCGCACAACAGCCGCGCCGCCCCGCCCGAACCCCCGTGGACGTACACCCGAACCCCTCGTCCACGGGCGCCGCGGCCGCCCGGCGCGCCGCGGACTCACGTCATCACACGCACCCCGCCGGCCGCGTCCCGCGTGCCTCGGAGCGCCTCCCGCGCGCCGACCGGTGCCCCGGAGCCTTCCGGAGCCTCAGGACTTCGGGCGGAACGTTTTGGTGAACGTCCGCCAGGTGTTCTTGCGCAGCTCGCCGCTCCACTCGGACGCCTTGGCCGTGTACATCAGCGCGTACCCCTGCTGCCCGTCGACCACGAAACCGCGGTCGATCGACCGGTACTTCGTCCCGCTCTCCACATAGGTGAACTCCCAGTCGGCCGTGTTCCAGCCCCGGTAGTTGACCGCCTCTATGCGGATCCGGTCGTACTGCGCGCGGGTCATGTACTGCTCTTGGTTCTTCCAGTCGGCGACCGGGTCGTCCTTCGGGGTGTTCGTCCATCCCACGAGCAGCTTCTGCCCGTCGGGCCCGGCGAACCGCGCGCCCGCCGCGCCCGTGGACTGGTACTTCCACCCGTCGGGCAGTCCGATGGAGAAGCCCTGGCCGCTCTTGTACGTCTCGGCGGAGATGTCCTTCGAGGACCCGGAGCCGCCGGAACCGCCGGAACCGCTCGACGTGTCGGAGTCGGTGGACGGCGAGTTGTCCGTGGAGTCGTCCGACTCCGTGGCCTCCTCGGAGGTCTCACCGTCCGGGCTGGGGACCGAACCCGCGTCCTGGTCCTCGCCGTTCTTGTCCTTGTCCTTGTCCTTGTCCTTGGCGGCGCCGTCCGAGGAAGTCCCGCTGGACACGGCGGCCTTGGTGCCGGCGCCCTTGCTGTTGTCGGTGCTGCCGTCGCGGCTGAACACGAACGCCAGTACGGTCCCGAGGACCACCAGCGCCACGGCCACGGCGATGAACGCGAGCGTCCGCCGCGAGACCACATCCGTGATCGGCGCCCTGGGCACGGGCCGCGGCGGCAGGTCCGGCGGCGGCACCTGCGGCCACCCCGAGGCGCTCCCGGCCTTCGCGGCGCCGGCCGCCGCGGTCCCGGCGGCGGTCCCCGACGAGAGCCCGACCGACGCGGACTTCGTGGTCACGGCCGTGGCCGACTCCGCGGGCTTGGCAGGCGTGGCAGGTGTGGCGGGCGGCGCGGCCGGGGTCGGGGTCGGCGCGGCCGCGGCGGACGCGCTGCCGGACGTGCTCGGCGTGGCGGACGCGGCAGCGGCCACCCCCGTCTCGGGCGCGCCCTTGCGCATGGACCAGCGAGGCGCGCGAGACCGCTCCCCGGCCTCGTCGCCCCGCTTGGTCCCGAGCGCGCCGAACCCGCCCTTCTTGGGCCGCTCCTGAGGCACCACCGGCAGCGGCACGAGCTGCGTCGCGTCCAGCGGCGCGGCGTCCTTCGGGTCCGGCGCGTGGATGAGCGTGTTGAGCATCGCCCGCGCGCCCGCGTCGTCGAGTCGCCGCTCGGGGTCCTTGGTGAGCAGTCCGAAGATGACGTCCTTCAGCGGCCCGCCACGCTTCGGCTCCGGGACCGGCTCGGTCATCACCGCGGTCAGCGTCGCTATGGCCGACCCCTTGTCGTACGGCGGTACGCCCTCGACCGCCGCGTACAGCAGACCGCCGAGCGACCACAGGTCCGCCGCGGGGCCGGGCTTGTGCCCGCGCGCCCGCTCCGGCGAGATGTACGAGGGGGCGCCCACGAGCATGCCGGTCGAGGTGATGGACGGGTCGCCCTCGACCTGCGCGATACCGAAGTCGGTGAGGACGACCCGGCCGTCATGCTTGTCGATCAGCACGTTCGACGGCTTCACGTCCCGGTGCAGGATGCCCTCGCGGTGCGCGGCGCGCAGCACGTCGAGGATCGCGAGCCCCACCTCGGCGGCGCGCCTCGGTTCGAGGACCCCGTCCTCACGGATGACCTCGGCGAGCGACTTGCCCTCGACGAGTTCCATCACGATCCACGGCCGGTCGTCCTCATGGACGACGTCGAACACCGTCACCGCGCCGTTGTTGCGGATCCGTGCGATCGCCTTGGCCTCGCGCAGTGTGCGCGTGATCAGCCGCCGCTTCTCGTCCGCGTCGATGCTCGACGGGAACCGCAGCTCCTTGATGGCGACCGTACGGCCCAGCGTCTCGTCCTTGGCACGCCACACCGTGCCCATGCCGCCGCGACCGAGCACCCCTCCCAGCCGGTACCGCCCGGCGAGGAGACGTGCGTCCTTGTCCTGACGGGATTCCCCAGCCCGCTCCGCCTCCGACATGCGTCCCCTCATGCAACCCGCCCTGACAGAGCCTCCATTGTCACCCACCCGCCAAGCGCCCCTCGCCCAGGGTGCCCTTCAACCGGCCACCGCATCTCCCCAGACCCTCACTCCGCCCACCCACACTTCACGGCCGGGTCGGGCATAGTCGGCCCGTCGGCCCGGTCCACGCACCCCGTCCGGCGTGCGGGGAAGCGCTTCTGAGGCGTCGGACGGGGTTCCCGGGCACGCCCTCGGAGGCGGGCCGGGGCGGCACGACAGGGACGGCGAAAACCAGCCAGCACAGGCTCGGCACGTCGGGCCGCCCCGGAGTCGACCCCCGCCCCGGCGCCGCCCGGGGTCGTCCCGCATGATGTGCCGCGACAGGAAGAACCGATGCCACCGACCAGGACACTCATGACACTCAGGAAGCCCATGGCGCACCTGGCCGTCCCCGTGGCCCTGTTCCTCCTGGCCGTGGCCCCGACGTCCTCCCGGGCGCAGGTCGCGACGGGCACGGACGCCGTCCTCCCCCTCCTGGTCACCCGGGGTCACGCCCCCGCTGCCGCCCTCCTCACCGACGCCCCGTCCGGTACCCGTTACGCCCACGCCGAGGCGGAAGACGGGGCCGAGGCCGAAGTCGGCCGAGATGGCCCGCCCGAGCAGAGGCCCGAGCCGCTCCGTCGCGCCGACCACTTCCGGGCGGGCAGCATCACCAAGACGTTCATCGCCACCGTCGTGCTCCAACTGGCCGCGGAACACCGGCTGTCGCTGTCGGACTCGGTGGAGGACCACCTGCCGGGCCTGGTCCGAGGCGAGGGCGGGGGCGAGGGCGCGGGCCGGGGCGACGACGGGCGCCGCATCACCCTGCGCGCACTGCTCACGCACACCAGCGGCCTCGCCGACTTCACGGCGGTCACCAGGGGAACCACCCCCGTGACCCCGCGTCAGGCCGTACGCCTCGCGCTCGCCCTCCCCCCGGCCGTCCCCGGCCGCTTCTCCTACTCGAACACCAACTACGTACTGCTGGGCCTGGTCATCGAGCAGGTCACCGGCAACTCCTACGCCACCGAGGCCGAGCGCCGCGTCATCGCGCCCCTCCGTCTGACGGGCACGTCCTTTCCGGGTGCCCGCTCCTCATTGCCGGAGCCGCACGGCCGCGCCTACTCCGCCGACGGCTCCGACGTCACCGACCTCGACCCGCGCGCGGCCGGGGCGGCCGGGGAACTCGTCACCACGCTGCCCGACGTGAACCGCTTCTACGGCGCCCTGCTCGGCGGCGACCTCCTGCGTCCCCGTCAGCTCCGCGAGATGCTCGACACCGGGACCGCGCACGGCGCGTACGGCATGGGCCTCTACCCGGTGAGGCTGCCGTGCGGCACCACGGTGTGGGGACACAACGGCCGGATCGCCGGCAGCTATGTGCGCACCGCCGCCACCGTCGACGGCCGTCACGTGCTCACCTACCGCGTGAACACGGACGCGCCCGAGGACCCCGACCTGGAACCGGCGCTGCTCGCCGCCGAGTTCTGCCCCCGCACCGCACCAAGGCCATAGGCACGGGAGTGCCGCTCGCTCCGTCCAGCGGCACGTTGCTACAGCGGTGCGTTGCTACAGCGGCACGTTGTTACAGCGGCACGATGTCCGGTGCGCCCAACCGCGCCGCGTCGGCCGTCAGGTCGTCCGGCTGGCGCTGCGACTCCCGCTCGGCCTCCACCCTCTTCTCGTAGTGCTGGACCTCCCGCTCGATCTGGCCCTTGTCCCAGCCGAGCACCGGCGCCATCAGCTCCGCCGCCTCACGCGCACTGCGTGTGCCCCGGTCGAAGGTCTCGATGGAGATCCGGGTGCGCCGGGTGAGCACGTCGTCGAGGTGGCGCGCGCCCTCGTGGGAGGCCGCGTAGACGATCTCGGCCCGCAGATAGTCGTCGGCGGCCTGGAGCGGCTCGGCCAGGGAGGGGTCGTCGGCGATGAGGTCGAGGATCTCCTCGGTCGCGGACCCGTACCGGTTCAACAGGTGCTCCACGCGCACCACATGGAGCCCGGTGCCGGCCGCGATCCGCGCCCGCGCGTTCCACAGGGCCCGGTACCCCTCGGCACCCAGCAGCGGCACGTCCTCGGTGACGCACTCGGCGACCCGCTGGTCGAGCCCGTGCACGGCGGCGTCCACCGCGTCCTTCGCCATGACCCGGTACGTCGTGTACTTGCCGCCGGCCACGACCACCAGCCCCGGCGCGGAGTGGGCGACGGTGTGTTCGCGCGAGAGCTTGCTGGTCGCCTCCGACTCCCCGGCGAGAAGCGGTCGGAGCCCGGCGTACACGCCCTGCACGTCGTCACGGGTGAGCGGCACCGCGAGGACGGAGTTCACCTGCTCCAGCAGGTAGTCGATGTCCGCGCTGGACGCCGCCGGATGGGCCTTGTCCAGGTCCCAGCCGGTGTCGGTGGTGCCCACGATCCAGTGCCGGCCCCAGGGGATGACGAACAGCACGGACTTCTCGGTCCGCAGGATCAGCCCGGTCGTGGAGTGGATCCGGTCCTTGGGTACGACCAGATGGATGCCCTTGGACGCCCGCACATGGAACTGGCCGCGTTCCCCGACCATCGCCTGGGTGTCGTCGGTCCACACCCCGGTGGCGTTCACAACCTGCTTGGCGCGGATCTCGTACTCACCGCCCCCCTCGACGTCCCGCACCCTGGCGCCGACGACCCGCTCGCCCTCGCGCAGGAACCCCGTGACGCGCGCGCGGTTGGCGACCTTCGCGCCGTAGGAGGCGGCCGTGCGCACCAGGGTGGCCACGTAGCGGGCGTCGTCCATCTGGGCGTCGTAGTACTGGAGGGCTCCGACCAGCGCGTCCTTCTTGAGGCAGGGCGCTATGCGCAGGGCGCGGCGGCGGCTGAGATGGCGGTGCAGGGGCAGTCCCCGGCCGTGGCTGCGGGCCATCGACATCCCGTCGTACAGGGCGACGCCGGATCCCGCGTAGAACCGCTCCCAGCCCTTGTGCTGCAAGGGGTAGAGGAACGGCACGGGCTTCACCAGATGGGGTGCGAGGCGCTCCAGGAGGAGCCCTCGCTCCTTCAGGGCCTCCCTGACGAGGGCGAAGTCGAGCATCTCCAGATAGCGCAGGCCGCCGTGGATGAGTTTGCTCGACCTGCTCGACGTGCCCGACGCCCAGTCACGCGCCTCGACGAGGCCCGTGGACAGGCCGCGCGTCACGGCGTCCAGGGCCGTGCCCGCACCGACCACGCCACCACCCACGACCAGCACGTCCAGCTCGCGCTCGGCCATACCCGCCAGTGACTCGGCGCGCTGTGCCGGTCCCAGTGCCGCTGTCCTCACCGCTGCCTCCCGCTGTTTGTCGCGCCGGTCCCACCTGTCGATGCCCGTCAGGCAAGACCCTGCTCACATCCCCCTGCCCAGAATTCTGACCGGGTTGCCCGACATCGGCCACCACCCGCCCCCAGCCTGTGGACAACTCTCCGGGACGCGCGGAGAAATACCGTCCCCCAATCCCGCATATCGGTCATATTTACTCCTAGTCTGACATTGCGCTCGCTCGTCCAGTCCACAGGGCTTGCGCGTCTGTCCCGCTTCGGTTACTGGGAAGGACGGCTCACGCCATGCCCGCAGATCTCGCCGTCATCGGACTCGGCCAGCTCGGCCTGCCGCTGGCGCAGGCCGCCGTCGCCGCCGGCATCCCCACGCTCGGTTACCGCACCGGCCCCGAACGCGGCTCCCTCACCCCCGCCGAACTGCGCCGCATGCTCGCCCGCGGCTTCAAGCCCGGCACCAGCCCCGCGGAACTCGGCCGGGTCCGCACGGCGGTCATCTGCGTCCCCGTGCCCATGGGCGCCGACGGAGCGCCGGACCTCACCCAGGTGGAGGAGGCCGCCCGGGTCCTGGCCGCCCGGCTGCGCCCGCACACCACGGTCATCCTGGAGTCACCGGTCCACCCGGGCACGACCGAGGAGTTCCTGCGCCCGCTCCTCGAAGAGGGGTCGGGGCTGCGCGCGGGCCGCGACTTCCACCTCGCCTACTCGCCCGCCCGTGTCGACCCGGGCAACCGCGACTTCGGTCCCGCGAACATCCCCAAGGTGATCGGCGGCGTCACCCCGGCCTGCACCGAGTCGGCCGCCGCCTTCTACGGCCGGCTCACCGACAAGGTGGTACGCGCACGTGGGCCACGCGAGGCCGAGACGGTGCAGCTGCTGGAGACCAACTACCGGCACGTCAACATCGCCCTCGTCAACGAGATGGCCGTCCTCTGCCACGACCTCGGCGTCGACCTGTGGGACGTCATCCGCTGTGCCGAGACCAAACCGTTCGGCTTCCAGGCGTTCCGCCCGGGGCCCGGCGTGGGCGGTCACGCCCTCGCGCAGGACCTGTCGGGCCAGGCCCCGCACTCACTCCGCATGGTCGAACTGGCCCAGCGGGTCAACCACCGCATGCCCCAGTACGTCGTCCAGCGCGCCGCCACCCTCCTCAACGAGCACGGCAAGTCGGCCCGCGGAGCCCGCGTCCTCCTCCTCGGCGTCACCTACAAGCCCGACATCCCCGACCAACAGGGCACCCCCGCGGAGGAGATCGCCCGTCGTCTCCTCCAACTCGGCGCGCACGTCAGCTACCACGACCCGCACGTCCCCGCGTGGAGCGTCCTCGACCGCCCGGTCCCCCGCGCCGACTGCCTCTACGAGGCCACCGCCGAGGCCGATCTGACGATCCTCCTCCAGCACCACCGCACCTACGACCTCCAGGGCCTCTCGGTCAAGGCCCAGCTCCTGCTGGACACCCGCGGAGCCACTCCGACGGGGGCGGCGCACAGGTTGTGAACGGGGCGCGCGCCACCGCCCGACACTCCGGGGCCGGTGGCAGCCGGGTCCCTGCGCAGGTACCGTACGACCCAGGTGGAGCCCACCGCAGCGGCTACTGCGGCAGGCTCCTGGATGGTTCACGGAGTGTCCGCCCCTAGTTCTTGTGGGGGCGGCCGCTCACCATCCGAAAAGCCGCAAGATCCACCTCCTCCGGCACTGCACCATCCGAAGACGGAGTCGGTCCCAGCGGGTGGGCTTGCGGTGACGTAGAAGAACCGGGGCGCCGATCACGATCGCTATCAGCCCACATTCGCCCCGAACGCAACCGCCCCCACCGCAACCCACGCCCCCACCAGCCCCTGGGCACACGAAGAGGGGCCCGGCTGCCCCCGTGGGCGGTCGGGCCCCTCTCTCCGCTCAAGTCGAGCGCGGTGTCAGTTCACCGCTTGTGCTGCGAGTCGGCGATCGTCACCTCGACGCGCTGGAACTCCTTCAGCTCGCTGTACCCGGTGGTGGCCATGGCCCTGCGCAGCGCGCCGAAGAGGTTCATCGAGCCGTCGGGCGTGTGCGAGGGTCCGGTCAGGACCTCCTCGATCGTGCCCACGGTGCCGAGGTCGACCTTCTTGCCGCGCGGCAGCTCCTCGTTCACCGCCTCCATGCCCCAGTGGTGCCCCTTGCCGGGCGCGTCCGTGGCGCGGGCCAGCGGGGAGCCCATCATCACCGCGTCGGCGCCACAGGCGATCGCCTTGGGGAGGTCGCCGGACCAGCCGACACCGCCGTCGGCGATGACGTGCACGTACCGGCCGCCGGACTCGTCCATGTAGTCGCGGCGGGCCGCGGCCACGTCGGCCACCGCCGTCGCCATCGGGACCTGGATGCCCAGCACGTTCCGCGTGGTGTGGGCGGCACCGCCGCCGAAGCCGACGAGGACACCGGCCGCGCCGGTCCGCATCAGGTGCAGCGCCGCCGTGTACGTGGCACAGCCGCCGACGATCACCGGGACGTCCAGCTCGTAGATGAACTGCTTCAGGTTCAGCGGCTCGTGCGAGCCGGAGACGTGCTCCGCCGACACGGTCGTCCCGCGGATGACGAAGATGTCGACGCCCGCGTCCACGACGGCCTTGGAGAACTGGGCCGTGCGCTGCGGGGAGAGCGCCGCCGCGGTGACCACTCCGGAGTCGCGCACCTCCTTGATGCGCTGCCCGATCAGCTCCTCCTTGATGGGAGCCGCGTAGATCTCCTGGAGGCGGCGGGTCGCGGCCTCGTCGGGCATGCCGGTGATCTCGTCGAGCAGCGGCTGCGGGTCCTCGTACCGCGTCCACAGACCTTCGAGGTTCAGTACGCCGAGGCCGCCCATCTCGCCGATGCGGATCGCGGTGGCCGGGGAGACGACCGAGTCCATCGGGGCGGCCAGGAAGGGCAGCTCGAAGCGGTAGGCGTCGATCTGCCAGGCGATCGAGACCTCCTTCGGGTCGCGCGTACGACGGCTGGGGACGACGGCGATGTCGTCGAAGGCGTACGCCCGGCGGCCGCGCTTGCCGCGCCCGATCTCGATCTCAGTCACGTGTGTGGCCTTTCCCTGAAGCGTTCAGCGTCTTCCAGTATCGCCGACGGGCACGACGAAGGCGGCCCCGGATGCACCGGGGCCGCCCTCACCAGGTCCGTTGTCCACCTACGGCTGTCTACTTACGGCTGTAGTTCGGCGCCTCGACGGTCATCTGGATGTCGTGCGGGTGGCTCTCCTTCAGACCCGCGGAGGTGATCCGTACGAAGCGTCCGCCCGCCTGGAGATCCGGGACCGTCCGGCCGCCGACGTAGAACATCGACTGGCGCAGACCGCCGACCAGCTGGTGGACGACCGAGGAGAGCGGACCGCGGTAGGGCACCTGGCCCTCGATGCCCTCGGGGACGAGCTGCTCGTCGGAGGCGACGCCCTCCTGGAAGTAGCGGTCCTTGGAGAACGACTTGCGGTCGCCACGGGACTGCATGGCGCCGAGCGACCCCATGCCGCGGTACGACTTGAACTGCTTGCCGTTGATGAACATCAGCTCGCCCGGCGACTCCTCGCAGCCCGCGAGCAGCGAGCCGAGCATCACCGTGTCGGCGCCCGCGACCAGGGCCTTGGCGATGTCGCCGGAGTACTGCAGGCCGCCGTCGCCGATGACCGGGATGCCGGCCTCCTTGGCGGCGAGGGACGCCTCGTAGATGGCGGTGACCTGCGGGACGCCGATGCCGGCGACGACGCGGGTCGTGCAGATGGAGCCGGGGCCGACGCCGACCTTGATGCCGTCCACGCCGGCGTCGATGAGGGCCTGGGCGCCGTCCCTGGTGGCGATGTTGCCGCCGATGACGTCGACGCCGGTCGAGTTCGACTTGATCTTGGCGACCATGTCGCCGACCAGGCGGGAGTGGCCGTGCGCGGTGTCGACGACGATGAAGTCGACGCCCGCCTCGATGAGGGCCTGGGCGCGCTCGAAGGCGTCACCGGCGACACCGACGGCGGCGCCGACGAGGAGACGGCCCTCGCCGTCCTTCGCGGCGTTCGGGTACTTCTCGGCCTTCACGAAGTCCTTGACCGTGATGAGGCCCTTGAGGATGCCCGAGTCGTCGACCAGCGGCAGCTTCTCGATCTTGTGCTTGCGCAGCAGCTCCATGGCCTCGACGCCGGAGATGCCCACCTTGCCGGTGACCAGCGGCATCGGGGTCATGACCTCGCGGACCTGGCGCGAGCGGTCCGTCTCGAAGGCCATGTCGCGGTTGGTGACGATGCCCAGCAGCTTCTTGTTGCCGTCGGTCACCGGGACGCCGCTGATGCGGAACTTGGCGCACAGCGCGTCGGCCTCGGCGAGCGTGGCGTCCGGGTGCACGGTGATCGGGTCGGCCACCATGCCGGACTCGGAGCGCTTCACCAGGTCGACCTGGTTGGCCTGGTCCTCGATGGACAGGTTGCGGTGCAGGACACCCACGCCGCCCTGGCGGGCCATGGCGATGGCCATGCGGGACTCGGTGACCTTGTCCATCGCGGCCGAGAGCAGCGGGATGTTCACCCGCACGTTCTTGGAGACGTACGAGGCGGTGTCGATCTCGTCGGGAGCCATGTCCGACGGGCCCGGCAGCAGCAGCACGTCGTCGTAGGTCAGCCCGAGCGTCGCGAATTTTTCGGGCACTCCGTCGACGTTGGCAGTCATGACACCTTCCCCAAATGGCCTTGATCGGTGCGGATGTCCATGCTAACGGGAAGCGCGGAGCACACATTCCACGGTACGAAGTCATCCCGGGCTTCGTATGTTCGTACGGACGTCATACGGAAAAGGCACCCCGCCTGTTCATACGGGGTGCCTCCCGAGCTGCGGCACGAACGCCGGCCCTCCTGCTCGACCGACGTGGTTCGTGCTCGTTCCTACTGTTCGGCGAGGGCCCTGAGCCTGCTCAGCGCCCGGTGCTGCGCCACCCGGACCGCGCCGGGCGACATGCCGAGCATCTGTCCCGTCTCCTCGGCCGTGAGCCCGACGGCGATCCGCAGCAGCAGCAGCTCCCGCTGGTTCTCGGGCAGGTTGGCCAGGAGTTTCTTGGCCCACTCGGCGTCGCTGCTGAGCAGGGCGCGCTCCTCGGGGCCGAGGGAGTCGTCGGGGCGCTCGGGCATCTCGTCCGAGGGCACGGCCGTCGAGCCGGGGTGGCGCATCGCGGCGCGCTGGAGGTCGGCGACCTTGTGACCCGCGATGGCGAAGACGAAGGCTTCGAACGGCCGTCCGGTGTCCTTGTAGCGCGGCAGCGCGAGGAGGACGGCGACGCAGACCTCCTGCGCCAGGTCCTCCACGAAGTGCCGCGCGTCACCGGGCAGCCGCGACAGACGGGTGCGGCAATAGCGCAGGGCAAGGGGGTGGACATGGGCGAGCAGATCGTGGGTCGCCTGCTCGTCCCCGTCGACGGCGCGATGCACGAGCGCACCGATCACCGTCGTCTCGTCGTCGCGCATCGGTCCATGGTGCCTTGCGGCCGTCCGGTCCGTGGCGCCACGTCCATGGTTGTGCACCGAAGCGTTATGAGTAGGCGCGCCGGAAGTCATCTCCTGCGCCCTCCCCTCCCGCTCGTTCGACTGCTCCCCGAGGAACTCCACACCTCAAGGATGCGGCATCCGCGGCGAAACGAGCAGCGGGCATCCGGTGGACCGCCCGGCCACCCCCGCCCACCTGGTGGTGAGCGGGGATTCTCCTACCCCCGTCACGGCTCAACTCAGCGGACCAGACCCCAGCGGAAGCCGAGCGCAACGGCGTGCGCGCGGTCCGAGGCGCCGAGCTTCTTGAACAGCCGCCGCGCGTGGGTCTTCACGGTGTCCTCGGAGAGGAACAGCTCGCGCCCGATCTCCGCGTTCGAGCGGCCGTGGCTCATGCCCTCCAGCACCTGGATCTCCCGCGCGGTGAGCGTCGGCGCGGCGCCCATCTCGGCGGACCGCAGCCGGCGCGGGGCGAGCCGCCAGGTGGGGTCGGCGAGCGCCTGCGTCACGGTGGCGCGCAGCTCCGCGCGGGAGGCGTCCTTGTGCAGATAGCCGCGGGCACCTGCGGCGACGGCGAGCGCCACGCCGTCCAGGTCCTCGGCGACGGTGAGCATGATGATGCGCGCACCGGGGTCGGCGGACAGCAGCCGCCGTACGGTCTCGACGCCGCCCAGGCCGGGCATGCGTACGTCCATCAGAATCAGGTCCGAGCGGTCGGCCCCCCAGCGGCGGAGGACTTCCTCGCCGTTGGCCGCCGTGGTCACGCGCTCGACGCCGGGCACGGTCGCCACCGCGCGGCGCAGCGCCTCTCGGGCAAGCGGGGAGTCGTCGCAGACGAGGACGGATGTCATGGCCGTCCTCCGCAGCTGATGCGCGTCACCTTGAGCCTCCAGGCTGGTACGAAATCGTCACCTGTGCGGTCGACACTCACGAGCGGACACGAACGCCTGCCCGAGCGCTTGTTCCTTCAACCGCCTCCGACCTCTCAACGACGGTCACTCGAAAGAGTTACGGGATGGCTGGTCACCTTCGGCACTCTACGTGAGGGAACGGACACGGTGCAGACATGCACAACAGACCCTCAACGTTTCATCACAAGCTATGCCCCATTCAGCCGTTTTTGTTCCTATTTGCCGGTGTCTGGAGCTAGATTCGCAATGAGTCATATTTTCATCTCCTTAGATAGTCCATGTACGGTCATGAGCACCATATCCTCTCAGAACGGCAACAAGGGGACACGTAATGGCAGATTTCTCCCGCCTTCCCGGACCGAACGCTGATCTGTGGGACTGGCAGCTCCTCGCGGCCTGCCGAGGGGTGGACAGCTCGCTGTTCTTCCACCCCGAGGGAGAACGCGGCGCGGCGCGGAGCGCTCGTGAGAACTCGGCCAAGGAGGTCTGCATGCGCTGCCCGGTACGCGCCCAGTGCGCGGCCCACGCCCTCGCGGTCCGTGAGCCGTACGGCGTGTGGGGCGGGCTGACCGAGGACGAGCGCGAGGAGCTCATGGGGCGCGCCCGGCACCGCCTGGTGTCGGCGTCCACGCCCGTCGGCGACGCCGGTTCGAACAACTGAAGGAACGTTTCATCGGGCGCCGCCCCGCGCGGACGCCACGACAGCGCGTACGACCGCTCCACGACCCGGCGGTCGCTCGGAGGGACACTCCGGCTCCGGTGAGCCCCGGCCCCAGTCCTGTACCGACACCCGCACCCGCACCCGCACCGATACCGCAGCACCCCAGCACCGGCTCTGCTTCAGCCGGTTCCGGCCCGGTCGGCCGAGGGCGCGCGAGGCGGCCGGAGGACGGTGGCTAGCGGGTCGCCGCCCTCGCCAGTTGGTCCAGGGTCGCGGCGACCGTGGGGACCCGGGCCAGGTCCGGGAGGGTGAGCGCCACGATCTCTCGGTGCACCACCGGCTCCACCGTGATCATCCGTACCCCCTTGGGCCGCACGGACTCGATGGCCAGTTCCGGCAGGACCGCGACGCCGAGGCCCGCGCCCACCAGGCCGACCACCGCCGGGTAGTCGTCGGTGGCGAAGTCGATACGCGGCGTGAAGCCCGCGCTCTCGCAGACTCTCACCAGCTGGCCCCGGCAGCGGGGACAGCCGGCGATCCAGGGTTCCCCCGCGAGCTCCTCGATGCCGATGGACCGCGCGCCGGCCAGTCGGTGCCCCTGAGGGACGAGGCCGACGAGACGGTCGGTGAGCAGGGGGCGCACCACCAGGTCCCCCCACTCCTCTGCGTTCGCCGCGCCCTCGTAGCGGAAGGCGAGCGCGATGTCGCAGTCGCCCTCGCGGAGCAGTTCCACAGAGCGGGGCGGTTCGGCCTCCTCCAGGGAGACCCGGGTGCCGGGGTGGGCGGCGCGCAGGGCGGCGAGGGCGGTGGGGACCAGCGTGGAGCTGCCGCTGGGGAAGGAGATCAGCCGGACCCGGCCGGCGCGCAGACCCGCGATCGCGGCGACCTCCTCCTCGGCCGCCGTGAGACCGGCGAGGATGCCGGCCGCGTGCCGCACGAGCGCCTCGCCCGCCTGGGTCAGCCGCATCTCGCGGCCGCCGCGGACGAGCAGGGGCGTGCCGACGGACGATTCGAGCGCCTTCATCTGCTGGCTCACGGCGGGCTGGGTGCAGCCCAGTTCACGGCCGGCCGCCGAGAAGGAGCCGGTGGCGGCGACGGCACGCAGGACGCGGAGATGACGGGCCTCGATCACGGGTCGAGCATAAGGGCGGCTTGGAAGGCGCGGCGAATATCGCCTCGACGCTTTGACCGACGTTCGCCTAGCGTGCCGGTATGAAGCTTTTGTCACTGAACCTCGGGCAGGCCGCGGCGGTCGACGTCCCCGAGGAGTCGAAGCGCGTGACAGGGATCGACAAGCGGCCGGTGGCCGGGCCGGTGCGGGTGGCCGCGCCCGGGCCGAAGGGGGTGGGCGGCAGCGGGCTGGCCGGGGACGCGGTGTGCAACAGACGGCATCACGGCGGGAACGACCAGGCGGTCTACGCCTTCGCCCGCGAGGACCTCGACGCGTGGGAGCAGGAGCTCGGCCGCGACCTGCCCAACGGGTCCTTCGGGGAGAACCTGACGACCGAGGGCCTCGACATCTCCGGCGCGCTCATCGGGGAGCGCTGGCGGATCGGCGCGGAGGTCGTCCTGGAGGTCACCGCCGGCCGCGTCCCCTGTCTGAACTTCCAGCGGCACCTCGGTGAGCGCGGCTGGGTCAAGCGCTTCGCGGGGAAGGGCGAGCCCGGGGCGTATCTGCGGGTGGTGCGGCCGGGCGAGATCCGGGCGGGCGACCCGATCGAGATCGTCCGCCGCCCGGACCACGACGTCACCGTCGCCCTCGCCTTCCGCGCCACGATGCACGATCGGGAGCTGCTGCCACGTCTGCTGGCCGCGGGCGAGGCACTCCACCCGGAGATCCTGGAGTCGGCCCGGACGTACGCGGCCCAACAGGACGGAAACGCCGACTCCGCGACGCGACGGTGAGACCGGTCATCTGAGGCACCGTGACCCACGGCCGTGCCGCACCCGGCGTACGCGCGGCGCGCCCGCGGGCGGGGATGACCGGGCGGGGTCCGCCGCCGTGGGCAAGCGGATCAGCGCGGTCCGGGTCACTACCCTTGCGCCATGACAACGGCTCTGATTACGGGATCGACCGCGGGCATCGGCGCAGCCTTCGCGCGGCGACTGGCGGCGGACGGGCACAACCTGGTGCTGGTGGCGCGTGACACGAAGCGGCTGCGCGAGCAGGCCACGGAGTTGCACGACCGGCATGGCATCGAGGCGGAGGTCCTGACGGCGGATCTGGCGACGGACGACGGCATCGAGGCGGTGGCGAAGCGGCTGTCCGACCGCAAGAACCCGGTCGACCTGCTGGTCAACAACGCGGGGTTCGGCAACAAGGGCCGCTATCTCGACGTCTCGATGGCCGACGAGCTGAAGATGCTCAAGGTGCACTGCGAGGCGGTGCTCCGGCTGACCTCCGCGGCGACCGAGGCCATGCGGGAGCGCGGCCGGGGCGGAGTCGTGAACGTGGCGTCGGTGGCGGCGTTCGTGCCGCGGGGGACGTACGGCGCGTCGAAGGCGTGGGTGGTGCAGTTCACCCAGGGCGCGGCGCGGGACCTGGCCGGCAGCGGTGTCCGTCTGATGGCGCTGTGCCCGGGCTTCGTCCGCACGGAGTTCCACGAGCGGGCGGGCATGGGCACGGACAACATCCCGGGCTGGATGTGGCTCGACGCGGACAAGCTGGTCACGGCGGCCCTGGCCGACCTGTCCCGCGGCAGGACGGTCTCGATCCCCGACCCGCGCTACAAGACCCTGATGGGTGTGGTGAAGGTGATGCCGCGGGGGCTGCTGGGCGGGGTCAGCTCGAAGACGGGACGCAAGTACGGCCCCCAGTAGCGGGGCGGGCCGGGGCGGCCTCGTCGCTCAGCGGGTGAGAGGGAGGCGGCGCGGGGAGAGAATGGAGCTGTCCGACCGGACCCAGGGGGGCCGGAGGTGGTCTTGTGACGTTTGTGCAGCTCATCGACTGTAGGACGAGTCGGTTCGACGAGATGGACCGGCTGATGGACAGGTGGGTCGAGCAGACCAAGGGAAAGCGGACGGCGACGCACAACATGATCGGGAAGGACCGGTCCGACGAGGGGCACTTCGTCGAGATCGTGGAGTTCCCGTCGTACGAGGAGGCCATGCGGAACTCCCAGCTGCCGGAGACGGACCGGATCTTCAACGAGATGGTGGCGCTCTGCGACGAGATGCCGACCTTCACGGATCTGGACGTGGTGCGGGACGAGCAGCTGAACGCGGACATCGCGCGGAGGTTCTTCGAGACGCTGGGCACGCGGGGGGAACTGCCGCCGATGAACGACCTGCTGGTGGAGGACTATCACGACCACGACCCGGCCAACCCGCAGGACGTGATCGGCATGGACGCGGCGCGGCGTGAGTTCGCGATGTGGCGGGCGGGCTTCGACTTCTCGTTCACCATCGAGGACCAGATGGCCCAGGGTGACCGGGTGTGCACGCGGTGGACGTGGAACGCCACGCACAAGGGCGAGTTCCTCGGTATCGCGCCCACCGGGAGGAAGGTCTCCATGACCGGGACGACCATCCATCGCTGCTCGCCGGACGGGAAGCTCGCCGAGGGGTGGTGGCAGTACGACCGGCTCGCGCTGATGGCGCAGCTGGGAGCCCTGGAAGGGTTGGAGCGCTGAGCGAGCGGTGGGCGAGCGCCGGGTAGAGCGGCGGCCGGGCTGGGGGGACCGCCGGTAGGGGCGCTCGTGCACCGTGCACGGGAGAAGCCCCCGTTCCGGCGGCCGGAACAGGGGCTCCTCTCAGGCGTCCGCCTCGGTGGGCGTGGCCGTTGCCTCAGTGGGCGTGGCCGTGACCGTGGCCGTGGCCCGCCTCGGCCGGCTCCTCTTCCTTCTTCTCGACGACCAGGGTCTCGGTCGTGAGGAGGAGGGAGGCGATGGAGGCGGCGTTCTCCAGGGCGGAGCGGGTGACCTTGACCGGGTCGATGACGCCGGCCTTGACCAGGTCGCCGTACTCGCCGGTGGCGGCGTTGTAACCGCTGCCCTTCTCCAGCTCGGCGACCTTGGAGACGATGACGTAGCCCTCGAGGCCGGCGTTCTCGGCGATCCAGCGCAGCGGCTCGACGGCGGCCTTGCGGACGACGGAGACACCGGTGGCCTCGTCGCCGTCCTTGCCGAGGTTGCCCTCGAGGACCTTCACGGCGTGGACGAGCGCGGAGCCACCACCGGAGACGATGCCCTCCTCGACCGCGGCGCGGGTCGCGGAGATGGCGTCCTCCAGACGGTGCTTCTTCTCCTTCAGCTCCACCTCGGTGGCGGCGCCGACCTTGATCACGCACACGCCGCCGGCCAGCTTCGCGAGGCGCTCCTGGAGCTTCTCGCGGTCCCAGTCGGAGTCGGTGTTCTCGATCTCGGACTTGATCTGGGCGACGCGGCCCTGGACGTCCTCGGAGTTGCCGGCGCCGTCGACGATCGTGGTGTCGTCCTTGGTGACGGTGACGCGGCGGGCGGTGCCGAGCACGTCGATGCCGACCTGGTCGAGCTTGAGGCCGACCTCCTCGGAGATGACGGTGGCGCCGGTGAGGACGGCCATGTCCTGGAGCATCGCCTTGCGGCGGTCGCCGAAGCCGGGGGCCTTGACGGCGACGGCGTTGAACGTGCCGCGGATCTTGTTGACCACGAGGGTGGAGAGGGCCTCGCCCTCGACGTCCTCGGCGATGATCAGCAGCGGCTTCGAGGCGTTGGTCTGGATGATCTTCTCCAGCAGGGGCAGCAGGTCGGCGATGGCGCCGACCTTGCCCTGGTGGATGAGGATGTAGGGCTCGTCGAGGACGGCCTCCATGCGCTCCTGGTCCGTGACGAAGTACGGCGACAGGTAGCCCTTGTCGAAGGCCATGCCCTCGGTGAAGTCCAGCTCCAGACCGAAGGTGTTGGACTCCTCGACGGTGATGACACCGTCCTTGCCGACCTTGTCCATCGCCTCGGCGATGAGCTCGCCGACCTGCTGGTCCTGGGCGGACAGCGCGGCGACGGCGGCGATGTCGGACTTCTCGTCGATCGGGCGGGCCGAGGCGAGCAGGTCCTCGGAGACCGCGGCGACGGCGGCGTCGATGCCCTTCTTCAGGGCGGCAGGGGAGGCGCCCGCGGCGACGTTCTTCAGGCCCTCGCGCACCAGCGCCTGGGCGAGCACGGTGGCGGTGGTGGTGCCGTCACCAGCGATGTCGTTGGTCTTGGTGGCCACCTCCTTCACCAGCTGCGCACCGAGGTTCTCGTACGGGTCCTCGATCTCGACCTCGCGGGCGATGGTCACACCGTCGTTGGTGATGGTGGGGGCGCCGAACTTCTTGTCGATGACGACGTTGCGGCCCTTGGGGCCGATCGTCACCTTCACCGTGTCGGCAAGCTTGTTGACGCCGCGCTCGAGGGCGCGACGGGCGTCCTCGTCGAACTTCAGGATCTTCGCCATGGCAGCGGGAGCCCTCTCGGAAATCTCGGGTGAATGCAGGCTGCGCCCCGGGCGCCCGGCTTTTTAGTGGTCGCGGGGGCCAGGGGCGCAGCTCAAAGCAATGTGTTTCGCGAAGTGACGCGCCGCGCTGGGCGGCGGGCTGCCTCGCGAGAGGTGAACTACTTGTCGATGATCGCGAGGACGTCGCGAGCCGACAGGACGAGGTACTCCTCGCCGTTGTACTTCACCTCGGTGCCGCCGTACTTGCTGTACAGCACGATGTCGCCGGTCTGGACGTCGAGCGGCAGGCGCTCGCCGTTCTCGAAGCGGCCCGGGCCGACGGCCAGGACGACGCCCTCCTGGGGCTTCTCCTTGGCCGTGTCCGGGATGACCAGGCCAGAGGCGGTGGTCTGCTCGGCGTCGAGCGGCTGGACCACGATGCGGTCCTCGAGCGGCTTGATGGCAACCTTGGAGCTGGTGGTCGTCACGATCCGACCTCCCCCTTCGGAGATCTCACGGGGTTAACTGTCTGAGGTGGCGACCAGGTGGATCCGTCGTCGCGGGTGCCGGACCTGCCCGTCGCGTAGTTGGCACTCTCCAGGGGGGAGTGCCAGACCTGAGACTATGACCGTGGTTAGCACTCGGTCAAGCGGACTGCTAATTGCGGCCGCGTGGCGTGGTGCGGGACCCCGGGTTGCCGCAAGGTTCCGTGCCTCGGAGGTGACCCTCAGAGGTAATCCTCCAAACGACCCACCGTCAGGCCTTGTTCCTGGATGCGGCGCAGAAGCCCGGCCGTGACGCGGGTGAGCGAGGCGCCGTCCAGTCGGCCGGAACCCCGGCCCCGGACATGGGCGTGGACGATGTCGCCGGGCCGGAGCCGGCCGCCGCCGGCGGCGGTCGTGGCGCCACTCCCGTCGGCCGTGGCGGGCGCGGTGGCGGTGGGACGGAAGCCGTCGGCGCTCATGGACGCGCGCCACAGGACGACGGCGGCGATGCCGCAGTCGGCGGCGGCACGGAGCGTCGTGCTGTCGTAGACGCCGTACGGCGGGCGGAACAGGGTGGGGCGGACCCCGAAGCGCTGCTTCAGCTTGTCCTGCTGGCCGCAGATCTCGGCCCGCTGCCCGGCGTACGGCAGGCCGCGCAGGGCGGTGTGGTCGAGGGTGTGGTTCTGCACGGTGGCGCCGACCTCGCGGAGCCGGGCGAGGTGGCCGTAGCCCGGCCCGACGACGCTGTCGGTGAGGAACAAGCTGACCGGGAGCCGCAACTCCCGCACCATCCGCACGAACCCCGGGTCCTTCTCCGCCCCGTCGTCGAACGTCAGGAACACCACCTTGTCGCGCGTCGCGACGCGCTCGACCACAGGGGCCGGACCGGGGCGCACGGCTCGGGGCACGGACGGCCGGTCGGGCTTCTCGGGAGCCGGGACGAGCGGCCCGGTGAGCCCCCAACGACGGTACGCGGGCGTCCGGGCCGGGGCGCGGGGTGTACCGGCGTGACGCCGGGGCGGGTCGGTGCGGCCGGAGGGGTCAGCCGGGCGACCTGACGCGTCGGCCCGGCCGCCCGGCGGGTCGGCCCGGCTGCCCGGCGCGTCGGCCGGGCGACCTGACTCGTCGAGCCGGCTGCCCGGCGGGGCGGCGCCACGAGACGCCGCGCCGACGCCCCGACCTGGCACCCCGGCCCGGTGACCCGGCGGCGGGGCCGCGTGGTCGTGGGCCGGGCCCGTCGCCTGCCGCCCTCCCCCCGTGGACCTCGTCACGGGGGCGGCGTCCCCCGAGGCGGCACCCCCGGCGGCGCTCCCGGCACACCCGGACGCCACGAGCGCCACGAGCGCCACGTGCGCGGCGATCGTCGCGGTGAGCATCCGCACGGGCGCGGCGTATGCGCCCCGGAGGCCGCGGCCCGGCCCCCGGGAACTCGTCCGCTTCACCCTCGTTTCGTCATGTTGTCGCACGAGTCGCATGGCGCCGCATCCTCGCAGGGCCCGTCCGGCGCCCCGGCCCGACACCGCCACCACCGGCGCGCCGTCCACCGAGTGGCCCACAATGGCCCGGTGAACGACGCCTCCCCCGACGCCTCCCCCGACTCCGCCCCCTCCTTCCTCGCCCCCTTGCTGACCCCCGAGGGCCGTGCCCTCCTCGACGAGGTGCGCGGTGTGGAACCGGCGCGGGAGCTGGCCGTGGCGACCCGGCTGCGCCGCACGCACCCGGCGGACCTCGTCTCGGCGGCCATCGCCCAGGCGCGGCTGCGGCAGCGGGCCGTGGCGAAGTTCGGGGCCGAGGACGCGGCACGGATGTTCTTCACGCCGAACGGGGTCGAGCAGTCGACGCGGACGAGCGTGGCGACGTACCGCGCGGAGTGCTTCCGGGCGCTCGGCGTGCGGTCGGTCGCCGACCTGTGCTGCGGGATCGGCGGGGACGCCATCGCGTTCGCACGGGCCGGTATCCGCGTCCTGGCCGTCGACCGCGACCCGCTGACCGCGGCGGCGGCCCGCGCCAACGCGGACGCGCTCGGGCTCGCCGATCTGATCGAGGTGCGCGAGGCGGATGTGACGGAGGTGGACACGGCCGGGTACGACGCCGTGTTCGTCGACCCGGCCCGGCGTTCCTCCAAACGCGGCCGGATCTTCGACCCGGAGGCCTACTCACCGCCCCTGTCGTGGGCCGTGTCGGCCGCGCTGAAGGCGCCGCTCGGCGCGCTCAAGATCGCACCGGGCATCCCGCACGAGGCGATTCCGCCCGAGGCGGAGGCCGAGTGGATCTCGGACGGCGGGGACGTGAAGGAGGCCGTGCTGTGGTTCCGCGCGGACGGGACGCCGGGGGCGCGGCGGGCGGTGCTGCTCCCCTCGGAGGCCGGGGTCCACGCCACCCCCGCCACGATGCTGCCCGACCCGGCGGTCCGGCCGGTCGGGCGGTACCTGTACGAGCCGGACGGCGCCGTCATCCGCGCGCATCTGGTCGCCGAGGTCGCCGAGGATCTGGAGGGCGGGCTGATCGACCCGACGATCGCGTACATCACCGCCGACGAGCACCACGTCACCCCGTACGCCACCGCGTACGAGATCACCGACGTGCTGCCCTTCAACGTGAAGAAGCTCAAGGCGCTGCTGCGGGAACGCGGGATCGGCATCCTGACGGTGAAGAAGCGCGGGTCGGCCGTCGAGCCGGAGGAACTGCGCCGCAAGGCCCTGCCGAAGCCGCACGGCACCGCCTCGACGACGGTCTTCCTGACACGGGTGGCAGGCGCGCCGACGATGCTGATCGGCCGTCCGGCCTGAGCCGACCGGGTCGGGGCGACTCTCGCGCGGCCCGGAGGGCCGAGGACCAGCCTCATCGATGCGCCGCCCGCAGGGGTGGCCGACCGGGCCAGGCACACACGCCGAGCCCTCTACGGGGGCGACCCGGGCTGCGGGAGCGCGACCGGCCTGCGGGAGGGCGACCGGCCCATGGGGGGCCGATCCGGCCCAGGGCTCACCCGCCGAGCCGCGTAAAGACGGCTCTCCGGCCTCCTTCACCTCACCCTCCTGCTTCGCCCTCACCCTCCTGCTTCGCCCTCGCCCGCCTCCTCCGCCCGTGCCAGCAGCAGCCGTCGTTCGCGTTCGTTGCGGGCCAGTGTGGCCGCTCGGGCGAACTCCTCGCGGGCCTCGTCCGGGCGGTGCAGGCGGGCGAGGAGGTCGCCTCGGACGCTCGGCAGCAGGTGGTAGTCGCTGAGCGCCGGTTCCGTGGCCAGGCGGTCGACGATCTCCAGGGCGGCGGCCGGGCCCTCGGCCATCGAGACGGCGACCGCGCGGTTCAACTCGACCACCGGCGACGGGGAACGGGCCGCCAGGAGGGCGTACAGGGTCGCGATGCGCGGCCAGTCGGTCTCCTCGTAGGTGTACGCCTGGGCGTGGCACGCGGCGATCGCGGCCTGGAGCGCGTACGGGCCGGGGCTGCCGTGGGCCGCGGCGGTGGCCCGGCCCAGCGCGGTGAAGCCGCGGGCGATGAGGAGGCGGTTCCAGCGGCGGCGGTCCTGGTCCTTGAGGAGCACCGGCTCACCGGTCGGACCCGTGCGTGCGGCGGCCCGTGACTCCTGGAGTTCCAGCAGCGCCACCAGCCCGTGCACCTCGGGTTCCTTGGGCATCAGCTCCGCGAGGACGCGGGCGAGCCGCAGCGCGTCCTCGCACAGGGCGGGGCGCAGCAGGTCGTCGCCGGCGGTGGCGGCGTACCCCTCGTTGAAGACGAGGTAGATGACCTCCAGGACGGAGGCGAGGCGGGCCTCGCGGTCGGGGCCGTAGGGCACCTCGAAGGGGACGCCCTTCTTCGCGAGGGTCCGTTTGGCGCGGACGATGCGCTGGGCGACGGTGGCCTCCGGGGAGAGGAAGGCGCGCGCGATCTCCACGGTGGTGAGGCCGCCGAGGAGGCGGAGGGTGAGGGCGATGCGGGCCTCGGCGGAGAGCACGGGATGGCAGGCCGTGAAGACGAGGCGCAGGAGGTCGTCGTCGATGTCGTCGGGGTCGGACGGCGTGTCCAGGTACTGCCCCGCCGGGCTCGCCGCCTCCAGGTCCCGGCCGACCTCCGCCAGCTTGCGCGCGTAGCGTTCCCGGCGGCGCACCAGGTCGATCGCCCGGTGCTTGGCGGTCGTCATGAGCCAGGCGCCCGGGTTGTCGGGGACGCCGTCGCGCGGCCACTGCTCCAGCGCGGCGACCAGCGCGTCCTGGGCCAGTTCCTCCGCGATCCCGACGTCCCGCACGATGCGGGCGACCCCGGCGATGACGCGGGGCGCCTCGATGCGGAAGACGGTCTCGATGGCCTTCCGGGGGTCCGCCGGGGCGCGCCCCGCCCGGTCGGCGTCGGTGGTGGGCTGTGCTGTCACAACCCACCATCAGACACCCGCGGGGCGCCCCGGCCAAGCGGGTTCAAGGACTCCCTCAGCCCTCCGCGATCTCCCGGACCTCGCAGGTCACCGTCCAGTGCTCCTCGTGCACCTTGAGGAACCGCGTGGCCCACTCGACGGCCTCGTCCATGTCCTTGCACTGCATGAGGGCGTAGCCGCCGACGACCTCCTTGGTCTCAATGAACGGCCCGTCGGTGACGGACAGCTCGCCGCCCGCCCAGTGGACCCGCTTGCCCTGGGCGCTCGGCAGCAGTCCGGCGGTGTCGAGCATGACGCCGGCCTTGGTGATCTCCTCCAGCAGGTCGCCCATCCGCTGCATCAGCTCGGGGCTCGGCCCCTCGGCGGGGGCGGTGGACTCGTCGATCCGGACCATCGACAGATAGCGCGGCATGGTGGCTCCTTCGGTAGGGGCGGCGGGGTCTCTCCCCGCCTCTCACCCCTTGCGTCGAACGAGCGGACACCGGATCGACACCCGAGCCGAACTTCTTCGAAGAATTTTTTCGACGGGTCTTCCGCGCCGGTCACCTCACCTCAGTGACTTCACCTCAGCGACTTCACCTCAGTGATTTCACCTCAGTGACTCCCATAGTTCCTTCGCCTCCGGCTCGTCCGCGACGACCCGGTTGGGGTCGTAGGGGGCGGGGACGACCGGCATCATCACCGTCCTCGTCGCGTCGGACGACAGCCCCTTCAGGCTCTGGCCGAGTCGCACCAGATCGGTGAGGGAGCCGAGGCCGGTGTCGGTGGTGAGGCTGCGCGTGACCGCGTCCGCGGCCCGGTACAGCTCGGCCGGGTCGGTCAGGAGGCTGGTGGCGGCGATCTGGTCGAGCAGGGCCTTCACGAGCTTCTGCTGGAGCCCGATGCGGCCGAGGTCGCTGCCGTCGCCGATGCCGTGGCGGGTGCGGGCGAGCGCCAGTGCGTGCTTTCCGTCGAGGTGATGGGTGCCCGCCGCGAGTTTCAGGTGGCTGTCCCCGTCGTCGATGTCCTCGTCCGTGGTGACGGTGACGCCGCCGAGCGCGTCGACCAGTTCGGCGAAGCCCTCGAAGTCGATCTCGACGTAGTGGTCCATGCGGACGTGCGTCAGGGACTCGACGGTCTTCACGGCGCAGACGGGGCCGCCCACCGCGTAGGCGCTGTTGAACATCACGTTGTAGGCGACCGCCGTGGAACCGCCCGACTCCCGCGGGCAGGACGGGCGGGTGACCAGGGTGTCGCGGGGGATGCTGACGACCGTCGCCGCGGTGCGGCCCTCGTCGATGTGGACGACCATCGCCGTGTCGGAGCGGGCGCCGGAGGTCTCGCCTCCGCCGCCCAGTTCGGCGTTCTCCTTGCCGCTGCGGGAGTCGGAGCCGAGGACCAGGATGTTCAGGGCGCCGCTGGGCAGCGGTTCGGCGGCGGTGGAGGCCGAAGGGGCCGTCGTGGGCGCGGTCTTGGGTGGGCGGTCGTCGCCGAGCGCGCTGTTGATGTCGACGCTTCGGATGTTGTCGTTGAGCCGCCAGAACGCCCAGCCCGCCCCGCAGGCGCCGAGTACGAGGACGCCGGCGAGCGCGCCACCGGCGATCTTCAGCCAACGCGGCCGTCCGCCCGCGCCCTCGCACTCCTCGTCTTCTTCACCCTTCACACACAGGAACGTACGTCCGAATTGTTACGAGCGAGAACTCCTGCGCCCGTTCCTTCGGAAATTCTCATACTTTTCAAAGCGATGCTCGTGTGACCGCTCAGCCCAGCGTCACCGTCGGGACCGGATTGCTGCCGCTCCAGGACGCGTTGAAGCCGAACATCACCGAACCGCCGCTCGGCACGCTCCCGTTCCACGCCGCGTTCGAGCAACTGACCGTCGCCCCGGTCTGGGTGCAGACCGCGTTCCACACCGTAGTGATGCGCTGGCCCGCCCCGAACGTCCAGTTCGCCCGCCAGGAGGAGAGCGAGGACCCGGCGGCGCAACTGATCGTCACATAACCCGTGAAGCCGGTGTTCCACTGGCTCTGGACGCTGTACGCGGCCGAGCAGCCGGTCGGCGGCGGGGGCTCGGTGACCGTGCCGCCGAGCGCGGAGACGATGCCGTAGTAGGCGGGTTTCGGCCGGTAGTTCTCGTCGTACGGGGTGGCCGCGCCCTCGCCGGGGAAGACGTCGGGGATCCAGGAGTCGGAGTCGGTGAAGCCCCAGACGGTCACTCCGGTGCACCGGGACACGGCCACGCACGCCTTGAACACGGCCTCGTACTCGGTGCGTTGCTGCGCCAGCTTGGCGTCGGTGGCGGGCGTCTGCATCCGGATGTCGAGTTCCGTGATGGCGACGTCCAGGCCCAGGTCGGCGAAGCGCTGGATGTTCTGCTGGAAGGTCGAGGGGACCTGACCGAGGATCAGATGGGCCTGGAGACCGACCCCGTCGATCGGGACACCGCGCGCCTTGAGGTCCTTGACCAGGTTGTACAGGGCCGTGGACTTCGCGTTGACGCCCTCGACGTTGTAGTCGTTGATGTAGAGCTTCGCGGCCGGGTCGGCGGCGCGGGCGGCGGTCAGGGCCTGGGCGATGTAGTCGGCGCCGAGGCCGTTGTACCAGAGGGTCGGGCGGAAGGTGCCGTCCTCGTTGAACGGCTCGTTCACCACGTCCCAGGCGGCGAGGCGGCCCTTGTAGCGGCCCACTTCGAGCGCGATGTGGTCGGTCATCAGCTGGCGGAGCTGGGCGGGCGTCCAGGTGCCGTTGTCCAGCCAGTTCGGGTTCTGGCTGTGCCAGACGAGGGTGTGGCCGCGTACGTCCTGGTCGTGGGCCTCGGCGAAGTCGACGATCTGGTCGGCCTCGGTCCAGTTGAAGTTGCCGCGGCTGGGCTCGACGGAGCCCCACTTCATGGCGTTGCCGGGGGTGAGCCAATTGAACTCCCGGCCGGCGAGGTCACCGTAGGTGCCGGTGAGCTTGGAGCCGGTCACGGCGGTGCCGATCGCCTTGCCCTTGGCGGCGGCGAGGTCGCGCAGCGGGGTGTCGGCGGCGTGGGCGGCGGGGGCGGCGACGAGCAGGGCGGTGACCGCGGACACGCCGGTGACCAGGGCGGCGAGGCGGGCCCCTAAAGACGGGCGCCGGTTTCCGGGGGAGGTTCGGGAGGTTCTCATTGCGGGTGCCTCCGAAAGTTTCGGTTGTGCATCCGATTGACTGCGGAGCAGTGTGGGGGCGCCCGGAACCCACGTCAATACACACGGACCACACGGAACACAGGGCACACCCGCCTCTACGGCACCACGGGGCGACCCGGTGCCGCCCTACGCCTCCGGCGGCACCCCCGTGCTGCTGCGGACGACCAGGCTCGTGGCCAGCTCCACCCTGGTCGCGGACGAGGCGCCGTCCTGTCGCCCGAGGTCCAGCACCAGCCGGGCCGCGGCCTCGGCCATCTCCATCAGCGGCTGCCGTACGGTCGTCAGCGGCGGCCCCACCCAGCGGGCCACCGGCAGGTCGTCGAACCCGACCACGCTCAGGTCCTCCGGGATGCGCAGCCCCAGCTCACGGGCGGCCTCGTACAGGCCGAGCGCCTGGAGGTCGTTCCCGGCGAAGACGGCGGTGGGCCGGTCGGGGCGGCGCAGCAGCTCCAGGCCCAGCCGGTAGCCCGTCTCGTGGTGGAAGTCCCCGGCCCTGATCAGCCCCGGGTCGACGGGCAGCTCGGCGGTCTCCAGCGCGGCCCGGTAGCCGTCCACACGGGCCCGGCTGCACATCATCCGGGAGGGCCCGGTGATCGCGCCGATGCGGCGGTGGCCCAGCTCGACGAGGTGCCGGGTGGCGGCAAGGCCGCCCTGCCAGTTGGTGGCGCCGATCGACGGCACGTCGGCGCCGGGGTCGCCCGCCGGGTCCATCACCACGAACGGGATGGAGCGGCTGGTCAGCAGGGCGCGCTGGGACTCGTCGAGCCCGGACAGGACGAGGACCACGCCGTGCGGGCGGCGGGCGGCGACCTGGTCGGCCCAGGTCCGGCCGGGGGTGAGCCGGCCCGCGCTCTCGGAGAGCACGACGCTCAGGCCCTCCTCGCGGGCGACGTTCTCGACGCCCCGGATGACCTCCATGGCCCAGGCGCTCTCCAGCTCGTGGAAGACGAGGTCGATGAGCGGGGACCGGGTCGCCTCGGCGCGCCGGCGCCGGTAGCCGTACTCGCGCAGGAGCTCCTCGACCCGGGTGCGGGTGGCGGGGGCGACGTCCGCACGGCCGTTGAGCACCTTCGAAACAGTCGGAGCGGAGACGCCGGCCTGACGGGCGATCTCGGCGAGCGTCGCGGTCTGCGTGGACTGCGACACGCGCGCTCTTGTCTGGGTTTCCTCTGGCTTCGCGGAGTTCATGAGCCGGATCGTATCCCTGCGCGACCTCTTGACGAACCCTTTCGACGGCCATACGTTCCCGGAACATTCGAAGAGACACGCGAAACATTCGCACCACCGCGTGGCCGCAGGACCCTGCGGACGCGCGCCCCGCACCGCCGTACCACCCGCACAACCGCACGGCCGATACATCCGAAACGTTCGTGAGAGGTGCTGTCACATGGAGTCGAACAGAGGGCGGAACGTCAGCAGGCGCTGGTTCCTCGGCGCCGGTACCGCCTCCCTGGCCACCGCGGGACTCGGCGCGGGCCTCACGGCCTGCGGCTCCGGCAGCTCCGGGGCCGGCGACGGCAAGACGGTCACCGCGTTCGTCTACGGCGACGACGCGGTGAAGGTCCAGCAGGCCGCCGTCGACCGCTACAACAAGTCGGCCGCCGCCAAGAAGGCCGGCGGCACGATCAAGCTCCAGAAGGTCCCCGGCTCCGACTACTCCCCCAAGCTCCGCACGGCCATGGGCTCCCCGAGCGCCCCCGACGTGTTCTTCAACTGGGGCGGCGGCTCCATCAGGACGTACGAGGAGGCCGGCAAGCTCGTCGACCTCACCGACGTCATCGCGGACGACCCCGTCCTCAAGAGCGGCTTCCTGCCGTCCGTGCTGTCCGCAGGCGACCTCAAGGGCCGCCACTACGGCATCCCGATGCGCGGCATGCAGCCGGTGATCCTCTTCTACAACAAGTCCGTCTTCGCCGAGCACAAGCTCCAGCCGCCCACCACCTGGGACCAGCTCCTCGACATCAACGCCAAGCTGAAGAAGGCGAAGATCACCCCGTTCGCGCTCGGCGGCTCCGACCTCTGGCCCAACCTGATGTGGCTGGAGTACCTCGTCGACCGTCTCGGCGGCCCCGAGGTCTTCAAGCGCATCCAGGACGGCGACTCCGAGGGCTGGGGCGACCCGGCGGTCCTCAAGGCCGCCGAACTGGTCAAGCAGCTGGTGGACGACGGGGCCTTCGGCTCCAAGTTCACCTCGGTGTCGTACGTCAACGGCGGCGCCCCGGCGGTCTTCGCCAAGGGCAAGGCGGCCATGCACCTGATGGGTTCCTGGGAGTACTCCACGCAGCTCGGCAAGTTCCCGGACTTCGCCAAGAGCAACCTGGGCTGGGCCGCGTTCCCGACCGTCGAGGGCGGCACGGGCGACGTCCGCAACGTCGTCGGCAACCCCACCAACTACTGGTCGGTCAACTCCCGTACGAAGAACAAGGACGTGGCGATCGGCTTCCTGAAGGAGTGCGCGTCGGAGGCGTACGCCAAGGACCTGGTCGCCAACGGTGACGTCCCGACCACCTCGAACGCGAAGAAGCTCCTGGCGTCCGCGCCGAACCCCGAGTACGCCACGTTCCAGTACGACCTGGTGGAGAAGGCGCCCGCGTTCACGCTCTCCTGGGACCAGGCGCTCGGCGACGCGCTCGGCACCAAGATGCACACGGAGATAGGCAAGCTGTTCGCGGGGAAGTCGTCGCCGAGCGAGTTCGTGACCGCCTGCAAGGGGCTGAAGTGACCTCGACGGTCCAGAAGACCTCCACGGTCGAGCAGGGGTCCCGGAAGGCGTCGCGGGTGGGCCGCCCGCACGCCGTCTGGGCCCTGCCCGCCGTGCTCTTCTTCACCTTCTTCGCCGTCGTGCCGATGGGCCTCGCGCTCTATCTGTCCTTCACCAGCTGGGACGGCCTGGGCGACCCCCGGCCGGTGGGCCTCGACAACTGGAAGAAGCTGCTCGACGACCCCCGCCTCACCCAGTCGCTGACGCTGACGGTGGTGCTGACCGTGGCCAGCTGGGCGTTCCAGACGGTCGTGGCCCTGCTGCTCGGCGTGTGGGCGGCGGGCCGCCAGCGCAACCGGGCGGTGCTGTCCGCGATCTTCTTCGTGCCGTTCCTGCTGTCGTCCACGGCCATCGCGATCCTGTTCTACGCGCTGCTCGACCCGAACTTCGGCATCATCCAGGCGGACACCCTGGGCTCGCAGAGCGGCGCGTTCCTCGCGATCGTCTTCGTCGGCGGCTGGCAGTTCATGCCGTTCCACACGCTGATCTACCAGGGCGGGGCCCGCCAGATCCCCGAGGTCCTCTACCAGGCCGCCGCGATCGACGGCGCCGGCCGCTACCGCCAGTTCTTCTCGATCACGCTCCCGCAGCTGCGGCACACGATCACCACGTCCACGGTCCTGATCGTCGTCGGCTCGCTGACGTACTTCGAGACGGTCCTGATCCTCACCAAGGGCGGCCCGGGCACGGACACCGCGGTCCTGCCGTACCTGATGTACGAGGCGGGCTTCAAGCAGTACGACTTCGGCTACGCGAGCGCCATCGCGACGACCCTGGTCATCGCCGCGACGGGCCTCTCGCTCGTCCTCGTGCGGCTGACCGGGTTCGGCTCCATGCGCAGCACCCGCGAAGGGATGTGACGGCATGTCACACGACACGTTGGCGCGCCCCGCGAAGACCCGGCGGCCGGACGGGGGAGAACCACCGACCGCCGCCCGGCGACGGCGCCACTGGACGCGGCGGGCCAACCCCGTCGCGGGCCTCGGCGCGTTCGTCTGGCTGGTCATCGTCCTGATCCCGATCTACGCGATGCTGTCGGCCTCCCTCACGAGCGCGGACAAGGCCCTGACGGGCAATCCGCTCAAGCCGCCCACGGACCCGACGCTCGACAACTACAACACCGTCCTGAGCAGCGGCTTCGGCCATCTGCTGACCAACACGGCGATCGTCGCCGTGGCGGTCGTCGGCATCGTCCTCGCCCTGTCCGTCCCGCTCGCGTACGTGGCCGTCCGCACCCGGAACCGCTGGTCGAACGCCGCGTTCCGGCTGTTCCTCCTCGGCGTGGCGATCCCCGCCCAGGCGGTCGTCGTCCCGCTGTACCTGCTGATCGCGAAGCTCGACCTGTACGACACGCTCCTCGCGGTCATCCTGCCGACGGCGGCCTTCGCGATGCCGGTGTCCGTGCTGGTGCTGGTCGGCAGCCTGCGGGACGTCTCGGAGGACCTGTACGAGGCGATGGCCCTGGACGGCGCCTCACCCGCACGGATGCTCTTCCAGCTGACGATCCCGCTGGCCAAGGGCGGCATCAGCACCGTGGTGATCTACTCGGCGCTCCAGGCGTGGAACGGCTTCCTGTTCCCGCTGATCTTCACCCAGTCCGACGGGCCGCGGGTCCTCACCCTCGGCCTCTTCAACTTCGTCAGCCAGTTCGGCGTCAACATCCCCGCCGTGCTCGCCTCGGTCGTCCTCTCCGGCATCCCGATCTTCGCCGTCTACCTGGTGGCGCGACGGGCCCTGATCGGCGGGCTGATGGGCGTGGGCGGCAAGTGAGCGCGCCCACCGGCCCCGAGCCCCTTCCGCATCCGTGAGCGCTCCCGCTCCCGCGAACCCTTTCCGCACCCCTGAAACTCACCACCACCGACAGGAGTTTCATGACCACCCCTTGGCGTGACCGCGCCCTGCCCGCCGCCGAGCGGGTCGAGGACCTGCTGTCCCGGATGACCCTCGAAGAGAAGACCGCGCAGTTGTACGGCGTGTGGGTGAAGAACGACGCCAACGGCGAGGACATCGCCCCCGACGAGGCGGGCATGACGGAGGCGTTCGACTTCGACGAGCTGATCACCCGGGGTCTCGGCCAGCTCACCCGTGTCTTCGGCACGGCGCCCCTCGACCCCGAGGAGGGCGCGCGGGTCCTGGCCCGCTTCCAGCGCCGCATCATGGCGTCGAGCCGCTTCGGCATCCCGGCCGTCGCCCACGAGGAGTGCCTGGCCGGCTTCACGAGCTGGCGGGCGACGGCGTACCCGGTACCCCTCGCCTGGGGCGCGACCTTCGACCCGTCCCTGGTCGAGGAGATGGCCCGGAGCATCGGCCGGGACATGGCGTCGGTCGGCGTCCACCAGGGTCTGTCCCCCGTTCTCGACGTCGTCCGCGACCCGCGCTGGGGGCGGGTCGAGGAGACCGTGGGCGAGGACCCGTACCTGGTGGGCACGATCGGCGCCGCATACGTCCGGGGCCTGGAGTCCGTCGGGATCGTGGCCACGCTGAAGCACTTCGCGGGGTACGCGGCGTCCGTGGGCGCCCGCAACCACGCGCCCGTACGCGCGGGCGTGCGCGAGTTCGCGGACGTGGTCCTGCCGCCGTTCGAGATGGCGCTGCGGGAGGGCGGCGCCCGCTCGGTGATGGCGGCGTACACGGAGACCGACGGCATCCCCGTGTCGGCCGACCGGGCCCTGCTCACGGAACTCCTGCGCGGCGACTGGGGCTTCACCGGCACGGTCGTCTCCGACTACTTCGGCATCGGCTTCCTGGAGACCAACCACCGGGTGGCGAGCAGCCGCGCGGAGGCCGCGCACGCCGCGCTGGCCGCCGGGATCGACGTGGAACTGCCGAGCCTGCGCTGCTACGGCGAACCCCTGGTCGAGGCCGTGAAGGCGGGCGAGATCCCCGAGTCCCTGGTGGACGTGGCCGCCCGCCGGGTCCTGCTCCAGAAGTGCGAACTGGGCCTCCTGGACGAGGACTGGAGCCCCGAGCCCGCCACCGCGTCGGTCGACCTGGACCCGCCCCGCAACCGCGACCTGGCCCGCCGCCTGGCCGAGGAGTCGGTGGTGCTGCTGGACAACCCCGACGCCGTACTGCCGCTCGCCCCCGACCTCAGGATCGCCGTCGTCGGCCCCCGCGCCGACGACCCGCTGGCCATGCTGGGCTGCTACTCCTTCCCCTCCCACGTCCTGCCCGCCCACCCCGACACCGCCCTCGGCATCGAGATCCCGACCGTCCTGGAGTCCCTGCGCACGGAACTCCCCGACGCGAAGATCACGTACGCCGCCGGCAGCGCGGTCGACGGCGACGACACGGAAGGGTTCCCGGAGGCGGTCGCCCGCGCGTCCGAGGCCGACATCTGCGTGGCGGTCCTCGGCGACCGCGCGGGACTGTTCGGCCGAGGCACCTCCGGTGAGGGCTGCGACGCGGAGGACCTCCGGCTGCCCGGCGTCCAGGCGAAGCTGCTGGACGCGCTGGTCGCCACGGGCACACCGGTCGTGCTGGTCCTGCTCACCGGCCGCCCCTACGCGCTGGGCCGCTGGCACGGCGGGCTCGCGGCGTCCGTCCAGGCCTTTTTCCCCGGGGAGGAGGGCGGCCCGTCGGTGGCGGGAGTGCTGTCGGGCCGCATCTCCCCCTCCGGCCGCCTCCCGGTCAGCGTCCCGAACCGCCCCGGCGGCCAGCCGTGGACGTACCTCCAGCCGCCGATGGGCCTGTTCGGCGGCGCGAGCAACATCGACCCGACCCCGCTGTACCCGTTCGGGCACGGCCTCTCGTACACGTCGTTCGAGTGGACCGACTTCGAGGGCGGGGGTGACGGCGACGGGGTCCCGGAGATCGGCACGGACGGCGAGTACGACGTCGCGGTGACCATCCGCAACACCGGGGACCGCGCGGGCGCGGAGGTCGTGCAGCTCTACCTCCACGACCCGGTGGCCACGGTGACCCGCCCCGACATCCGCCTGATCGCCTACCAGCGGGTCGAGTTGGCCCCCGGCGAGGCCCGCAGGGTGCGGTTCCGCTTCCACGCCGACGTGTCGTGCTTCGCCGACCGCGCGGGGCGCCGCGTGGTGGAGCCGGGCGAGCTGGAACTGCGCCTGGCCGCGTCCAGCACGGACGTACGCCACGGGGTGCGCGTCGCGCTGACGGGCCCGGTACGCGAGGTGGGCCCGGACCGCCGCCTGCACTGCGAGACGGAGGTCCGGGAGGCCCACTGACGCGCTCAGCCCGCCTGGGCCGCCGCGAACGGAACGAAGGCGGCCCAGGCGGAGGGGTGGAGGCCGAGGGGGGTGAGGGTGGTGTCCTTGGAGTCACGGACGTGGATGGTGGCGGGGGTGGCGGCGACCTCTATGCAGTTGTCGCCTGCGGTGCCGCTGTAGGTGGACTTGCGCCATTCCAGGGCAACTTCGACGCAGCTGTCTCCTTGATCCGTGCTGTAGCTGGACTTGAACCAAGCGAGTTGGGCGGTACTCATAAGGCTCCTCGCAGTCGCTCCAGCAAGCTCACGGAGTCTTCCGGGGTAAGAGCCTGCGATCGCAGTTTCGCATAACGCTGGTGCAGGACAGCCACGTCTTTCGGGTCAGCGATCAGGTGGCCGTTCATATGGCCTTCGGCGTAGGCGAACCGCCGCCCGTCGGGCGTCTCAACAAGCTGGAGCGGCCCTGACAGGCTGGCGTGGTGCGTGCGCTTCAACGGCATGATCTGCAGGCTCGCGTTACGCAAGGCCGCGCACTGCAACATGTAGTCCAGCAGGCTGCGGGTCACGTCCGGGCCGCCCAATTCCCGTAGCAACACACTCTCCTCGATGATGAAGCTGAACGATGCATTGGGCCGTTCCCTCAACAGCCGCTGGCGTTCCATTCGCACAGCCACCTGCACGTCCAGCTCGTCATCGCTGATCGGCGGGACAGCGTTCTCGAAGACCGCCCGCACGTATGACTCCGGCTGCAACAACCCCGGCACCAGCCTGCACTCATACGTGTCCAGGGCCGCCGCCTCCCGCTCAAGCCGCGCCCACATCCTGAACCAGGCCGCCAAACCCGGCTGCCGGGCCATGTGCCGGAACGCACCCCGAACCGCCCCCGTCGTGCCCGTCGCCCCCTCCGCCAGCTCCACGAACCGCTGGTCCGCGAGCCGGCGCCCCAACTCGATCGACGCCACCGAGTGCTTGGACAGATGGACGCGCGCCCCGAACTCCTCCCGGCTCAACCCGGCGTGCTCCCGCAGCGCCTGCACCACCGCACCGAACGCCTTCATGCTGTCCGACGACTCGGGCTCACCACCCGGCCCCTGTGACGCCCACTCAACACCGTGCACCATCAACCCAGAGTGACCGGACGATCACCGTACTGTCCATCGAACGCCACGTACTCTCCTTCCAGTACGCGGATACGTGAACGGAGCGGCGATGAGCGAGCAGGACAGCGGCGGCATAGCGCGGGAGTACCGCAGGACCCGGCGCTTGCCGCCCCCGACCCTCCTGCTGATGGCCGCCGGCGTTCTGGTCGGGGCCAACTCGGGGTACGCGATGACGGAGTCCGGCGCGTCGGTCTGGAACGGGCTCTCCCTGGCAGCCTGGATGGTCGTCGTCGCCCGAGGCGTGCTGGAGGAGTGGCGGGCTCGCACGTGCGTCACCGCCGACGGCGTCACCGTACGCGGAGCACTGCGCACCCGTACCTGGCCCTGGTCCGACGTGTACGGCCTCCGCGTCGAGGACAACAGGCACGGCTTCCCACGGTGGTCGGGGTACCTGTACGCCGTCGACGGGCGCCGGACCCGCCTCCCCCAGGTCGACGAGTACCACCTGCCCGACCCGATCGGTGAGATCGCGGACCTGTACGCCACCGCCCTACGCCTCGGGCTCACGTCACCGGAGCGCCGACCCGAGGTGGAGAAGCGCATCGAGCGTGAGGCGCGGCGACGCAAAGCGTGGCAGCGGGCGGCCATCGTCGGCGCCGTCGTCGCGGTCGCCATGTTCGTGCTCGACGGCTGGCTCCTCTTCACCGACCGGCCGTCAAACACGTTTCTGCTGGTCCTGTGCGTTCCGCTGCTCTGCCTCCCGGTCGCCTTCCTCGTGCTGGACCGCGTCGGCGAGGCACGGGCCGCCCGCGCCTCATGACACCGGCCTCTCAGTCCTCGCCCTCCTCCTCGGGCAGCTCGAACACGAAGTACACGCTCAGGCACAGCGGCTCGTCCTCGCCGTAGAGGTGGTCCCACGAGACGTCCAGGACGCGGACGTCGTGCTCGCCGACCCAGGTCTGTGCCCGGGAGAAGACCTGCGCGGCGCTCGTCCCGACGAAGAACTTCCTGGCGATCGGGTGTACCTGGCTGTCCTCATCCGAGTCGTCGAAGCCTTTCGGGACGTCCAGGCAGCGGGAGGGATCGAGCATCACGGCACCGTCCTTGACGATCGGGGTGGCCGCACGCTCGGGGGATCTTCTGAGCGTGCCACTGGGAAGGACGCCGCCCGGCGAGGAAGGTTGCCTGCGGCGCGCACCGTCGCCGCAATCGGCTCGCGTTCCCCTCTTGCGTGCGCACCCGACGAGACCCCATCATCAGGATTCCTGATGGTTTAACTTTGCAGCGATGGGGCTCGCCGTGCCACTCAAGTCACAGATGCAGGCCAGAGGCGTCCAGGTGCTCTTCGGCCGGATGATGAGCCGGGTGCACGAGGACCTGCGCTTCGCCGACATCCCGAAGCGCACGGAAACCCTCCAGGTGGAGACCGGCGCCGGGACGGTGACCTGCACCGTCTACCGCCCGCCCGCCACGACCCCCGACCCCGCCCCGGTGTACGTGAACTTCCACGGCGGCGGTTTCGTGGTCGCCCGCCCCGAGCAGGACGACCACCTGTGCCGCTACATAGCCGCCACGGCCGGCTGCGTGGTGATCAACGTGGACTACGGTGTCGCCCCGCAGCAGCCTTACCCCGCGCCCGTCGTCCAGGCGTACGACGTCACCGCCTGGGTGGCCGAAAACGGCTCCGCCCACAACTGGGACGGCTCGCGCATCGCCGTGGGCGGGCACAGCGCCGGGGCCAACCTGACCGCCGCGGTCTGCCGCACGGCCCGCGACCGCGGCACCTTCACACCCCGGCTCCAGATCATCGACTCGGCGCCGCTCGACCAGCTGGAGGACCCGGCCGCCAAGCGGTCCCCCATCGCCAAGCCCCTGCTCGCGCCGGGGCTCATGCGGATCTTCACCGCCGCCTACGTACCGGACCCCGCCGACCTGACGCATCCGCTGGTGTCGCCCGCACTGGCCGACGACCTGGCCGGACTGCCGCCCGCGCTGGTCATCACGGCGGAGCACGACCGGCTGCGCGACGAGGGCGACGCCTACGCCAAGGCCCTGGAGGCGGCGGGCGTTCCGGTCACCCACCGTTGCTTCGAGGGCGTCGACCACTACTTCACGCACACCGGCCCGGTGGACGCCGCGAAGGAGGCCATCGAGCTGATGGCCACCACCCTGCGCACGGCCCTCACCGCCTGACCCTGTTGATCAAGCCGCCGGACCGAGTCGCGTCACTCGGCCACGTCACTCACCCAGCGACTCGAACCGCCAGCGGTGGACCGCCCGGCCGGCCAACCCGGCGTCGGGCTCCGGCAGTTCCGGCAGCTCGGCGTCGAACTCCGCGTCCCACCAGGTGATGACGAGCACCCGGTCCTGCGGTGCCCGGAACGTCTCGCGCCGCAGCGGCCGTACCGGGAGCCGCTGGTCCCGGGCCCAGGCGAGCAGGTCCTCGCCCCGGCCGGGGACCGCCCGCGCCTCCCACATCAGGGCGACGGTCACGAGTACAGGTTCTCCTTGCTGACCTCGTGGACGTGGTCGTGCGTGTGCGAGGCGCCCGGCACGTGCGGGTCCGTGACGGGGAGGGAGGAGTCGGCGGACAGGTCCCAGTCGGAGGCGGCGCGGTTCCGCGCGACCATCTCCGCGCCGAGCGCGGCCACCATCGCGCCGTTGTCCGTGCACAGCTTGGGGCGCGGCACCCGCAGCCGGATACCGGCCGCCTCGCAGCGCTCCAAGGCGAGCGCCCGCAGCCGGGAGTTGGCGGCGACGCCCCCACCGATCATCAGATGGTCGACCCCCTCGTCCTTGCAGGCCCGTACGGCCTTGCGGGTGAGGACGTCCACCACCGCCTCCTGGAAGGAGGCCGCCACGTCCCGCACCGGCACCTCCTCGCCGGCCGCGCGCTTGGCCTCGATCCATCGGGCCACGGCGGTCTTCAGGCCGGAGAAGGAGAAGTCGTAGATGGGGTCGCGGGGCCCGGTGAGCCCACGCGGGAAGGCGATCGCCCGCGGGTCGCCCTCCTTGGCGTAGCGGTCGATGACCGGGCCGCCGGGGAACCCGAGGTTCAGCACGCGGGCGATCTTGTCAAAGGCCTCGCCGGCCGCGTCGTCGATGGTCGAGCCCATCGGCCGTACGTCCGCCGTGATGTCCGTCGACAGCAGCAGCGATGAGTGGCCGCCGCTGACGAGCAGCGCCATCGTCGGCTCGGGCAGCGCCCCGTGCTCCAGCTGGTCCACACAGATGTGGGACGCCAGGTGGTTGACGCCGTACAGCGGTTTGCCGAGCGCGTACGCGTACGCCTTCGCCGCCGAGACGCCGACGAGCAGCGCGCCCGCGAGTCCGGGACCGGCGGTGACGGCGATGCCGTCGAGGTCCTTCGCGCTGACGCCCGCCTCCTTCAGCGCGCGGTCGATGGTCGGGACCATCGCCTCCAGGTGGGCGCGGGAGGCCACCTCGGGCACCACGCCGCCGAAACGGGCGTGCTCGTCGACACTCGACGCGATCGCGTCCGCGAGGAGGGTGTGGCCGCGGACGATGCCCACGCCGGTCTCGTCGCAGGAGGTCTCGATCCCCAGGACCAGGGGTTCGTCAGCCATTGATCTCGGTTCCTTGTACGGATGTGGAGGGGTCGTTGAGGCGCATGACGAGGGCGTCGACGTTCCCCGGCTGGTAGTAGCCGCGGCGGAAGCCGATCGCCTCGAAGCCGAAGCGCTCGTACAGCTTCTGGGCACGGACGTTGTCGACCCGGCATTCGAGCATCACCTGGGCGCACTCGAACGTGGTCGCGGCCCGCAGCAGCTCGGTCAGGAGCAGCGCGCCGAGGCCGGTGCCCCAGTGGTCGCGGGCGACGGCGATGGTCTGGACGTCGGCGACGTCACCGGCGGCCGCGAGGCCCCCGTACCCGACGATCCGCCCGTCCTCGGGGGACTCGGCCACGAAGTACCGGCGGGTCGCCTCGGGCCCGCGCGCGTGGGCCAGGTCCGACCAGAACATGCCGCGGGACCAGGCGTCCTCGGGGAAGAGGTCCTTCTCCAGCTCCAGTACGGGCTCGATGTCCCACCAGCGCATCTCGCGCAGCACCGCGGTCGTCACTTGGGGGTGACCACCTTGTAGTTCTTGGGCACCTGGGCGTCCGGCCGGCGCAGATACAGCGGCCGCGGCGCCTCCAGCTCCTCACCCTTGGCGAGCCGCTCCGCCGCGAGGGCGGCGAGGGCCGCCGCCGAGACATGCTCGGGGGCGCGGGCGTCGGGGAAGGTGTCGGGGTAGAGCAGCGCCCCCGCGCCCACGGCCGGGAGTCCGGCCACGGCCTCGGCGATCTCGGCGGGCCGGTCGACGGCCGGGTCCGTCACCCGGGTGCGCGCGTCCTCGTACCGCGCCCAGTACACCTCCTTGCGCCGTGCGTCGGTGGCCGCCACGAACGGCCCCTCGATGTCGGCCGCGTACGCGAGCGCGTCGAGGGTGCACAGGCCGTGGACGGGGACCCCGAGGGCGAGGCCGAAGGTGTCGGCGGTCATCAGGCCGACGCGGAGCCCGGTGTACGGGCCGGGCCCGGTGCCCACGACGATCGCGGTGACGGCGTCGAGGCGGGCGCCCGCCTCGGCGAGGACCCGGTCGACGGCGGGCAGCAGCAGTTCCCCATGGCGACGGGCGTCCACCTGGCTCGACGCGGCGACGACATCCGTCCCGTCGTGCAGCGCGACGGTGACGGCGGGGGTGGCGGTATCCAGAGCGAGCAAGAGCACGCAAACAGCCTACGGCGCTTCGGCCCGGGCCACGGCCGACCCGGTGCACCGTCCCTCTGCTGCTACCGTCACAGCACAGACGTACATCAAGGGCGTACGTGCGTACGAGAGGTGGGCGCAGAAGGTGGCCAGCAGCAGCTCGGGATTCGTGGCCGGGCTCACGGCGGCGGCGATCGCCGCAGTCGGTTTCCTCACCTACCAGGCATCGGCCAGCGTGCCGGACGACCTCGGCAAGCCGTCCCCCTCGGAGACACCGGCGGCCAAGAAGTCCAAGGCACCCGCCGGCAAGGAGAAGGACGACGACCTGCTCCTGCCCAAGGGTTCGGGCACCGGCGAGCGTGTCGTCTACTCCCTGGACGAGGACCGCGTCTGGCTGGTCGGCGCGAACGAGAAGGTCACCCGCACCTTCGAGGTCACGCCCAGCGCGGTGGACCCCACCCCCGCCACCTACACGGTCACGTCCCGCTCCGCCGCCGTCACCGGCTCCGACGGCACCCCCATCGAGCACGTGGTCCGCTTCGCCTCGATCGACGGCGTGGTGATCGGCTTCAGCGCGGCGGTGGACGGCTCCACCCCCCAGCCCGACCCCGCCGTCAAGACGGGCGGCATCCGGGAGTCCCGCAAGGACGGCAAGGCGATGTGGCAGTTCGCAGGCATCGGCACGAAGGTGGTCGTGGTCAAGTAAGGGGTGCCGGTCGAAGCAAGGGGAGCACACAAAAGGGGCGCGGGGAACTGCGCGACCGGCCCCCACCCACCCGCAGCCGCGCCACGACCGCAGACACCCCTCCGAGAGCGCAACCTCTACGCAGCCCGGGGATGCCGCCCCTTCACGCCCCGCCGCTCCTCCACCCGAACCGGCGGAGCCCCCGGCGGTGTGGAGACCACCTTCGCCGCCGCACAGCTCGCCAACAGGTCCCGCATCGACACCCCGGCGACCCCGGACGCCACCCCGATCGGCCGCCCGTCCCGCCGCTCCGAACCCTGCATGGACGCCTCCTGGTGCCACCGGCGAACCAAGTTAGGTAGACCTAACCAAGGACTGGTTACCATGTGACCACGCCGGAAGCGCCAAAGCAACATTTTGCCGACACCTTGTCGGAACCGACACAAGAGGCGACCGCCGCACGACGGAGCCACCTCACTCAGGCGCAGCACCACCAGGCGCCGCCCAGCTCAGGCGGACAGCACCCCCAGCTCGACGGACGCCCACCGTTCCCCCAGCCCGGTGACGGTCACCTGCCGCACCTCGTCGGTGGTGTCACCGACCGCCCGGTGGATGACGACATGGAGCCGGTCGTCGGTCAGCTCCTCGACCTTCCCCTCGCCCCACTCCACGACGATCACCGAATCCGGCAGCGAGACGTCGAGGTCGAGGTCCTCCATCTCGTCCAGCCCGCCGCCCAGGCGATACGCGTCGACGTGGACGAGCGGCGGCCCCTCCCCCAGCGAGGGATGCACGCGCGCGATGACGAACGTCGGCGAGGTGACGGCTCCGCGCACCCCGAGCCCTTCCCCGAGCCCCCGGGTCAGGGTCGTCTTCCCCGCGCCCAGCTCCCCGTTGAGCATGACGAGATCACCCGGACGCAGCAGTTTGGCCAGCCGACGGCCCAACTCCAGCATCTGCTCGGGAGACTGCACGACGCCCTCGAAGGACGTCACGGACGACGAAGGCGACGAGGGTGAAGAGGTTGAAGAGGGCGAAGAGGGGACGACCCCGGGCTCACCCGGGACGTACCGTGCTGCTGGCGCTTCCATAACCACTTACGGTAGCCCCCGTCGGCACGGCACCCGCCCGGGTCAGCAGGTCGGCGAGCCGGTCGGTGACCACCTCGGGGTGCTCCAGCATCACCAGGTGCCCGGCGTCCGGTACGAGCACCAGCTCCGCGTCCGGCAGCAGATCGGCGATCGCCTCGCTGTGCTCGCTCGGCGTGACCAGGTCCTGGACCCCGGCCAGCACCAGCACCGGCAGCTCGGCGAACTCCGCGAGCGCCTCCGTCTTGTCGTGCTCGGTGAACGCCGGGTAGAACTCGGCGACGACGTCGATGGGCGTGCCCTCGATCATCCGCTCGGCGAACCGCTCGACCGCCGGGTCGACGTCCCGCGACGCGAACGAGTACCGCTTGATGATCCCGGCGAACAGATCGGCGGTCGCCCGCCGCCCCCGTTCCACCAGCGCGGCCTGCTGCCCGAGCGCCCTGAGCACCCCCGGCAGTACCCGCCGCACCACGTTGACGCCCGCGACGGGCAGCCCGAAGTTGACCTCGCCGAGCCGCCCCGAGGACGTACCGACCAGGGCGACGGCGACGACCCGCTCACGGATCAGATCGGGGTAGTGGGCGGCGAGGGCCATGACGGTCATCCCGCCCATGGAGTGCCCGACGAGCACGATGGGCCCCTCGGGCACGGCCGCGTCGATCACGGCCTTGAGGTCGCGCCCGAGCTGGTCGATGGTGACCGGCGCCCCGTCGACGGCCTGGCCCCGTCCGGAGCGGCCGTGGCTGCGCTGGTCCCAGTGCACGGTCCGTACGACACCGCGCAGCGCGGCCCGCTGGAAGTGCCAGGAGTCCTGGTTGAGGCAGTAGCCGTGGCTGAAGACGACGGTGACGGGGGCGGGGGACTTGCGGCCGAAGAGGCGGCGTCTGCGGGGCGCGAGGCCGGCCTCGGGCTCGATGTCGTCGACCTCGTAGTACAGCTCGGTGCCGTCGTCCGCGTACGCCTTGCCGGGGGTGCCGCGCAGCGTCCCGTAGGGGCCCGTGGAGTCGAGCGCGAGCCGGGCCTTCCTGCGCATGCCGCGGCCGACGGTGAGCCGCTCTATGGCGACACCGGCGGCCGCGCCCGCGGCGACCACACCTATCGCCGCCCCCGCGACACCGGCCCTGCGCCAGGTCCCGCCGGCGGCGGCGGACGCGGCTGTGGCGGCCGCGCTCGCGACGGCCTCCACGGCCTCCGCGCTGCTCTCGCTCACATCCCGCTCCTCTTCGCCGGCCCTCGGGCCCTAGCCGCTCCGCACACCTGTACGGAGTTTCCCGTCTCGTTCGTCTTTCACTTACTCGTGGTGTACTCGCGCTTACTCGTGTTGTACTCGCGTCGACGCGGGCGCGTTCAGAACTGCGGGGCAGCTCACACGCTCACCCGTTCGTGGGTACGGGATTCCTCACGCCTGCTCACCCGTGTTGACGTAGACGCGCGGTACACGGGTTCCGATGCGGGTCACGATCTCGTACCCGATGGTTCCGGCCGCCTTCGCCCAGTCCTCGGCGGTCGGTTCGCCGTCGTCACCGGCGCCGAACAGCACCACCTCGTCGCCGACGGCGGGTTCGTCCCCGCCGAGGTCGACGACGAACTGGTCCATCGCGACCCGGCCCGCGACCGTCCGCCACTTTCCGCCGACGAGCACGGGCCCGGTGCCGGAGGCGTGCCGGGGGATGCCGTCCGCGTAGCCGACGGGGACGAGGCCGAGGGTCGTGGCGCCCGGGGTGACGTAGTGGTGCCCGTAGCTGACGCCGTGCCCGCCGGGCACATGCTTGACCAGGGCGAGCGAGGCGCTGAGCCGCATCACGGGGCGCAGCCCGAGGTCGGCCGAACTGCCCAGCTCCGGGCTGGGCGAGATGCCGTAGAGGGCGATGCCCGCCCGGACGAGGTCGAAGTGACTCTCCGGAAGGGTGAGCGTGGCGGGCGAGTTGGCGATGTGCCGCACCTCGGGCCGCACGCCCCGGCCCTCCGCGTGCGCCACCATCTCGCGGAAGAGGCCGAGCTGCGCGGTGATGGACGGGTGCCCCGGCTCGTCGGCGCACGCGAGGTGCGACCAGATCCCGGTGACGGTGACGAGCCCCTCGGCCTCGGCGGCCAGCGCCTCGGTGACCAGCTCCGCCCAGTCCTCCGGCTGGCAGCCGTTGCGCCCGAGCCCCGTGTCGGCCTTGAGCTGCACACGCGCGCGCGCACCCGCCGCGCGGGCGGCGTCGGTGACCTCCCGCAGCGCCCACAGCCCGCTGACCGACACGTCGAGGTCGGCCTCGATCGCCTCCCGCCACGGTCCGCCCGGCGCCCAGAGCCAGCACATGATGCGCCCCGGCAGCCCCGCCGCGCGGAGCGCCAGCGCCTCCTCGGGCGTGGCCGTACCCAGCCAGGCGGCCCCCTCCTCGACCGCGGCCCGCGCACACCGCACCGCCCCGTGGCCGTACGCGTCGGACTTGACGACGGCCATCAGGGCGGCACCCGGCGCCAGCGCGCGCAAGGTCCGCACGTTGGCCCGCAGGGCATCCAGATCGATCTCGGCGCGGGCCCGCAGGGGCGCGGTCCGCGAAGGCGCTGTCTCACTCATGTCAGCCCCAGTGTCTCAGAGCCCGGGGACACCCCTCCGGCGCCCCTTGCGCGGGGGCTCACGTGCCTGCCCGTTGCCCCCACACGAACACCCGGTCCTTGGTCTTCAGCACCCCCCACAGGGTCCGCGCGTCCGCCAGCCGCAGGTTCACACACCCCATGGACCCGATCTCCGTGTAGATGGACCCGTACACGGCGTGGAACGCCTGCCCGCCGCTGAAGAACTGCGCGTACGGCATCGGCTGGTGATACAGCGTCGACCAGTGGTTCTTGTGCTTCCAGTACACCGTGTGCCAGCCCGCCCGGGTCGGGTACTGCCGCCGTCCGCTGCGGATCGGCGCGGGCCCGAACACCACCTTCTTGCCCTTCTGCACCCAGGTCAGCTGCCGCGTCAGGTCCACGCACGCCACCCGGTACGTGCGGACCGGGCACTTCCCGGCCGCGTTGGGGTTCTTGCGGGCCGAGAGGAACTGCATCCGCGCCCAGGTCACCGGCCCGGCGAAACCGATCGCCGGCTTGATGCCCTCCTTGATCTGGAACGCGCGGATGGCGAGGCAGTCCGCCCGCGACTGCTTCGCGTCCGCGTTCTTCCGCTTGAGCCACCGCTCGACCTGCTTCTGGTACGGCCCCGTCGCCGTCGTACAGGTGACCTTCGCGTCGGCGACCGCCTGGGCCTCGCGGAGCGGCACGTACTCGATGAGGTCGTACGTCCCGGCCGCCGCGTTCCTCGGCTCCACCGCCTCCTCCAGGGCGGTCGGCCGGTACACCCGGGGCGGCAGCACCTGGTCGGGCGTGTCGAGGTGCCAGGGCTGATGGGGGCCGGGCGGCACGCCGGGGACGAGTTGCTCGTCGGCGGGGGCGGGGGGCGGCGCCTCGGCCAGGGCGCTGTCCAGGGGCAGGACGCTCACCAGGGCGAGGAGCACGGCGACGCGCCGAAAGGTCATGCGCCGGCCACGGTTGTCGGGGCGTCGCGCGATATCGCGGGGGGTAATTTGTCTGCTCGTCATGTGATCAGCCATACGTGCCGCCCACCTGTGCGGGAGTGCGCCGCGCGCGCCAGGTCACCCGATATGAGGGCTCACCCAGGACCCGGTCGTCACGTACAGTCACAGAGGGCGCACAGCATGTCGCGTTCGACGGCATCACCGGAAGACGACAGCACCACCAGTGACGACATCACCGGACACCATCGGACACAGGGGTTGATATGTGCGGAATCGTGGGATACGTCGGATCGCAGTCCGCGCTCGACGTGGTCCTCGCCGGGCTGAAGCGGCTGGAGTACCGGGGGTACGACTCGGCGGGCGTGGCGGTGCCGGCCGACGGGGGCCTGGCCGCCGCCAAGAAGGCCGGCAAGCTGGTGAACCTGGAGAAGGAGCTGGTCGGCCGTCCGCTGCCCAGCGGCTCCACGGGCATCGGCCACACCCGCTGGGCCACCCACGGCGGCCCCACCGACGTCAACGCCCACCCGCACCTGGACAACGCGGGCCGGGTCGCCGTCGTCCACAACGGCATCATCGAGAACTTCGCGGCCCTGCGCGTCGAACTGACCGAGCGCGGCCACGAACTGGTCTCCGAGACGGACACGGAGGTCGTCGCCCATCTCCTCGCCGAGGAGTACTCGTCGTGCGACGACCTCGCCGAGTCGATGAGGCTGGTCTGCCGCCGTCTGGAGGGCGCGTTCACCCTGGTCGCGGTGCACGCGGACGCGCCCGACGTGGTCGTGGGCGCCCGCCGCAACTCCCCTCTGGTGGTCGGGGTGGGCGAGGGCGAGGCGTTCCTCGCGTCGGACGTCGCCGCCTTCATCGACCACACCCGCTCGGCGATCGAGCTGGGCCAGGACCAGGTGGTGGAGCTGCGCCGCGACGGCGTGACGGTGACGACGTTCGACGGCCGCCCCGCCGAGGTCCGTTCGTACCACGTCGACTGGGACGCGTCGGCCGCCGAGAAGGGCGGCTACGACTACTTCATGCTCAAGGAGATCGCCGAGCAGCCGAAGGCGGTCGCGGACACCCTGCTGGGCCGTATCGACACGGCGGGCTCACTGACACTGGACGAGGTCCGCATCTCCGACCAGGAACTGCGCGAACTGGACAAGGTGATCATCGTCGCGTGCGGTACGGCCTTCCACGCCGGCCTCATCGCCAAGTACGCCATCGAGCACTGGACGCGGGTGCCCTGCGAGGTGGAGCTGGCCAGCGAGTTCCGCTACCGGGACCCCATCCTCGACCACCGCACGCTCGTCGTCGCGATCTCCCAGTCCGGCGAGACCATGGACACGCTGATGGCCGTGCGCCACGCGCGCGAACAGGGCGCCCGGGTCCTCGCCATCTGCAACACCAACGGCTCGACGATCCCCCGCGAGTCGGACGCCGTCCTCTACACCCACGCGGGCCCGGAGGTCGCCGTCGCCTCCACGAAGGCGTTCCTGACCCAGCTGGTCGCCTGCTACCTGGTCGCCCTGTACCTGGGCCAGATCCGCGGCACCAAGTGGGGCGACGAGATCCGGGCGGTGATCCGCGACCTCTCCCGGATCTCCCGCGAGGTCGAGCGGGTCCTCGAAACGATGGAGCCGGTACGGGAGTTGGCACGCACCCTCGCCACGAAGAACACGGTGCTGTTCCTCGGCCGCCACGTGGGCTACCCGGTGGCCCTGGAAGGCGCCCTGAAACTGAAGGAACTGGCCTACATGCACGCGGAGGGCTTCGCGGCGGGCGAGCTGAAGCACGGCCCGATCGCCCTGATCGAGGAGGACCTCCCGGTGGTCGTCGTGGTCCCCTCCCCCGCGGGCCGCTCCCTCCTCCACGACAAGATCGTCTCCAACATCCAGGAGATCCGCGCCCGTGGCGCCCGCACGATCGTCATCGCCGAGGAGGGCGACGAGACGGTCGCCCCCTACGCCGACCACCTCATCCGCATCCCCGCGACCCCCACGCTCCTCCAGCCCCTCGTCTCCACGGTCCCCCTCCAGGTCTTCGCCTGCGAACTGGCCACGGCCCGCGGCAACGAGGTGGACCAGCCACGCAACCTGGCGAAGTCGGTGACGGTGGAGTGACCGGGGCGGGGGTTGCCGCCTCAGCGCCCCTGACCGGGATTCGCCCTGATCCGCAGGACGAGCGAGATGGCGCCACAGGCCACCACGGCGAACACGGCACCGCCGTAGTTCTCCTGGGCGATGCTGCCGGCGGCGATCACGGAGCCGATGACGAGGGGTAAGCCGGCGGTCATGCGGTTCTTCTTCACGAGGGCCTCTCCCGAGACGTGGGTACCGAATCGCAGCATGATCTCAACGCGCGGGGAGGGCGGGCCAGCCGATAACAGGGCGTGGCGCGCCGGGATTTGGCCGCCCGCGCCGCACCCTGGCGGGGCGGACCCGGTGTGGTGTGGTGTGGTGCGCCCTCCCGGGGCGGCGCGCCGTAGGGTGCAGCTCATGCCCATCATCGGAGTCGGCATCGACGTCGCCGAGATCGACCGTTTCCGCGCGGCCCTGGAACGGACCCCCTCCATGGCCGAACGCCTCTTCGTGCCCGACGAGCTGCTCCTCCCGAGCGGCGAACGCCGGGGCATCGCCTCCCTCGCGGCCCGCTTCGCCGCGAAGGAGGCCCTCGCCAAGGCCCTCGGCGCGCCGGCGGGCCTCCACTGGACCGACGCGGAGGTCTACGTCGAGCCCTCAGGCCAGCCCCGCCTCCGGGTGTCCGGCACGGTGGCGGCCCGCGCGGCCGAGCTCGGCGTCAAGTCCTGGCACATCTCACTGAGCCATGACGCGGGCGTGGCCTCAGCGGTGGTGATCGCCGAGGGCTGAGGGGCGCCTAATGGCTCGGGGGTGCGCGGTTCCTGGGCGGGTGCGGGTGGTTCGTGGTTTCTCGCGCAGTTCCCCGCGCCCCTGAAGGCTTCGGGCCTGCGGCCCGGCCTTCAGCTGAAAGCCCGGGGGCGCAGCCCCCGGCTTCAGGGGCGCGGGGAACTGCGCGACCAGCCCCCACCCACCTGCACCCGCCAACGAACCGCGCACCCCCGAGCTGCCAGGCGCCCACCCCTCACACCTCGCACCCAACCCCAAGGCTCGCCCCCTCCTACCTCCCCCGGCCAAAAGAGAAGGGCACACTCGACCCCATGCGCTCAGCCCACCGCGTAGAAACCGTCCGCTCAGCCGAACGCACCCTCATGGCCCAACTCCCCCCCGGCGCCCTGATGCAACGCGCCGCCGCCGGCCTCGCCGCGGCCTGCGCGGACGCGCTCGGCCGGGTCTACGGCAGCCGCGTCGTCCTCCTCACCGGCAGCGGGGACAACGGCGGCGACACCCTGTACGCCGGCGCCCGCCTGGCGAGGCGCGGCGCGGGAGTGACCGCCATCCTCCTCAACCCCGACCGCACCCACCCCGACGCCCTCAAGGCCCTCCGCCGAGCCGGCGGCACCACCACCACACCTGGCGCCGCCGCGGACGCCATCGCCCGCGCCGACCTCGTCCTGGACGGCATCGTCGGCATCGGCGGCAAGGGCGGTCTCCGCCCCGACGCCGCCCACCTCGCCGAACTCGTCACCGCCTCCCGCGCCACGGTCGTCGCCGTGGACCTCCCGAGCGGCATCGAACCGGACACGGGCGAGGTGCACGGCACAGCTCTCCGCGCCGACCTCACCGTCACCTTCGGCACCCACAAGCCGGGCCTGCTCATCGACCCGGCCCGCGTGTACGCCGGCTCCGTACGCCTGATCGACATCGGCCTCGCGAGCACCCTCCCCGCCACCCCGGACCTGGAGTCCCTCCAGCACGCCGACCTGGCCGCCCTCCTCCCCCACCCGGCCGCGGAGAGCGACAAGTACCGCCGGGGAGTCGTGGGCATCGCGGCCGGGTCGACCCGCTACCCGGGGGCCGCGGTCCTCGCGGTCGCCGGCGCCCTGCGCTCCGGTGCCGGCGCCGTCCGCTACGTGGGCCCGGCCGCCGACGCCGTCCTCGCCCGTTTCCCGGAGACCCTGGTGTCGGACAGCGGCCCGAAGAAGGCCGGCCGGGTCCAGGCGTGGGTGACCGGCCCCGGCGCGGGCGACGACGCGGCCCCGGTCGCCGAGGCGCTCTCCACCGACGTGCCCGTCCTCCTGGACGCCGACGGCCTGCGCCTCGCGGACGTGGCCGCCGTACGGGCCCGTACCGCCCCCACCATCATGACCCCGCACGCGGGCGAGGCCGCGGCGCTGCTGGGTGTCGCCCGCGAGGACGTCGAGTCGGCCCGGCTGACCGCAGTAAGGGAGCTGGCCCGCCGCTACGGCGCCACGGTCCTCCTCAAGGGCTCGACCACCTTGATCGCCGGGCCCGACGACGCCACCCCGGTCCGGGTGAACCCCACCGGCACCCCGTGGCTGGCCACCGCCGGCAGCGGCGACGTCCTGTCCGGCCTCACCGGCTCCCTGCTGGCCGCCGGCCTCGCGTCCCTGGACGCGGCGAGCGCGGCGGCGTACCTCCACGGCCTGGCGGGCCGCTACGCCGCGAACGGCGCCCCCACGGCCGCCCAGGACGTCGCGGACGCCCTCCCCCAGGCATGGCGGGACATCAGGGCCTGACCGTCGTCACCCACCTACGGCGAGAGGCGAGGCGGGGGCCGTCACTCCCCCTCCTCGATCCGGTCCATGGCGTCCCGCACCATCCCCAGATACTCGACCTCCTCGCACCGCGGCTTGCTGCCCATCCGGTACATGTCCATGGCGTCGTCGAGGCACTCGCCCAGATCCTCGTCCGGCAGATCGTCCGCCAGCTCACTGCAGACCTGCCCGGCGAACTCCTGGTCAGCGCGCGTAGACCATACGGAAGCCACCCGATCGCCCCTCAGGTAAGTCGGGAGGCGGCTCCCTCCCGGCTGCCGGGGACGCTAGTCCTCCCCACACCCGCGGTCCATACCTTCACCACAGTTCACCCACAGTGAGGACCCGACACGAACCCGGTCCGCCACCCTGCCCCGGCCGAGGGTGACGGACCCCACCCCGCCACCCCGTTCAAACTCCGTTAACAATGGACTGTGATCTCACCGGTCTCCTCGTTGCCGCGGAGCGCCAACCGGCCCAGGCCGGAGGCGACTCCCTACGTCGACCTCACCCGTACCGAGTGGAGCGCGTTGCGTGACAAGACGCCGCTGCCACTGACCGCCGAGGAGGTCGAGAAGCTGCGTGGCCTGGGCGACGTCATCGACCTCGACGAGGTACGGGACATCTACCTGCCGCTGTCCCGGCTCCTCAACCTCTACGTGGGCGCCACCGACGGCCTGCGCGGCGCCCTGAACACGTTCCTCGGCGAGCAGGGCTCCCAGTCGGGCACCCCGTTCGTCATAGGCGTCGCCGGCTCCGTGGCCGTCGGCAAGTCCACCGTGGCCCGGCTCCTCCAGGCCCTCCTCGCCCGCTGGCCCGAGCACCCGCGGGTGGAGCGGGTCACCACGGACGGCTTCCTGCTCCCCATGAAGGACCTCCGCGAACGCGGCCTGGTCTCCCGCAAGGGCTTCCCCGAGTCGTACGACCGCCGTACGCTCACCCGCTTCGTCGCCGACATCAAGGCCGGCAAGGACGAGGTGACGGCCCCCGTCTACTCCCACCTCATCTACGACATCGTCCCGGACAAGCGGCTCACGGTCCGCCGCCCCGACATCCTCATCGTCGAGGGCCTGAACGTCCTCCAGCCGGCCCTCCCCGGCAAGGACGGCCGCACCCGCGTCGGTCTCGCCGACTACTTCGACTTCAGTGTCTACGTCGACGCCCACGCCGACGACGTCGAGCGCTGGTACCTCAACCGCTTCCGGAAGCTGCGGGAGACCGCCTTCCAGGACCCGTCCTCGTACTTCCGCAAGTACACCCAGGTCTCCGAGGAGGAGGCCCTCGACTACGCCCGCACCCAGTGGCGCACCATCAACAAGCCCAACCTGATCGAGAACATCGCGCCCACCCGGGGCCGCGCCGCCCTGATCATCCGCAAGGGCTCCGACCACAAGGTGAAGCGCCTCAGCCTGCGCAAACTGTGAGGCCCGACCAAGGGCCGCACCGGGCGGCGGGACGTTCAACAGGTGCTGTTAGAAAGGCACCATGCTGCATCTGCGCCTGATCACCCCGGCCGACCGGACCGACGAGGTGGTGCGCCTGATCGAGTCGACGGTCGGCACCACCCATCTCGTCGTGGTGCCGGGCGCCGCCCGCAACCCCGTCGGCGACGTCGTCATGTGCGACGTCGCGCGGGAGGCGGGCGACGAACTGATCGGCGCGCTCCGCGAGTTGCACCTGGACGAGACCGGCTCGATCGCCGTCGAGAACATCGACCTGTCGCTCTCCAGGCGCGCCGACAAGGCCGAGAAGGAGGCGCCGGGCGAGGGCGCCGACGCCGTGCTGTGGGAGCACCTGGCGGACGCGACGCACGAGGAGTCGACGCTCTCCGTCACCTACGTCGCCTTCATCACCCTCGCCACGATGATCGCCGCGTGCGGTGTGGTCCTCGACAACGCGATCCTCATCGTCGGCGCGATGGCGGTCGGCCCCGAGTTCGGCCCCCTGGCCGGCCTGAGCACGGCCATCGTGCAACGTCACCCGCGGCTGGCGCTCCGCTCCCTGATCGCCCTGCTCGTGGGCTTCGCGGTGGCGATGGCGGTGACGGTCGGCTTCACCGTCTTCATGGACGCGCTCGGCTACTTCACCGAGGCCGAACTGGAGGCCGACCGCCCCAACACCGCGTTCGTCTACGCCCCCGACGCCTTCTCCTTCATCGTCGCCGTCCTCGCCGGCATCGCGGGCACCCTCTCCCTGACATCGGCGAAGTCGGGCGCCCTGGTGGGCGTGGCCATCTCGGTCACCACGGTCCCGGCCGCGGCGAACGCGGCGGTGGCCCTGGCCTACGGCGACACGAAGCAGACGGTGGGCTCGACGAACCAACTCCTGCTCAACCTGGCGGGCATCATCCTGGCGGCCACCCTGACCATGGTCCTCCAGAAGTACCTCTGGTCAAAGCAACGAGCAGCGACAAAGGGCGCCCGATGACTCCCGGGCACCTGAGGGGCGCGGGGAACTGCGCGACAAGCCACGACGAACCCGCAGCCCGCACACCACAGAACCCGGCACCCCGAACCCGGAACCGACGCCCTACCCGAGCGCCGACTTCACCGCGTCGGCCAACCGCCCGGCGACGGACCGAGCCTGCTCGATATCCGCCGCCTCCACCATCACCCGCACCAACGGCTCCGTCCCCGACGGCCGCAGCAGCACCCGCCCGGTGGCCCCCAGCTCCCGCTCCGCGTCGGTCACCGCGGCGGCCAGCTCCGCGGACGTCCCCACCCGCGTCCGGTCCACGTCCGGCACATTGATGAGCACCTGCGGCAGCCGCTCCATGACCCCCGCGAGGTCCCCCAGCGTGCGCCCGGTCCGCGCGATCCGCGCCGCCAGCAGCAGCCCGGTCAGCGTGCCGTCCCCGGTGGTCGCGTGGTCGAGGACGATGACGTGCCCGGACTGTTCGCCACCGAGGGCGTACCCGTGCTCCTTCATCTCCTCCAGCACATACCGGTCCCCGACCGCCGTCTGGACGAGCCGCAGCCCTTCCCGCTCCAGCGCCAGCTTGAAGCCGAGGTTGGACATGACGGTCGCGACCACGGTGTCCGAGCGGAGCACCCCCCGCTCCCGCATGTCGAGGGCGAGCACGGCGAGGATCTGGTCCCCGTCGACCTCGTTGCCCTCGTGGTCGACGGCGAGGCACCGGTCGGCGTCCCCGTCGTGCGCGATGCCGAGGTGCGCCCCGTGCTCGACGACGGCGGCGCGCACCTTCCCCAGGTGCGTGGACCCGCACCCGTCGTTGATGTTGAGCCCGTCCGGCTCGGCCCCGATCGTGATGACCTCGGCCCCGGCGCGGGTGAACGCCTCCGGGGAGACCCCGGCGGCCGCGCCGTGCGCCTCGTCGAGGACGATCTTCAGCCCGTCGAGGCGGTTCGGCAGTACGGACAGCAGGTGCTCGACGTACCGCTCGGACCCTTCGTCGTAGGAGCGGACCCGTCCGACGCCCGCGCCGGTCGGCCGGTCCCAGGGCGCCCCGGTCCGGTGCTCCTCGTACACGGCCTCGATCTTGTCCTCCAGCTCGTCGGCGAGCTTGTGCCCGCCGCGGGCGAAGAACTTGACGCCGTTGTCGGGCATGGCGTTGTGGCTGGCGGAGAGCATCACGCCGAGGTCGGCGCCCAGCTCGCCGGTGAGGAACGCCACCGCGGGGGTGGGCAGCACACCGACGCGCAGCACGTCGACGCCCGCGCTGGCGAGGCCGGCCACGACGGCCGCCTCCAGGAACTCCCCGGACGCTCGCGGGTCCCGCCCGACCACCGCCACCGGCTTGTGGCCTTCGAAGGTGCCCGCCTCGGCGAGTACGTGTGCCGCCGCGACGGAGAGTCCGAGCGCGAGCTCGGCCGTCAGATCCGCGTTGGCGACACCGCGCACGCCGTCCGTGCCGAAGAGTCGTCCCACTGTGGTGTCCTCCGAATTGCTGAGAATGTGCGGCTCGTACCAGGTGGTCCCGTACCGGGTGTCCCCCACCGGTTGTCCCCCGAGTGTCCGGTCCCCCCCGGACCAAGTACATCCCCTGAGACCGTCCTCCCCCGTTCGGGGTTGTACCGGCAGTCTGCGTGTAGTCGTGCGGGAACAGCAGCGGCCCTGCTACGCAAACCGCCCCGGCGGCACAGGTACGTGCCACCGGGGCGTTGCGTGCGGTGCAGCGGAGCGGTGTTTAGCGCTTGCTGTACTGCGGAGCCTTGCGGGCCTTCTTCAGACCGGCCTTCTTGCGCTCGACCGCACGGTCGTCGCGGCGGAGGAAGCCGGCCTTCTTGAGGGCGCCACGGTTGTTGTCGACGTCGGCCTCGTTCAGGGCGCGGGCGACACCGAGACGGAGCGCACCGGCCTGGCCGGAGACGCCGCCGCCGGCGATGCGGGCGATGACGTCGTAGCGGCCCTCGAGCTCAAGAACCTTGAACGGCTCGTTGACCTCCTGCTGGTGCACCTTGTTCGGGAAGTAGTCCTCGAGCGTCCGCCCATTGATCTTCCACTTGCCGGTGCCCGGCACGATGCGAACGCGCGCGATGGCGTTCTTGCGGCGGCCCAGGCCGGCGGCCGGCTGGGGCTCGCCGAAGCGGGAGGCCATGGACTCGGTGGTGTACTCGCCCTCGACGGGGACGTCCGACTCCGTGGTGTAGCTGTCGATGTCAAGCTCTTCGAGCGGCTGCTCGGCAGTGGTCTCGGCCACGATTCTCCTCAGATTCTCTTCAGGCTTAGGGGGTGGCCGGACTTACTGCGCGACCTGGGTGATCTCGAACGGCACCGGCTGCTGGGCAGCGTGCGGGTGCTGGTCGCCCGAGTAGACCTTCAGCTTGGAGAGCATCTGACGGCCCAGGGAGTTCTTGGGAAGCATGCCCTTGACGGCCTTCTCGACGGCCTTCTCGGGGTTCTTCTCCAGCAGCTCGTCGTAACGGACGGAGCGCAGACCACCCGGGTAGCCGGAGTGGCGGTAGGCCATCTTCTGGGTCCGCTTGTTGCCGGACAGGTGCACCTTGTCCGCGTTGATGATGATGACGAAGTCACCAGCGTCGACGTGGGGCGCGTAGATCGGCTTGTGCTTGCCGCGGAGCAGAGTGGCGGCAGTGGTGGCGAGACGACCCAGGACAACGTCCTGAGCGTCGATGACGTGCCACTGACGCGTCACATCGCCGGGCTTGGGGCTGTACGTACGCACGGTTCGTAGCCTTCGCTTCTTCAGTGAGGTTCCTGACAAGGTCACCGAAGACGATCACGACAGCCCTGACCGCACAGCGGTGACGCAAACCGCGTGCTGGTCGCTGGTCATCGGCCCGGTGGACCGGTGTAAGGGCGTCTCACGTGAGAATGAGCAAGCCAATACACATAACGAACCTGAAGAATAGCCGTGCGGCCCCGGACGGGTCAAAACGGCCCCGGCGGACGACCCGCCGATGCCGGGAGGACGATCGTCCCGACCACCCATGGTTGGCGGCTTTTGCCCCCGCCCTCCGGATCACGCCCGGCGCTCAAGTCCCTCCGGACACTGACCATCGGCCCACTTCCCCCGTCTAAACTGCGCCCCATGAGCTTTGGGCAGGGGGGGTCTCAGTGGAGCCCCGGGGGTTCCCGCACTCCGTGGGACGATCAGTGGAGTTCCTCCAGTAACCAGACCCCGGACTGGGCCGCGATGGCCGAACAGTCCGAATCACGCAACAGGCGCCGCAGACTCCTGATGATCGTCGGCGGCGCCCTGGCGACGGTCGGCATCGGCGCCGCCGTGGCCTTTTCCGTGGTCAACGCGGACGGCGGCTCCACCACGGCGAGCGGCCCGAACAGCGACCTCCCGGCCACCACGGACATCCCGAGCGCGAGCACCAAGACGGATCCGTCGTTCGAGCCCACCACCGCCCCGCCCCCGCTGGACCCGAAGGACTTCATCTCCAGCTCGGGCAAGGACAAGGCGCCGATCAGCCCGGACATCCTCTTCCCGGGCTCCCAGATGACCACCGAGGACGACAGCGTCTACCGCAAGGGCCCCACGGCCTCGACGACCGACTGCGCCTCGGCCGTCCAGGGCACCCTCGACAAGGTCCTGAACAGCAACGACTGCACCCGTGTCATGCGTGTCACCTACTACAGGGGCGACGTCGCGGTCACGGCCGGAGTCGCCCTGTTCAACACCGAGGCCCAAGCCGAGAAGGTCAAGGCGGAAGCGGACAAGAAGAGCCTCGTCACCTCGCTCTCGGGTGACGGCGTGCCCACCTTCTGCCGTACGACGATCTGCTACACGACCACCAACTCCTACGGCCGCTACGCCTACTTCACTGTGACCGGCTTCACCAACGGCAAGGACGCGACGAAGAAGGACAAGGCCGTCTTCACCACCGGCGACGCCCTGGCCAAGTTCACCTTCGAGCAGATCCACCGCCGCGGCCAGGCCCAGGCCTCCGCCGCCGCCAACGGTCAGTAGCGAGCACCGGAGCAGCCCCGGGGTCAGCAGCAGCCGCCCCCGGGCGCACCCGGCAGGGTCCGCCTGTTCCGCGCCTCCTTGTTCCGCGCGGCGAGCAGCTCGTCGGCGGGGTACCCGACCTCCTCCAGGGTCAGCCCGTGCGGCCGTACGACGTGCACGGCGGAGTCCCGGACCCCGGCGGCCAGCACCTTGCCGGGCCACTCGGCGCCCCGGTGCCCGTCCCCCACGAAGAGCAGCGCCCCGATGAGGGAGCGCACCATGTTGTGGCAGAACGCGTCGGCCCGCACGGTCGCCGTGATGATCCCGTCGTCGCCCCGCACCAGGCTCAGCTCCTGGAGCGTGCGGATGGTGGTAGCGCCCTCGCGCCGCTTGCAGTAGGCCGCGAAGTCGTGCTCCCCCAGCAGTTCCCGGGCCGCCTCGTTCATGGCGTCCACGTCGAGCGGCCAGTCGTGCCACAGCACGTGGTTGCGCAGCAGCGGATCGACACCGCCGGGGTTGTCGGTGACGCGATAGGCGTACCGCCGCCAGACGGCCGAGAACCGCGCGTTGAAGCCGCTCGGCGCCTCCCGGAGCGCCCACACCCGTACGTCCCTCGACAGCCGCCCCGCGAGCCGCTTGAGCAGCTTCCCGTGGTGCTCGTCCCACACCTCCCGCGGCAGGTCGACATGGGCCACCTGCCCCCGGGCGTGCACCCCGGCGTCGGTCCGCCCGGCCACGGTCAACTCATACGTCGTCGCCGACCGCGTCACGGTCCGCAGCGCGTCCTCGATCTCCCCCTGCACGGTCCGCCGCCCCGCGGCCTGCTTGGCCCACCCGGAGAACTCGGTCCCGTCGTAGGACAGGTCCAGCCGCACACGGACATGGCCGGGCTGTACTTCGTCACTCACCCCTGGATCCTCTCAGGTACAAAAAAAGCGGGCCCGCTCCCGCGACAGGAACGGACCCACTCACACGCGCCCCCTCAGGGGCGCGGGGAACTGCGCGACCGGCCACGACGTGCCCGCAGCCGCCGACCGGGCAGCCCCCCGCAGAACGCTTACGCGTCCTTCGACTCCTCGGCGGCCTCATCGGCGGCGTCGTCGGCCTTGGCGGTGTCCACCTTGGCCTCAGCGGCCGGCGTCTCCGCGTCCTTGGCGGCACGCTTGGTGGCGGCCTCGGCCTCACCGGTGGCCTCCTGCGCGACCGTCAGCGCCTCGACCAGCTCGATGACAGCCATGGGCGCGTTGTCGCCACGACGGTTACCGATCTTGGTGATACGGGTGTAGCCACCCGGACGGTTCTCGTACCGCGGGCCGATCTCGGTGAAGAGCGTGTGCACGACGCTCTTGTCCGTGATGACCGAGAGCACCTGGCGGCGGTTGTGAAGGTCGCCCTTCTTCGCCTTGGTGACCAGACGCTCGGCGTACGGCCGCAGACGGCGGGCCTTCGCCTCGGTGGTGGTGATCCGGCCGTGCTCGAAGAGCGACTTCGCGAGGTTCGCGAGGAGCAGCTTCTCGTGCGCGGCGCTGCCGCCCAGACGGGCACCCTTGGTGGGCTTCGGCATGGTGTTTCTCCTAGGTGTCTGCCCCGGCCGTATCAGGTACCGGAGTCAGTATCCGAGCGGGCGGACGCCCGTCGAAGATCCAGGCCCCCGAAGGGGCCTGGAAGGGGCGCGGGGAACTGCGCGACCAGCCACAACCGGCCCGCAGTCGCAGTACGGCCTCCCCGCGGAGCGCTCAGTACTGCTCGGTCTCCACGAAGCCCGCGTCCGCGTCGTCGTCGGCGCCGAAGGCGTCCGCCGCGGCGGTCGGGTCGAATCCGGGCGGGCTGTCCTTCAGGGCCAGGCCCATGCCCGCCAGCTTCGCCTTGACCTCGTCGATCGACTTCGCACCGAAGTTGCGGATGTCGAGCAGGTCGGCCTCGGAACGCGCCACGAGCTCACCCACGGAGTGGATGCCCTCACGCTTGAGGCAGTTGTAGGAGCGGACCGTGAGCTCCAGCTCCTCGATCGGCAGCGCCAGGTCCGCGGCGAGCGCGGCGTCCGTCGGGGACGGACCCATGTCGATGCCCTCGGCGTCGATGTTGAGCTCGCGCGCCAGACCGAACAGCTCCACCAGGGTCTTACCGGCGGACGCCATGGCGTCACGGGGACGCATGGCCTGCTTGGTCTCGACGTCGACGATCAGCTTGTCGAAGTCGGTGCGCTGCTCGACACGAGTCGCCTCGACCTTGTACGTGACCTTGAGAACCGGCGAGTAGATGGAGTCGACCGGGATACGGCCGATCTCCTGGCCCACCTGCTTGTTCTGCACGGCGGAGACATAACCGCGGCCACGCTCGACCGTCAGCTCCATCTCCAGCTTGCCCTTGCCGTTGAGCGTGGCGAGGACGAGGTCGGGGTTGTGCACCTCGACACCGGCCGGGGGCGCGATGTCGGCGGCGGTGACCAGACCCGGGCCCTGCTTGCGCAGGTACATCACGACCGGCTCGTCGTGCTCCGAGGAGACGACCAGCTGCTTGATGTTGAGGATCAGGTCGGTGACGTCCTCCTTGACGCCCGGCACGGTGGTGAACTCGTGCAGGACACCGTCGATCCGGATGCTGGTGACAGCCGCACCGGGGATCGACGACAGGAGCGTGCGACGGAGGCTGTTGCCGAGGGTGTAACCGAAGCCCGGCTCCAGCGGCTCGATCACGAACCGGGAGCGGAATTCGTCGACGACCTCTTCGGTCAACGAGGGACGCTGAGCGATCAGCATGTGGTGAGTCCTTCAGTCATGGGCACCCACTATTTGATGCCCTTGCCACCGGGCGGTAGCCCGATATGTGCTGCAGCTACAAGGGTACGGGCGGTACGCCCCGTAAGAGCCGTACCGCCCGAAAACCTCAGATCAAGCAGTCTGTGTGTCCGACCCGGAGGGTCAGACGCGGCGGCGCTTGGGGGGACGGCAGCCGTTGTGCGGGGTGGGCGTGACGTCCTGGATGGAGCCGACCTCGAGACCGGTCGCCTGGAGCGAACGGATGGCCGTCTCACGACCCGAACCCGGGCCCTTGACGAACACGTCGACCTTGCGCATGCCGTGCTCCTGCGCGCGACGGGCAGCCGACTCGGCGGCCATCTGCGCGGCGAACGGCGTGGACTTCCGGGAGCCCTTGAAGCCGACGTGGCCGGCGGAGGCCCAGGAGATCACGTTGCCCGAGGGGTCCGTGATCGAGACGATCGTGTTGTTGAACGTGCTCTTGATGTGCGCGTGGCCGTGAGCGACGTTCTTCTTTTCCTTGCGGCGCACCTTCTTGGCAGCGCCCTGACGACCCTTGGGGGGCATCTGTACTCCTACGGGAGGTGGTCGGTCCTACAGCGAAGACCGCTGGACGGCGAAGTCCGCTGTGGACTACTTCTTGCCCGGCTTCTTCTTACCGGCGATGGCGCGACGCGGGCCCTTGCGGGTGCGAGCGTTGGTGCTGGTGCGCTGACCGCGGACAGGCAGACCACGACGGTGACGGAGACCCTGGTAGCAGCCGATCTCGACCTTGCGGCGGATGTCGGCCTGGATCTCGCGACGGAGGTCACCCTCGGTCTTGATGTTGTTGTCGACGTACTCACGAATCGCGACGAGCTGCTCCTCGGAGAGGTCGCGAACGCGGGTGTTCGGGTCGATGCCGGTCTCGGCCAGCGTCAGCTGGGAGAGGGTCCGGCCGATGCCGAACACGTAGGTGAGGGCGACCTCCACGCGCTTGTCGCGCGGGATGTCAACACCGGAAACGCGTGCCATTCAATGGCTCCTGGTGATCTTCGGAGGTCTTCCGCAGAACCGGCTCCCGGCCGCCGTACCAGGTACGAACCGGGTCCCCGGCCTCCGACCGGGGGTGTCAGGCACCTGGGGCGCCTGGGTCCTGCGTATGAACAATTCAGCTCGCGTCGCGCGAATCCCTGCGATATCGATGCAGAGGGAGCGGTCGAACGTGCGTCAGCCCTGGCGCTGCTTGTGGCGCGGGTTCTCGCAGATGACCATGACCCGACCGTGACGGCGGATCACCCTGCACTTGTCGCAGATCTTCTTGACGCTCGGCTTGACCTTCATTGGGTGAGGTTCTCCGGGTCAGTGCCACCACCCGCGTCCCGGAGACCGGGGCACGGATGCGGGCAAGATCTACTTGTAGCGGTAGACGATCCGGCCACGCGTCAGGTCGTACGGAGACAGCTCCACCACGACCCGGTCGTCAGGGAGGATGCGGATGTAGTGCATACGCATCTTGCCGCTGATGTGTGCCAGGACCTGGTGGCCGTTCTGGAGCTCGACCTTGAACATGGCGTTCGGCAGAGACTCGACGACAGTGCCCTCGATCTCGATGGCACCTTGCTTCTTGGCCACGCTTCGCCCTTCGAATCGACTACCTTGATCGACTCCTGCTTTCCCGTCCGCGAGTCCCTAACGGGCGCATGCGGACATGCGGGTACACGAGAGCCGACGAGTCAGTCTACGTCAGCGCACCCGGAAAGACGAATTGGCTCCTGGCCGTCTCTCATGACGATGCCCCGCCCGTCGGCGCGATATGCGCGAGGGGCGGGGCGGGCCGACCGGGTGGGTCCGGGGCACGACCGGTGCCGCGGACGGGTCGTCGACTAGTCGTGGACCGTGACGCAGGCGGTGCCGTTGGAGGCCGTGCCCTCGACGAAGGCCTGGACGCAGACGTCGGTCCCGTCGGGCCAGTTCTTGTCGATGTCGACCTTGTAGAAGGTCTGGTGCGTGCTGGTGTTGTAGTACGTGGCGAGCGGCGACCACTTCACGTAGTGCGCCTTCTCCGCGTAGATCTTGAACTTGCCGTGGAACCGCTCGTCACCCGAGTAGGCCTTGATCCAGTCGACGTGGAGCTTCGAGCCCTCGACCCGCACACAGGCGGACGAGTGACAGCCGCTCGCGGAGGCCGAGGCGGGCGCGACACCCACCACGGTGGCCAGGGCGAAGGCGCCGGCCGAGACGGCAAGGGTGCGCTGGAGCGCGGGCTTCATGGGATTCCCCTCGTTTCGAACATGCCAGAGGGGAGCGTCGTCGGTCATGGAGCCCGCTCCCCGCTGCGGTCATGGACGAGACTAGGCCCGGAACCGAACACGAAAGCGAATCATGCGCTTTCAAGATCGGTTCATGCGCTTCCTTTGCCGCCGCTTTGCGGCTGCCCGCGGCCCGTCGCCCACATGGGTCTCCGGGGCCGCGACCCGGTGTCAGGCCAGCGGGTCGGGCGCCGTCGTGATGCCGTGCTCCGCCAGCTTCGCCCGGCCGCCGTCGGGCGCCGTCAGCACCAGCGGCCCCTGCTCGGTCAGGGCCACCGAGTGCTCCCAGTGCGAGGACCAGGTGCCGTCGGTCGTCACCACGGTCCAGTCGTCCGACAGGACCTCGGTGCGCGGGGTGCCCAGGGACACCATCGGCTCGATCGCCAGGCAGAAGCCCGGCACCAGCTTCGGCCCCTTGCCGCGCCGCCGCTCGACGTAGTTCAGCAGGTGCGGGTCCATGTGCATCTCCGTGCCGATGCCGTGGCCGCCGTAGTCCTCGACGATGCCGTACTTGCCGCCGCCCGGCTTCGGCTGCCGGCGGATGTACGTCTCGATGGCGCGGGAGATGTCGACGAGCCGGTTCCCCAGCCTCATCGCGGCGATCCCGGCCCACATGGACTCCTCGGTGACCCGCGACAACTCGACCAGCTCGGGAGCGTGGCCGGAGCCCACGAACGCCGTGTACGCGGCGTCCCCGTGCCAGCCGTCGACGACGGCGCCGCAGTCGATGGAGATGATGTCGCCGTCCTTCAGGACGACGTCGTCGCTCGGGATGCCGTGCACGACGACCTCGTTGACCGAGGTGCAGATGGTGGCGGGGAAGCCGCCGTACCCGAGGAAGTTCGACTTCGCGCCGTGCTCGGCGAGCACCTTGCGGGCCACGTCGTCGAGGTCCTTGGTGGAGGCGCCCGGCACGGCGGCCTCACGGGTGGCCGCGTGGATGGCGGCGACGACCAGCCCCGCCTCGCGCATCTTGGCGATCTGCTCGGGGCTCTTGATCTGCACCATGGGGTCCTGCGCTCTCCGTCTTCTCCGCCTACGGGCGTCCACTGTGCCGCTGGGCCGGTCCTCGGTCCACAGCTCGTCGTTCTCGGGGTTGTCGGCGTTGCCTACACAACAGTACGGCCGCGGCGCCCCTGACGGGCACCGCGGCCGACGTACCGCTGACGGCTACTGGCCGTCGTCCTCGCGCTTCAGCGCGTCCATCGCGCGCTGGGTGACCTCTTCCACCTTGCCGAGCGCCGAGATCGTCACCACGAGGCCCTGGGCCTTGTAGTAGTCGATGATCGGCTCGGTCTGGGTGTGGTAGACCTCCAGGCGCGTGCGGACGGTGTCCTCGGAGTCGTCGTCGCGCTGGTAGAGCTCGCCGCCGCAGACGTCGCACACGCCGTCCCGCTGGGGCTGCTTGTACGTGACGTGGAAGACGTGCGCCGAGTCGTTCCGGCAGATGCGCCGGCCGGCGATCCGCTTGACGACCTCTTCCTCCGGGACCTCCAGGTCCAGCACCGCGTCCAGGGTCATGGACTCCTCCCGCAGCGTCACGTCCAGCGCCTCGGCCTGCGAGACGTTGCGCGGGAAGCCGTCGAGCAAGAAGCCGCCCGCGGCGTCCGGCTGCTCCATGCGGTCCTTGGCCATGGCGATGGTGACCTCGTCCGGCACCAGTTCGCCCTTGTCCATGTAGGACTTCGCGAGTTTGCCGAGCTCCGTCTGCTTGCTGATGTTGGCCCGGAACAGGTCGCCCGTGGAGATGTGCGGGATGGACAGGTTGTTGGCGAGGAACGCGGCCTGCGTTCCCTTGCCCGCACCCGGCGGCCCGACGAGGACGATTCGCATCAGCGGAGGAACCCTTCGTAATTGCGCTGCTGGAGCTGGCTCTCGATCTGCTTCACCGTCTCCAGACCCACACCCACGATGATGAGGATGCTGGTACCGCCGAACGGGAAGTTCGAGTTCGCTCCGAAGCCGGCCAACGCCATTGTCGGCACAAGAGCGATCAGACCCAAGTACAGCGAACCCGGCCAGGTGATCCGGTTGAGCACGTACGAGAGGTACTCAGCGGTCGGTCGGCCAGCCCGGATGCCCGGGATGAAGCCACCATACTTCTTCATGTTGTCCGCGACTTCCTCGGGGTTGAACGAGATGGCCACGTAGAAGAAGGCGAAGAAGACGATCAGGAAGAAGTAGATCGTGATGTGCACGGGCGCGTCCGGTTGCGCCAGGTTTTTCGTGACCCAGGCGGCCCAGCCGGCCGTCGATCCGGAGAACTGGACGATCAGCGCCGGGATGTAGAGCAGCGACGACGCGAAGATGACGGGGATCACACCCGCCTGGTTCACCTTCAGCGGGATGTACGTCGAGGTACCGCCGTAGGACCGGCGGCCGATCATGCGCTTGGCGTACTGCACCGGGATGCGGCGCTGGGCCTGCTCGACGAAGACCACCAGCGCGACCATCACGAAGCCGACCGCGATGACGGTGGCGAACTCGATCCAGCCGTCCGCCAGGCTTCCCTGCTCCTTGATGGCCCACAGCGCGGCCGGGAAGGTGGCGGCGATCGAGATGAACATCAGGATCGACATGCCGTTGCCGATGCCGCGGTCGGTGATCAGCTCACCGAGCCACATGACGAGCGCCGTGCCGGCGGTCATCGTGATCACCATGACGATGGTGGTGAAGATCGACGGGTCCGGCACGACCTGCTGGGCCACCGGGCAGGTCGGGAAGAGCGAACCGCTGCGGGCCGTGGCGACCAGGCCGGTGCCCTGGAGGATCGCCAGCGCCACGGTCAGGTACCGCGTGTACTGCGTGATCTTCGCCGTACCGGACTGACCCTCCTTCTTGAGGGCCTCGAGGCGCGGGATCACCACGGTCAGCAGCTGCAGGATGATGCTCGCGGTGATGTACGGCATGATGCCGAGCGCGAAGATCGTGATCTGCAGCAGCGCACCACCACTGAACATGTTGACCAGACCGAAGAGGCCAGAGTTGGACTTCTGCGCATCGATGCAGGTCTGGACAGCGGTGTAGTCGATACCGGGGATCGGGACGTGCGTACCGATTCGGTAGATCACGACGATGCCGAGCGTGAAGAGCAGCTTCTTGCGCAGGTCGGGCGTCTTGAACGCCCGGGCGAACGCGGTGAGCACGGTTCCTCCTGCGACCCCCGCGACGCGCGCGGTAGGGACTAGTCGTTTCAACAGGGCCCGGTGGGCCGAACGATGTTTTCTACCACCCCGACACCGAACGGCATTCCTCGCGCGGGCACAGGTGGACCTCACGGACTCTAACAGTGCCTGTGCAGCCAGGTGAAGCTCGCTTGCGCGGCGAGCAATTCGCCGTCACCCGCCGTCCATCGGATCCCGTCACGCGTTCGAACTCCGCACACCGGACGGGACCTTTGGCCGAGCGTCTCCCCCTGTCACCGACCGCGGCGACGAACCGGAGGAAACGGCACAGATCGCGTACCGGACTCCGTGCTCGCCGCGCGGAGAGCTACCGCACAGTCACCACGATGTACGACGAGTCCTCGTCCGCCGAGGTTCCCCGCGGGACTGCGCCGGGAATGCCGGCCGCGGCCATTTCGCGCCGGGTGAACGCCGAAGGCCGAGCGGCTCCCCCGTGAGGGGAACCACCCGGCCTCCGTACGTGCTGCGCGGCGCGGCCGCCCGGACTCAGATGAGCTCGGTGACGCTGCCGCCGGCGGCGGTGATCTTCTCCTTGGCGGAGCCGGAGACGGCGTCGACCGTCACCTGGAGCGCCACGGAGATCTCGCCCTGGCCGAGGACCTTGACGAGGCTGTTCTTGCGAACGGCACCCTTGGCCACCAGACCCTCGACGGTGACCTCGCCACCCTCGGGGTAGAGCGCGGCCAGCTTGTCGAGGTTCACGACCTGGAACTCGGTCTTGAACGGGTTCTTGAAGCCCTTCAGCTTCGGGAGACGCATGTGGAGGGGCATCTGGCCACCCTCGAAGCGCTCCGGAACCTGGTAGCGGGCCTTGGTGCCCTTGGTACCACGACCGGCCGTCTTACCCTTCGAGGCCTCACCACGACCGACACGGGTCTTGGCGGTCTTGGCACCCGGGGCGGGACGGAGGTTGTGGATCTTGAGCGGGTTGTTCTCCGCCATGATCAGTCGACCTCCTCGACCGTCACGAGGTGGCGGACGGTGTGCACCATGCCGCGGAACTCGGGGCGGTCCTCCTTGACGACCTGCGTGTTGATGCCCTTGAGACCAAGGGAGCGCAGGGTGTCACGGTGGTTCTGCTTGCTGCCGATGTAGGACTTGACCTGCGTGATCTTGAGCTGCGCCATGATCACACACCCGCCCCGGCACGCGCACGGAGCAGAGCCGCGGGGGCCACGTCCTCGAGGGGCAGACCACGGCGGGCCGCGATCTCCTCGGGACGCTGCAGGCCCTTCAGGGCCTCCACGGTCGCGTGCACGATGTTGATCGCGTTGTCGGAGCCGAGCGACTTCGACAGCACGTCGTGGATACCGGCGCACTCGAGCACGGCACGCACCGGACCACCGGCGATAACACCGGTACCGGGGGACGCGGGCTTGAGCAGCACGACGCCGGCAGCCTTCTCACCCTGGATGGGGTGCGGGATGGTGCCCTGGATACGGGGGACCTTGAAGAAGTGCTTCTTGGCCTCCTCAACGCCCTTGGCGATGGCGGCCGGCACCTCCTTGGCCTTGCCGTAACCGACACCCACGGTGCCGTCACCGTCGCCCACCACGACCAGCGCGGTGAAGCTGAAGCGACGACCACCCTTCACAACCTTGGCGACGCGGTTGATCGCGACGACGCGCTCAACGTACGCGGTCTTCTCGGCGGCAGCTGCGCCGCCGTCACGGCCCTTCCGGTCCCGCCGCTCGCCGCCACCGGCACCGCCACCGCGGCGCTGGGGTCCAGCCATTGGATTTACCTCTCTCTTTCCGCTAGCTACGCAGCGAGCTCAGAACTTGAGCCCGGCCTCGCGGGCGGCGTCGGCCAGGGCCGCGATGCGACCCGCGTACCGGTTACCACCACGGTCGAACACGACGGACTCGACACCGGCGGCCTTGGCACGCTCGGCGACCAGGGCGCCGACCTTACCGGCCTGCGCCGACTTGTCCTCGTCGCCGCCACGGATGGACGAGTCCAGGGTGGACGCCGACGCAAGGGTGTGCCCCTTGAGGTCGTCGATCACCTGGGCCACGATGTGGCGGTTCGAGCGGGTCACGACCAGGCGGGGACGCTCAGCCGTACCGTTGACCTTCTTACGGATACGGATGTGGCGCCGCTTGATGGCAGCACGCTTGTAAGCGTCGCCCTTAGCGATCTTCGTGCCGTATGCCATGGCTTACTTACCCGCCTTTCCGACCTTGCGGCGGATGACTTCGCCCTCGTACTTGACGCCCTTGGCCTTGTACGGGTCGGGCTTGCGCAGCTTGCGGATGTTGGCCGCAACCTCGCCGACCTTCTGCTTGTCGATGCCCTCGACCTGGAAGCGGGTCGGGGTCTCCACCTTGAAGGTGATGCCCTCGGGCGCCTCGACGGTGATCGGGTGGCTGTAGCCGAGCGCGAACTCGAGGTTCGAGCCCTTGGCCGTCACGCGGTAACCGACACCGCTGATCTCGAGCTTCTTCACGTAACCCTGGGTCACGCCGGTGATCATGTTCGCCACCAGCGTGCGGGACAGGCCGTGCAGGGCCTTGCTCTGACGCTCGTCGTTGGGGCGGGTGACGTTCAGAACGCCGTCCTCACCCTTGGCGATCTCGATCGGCGCCACGACGGTGTGGGTCAGCGAGCCCTTGGGGCCCTTGACCGAGACCGTCTGGCCGTCGATGGTGACGTCCACGCCGGCGGGAACCGTGATGGGGAGCTTGCCAATACGCGACATAGCTGTTTCCTCCGTTCCCTTCCGCTACCAGACGTAGGCGAGGACTTCTCCGCCTACGCCCTTCTTGCCGGCCTGCTTGTCGGTGAGGAGCCCGTGGGACGTGGAGATGATCGCCACGCCGAGACCGCCGAGCACCTTCGGCAGGTTGGTGGACTTCGCGTACACCCGGAGACCGGGCTTGGAGATCCGCTTGATGCCCGCGATGGAGCGCTCACGGTTGGGGCCGAACTTCAGCTCCAGGACGAGGTTCTTGCCGACCTCGGCGTCCTCGACCTTCCAGCCCGTGATGAAGCCCTCCTGCTGGAGGATCTCCGCGATGTGAGACTTGATCTTCGATGCCGGCATCGTCACGGAGTCGTGGTATGCCGAGTTCGCGTTCCGCAGACGCGTAAGCATGTCTGCGATCGGATCAGTCATGGTCATGAATTGGCCTTCGGCCTCTCTCGCCGGGGTTTCCAGGTGCCCATCCCTCTCCTCGATCCGAGACGAGGCGGGTGCGGTGCGGTGGACCTACGGCGTAGTAAGTCGTACGGGCGACCATCAGGCGCCCAACCCTCCCAGCCTAAGCCATGGAAGGGAGGGCGCCTGACACGCCCAGTGCTTACCGAGAGCTTCCGGAATCCCTAAAAGACGGGATTACCAGGAGCTCTTGGTCACGCCCGGCAGCTCGCCACGGTGAGCCATCTCACGAAGGCACACGCGGCACAGGCCGAACTTGCGGTACACGGAGTGCGGACGGCCACACCGCTGGCAGCGGGTGTAGCCGCGCACGGCGAACTTCGGCTTACGGGCAGCCTTCGCGATCAGAGCCTTCTTCGCCATCTCGCTCACGCCTCCTTGAAGGGGAAGCCGAGGTGACGAAGGAGCGCGCGGCCCTCAGCGTCGTTGGTCGCCGTGGTCACCACGGTGATGTCCATACCCCGGGTGCGGTCGATCTTGTCCTGGTCGATCTCGTGGAACATGACCTGCTCGGTGAGACCGAAGGTGTAGTTGCCACGGCCGTCGAACTGCTTGGGGGACAGACCACGGAAGTCGCGGATGCGCGGGAGCGCGAGCGACAGGGTGCGGTCCAGGAACTCCCACATGCGGTCGCCACGGAGCGTGACGTGGGCACCGATCGGCTGGCCCTCACGCAGCTTGAACTGCGCGATGGACTTGCGGGCCTTGGTGACGGCCGGCTTCTGACCGGTGATCGTGGTGAGGTCGCGGATGGCGCCCTCGATCAGCTTGGAGTCGCGGGCGGCGTCGCCCACACCCATGTTGACCACGATCTTGACGAGGCCGGGGATCTGCATGACGTTCTCGTACTTGAACTCGTCACGCAGCTTGCCCGCGATCTCCTCGCGGTACTTCGTCTTCAGACGCGGAGTGGTGGTGGTAGCCATCAGATGTCCTCACCCGTCCGCTTGGCAACGCGGATCTTGTTGCCTTCGTCGTCGAAGCGGTAACCGACGCGGGTCACGACCTTCTTGCCGTCCTTCTCCACGACCAGCTGGACGTTGGAGACGTGGATCGGCGCCTCGGTGGTGACGATGCCGCCGGCCTGCGAACCGCGAGCCGTCGGACCGGCCTTGGTGTGCTTCTTGACCCGGTTGACACCCTCGACCAGGACACGGTCCTCGCGGGGGAAGGCCGCGATGACCTTGCCCTGCTTGCCCTTGTCCTTACCGGTGATGACCTGGACCAGGTCGCCCTTCTTGATCTTCATGCTTACAGCACCTCCGGCGCGAGCGAGATGATCTTCATGAACTTCTTCTCGCGCAGCTCACGGCCGACGGGGCCGAAGATACGGGTGCCGCGAGGGTCGCCGTCGTTCTTCAGAATGACGGCGGCGTTCTCGTCGAAGCGGATGTACGAGCCGTCCGGACGGCGGCGCTCCTTGACGGTGCGAACGATGACCGCCTTGACGACGTCACCCTTCTTCACGTTGCCACCGGGGATCGCGTCCTTGACGGTGGCGACGATGACGTCACCGATGCCCGCGTAGCGGCGACCGGAGCCACCGAGCACACGGATGCAAAGGATTTCCTTCGCACCAGTGTTGTCGGCGACGCGCAGTCGCGACTCCTGCTGGATCACGTCTATCTCCTGATTGTCTGCCGGTTCCCTCCGGGAGTTGACCGGAGAGCCTGGCGGAACCGTCCTGCGGATTTGCCCCGCAGGAATTACTTGCGCCTCTTCGGGCGAGAACCCACGCCGGGGTCCGGGACGGAGCCCCGGCGGGGGTCAGCGGGGGCGGGGCCCCCGCTTGATTACTTCGCCTTCTCGAGGATCTCGACGACGCGCCAGTGCTTCGTGGCGGACAGCGGCCGGGTCTCCATCAGGAGGACGCGGTCGCCGACGCCGGCGGCGTTCTGCTCGTCGTGCGCCTTGAGCTTGCTCGTGCTGCGGATGACCTTGCCGTACAGGGCGTGCTTCTTGCGGTCCTCGACGGCGACGACGACGGTCTTGTCCATCTTGTCGCTGACGACGATGCCCTCACGGGTCTTGCGGAATCCGCGCGCCTCGGTGTTCGTCTCAGTCACGTTGTTCTCGCTCATCAGGCGTTCTCCACCGTTTCGATGCCCAGCTCACGCTCGCGCATCAGGGTGTAGATCCGCGCGATGTCCTTGCGGACCGCCTTCAGACGGCCGTGGTTCTCGAGCTGTCCGGTCGCCGCCTGGAAGCGGAGGTTGAACAGCTCTTCCTTGGCCTCGCGGAGCTTCGCCAGAAGCTCCTCGTTGCCCAGCTCGCGCAGCTCGGACGCCTTGGTACCGGCCGACATCACGCTTCACCTGCCTCGCGCTTGACGATCCGGCACTTCATCGGCAGCTTGTGGGCGGCGCGAGTCAGGGCCTCACGGGCGATCTTCTCGTTGGGGTACGACAGCTCGAACATCACGCGTCCGGGCTTGACGTTGGCGATCCACCACTCCGGGGAACCCTTACCGGAACCCATGCGGGTCTCGGCGGGCTTCTTGGTGAGGGGACGGTCCGGGTAGATGTTGATCCAGACCTTGCCACCACGCTTGATGTGACGCGTCATGGCGATACGAGCGGCCTCGATCTGACGGTTCGTCACATACGCCGGGGTGAGCGCCTGGATGCCGTACTCGCCGAACGCGACCGTCGTGCCACCCTTGGCAGCGCCGTCACGCTTGGGGTGGTGCTGCTTGCGGTGCTTGACCCTACGGGGGATCAGCATGTCGGTCAGGCCTCCGTTCCGGTGCTCTCAGCCGGAGCGGCGGGGGCCTCGGCCTTGGGGGCCTCGGCGCCGGCAGCCTGCTGCGGCTTGCGACCGCGCCGCTCGCCACCGCGGCCACCACGGGCCGGGCGGTCGGCACCGCCGCGGGCCGGGCGGTTACCCGCACGGGCAGCGGCGTTCTCGGCGCGGACCTCGGCGATGTTCTTGACGTCGCCCTTGTAGATCCAGACCTTCACGCCGATGCGGCCGAAGGTCGTCTTGGCCTCGAAGAAGCCGTAGTCCACGTTCGCGCGGAGCGTGTGCAGGGGCACACGGCCCTCGCGGTAGAACTCCGAGCGGGACATCTCGGCGCCGCCGAGGCGGCCACCGCACTGGATCTTGATGCCCTTGGCGCCGGCCTTCATGGCGGACTGCATGCTCTTGCGCATGGCCCGACGGAAGGAGACGCGGGAGGACAGCTGCTCGGCGACGGCCTGAGCAACCAGCTGAGCGTCGGTCTCGGGGTTCTTGACCTCGAGGATGTTCAGCTGGACCTGCTTGCCCGTCAGCTTCTCCAGCTGACCGCGGATCTTGTCGGCCTCCGCGCCGCGGCGGCCGATGACGATGCCCGGACGCGCGGTGTGGATGTCCACGCGCACACGGTCACGGGTGCGCTCGATCTCCACCTTCGAGATACCGGCGCGCTCCATGCCGGACGTCAGCATCCGACGGATGGCGACGTCTTCCTTGACGTAGTCCTTGTACAGCTTGTCGGCGTACCACCGGGACTTGAAGTCCGTGGTGACACCGAGCCGGAACCCATGCGGGTTAACCTTCTGGCCCATTACCGGGTTCCTTCCTTGCTGCTGACGACCACGGTGATGTGGCTGGTCCGCTTGCGGATCCGGTAGGCACGGCCCTGGGCACGCGGACGGAACCGCTTCAGGGTCGGGCCCTCGTCGACGTACGCCTCGCTGATGAACAGCGAGTTGGCGTCCGTGTGGTCGTAGTTGTGCGCGGCGTTGGCGATGGCGCTGTCGAGCACCTTGCCGACGGGCACGGAAGCGGCCTGCGGGGCGAATCGCAGGACCGCCTGAGCCTCCGTGGCGTCCATGCCACGGATAAGGTCCACCACGCGGCGGGCCTTCATGGGCGTGACGCGGATGTACCGCGCCTGGGCCCTGGCTTCCATGGTTGTCCCTCTCAGTTACTTACGTGTCTGAATGCGATCCGCGGTTAGCGGCGCTTCGACTTCCGGTCGTCCTTGACGTGACCCCGGAAGGTGCGCGTCGGCGAGAACTCGCCGAGCTTGTGGCCGACCATCGACTCGGTGACGAACACCGGGATGTGGGTCTTGCCGTTGTGCACCGCGATCGTGTGGCCGAGCATGGCCGGGACGATCATCGAGCGACGGGACCAGGTCTTGATGACGTTCTTGGTGCCGGCTTCGTTCTGGGCGTCCACCTTCTTGATGAGGTGTCCGTCGACGAAGGGCCCCTTCTTGAGACTGCGCGGCATCTAAACCCGCTCCTAGCGCTTCTTGTTCGTCTTGCGGCGGCGGACGATGTACTTGTTCGACGCCTTCTTGGGCGAACGAGTACGACCCTCCTTCTGACCCCAGGGGCTGACCGGGTGGCGACCACCGGAGGTCTTGCCCTCACCACCACCGTGGGGGTGGTCAACCGGGTTCATCGCCACACCGCGGACGGTCGGGCGGACGCCCAGCCAGCGCTTGCGGCCGGCCTTGCCCCAGTTGATGTTGCTCTGCTCGGCGTTGCCGACCTCGCCGACGGTGGCGCGGCAGCGCACGTCGACCAGGCGGATCTCACCGGAGGGCATGCGGAGGTGGGCGTAGGCGCCCTCCTTCGCGAGCAGCTGCACGGAGGCACCGGCGGAGCGGGCGAACTTGGCACCGCCACCGGGACGGAGCTCGATCGCGTGGATCGTGGTACCGACCGGGATGTTGCGCAGCGCCAGGTTGTTGCCCGGCTTGATGTCGGCCCCGGGACCGTTCTCGACGCGGTCACCCTGCTGAAGGTTGCGCGGGGCGAGGATGTAGCGCTTCTCGCCGTCGGCGTAGTGCAGCAGCGCGATGCGCGCGGTGCGGTTGGGGTCGTACTCGATGTGCGCGACCTTCGCCGGCACGCCGTCCTTGTCGTGACGACGGAAGTCGATCACTCGGTAGGCGCGCTTGTGTCCGCCACCCTGGTGGCGAACGGTCACACGACCGGCGTTGTTACGGCCGCCCTTGCTGTGCAGGGGGCGGACCAGCGACTTCTCCGGCGTGGACCGCGTGATCTCGACGAAGTCGGCGACGCTGGAACCACGACGGCCCGGCGTAGTCGGCTTGTACTTGCGGATTCCCATTTCTCAGTCCTCGTCCGATATCGGACGATCCGACCCGCTTACGCGGTCGGACCGCCGAAGATGTCGATACGGTCGCCCTCGGCGAGGGTCACGATCGCGCGCTTCGTCGCGGAGCGCTGGCCGAAGCCGGTGCGGGTCCGCTTGCGCTTGCCCTGGCGGTTGATCGTGTTGACCCCGGTGACCTTGACCGAGAAGACCGACTGGACGGCCTGCTTGATCTGGGTCTTGTTGGCGCCGGGCGCGACGATGAACGTGTACTTGTTCTCGTCGAGGAGCGCGTAGCTCTTCTCCGACACGACCGGCTTGATCAGGACGTCACGGGGGTCCGTGTACGCCTTGCTCGCCGGGGTGACGACGGTGTTCTTGCCCTCGGTGGCGTGGCGACGCGCCTTGGCGACGCGCGCGGCCTTGGCGGCCTTGGCGGCCTTCGAGGCGATGGAGGGGTGACGGACGGCCATCAGACCTCAGTCCCTTCGGTGTCGTTGGCCTTCGGGCCGGCGACGAAGGACTCGAGAGCGGCCTGGGTGAAGACCACGTCGTCCGAGACGATCACGTCGTACGTGTTCAGCTGGCCCGGCTCCAGGATGTGCACCTGGGGCAGGTTACGGGCGGAGAGCCACGCGGCCTCGTCGGAGCGCTCGACGACCAGGAGCAGGTTCTTGCGCTCCGAGATCTTGCCGAACAGGCTCTTGGCGGCCTTGGTGGACGGGTTCTCGCCCTCGATCACGCCGGAGACGACGTGGATGCGGTTGTGGCGGGCCCGGTCGGTGAGGGCGTGGCGCAGGGCCGCGGCCTTCATCTTCTTCGGGGTCCGCTGCGAGTAGTCACGCGGCTGCGGGCCGTGGACGACGCCACCACCGGCGAACTGGGGCGCGCGGGTCGAGCCCTGACGGGCGCGGCCGGTGCCCTTCTGGCGGTACGGCTTCTTGCCGCCACCGCGAACCTCGCCACGGGTCTTGGTCTTGTGCGTGCCCTGGCGGGCAGCGGCGTTCTGCGCGACGACGACCTGGTGGATCAGCGGGATGCTGACCTTCTCCACGCCGAAGATCTCCGCGGGGAGCTCGACGCTTCCGGTCTTCTCGCCGGCAGGCGAAAGGATGTCAACAGTGCTCATCGGTACCTCAGGCCCCCTTGGCCGCGGTGCGGACCAGGACGAGGCCGCCGTTCGGACCGGGAACCGCGCCCTTGATGAGCAGCAGACCCTTCTCCGCGTCAACGGCGTGGACGGTCAGGTTCTGGGTGGTGACCCGCTCGTTGCCCATGCGACCCGCCATGCGGAGGCCCTTGAACACACGGCCCGGGGTGGCGCAGCCACCGATGGAACCGGGAGAGCGGTGCTTGCGCTGGGTGCCGTGTCCGGCGCCGAGGCCACGGAAGTTGTGACGCTTCATGACACCGGCGAAGCCCTTGCCCTTGCTCTTGCCGGTGACGTCGACCTTCACGCCGGCCTCGAACACCTCAGCGGTGATCTCCTGGCCCAGCGTGTACTCGGAGGCGTCCGCGGTGCGGATCTCGACGAGGTGGCGACGGGGGGTGACGTCGGCCTTGGCGAAGTGGCCCTTGAGGGGCTTGTTCACCTTGCGCGGGTCGATCTCGCCGAAGGCGATCTGGACCGACTCGTAGCCGTCGGCGTCGTTGGTACGAACCTGGGTCACGACGTTGGGGCCAGCCTTGACGACGGTGACCGGAACAACACGGTTGTTCTCGTCCCACACCTGCGTCATGCCGAGCTTCTCGCCCAGGATGCCCTTGATCTGCTTAGCCATTCTCAGATCACCGCCCTCAGAGCTTGATCTCGATGTCGACACCGGCCGGGAGGTCGAGTCGCATCAGAGAGTCAACGGTCTTGGGGGTGGGGTCGAGAATGTCGATGAGGCGCTTGTGCGTGCGCATCTCGAAGTGCTCGCGCGAGTCCTTGTACTTGTGCGGCGACTTGATGACGCAGTACACGTTCTTCTCAGTGGGCAGCGGCACCGGGCCCGCGACCGACGCACCAGTGCGGGTCACCGTCTCGACGATCTTCTTCGCCGAGGAGTCGATGACCTCGTGGTCGTAGGCCTTGAGCCGGATGCGGATCTTCTGTCCCGCCATGGCTACTCAGTAGTCCTGTCTCTTCTAACGCTCTGGAACCCGGTGTTCCCTTGCGGCCGTCCTCCGACCCACGCGGTCGGGCGTGTCGCGCTTCCGCTGACACAGATACCCCTTGTTCGAGCATCCCTTGCGCGGGAACGCGGCCCTACCGGAACCGCGAGCCGGGGGCGGAGGCCCACCGGGCGCCTGGCCGGCGCCGCGCTCCACTTCCCGGAAGATTCCCGTACGTCCGCTCCAGCGCTGCCGTGAGGCAGTTGGAGCGACGAGTACTGTGGGACTCGCTTCCGGTCCTCCCGGCGGGAGGCGTGCAGCATCAACACTCGACCGAGCAACTCGGACAGTCTGCCATATGGGGTTGGGCCTCCGCCAATCGAGCCGGAGAGATTACCCCGAGAGTGACCAAGGTCAAACCAGCTCCCCCGAGCCGTCGCCGCAGGGGCCCCGGAGGCCGTCGCGGGTTCGCGCTCAGCCGCGCACCGAGGTGCGTTCCACCCCGGCGAGCAGGTGGGCCGTGCCCAGGCAGAGGGCGATCGCGGCGGGCAGGAACAGGACGAGCGCCCGGGTCGCCGTCCCGTCGAGGAGCCAGGCGCCCAGCACGCCGCCCGTGAACATCGTGCCGACCGACGCCAGCCGGCGTCTCTCGTGCCGGGGGCCCGAGCCGATCCGGGTGTCGGCGACCGGCGGGAGGGCGCTGAGGAGGGCGGTCAGGGAACGGGTGGACAGGGTGGTGGGCACGTCCGGGACCGACGCCCTGAGCGCGGTGACGTTGCTGGTCTGGTGCCGTGCATCGCAAGGCGCCGGAGAGTCCTGGTAGCGGAGCTACCTGGACTTTTCGGCAACGCGGCGAGGTGCGGTGCCAGGCCGCGCGACCCGGGCGGGCATGGTGAAAGGACCCCTAAGTGCCCTTAATCCGTTGGCCCGCCGTCGCCACGCGCTCCTACGCTGATCAGGCGCGGGCTGGGCGGTCGTTCCGTACGGGGGCAGGACGCGGCTGGTCGGAGGGTCCGGGCGGCGCTCGGGCGGGGGAACATCCATCATGCGTACGCACTATCCGCGGACCCGGCATCTGCCCTGGTCCCCCGGCGCGACCTCGGACGATCTCCGGGTCACCGATCTGTCCGGGCTGCGCGGGCGCGAGGTCGTCGTCACCGAGAAACTCGACGGCGAGAACACGACGCTGTACGCCGACGGTCTCCACGCCCGGTCGCTCGACTCCGCCCACCACCCCTCCCGCACCTGGGTCAAGGCGCTCCAGGCGCGGGTCGGGCCGTACATCCCCGAGGGGTGGCGGGTGTGCGGGGAGAACATGTTCGCCCGGCACTCGCTCGCGTACGAGGACCTGGAGAGCTGGTTCTACGGCTTCTCGGTGTGGGACGCCGGGGGCCGCTGCCTCGACTGGGACCGCACGGTCCGCTTTCTGCGGGGGCTCGGGATCCCGGTGCCGCGGGTGCTGTGGCGGGGCGAGTTCGATGAACGGGCGCTCCGGGCGCTGCGGCTGGACCTCGCCCGGCAGGAGGGGTACGTGGTCCGGGTCGCGGACGGTTTCGGCGCGGCGGAGTTCGGGGCGCGCGTGGCGAAGTGGGTGCGGGCCGGGCACGTCCGGACCGACACGCACTGGATGCACGCGGCGGTCGTCGAGAACGGGCTGGGCGCGCGGGCCGCCCTGTGGGACGTGCGCTCGGGGGTCGGTGTCGACGCGGCGGTGCTGGCGGAGGCGGTCGGGCTGCCCGGTGCGGAGAAAGTGGGGGACGCGGGGGCTCTCGCTCGGTTCGACGGGGCCGGGTTCACCGGGGACGACCGGCTCGTCGGGGCCCTCGCCGCCCTGCTGCACGCCCGGCACGGGCAGCGGGGGTGGCTCGCGGGGCGGCTCGCGGGGGCGGTGGGCCTGCCGCTCGCGCGGCGGGTGGCGGATCTCGTCGGGCTGCACCCGGCGCTGCACCGGCCGTACCCGGACGAGGACCGGCGGACGGGCCTGGTGCGGATGGCGTACGCCGCCGACCTCGGGCTGCTGCACGCGGTCGCCCGAGCCACCGCGGACACGGACGAGGCGCGGGAACAGGTGGAGTGGTCCGCGCTGCACGCGGAGGAGGTCGGCCGCCCGGAGTGGGACGCGCTGCGGGCCGCCTTCGCCGACCTCCCCGCCGACGCGGCCGCCCGCTGCCGGGCCGAGGCCCGGGAGGCGTACGCGCGGGGGCGGATCAGCGCGATCGCGGGGGACGGCGGGAGCGGGGCGGTCTCCGCGGAGGCCGTGGCCGCGACCTGGCGTTGGCGGGCGGGTGACTTTCCGAAGCTGATCCAGCTGGTGGGGCCGGCGGGCAGCGGCAAGAGCACCTTCGGGCGGGAGCTGCCGGGGGTGGACGCGTACGTCTCGCTGGACGACTTGCGCGCGGGCCGGGGTGCGCGCGCCGATCAGCGGGCCAACGCGGAGGTGCTGCGCGCGGGGCTCGACCGGCTGGACGCGGCGCTGGCCGCCGGGGGGACGGTGGTGTGGGACGCCACGTCGCTCACCCGGCAGCAGCGCTCGCTCGTGCACGCGGTCGCCCACCGCAGGGACGCCCTGCTCACCCATGCCGTGGTCCTCGTCGACGAGGACGAGCTGGTGCGGCGCAACGCCCGCCGCGAGCACCCGGTGCCGGCGGAGGTGCTCACCGCGCAGGTGCTCCGGTTCAGCCCGCCGTACCCGGGCGACGCCCATCGCACCTGGTACATCGGGGCGAGTGGGACCGTAGAGGAAGAGGTCTGAGGACGTGCGTACGAGCGAGGAGATCTATCACCGGGTGCGCTGGGACGCCCGCTTCGACCCGGCCCGTTTCGTGCTGGGCGTGATGCAGCGCGGCGCCGAGCCCAAGCGCGTCCCGCTGCCCGCGTTCGTGCCGGGCGGCGAGATCCCGTGGCACCGGGTGCTGTTCTTCGAGGCCGACGGCGAGGTGGTGTGGGACCGGACCACCGGCGTGGACCGCATCGACGCGACGGACGCCGGGCGCGTACGGGAGGCCCGGCGGCTGCGGGCGCCGTTCTTCACGCCCCGCACGCCCCACGTCTGGGACGACGCCGACGACGACTGGGTGCCCGCGCCGCCCGTGGCCTCGGCCGCCCCCGCCGACCGGGCCTCGGGTACGGCGGCCGGCACCGTACGGGTCCTGACCTGGAACACCCTCTGGGACCGCTACGACGCCGACCGCATCGACAGTGCCCGGCGGCGGCCGTCGCTGCTGCGGGCGCTGCGCGACGCCGAAGCGGATGTGATCGCGTTGCAGGAGGTCGAGGCGGAGCTGCTGGCCATGCTGCTGCGCGAGCCCTGGCTCCGGGCGGGCTGGACGCTGGGCACGGACCCTCGCGGTCGTGACGTGGACGAGTGCGGTCTGCTGCTCCTGAGCCGGCTGCCGGTGCGCGAGGCGGCGCATCACGCGCTGGGCCCGCACAAGGGGGTGACCGCCGTGGTCGTGGAGACGGCCGCCGGTCCCCTGGCCGTGGCGGCGACCCACCTCAGCAGCGACCACTCCACGGACGGCGCCGGTCGTCGTACGGCCGAACTGGACCGTATCGCCGAGGGGTTGGCCGGTCTGGACGCCGAGCTGGTCCTCCTGGGCGACTTCAACGACGGCGGGGACACCCCGCAGGTCACCCTCGGGATGCGGGACGCGTGGAGCGAGGCCCACGGCCCCGGCGACACGACGCCGACCTTCGACCCCGCCGCCAACCCCCTCGCCGCGATCTCCTCCCTCAGCGGCCGGGCCTCCCGGCTGGACCGGGTGCTGCTGCGCTCGACGGGCGACGGCCTGCGCGTGCGCGCCGCGGAGCTGTACGGCGACCGGCCCACGGCGGACGGCCTCCACATCTCCGACCACTACGCGGTACGGGTCGACCTGGACCCGACCGCCGATCCGTCCGCGTCGGCGGGTGACCCGGCCGGGGTGACCGCCGACGTCTGTGACGCCCCGGCGACGGCGCGCACGGCGCTGGCGTGGCTGCCGCCGGAGGAACTGTGGCCGCCGCTCCAGGACATCCGCCGGGAGCACGACCCGCAGATCCACCGCTGGCCCCCGCATGTCAACGTCCTCTTCGGCTTCGTACCGGAACACGCCTTCGAGCAGGCGGCGGCCGTGCTGGCGTCGGCGCCGACCGCCGCGTTCGACGCCCGGTTGGAGGGCGTGCACTGGTTCGGGCACCGGGAGGACGCGACGGTCTGGCTGGACCCGGCGGCGGCCGGCGAGGAGCCGTGGGACGCGCTGCACCGTGCCCTGGTGAGCCGCTTCCCCCGCTGCCGGGGCCGCCGCGACGGCTTCACCCCGCACCTCAGTCTGGGCCGCACCACCGACCCGAACACCCTGGCCGCCGACTGTGCCGACCGGCTCACGCCGCTGCGGGCTCGGGTCGACGCGCTGGTGCTCCTGTCACGGCGCGGCGACGAGCCGATGCGGGTGCGGGGCCGGCTGACGCTGGGCACGGGCGACGTGCGCTGGGCGGCGGAGGAGCCCCCGCACCCGGCGCCTCGGGAGGAGACGCCGGGTGGGGGCGATGCGGCCGACAGCGCCGTGCCGGGTGCGGACGAGAGGGCCGACAGCGCCGTGGCCGACCGCCTCGCCCGCCGCATCTCGGCCGCCCTCCCCTACGGCGTCGTGCACGTCGTCGGCTCGCGGCGCATGGGCTGCGCGCTGCCGGGCGCCGACCTGGACCTGGTCGCGGCCCTCCCCGGTACCGTCGAACTGACCTCGCTGCGTGCGGAGTTGACTGCCGCGTTCCCTGAGGCGACCGGTGTACGGGAGGTGGTGGGAGCCCGGGTGCCGGGGTTGCGACTGCGCCTCGACGGGATGGACGTCGACCTGGTGGTCGTGGCCACCGGCTCGCTGGACCCCGCCGAGGCGGTGGCCCGCCGGGCCGAACTGGGCGAGGCGGCGGCGATCGCCCTAAGCGCGGTGAGCGACGCCGACGCGGTACTCGCCTCGGCGGGCCCCCACCGGCCGGCCTTCGTCCGGCTGGCCACGCGGGTCAAGGCATGGGCGAAGGCCCGGGGGCTGGACTCGGCGCCGTTCGGTGGCGTACCGGGGCTGGCCTGGTCGGTCCTGGCGGCCCGCACGGCGAGCGAGGCCGGTGACCTGCCGCCGGCCGACCTCCTGCGGCACTTCTTCGCGACCTGGGCGTCGTGGGACTGGCGAGAGCCGGTGGGTGGTGGGGCGGAGCGGTCCCCCCATCCCCTCACCATCACCACCCCCTCCCTCCCGGTCCGCCCCTGCACGGATCAGGTCACGACGGGCATGCGTGACCTGATCACACAAGAGCTGTTCCGGGCCTGGGAGTTGCTGGAGGAGGGCCGCCCCTGGTCCGACGTCCTGGCCCCTCCCCCGCTCCACCGCCGCCACGCCGCCTGGGCGATCGTGACGGTGGACGAGGGTGCGGACGAGGGCCGCGTACGGGGCCGGATGCGGGCCCTGCTCACCGACCTCGCGGAAGCGGCCCCCGGGTGCCACGCCTGGCCCCGCCCCTTCACCACCGCCCCCACGCGCTACGCCATCGGCCTGGGTCCGACCCCGCCGACCGCCGACGCGCTGACCACCGTGGCGGAACGCCGGCTGCGCGGCCTGGACGGGGTCACCCTCACCCGGGCCGAGGGGGGCGAGGTGCCGACCCTGTACTGACCCGGCCCTGGTCGGAGGTGGTCAGAGCACGTCGACGTAGTCCGCCGCGCTGGTCGCGACGCCGGTCGTCGAGTTGCCGTAGTACACCCAGCGGAAGGAACCGTCGGTGGAGGCGGTGACGCTCGCCTTGAGGCCGCCGGTGCTGCAACGCTCCCGCGAGCGCGGCCACCGCGACGGTTCGTCTGCCTGTCTTCATTCACACCTCTTCGAAAGGATGTCCCCATCAGAGGGCGGCAGAGTAGCAAGGGTGATCTCGCGGCGTTTCCCTACGTCAAACCTGCTGGAGGGGGCAGACTTTGCTCTCGGTCAGGGACGTACGGCAGAACCGGAGAAACCGACGTCATGGTGAAGGTGCGGCTGGAGACCAGCCGGGAGCACGTCGCCGAGCTGGCGCGGCTGCGGGATCCCGTCGGCGCCGTCGAGGAGCTGATCTGGAACAGCGTCGACGCCGACGCCGAGTACGTCGTCGTCACGTTGGAGCGCAACGACCTGGGCGGCGTGGACAGGGTCAGCGTGCAGGACGACGGCAGCGGAATGTCGGCCGAGAGCTGCGAGGAGTACTTCCGACCGATCGGTGCCTCCTGGAAGAAGCGCTCGCAGGGAAGCCCAGTGAAGAAACGTGCCCTGCACGGGAAGAACGGGCGCGGCCGGGTTCGTGCCTTCGCGCTCGGCACCCAGGTGCGCTGGACGAGCGTCAGCGACGCATTCGGCGGCCGACAGCAGTTGGTGATAGAGGCGGACCGTCGCTCCATGGACGAGTTCGACATCGGAGACCCGGAACCCACGGACGACCCCACCGGCACGCTCTTCGAGGCGTTCGGCGGGGACGAACAGCTGAACACTCTGGCCGACGAGCGCGCCAGGTCATCACTCACCGCGGCATTCGCCACCTACCTGGAGAAATACCCGGATGTGCGGATCGAGTACGACGGCCGGAATCTCGATCCGGCCGCCGAGCGACTTCACGTACGCGACTACGTCCTGCCATCACCCGCCAGCTCGGCCGAGGCTTCTGACGAACCAGCGCGTCTCAGGGTCGTCGAATGGCGCAGGCCCGTCACCCGCGCGCTTTTTCTGTGCGACGGCCAGGGCATGTCCCGAGCTCAGCTCAAGCCCGGCATCCAGGCCCCCGGCTTCAATTTCACCGCTCACCTCAACTGGTCCGGATTCGACGACGTCGACTCCGAGGACCTCGCCTTCACCGACTGGGTGTCGCACGGCCCACTTGCCGATGTCCTCGCCGCTGCCCGCGACCAGTTGAGGAGCCACGTCCGAACACGCGTCGACGAGCGACGGCGGGAACAGGTCGCGGAGTGGCGTAGGGAAGGCATCTACCCGTACGCGGGGCCACCCACCGGTGCACGCGAACGAACGGAACGCGAGACGTTCGACGCGGTGGCCACGACCGTCTTCCGTCACCTGCCCAAATCCACCGGAACGCGCAGGACCACGTTCGCCCTGCTCCGATCAGTCCTCGCGCACGAGCCCTCGGACGTCCTCCGCATCGCCGAGGAGCTGTTCAACCTCTCCAAGCAGGAACGTGAGCAGCTCAACCGACTCCTCGACCGCACTCCCCTGTCGGCCCTGGTCAAGGCCTCCACGGCCGCGACGAGTCGGCTGGACTTCCTGGCGGCTCTGGAACACCTCGTCTTCGACCCCGAGGCCAAGAACCGTGTGAGGGAACGCTCCGAACTCCACCGCATCCTGGAGAACGAGTGCTGGGTCTTCGGCGAGGAGTACGGCCTGCATGTGAGCGATCGGAGCCTCGACGAGGTACTGCGGCAGCACTGCCATTTGCTCGGCCGCGAGAAGCCGACCGGCCCTCCCGTGCTCCGGCCCGACGGGCGCCGCGGAATCGTCGACCTCATGTTGTCGCGAGCGTCCCGCCACCGGCACGACGAGCGACACCACCTGGTGGTCGAGCTCAAGCGTCCCGGCCTCACTCTCGGATCGGGCGAGTTCGAGCAGCTCAGCAGTTACGCACAGGCCGTCCGAAAGGACGACCGGTTCCGTGACACCCGCACGACATGGGACTTCTGGCTGGTCGGCAACGACATGACGGACACGCTCCGGGAGCTGTCCCACCAACCCCACAATCCCCCGGGCTGCGCCCTCGACCAACCGACGTACAGGATCTGGGTCCGGACCTGGGGCGAACTCGTTCAGGACTGCGAAACCCGACTCCGCTTCTACGGCCAACAGCTGGAGTACCAGTCCTCCACCGAACACGCGATGGACTACCTGGTCCGCAACCACGGCGAGGCGGTGGCGGTACTGGTGGCTGACGGGACGATTCCCGCCACTCGAAGCGCCGACGCTGTCGTCACACCTTGAACAGCGACTTCGGGTCGGCAGCGGCGGCGTTCAGCATCGCCGAGCGAGCCCGCGCGTTGCGCTGGCTACAGGCGAACGCCGACGACTTCCTTGACTTCGGTGTGCTCGAAGCCAAGGAGCAAGCAAAGTGGACGACTTCGGCGCAGTCACAGGGTAAGACCCATCCTTTCGCTGTCCGCAGACAAGGGTCGGCCATGTGATCACCGGGCAGAGCAGAGATGCGCTCCGCCCCAGTGAACCAACTGACAGCTCAGCCCTCGGCCGCGTACGCCACGAACTCCGCCCACGCGTCCCTCGCGAGCGCGAGCTGAGGCCCGGTGAGGTTCTTGGAGTCGCGGACGTGGACGGTGCCGGGGGCTACGGCGATCTCGACGCAGGACTCGCCGTCATTGCCGCTGCTGTAGCTGCTCTTGAACCAGGCCGGTTCTGAGGCGTCCCCGGCGGAGGCCTTACTGATCATGTCTCTCCCAGCAGTTGCTCGATGAGGGCCAGCGATTCCCAAGGAGGGAGAGCCTGCGCTCGGATGGTGCCATACCGCAGCTCAAGAATGCGGAGCTGCCTCGGGTCGGAGACGGGACGCCCGCCGAATGCTCCGTCGGAACGTCCGACCGCCGTACCGTCCACGTACTTCAGCAACTCGATCCGGCCGTCAAGACCGGAGTGGACCTCAACGCGTGTCGGCATCACCTGGAGCGTGACGTGGCGCATCCGCCCGACCTCCAGCAGACGTTCGAGTTGCTGTCGCCACACCATTGTGCCTCCGAGCGGGCGTCGCAACGGGGCCTCTTCCAGGACGAAGTGAATCGACGGGGCAGGGTCGCGCTCGAACACCGCCTGCCGAGCCAGACGAGCGGCCACCATGCGCTCCACATCATCCGGCGAGTAAGGCGGCTGCGCTGCCTCGATCAAGACCCGGGCATGCTCCGGCGTCTGCAAGAGCCCATGAACGCTGTTGCACTCGTACACCCCGATCTCGACCGCCTTCGCCTCCATCTCCCCCAGCGCCCGCACCTTCCTCGGGTACCGGACCTTCTTCACGTCCTCCCACGTCGCCGTGATGAGCCCGCCCGCGCCCAGCGCCTCGTCGGCCTTGTCCAGGTACTCCTGCCGGGGAATCCGTTTCCCGCCCTCGATCTTGTAGACCAGGTCCTCGCCGTACCCGACAGCCCTCCCGAAGTCGGCGGCGCTCATCCCCACCGCCTCCCGCCGCAGCTTCAACTGCCGCCCGACCGTGGCGATGACCGCGACGCCCCACTCGTCGTCCGGGTCCACCTCCCAGCCCGGCTCGTCGGCCTCCGTCTTGAGCCGCCCCGCGTCGCCGTCCACCAACATCGCGCACCTCTCCGCCGTACCGTCGCGCCTCAACGCCCCCTACCCGTACGGCCCTTCCGGACAGGCCCGACACGACCGGACAACGTCCGGACAGTCACCGTACGTATCAGCGCAGTCACTGTTCACAGTAGGTGCGCGCCGCCACGCTGAGTGACGTGAATACGGAAACCGTCGGCCCTGACACCGAACACCCCAGCCCCATCCGCAACTTCAGCGTGCGGCTGTCCTCCACTCCACGCGGAGCCCGCCTCGCCCGGCTGCTCGCGACCGAGCAACTGCGCACCTGGGGACTTCCGCCCGACCCGGCGGAGCACATCGTCGCGGAGCTGGCCGCCAACGCGGCGACACACGGGCGGGTCCAGGGACGCGATTTCGAGGTGACGCTCTACGTCATCGGCGACACCCTCCGCATCGAGGTCACCGACACCCGCGCCGAACGGCTTCCGTGCGGTCGGCGCCCCACCGCCGACGACGAGTCCGGACGCGGCCTGCTTCTCATCGAGGCGCTCGCGGACCGCTGGGGAACCACGCCGGGGCGCCCCCCACGCAAGACCATCTGGGCCGAGGTCCAACTCCGCCCGGCACCGGCACCCAACGGCTCGTGCTTCGGTGGCACGGGCCGTCTTTTCCAAAGAACTCACAGGTGAAAGAACCCCCACCAAGCCCCACCCCTCCCGCCCGCCGAGCGGCCTCACCCTCGCGAGTGAACATCGCCAACTCGGCTGGCGCCGGGACCCGTTGCGCGCCTTACTCTCAGCGCAACACAACCGCAGACATGCGACGGCCCCCGCCGGGACGGCAATCCCAGTGCGAGGGCCTGACCACCGAGGAAGGTAAGGACTTCCCGATGGATACGCAGCACCCTAGCGCGCCCGCGCGCGCCCACGCCCGGCTTGCCGACAACAAACACCCGAAGCGGCAGAGCCACTCCAGCTCAGGCGGTCTGGTACACGACCACACCCGCCACACCACCCGCTTCACGGTGATCGGCAACCACCTCGCCCAGCACCCGGAGCTGTCGCTCCTGGCGATCGGGCTGGCCACGCACATCCAGTCGCTGCCGCAGAGCGCCCGCGTCGACATCAAGAGCCTCGCGGCCCGTTTCACGGAGGGCGCGACCCGTATCGCGGCGGCGCTGCGCGAGCTGGAGACCCACGGCTACCTGCGCCGCGAGCGCGTACGCACGCCCGCGGGCCGCATCGTCACCCGCACGATCTCCTGCAACCAGCCCGGTCGCGGCGGCCACGCGGCGGCCGAGCCCGCACGCCGCACGCACCCCTCCCGCCCGGCGAAGAAGCCACCCCGCAAGCCCCTCCCCGCCGTCCCCCAACCCTCCTACCGCTCCCCCACCCTCCTCCAGACCGCCACCGACCTCCTCGCCGACCTGCGCCGCACGGACCCCCGCCTCCTCCTCTCGGCCTGCGACACCGCGCACCTCGCCCCGGGCGTGGCCGCCTGGCTGGAGCGCGACCTCAGCCCCACGGCCGTACGCCAGGCCCTGGCGAAAGACCTCCCGTCTGAGCCGATCCACCGCCCGGCCGCCCTCCTGGCCCACCGCCTCACGGCCCAGCTGCCACCCCCGCCGCCGTTCCGCGCGCCCGCGGCACCACCCGCCATCCAGTACCCCATGACGAACTGCGACGGATGCGACCGCGGCTTCCGGGGCCCGCAGGACAGCCGCTGCCGCGACTGCCGGCCCAGCCCCACGCCCGACCTCAATGGGGCCACCTAGCATGAACGTGACGATCCTTGCCCCCGGGCACAGACGACGAGGAGCGCGCGCCATGACCACCCTCCCGGACAACGCACAGCCCGGCTCCTCCCACCTCTACCGGGCTATGCGGGACTTCGTTCAGTCGATGGACGACACCCTCCCCGGCAAATTCGAGATCACCAAGGAAGGGATCGTCCACGACATGATGGCGCCCATCGGACCGCACGAACTCACCGTGCTGCGCCTACGAAAGCGCCTGGAAAAGGCGATGCCGGAAGAGATCGTGGCCCATACGGGTGAGCCGGACGTGGAGGGCGAAGCCGAAGGCATCATGCGACGCCCTGACGTGATGGTGATCGCCGAAGCCGACATGGAGGTCGAGGGAGCCTTTGATCCCCGCACGATTTACGCCGCCGTCGAGGTCGTTTCCCGTTCCAACCCCGACAACGACTGGGTCACCAAAATGCGTGACTACCCGCTCCTCGGCATCGCCGAGTACGCGGTCTTCGACCCCCGCACCGGCACGGGCGCCGTCCTCACGGACATCCACTCCACCCCGGACGGCCCCCGCTACGCGACCCGCAAGGACTTCGTCTACGGCGAGGACGTCACCATCGCCGACTGGACCATCTCCACCGAGAACCTGCCCCGCTACCCGGACCCGGAAAAGGGCTGAGGGCGAGCCCGGTCACCGCCCCGCCGCCAGCCCCTCCCTCAGCGCCTCGTACGCCGGCTTGCGGCCGTACGTCTCGTCCATCGGGGTCGCCGAGCCCTGGCCCTCGAAGACGCCCGGCACCCAGGAGTACTTGTCGGTGAAGCCCCACACCGTGAAGGACTTGCAGCTCCGGGCGCCCAGGCAGGCGTCGAGCAGGCGGCGGTAGTAGCTCGCCTGGGTCGCCTGCTTCGTCTCGTCGACCGGCAGGATCATCCGCACGTCGACCTCGGTGAACGCGGTCTGCATCCCCAGCGCCCCGAAGCGGGCGAGGTTCTCGGCGACCTGCCCCGGGAAGCCGTACTGGATGGCGAGGTGGCCCTGGATGCCGAAGCCCTGGACGGGGACGCCCTCGGCGCGCAGCCGCTTCGCCAGGCCGTAGTAGGCGGTGGACTTCGCGTTGACGCCCTCGACGTTGTAGTCGTTGAGGAAGAGCTTCGCCTTCCGGTCGGCCGCGTGGGCCCAGCGGAAGGCGTCCTCGATGTAGGAGGGGCCCAGCTCACGCAGCCAGATCGAGTCGCGCAGGCTGCCGTCCTCCTCGAAGACCTCGTTCACCACGTCCCACTGCTGGATCTTCCCCTTGTACCGCTTCACCTCGGCGGTGATGTGGTCGCGGAGGATCTTCCGCAGCTCGGCCCGCCCGATCGAGCCGTCCGCCACCCCGTTGGTCAGCCAGACCGGCAGCTGGCTGTGCCAGACCAGGGTGTGGCCGCGGACCACCTGGCCGTGCGCCCGCGCGTAGCGGACCAGGTCGTCGGCCGGCTTCCAGTTGTGGACGCCCCGCTCGGGCTCGACCGACTCCCACTTCATGACGTTCTCGGCGGTGACCGAGTTGTAGTCCCGGCCGGTCGTCCTGCGGTACGTCCGGTCGTCCGCGAGCGCCGTCATGTCCACGGCCGTCCCGATGCGTACGCCCGCCCGGTCGGCCAGCGCCCGCAGGGACGGCCCCTGACCTCCCCCGCCCGCTGACGCCGGCTGCACGGCCACCACCGTGGACAGCAGGGTCCCGGCGGCCAGCGCGAGCGCGGGCAGGCGGAAGCGGTTCATGTGCCTCATGCGTGGTTCCTCTCTCGGTTCCGGCTCTCGGCGCCGGAAGTCAGATACGCCGGCTCTCCAGCGGTCCCAGATACGTCGGTGTCAGCCCACCCGTGTCGATCACCAGGCGTTGCAGGATCACCGTCGGGTCGACCATCCAGAACTTCAGGCGCCGCACCCCGGGTCCGGCAACCGTGTGCCGGGTCGCCGTCACGTTCACGTTGTCGGAGGTGTTGCGCGCCCACTGCTTGTTCATGAGCCCGTCGTCGGCGCCGGTGACGGCGTGGATGTCGACGACCTGGGGTTCCGCGTCGTCGAAGGACACCGCGTAGCGCAGGCCGCCCGTCGGAAGGGCGGGGTTCCGCGGTGAGACGTACGCCCACACCGTCACCTCACCGCCCGTCGGCACCGACAGCAGGCCGACCTCGTACTCCAGCCGCGGCCCGGCCCCACCCGGTGTCTGCCGCGCCGCCGTCACCGGCCACGGGGCCATCCCCGCCCCCGTACGGCCGATCCGCTCGATCCGCCGCCAGCGGACCCGGCCGCCGGACGAGCCCACGGCCCGCACATGGTGCTCCGCGTCGATCGCGACGTACCCACCGGCCTCGACGAACCCCCGCAGTGCCCGCGCCTGCCGGGCCGACGGCTTCTCGGCGACCGCCCTCACCGTCACCGAGGCCCCCGCCCCGCTCACCGTCAGCGTCCCCTCCGCGCCGCCGGCCGGCACCCGCGCCCAGTCCACCCGCACGGCCACCCGGACCTGCTGGTCGACCCGGCCGCGCGACCGGTCGACGACCAGCCACGGCACCGACGGCTCGACGCGGTACGAGAAGGGCGTACGGCCCCGGTTGAAGATCTCGACGTACTGCCGGGGTCGCGTCTGGTACGGGCTGAACACCGGGAGCACGGCCGCCGCGCCGGACGCGCCGCCCGGCCACCACGCCCCCCGGTCGTCCGCCCCGTCGACGGCGACTCCCAGCTCCGCGGCCTGTGGCACCTCGATCCGCCGCACCTTGGGGAAGATCTCGTCCGGCAGCGCCTGGTGGTCCTTCTCGGGCTGCTGCCACCCGGCGTTGGGGCCGTAGCGTTCGACGTCCCCGTACCCGATGTGCGGCTGGGTCTGGAAGCCCCGCCACTTCCCGTCGGCGACCTCGGTGTTGAAGCGGTCGGCGAGGGCGAAGTCCCTGGTCAGGCCCGCCTCCGCGGCGGCCGCCCGGTCGTTCGTCGCCGCCCGCCCCTGCCGCGCGTACAGCAGGTTCTTGAACTCGTCCTCCCGTAACCCGTACAGGTTGGCCGTCGCCAGCACCGGGTAGCCGACCAGCTCGAACCAGGCGTCCTGGACGCGGGCCGGCTGTTTCCGCCCCAGGCGCTCCGCCCGCCGGGCCAGCGCGCGCCACTCCTCGGTGACCCGCTCCAGCTCGTGGTGCCCGAAGTGGAACGGCGTCTCCTTGTCGTCGTAGACGATCGCCCGCTCGTCCTTCGTCGGGTCCTTCGACGGGTCGAGGGTGATCCGCCGGTTCAGCAGCTCGGGCTTGCGGCGGGCCTGCAACTGTCCGTACGCGCTCAGCACCTCGGCGATCTCGTCGGCGAACCGCTCGCCGAAGTTCTGCCGGGCGAACCCCCGCTCCCACTCCTCCAGGTTCTCCAGTCCCCAACGACCGGGCCGCCAGGCGTAGTTCAGGAAGAACTCGGTGGGCAGCTCGTTCCCCTTCAGGTCGCCGACGTTCGCCACCCACAGGCCGTGGTTGCCGTAGGCGTCGGCGGTGTGGAGCTGCTCCCAGAGGTTCGCGAGGTTCGCCGTGTCGACCCACTTGTAGTTACGGCCGACGCCCACGTAGTCGAAGTGGTAGTACAACCCGTAGCCCCCGGATCGGGGCTCCCGTGGGTCGGGATGCTTACGGATGTTCCCCCAGTTGTCGTCCGTCAGGACGACCGTCACATCGTCCGGTGCCCTGAGGCCCCGGTCCCAGTACCGCTGGACCTCCTTGTAGAGGGTCCACACCTGCGGGGTCTCGTCCGCCGGCCTCCCGGTCACCTCCTCGATGATCCGGCGCTGCGTCGCGATGATCTCCGTCATCAGCTCGATGCCGTCGCCGTCGGGCAGGCTCGTGTCGCCGTTCCCCCGCATCCCCAGGGTGACGACGCCCTCGAAGTCCTCGTCGACCATGCGCCGGATGCCGTCCCGCCAGTAGGCCCGGATGGCCTCGGCGTTGCGCCGGTACGACCATTCCCCGGTGCCCCCGTAGGGGTCGCGGCCGGGGGTGACGATCGCCCCGGAGGAGTCCCTGACCGCCGGCACGGCGTGGCGGTTCCACTCCTCGATGCCCCGCATCATGGGCGCCTCGTGGGACGTGCCCATGACAATCCCGTACTCCTTGGCGCGCGCGTGGTTCTCCGGGTCGTCCTCGGCGAACGCCCGCCCCCACACCGCCGGCCAGACGTAGTTCCCCTTCAGCCGGAGCAGCACCTCGAAGACCTTGGCCCAGAAGTCGGCGGTGAACCCACCGGGATACCCGGGCGCCTTGCCGGGGCCGAAGAACGCCGGCGCCCAGGTCCCGAGTGCCGGGTTCTCGTCGTTGATGAAGACCCCCCGGTACTTCACCGCCGGCGTGCCCTGGCTGTACCGGCCCGGCAGCACGTACACCTCGTCCCGGCGCACCGGCGGCACGTCGTCCCACCAGTACCAGGGGGAGACCCCGATGCCGTACGACACGTCGTACACCCCGAAGATCGTGCCGCGCGGATCGCTGCCCGCGACCACGAAGGCCCGCTCCACCCCGGGCATCGGCCGCTCCACGACCGTCTGCAACGAGGTCTCCCACTTCCCCCGCACCCCGCTGACGTCGAGCTTCCCCGCGCTCACCAGCCCGTCGATCAGCGGACTCCGCCCGATGGTCCCCACCAGGACCACCTCACGGCCCATCGAGCCCCCCGGCCGCACCCCCGTGACCCGCTCGATGTCGTCCCGCAGATCCCCCGCCACCCGTACGACTCCGGGGTGATCCTCGGCGCTGACCACGACCGGCGCGCCCACCAGCGGAAACGCGCCGGGGGTCGGGGTGAGGGACAGATACGCCCCCGGGTCGGACACCCGCAGCGCCCCACCCCCACCGCCGACCCCGCCCCCGGCGCCGCCGCCGGCCGTGGAACCGTCGTCCGCCGACGCGGCCCCCGGCAACGCGGGGCCCACGGCAAGCCCCGCGCCCACTCCCAGAACGGTTCTACGGCTGACGTCCGCGGACATGCCACACCCCTCGACCGATCGTCCCGAAACCGGGATTTGCTCAGCGACATGACAAATGGTGGAGGGAGTGAAGCGAGGGGACAACGGGTCAGGCGCGTCGAATAGTTTCGAAGAGGGAAGTGCGGCCTACTTCTCTTCGAACATCCCCTTGGAAGCGCCGGCCCCGTCCCAGGGCACCTCCCGGCAGGGCTCGGCCTGCCCCTTGAACGCGTACACCACGGAGGCGGGCATACGTTTCCGGGGCTTCCACTGCGGCTCCTCGAAGACCAGCGAATCACCAGGGCGCAGGATGAAGGCGTGGACGGGCATCACATCGCCGCCTCCCGAAGACTCCCTGATCCAGCCCGGCTGATAGGCATCGCCACGCGGGTGCGCGCAGACATGACCGTCCCTGGGCCTGTCGACGGTCAGGCTGATGTCGTCGGCACGCAGCCGTTCGCCCAGCTCCTTCAACTCGTCGCCGCTCAGCCCGATGTCCTCCATGCTGACCGTGACGGTGCCGTCGTCGTTGCGCTCCACCGCGTACGCCCGCGGCCCACCCGTCGACGACGGCACCGCGACCACGACCCCCGCCGCCACAGCGCACGCCGCCAGCGCCACCAGCGCCCGCCGGGGCGTGACCCGGCGCCGCCGCACCGGCTCCTCCTCCGTCCGGTCCGCCGCGCGCAGCGCGATCTCCCGCTGGAGTTCGCCCAGCAGCCGGTCCTCGAACGTGCTCCCCGTCTTCCCCGTCTTCGTCGTCATGCCTCTCCCCCTGCGTAGCTGAGCCCCGCTGTCTGCTCCATCGGCGCGGCGGCCGACCGCAGCGCCTTGCGCGCCCGGTGCAGCCGCACCCTCGCGGTGACCTTGCGTATCCCGAGAGCCGTCGCCGCCTCCGTGACGCTGAGCTGGTCGACCGCGACGAGTTCGATCACCGCGCGTTCCCCGTCGGGCAGCCCTTCCAGCGCGGCCAGCGCCCGTCGCCCGGCGGCCTCCGCGTCGAGCTTCTCCTCCAGCCGGTCGATGTCGTCGCCGTCGAGCAGCCGGCGGCCGGCGATACGGCTGCCGAGGACGCTCTGGCGGGCGCTGCGCCGGGCCTCAGCGGCGACGACGTTGCGCGCGATGCCGTAGAGCCAGGCCGTCTCGCTGCCGAGGTCGGCCCGGTAGGCGTGCGCGGAGTCGATGGCCGCGAGGAACGTCTCGGCGGTCAGGTCGGCGACGGTGTGCGGATCGGTGACCCGCCGGGCCATGAACCGGGTGACGGTGTCGACGTGGCGGCGATAGAAGACCTCGAACGCCGCGGGATCGTACATCGCTCCCTGCGGACCGCCCCGGCTTCTGCTGTCCGGTGCCAAGGTGGGTACCTCCCGTCGTCGGTCATGCTGTCACCTGTACTTGGCCCGGGAGGGCGAAGGCGTTACCGGGAGAAGCCCCGGCGCAAGCCTGGGCACAGCGAAAGGGCCCGTACGACCGAAGTCGTACGGGCCCCTTCTGGAGCTCGTGCTGGAGCTACCAGGTCAGATCAACGGACTTACTTGTTGATCTTGGTGACCTGGCCGGCGCCCACGGTCCGGCCACCCTCACGGATGGCGAACTTCAGGCCCTCTTCCATGGCGATGGGCTGGATGAGCTCGACCTTCATCTCAGTGTTGTCGCCCGGCATGACCATCTCCGTGCCCTCGGGGAGGGTCACAACACCGGTCACGTCAGTCGTACGGAAGTAGAACTGCGGACGGTAGTTGTTGAAGAACGGCGTGTGGCGGCCACCCTCGTCCTTGGACAGGATGTAGGCCTGGGCCTCGAACTCGGTGTGCGGGGTGACCGAACCCGGCTTGATGATGACCTGGCCGCGCTCGACGTCCTCGCGCTTGATGCCACGGAGGAGCAGACCGACGTTCTCACCGGCCTGGCCCTCGTCGAGCAGCTTGCGGAACATCTCGATGCCGGTGACCGTGGTGGTGGTCTTCTCGGTCTTGATGCCGATGATGTCGACGGTCTCGTTGACCTTGAGGACACCACGCTCGATACGGCCGGTGACGACCGTACCGCGACCGGTGATGGTGAAGACGTCCTCGATCGGCATCAGGAACGGCTTGTCGACGTCGCGCTCCGGCTCCGGGATGGCGGAGTCGACGGCGTCCATCAGGTCCAGGACCGACTGGCCCCACTCCTTGTCGCCCTCGAGCGCCTTGAGCGCCGAGACCTTGACGACCGGCAGGTCGTCGCCCGGGAACTCGTACTCGGAGAGGAGCTCACGGACCTCGAGCTCGACGAGCTCCAGGATCTCCTCGTCGTCCACCATGTCGGCCTTGTTCAGGGCGACGACGATGTACGGAACGCCGACCTGGCGGGCCAGGAGCACGTGCTCCTTGGTCTGCGGCATCGGGCCGTCGGTGGCGGCGACCACGAGGATGGCGCCGTCCATCTGGGCAGCACCGGTGATCATGTTCTTGATGTAGTCGGCGTGACCCGGGCAGTCGACGTGCGCGTAGTGACGCGACTCGGTCTGGTACTCGACGTGCGCGATGGAGATGGTGATACCGCGCTGGCGCTCCTCAGGAGCCTTGTCGATCTGGTCGAAGGCCGAGGCCTCGTTCAGGTCCGGGTACTTGTCGTGCAGCACCTTGGTAATGGCGGCCGTGAGGGTCGTCTTACCGTGGTCGATGTGACCGATGGTGCCGATGTTGACGTGGGGCTTAGTCCGCTCGAACTTCGCCTTCGCCACGGGGTCCTCCTGTGGAGTGGTTCTGAACGCCTTGCTTCATCGGCGCCAGGTGATCTTTGCTGGAAAGCCCGGGCCCCGGGGTCAAACATCCGCGTTCGCGGGGGTTTGACCCCGTAAGGCTCCGGAGTCAAGCCTAAAGGCTGGAACTCTACTGAGTTACTCGCCCTTGGCCTTCGCGATGATCTCCTCGGCGACGTTCCGCGGAACCTCGGCGTAGGAGTCGAACTGCATGGAGTAGCTGGCGCGGCCGGACGTCTTGCTGCGCAGGTCGCCGACGTAGCCGAACATCTCCGAGAGGGGCACGAGGCCCTTCACGACACGGGCACCGGCCCGCTCCTCCATGGCCTGGATCTGGCCACGGCGGGAGTTGATGTCGCCGATGACCTCACCCATGTAGTCCTCGGGCGTGGTGACCTCGACGGCCATCATGGGCTCGAGCAGCACGGGGCTGGCCTTGCGCGCGGCCTCCTTGAAGGCCTGCGAACCGGCGATCTTGAACGCCAGCTCGGAGGAGTCGACCTCGTGGTAGCCACCGTCGATCAGGGTGACGCGCACGCCGGTCATCTCGTAACCGGCGAGGATGCCGAACTGCATGGCCTCCTGCGCACCGGCGTCCACCGAAGGGATGTACTCCTTCGGGATACGGCCACCGGTCACCTTGTTCACGAACTCGTACGAGGCGTCGCCGCCCTCGATCGGCTCGATCGCGATCTGCACCTTGGCGAACTGGCCGGTACCACCAGTCTGCTTCTTGTGCGTGTAGTCGACGCGCTCGACGGCCTTGCGGATCGTCTCGCGGTAGGCGACCTGCGGCTTGCCGACGTTGGCCTCGACCTTGAACTCACGGCGCATACGGTCGACCAGCACCTCGAGGTGCAGCTCGCCCATACCACCGATGATGGTCTGGCCGGTCTCCTCGTCGGAGTGAACCTGGAAGGAGGGGTCCTCCTCGGCCAGGCGCTGGATCGCGACGCCGAGCTTCTCCTGGTCGCCCTTCGACTTGGGCTCGATGGCGACCTGGATGACCGGGGCCGGGAAGTCCATGGACTCCAGGATCACCGGCTGCTTGTCGTCGGCCAGCGTCTCACCGGTGGTGGTCTGCTTCAGGCCCATGACGGCGACGATGTCGCCGGCGCCCACCGAGTCGATCTCCTCACGCTTGTTCGCGTGCATGCGGTAGATCTTGCCGATGCGCTCCTTCTTGCCCTTGACGGAGTTCAGCACGGCGGTGCCGGACTCCAGGCGACCGGAGTAGATCCGGACGAAGGTGAGCTTGCCGAGGTGCGGGTCGCTCATGATCTTGAACGCCAGCGCGGACAGCGGCTCGTCGTCGGACGGCTTGCGCTTGATGACCTCTTCCGGGTCGTTGACGGCGTGGCCCTCGATGGCCTCGACGTCAAGCGGCGTCGGGAGGTAGCGCACGACCGCGTCGAGCAGGGGCTGGACGCCCTTGTTCTTGAACGCGGTGCCACAGAACACCGGGGTGACCGTGGTGTCCTTGGACTTGCCGGACGCGATGGTGATACGACGGATCGCCGCGTACAGCTGCTCCTCGGAGGGCTCCTCGCCCTCCAGGTACAGCTCCATCAGCTCCTCGTCGTTCTCGGCGACGGCCTCGAGCAGCTTGCCGCGCCATTCCTCGGCAGCCTCGGTGTGCGTGGCCGGGATGTCGACGGTGTCGTACATCTCGCCCTTGGCGGCCTCGGCGGACCACACGAGCGCCTTCATGCGGACCAGGTCCACGACGCCCTTGAAGTCGGCCTCAGCGCCGATGGGGAGCTGCATGACGAGCGGCTGGGCGCCCAGGCGGTCCGAGATCATGTCCACGCAGCGGTGGAACTCGGCGCCGGTGCGGTCCAGCTTGTTGACGAAGCAGATGCGGGGCACGCCGTAACGGTCGGCCTGACGCCACACCGTCTCGGACTGCGGCTCCACGCCGGCAACGCCGTCGAACACCGTCACGGCGCCGTCGAGGACACGGAGCGAACGCTCCACCTCGACGGTGAAGTCGACGTGACCCGGGGTGTCGATGATGTTGATGGTGTGGTCGACACCCTCAAGCGGCCAGTGACAGGTGGTGGCAGCAGAGGTGATCGTGATGCCACGCTCCTGCTCCTGCTCCATCCAGTCCATCGTGGCGGCGCCGTCGTGGACCTCACCGATCTTGTAGCTGACGCCGGTGTAGAAGAGGATCCGCTCGGTGGTGGTCGTCTTGCCCGCGTCGATGTGGGCCATGATCCCGATATTGCGGACCCTGGCCAGGTCAAGTGAAGTGGTAGCCATAAGGCTTCAGTCTTCTCTCGGTCTCGATGGGGTCTGCGACTACCAGCGGTAGTGCGCGAAGGCCTTGTTGGACTCGGCCATCTTGTGGGTGTCCTCGCGCTTCTTCACAGCGGCACCGAGGCCGTTGGAGGCGTCGAGAAGCTCGTTGAGCAGACGCTCGGTCATCGTCTTCTCGCGACGGGCGCGGGAGTAACCGACGAGCCAGCGCAGCGCGAGCGTGTTGGCACGACCGGGCTTGACCTCGATCGGAACCTGGTACGTCGCACCACCGACACGGCGGGACTTGACCTCGAGGGTCGGCTTGATGTTCTCCAGAGCGCGCTTCAGCGTGATGATCGGGTCGTTGCCCGTCTTCTCACGCAGGCCCTCCATGGCGCCGTAGACGATGCGCTCGGCGGTGGAGCGCTTGCCGTTCAGCAGCACCTTGTTGATGAGCGACGTGACAAGAGGAGAACCGTAGACCGGGTCGATGATGACCGGGCGCTTCGGGGCGGGGCCCTTACGAGGCATTCTTACTTCTCCTTCTTGGCGCCGTAGCGGCTGCGGGCCTGCTTGCGGTTCTTGACACCCTGGGTGTCGAGCGAGCCGCGGATGATCTTGTAGCGAACACCCGGCAGGTCCTTCACACGGCCACCACGCACGAGCACGATGGAGTGCTCCTGCAGGTTGTGTCCCTCACCCGGAATGTAAGCGGTGACCTCGATCCCGCTGGTCAGACGCACACGCGCGACCTTACGCAGGGCCGAGTTCGGCTTCTTCGGGGTGGTCGTGAACACACGCGTGCAGACGCCGCGGCGCTGAGGGGAACCCTCGAGTGCGGGCGTCTTGTTCTTCTCGACCTTGTCCTGCCGGCCCTTACGGACCAGCTGCTGGATCGTAGGCACTACTTCTCCGGTTTCTGTGTGCCGAATGGTGAAGCTAACCCGGAACATCTCCGACCCACGCGGTCGGGTGTGTCGAATACTGCGGGTTCCCGCCGCGAGGCAGAAGGGCGCAGATTACGGCGTCCGCTTACGGCTCCCACCTGTGCGGTTCAAGGCACGCACGAGAGCCAGGGCACACCCCAGGCACAAGGTCTGAGCGTACCTATCGCATTCGCTACGGTCAAAACAAATGGGTACCCGCTGCGCTGGGCCTGGGCCGGGGGGCCTTCTCCGGCGGGGGCCGGGGGGCTGCCGGGGGTCTTCCGCCGGTGCCCTTGCCGGTGGGGCCGAGGGTGCCGGGGACGGGGAGAGGTCGGGCGGGGGGCCTTGGGGCCGGGGGCGGAATCGACGACGGGTGCCGCCGCCCAGCGAGCGGCTGCCCGGCAAAGAGGGGCGGCTACGTAACGAGACCCGGCAAGGGCCGCGGGGTGTCCGGCAAGACGGGACGGCTACCCAGCGAGACCGCCCGGCGAGTTGCGCGGCGGCTCCCGGCGAAGGGCTGCCCGCCCCCGCAACCTCAGGGTTCTCGGCCCCAGGGTTTCCCGGCCGGCACCCAGGGGCCAGCCGCCCCCTCGTCCTCAGACTCCGCTTTCCGAGGCCACCCCGGCGATGATCATGATGGCGAGGAAGAAGGCCCAGCCGGCGACCGAGAGCCAGCCCAGGATGAGGCCGGCCAGGGCGAAGCCCTCGCCGCCCTCGCCGGTGCGCTTGATCTCGGAGCGGGCGGTGTGGCCGAGGACGACGGCCGGGATACCGGTGAGCCCCATGGTCATCGTAGTGAGCACACCGCACACCATCGCGCCGACGGCCTTGCCGTTGGTGGGCGGGGGCAGAGCGGGGGCCGGCATGAACGTACGCGGGACCACCGGCGGCATCGCGGGCATCGCACTCGGCTGCATGGCCGAGGGCCCCTGCGGCAGATCGGCGACCAGAAGGGCCAGCTCACCCACCGTGCGCGCCGTGTAGGCCCGCTCGATGCGCTTCTCATACTCGTCCTGCTGGAGGCGGCCCTCACTGAAACCGGCCCGCAGGACATCCACGGCACGCTCACGATCGGCATGGGCGGCGAGCAGCGACGGACTACTGCCCTGCGCCTGCCACGGCATCGGCTGCCACGACGGGTTCGACACGAGAAACACTCCCCCGGACTGGTTGTGCCTCCAATGATGCTCCAACGCACGTCCCCCGGCACAGGTTCCCGGACGCCGCTTGTGTTTCGTTTCCGCTACCAGTGTCCCGGTTCGGCGACCGAGCGGGCGGTCGGGCGTCCGCGACGGCGACGCGACGAGGCCCCGGGGCGCGAGGCGCGGCAGGGGGCGACTGTCGGCCAGCGGCCGATTGCAGCCCGTTTCCCGCCCGGCCGCCTCAAGTACGTTGAGGGGTCGCGGTATCGACGGCATCGGCACAGGTGGACGCGGGGGCGAGGGCATGACCGGGGGGCGTACGCGCGCGTGGGACGACGACGGGTTCGACGACCGTGTGCCCTTTCTGGCCCGGCTCGAGAAGGAGGACCGCGCCGCCCTCCTGGCTGTCGGCCGGCCTCTGCGGTACCGGGAGCGCGCCGTGATCATGCACCAGGACGAGCCGTCCACCCATGTGCTGCTGCTCCTGCACGGCTGGACCAAGGTGACGGCCATCGCCGCCAACGGCTACGAGGCGCTGCTCGCCCTTCGCGGCCCCGGCGACATCCTCGGAGAGGGCGCCGCGCTCAGCGGACACCACCGCTCGGCCACGGTGACGGCACTGGAACCGGTCGAGGCGGTCGTCATCGACCAGGCCCGCTTCACCGCGTTCCTCTCGGGCAGCCCTCAGGTCTCCCTGCAACTGCTGGGCCTGGCCACCGACCGGCAGCGGGCGACCGACCGCCGTCGGCTGGAGTGGGCGGCGCTCACCGTTCGGGAGCGGCTCGCCGTCCTACTGCTCGAACTCGTCCGCACCCACGGCAGCCGCACCGACGAGGGCATCGAGCTCACCCTCGGGCTCAGCCAGCAGGAGTTCGCGGGCTCGGTCGGCTCCTCCCGAGAGGGTTGGACCAGCCCGTCGGATACGTCCTCTGCGACTGGACGGCCCGCCGCCGTCATCCGCTGCGCACCCCGCACCTGTCGGGGCTGCGCGAGCAGTTGGAGCGCGTCGGCGGCCATCTGGTCATCACCGTCGAGTCCTCCGCGCTGCCGACTGACGTCCCCTATGTGCGGTGGGAGCCGCCACCGACCTCCGATGTGCTGCACTCCCACGTCACACGCGCCCTCGGCGAGGCGCCCTGGACGGAGCTGAGTGGGCTCCCGTACGTCAAGGAGTTCCTCCAACGCGAGCATCCACCGCACGAGACCGCTCAGTTCGCGCAGCGCCTCATGTCTCTAGGCCGGTGCTCGCCGCTCTGGCCGAGTATCTGCCACCCCACCCCGACCGCGCCGTCCGTGACCGGGCCCTGCTCGCCTTCGTCCAGGCCTGCGACCGGTACGAGGAGGACGGCGGTCGCCCGATCGTCCTCGACTGGTACCTGTCCGTACCGGACCGGGAGAGCGCGGATGCCCGCTACCTGGCCGCCTTCTGGGAGGCCGCCCTCGGCGACCACGAACTGACCGCCCAGGCCCTGCGGACACTGCGCAGCTGGATCCTCACCGCCGGCCGGGACCGGCAGTCCGAGGTCGCCCTCGTGTCCCTGTTGCCGGCGCTCACCGGTACACCCGCCAACGAGCAGCGCGTCGCCCACCTCCTGCGGACCCTGCGTGACTCCGACGAGGACACCACCGGAGTGGCCGCACGGCTGCTCACGACCGTCGCCTGAACCTGCCCTGTGGAGCGGCTCATGTCCGAAACGCACCCTCAGCCCGACGAACCCGACTGGCTTGAAGAAGCCCCTCCTCTCCCCGCCTCCCGTACCGACCCCGTCATCAGGGTCTGGCAACTGCCCCGCCTCCGGCTCGGCGGCCGGCGGTTCACCGGGCGGCTGGACAACGCACTGGTCTTCGTGACCCGGAAGGGCTCGTACGAGACCTTCCTGCCCCCGGCCCGGCCCACGACCGTCCGCCGCTATGTCGCCCTCTACGAGGTGAACACCGACCCGCACTCCTTCCAGCTGTGCGAGCACCTGCCCAGCGACGTCGACAGCTTCGAGTTCGACCTCGTCGCCGACATCACCTGGCGGGTCAGCGACCCCGCCCGCTTCGTCGCCAGTCAGGAGCGCGACGTACCCGGCCTTCTGATCCGCGAACTCGTCCCACTGATGCGCGCCGCGAGCCGTGGCCACGCCATCGGCGACAGCTCCCGGGCCGAGCGGGCGGTACAGCGGGCGTTGAACGACGCCGCGCCGATCGGCACGGACCAGGGGCTGCGTGCCACCGTCACCGTGCGGCTGCGCCGCGACGTCACCGAACGCACCCACCAGGAACGGCTGCGCGTCGCACGGCACGAGGCGGAGGCGGCGCCGCCCGAGCAGGCGGTCTCCGCGCGGCGCCTGAGGCACGAGGCCCACATCAGGTCCGAGAAGATCAAGTTCTACGAGGACTGCCTGGCCAGAGGCGACACGGCCGCGCTGGCCCTCCATCTGGCGGAACACCCCGAGGACACCCGGCTGGTCCTGACGCGGCTCGGCGAGGAACGCAAGGAGCTGTTCGCGACCCAACGCCATCTGATCGACCGTGTGCTCGACAAGGACGGCCTGGAGAGCTACCAGATGGAGGAGCCCCGCCAACTCACGGCCCAGTGGATGACGACCGTCCTCAAGTCCGGGGCCACCCCCGAGGACGAGATCCCCGAGGCCCCGGCGTGAGCGGCGTACCCGCCCGGCTGCCCGGACCCCAGGTGGAGGCAGGTCTGCGGTTGCTGGGCGACCTCCGGGCGGAGATCGCGCGCGCCGACACCAAGGCCTCCGTCCTGGTCGGAGCCCTCGGCATCACGGCCGGTCTGCTCGGCGGACACGGCTGGGGCCCGGCCGGGCTCCCGCCCGCCGCCGCCGTCCTGTGGTGGCTCGGCGCGGCCTCGCTCTTCGCCGCGCTGTTCGCCCTGCTGCTCGCCGTCCTGCCCCGCTACCGCAGAAGCAGCTGGGAGCCCGGCCGCCCCCTCACCTACTTCGGGGACGTACGGCGTGCCGCCCGCTCCGGCGGGCTCGCCACCGCCGTGGCGGAGACCGGGCGCGATCCCTCCGTCGGTCTCTTCCCGGCACTCGCCGAGACCAGCCGGATCGTGGCCCGCAAACACCTCTGGATCCGCACCGGCCTGATCGCCTTCGGTTGCGCCGCGGTACTGCTGCCCGCCTCCGCCCTCATGGCCTGATCACGCCCCGTGCGGCACCCGATCCGACAAGGAGCGCCATGTCCGTACCCCACGGTTCCGAGAGCCGCCGAAAACCTGCCGACCCGGGCCCCGGCCTTGGATCCGGCCACGAACCCGGCTCCGCCCCGCGGCCCCCCGCGGGCCGCGTCCACATATCGGCCCGGCACCGGCACATCGACGTCACCACGCTCGGAACGCTCGCCCTCCACCTACCGCACCTGCTCACCAGCCTGACCGTCGTCCTCGCGGCCTCGTACGTCGTCGACGCCCTGTTCGGGCCTCCCTGGTGGATTCCGGTCGGCTGCTGGGCGGCGAGCGGCGCACTGGCCTTCCACCGGCCCTGCGAACGTCTCCTCGCCCGCTGGCTGTACGGGCTGCGCCACCCCACGCCGGAGGAGGCCCGGAAACTGACCTCGGTCTGGCGGAAGGTCACCGCCCGGGCCGGGGTGGACCCGGACGCCTACCAGCTGTGGGTCGAGGACAGCGACGAGGTCAACGCCATGGCCGCCGCGGGCCACATCGTCGGCGTCACCAGCCACTCGCTCCGATCCCTGGCGCCGGCCCGGCTCGCCGCAGTGCTCGCGCACGAGCTGGGGCACCACGTGGGAGGCCACCCCTGGGCCTCCCTGATCACCATCTGGTACACGCTGCCGGCCAAGCTCACCTGGCGCCTGCTCCGCCGGCTGGCCGCGCGCGTCGACCGTCTCCCCGTGGGCACCGCCGCCGTGGTGATCGGCGTCCTGGGAGCCACCGTGTTCGCCGTGGCGACCGCCACCTACGGCCTGGTCCTCCTCCCCCTGGCCACGCCCTACCTGGTCGCCGCGGTGTCCCGCCGCTCGGAACTCCGCGCCGACGAGCACGCGGCCGGCCTCGGTTTCGCGCCGCAACTGATGGCCGTGCTGCGCGAGGACCTCGCCCACGATGAGGCGTCGCGGGTGGGTGCCACGGCCATGGGCGTCCGCTTCGAGGAGGAGGGTGTCGTCGCACGGCTCCTCGCCTCGCACCCCGACGTCCACACCCGGCTCCACCGTCTACAGACCCACGTGGACAGCGCGCGCTGACACACCCGCCCCCAAAAACCCCGAAGGGCGCCCACCCCGCGCAAACGGAGTGGGCGCCCTTCGGCAGACGTACGCCTTACTGGTTGTACGGACCGTAGTCGTAGTCCTCCAGCGGAACGGCCTGGCCGGAGCCCGTGCCGAACGGCGAGTAGTCGATGTCGTCGTAGCCGACGGCCGAGTACATCGCGGCCTTGGCCTCCTCGGTCGGCTCGACCCGGATGTTGCGGTAGCGGGACAGACCCGTACCGGCCGGGATGAGCTTACCGATGATGACGTTCTCCTTGAGGCCGATCAGCGAGTCGGACTTGGCGTTGATCGCCGCGTCCGTGAGGACTCGCGTCGTCTCCTGGAAGGACGCCGCCGACAGCCAGGACTCCGTGGCCAGCGAGGCCTTGGTGATACCCATGAGCTGCGGACGACCGGAGGCCGGGTGACCGCCCTCCTGCACCACACGACGGTTCTCCTGCTCGAAGCGGGAGCGCTCGACCAGCTCGCCGGGCAGCAGCTCGGCGTCGCCGGACTCGATGATCGTCACGCGGCGGAGCATCTGCCGGATGATGATCTCGATGTGCTTGTCGTGGATCGACACACCCTGCGAGTTGTACACCTTCTGGACCTCGCCGACCAGGTGGACCTGGACGGCACGCTGACCCAGGATGCGCAGCACGTCGTGCGGGTTGGTGGCACCCACGGTGAGCTTCTGGCCCACCTCGACGTGCTCGCCCTCGCTGACCAGGAGTCGGGCACGCTTCGAGATCGGGTACGCCGTCTCGTCGCTGCCGTCGTCCGGAGTGACGACGATCTTCTTGGTCTTCTCGGTCTCCTCGATCCGCACGCGGCCGGAGGCCTCGGAGATCGGGGCGACACCCTTCGGGGTACGGGCCTCGAAGAGCTCGACGACACGCGGCAGACCCTGCGTGATGTCGTCACCGGCCACACCACCGGTGTGGAAGGTACGCATCGTCAGCTGGGTACCGGGCTCACCGATGGACTGGGCGGCGATGATGCCGACCGCCTCACCGATGTCGACCAGCTTGCCGGTGGCCAGGGAGCGGCCGTAGCACATGGCACACGTGCCGACCTTGGACTCACAGGTCAGGATCGAGCGGGTCTTGACCTCCTCGACGCCGTGGCGCACGAGCTGGTCGATGAGCACGTCGCCGAGGTCCACGTTGGCCGGCGCGATCACCTTGCCGTCGATGACGACGTCCTCGGCGAGCATGCGGGCGTAGACGCTGGTCTCGACGTCCTCGGCCTTGCGCAGGACACCGGTCTCGTCCTTCGAGGCGATCCGCAGCTTCAGACCGCGCTCGGTGCCACAGTCCTCCTCGCGGATGATGACGTCCTGCGAGACGTCCACCAGACGACGGGTCAGGTAACCCGAGTCGGCGGTACGCAGGGCGGTGTCCGCCAGACCCTTACGGGCACCGTGCGTGGAGATGAAGTACTCCAGCACGGACAGGCCCTCACGGAAGGACGCCTTGATCGGACGCGGGATGGTCTCGTTCTTCGCGTTCGACACCAGACCACGCATACCGGCGATCTGCCGCATCTGCATCATGTTTCCTCGGGCACCCGAGTCAACCATCATGAAGATGGGGTTGGTCTTGGGGAAGTTCGCGTTCATCGCCTCGGCGACCTCGTTGGTCGCCTTGGTCCAGATCGCGATGAGCTCCTGCGTGCGCTCTTCCTTGGTGATCAGACCGCGCTCGTACTGCTTCTGGACCTTCTCGTCCTGCGCCTCGTACCCGCGGACGATCTCCTTCTTCGCCTCGGGGACGACGACGTCGGAGATGGCCACGGTGACACCGGAACGGGTCGCCCAGTAGAAGCCGGCCGCCTTCAGGTTGTCGAGCGTCGCCGCCACGATGACCTTGGGGTAGCGCTCGGCGAGGTCGTTGACGATCTCGGAGAGCTGCTTCTTGCCCACCGAGTAGTCGACGAACGGGTAGTCCTCGGGCAGCAGCTCGTTGAAGAGCGCACGGCCGAGCGTGGTCCTCAGACGGAAGGTGTCACCCTGCTGCCACTCCGGCTCGCCCTCCTCGCGCGCCGGCGGGGTCCAGCCGCGCGGCGGGATGGTGCCCACCGGGAAGCGGATGTCCACCGCGGACTGCAACGCGAGCTCGTCGGCGTCGAACGCCATGATCGCCTCGGCCGTGGAGGCGAACGAACGCCCCTCGCCCTTGGTGTCACGGAGTTCGCCGTCGGTGGTGAGGAAGAACAGACCGAGGACCATGTCCTGGGTCGGCATCGTCACCGGACGGCCGTCGGCCGGCTTGAGGATGTTGTTCGAGGACAGCATCAGGATGCGGGCCTCGGCCTGCGCCTCCGCGGACAGCGGCAGGTGCACGGCCATCTGGTCACCGTCGAAGTCCGCGTTGAACGCGGTGCAGACGAGCGGGTGGATCTGGATGGCCTTGCCCTCGACCAGCTGCGGCTCGAAGGCCTGGATGCCGAGGCGGTGCAGGGTGGGAGCACGGTTCAGCAGGACCGGGTGCTCGGCGATGACCTCTTCGAGGACGTCGTACACGACCGTGCGGCCGCGCTCCACCATGCGCTTGGCGCTCTTGATGTTCTGCGCGTGGTTCAGGTCGACCAGGCGCTTCATCACGAACGGCTTGAACAGCTCCAGCGCCATCGCCTTCGGCAGACCGCACTGGTGCAGCTTCAGCTGCGGACCGACGACGATCACGGAACGCGCGGAGTAGTCCACACGCTTGCCGAGCAGGTTCTGACGGAATCGTCCCTGCTTACCCTTCAGCATGTCGCTGAGGGACTTCAGCGGGCGGTTACCGGGACCGGTCACCGGGCGGCCGCGACGACCGTTGTCGAAGAGGGCGTCAACAGCCTCCTGAAGCATGCGCTTCTCGTTGTTGACGATGATCTCCGGAGCACCCAGGTCGAGCAGGCGCTTCAGACGGTTGTTGCGGTTGATCACACGGCGGTACAGGTCGTTCAGGTCGGAGGTCGCGAAGCGGCCACCGTCCAGCTGCACCATCGGGCGAAGGTCCGGCGGGATGACCGGCACGCAGTCGAGCACCATGCCCTTGGGGCTGTTGCTGGTCTGCAGGAACGCGGAGACGACCTTGAGGCGCTTGAGCGCACGGGTCTTCTTCTGGCCCTTGCCGGTGCGGATGATCTCGCGGAGGCGCTCGGCCTCCTCGTCCAGGTCGAAGGACTCCAGGCGCTTCTGCAGCGCCGCGGCACCCATCGAACCGTCGAAGTACGTGCCGAAGCGGTCACGCAGCTCGCGGTAGAGGAGCTCGTCGCCCTCCAGGTCCTGGACCTTGAGGTTCTTGAACCGGGTCCACACCTCGTCGAGACGGTCGATCTCGCGCTGCGAACGGTCGCGCAGCTGCTTCATCTCACGCTCGGCGCCCTCGCGCACCTTGCGGCGCACGTCGGCCTTGGCGCCCTCGGCCTCCAGCTCGGCCAGGTCGGTCTCGAGCTTCTTGGCGCGGGCCTCCAGGTCGGCGTCCCGGCGGTTCTCGATCTGCTGCCGCTCGACGGAGACATGCGCCTCCAGGGAGGGCAGGTCGCGGGTGCGGCGCTCCTCGTCGACGTACGTGATCATGTACGCCGCGAAGTAGATGACCTTCTCCAGGTCCTTCGGGGCGAGGTCGAGCAGGTAGCCCAGCCGCGACGGAACGCCCTTGAAGTACCAGATGTGGGTGACGGGAGCGGCCAGCTCGATGTGGCCCATCCGCTCACGGCGCACCTTGGCGCGCGTGACCTCGACGCCACAGCGCTCACAGATGATGCCCTTGAAGCGGACACGCTTGTACTTGCCGCAGTAGCACTCCCAGTCCCGGGTCGGACCGAAGATCTTCTCGCAGAAGAGTCCGTCCTTTTCGGGCTTCAGGGTGCGGTAGTTGATCGTCTCGGGCTTCTTGACCTCGCCGTGGCTCCACTGACGGATGTCGTCAGCGGTGGCCAGACCGATCCGGAGCTCGTCGAAGAAGTTGACGTCGAGCACTATGCGTCAATCCCTCTCAGGGTTGTAAGTCTTTGGTCTGAAACGGGGGTCCTGGGGCCGGCCGGGCTCGTCACGAGCCCGGCCGAACTCCCGTCAGACCTCTTCGACGCTGCTCGGCTCGCGCCGGGACAGGTCGATGCCGAGCTCCTCCGCAGCGCGGAAGACGTCCTCGTCGGTGTCACGCATCTCGATGGACATACCGTCGCTGGACAGCACCTCCACGTTCAGGCAGAGAGACTGCATCTCCTTGATGAGCACCTTGAAGGACTCGGGGATGCCGGGCTCGGGGATGTTCTCGCCCTTGACGATGGCCTCGTAGACCTTCACGCGGCCGGTGACGTCGTCGGACTTGATGGTCAGCAGCTCCTGGAGGGCGTACGCGGCGCCGTAAGCCTCCAGCGCCCACACCTCCATCTCACCGAAGCGCTGGCCACCGAACTGGGCCTTACCACCCAGCGGCTGCTGGGTGATCATCGAGTACGGGCCGGTCGAGCGGGCGTGCAGCTTGTCGTCGACCAGGTGGTGCAGCTTGAGGATGTACATGTAGCCGACCGAGATCGGGTCCGGGAACGGCTCACCGCTACGGCCGTCGAACAGCCGCGCCTTGCCGGACGGGAGCACCATGCGCTCGCCGTCGCGGTTCGGGATGGTGTGCTGGAGCAGACCCGCCAGCTCGTCCTCACGGGCACCGTCGAAGACCGGGGTGGCGACGTTGGTGCCGGGGGCGACACTGTCGGCGCCGATGACCTGCAGACGCTGCGCCCAGTCGTCGGCGAGACCGGAGACGTCCCAGCCGCGGCTGGCGAGCCAGCCGAGGTGGATCTCCAGGACCTGTCCCGGGTTCATTCGGGACGGCACACCGAGCGGGTTGAGGATGATGTCGACCGGGGTCCCGTCCTCGAGGAACGGCATGTCCTCGATGGGCAGGATCTTGGAGATGACACCCTTGTTGCCGTGACGGCCGGCGAGCTTGTCACCGTCGGTGATCTTGCGCTTCTGCGCGACGTAGACGCGCACCAGCTGGTTGACACCGGGGGGAAGCTCGTCGCCCTCCTCGCGGTCGAAGACGCGGACGCCGATGACCTTGCCGATCTCGCCGTGCGGGACCTTCAGCGAGGTGTCACGGACCTCACGGGCCTTCTCACCGAAGATCGCGCGCAGCAGGCGCTCCTCGGGCGTCAGCTCGGTCTCACCCTTGGGCGTGACCTTGCCCACGAGGATGTCGCCGGCGACGACCTCGGCACCGATCCGGATGATGCCGCGCTCGTCGAGGTCGGCGAGGACCTCCTCGGAGACGTTCGGGATGTCCCGGGTGATCTCCTCGGGGCCGAGCTTGGTGTCACGGGCGTCGACCTCGTGCTCCTCGATGTGGATCGAGGAGAGGACGTCGTCCTGCACGAGGCGCTGCGACAGGATGATCGCGTCCTCGTAGTTGTGACCCTCCCACGGCATGAACGCCACGAGCAGGTTCTTGCCGAGCGCCATCTCGCCGTTCTCGGTGGCGGGACCGTCGGCGAGGACCTGGCCCTCGATGATGCGGTCGCCCTCGTGGACGATGACCTTCTGGTTGACCGAGGTGCCCTGGTTGGAGCGGGCGAACTTGGCCAGGCGGTACGTGATGTACGTGCCGTCGTCGTTGGCGGTGGTGATGTAGTCCGCGGAGACCTCCTGGACCACACCGGCCTTCTCGGCCTTGACGACGTCGCCGGCGTCGACGGCGGAGCGGTACTCCATGCCGGTGCCGACGAGCGGGGCCTCGGACTTAATCAGCGGCACGGCCTGACGCATCATGTTCGCGCCCATGAGGGCACGGTTGGCGTCGTCGTGCTCGAGGAACGGGATCATGGCGGTCGCGACCGACACCATCTGGCGCGGCGAGACGTCCATGTAGTCCACGTCGTCACCGGGGACGTAGTCGACCTCGCCGCCACGACGGCGGACCAGGACGCGGTTCTCGGTGAAGCGCAGGTCGTCGTCGAGCGTGGCGTTGGCCTGCGCGATGACGAACCGGTCCTCTTCGTCGGCCGTCAGGTAGTCGACCTCGTCGGTGACGACGCCGTCGACGACCTTGCGGTACGGCGTCTCCACGAAACCGAACGCGTTGACGCGGCCGTAGGAGGCGAGCGAACCGATCAGACCGATGTTCGGGCCTTCGGGCGTCTCGATCGGGCACATACGGCCGTAGTGAGACGGGTGCACGTCACGGACCTCGAAGCCGGCCCGCTCACGGGACAGACCACCGGGGCCCAGCGCCGAGAGACGACGCTTGTGCGTCAGACCCGACAGCGGGTTGTTCTGGTCCATGAACTGCGACAGCTGGCTGGTGCCGAAGAACTCCTTGATGGAGGCGACGACCGGCCGGATGTTGATCAGGGTCTGCGGCGTGATGGCCTCGACGTCCTGGGTCGTCATGCGCTCACGGACGACGCGCTCCATACGAGCCAGACCCGTACGGACCTGGTTCTGGATGAGCTCGCCGACGCTGCGCAGGCGACGGTTGCCGAAGTGGTCGATGTCGTCGGTCTCGACGACGATGCTCGTACCCCGGTCGCCGACCGTCTCGGTCTCGCCCGCGTGCAGCTTCACCAGGTACTTGATCGTCGAGATGATGTCCTCGACGGTCAGGATGCCCGCGTCGAGCGGGGCGTCCGCACCCAGCTTCTTGTTGACCTTGTAGCGGCCGACCTTCGCGAGGTCGTAGCGCTTGGGGTTGAAGTACAGGTTCTCCAGCAGCGTCTGCGCGGCCTCACGCGTGGGGGGCTCGCCCGGACGCAGCTTGCGGTAGATGTCGAGCAGCGCGTCGTCCTGGCCCTGGGTGTGGTCCTTCTCCAGGGTGGCGCGCATGGACTCGTACTCGCCGAACTCCTCGAGGATCTGCTCGGTGGTCCAACCGAGGGCCTTGAGGAGGACGGTCACGGACTGCTTGCGCTTGCGGTCGATACGGACACCGACCATGTCGCGCTTGTCGATCTCCATCTCCAGCCAGGCACCCCGGGACGGGATGATCTTGGCCGAGAAGATGTCCTTGTCGGACGTCTTGTCGATGGAGGAGTCGAAGTAGACACCCGGCGAACGAACCAGCTGCGACACCACGACACGCTCGGTGCCGTTGATGACGAAGGTGCCCTTGTGGGTCATGAGCGGGAAGTCGCCCATGAAGACCGTCTGGGACTTGATCTCGCCGGTCTCGTTGTTGGTGAACTCGGCCGTCACGAAGAGCGGGGCCGCGTACGTGAAGTCACGGTCCTTGCACTCGTCGATGCTGTTCTTCGGCGGCTCGAAGCGGTGGTCGCGGAACGTCAGCGACATCGACCCGGAGAAGTCCTCGATCGGGGAGATCTCCTCGAAGATCTCCTCCAGACCGGACTTGGTGGGGACGTCCTGTCCGTTCTCCAGAGCCTCCTCGACCCGACTCTGCCAAGCGGTGTTGCCGAGCAGCCAGTCGAAGCTCTCGGTCTGCAGCGCGAGCAGGTTGGGAACCTCGAGAGGCTCCTTGATCTTTGCAAAGGAGATGCGCAGCGGGGCGGTGCTGGCGCCGTTGTTCGTATTCGCGGTCGAGGCGTTGCGCGAGGCGGCCAAGAGGGGGTCCTTCCGAGGGCTCGGACTCACTACGCGCGTACCGGCCCCTCTCCTGCGCAAAGCGAACAGGATGTTCCTGAACTGACAGATAAGGCCAGGTCGGGAATGGTCCTTCGTCGATGCTCAAGCGAGGGCATGCCCCTGGTGACGGGCAGGGGACAGCTAACAGGCAGCGCAAAGGGTCAGTGTAGCCAGATGGCACACTGATGTCCAGTGCGGGTTTTCTGAGACCCTCGTCGTTCTCGCCACCCTGCGCAAGCCCACGCCCTCAATGCACGTTGATACTGCCCTCTTCGCCGTCGATCCATGCCTCGGAGTTCGGATCGGTGTGACGACGCGTCCTGAGAATTGCGCGCTGCGTGCGGTTCGTCAAGGCCCCTCATGCCCGATCCGCCCGCCGCGATCGTCACTCGCGGTCCGTCACCCAGGACGCTCGGGGGCACGACGAAGATCACCCTACTCGTCGCCACCGACAGCGCAAGGCAGTCGTCACTCGACGTCCCGGAACGCCGAAGGGCGACCACCCAGTTGGGTGATCGCCCTTCAGTGTGCTCGCGTTACAGATTCGAACGAGTTTTTGCCACTCGTCTCAGATCCGTGTCGCACGGGCCCTCGCGGGCCCGGGAAGCTGGCGGACCAGCGAGGCCTTACTTGACCTCGACGGAGGCGCCGGCGCCCTCGAGGGACTCCTTGGCCTTGTCCGCGGCCTCCTTGTTGACCTTCTCCAGAACCGGCTTCGGCGCACCGTCGACCAGGTCCTTGGCCTCCTTCAGGCCGAGGGAGGTGAGCTCACGCACGACCTTGATGACCTGGATCTTCTTCTCGCCGGCGCCGGTGAGGATGACGTCGAACTCGTCCTTCTCCTCGACGGCCTCGGCCGGGGCGCCGGGAACGGCGGGGCCGGCAACGGCGACCGCGGCGGCGGCGGTGACGTCGAACTTCTCCTCGAACGCCTTCACGAACTCGGAGAGCTGGATGAGGGTCATGCCCTCGAACTCGGCGAGCAGTTCGTCCTGGGTGAGAGCCACGATGGCTTTCCTTCCACTAATTCGGCTGGTGCCGGATGTACATGTCTGGCGGGCGTACGTTCGGCCCGCTACGACCTCTGTCTGTGGCTGAGCGCCTCAGACGGCGGTCATTTCGCGAGCCGAGTTACTCGGCACCGCCCTGCTCGTCCTGCTTGGCGCGAAGCGCGTCCACGGTGCGGACGAGCTTCGACGGGAGCGCCTGGAAGACCTGAGCAGCCTGCGTCTGCTTGCCCTTCAGGGCGCCCGCCAGCTTGGCGAGCAGAACCTCGCGGGACTCGAGGTCCGCAAGCTTCTTGATCTCGTCGGCGGACAGCGCCTTGCCGTCAAGGACACCGCCCTTGATGACGAGGTTCGGGTTGTCCTTGGCGAAGTCACGAAGACCCTTCGCCGACTCCACCGGGTCACCGGTGACGAAGGCGACCGCCGTCGGACCGTTGAACAGGTCGTCGAGCGTCGTGATCCCGGCCTCGTTGGCCGCAATCTTGGTCAGCGTGTTCTTCACCACGGCGTACTGGGCGTTCTCACCGAGCGAACGACGCAGCGTCTTGAGCTGCGCCACGGTGAGACCCCGGTACTCGGTCAGCACGGCGGCGTTCGAGCTACGGAACTGCTCCGTGAGCTCGGCCACCGCGGCAGCCTTGTCGGGCCTTGCCATAGAGCGTCGGCCTCCTTCCGGGTGATGAGGACCGCTCGGAAGGGGCTGCGTCAAAACGAAACGCCCCGGCGCAGGCGCACGGGGCGTAGCTCGACCGAACGAATTCCGCTGGAGACGGAACAGATCCGGGAGCAACTTCCACAGTCACCTGCGCGGGTCGTCCGCATTCAGCGGATCCTTCGGCCACCGAGCCCTCTCAACGAGCACACGGCAACGACCAGCGGTCTTTGGCTTCTCCGGAAGAGTACGGGACCGTGTCGTCGTCAAGCAAATCCGCTCCCCTGGGGTCAGGGGTCACGGATCAGCCCTTGGGCGCCGCGTCCACCAGCTCGGCGAGGTCCAGCGTGTCGTCGGCCGCCGGGGGCTCGACGGTCACCGACGGGTTGATGTCCAGGAAGGTGACGGTCACGTCCAGCGGCCCGGTGTCGACCCAGCGCCCCTTGCCGTCCAGCGCGTTGGTCCGCCCCCGCATCCGGAACTGCTTGGTCCGGCCGTCCTCGTCGACCCACAGATCCATGGTGAGCGCGCTCCCGACCTTCAGCCCCAGGGCCATGAACTGGTCGAAGCAGTCCGTCCTGAGCTCGTGGGCCTTCTTGCTCTTGGCCGCCGACTGGTACGCCCGCAGTCCCTTGCCCGTGACCTCGCCCCGATAGTGGGTGGTGGGGGTGCCGTCCACGGTCCCGGAGCCGGCCTCGCGGATGTCCTTGGCACCGCTCAGGATCGTGGACTGCACGAGGGGGCTGCCCTCCAGTTGCCGGGGCACGACCCGATAGGTCTGGTTGTCAGCGGAGCCGCGGCCCCACACGGCCGGCTCCGCCTTGAGCCAGCGCTTCCCGCCCGCGTCCCCGAGGGCGGCGGTGTCCCCCTCGGTGTACATGGCCCCGCCCGCGAACCGGATCTGCAAGGGCTTGTCCTCGGTCTTGCCGAGCCCGGTGATATTCATGCGCATGACACTCGGCCGCACGCCCATGGACGCCTCGGCCCGCACCTTGCCGTGCCCCGGCAGCGTGCCGGTCACCCGGTACCGCAACGAGGTGAGCCCCAGCGTCGTCCGCACCGCCCGGGACACCGACTGGGCGGGCGTCAGATCCGCCTCGGCCGCCGAGTCCGACGCGGTGCCGCAGCCGCTGGTGCCGCCGAGCAGCGCGGCGACGACGACCGTCGTGGCGGCGCTGCGCCGTCGTACGGAGCCGGCGGTGCCAAACCTCATGTGTCCCCCTGTTGCCTCACGCCCCACACGCAGGGGGCCGAGGGGACACTAACGCGCCCGCAACCCGGCTGTCCCCGGGTTTCAGGCCGCAAAGGGACGAGCCCCGCACCTCGGAGGGTGCGGGGCTCGTTCTCGCTACGCGTGCGCGACGCGGCTGCCTGGTGAGCGGTGGGCTCAGACGGCGGCCGGGTCCTCCTCGACGAGGAGGTTGCGGGTGCGGTTCGGGTCGATCGGGATGCCGGGGCCGATCGTGGTGCTGATGGCGGCCTTCTTGATGTAGCGGCCCTTGGCGGCGGACGGCTTGAGACGCGTGATCTCCTCGAGGGCCGCCGCGTAGTTCTCCACCAGCTTCTCGTCCTCGAAGGACGTCTTGCCGATGATGAAGTGCAGGTTCGAGTGCTTGTCGACGCGGAACTCGATCTTGCCACCCTTGATCTCGGTGACAGCCTTCGCGACGTCCGGGGTCACGGTGCCGGTCTTGGGGTTCGGCATGAGACCACGGGGACCGAGCACACGGCCGAGGCGGCCGACCTTGCCCATGAGGTCCGGGGTGGCGACGACGGCGTCGAAGTCCAGACGGCCCTTCGACACCTCGTCGATGAGCTCGTCGGAGCCGACGATGTCGGCGCCCGCGGCGAGTGCGGCCTCGGCACGGTCACCGGTCGCGAAGACCAGGACCCGGGCGGTCTTACCGGTGCCGTGCGGGAGGTTCACGGTGCCACGGACCATCTGGTCGGCCTTACGCGGGTCGACACCCAGACGGAAGGCGACCTCGACGGTGCCGTCGAACTTGGTCGTGGAGGTCTCCTTGGCGAGACGGACGGCCTCGAGCGGGGCGTAGAGCTTGTCCCGGTCGACCTTGGCGTCCGCAGCGCGGAGAGCCTTGCTGCGCTTGCTCACAACTGCTCCTGTGTGTTCTGAAAGGAGTCGTGGTACGGGCCGAGCAGGCCCTGCCACGTGCGGCCGAGGCCGCATGGTTCTACGAAGGTGCTACGAGGCTGAGATCAGCCCTCGACCGTGATGCCCATGGAACGGGCGGTGCCAGCGATGATCTTCGACGCGGCGTCCAGGTCGTTGGCGTTCAGGTCGGGCAGCTTGGTCTGGGCGATCTCGCGGACCTGCGCCTCGGTGATCTTGGCGACCTTGGTCTTGTGGGGCTCGCCGGAGCCCTTCTCGACACCAGCGGCCTTGAGGATCATCTTCGCGGCCGGCGGGGTCTTGGTGATGAAGGTGAAGGAGCGGTCCTCGTAGACCGTGATCTCCACCGGGATCACCCAGCCACGCTGCGACTCGGTCGCCGCGTTGTAGGCCTTGCAGAACTCCATGATGTTGACGCCGTGCTGACCGAGCGCGGGGCCGACCGGCGGAGCCGGGTTCGCCGCACCGGCGTTGATCTGGAGCTTGATAAGCCCCGTGACCTTCTTCTTCTTGGGAGGCATAGCTCTCCGGGTCCTTTCGATTCGAGTGCGCCCTCATCCGGTTCGCGGCCAGATGAAGGCATACCGCACAACGATAACGGGTATAGATGCGCGGCCAAAAACGAGCAGGTCAGGGGGCCCTCACAAGGACCGACCTGACCTGCTGCTTTCGAGCTTCGTCAGTTCTTCTGGATCTGGTCGAAGGAAAGCTCGACCGGGGTCTCGCGGCCGAAGATCTCCACCAGGCCCTTGACCTTCTTGGAGTCGGCGTTGATCTCGTTGATCGTCGCCTGCAGCGTGGCGAAGGGGCCGTCGGTGACGGTGACCGAGTCGCCGACCTCGAAGTCCAGCACCTGGACCTCGACCTTGCGCTGCGGGGCGGGCTTGCCCTCGGCCTCGGCGGCCTCACGCGCGGCCTTCTCCTCGGCCTCCGGCGCGAGCATCTTGACGATCTCGTCCAGGGTCAGCGGGTACGGGTCGTACGCGTTGCCCACGAAGCCGGTGACGCCAGGGGTGTTGCGGACGACGCCCCAGGACTCGTTCGTCAGGTCCATGCGCACCAGGACGTAGCCGGGGAGCTTGTTCTGACGGATGGTCTTGCGCTCGCCGTTCTTGATCTGCGCGACCTCTTCCTGCGGCACCTCGGCCTGGAAGATGAAGTCCTCGACGTTCAGCGAGACGGCGCGCTGCTCCAGGTTGGTCTTCACGCGGTTCTCGTAACCGGCGTAGGTGTGGATGACGTACCACTCGCCGGGCAGGGTCCGCAGTTCCTCGCGGAGGGCCTCGACCGGGTCGACCGGCTCGGGCTCTTCCTCGGGGGCCTCTTCCTCGGCTTCCTCGGCGGCCTCGGCCTCGTCGTCCACGACGTGCACGGCCTCTTCCTCGGCCGGCTCCCCCGCCTCGGCTTCCGCAGCCTCGAACTCGTCGACCTCGTCCGCTCCCTCGACGATGTCGAGCTCATCATCCACGGACTGGTCCGGCTCGATGGCGTCGTTCAGGTTCGGGTCAGACACTGTGGCTGCTTCTTCCTGGATACAAGGGGTGGAACACGCGAAAGGGGCGCCTGGTACGGCGCCCTTCGCAGTCGGCTCAGCCGAAGACGTACTTGGCGGCCTTGTCGAGTCCGAAGTCAATCACGGTCACGAGACCGATCATGATGACGACGAAGACGATGACCACGGTGGTGTAAGTCGTCAGCTGGGAGCGGGTGGGCCAGACGACCTTCCGCAGCTCCGCGACGATCTGGCGGTAGAAGAGCGCCAGGCGCTTCAGCGGGCCCTTCTTGGCGCGCTTTCCGCCCTTACGGGTCTTCTTCTTGTCCTCGGGCACCTCGTCCTGGGCATCAGGCGTGTCGATGGAGCCCACGGCGTCCGTCATTCATCCTCACCTGATTCCGGTCCGGGTCCGTGGCCGTGCCGCGCCCGGTCTGAGCCGCACGGCGGAACATTGCTGTACGTACATGCGCACACATCCTGGCGTGAGGAGTGTGTAGCAGGGCCGGAGGGACTTGAACCCCCAACCGCTGGTTTTGGAGACCAGTGCTCTACCAATTGAGCTACGACCCTTTGTGGTTCTCCACCAACGTACCGCATACGACCGGGTGCTCGGTGTGCACCTGGTGCTGCGGCCGGTGAAGGCCAACGAGGTGAGAGTGTACGTGGTCCGAGGCCCGTCGTCGAACAGAAAGCGTCCGCAGGGGCGTTGTGCGTCGAAGATCGACCGTCGCCGCGCCCGGATCCGGACGGTTGTTCCGGTGCTGTTCAGTCTGTGAAACCCGCGTGCCGGGCTCGTTTCCGGTCTGGAACGATGGGCCCCATGAGCGCTGCAACCCCTCCGACCGAGCGCCGGGTCTCCGCCCGCATCGGCGCGATCTCCGAGTCCGCGACCCTCGCCGTCGACGCCAAGGCCAAGGCCCTCAAGGCCGCCGGACGTCCGGTGATCGGCTTCGGCGCCGGTGAGCCCGACTTCCCGACCCCCGACTACATCGTCGAGGCGGCCGTCGAGGCCTGCAAGAACCCGAAGTACCACCGCTACACGCCGGCCGGTGGTCTGCCCGAGCTGAAGGCCGCGATCGCCGCGAAGACGCTGCGCGACTCGGGCTACGAGGTCGACCCGGCGCAGATCCTCGTCACCAACGGCGGCAAGCAGGCCATCTACGAGGCGTTCGCCGCGATCCTCGACCCGGGCGACGAGGTGATCGTCCCGGCGCCGTACTGGACGACGTACCCGGAGTCGATCCGCCTGGCCGGCGGTGTCCCGGTCGAGGTCGTCGCCGACGAGACCACCGGCTACCGCGTCTCCGTCGAGCAGCTGGAGGCCGCGCGCACCGAGCGGACGAAGGTCGTCCTCTTCGTCTCCCCCTCCAACCCGACCGGCGCGGTCTACAGCGCCGAGGACGCCGAGGCGATCGGCCGCTGGGCCGTCGAGCACGGCCTGTGGGTGATGACGGACGAGATCTACGAGCACCTCGTCTACGGGGACGCGACGTTCACCTCGCTGCCCGCGCTCCTGCCCGAGCTCCGCGACAAGTGCATCGTCGTCAACGGCGTCGCCAAGACGTACGCCATGACCGGCTGGCGCGTCGGGTGGATCATCGGCCCGAAGGACGTGGTGAAGGCCGCGACCAACCTCCAGTCGCACGCCACCTCCAACGTCTCCAACGTCGCGCAGGCGGCCGCCCTCGCCGCCGTCTCCGGCGACCTGGACGCCGTGGCGACGATGCGCGAGGCCTTCGACCGGCGCCGCAAGACCATCGTGCGGATGCTCAACGAGATCGAGGGCGTCCTCTGCCCGGAGCCCGAGGGCGCGTTCTACGCCTACCCGTCGGTGAAGGCGCTGATCGGCAAGGAGATCCGGGGCAGGCGGCCGCAGAACTCGGTCGAGCTGGCCGCGCTGATCCTGGAGGAGGCCGAGGTCGCGGTCGTCCCGGGCGAGGCGTTCGGCACGCCGGGATACCTGCGGCTGTCGTACGCGCTGGGTGACGAGGACCTCGTCGAGGGCGTGTCGCGGATCCAGAAGCTGCTGGCCGAGGCGACGGACTGACGACGGACTGACGACGGACGGACGTTCCTTCGGGCTTTCGGCCCGTGGGTCCGTCGGCTCGCGTCGGGGGCGGGCATCTTCCGGATTCCGGGGGGTGCCCGCCTCCATTCGTTTGTGCGAGCAAGACCACGTTCAGGGATTCCGCTACCGGTACGGCGGGGGCGTGCGGCAGGATCCTGCAATGGAGCGCGTACGTGATCTCTCTGAACTGCCGAAGGCCCATCTGCACCTGCACTTCACCGGGTCGATGCGCCCGTGGACCGTCCTGGAACTCGCCGACAAACACGGGGTACGGCTGCCCGACGCGCTGACGGACGCGCTGACCAGCGGGGAGCCACCGCGGCTGCGGGCCACGGACGAGCGCGGCTGGTTCCGCTTCCAGCGGCTGTACGACGCGGCGCGCTCGTGCCTACGGGAACCCGAGGACATCCAGCGGCTCGTGCGGGAGGCCGCCGAGGAGGACGTCAAGGACGGCTCCGGGTGGCTGGAGATCCAGGTCGACCCGACGTCGTACGCCCCTCGGCTGGGTGGGCTGATCCCCGCACTGGAGATCATCCTGGACGCCGTGGACACGACGGCCCGCGAGACCGGGCTCGGGATGCGGGTACTCGTCGCCGCCAACCGGATGAAGCACCCACTGGACGCGCGGACCCTGGCCCGGCTCGCCGTGCGGTACGCGGAGCGGGGCGTCGTCGGGTTCGGGCTCTCCAACGACGAGCGGCGCGGCATGGCGCGGGACTTCGACCGGGCGTTCGCGATCGCGCGCGACGGGGGGCTGCTGTCCGCTCCCCACGGGGGTGAGCTGACCGGGCCGTCGTCCGTCCGCGACTGCCTCGACGACCTCGACGCCGACCGGATCGGGCACGGCGTGCGCGCGGCGGAGGACCCGCGGCTGCTGAAGCGGCTCGCCGACCGGGGCATCACCTGCGAGGTGTGCCCCGCGTCGAACGTCGCGCTCGGCGTCTACGAGAAGCCGCAGGACGTACCGCTGCGCACGCTCTTCGAGGCCGGTGTGCCGATGGCCCTGGGGGCCGACGACCCGCTGCTCTTCGGATCCCGTCTGGCTGCGCAGTACGAGATCGCCCGTACGCACCACGGGTTCACGGACGCGGAGCTGGCGGAACTGGCCCGGCAGTCGATCCGGGGGTCGGCGGCGCCGGACGACACGAAGGCTCGGCTGCTGGCGGGGGTGGACGGCTGGCTCGTCGGCTGACCGGCCGGAGCCGCGGCGGCGGCGCGGCTGTGGCGCGGCGGGGCCCGGCTGTGGCGGGGCGGGGCGGGGCGGGGCGGGGCGCTAGAGGCTTACGCCGATCGTGACCGGCTCGTTGACCAGGGTGATGCCGAAGGCGTCGTGGACGCCGGTGACGACCTCGCGGGCCAGGGTGAGGAGGTCCTCGGTGGTGGCCGCGCCGCGGTTGGTGAGGGCCAGGGTGTGCTTCGTGGAGATGCGGGCCGGGCCGGTGCCGTAGCCCTTGGTGAAGCCGGCCTTGTCGATGAGCCAGGCGGCGGAGGTCTTGGTGTGGCCGTCGCCCGCGGGGTAGGCGGGCGGGGTGACGTCGTCGCCGAGGCGGGCGCGCACGCGCGCGTGGAACGCGGCGAACTCGTCGTTCGTGAGGATCGGGTTCGTGAAGAACGAACCGGCGGACCAGGTGTCGTGGTCCTCGGGGTCGAGCACCATGCCCTTCCCGGCGCGGAGCTTCAGCACGGTCTCGCGGGCCGCGGCGAGAGGGACGCGGTCGCCGGGCTCCACACCGAGGGCGCGGGCCGTCTCGGCGTACTTGATCGGGCCGGAGAGGCCGTCGGCGTCCTCCAGTTCGAAGCGGACGCGGAGGACGACGTAGCGGTCGGGGTCGTTCTTGAAGCGGCTGTGCCGGTAGGAGAAGGCGCAGTCGGCGTTCGGGAGGGTGACCGTTTCGCGGGTGCGGCGGTCGTAGGCGACGACCTCCGTGATGGTGGAGGCGACCTCCTGGCCGTACGCGCCGACGTTCTGGATGGGGGTCGCGCCGGCGGAGCCGGGGATTCCGGCGAGGCATTCGATGCCGGCGAGTCCGGCGGCGACGGTGTGGGCGACGGCGTCGGTCCAGACCTCGCCGGCGGCGAGCTCCAGCTTCGTGCCGTCGAGGGTGACGCCCCTGGTGGCGATGGACAGGGCGGTGCCGGCGAAGCCCTTGTCGCCGATGACCAGGTTGGAGCCGCCGCCGATGAGGAGGAGGGGAGTGCCGGTGTCGTCGGCTTCGCGGACGGCGGCGATCACCTCGTCGTCGGTGGTGGCGGTGATCAGCCGGTCCGCGGGACCGCCCAGCCGGAAGGTGGTCAGCGGGGCGAGGGGGGCGTCGTGTCGTTCCTGCACGCGCTCAAGAGTACGAGGACGCGGGTGGGGGTGGGGCCGGGGGATGCCTGCGGCGGCCTGTGCGGGTGGGGTGGGGTTCGCGTGCGCCTGCGGTGTGGGGTGGGGCGGGGGCGCGCCGGGGGGTGTCCGTCCTCGGAACGGCGCGGAATCGGTCGCCCGAGAAGCTGAACCAGTTGACGCGCCAACCGCTGCGGGCGGACACCCCCCGGCACACCCCCTCACGTCCGTACGCGACCGGGCCGCCGTAGGGGCTTGCGCCACATCAGGGACGCGCCTCGGCTCGTCCGTACACCACTGAACCGACGTGGGGGCTTGCGCCGCCCCGGTGACATGCCTCGGCTCCCGTACGCGGCACACCCGCCGCAGTGTGTGCGTAAGGGGCGCCTCGTAGTGGAGGACGCCCCTTACTGCACTTTGTGCCCTGTGTGTGGTCAGGCCAGGCGTACGACCGCGCGGGACATGCCCAGGACCTTCTGGCCGGCGCTCAGCGCGGTGAGGTCGACGCGGACGGTGTTGTCGTCGAGCTTGGCGCCTACCTTGGCGGTGACCTCGATGGTCGCGCCCTGGTCGTCGTTGGGGACGACTACGGGCTTGGTGAAGCGGACGCCGTATTCGACGACCGCGCCGGGGTCGCCGGTCCAGTCGGTGACGACGCGGATCGCCTCGGCCATGGTGAACATGCCGTGCGCGATGACGTCGGGGAGGCCGACCTCCTTGGCGAACTTCTCGTTCCAGTGGATCGGGTTGAAATCGCCGGAGGCCCCCGCGTACTGGACGAGGGTGGCGCGGGTCACGCCGAAGGTCTGGGCGGGCAGTTCGGTGCCGACCTCGACGTCGTCGTAGGAGATCTTCGCGGTCATCGGGTCCTCACGCCTCCTCGGCCGCGCGGGCCACGAGCTTGGTCCAGGCGGTGACGACGTGCTCGCCCGCCTCGTCGTGGACCTCGCCGCGGACGTCCAGGATGTCGTTGCCCGCCAGGGACTTGATGCCCTCGATGGTCGAGGTGACGGTGAGCCGGTCACCGGCCCGGACGGGGCGCCGGTACGCGAACTTCTGGTCGCCGTGCACGACGCGGCTGTAGTCGAGCCCCAGCTGGGGGTCCTGGACGACCTGCCGCGCGGCCTTGAACGTGATGGAGAACACGAAGGTCGGCGGGGCGATCACATCGGGGTACCCGAGCGCCTTGGCCGCGTCCGGGTCGGTGTACGCCGGATTGGCGTCCCCCACGGCCTCCGCGAACTCGCGGATCTTCTCCCGGCCGACCTCGTACGGGTCGGTGGGCGGGTAGGACCGCCCCACGAAGGACTGATCGAGCGCCATGGGCTCGGCACCTCCTGATTGCTCAGCGGGAACGGCGGCCGTCGGCCGGGGCTCGGCGGTCGGCCGCGGGGCTTGGCTCGTACCGGTCGGCGGTACCGGCCGGTACGGGTCACTCAACGACGCGAGGCCGTCCCCGATCTCTCGGGAACGGCCTCGCGTACGAGCCTGATTTATCGCGTCTCGCGGTGCGCGGTGTGCGCGTTGCAACGCGGGCAGTGCTTCTTCATCTCAAGACGGTCCGGGTTGTTGCGCCGGTTCTTCTTGGTGATGTAGTTCCGCTCCTTGCACTCCACGCAGGCCAGCGTGATCTTCGGGCGGACGTCGGTGGCAGCCACGTGAGTGCTCCTTGACGAACGGATGGGACGGGTTTAACGCATAGAAGAGTAGCCGATCGAAGGACCGACCCCACAATCGGCTACTGTCAGTAGCGGTGACCGGACTTGAACCGGTGACACAGCGATTATGAGCCGCTTGCTCTACCGACTGAGCTACACCGCTGTGATGCGATCGGGCCCCGCCTGACGGCGGGAACCTTTCACACCAGAGCCCCAATACGGAATCGAACCGTAGACCTTCTCCTTACCATGGAGACGCTCTGCCGACTGAGCTATTGGGGCGAGCGATGAAGACATTACACGCCCCACGGCCGTTCGCCCAAATCCGTTTCCGGGCCCCGCTTCGCCGGGCTCCGCGGGGATCTTCCGGGAGGTGGGCCGGGGCTCCGGCCGCCCCTGTTCCCCCGCCCCACGGGCCTCACCCGGCCCCCCTTTCCCGGCTCCGGCGACGGCTCCCCGGCACAGGAATCACACGGGTACGGCACCAGGAACCGCGTCGGCCCGGCACATGGACCACGCCGGTACGACTATTGCGCTCCTCCGCGCCGAGGCCGTGCGGCCCGCCTAGGCTCGTCTCACTCTGCGTGATCTTGTGTCCCTCACCTGCCGCGCCGTCCACCGTCCCTGTCCGCCTCCGCCGTCATGTGCAGCCGTCGCCGAGCCTCTGGGAGCGCGATGCCCGACAGCCAGCCGTCCCCCTCCTCGTCCGACCCGCCCTCGGGTCCGGACGAACGCGGCACCCTGCTGCTGTGCGGTGCGCGGCTCGTGGACGGCCGGGTCGTGGACGTCCGGCTGGGCGGCGGCCGTATCGAGGCGGTCGGCACGGCGGGCAGCCTGGGGACGGGCCGTACGGCCGCGTCCGGTGCCCCCGTCGCGCGCGTGGACCTCGCCGGCCATCTGCTCCTCCCCGCCCCCGCCGAGCCGCACGCCCACGGCGACACCGCCCTGTCGGCGGAGATCGAGGGGCCGGTCCCGTACGACGGCCAGGACGTCCAGCGGCGGTTCACCGAGGCCGCGTTGCTGCAACTCGGGCACGGGGCCACCGCGTTGCGCTCGCATGTGCACGTGGGGGACGTCCAGGGCCTCGGGGCGCTGGCCGCCGTCCTGCGGGCGCGGCGGGCGCTGCGCGGGCTCGTCGAGGTCACGGCGGTGGCGATGCCCCGGCTGCTGACCGGGGTGGCGGGGGCGGAGGGACTCGCGATGCTCCGGGACGCGGTGAGGATGGGCGCCTCCGTGGTGGGGGGCTGCCCCGATGTGGACCCCGACCCCGCCGGGTACGTCGAGGCGGTGCTGGACATCGCCTCCGAGCACGGTTGCCCGGTCGACCTGCACACCGACGCCGACGACCCGGCCCGGCTCGCCCGGCTCGCGGCCATGGCGGGCGGCCTGCGCCCCGGCGTGACCCTCGGCCCGTGCGCGGGCCTGGCGCGCCTTCCCGCCCCGGTCGCGTCCCGCGCGGCGGACCAGCTGGCGGCGGCCGGCGTGGGCGTCGTCTTCCTGCCCCAGGGCGGCTGCGGCACGGTGGACGGCGGGGGCACCGCGCCCGTACGACTGCTGCGGTCGGCCGGGGTGCGGGTCGCGGCGGGCAGCGGGGCCCTGCGGGACGTCTCCAACCCCGTGGGGCGCGGTGATCCTCTGGAGGCCGCCTATCTGCTGGCCTCGAGGGAGGGGTTGCGCGCGGAGGACGCGTACGACGCGGTGAGCGGGGCGGCGCGGGCGACCCTGGGCCTGCCCGAGGTACGCGTGGAGGCCGGCTTCCCCGCCGAACTGCTGGCCGTCCGGGGCGAAACGCTCGCCGCTGCGCTCTCCCTGGCGTACACCCGGATCGTCGTGCACCGGGGGTGTGTGGTGACCCGCACGAGCGCGGTACGGGAGTTCTGCGGGTCGGCGGCGGGGGCGGCGGCGCTGGATCTACCCCGGCAGGGGCGGGGGAAGCCGTTTCCGGGGGTCTAGGGGGCGTGGGGGGGGGGGGGGCGTGGGGGTGTGTGGCGCCCGCTGTGGGTCCGCGGCTGGGAAATGAGCGTGGGCACGCGCGCGTGGGTGTTTTCGTGCTCCACGCGTGCGTGCCCGGTGTTTTGCGGTGTGCTGTTTCGAAGCGTGCTCAACGGGGGCCGGGGACGGGGCCGGTGCTGATGACCGGCCCCGAAGTCGGCGTTGTGCAAGGCCTGTTCGTGCGCAGGGGTGCCCTGGCCGACAGCCCTCCTGCCCGTGGCGGCCGAGTCGGACCCAGTCGGTGTCGGACGGTGTCGGACGGTCAGACGCCCAGCATTCCGCCGCCCAACGGGCCGCCGAAGTCGTCGACGGGGATCTCGGAGGCGCCCTGGGGGGCGCTGATGTCGCCGGCCTTGCCGAAGGTGAGGACCAGGGGGGCCTTGGCGCCCTTCGGGTCGTCGGCGAGGACGGCGAGGTCCGTCTCGATCCGGGTCAGGTCACCGTTCTTGATGGTGAAGTCGACGGCGACCTTCTTGTTCGGAGCGTCCTTCAGGTCCTTCGCGGTGGGCAGTTCGGCGCCCGGCGGGAGGTCGTCCTCGAGCGGCTGGAGCTTGTCGAAGACGCCGGTGAGCAGCTCGCGGAAGTTGGCCTTGGCCGTGATGACCTCGGCACCGTCCTTGCCGTCCTTGGCCTTGAAGGTGACCTCGCGGGCGATGACTTTACGCACCGCGTCGAGGATCTTCTTCTGCGTCTTGGCGTCGAGTTCGCCGGAACCGCCGGAGCCGGAACCGCCCGCCTCCTCGCCGGCCTTCTCCAGGTCATCGGTGTTGATCTTGACCCAGTCGCCCTCGAAGAGCGGCTTCAGGTGCTGCTCGCTCTCGGGGAGTTCGTCGAGGTCGTCGGGCGAGGGGAACGGCATGCCCATCGCGTCGCCCATGGCGTCCATGTCGACGCGGTAGTACATGTAGTCGCCGACGAGCCGGTACTCGGTGAAGACCTTCTTGTCGGCCGAGATCTTCATGCCGACGCCGACGAGGTCCTTCTCCCCGGAGTCGGCCAGCGGCTTCTTGGACTTGACCGTCACGTCGATGCTGAGCCCGGTGAAGAACTCCGCCATCTCCGGCGGCATTTCCTCGCTGTCCTCGCCCATCAGCGCGGTGAGGTCGTCCTGGTCGGCGTCGAGCCGCATGCCGAACGCCAGCGACTTCTGCTCGCCGAGCCGCTCGACGGCGTTGTCCACCTTCTGCCCCGCGCTGAGGTTCTGGACGGTGCCGCACGCGGCGACCGTGACGAGCACGGCGGCGGCGCAGCCGACCCCGGTGAACGCGCGGCGGAAGACGGGCGCCCCGGCGGCTGACGCGCGCGCCATGGACGTACGTACGGCGGATTTGTGCATGACGGTGATGACGTCCCCCTATGTTTTCGGCGCTCGCCGATACGGCGAACATGTTTGAGACACACGAGGCGCCCGAATGGTTGCACGGCGAACACATTCGTTCGGGCGTACGGTCGGAGACATGCGCATTGTCATCGCTGGAGGACATGGTCAGATCGCGCTGCGGCTGGAGCGACTGCTCGCCGCGCGCGGGTACGAGGTCGCGGGGCTCGTCCGCCGCGCCGAGCACGCCGACGATCTGCGCGCGGCCGGCGCCGAGCCGGTGCACTGCGATCTGGAGTCGGCCTCGGTGGAGGAGGTCGCCGGGCATCTGCGGGGCGCGGACGCCGCCGTGTTCGCGGCGGGCGCCGGCCCGGGCAGCGGCGCGGCCCGCAAGGTCACGGTGGACCGCGGCGCGGCGGTCCTGTTCGCGGACGCGGCGGTACGGGCGGGCGTACGGCGTCACCTGGTGGTGTCGTCGATGGGGGCGAACCCGGACCACGAGGGCGACGAGGTCTTCGACGTGTACCAGCGGGCGAAGGGCGAGGCCGACGCGTACGTCCGGGGGCTGGACGCCCTGGACTGGACGATCCTGCGCCCCGGTCAGCTGACGGACGACGCCGGCACCGGTCTCGTACGCCTGGAGGCGTCCACGGGGCGCGGGCCCATCCCCCGCGACGACGTGGCCGCGGTCCTGGCGGAGCTCCTGGAGACCCCGGCCACGGCCGGCCTGGTCCTGGAGACGATCAGTGGTTCGACACCGGTCTCGGTGGCGGTGAAGTCGGTCGCCGGCAACTGAGGGCCGCTCGGCGGGGCCGGTCAGAAGAGGGGCAGCTGGCCGGGGAACTCCGGGACGGCGTATCCGTCGAGCGTGGGCTGGGCCGCCCCGATCTGGGCCTGCCTGCGCGATCCGGGGCACGATACGAGTTCCCCGCTCGCGCCCGGCGGGTCGTGCCGCGCGAACCGTCCGGCCACGACGGCGATCTCACGACGGCACTCGGGGCAGTTCCTGCGGCGCGATGACATGGGGTCAGTGTGCCCGGTGACGAGTGCGCCGAGTCGTACGGCTGTCCCCGGCACGGCTCGGCACGGCGGCGTGACGTGGACGTGGATGATCCGCGGAGGAGATCCCCAACTGGCCTGGGCGGCGTCCCACTCGCCCGCCCGGTGCCCTACGTCCCGCCGCGTGAGACACGTCACCTCGCTGTCGCCGCGGGCGCCCGCCCGAACAGGGCCGGCCGCACAACGAAGAGACCCCCTTCGATCCGCTTTTCAACGGATCGAAGGGGGTCTCCCTCCACGTGGCGGCGCCAGGATTCGAACCTGGGTAGGCTAAGCCGACGGATTTACAGTCCGCTCCCATTGGCCACTCGGGCACACCGCCTGGGATTTGCCACCCTTCGAACCGCTTTTCGGCGGTGCTCCGTGGCGACGACGTAAACGATACCTGATGCGTGGGGGTGCTTCGCCACCTGATTGATCAGCACTCGGAGGGGGCTGGGTGGCTAGGCTTGTCCGGATGCGGCGTGGGACCTGACACCGGGCTCGGCGATCGCCTTCGCGCGCGCCGGCACGTGTCCGATGGTCCCGACACGCCCCCCGATACCCCGATACAAGGAGCCACAGGACATGGCCGACTCCAGTTTCGACATCGTCTCGAAGGTCGAGCGGCAGGAGGTCGACAACGCCCTCAACCAGGCCGCCAAGGAGATCTCGCAGCGCTACGACTTCAAGGGCGTCGGCGCCTCGATCTCGTGGTCCGGCGAGAAGATCCTGATGGAGGCGAACTCCGAGGACCGGGTGAAGGCCGTCCTCGACGTCTTCCAGTCCAAGCTGATCAAGCGGGGCATCTCGCTGAAGGCGCTGGAAGCGGGTGAGCCCCAGCTGTCCGGCAAGGAGTACAAGATCTTCGCGGAGATCCAGGAGGGCATCTCCCAGGAGAACGCCAAGAAGGTGGCGAAGATCATCCGCGACGAGGGTCCCAAGGGCATCAAGGCCCAGGTCCAGGGCGACGAGCTGCGGGTCAGCTCCAAGAGCCGTGACGACCTGCAGTCCGTCATCGCCCTGCTGAAGGGCAAGGACTTCGACTTCGCGCTCCAGTTCGTCAACTACCGGTAGGACTTACCGGAGGGTGGGCCCTCGGCCGGAGCCGGGGCCCACCCGTCGTGCGCGCTCAGCGTCGGGAGTGGCCGAACAGCAGTCGGTAGGCGATCAGCAGGACCAGGGAGCCGCCGATCGCGGCCGCCCAGGTGGCGCCGTCGTAGAAGTCCTTGCTGATCGGGTGGTCCAGCCAGCGGGCGGAGATCCAGCCGCCGATGAACGCTCCCGCGACGCCGATGAGGGTCGTGCCGATGAAGCCGCCCGGGTCGCGGCCCGGCAGCAGGAACTTGGCGATGGCGCCGGCCAACAGCCCCAGAACGATCCAGCCGATGATGCTCATGCCGTGAACCTGCCCTTTCGTGCCGTGCCTGTGCCGCGCCCGGGGTGTCGTCTCCGTCACGTGGCTCCCGGCGGCCGCTTACGCGGTTCCTGAGGGGGCACGTGGTGCCGGGCTCGGTCGTCATGCTCTGTTGATCTGGAGGACGCCTCCCGTACGTCCGGTGGTTGCGCTGGTCAGTAGGGTGCGGCTCATGACACAGCCCGTTTCGGACGCCCGTTTGCGGCGCACGCTCGGCGTCGGTGACGCGGTGGTCGTCGGCCTCGGATCGATGGTCGGCGCGGGCATCTTCGCGGCACTGGGGCCCGCGGCGCACGCCGCCGGGTCCGGGCTGCTCCTCGGTCTCGCGCTCGCCGCCGTCGTCGCCTACTGCAACGCCATGTCCTCCGCCCGGCTCGCGGCCCTCTATCCGGCCTCGGGCGGCACCTATGTGTACGGGCGTGAGCGGCTCGGCGCCTTCTGGGGGTATCTGGCCGGCTGGTCCTTCGTCGTCGGGAAGACCGCCTCGTGCGCGGCCATGGCGCTCACCGTCGGGGCGTACGTCTGGCCGGAACAGGCGCACGCCGTGGCCGTGGCCGCCGTGGTGGCGCTGACGGCCGTGAACTACGGCGGCATCCAGAAGTCGGCCTGGCTGACGCGGGCCATCGTCGCCGTCGTGCTGGCGGTCCTCGCCGCCGTGGTCGTCGTGTGCCTCACCTCCGGCCGGTCCGACGCCGGGCGGCTGGACATCGGGGCGTCGGGCGGCGTGGGCGGGGTGTTGCAGGCGGCCGGTCTGCTGTTCTTCGCGTTCGCCGGGTACGCGCGGATCGCGACCCTGGGCGAGGAGGTGCGCGACCCGGCGCGCACCATCCCGCGTGCGATCCCCCTCGCGCTGGGCATCGCGCTCGTGGTGTACGCGGCCGTCGCGGTCGCCGTGCTGTCCGTGCTGGGCTCGGGCGGACTCGGGCAGGCGTCGGCCCCGCTGGCCGAGGCGGTACGGGCGGCCGGGGCACCGGGGCTCGTACCGGTGGTGCGGGTCGGTGCGGCGGTGGCCGCGCTGGGGTCGCTGCTGGCGCTGATCCTGGGGGTCTCCCGCACGACGCTCGCCATGGCTCGGGACCGGCATCTGCCGCGGGTCCTGGCCGCCGTGCACCCCCGGTTCCAGGTGCCGCACCGGGCGGAGCTGGCCGTCGGTGCGGTGGTCGCGGTGCTGGCCGCGACCGTCGACGTCCGGGGCGCGATCGGCTTCTCCTCGTTCGGCGTGCTCGCGTACTACGCGGTCGCCAACGCGTCCGCGTGGACGCTGAGTTCCGCGCCGGTCTCGCGGATCGTGCCCGTCGTGGGGCTCGTCGGCTGCGTCGTCGTGGCGTTCGCGCTGCCCTGGGTGTCGGTGGCGGTGGGCGCCGCCGTACTGGGCGCGGGGGCCGCGGCCTACTTCGTGCGGCGGTGGTGGCACCGGCGCGGCCGCGCCGGTCAGTAGCGTCCGGCGAAGGGCTCGTCCGTGGAGATGATCTCGCGGCCCAAGGGCATCAGGGAGAGCGGGACGAGCTTGAAGTTGGCGATGCCGAACGGGATGCCGATGATCGTGATGCAGAGCGCCAGGCCCGTCAGGATGTGGGTCAGCGCGAGCCACCAGCCCGCCAGGATCAGCCACAGGACGTTGCCGACGCACGAGGGCGCGCCCGCGTCACGGCGCTCGATCGTCGTGTACCCGAAGGGCCACAGGGCGTAGACGCCGATGCGGAACGCGGCGATCCCGAACGGGATGCCGATGATCGTGATGCAGAGGAGGAGTCCCGCGACCACGTAGCCGAGGAAGAGCCAGAAGCCGCTGAGGATGAGCCAGATGATGTTGAGGATCGTCTTCACTGGGGGCGACCTGCCATCTTCTCGAGTCGGGCGATGCGTTCGGCCATGGGCGGGTGGGTGGAGAACATCTTCGAGAAGCCCTGACCGCGCCGGAACGGGTTCGCGATCATCATGTGGCTCGCCGTCTCGATGCGGGGTTCGGGGGGCAGCGGGAGCTGTCTGGTGCCCGCTTCGAGCTTGCGCAGGGCGGCGGCGAGGGCCAGCGGGTCACCGGTCAGCTGGGCGCCCGAGGCGTCCGCCTCGTACTCCCTGGACCGGCTGATCGCGAGCTGGATGAGGCCGGCGGCGAGCGGGCCCAGGATCATGATCAGCAGCATGCCGAGGAGACCGGGGCCGTCATCGTCGTCGGAGCGGCCGATGGGGATCAGCCAGGCGAAGTTGACCAGGAACATGATCACGGAGGCGAGGGCTCCCGCGACCGATGAGATCAGGATGTCGCGGTTGTAGACATGGCTCAACTCGTGGCCGATGACACCGCGCAGCTCCCGTTCGTCGAGGAGGCGGAGGATGCCGTCCGTGCAGCACACGGCCGCGTTGCGTGGGTTGCGGCCCGTCGCGAACGCGTTCGGGGCGTCGGTCGGGGAGATGTACAGGCGGGGCATGGGCTGCCTGGCCTGGGTGGAGAGCTCGCGGACCATGCGGTACAGGGCGGGGGCCTCGAACTCGCTGACCGGGCGGGCGCGCATCGCGCGTAGAGCCAGCTTGTCGCTGTTCCAGTAGGCGTACGCGTTCGTGCCGAGGGCGACGACAACCGCGATGATCAGGCCCGTCCGGCCGAAGAGACTGCCGATGACGATGATGAGTGCGGACAGCCCCCCGAGGAGTACGGCGGTCCTGAGCCCGTTGTGCCGGCGGTGCACGGTACGCCCTCCAAGTCGTGCGGCAGGGGAACCCTTTGCCTGCTGTCGCTGTTGACTCCACCTCTCAGTGGACCCTCCCGTACTGGTCAACGCGAGGCGGAGAGCACTAGTTCCCTTGTGCGCGCGGGCCGGGGCGGGGCCGTCCGGGTGACGGCCGGACGCCTCGGCACGCCCGCGTGTACGGGGCACCGGGTGCCCACGCGTGCGTGCCGGATGCCAGGGGGGTGGCTGTGCCTGTCGGGCCGACCGGCTCTGGAAGGGCTCTAGAAGAGGGCGGTGTCGGCGAAGCGCAGGATCAGCTGGGGGGCTCCGGAGAGGGCGATGCCGACGATTCCGGTGAGGGCGATCGCGAGGGTGAGGGGAGCGGGGACGCGGTGCGGCTCGGGTTCGCCCTCGGGGGCGCGGAACAGCAGCGCGGTCCACTGGAGGTAGTAGAACAGCGCGATCACGACGTTGACGGCCATGACGACGGCGAGCCAGCCGAGGCCCGCGTCGACGGCCACCGAGAAGACGGTGACCTTGGCGAACAGGCCGATGATGCCCGGCGGCAGTCCGGCGAGGCAGAGCAGGAAGAAGCCCAGCAGCAGCGCGGTCAGGGGGCTCGACGCGTAGAGGCCGCGGTAGTCGCTGACGCGGTTGAGGGTCCTGGTGCGGCCGACGAGGGCGGCCACGGCGAAGGCGCCGAGGTTCACGGCCGCGTACATCAGCGCGTAGGCGACGGTGGAGCCGATGGCCCGCTCTGCGTCGTCGGTGTAGGCGGCGGCCGCGATCGGCACCAGGAGGTAGCCGGCCTGGCCGACGGAGGACCAGGCGAGCAGCCGGACCGCGCTGTACGCGCGCGTGGAGCGCTGTCGGAGGGCGCCGACGTTGCCGACGGTCATGGTGAGGGCGGCCAGCGCGGCGAGGGCGGGGCCCCAGACGTCGGCGTACGACGGCAGGGCGACGACGGTGACGAGGATCAGCCCGGAGAAGCCGACCGCCTTGCCGACGACCGACAGGTAGGCGGCCACGGGGAGGGGCGCGCCGACGTAGGTGTCGGGGACCCAGAAGTGGAACGGCACGGCGGCCGTCTTGAAGGCGAAGCCGATGAGGGTGAGGACGACGCCGGTCTGGGTGACGGTGTGGAGCTGGCCGTCGACGTTCTGGACCCGGTCGGCGATCTGGGTGAGATAGAGGGTGCCGGTGGTGGCGTAGACGAAGCTGATGCCGAGGAGGCTGACGGCGGTCGCGGTGACGGACGACAGGAAGAACTTCAGGGCCGCTTCGGAGGACCGCTTGTCGCCGTGGCGGATGCCGACCAGGGCGAACGCGGGCAGCGAGGCGACCTCCAGGGCGACGACGAGGGTGGCGAGGTCGCGGGCGGCGGGCAGGAGGGCGGCGCCCGCGGCGGACGACAGGAGCAGGAACCAGAACTCCCCCGCGGGCAGTTCCCTGTGGTAGTCCTTCAGGGCCGTCATCGACAGCAGGGCGGCGAGGAGGGCGCCGCCGAGCACCATGAACTGGATGACGAGGGTGAAGCGGTCGGCGGTGTAGCTGCACACGTCCGGGCTGCCGCTCAGGCAGAAGGTGGCGCGGTCGCCGTCCAGGAGGGGCACCAGGGCCAGCAGGGACAGGGCGAGGCCCGCCACGGACGTCCAGCCGAGCAGGGTCTTCTTCGTGTCGTCCACGAAGAGGTCCGTGACGAGCACGGCGAGGCCGACGACGGCGGCGATCGTGGGCGGCGCGACGGCGAGCCAGTCGACGGACTGGACGACGGACTCGGCCAGCGGCTGCGTCGGCGCCTGGGCCGCGGTCAGGGCCGTCGTCGGGGCCAGGGAGCTCATCGGGTGCCTCCTGCGAGGAGCTGCTGCACGGCCGGGTCGGTCAGGCCGAGGAGGGCCGCGGGCCAGAGACCGGCGAGAACGGTGAGGGCGACGAGCGGGGTCCAGGCCGCGAACTCGTACGTCTGTACGTCGGCGAGTCGTGGCCCCTCCTGCGGGGCGCCACCCATGCAGACGCGGCGGACCACGATCAGCATGTACGCAGCGGTGAGGAGGGTGCCGAACGCGCCGATCGCCATGAAGGTGAGGAAGGCCGGGCGGCTGAGGTCGTCGGCGGGCCGGAACGCGCCGAACAGGGCGAGCATCTCGCCCCAGAACCCGGCGAGGCCGGGCAGTCCGAGGGAGGCGACGGCGCCGAAGGCGAGCAGGCCGCCGAGGCGCGGCGCCCTGCCGTAGAGGGCGGCGCCGGTCTCCTGCGCCAGGGCGTCGAGGTCGGTGGTGCCGGTGCGGTCCTTGAGGGCGCCGACGAGGAAGAACAGCAGGCCGGTGATGAGGCCGTGGGCGATGTTGGCGAACAGGGCGCCGTTCACGCCGGTCGGGGTCATCGTCGCGATGCCGAGGAGCACGAAGCCCATGTGGCCGACGGAGGAGTACGCGATGAGGCGCTTGAGGTCGCCCTTCGCGCCCGGCCGGGCGAGGGCGAGGCAGGCGAGGGACCCGTAGATGATGCCGACGACCGCGAAGGCGGCGAGGTACGGCGCGAAGGTGCGGAAGCCGTCGGGGGTGATCGGCAGCAGGATGCGGACGAACCCGTAGGTGCCCATCTTCAGCAGGACGCCGGCCAGCAGGACCGAGCCGACGGTCGGGGCGGCGGTGTGGGCGTCCGGCAGCCAGCTGTGCAGCGGCCACATCGGGGTCTTCACCGCGAGCCCGAGCCCGATCGTCAGAACGGCGATGACCTGCACGGATGTGGTCAGTTCGGGGTGATTGTCAGTGGTGAGTGCCACCATGTCGAAGGTGCCCGCCCTGAGTCCGATCAGGAGCAGGCCGAGCAGCATGACCACGGAACCGAGCAGGGTGTAGAGGATGAACTTCCAAGCGGCCTGCGTACGTTGCTCACCGCCCCAGCGGGCGATGAGGAAGTACATCGGGATGAGCACCATCTCGAACGCGAGGAAGAACAGCAGCAGGTCGAGGACGGCGAAGGTCGCGAGGGTGCCGGACTCGAGGACGAGCAGCAGGGCGACGAACGCCTTCGGGGACGGACCCGAGGGCAGCTTGAAGTACGAGTAGAGCGCGCAGAGGAAGGTCAGCAGCGCGGTCAGGACCAGGAGGGGGAGGGAGATGCCGTCGATGCCCAGGTGGATGCGCACGTCGAGTGCGGGGATCCAGCTGATGTCGGTGCTGGCCTGCATCCTCGACGGATGGTCGTGGTCGAAGCCGAGCGCGAGGACGATCGCGGCGATAAGCACGGCACCGGTCACGGTGATGCCGTGGCGGAGCACGGCCTGCTCGGGTGACTTCCCCTTCAGCCCCGGCGGGGCGGGCAGGAGAGCGGCGGCGGCGCCGATGAGCGGGCCGACGACGACGAACGCCAGAAGGACCTGCGTCACGGACTCGTTGATATCGATCACGCCTGCTCACGCTCCCGTGGCGACGAGAAGGGCGGCGACCACCAGGACGACGGTGCCGGCGAGCAGCGCGCTCACATAGGTCTGCACATTGCCGGTCTGCGCCCGCCGTACGGCCGCGCCGAGCAGGCGGGGCAGGGCGCCCGCGCCGTGGACGTAGGTGTCGACGACCTCGCGGTCGAGGAACCGGACGAGTCGCGCGCCGGCCTGCACCGGGCGGACGAACAGGGCCGTGTACACGGCGTCGAGGTGGAAGCCGACGGCGGCGTGGCGGTGCAGCGGGCCGAGCAGCACCCGGGAGGGGTCCGTCGGGTCGGGTGCCGAGGCCACGTCCCCGTAGGCGGGCGCGTGGCTCGCGATGGCCTCCGCCTCGACGGTCGCGGCGTCCGCCTCGGGGTGGGCGGCGACCGCGCCGAGCGGGGTACGGGCCAGGGCCGTGGTGTACCGCCAGGCCGCGTACGTCACGAGTCCGCCGGTGAGGGCGAGGCCGGTGCCGAGGACGGACGTGGTGAGGGTCGGGGCCAGGTCGTCGCCGTCGAACCAGTCGGGGAGGGTGCCGTAGGCGAGTCCGCCGAGGGCCAGGGACGGGACGGCGAGCACCCAGAGGACCACGGTCATGCTGAGCGGCTGGCGGCCGTGGTCGGGGGCTTCGTCGCCCTGGCCGCGGAAGGTGCGCAGCCACAGGCGGGTGGCGTACGCGGCGGTGAGGAGGGCGGTGAGCAGGCCGGCGACAAGGACGGTCCAGCCGGCGGCGCCGGGGATGTGCTCGGTGTGGCCCTCGGCGGCGGACTCGGCGGCGCCGAGGACGGACTCCTTGGAGAAGAAGCCGCTGAAGGGCGGGATCGCGGCGAGGGCGAGGAGCGCCACGGTCATCGTCCAGTAGGCGTCCGGGACGCGGGCGCGGAGGTTGCTCATGCGGGACATGGCGGCCAGGGAGTTGGTGCCGGCGGCGTGGATGATCACGCCGGCGGCGAGGAACAGCAGCGCCTTGAAGGCGCCGTGGGAGATGAGGTGGAAGACGGCGGCGCCGCGGTCGCCGACGGCGAGGGCGCCGGTCATGTAGCCGAGTTGGCCGATCGTCGAGTAGGCGAGGACGCGTTTGATGTCGTCCTGGGCGAGGGCGGCGAGAGCCGAGCCGGCCATGGTGACGGCGGCCATCACGGCGAGGACGACCAGGGCCGCCGCGGAGGCGGTGAAGACCGGGAGGAGGCGGGCGATGAAGTAGACACCGGCGGCGACCATCGTCGCGGCGTGGATCAGCGCGGAGACGGGCGTCGGGCCGGCCATCGCGTCGGGCAGCCAGGTGTGGAGGGGGAACTGCGCGGACTTGCCGGCCACACCGGCCAGGAGCAGCAGGGCGATCAGCGTCGGGTGGTCGAGTCCGCCGTCGGCGACGGTGTCGAGGATCCGGGTGATGCGGAACGACCCGGCGTCCGAGGCGAGCGCGAACAGACCGATCAGGAAGGGGACGTCGCCGAGCTTGGTGACCAGGAACGCCTTGAGGGAGGCGGCGCGGGCCTCCGGGGTCTCCCAGTAGTGGCCGACCAGGAAGTAGGAGCAGATGCCCATGATCTCCCAGCCGACCAGCAGCACCATCAGGTCGCCGGAGTAGACGACGAGGAGCATCGCGGAGGTGAAGAGGGAGACGAGGGCGGCGTACGAGGGGTAGCGGGGGTCGTCGCGCAGATAGCCCGTCGAGTAGATCTGCACGCAGGTGGCGACCAGACCGACCACCAGGGCGACGAGGGCGGCGAAGCCGTCGACGTACAGGGCGAGGTCGATGGGGACCGAGCCGGTGGGGGTGAGTCGCGTGGACGCGACGACCGGGCTGTCGCCGCCCTGGCGCACGGCGACCAGGACGGCCAGGGCGAAGGCCGTGAGGGTCGGGAGTACGGCGAGGGGGCGGACGAAGCCGGGGGCGGTGCGGCCGAGGAGCAGGCCGGCGGCGGCACCGAGGAACGGAAGGAGGGGGACGAGGACGGCGAGGGTGGTCGTGGTCACGCGCTGGCCTCGGCCTTCTCGCTCCGCTCGGGGCGCTCGGCGGTGTCGCGGAGCTTGTCGATGTCGGCGGTGCCGCGGTTGCGGTGGACGGCGAGGACGATGGCCAGGCCGATGCCGATCTCCGCGGCGGCGATGGTGATGGTGAACAGGGTCAGGGCCTGCCCGGAGTGGAGGGTCTCCTCGGCGGCCTTGCTGAGCCAGACGTCGAAGGCGACGAGGTTGAGGTTGACGGCGTTGAGCATCAGCTCGACCGACATCAGGACCAGGATCGCGTTGCGGCGGGCGAGGACGCCGTACAGGCCCGTGCAGAAGAGGAGGGCGGAGAGCACGACGGGGTAGGCGAGGTGCATCAGCGGACCCCTCCCTCGGACGGGTCGGGGGTGGCGGCTGCGGCGGGGGCGGCGGGTGTCTCGGCCGGGGTGGGTGTGTCGGTCGGGGTGGGTGCCGGTTTCGGCACGGCGGTGTCGGCCGCGGCGGGTGCCTTCGCCGGGGCGGTGGCGGGGGCGGGCCCGGTGGCCGGGGTGGTTCCCGTGGCCGCGGTGGGGGTCTTCGGTTCGTCGGGCTCCTGCTTGGCCTTGCGGGAGAGGACGATCGCGCCGACCAGGGCGGCGAGAAGGAGGACGGAGAGGGCCTCGAAGGGGAGGACCCAGTTCTGGAAGAGGCTTTCACCAGTGGCCCTGGTCGAGCCGGCGGCGGGGCCGTCGAGGTCGATCCACGTGGCGCGGAAGGCGTCGACGACGACCCAGACGAGGGCGGCGGCAGCGGCGACGGCCACGGTGAGGGCGGCCCAGCGGTTGCCGGAGTCGGCGTCCGGGGAGCGGCCGATCGGGGCCCTGGTGAGCATCAGCCCGAACAGGAGGAGCACGACGACGGAGCCGACGTAGATGAGGACCTGGACCCAGGCGATGAACTCGGCGGTGAGGAGCAGGTACTCGACGGCGAGACCGCCGAGCGCCACGACCAGCCACAGGGCGGCGTGCACCAGCTGGCGGGTGGTGACGGTGACGATCGCGGCGCCGAGGGTGACGAGGCCGACGAGGAGGAAGGCGATCTCGACGCCGGTCGGGGAGAGGAAGCCGCGGGTCTCGACGGCGGCCAAGGAGGGGTGGTGGTGCGTGGCGGCGAGGGCGACGGCGGTGGTGGCGGTGAGGCTCATGCGTTCTCCTCCCCCGGCCGGTGCTGCTCGGCCTGTTGCGCCCGCTCGCCCGAACCGGCCTGCTCAGCCCGCCCCGCCTGCCCTGCCCGTTCTGCCTGTTCGGTTCGTTCGGCCTGTTCGGCTTGCTGGGTGGCGGCGAGCTTCTCGGCGGTCTTGCGGGCGGCGGCGAGTTCCTTGGGTTCCTCGGCGCCGGGGTCGAGGGCGGGCGGGGCCGGGACGGTCCACATCCACTCGCGGAGTTTGTCGCGCTCGTGGGTGAGTTCGCGGATGTCGGTCTCCGCGTACTCGAACTCGGGCGACCAGAAGAGGGCGTCGAAGGGGCAGACCTCGATGCAGATACCGCAGTACATGCAGAGGGAGAAGTCGATGGCGAAGCGGTCGAGGACGTTGCGGCTGCGCTCACGGCCGCCGGGGGCGGCGGGCGGGACGGTCTCCTTGTGGGAGTCGATGTAGATGCACCAGTCCGGGCACTCCCGGGCGCAGAGCATGCAGACGGTGCAGTTCTCCTCGAAGAGGCCGATGACGCCGCGGGTGCGGGGCGGGAGTTCCGGCTGGGCGTCCGGGTACTGCTCGGTGACCGTCTTCCGCGTCATCGTGCGGAGGGTGACGGCGAGGCCCTTGGCGAGACCACTGCCGGGGATGGGGGCCATGGTTACCGGATCACCACCTTGACGACGCCGGTGAGGGCGATCTGGGCGAGGGACAGGGGGACGAGGAGGGTCCAGGAGAGCTTCTGAAGCTGGTCCTCGCGCAGCCGGGGGTAGGTGACGCGGAGCCAGATGACGATGAAGGCGAGGACGGCGGTCTTCAGCAGGGTCCAGACCCAGCCGAGGCCGTCGGCGCCCCAGGGGCCGTGCCAGCCGCCGAGGAAGAGCACGGTGGTCAGGCCGCACAGGACGACGATGCCGGCGTACTCGGCGAGGAGGAACAGCGCGAAGCGGAGGCCGGTGTACTCGGTGTACGCGCCGAAGATGATCTCCGAGTCGGCGACGGGCATGTCGAAGGGCGGGCGCTGGAGTTCGGCGAGGCCGGCGACGAAGAAGACGATCGCGCCGACGATCTGCCAGGGGAGCCACCACCACTCGAAGGCGTCGAGGATGCCGACGAGGGAGACCGTGCCGGCCGCCATCGCCACCGACGCGGCCGTCAGGAGCATCGGGAGCTCGTAGGCGAGGAGCTGGGCGGCGGTGCGGAGGCCGCCGAGGAGCGAGAACTTGTTCGCGGAGGCCCAGCCGGCCATGAGGGAGCCGAGGACACCGACGCCCATCACGGCGAGGACGAAGAAGATGCCCGCGTCGATGACCTCGCCGACGGCGCCCTCTCCGGGGCCGATGGGGATGGCGAGGAGGACGAGGAGGTACGGGAGGAGGGCGACCGCGGGGGCGAGCTGGAAGATACGGCGGTCCGCGCCGGCCGGGACGACGTCTTCCTTCTGGGCGAACTTCACGCCGTCGGCGACGAGCTGGGCCCAGCCGTGGAAGCCGCCGGCGTACATGGGGCCGAGGCGGCCCTGCATATGGGCCATCACCTTGTGTTCCGTCTGACCGATGATCAGCGGGAAGGTGAGGAAGACGACGAAGACGAGCAGGAGTCGCAGGGCGACGTCGAGGGCGTCGTTCACCGCGGGCCTCCTGCGGGGGGTTCGGGGGTGGTGGGGGGTTCGGGGGTGGGGGAAGGTTCGGCAGCGGGGGTTTCGTCCGCGGTTTCTTCGGCGTGGTCGGCGGTTTCTTCGGCGGGCGTCTCGCTCCCGTCGCCGGGGGTGCGGCCGTCGGGAGTGCCGGGGGACGCGGGCGGCTCCGCCACGGGCTCGGCCTCCGGCTTCGGCTCCGGCGTGAGCTTCGGCTCCGCCACGGGCTCGGCCTCCGGCTTCGGCTCCGGCTCAGGCGTGGGCTCCGGCTCCGGCTCCGGCTCCGGCTCCGGCGTGGGCTTCGGCTCCGTCGGAGCGGGCTCCGCTTCCGGCTTCGGCTCCTCGAAGGCCGGGCGGGCGTGGTGCCACGGGGCGTCGGCGCTGCGGGCAGCGGGGCGTGCGGGGCGGCTCTCCGCCGGGGGCTCGCCGGGGGCGTCGGCCTCCGGGGTGCGCTGGCTCGCCGAGCCGCCGGAGGCGGTACGGTCGCGGCGCGGTGTCGCGGGAGCAGCGGGCGGTGCCTCGGGCGCCGACGCCGACTCGGCGGCGGCCTGACTCGCCGAGCCCT
>NZ_OLMK01000081.1 GCF_900290235.1 Streptomyces sp. MA5143a
GCGGCCCCGGCCGTCGTAGGACGTGGCGACCTGGACGGGGCCGATGCGGACGAGGTTGTGGAAGCGGCGGGACATCAGAGGTCGTCCTCTCCGGTGAAGTCGTGGGCGTGATCGGTGAGCCACTGCTCGATCTCTCGGTGTTCGTTGGGGGTGGCCCGCTTGATTGCGGCTTCGGCGAGGGCCACGGCGTCGACGAGCCGGTTGTCACGGGTCAGCTCGGCGGAGCGCTCCAGGGCCGACTGGATAAAGGGGCGCATGGTGTTGGTCTCCTCGTCTGTCAGGTGAGGTGGGCGGCGATGGCTTCGGCCATGGGCGCGGGGACGCCGAGGCGGGCGCGGAGAGTCGGGACGTCGATCGGTGCTCCCGTCCGGGTGTGGTGTTCGGCGGCGACCTTGCGGGCGTGTTCGACGAGGGCGGCCGGGACGGCGACGGCGGGCCGCTCGGGCGGCGGTGGCTCGATGGCCGGTGGTGTCGGCGGCAGTTCCTCGGGGGCGAGTTCGGGCGCGTCCTCCTGGTCCACGGTGTCGTCCGTGTCCCCGGGACCCTTGTGGCCTGCGTCGGCTGTCGCGGGGGTGGTGTGGGCGAGGAGGGTTCCGCCGAGGAAGGCGACGGCGGGCCAGCCCGCGACGAGGATGCGCAGCCAGGCCGGGACGTTGTCGAGGTCCAGGAGGCCGGCGGTGGCGACGTTCGCTCCGAGCGAGGCGGCGAGGGCGATGACGAACCAGCACCACCCGGCCGCTTTCGCCTCACCGGAGCGCAGTCGGCGCCAGGCGGCGACGAGCAGCAGGTCGACCGAGACCGGGTAGGCCCACGCCTTCCAGCCGTCCTGTCCGGCCGCCGAGGCGATGTCGTGCAGGTGGGCGAAGGACAGCGCGGCGGCGATGAGCGCCTGGACGAGCACCGCGTCGACACGGGCCAGTTGGGCGCGCATGGTGCGGCTCCTTTCGGATTCAGGCATGGCAGGGGTAGGGAGTTGGCGCGAGGCGGTCACGCCGACCGGGGTGAGGGGTGGGCGAAGGTCAGTCGGTCACCGGGTGCGGCTGCACTGCCGGGGCCGAGGTCTCGGCGGGCCGTACGGGGGTGTCGGGGCGGAAGGGCTTGAGGGCGGGCAGTTCGGGCACCAAGTGGGCCGCCTCCCGGCAGATCTCGGCAGCGTCTCCGAGGGACAGGTACGGCGTGCGGATGCGGGACCAGCCGCCGGAGGTATCACCGGCCACGGCCAGGCCCGGCAGCTCGGGAGCGATGGCGCAGGCGGCGAAGACCGCTTCTGGGGCGATGTCGCCGAGGGCCATCTTCGCGGAGGCTTCGTCGTTGACGCGGTGGCAGACGCGGCCGGTGAGCTGGGCTCGGAGCATGGTGGCGCCCTTGCCTAGTTCGGCGCCGAAGCGCTGCCCGCACACCTCCAGGTAGATCCCGGCGGCGCGGCCGAGCTGGGCGAGCCGGATGAGCTGGGTGACCATCTCGTCCCGGCGTTCCTCGTCCTTCTTCGAGGCGACGAGGAAGAGTTCGGCCACCTCGTCGACGAACAGCACGATCGGCACCGGGCGTTCGCTGTCGGGCAGGCCCCAGATGTCGGAGGTGATCTCCTCGTCGGGAGTGCCGGAGGCGATGCCCTGGCGAGCCTTGATCAGGTCGTATCGGTCCTCCATCTCCTTGATGAGCACAGGCAGCAGCTCGGCAGCTTCGTCGGGATCGGTGGCGAGGGCGGAGAGCCGTGAGGCGAACGGCGCCAGCTCCACACCGCGCTTGCAGTCGATGCCGACCAGGGCGACGGACTGCCGGGCGAGTCCGGTGATCAGATGCCGCAGGTACATGGACTTACCCGACAGCGTGGCGCCGAGGGTGAGTTGGTGCGGAATGGTGCGGTAGTCGCGTACGAAGGGAGTGGCGTCCTCCCGCAGTGCTACAGGCACCTTGAGGAGTTCGGCGGTGGCTTTGCGTGGCATCCGTACGTTCCGCAGCACGTCGAAGCCGACGAGGCGCAGTTCGACCACGCCCGGCTTGACGGTCGTCACGTACACGGCGTGCACGCCCCAGGCATGCCGCAGCCGCTCGGCCGAGGCGGCGACGTCGGCGGGTTCCTGCCCGGGGGCGAGCCGGAGGCGGAGCCGCAGCCCGGTCGAGGTGGGCCGGATGATGCCCCGCCGAGGCGGTACCGGCCGGACCTCCCGGCGAGTGGTGGCCTTGACGGCGAGGACCCGCAGCCGGGACGGCGCCACGGTCAGCCCGCACGCCTCCATGACCGAGCCGTAGGAGCCGAGGAGGCGGGCGGTGGATATCGGCAGGCCGACCGTGGGCCAGTACACGCGGGGGTGCTTGGCCCGGGTGTAGGCAGCCCCGCCGCCGAGCGCGGCGACAGGACCACCCGCCTCCAGAAGTGTCACCAGATCGGACATCAGGCGGTGGCCCCCATGGCGGCCGGGAAGGCGGCCGGAGTCACGGCGGCGGCGCGGAAGGCGATGCCGTGACGCTGCTGCCCGTTGAACACCGACTCCCACGGCCGGGCGACCAGCCCCGGCAGCGAGACCGGCGCCCCCAGGGCCAGCCCTTCGGCCACACCGCCTTCCGGCACGGTGACCTTGATCAGCGACGACTCGCCGTCCTCGATGTAGACGACGCCGATCGTCATCAGCGCCTCACCGCTGACGGCGTCCTTGGCGATCTCGCCCGTCTGCCGGTCCCGGACCTTGGGCTCGGGAGCCTCCGTCAGCAGGATCGTCGCGGCCGAGGTCTCAACACGAATGGTGCGCAAGGCAGTTCACCCATCTACTCGTCTATACGTGATGCGATCTGTGAACCCGATCTCCGGGCTCATGCGGACCACCCTGCCACACCACTTGCCCACTCGTCTATACGAGTATGCCTGTTGGGGTGTACGAGTCGGAGAAGCGTCCCCCGCGCACCACCGCAAATCACCTCATCACGTCGCCGGAAGCTGATACGACAGCACGTACGCGTCCGCCGCCATGACCGTGTCGCAGACCTCCACGGCCCGACCGTCGGCGTCGAAGGCGGTACGGATCAGGTGGATCACCGGCACACCGGAAGCCAGCCGGAGCGTCTTCACCTCGGCCGGTGAAGGCATCCGGGCGCGAATCTCCTCCTCGAAGTGGTCGAGGCGGTGGCCCAGCTCTTCGAGGCGGGCGTAGATGCCGCCGGGCCCGGGGTTCGGCTCAGCAATCGGCGTACCGCGCGCGATGTCGAGCGGGAGATACGAGGTGGCGAACTCGACCGGCCGCCCGTCGAGGAGATACCGGCGCCGACGAGCCAGCACCCGCCGCACCGAGCCAAGCCGTGTCGAGACGTCCTGACTGGCCTTCTCTTCCTTGACCTCAAGGCTGTCGACCTGGGGGTGACTGCCGGCGGCGTTGGCTTCGACGATGAAGGCCGCCTTGCCCTGCTCGCGGTGGCGCCGGGCGAACCGGTCCGAGGCGAGTCGCCGCACGGGCGGCCGGGGCCGGACGAAGACGCCCTTGCCGTGCTCGGCGTGCACGAGCCCTTCGCCCTGGAGGACGGAGAAGGAGTTGCGGACCGTCATCCGGGATACCCCGTAGTGGTCAACAAGCTCGGCTTCCGAGGGCAGTTTTTCACCCTCCTTGAACCGCCCACGGTCGATGGCCTCGCGCAACTGGTCGGCGATCTGCCGAAAGACCGCACGATCACTCGTGGGGTCGAGATCACCGAGGAAGCCGGAAGGAAGAGAGGGCACGTGTACTCCTTTAGATATCTAGACGAGTGGGCGATTGTTGTTGCTACGGTGGAGAGCCTAGCCAGCCGAGAGGGCCGAGGAACGTGAGCACTGACCGTCCGCACTCCGTGAGCGTCGCCGGAGTCATCGTCGACGACCAGGGCCGGGCCCTCTTGATCAAACGCCGTGACAACGGCAAGTGGGAA
>NZ_OLMK01000165.1 GCF_900290235.1 Streptomyces sp. MA5143a
TCGGCGGCTCTGGGAGTCGCGGGAGTCGCGGTTCAGGAGGGGCTGACGGGTGCCGGGGCCTCGGTGAAGGGGGCGCCGCCTGCGGGGCCGGTGCTGGCCCGCAGGGAGATCGGCGGAGCGAGGAGGTGGTGGCGGGGAGCGGCGCCGGGGTGGTCGAGGCGCTCGATGAGCAGGTCGACGGCGCGCCGGCCCATCTCCTCCGCCGGTACGTCCGCCGCGGTGAGCTGCGGGGTCACCGTCTGAGCCCACCGCGACGCCACCACTCCGGTCACGGAGAAGTCGCGCGGTACATGGCGGCCCGCGTGGGCGAGCCCCCGGTACAGACCGCCCAGGGCCGCCTCGTTCAGGGTCACCAGGGCCGTGGTGGCCGGGTCGTCGTGCAGGATCCGCTCCACACACGCCTGCCCGGAGTCGGGGTCGTCGCCGCAGCGGTACGTGCGCACGGTCAGCCCACGCTCCGCGGCGGCCTTGGTGAAACCGTCCAGACCCCGGTGCGCGGACTCAT
>NZ_OLMK01000162.1 GCF_900290235.1 Streptomyces sp. MA5143a
CACGGTCTCCGCCAGATCCAGTACCGCAGCAACCTCGTCGATGGATGTCTCTCCGAAACCGGCCTCACCCTGACGACATCACGGCAACAACGTCAGTAACGCGCAGGCCGGGGTGATGGCGCTCTTTGAATTTCCTCAGTCTGTGATCTCTGGGTCGCCAAACCTGCTCAGTTGATCTCCCCATCCTTCGCGTGATCTTGCTCGGCGTGTCGAACTGGTATCGGTGTGTCGTGGACAGCCTGCGTGCGCAAGTTCGGCCTGTTCGGGGGCCCGGATGCTCACGCGGGAGGAAGACGTGGATGCGCACGCACTGCGTCGTCAGGGATGGACGATCTCGGCGATCGCCCGGCACTTGGGCCGGGACCGCAAGACGATCCGGGACTACCTGAACAACGAGCGGACTCCCGGGCAGCGGCGGCAGCCGCCGGACGCGTTCGTGCCGTTTCTGCCCTACTGCCGTCAGAGGCTGGCCGACGATCCGCATCTGTGGGCGTCCACGCTGTTCGACGAGGTTGCCGCGCTCGGCTATGAGGGTGCGTACTCGACGTTCACCCGCGCGCTGCGCCGCTATCAGGTCCGTCCGCACTGCGAGCCCTGCCACGCCTCCACCGGCCGCAATGTCGCGATGATCGCCCATCCACCGGGTGAGGAGATCCAGTTCGACTGGCTGGAGCTTCCTGACCCGCCTGGGTCGTGGGGCGTCGGAAGCCATGCGCACCTGCTGGTCGGGGCGCTGGCGCACTCCGGCCGCTGGCGGGCGGTGCTGGCAGAGTCGGAAGACTTTCCGCACCTGGTCCAGGCGCTGGACGAGGTGGTCCGCAGGCTCGGCGGGACGGCCCGCCGCTGGCGGTTCGACCGCATGGCGACGGTCTGCTATCCCTCAAGCGGCCAGGTCACGGCCTCCTTTGCTGCGGTCGCGAAGTACTACGGGGCCGGGGTGGACATCTGCCCGCCGCGGCGCGGCAACCGCAAGGGCGTGGTGGAGAAGGCGAACCACTCCGCCGCCCAGCGATGGTGGCGCACGGTCCCCGACGGCCTGAGCGTCGCCCAGGCCCAGTCCGGGGTCGACAAACTCGCTGTCCGGATGGACGAGCGGCGCCGGAAGGTGGACGGCATCTCCGTCACGGTCGCCGAACTCGCCGACATGGAACCGCTGTTGGACATCCCGGTGCGGCCGTTCCCAGCCGAGCTGGAGGTCCAGCGGACGGTCAGTGCGCAGAGCCTGGTGTCCTTCGACGGCAACTTCTACTCGGTGCCGCCTGGGCTCCCCGGCGTCCAGGTCCACGTCCGTCACCGGCTCGGCGAGGACTTCCTGCGCATCGCGACCACGGGCCGGGCAGTCATCGCCCAGCACCGCCGGGCCCCGCGCGGAGCCGGTCAGACCGTCCGCGACAACGGACACGTACTCGCCCTGGAACGGGCGGTGCTGGCCTCGTTCACCGACCGGGCGCCCTGCAAGACCAAGGTCCGCAGACCGCCGTCGGCCGCGGCCCTGGCCGAGGCCGAGCACCTGCGCGGCCAGCCGGCCGCCGGTGATCCGGCCGAGAAGGTCGTGATCGACCTCTCCACCTATGCCGCCGTGGCCGACCGGCTGCGGAAAGCCCCGACACCGAGGGAGGAAAGCTCGGAGTGAGTACGTCGCCGATGCAGATGAGCGAAGCGCGCCGCTTCCAGCAGCTGCGAGGACATCTGTCCTATCTCAAACTCAACGACGCCGCCGAGGCGTTGAACCGGGTCCTGGACCAGGCCCGCACCGAACGCATGTCGCTGACCGCCGCACTGGAGCGGCTGCTGGAGATCGAGGTCGAGGCCACCGAGGCCCGCCGGCTCGCGGCCCGGGAACGCTTCGCCTGCCTGCCCGAACCCTGGACGCTGAACGACTTCGACTTCGCCGCCCAGCCCGGCGTCGACGAGAAACTCATCCGCGACCTGGCCACCCTGCGGTTCCTCGACGACGCCTCCAACGTCCTGTTCGTCGGACCGCCCGGGGTCGGCAAGACCATGCTGTCCGTCGCACTCGGCCGGGCCGCGGTCGACGCAGGCCACCGCGTCTACTTCACCACCGCCGCCGAGCTCGCGGCCAAATGTCACAAGGCCGCACTCGAAGGCCGCTGGAAGACCTGCATGCGCTTCTTCGCAGGCCCGAAGCTTTTGATCATTGACGAGCTCGGCTATCTGCCGCTTCCCGAGGACGGCGCGTCCGCGCTGTTCCAGGTGATCAACCAGCGCTATCTGAAGTCGAGCACCATCCTGACGACCAACGTCGGCATCGCCGACTGGGCCGGCGCCTTCGGCGATGCCACCGTCGCGGCTGCGATGCTCGACCGGCTCCTGCACCGCGCCGCCGTCGCGGGCATCGACGGCCCCTCCTACCGGCTCCGCGGACACCAGAACCAGGCCGAGACCCTGCGCAAGGGAGTGAACGCTCATGTCTCATGACACCCCGCAGTCCCCGGCCCAGGGCCCCGTCCCGATCAACTGCGTCGTCTGCGAAGGGGAGTTCATCCCTCACCCGCGACAGATCTACTGCTCTCCCCGCTGCAAAGTCCTTGCCCGGCGCGCGGCCCCCGCTGAGCCGCAGACGCACTCCTGCCCGGCCTGCGGCGGCGACTTCACCGCCAACCCCCGTCTGCGACAGGTCTACTGCTCACCCGCCTGCCGCCGCGACGCGGAGAAACAGCGCGACCGCCAACGCGACGAAGAACGCGCCCGACGACTCGGCGAGACCCTCGCCCCACCCGCCATGCCCGGCCTCCCCCTGCCACCCAGATCCACACCTCGCAGCGGCTCACACACAGCTGTCCCCGAACGCGACCCGCTGGAGCCGACCGCCACCCGCAACTGCCCCCACTGCCAGCAACCGGTCACCATCGTCGCCCTGCTGGCCACACCCGAAGCCGCCCGGCCCACCATGCCCGCCGGACCCGACGTCATCCCGCTGCGGAGAACTCCCTGAAAGAGTCCGTCTGACCGTCACTGATCACCAGGGCCCGGCGACCTTCGGTCGCCGGGCCCTCACACCTGCTCTTCGCTCCCCACTCACCCACAAGATTCAAAAGCCAACCAAGTGGAGGGAAGAGCGAACCTGGCGATTTTCAGGAATCGCCATCAGGGGCGTACAGGAACCATCCCGATTCGGCGTGAGCGCGGTGGATCAGGCGGGAAGCAAGGACGTTGCCCTGGCCGGCTGCGGCCATCGCGGTATCGTCCAGGACGATGTGCACAGCGTCGCTCACCCGCTGGTCACCTGTCCCAGACGCCGGTCCAGCTCGCTGTCCAGGTCCACCGCCGCGGAGAACGGCACCGCGTCGACAGCGAATAGAGGGCCCGAAACAGGCGCGGTTCTGGGCGCAGCGGCCATTTTGGGCGTGCGTCCTGGAGTCTCAAGAAAGAGAACCCTGCCGTTGACGACACGAATCGCGACGCGCCGGGGTGAGATCCGGGCCGAGGCCGGACGCGGCAGCGCGGCGCGCGGAAGCGGTCGCGGACACCGTCCATGGTGAGCCGGCCGCCGGAGTCCGTGACGTAGACGCACGTAGCGCCGTACGGCTCCATGAGCCGCGCCTGGCAGGCGAGTTCGGCCGGTTCGACCAGGTGGGACATCATCAGGAACCCGGCGACGTCCATCCCCAGCTCCCGCGCGGCGGCGATGTGCTGGGCGGAGATGTCGGCCTCGGTGCAGTGCGTGGCGACGCGCACCGAGCGGATG
>NZ_OLMK01000050.1 GCF_900290235.1 Streptomyces sp. MA5143a
GGTACGCGCTCCGGCGTGGACGTCATAAACGGCTCACATGCCTAGACGAGTAGGTGAGGAGAGTCTGACCGTGTTCCTTCCCAAGTACCCCGACAGCCCCACCCCGCCGCCCGCACATACCCACACCCCGGCCGATCCGGCGCCCGTACGGCGCTCGCTCCCGGCGGTCTCGATCAGTCCTGGGGTCGTGGCGGCCGTGGTCGTCGGCGGTGTCGTCCTCACCGCGCTCCTGGCCGCCGTCGCCGTCTCGGCCGTCTCCGTCGCCATCGCGGCCGTGGTTTTGCGCTCCCTGATCCGCGAGCAGAACCGGCGCTGAACGCGCACGGCACCCGGGGCGGCGCACACGACCAAGCATCCGCCGCCCCGGGGCCATCACTCCTGACCGAGCCAGTCAGAAGGAGAACCGCCATCTTCACCCGCACCACACCGCCCCCGCTCCCGGAACTCGCGAAGCTCGCGGAGCACGGCACCCTGCCCGGTATCCTCCGCCAGCTCTCCGGACTCGGCGGCTGCACCCACCCGATCCGCCTCGACGGCCACCGCACCGAGCACGGCGTCGACACCACGACCGGCGAGATCGACCGCGTCCTCCAGCACCTCGACTCCACCGACCTCCCGGCCGGCCAACTCCTCGTCCGCTGCAACAACCGCCGCACCACCCGGTGCGCGGCCTGCTCCGAGGTCTACCGCCGCGACACCTTCCACCTGATCACCTCCGGCCTGCGCGGCGGCAAGGGCACCCCCGAACACGTCGCCACCCACCCCCGCGTCTTTGCCACCTTCACCGCCCCGAGCTTCGGCCCGGTCCACAACCGCCCCTCCAGCGGGCGCCCCTGCCGTTGCGGCACCCGACACGACCAGGACGACGCCGAACTCGGCACCCCGCTCGACCCGGACACCTACGACTACGAAGCTGCCGTCCTGTGGAACGCCCACGCCGGTCCGCTCTGGCGACGCTTCTCCACCTACCTGCGCCGAGAGGTCGCCAAGCGTGCGGGACTGTCACAACGCCGCTTCCGCGAACACGCCCGCGTCTCCTTCGCCAAGGTCGCCGAGTACCAAAAGCGCGGCGCCGTCCACTTCCACGCCGTGATCCGCATCGACGGCCCCACCGGCGGCGACACCCCACCCCCGGCCTGGGCCACCGCCGAACTCCTCACGGACGCCATCGCGACAGCGGCCGCCAAGGTGCGCGTGGACGGCCCGGCCATCGACGGCCGCACCCACACCTTCACCTTCGGCCGCCAACTCGACGTCCGCACCATCCGATCCGCCGACTTCAACGACGGCCACGAGCTGACCGAACGCGCGGTCGCCTCGTACATCGCCAAGTACGCCACCAAGGGCGCCGAGACTGCCACGGGAGCCCTCGACCGGCCGCTCAAGTTCGCGGCCGAACTCGCTCAGCTCGACATCAGCGACCACGCCCGCCGCCTCATCCGAACCGCCTGGACCCTCGGCGGCCGCAAGGACCTCGAACACCTCCGCCTCCGCGCCTGGGCCCACATGCTCGGCTTCCGCGGCCACTTCTCCACCAAATCCCGCCGCTACTCCACCACCCTCGGCGCCCTCCGCGACGCCCGCGCCGAATGGCGCCGAGCACAAGCCGCGACAGCCAACGGACCGGCTACAGATACGACATACGTCCTCGCCCACTGGGTTTTTGCAGGAACCGGGCTCTCCGACACCGAAGCCTGGCTCGCCGAATCCCTCACGCCCGCCCCCGGATCAGAAGGAGAACCCACCCGTGGCTGACCGCTACCTCACCGTGGCGCAGGTGGCCGAACTCCTCGGTACGACGGAACGCTTTCCGCGCCGACTGATCGCCGAGCGACGCATTGCGTTCGTCAAGGTCGGCCGACACGTCCGCATCCCGGAGAGCGCGGTGAATGCCTTCATCGACGCCAACACTGTGCAGCCGATCGGCCACCGGCGCGGTTCCCTTCGGAGGGTCGCCTGATGGCCAACAAGAAGGGGAGGCGTAGAAGCTTCGGGTCGGTCCGGCAGCTTCCGTCCGGTCGGTGGCAGGTCCGCTACCGCGACCCGGAGACGGGCCAGTTGCGTCCGGCCGAGAAGACCTACCCGACCAAGACCGATGCTCAAGCCGCTCTCACGCACATCGAGTCTGACATCACGCGTGAACAGTGGTCGGACCCGGACGCCGGGGCGGTGAACTTCGAGGAGTACGCAACCGCGTGGCTGCGGGACCGGAAGCTCGCCGACCGCACCCGAGAGCGGAACGAGTCGGTGGTGCGGCTGCACATTCTGCCCACCTTCGGGGCCGGATCGCTGGCCGACGTGACGACGACTCGGGTGCGCAGCTGGCGCGGCAGGCTCCTCGCGGCCGGCATCGGTGAGCCGACGGTCGTCAAGGCGTACCAACTGCTGCGGGCCCTGATGAACACGGCCGTGGACGACGAGCTGATCCGGCGCAACCCGTGCCGCGTCAAGGGGGCGGATCGCTACGACGTGCCTGAGCGGCCGATCCTCACGGTGCCCGAGGTCTTCGCCGTCGCTGACTCCATCGCGCCGCGCTACCGGCTGCTCGTGCTCTTGGCGGCCTTCACCACGCTGCGCTTCGGGGAACTGGCGGCCCTACGGCGTCGTGACATCGACCTGGAGGGGCTGACCGTCACGGTCCGCCGGGCTCAGGCTGAATTGCAGAGCGGTCGCCTGTTCGACAAGGCACCGAAGTCTGCGGCCGGGGTGCGTACCGTCTCCTTCCCGGCCGAACTGTTCGACGAGGTCACGCGCCACCTGGAGCAGTTCGCTGCTCCGGGCCGTGAGGGGCACGTCTTCGTTGGGCCGCTGGGTGGGCAACTGCGACGGAGCAACTTCCGCGATGACTGGGTCAAGGCCAGGAAGGCAGCGGGTGTCACCTCTGAACTGCACTTCCACGATCTTCGGCACACGGGCAACACGCTGGCCTCGACGGCCGGGGCCAGCACCCGTGAGCTGATGACTCGCATGGGCCACAGCAGCTCGCGCGCCGCGCTGATCTACCAGCACATGACCAGCGACCGTGACCGGGCCATCGCTGATCGGCTCGGAGCCATGATCCGCGAGGGCGGGGGAGAGACCCCCCGGCTGGGGGATGTGGACTGAAAGTGGACTAACTGGCACGCGTGTGGCACGGCCTCGAACACGACGAAGGGCCAGCCTGGGAGGGAACCCTCCTGAGCTGGCCCTTTTGCTGTGCCCCCGGCAGGATTCGAACCTGCGACACCCGCTTTAGGAGAGCGGTGCTCTATCCCCTGAGCTACGAAGGCGGGGTGGCGTGGTGTGGTGCTTCGCCGCCGTCAGTGTAGCGGGTGGTGGTGGGGCGGTCGGATCTGTTTGGGGTTGGTAATTCGGTTCTCCCTGTCGGGGGGAGGGGCCTAGCATCGGCGCCGTTGTGTCGGACGGTGTTCGGGATTTCGGACGGAGTCTCGGGCGGGCGTTCGGATGGTTGACAGGAGCGTGGTTCTGTCGTGCGGGCGCCGCCCGTGCGGCAGGGCGCCGAGCAGAACGGATGTGATGCCATTGAACGCGGTGATCGAGGCGCGCGGGTTGTCCAAGGTGTTTCATACGACCGTGCGCCGGCCAGGGCTCGGCGGGGCGCTCCGGTCGCTCGTCAGCCCGGAGCGCGTGGCCAAGGTCGCGGTGCGGGACGTCGACTTCTCTGTGGGGAAAGGGGAGTTGCTCGCACTCCTCGGGCCCAACGGTGCCGGCAAGTCCACCACGATCAAGATGCTCACCGGCATCCTCACCCCCACCTCCGGCGAGGCTCTCGTCGCCGGCGTCGTGCCGCACCGGGACCGGGAGCGCAACGCCCACAACATCGGCGCCGTCTTCGGGCAGCGGACCCAACTGTGGTGGGACCTGCCCGCCCGGGAGTCGTTCGCGATCCTCCGCGACATCTACGGTGTCCCCGAGGACCGGTACCGGGAGCGCATCGACGAGTTCGACGGGCTGCTCGAACTCTCCGAGTTCTGGGACACCCGCGTCCGGCATCTGTCCCTCGGGCAGCGCGTCCGGTGCGATCTCGCCGCCTCTCTGCTGCACGACCCTCCCGTGGTCTTCCTCGACGAGCCCACCATCGGCATGGACGTGGTCGTCAAGGAGCAGGTCCGGCGGTTCCTTCGGCACCAGGTCGAGCAGCGGGAGCGGACCGTCCTGCTCACCACGCACGACATGACCGAGGTCGCCCGGCTCGCCGAGCGGGTCGTCCTCATCAACCACGGCCGCATCGTCCTCGACGGGCCGCTCCAGGAGATCCGGCGTCGCTTCGGCGGCACCTGGCAGATTCGCGCGACCCTCGCCGACCCCGCCGACGTCCAGGAGATCGAGCGCCAGGAGCAGTTCGCCGGCGGCGACGGTCCAGATGGTGGCGACGGTCCAGATGGCGGTGACGGTCCCGACGGTCCCCATGGCGGTCAGCGCGACCTCTCCTCCCTGCCCGGCTTCGCCGGCATCGGCGTCCTGCGCCGCGAAGGGCCCCGCGTCGTGTTCGGACCCGTCGGGGACGGCGCCCCCTCCGTGCACGAGGCCCTGAAGGTCGTCATCGGGCGCTTCCAGGTCACCGACCTCGCCCTGGAGGAGAACGACCTCGAGGACGTCATGCGCTCCGCCTATCTGAGTGACGTGCCGGGGCAGGGCCACCTGGAGTCCGAGGACCCGTCCCCCTCGTCGCCCTCGCCCCCCTCGTCCCCCTCGTCTTCCTCCTCCGCCGCCGTTACCTCCGCCTCCCAGGGCGGCTGACCATGGCGTCCTCGACCCCCACCCCCACCCCCACGGACACCACCCCCACCCCCACCCCCACCCCCACCCTCTCCCGCCTCCGGCGCATCGCCTCCATCACGCCCCGCGGTGAGTTCCTCGCCCCACCCCGAATGACCGCCACCGCCGTACGGCTGTTCGTGCAGGTGTGTCTGGTCGTCTATCTCTGGCGGGGCCTGTACGCGAACACCTCGTCCAGCGCCGGGCTCGACGAGACCCAGGCCGTCGGCTACGCCGTACTCGCCGTGCTGGCGGGCCGGATCCGCGGGCTGGACCGGCGTGCCGGGCGCGACACCGTCATCCAGCATCTGCACTTCGGCACGATCGTCTACTGGTACCTGCGGCCCATGCGGCCCCAGCGCTACTACGCGCTCCGCGCCCTCGGCGACCAGGTGTACGGCTTCGGCTGGGTGCTCGGCGGTTACGTGCTCTGCCTCGCCGCCGGGGTCGTCGCCCCGCCCGACTCCGTCGAGGTGGCCGCGGTCTTCGTCGTGAGCATGCTGCTCGGCCAACTCGTCCTGTACTACGTGATGATGCTCGTCGACCTGCTGTGCTTCTGGACGCTGCGCAACGAGTCGGCCCTCCTCATCCTCGTCTTCGCCCAGAACCTGCTGTCCGGCGTGTACGCGCCGCTCTGGTACTTCCCGGACTGGTTCATCACCCTCAGCGCGTTCCTGCCGTTCCAGGCGACCCTCGGCGTGCCGCTCTCCATCTACGTCGGCCGTATCGGGGTCGGTGACGCGTTCGGGCAGATGGCGATCCAAGGGGTGTGGATCGTGCTGCTCGCCCTGCTCACCCGCCGGCTGTGGGACCTGGCCGGCCGCCGTGTCGTGGCCCAGGGAGGATGACCATGACCACACCGTCCACCAGCGGGAGCCCCACCGCGTCCGTGCGTGGGGTCCGTGCCGCCCGCGTCGTCTGGCGGATCACCAAGCTCAACTTCAAGGCGCGGCTGGAGTACCGGGGCGAGTTCCTGATGGGGGTCGCCATCGGGGCGATCTGGCAGGTCTCGATCATCGTCTTCGCCTCGGTGCTGCTCACCCGGTTCCCCGGGCTCGGCGGCTGGTCCAGCTCCGACGTCCTGCTGATCGCGAGCATGCGGATGCTCGCGCACGGGCTGTACGTGCTGTTCCTCGGCCGGATCCAGTACATGAACGTCCTCGTCCAGGAGGGGATCGTCGACCCCTGCCTGATCCGGCCCATGCCGGTGTACCGGCAGGTCCAGCTCGCCTTCTTCCCCGTCAACGCCATCGGTGACCTGGTCGTCGCGGTCGGGCTGTTCGCCGCCGCGCTCCAGCGGAGCTCGCTGGACTGGACGGCGGGGCGGATCGCGTACGTCGTGGCCGGGGTTCTCGGCGGGATGCTCGTCGAGGCCGCGCTGTTCACGGCGCTGGCCGCGGCCGCGTTCCACTTCCCGGCCACCTCGTACTGGGCCCAGTGGCTGGAGGAGCTGATGGGCACCTTCGGCAGCTATCCGCTGAGCATCCTGCCGAAGGTCGCCTCCGCCGCGTTCACCTTCGTCGTGCCGCTCGCCTTCATCGCCTACTTCCCGGCCGGGGTACTGACCGGCCACGGCGGTGACCTGGGCGTACCGCGGGCGCTCGCGGTGGCCGCGCCGTTCGTCGGCCTTGTCGCCTTCGTCCTGTCCCGGCTGCTGTGGAACTGGAGCCTCAGCCGCTACACGGGCGTCAACGGGTAGGACGACGTTCGCCGGAGGGCGGGCGGCGCGGCTACGGCAACCGCGTCGCCAGCCCGTCCAGTACGCGCTCCAACCCGTACTGGAACCCCTCCTCCCGCGCGGTCCGCGGGTCCGCGCCGCGTTGTTCGGCGTAGCCCTCCCGCAGCAGCGGATAGTCCTGGGCGGCCTCCTCGGCGGCCGGCCACAGGCGCTCGACCAGCGTCTGCTCGTCCTGGCCGCTGCGGGCGAGGACGGTGAGCCAGGCGGCCTCGCTCGTGGCCATGCCGGTGACGTACGCGACGAGGGTGCCGAGGGCACGGTCCGCCTCGTCGGCCGGGAAACCGGCGGTGGTCAGCAGTTTCAGCATGGCCTCGGACACGCGCATCCAGTTGGGGCCGAGGTACGACATGCCCATCTCGCCGAGCACGGAGGCGAGCCAGGGGTGGCGCAGGATCGTCGCGCGCAGGCTGTGGGCGCACCGGGCCGTGTCCGCGCGCCAGGTGGCGGGGTCGGGGGAGGCGGTGACCTCGATCTCGCCGTAGACCTCGTCGACGGCCAGCTCGATCAGCTCGTCCTTGTTGGCCACGTGACGGTAGAGCGAGGTGGCGCCCGCGCCCAGCCGACCGCCGAGCTTGCGCATGCTGAGGGCGTCGATGCCCTCCTCGTCGAGCAGTCGCAGCGCCTCGGACACGATGTGCTCCCTGCTCAGCGCGGGCTGCTCCCGGCCGGTCCGGGGGCGGGTCCACACCGACTGGAAGCCCTGCTGCTCGGCTGGCATCGCCGGTTCCTCTCGTGTCGACGGCTGGTGGCGGCCACCGTAGCGCACGGCATTCGCAGGGTGCGTACAGGCGAGGAGCCGGGCGCACGGTGTTCGCACACCGCTCAGCCGTTCGCCACGGCGGGACCTCTGGTGGATCCTCGACTCGTAGCAGCACAACCGTCGGCAGCGGATGACAGCCGGCGGCCGCGGCCGAAACCGGCGGCAGCAGCCCGGGCCATGACTTCTCGTGGCCCGGGCTTCGCCGTGCCGGGGACCGGGCGGCGCGCCTAGTACGGCGGTGCCAGGTCGATGTTGTCGAGCGTCGTCGACGTGCCCGCCGGACGCTTCAGCGTGAACGTGTCCTTGTAGGTGGCTCCCTCTTCGCAGGTCACAGTGGCCTTCGCCTTCTGGCCCTTCGTGGGGACCTTCTTGAGGGCGATCGTGTACTCGCCGTTGTCCTCCACGTCCGGGCTCTTGTCGGTGCGGCTCTCCTGGACGGTCTTGATGGTCACCTTCACGGCGGAGGTGCCGTCCGGGCAGTCGTCCACGGAGCCCTTGACCGTGACCTTGGGGCTCTTCGGGTCCGCTCCCGCCTGAGTCGCCGTCGCCAGCGAGGCCGCGGCGGTCAGCGGGAGGACCGCCGCGACGGCGAGAACCGCGATGCGATTGCGCATGACTTCTCCTCAGCAGGTCGGCTGTCCCCCGCACCCAACATCCGACGTCGCCGCGACGCGATCAAGAGGGACGGTTACCCACCGGGGCCGGGGTAGGGCTACCCACGGCACCCACGCCCACGGCCCGCGGCGGGGGCTACGCGCGGTCGGTGAAGCCGTGTTCGATCGCGAGCCGGGTGAGGTCGAACCGGCGCCGGGTTCCCGTCTTCTCGCCGATCCGGTCCAGATGCGAATGGACCGTGTGCTTGCTGATACGCAGTCGGCAGGCGATCTCGTCGTCCGTGGCGCCGTGCGCGAGGAGGCCGAGGATCTCCTGCTCCCGGTCGGTGAGGCGCGGGGTCTCCTTCAGCAGATGGCTGGCCGGCGCCGAGACGTAGCAGCGTCCGGCCGCGACGACCCGGAGTGCGGTGAGCAGCTCGTCCCCCTCGGCCTGCCGGCTCACATAGCCCCCGGCGCCGGCCTTGATCACCCGGACCGCGTCGGTCTGCGCGGAGGACGACACGACCACGACGGCGTGCCCGCGCTCACGCAGTTCCGCCACCGCCGAGGCCAGCCGCCGCCCCGGCTGCTGGAAGTCGACCAGCACCACGTCCGCGTCGCGCAGGCCGTCGTCGGCGTCGTGGACCGACTCCACGGCCGCGATCAGACGGAGATCGGGAGCGCCCTCGATCAACTGCGAGACACCGTGCCGGAAGACGGGGCAGTCCCCGATGACCGCGACCCCCATGGCTCCGGTGCTCATAGGGCACTCACCGGCGGCCGTGACCGCTCATGGGACGACTCCGATCTCGACGCGGTACCCCGGGCCTCCAGTCTCGACGCCCCGGAGCCCCGCGGCCCGCCCGGCTCACCCATCCGGGGAAGGGTGGCAGGGCAGCCGTTTCAGACGCCGGCCACTCGGCGGAACATGCCTGCCACCCGTAGCTCGCTCTCGATCCGGTGCACCGTCGCGCGCAGTTCCGGCAGGATCTCCGCCACACACTGCTCCACCGACCGTCGGCTGCTGTGCATCGCGACGTTGACGGCGGCCGTGACGCGGCCGTCGCGGTCGTGGACGGGGACGGCGATGGAGCGGAGGCCCTCCTCCAGTTCGCCGTCGACGAGGGCGTAGCCGTCGGCGCGGACGCGTTCGAGGACGGTGAGGAGTTCCCGGGGGTCCGTGACGGAACGCGGGGTCAGCGGGACGAGGCGTTCGGGGAGGGAGACCTCCGGGAGGTGCCCGGCGAGCATCACGCGGCCCAGGGACGTGGCGTACGCGGGGAACCGGGTGCCGAGGGTGATGTTGACGCTCATGATCCGGCTGGTGGCGACCCGCGCCGTGTACTGCACCTCGTCGCCGCCCGCGGTGAGGATCGCGAGGGACGCCGATTCGTGCACCCTCGCGGAGAGTTCCGCCAGGTGCGGGGCGGCGATCCGGGGAAGCGGCAGCATCGACAGGGGCGGGAAGCCGAGGCCCAGGACGCGCGGGGTCAGGCGGAAGAAACGGTCGGACGACTCGACGTACCCGAGGTGTTCGAGCGTGATCAGGGCCCGGCGGGCGGTCGCGCGGGCGAGGCCGGTGGCCCGGGCGACGTCGGTGAGGGTGAGGTCGGCGCGCCCCTCGCCGAACGAGGTGACGACCGTCAGACCACGCGCCAGCGACTCGACGAACTCCCGGCCCAGTTCCTGCTTGGACGCGCCCGTCCAGGCGGCGAGACCGAGACCGGACGAGGCGGGGGTGGGGGACGGCGGGGACGGGGGCGGGGAGCCGGCGTCCGGGGAGGCGGGCTCGCGCGGGGCGCCTGCCAGCTCCTCCTCCATGCGCGCCACGGTCGCCCGCAGCCGCGGCAGCAGCGTCGAGCGCAGGGAGTCGGTGGTGTGCCGGCTGGTGTGGCTGACGACGCTGGCCACGCACGCGACGCGGCCGGTACGGGGGTCCCGTACGGGTACGGACACCGCGACCAGCCCCGGCTCGATCAACTGGTCGTCCAGCGCCCACCCCTGAGCCGCCGCCGACTCCGTACGTTCCTCGAAGTCGTCGTACGCGCCCTCGCGCGGTGGTACGGCCGGGAAGCCGCGGCCCTCGGGGTCGGCCTCGCGGCGGGCGCGCCAGCGGGCCCAGTCCGCGGGCCCCCACGCGGTGGCGAACAGGGGGCCGGGGGCGGTGCGTTCGGCGGGGAGGAGGTCGCCGATGCGGAAGCTGAGGGACATCGCGCGGCGGCGGGTCGCCTGGTGGATGAAACGGACGCCGTCCCGGTCGGCGACCGCGAGCGACACGGACTCGTCCAGCTCGTCGGCGAGGGCGTCCGCGTGGGCGTCGAGGAGGCGGGGGAGGCGGATCGAGGCGAGGTAGGCGTTGCCCAGTTCCATCAGCCGGGGGGCGAGGACCGCGTCGCGGCCGTCCAGGCGTACGTAGCCCATCCGGGCCAGGGTCGCGGTGATGCGGTCGACCGTGGAGCGGGCGAGGCCGGTCGCCTTCTCCAGGGCGCTGAGACTCAATACGCCGTCCGCCTCGGTGAGCCGTCGCAGCACGCTGATGCCCCGCATGAGGGGGGCGACGGCCTCGGGGGGCGCGGGGGGTGTGGGGCCGACTCCGTCTCGGGTGACGGGGCCGTGGCCGGGGTCGGCATCACTCGGGACGTTCGGGCGCATGAGGTCACGGTAATGCGGGGCGGCTGCGCGGCTCGGCAGGGTGCCGGCCGCCGAGGGCCGGGCGCCTGTCGGCTCGGGGGTGCGACCATGGGTGGGGGTGGGGCGCCTGTCAGCTCGGGGGTGCGCGTGGTCGGGCGTCTGCGGGAGCGCTGTGGCCGTTCGCGCAGTTCCCCGCGCCCCTGAAAGCCAGGGCTACGCCCCGGCTTTCCCCGCCCGTGGACCGCCCGTGGACCGCCCGGACTGTCGGACCCGCGCGGCAACCCGTTGTCGGCCGGCCCGTAGGGGCGGTCGTTCAGGGGCGCGGGGAACTGCGCGATCAGCCCCCACCGGCCCGCACCTGCTCACTCACCCGAGACACCCCGCGCGAACGGCCCCCACCGGCCCGCACCTGCTCACTCACCCGAGACACACACCCCCGCACCCCACACGCCCCACCCACCCGCACCCGTGCGCTCCCCCCACCCCCCTCACCGCCGGCTCACCACCACCCGGTGGTTCCCCGTCGCGTCCGTTCCCGTCACCGTGATCGTCACGCCCGCTCTCGTGTCCCTGAACGTCTCACCCGGCACCAGCGGCGCGTCCGAGAGTTCCGCGTGGACGTTGGGGCTGCGGGTGCACCCCCCGCTGTCGCGGCGGGCGTCGTGGACCCTGATGGGGCCGTTGCCGGTGTCGATGTCCGCGTCGACCCGGTAGACGAGGACACCGGGGCGGCAGACGGCGACATCGTTGCCCGCCTGGGTCCGCAGTTCGACGGCGTACGCCGTGCGGGCCGTCAACGGCACCACCACCAGCTTCGGCCCGCCCGCCTTCGCGAGCGGCGTGAGCGTGTACTCCGCCGCCCCCGGCGCGGACACGCAGCCGACCTGCGTCGCGTCGAGCCAGCCGAGCTTCCACTTGTGCCAGCCCAGCATGTCGTTGTCGACGCCCCAGTCCTCGCTCATGATGTCCCAGTGCCCGACCGCGCCCCCGCCCTCGTGGGTGTAGAGGTCGGGCAGGCCGAAGACGTGCCCGTTCTCGTGGGGCAGCACGCGGTAGCCGGTCTCGTGGTACGTGCCGGAGCCGTCGTCCTGGCGGCTGTACACGAACGACGCGTTGGCGACGGGGGTGCCGTCCGCGACCGGCGCCTCCCTGTTCCCGGCGAACGTCACGGACAGGACCGTGTCGAGGGCGGAGGGCCCCGCGTTCGGGGTGACGAGGACGTTGACCAGGTCGTACTTGCGGAAGTCGACGACGGGGTCGGCGACCCGCACCATGTCCTGGACCAGCCGCCGGTAGCCGGGCTCGAAGGGGACGCCGCGTTCTATCCCGTACGAGCGGAACGTCTCCGGCATCCGCAGCCACTCGGTGACCGGGGTCTCGGGCCGGTAGTCGATCCGGCCGTAGCTGCTCGTCCGGAACCACTTCTGGGTCTGCGGGGCGAACTCGGCGAAGCGGTCCATCGCGCTGCCCTCGCCGGGCGCGTCGGAGAAGTCGATCATCAGGTTGAGGGCGCGGACCGTGCCGGTGGAGCGGGAGTATCCGGGCGGGGTGGGGATGCCCTCGGACATCTGGACGCCGAGCCGGCCGCGGATCATGCAGGAGTCGAGCCCGGAGCCGGGGGCCACGGCGACCGCGCCCGCGGCCGTGCTCGTCTCCTTCGCCACGAGGTGCCCGGTGCCGGCGGAGGTGCTGACCGCGAGGGTGAGGGCGGTGACGGAGGCGATCGCGACGGACCGGCGGGGGCGTATGCCGACCCCCGCGGACCGGCGGGGGCGTATGCCCCCCATGCCGCCCATCCCGCCCATGCCGCTCGTCGCATGGGTGCCGTCCGTGCGGCGTGCCCGCCACGCGCGCCGGGGCCGCGGCCGGCCGAACGACGTCGGCCGGCGCTCGGGTATCCCGCTTCGGCGGAACGGCTGCTGCATGCACGCGCCCTTCGCTCCACGGCAGCCGCCCGGGCCGCGGCCGCACCCTTTCGCTCACCCTGTGGCGAGGGCGGCGGGGGCGCGCGCTGGATGGGCCGAACGAGGGGTTCCGGCCCGCAGGGGAGTGACCTGGGTCACTGACCCGCATGAAAACTCCAGGTGTGACCCAGGTCACGGGAAAACTCTTCGGCGATGGGAAATAACCGGGGACCGTCTCCCCGTTTAGCCATGTGTCCGAGCGAAACGGGGAAACGCTCCCCGGATCCCGCTCCCACTCTCGATCGTCAGGAGGTACGCCGTGCAGACCGCCACCCCCGTGCGCAAGGTGTCCCGTCCCCGGGCGGACGCCCTGCGCAACCGGGAGCGGATCGTCACCGCCGCCCGGGAGATGTTCGTCGAGTTCGGCCCCGACGTGCCGCTCGACGAGATCGCGCGCCGGGCCGGTGTCGGCAACGCCACGGTGTACCGCAACTTCCCGGACCGCGACGCACTGGTCCGCGAGGTCGTGTGCTCGGTCATGGACCGTACGGCGCTGGCGGCGGAGGTCGCGCTCGAGGAGACCGGTGACGCGTTCGAGGCGCTGTCCCGCTTCGTGCACGCCGCCGCCGACGAGCGGATCAGCGCCCTCTGCCCGATGGTCCAGGACGCCTTCGACAAGAACCACCCCGACCTGGAGGCGGCGCGCGAACGGCTGGAGGAGCAGACGGCCGCCATCATGGAGCGGGCCCAGCGGGCCGGACAGCTCCGTGACGACGTCAGCGTCGGTGACCTGATGCTCGCCGTCAGCCAGCTCAGCCGCCCCCCGGCCGGCACCCAGTGCGTGGGTGTCGACCGTTTCGTCCACCGTCATCTACAGCTGTTGCTCGACGGTCTGCGGGCCCCGGCCCGCTCCGAACTGCCCGGCACCTCCGTCACGATGGAGGACCTCCGCCGAGCCTGACCTGATCCGACTTCTCCCTTTATCGGCGCCTTGTCGCGCTCCGACGCTTTCACCTGACTTTTTCCGTCACGAAGTCCCGAAGTGGGTACCGCCATGTCTGCAACAGCTCGGAATGTCCCCGAAACGGTGGACGATTCGCACTCCAACCGCTGGAAAGCGCTCGTGTTCATCGCGCTCGCCCAGCTGATGGTCGTCCTCGACGCGACCATCGTGAACATCGCCCTGCCGTCCGCCCAGCAGGACCTCGGGATATCCGACGGCAACCGCCAGTGGGTCATCACGGCCTACGCCCTGGCCTTCGGCGGTCTGCTTCTCTTCGGTGGTCGTATCTCCGACCTGTGGGGGCGCAAGCGCACCTTCGTCACCGGTCTGATCGGCTTCGCCGGCGCCTCCGCGCTGGGCGGCGCGGCCACCGGTGAGGCCATGATGCTGGGCGCCCGAGCCCTTCAGGGTGCCTTCGGCGCGCTGCTCGCGCCGGCCGCGCTCTCCCTGCTCGCCGTGATGTTCACGGACGCCAAGGAGCGTGCCAAGGCGTTCGGCATCTACGGTGCGATCGCCGGTGGCGGTGGCGCCGTGGGTCTGATCCTCGGCGGCTTCCTCACCGAGTACCTGGACTGGCGCTGGACGTTCTTCGTCAACATCCCGTTCGCGGTGATCGCCGCGGCCGGCGCGTACTTCGTCATCCGTGAGCCGGAGGGCGGCCGCAACCGTTCGCCGCTGGACATCCCCGGTGTGGTCCTGTCCACCCTCGGTCTGGTCTCGCTGGTCTACGGCTTCACGCGCGCCGAGTCCGACGGCTGGGGCGACTCCATGACGATCGGCCTCTTCATCGCCTCCGCGGTGCTCCTCGCCGCGTTCGTCCTGGTCGAGTCCAAGGTCAAGGCCCCGCTGCTGCCGCTGCGCGTGGTCCTGGAGCGCAACCGCGGCGGTGTCTACCTCTCCCTCGGCCTCGCGATCATCGCGATGTTCGGCCTGTTCCTCTTCCTGACCTACTACCTCCAGATCGTGAAGGGGTACTCCCCGGTCAAGACCGGCTTCGCCTTCCTGCCCATGATCACGGGCATGATCGTCGGCTCCACGCAGATCGGCACCCGCCTCATGACCCGGGTCGCGCCGCGTCTGCTGATGGCGCCGGGCTTCCTGCTCGCGGGTCTCGGCATGCTGCTGCTGACCCGGATGGAGATCGACTCCTCGTACGCGGCCCTGCTCCTGCCGGCCCAGCTGCTGCTCGGCCTCGGTATGGGTACGGCGTTCATGCCGGCGATGTCCCTCGCGACCCACGGTGTCGAACCGCGTGACGCGGGTGTCGCCTCCGCGATGGTCAACACCTCCCAGCAGGTCGGCGGCGCCATCGGTACGGCCCTGCTGAACACGATCGCCGCGTCCGCGACCACGTCGTACGTCAAGGACCACATCGCCTCGGCGACCTCCCGCCCCCAGCAGCAGCTCGTCCAGCTCCAGGGCATGGTCAACGGCTACACCAACGCCATCTGGTTCGCCGTCGGCATCCTGGTCCTGTCGGCCGCCATCGCCTTCACCTTCGTCACCACCGGCAAGCCGGACATGACGGCCACCGCCGGTACGAGCGAGGACGCGGCGGACGAGGTCAAGGTCCCGGTGATCGCCCACTGACGACAGGACGGGCCCCATGGTCGGGGCCCACCTGAAGGGCGTGGGGACCCACGCGGCCGGCCGATTACGGCTCACGGCAGCGGAGGGTCCCCGAGCTCTGAGGTCTCCGGGCCCGGCGTCCCACTCCCCGTGGGCCGGGCCCGGCATTCACATGGGTCGGGCCACTGTCGCCCCACTCCCCGTGGGTCGGGCCCCGGCACCCCACTCCCCGTGGGTCCCGGCGCCCCACCCCCGACGCGGCGGAGCGGCTAACGCAGCCACGGCAGGTCCGCCCCCGCCTCCTTCGGCTGAAGCCCCTCGGCGACGATCCCCATGATCTCGCCGAGGGCTTTCTGCTGTTCCGGCGACAACCGGTCGAACAGCGCCTGCCGCACCGCGGCCACATGTCCCGGCGCGCTCTTCTCCAGGACCTCGAACCCGCCGTCCGTGAGCACGGCGAACTGTCCCCGCTTGTCCGACGGACAGTCCTCGCGCCGCACCCACCCGTTCTTCTCCAGGCGGGCGATGGCGTGCGAGAGGCGCGAGCGGGTGATCTTCGTGTGCATCGCCAGCTCGGTCATCCGCAGCCGCCGCTGCGGCTCGCCGGACAGCACCACGAGCAGGTGGTAATAGAGGTGCGGCATACCCGCGTCCCGCTGCAACTGGCGATCGAGATGGTCGTCGAGCAGGGTCGTGCCATGGACGTAGGCGAGCCAGGTGCGCTGTTCCTCTTCGGTGAGCCAGCGGGGTTCTTCGGCGGCGGACGGTGTCTTCATACCTCCACTCTACGAGCACCCTTCTTGAATTTTGAACAATAGAGATGTAAGGTGAAACTAGAAATATTGAGACTTCAACTACTGGGGAGTTGGGGGAGGTCTCAAGCAACCGATGAGCCTGAAGCGACCCGCTGCGGCCCGCTTGAGGACGACGTGCTCCGGGAGCCCGGGAGCCGTACGTGCCGAGGCGTGTCCCCGCCCACTCGCGAGTCGCGTGTGCAGAGGGAGTCACCCCTATGTCCGCCGCCACCGCCGAACGCATGCCGACCCTCTATCTGAGCCACGGCGCGCCCCCGCTCGCCGACGACCCGATCTGGCCCGGGGAACTGGCCGCCTGGGCGAAGACGCTGGCCCGCCCCAAGGCGATCCTCATGGTCTCCGCCCACTGGGAGGAGGCCCCGCTCGCCCTCGGCGCGGTCGAGACCGTCCCGCTGGTCTACGACTTCTGGGGCTTCCCCGAGCACTACTACGCCGTCCGGTACCCGGCGCCGGGCGCCCCCGAGCTGGCCGCGTCCGTGCGCAAGCTGCTCCAGGCCCCCGGCACGCCGGTCCAGGACATCCCGGACCGGGGTCTCGACCACGGGGCGTACGTCCCGCTCGTCGAGATGTTCCCGGAGGCCGACATCCCGGTCCTGCAGATCTCCATGCCGACCCTGGACCCGGTGAAGCTGATGGACGTCGGCCGCAAGCTCGCCCCCCTTCGCGACGAGGGCGTCCTGATCGTCGGCTCCGGCTTCTTCACCCACAACCTCGCCGCGCTCCGCCAGGGCGGCATCCCGGCCTGGTCCACGGAGTTCGACGACTGGGGCAACCGGGCCCTGGAGTCCCGCGACTGGGACTCCCTCCTCGACTTCCTCCACAAGTCACCGGCGGGCCGGCTCGCCCACCCCCGCACCGAGCACTTCGCGCCGCTGTTCGTGACCATGGGCGCGGCCGAGGCCGCCGGTGAACTGGACGCCCAGAGGTCGGTGATCGACGGCTTCTGGATGGGCCTGGCGAAGCGGTCGGTCCAGTTCGGCTGAGGAGCCCGGCGACAGGAAGGGGCGCGGGCGACACGTGAGGGGCTGTCCTGCGAAGAGCTTCCCAGCGACGTGCCCCCGCGACGTGCCCCCGCGACGGGCTTTCCCCTCAGCCCAGGGCGAGTTGCTCCTACGCTGGACGGCGTGACGGATCCGGGCGGCGCGAACAACAGCATCAACGACACCACGGTCCACGGCACGGCGTTCCAGGCGCGTGACGTGGACCAGGTGGTGATCAACCACTATGCGACGCCCGCGCCCGACTCGACGGACGGCCCGACCGACTCGCAGCTGCCCGGCTGTGCGCGGAGGACGCGCCCGACGCCGACTTCCGCCCCGCCGAGATCCTGCTCCTGACCCTCGCCCCGTACCTGTCGCAGACCCTGTGGGCGCGCACGGCGGCCGACCGGGTCGGTGTCGACCCCACGGACCTCCGTCTGACGGGGGCGGAGGGAGACCGCGGCGACTTCGAGAGGTTCTTCGACCGCGGGCACGAACGCCTCGTCCGCCGGGCCCGGTTGGAACTGCCCGAGCGGCGGGGCGCCGAGTCGGACATCGGGTGGTGGCTGTTCCACCAGTGGGTGGACCACGGGCTGCGCGGCACTCAGGACCACTGGACGGCGTACACGGACCTGACCGCCCGGCTCCCCCTGGGCGGCACCGCGCTGGGCGCGCTGTTCCACCGGCGCCGCACCGGCCAACTGCTGTACGGGCTACGGCTGTCGCTGGGGGAGATGTGCCGCCAGGAACGCCTGGAACGGTTGGAGACCCTCGCGTCCGTCACCGGCGGCGTCGGCGGTATCGGGGGCATGGGCATGGGGGTGCCGCAGCAGGTCAGGGTGAGACGTCTCGCCGCCCTCCTGGCCGTCGCCCGCGCCCGTGCCCTGGACATCCCCGCGCTCCTCCAGGCCGCCGACTGCCACCACGAGGCGGTGGTCGAGGCCCTGCGACGCCACGTCGGCCAGGCGGATGCTGCCACCAACGACAGCGACGTTCCCCTACCCCTCCTCCTGGGCGCCGCGTACGAACTGCGGAGACCCGTCCCCGAAATCGGCGCCCGTCTGGAGTCGTACGGGTTGCGGGTGCCGTACCTCCCCACGAACCACGCGTCCGATCGGGTGGGCCTCTGGACCGACATCATGTTGCTCAGCAAAGATCTGAGCGGTCCCGACTTCCACTTCCGGGCAAGTCCCCTCCGGTGGCTGACGCTCGGGCACTCGCTCCGCATCGACCACCTCTGCGCCGCCTCAACCAAGCTCGGCATCCCCCTCGCCGAGGTCGCCGTCCGCCTCCGCGGCCTCGGCGTCGACGTGCCCGACGTGGCCGACACCATCCGCGCCGCCATGGCCCGGCTGCCGCGCCGCTCGCGGGAACAGAACCCGGACTGAGGGAATCCCTAGAGGTCCTTCTCGTACCAGGCCACGTCCCAGTAGCGGCCGAATTTCCGCCCGACCTCCCGATACGTCCCCACGTGGCGGAAGCCGAAGCGTTCGTGGAGGCGGGTGGAGGGCTCGTTCGGCTGGGCGATGCCGGCGTAGGCGCGGTGGACGTCCTCGGTTGCGAGCGCCTCGAACAGTGCCTTGTACAGCAGCGTGCCGACGCCCCGGCCGCCCGCGTCGGGGGCGAGGTACACGGAGACCTCCACGGACGTGTCGTACGCCGCCTTCGCACGGAACGCGCTGCTCGTGGCGTACCCGAGGATTCGCTGTGAATCCTCCGTGGTGGCAACTATCAGGCGATGCCGACCGTCTACAAGGTGGGAGAGCAGCCACGGACGGCGCTCCTCCGGAGTGAAGACGGCGGTGTCGAATGTGATGGGCGTCTCACGGACGTAGTGGTTGTAGAGGTCGGTGAGGGTGGCGAGGTCGGCCTCGACTCCTGGTCTGACCTGCACCTCTGCGGACCCCGTGGACATCACGCCACCTCCTGTGGCCGCACAGGGTACTGCAAGATCAGAAAAATAGTGGGCCTGCTTGGGAATTCTGTCCTGATTCCAGTCGTTGTTTCCTTCGGAAGCCGGGCACTCGGGAGAGTGTCCGAGCGGCCTTGTCAAGACACGTAGGACCAGACACGACCCTGCCAGCCCACCATCGCAAGGGAGCACGCATGGCAACCCGTGCCGTCGCCGCTCGTCGTTCGTCCGCCTCCGGCGGGAGCGACGCGGCAAGCAGCGTTCGCGCCTCTGGCGGCGAGATCGCCGACCGCGACCTGGTCGGCATGTACCTCGACGAGATCGCGCGTACACCGCTTCTCGACGCCGCCAAGGAAGTCGAGCTGTCCCAGATCATCGAGGCGGGTGTGTTCGCACAGCAGATCCTCGACGGCGAGGAGGAGGCGAGGGCGGACGCGACCCGTGAGGAGTTGGAGGCCCTCGTCGCCGACAGCGACCGGGCCAAGGACATCTTCATACGGTCGAACCTCCGCCTCGTCGTGGCCGTCGCCCGGCGGTATCCGCGCAGCGGTCTGCCCCTGCTCGACCTCATCCAGGAGGGCAACGCGGGCCTGGTCCGCGCGGTCGAGAAGTTCGACTACCGCAAGGGCTTCAAGTTCTCGACGTACGCCACCTGGTGGATCCGTCAGGCGATCACCCGGTCCATAGCGGACCAGTCGCGCACCATCCGGCTGCCCGTCCACCTGGTCGAGGAGCTGGGCCGGATCCGACGGGTGCAGCGCGAGTTCAACCGGGAGCACGGCCGCGAGCCCGAGCCCCAGGAGATCGCCGCCGAGTTGGGCTCCACCCCGGAGCGCGTCAGCGACGTCCTCGACTGGGCCCGCGACCCGGTCTCGCTGAACATGTCGGTGGACGACGAGGGCGAGACCCAGTTCGGTGACCTGCTGGAGGACACCTCCGCCGTCTCGCCCGAGCAGTCCGTGCTGACCCTGCTGCGCAGCGAGGAGCTCGACAGCCTCATCGGGCGACTCGACCAGCGCACGGCCTCCATCATCAAGATGCGGTACGGCATCGAGGACGGCCGCGAGCGCACGCTCACCGAGGTCGGCAAGGAACACGGGCTCACCCGTGAGCGGATCCGCCAGATCGAGAAGCACGCGCTGCTCGAACTGAAGAAGCTCGCCCGCGACACGGGCTTCGACGCGGCGGCCTGACCCGCTTCGGCCGGGCTACGACGCGGCGGCCCCACCCCTCGCGGCCGCCGCGCCCCGCCCGTCCTGCCGCCCGCTGCCGGGACAGGCTCCGTGGGCGGACGGTCCCGCGCCGTTCCGGCCGGCCCGCCGCCGTGGCCCGCGGGCCACGCGCGCCCCGCGTTCCCTGGTTCGACGGCCCGGTGCCCGTCCGGGCCGGCGACAGCCGGTTCGACCGTCCGGTCTCCGTCCGGCCCGTCGCGCGGACCGTGCCCCGGCATACGGTCGTACGTCGGCCGTCGGCCACACGTTGGCCGTAGTCCATCGCTTCAACCCCCCGATCCCGGGGCACAAGACTTGCGGGCCCACGACTCCACCGGGCCCGGAGCCGAACGGCCCGGGACCCGGAGAAAGACGTTCCGGGGGAGCCGGGGGCACCGCACCGAAGCCAGTGCCGCCGTCCGTACGCCGCCGACCGACCGTCGTCCTGCCCGTGCACCGAGCCAGCCCCAGCCCCACACGACCCACCCGGGCGAAGTCGCCTCACCCTCGAGGCCGCTTCCCCACCGAAGCCAACTGAAGCCGAGTCCCGACGCTCTCCCCCCAGTGCCGGGACTCCTCAGAGCCGGGCTTCGGCGCCTCCCCCCCCGGCGCCGGAGCCCGGCTCCTTTTACGCCGCCCTCGGCCCTCAGCCCTCAGCCCTCGGCCCTCGGCCCTCGGCCCTCGGTGCCGCCCGCAGCCCGGGTCAGCCGTGCGCCCAACTCCCTCACCTGCTGGATCAGTTCCGGCGGCTCGTGCACCGTGAACTCCCAGCCCAGCACGGCGAGCCGTACCGCGAACCACTCCACCGCGTCGCCGGTCGACCCCCGCACGCGGCACCTGTGCTCGCCGACGGGTTCGGGAGTGCCGACCCAGGCCGGCAGCCGGGCCGCGACGACCTCCCGGGGCGCGGCGAACGTGACCTCGAACGTGTACGTCTCCTGCCGACGCTGCATCGACTGCTTCAGATACTCCGCCGCGCTCCCCGTCGGCAGTTCACGCGGCGCGAACCGGGCGCCGGTCGCGAAGGGTTCCTGGACGCGGTCGACGCGGAAGGTGCGCCAGTCGGCGCGCTCGAGGTCGTAGGCCACCAGGTACCAGCGGCGTCCGGTCGACACCAGCCGGTACGGCTCGCAGTGGCGCCGCGAGTCCACGCCGTCGCCGGCCCGGTAGGCGAAGCGGAGCCGTTCGTTTCCCGCCACCGCCGACGCGATCACCGTCAGCGTCTCGGGCGTCACGGTCGCGCCGTCGCCGCTGGTCAGCGGGGTGGTGGCGGCCTGGAGCGTGGACACCCGATGCCGCAGCCGCGAGGGCAGCACCTGCTCCAGCTTGGCCAGCGCCCGTACGGAGGCCTCGTCCACGCCCTCCACGGCGTGCCCGGCACCGGCCCGCAACCCCACCGCGATCGCCACGGCCTCCTCGTCGTCCAGCACCAGCGGCGGCATGGCCTTCCCGGCCACCAGCCGGTAACCGCCGTCCGCCCCCATGCTCGCCTGCACCGGATAGCCCAGCTCCCGCAACCGGTCGACGTCCCGGCGTACCGTCCGCCGCGACACTCCCAGCCGGTCGGCCAGCTCACCGCCGGGCCACTCGCGGGGCGTCTGGAGCAAGGAGAGGAGCTGAAGGAGTCGCGCCGGGGTGTCCGTAGTCATGAGTTCGAGGATGCCGCAGAAGTAGGACATGATCTGACCTACTGGGGTTCTACCTTCGTTCCATGACCTCAACCACGAACGCCCTGAAGGGGCGCGACACCCGTACGGCGCCCGGCGCCTCTCCCGACGGCGGCGCCGACCGCAGGCGGTGGATCGCCCTCGCCATCGTCATGACCGCCGCCTTCATGGACCTCGTGGACGTCACGATCGTCAACATCGCGATTCCCTCCATCCAGCGAGGCGAGGCCGCCACGGTCAGCCAGATCCAGTGGATCACCGCCGGCTACGCCCTCGCCTTCGCCGCCGGACTCGTGACCGGCGGCCGGCTCGGCGACATCCACGGCCGTCGGCGGATCTTCCTCCTGGGCATCGGCGGCTTCACCGTCGCCTCCGCGCTGTGCGGTCTCGCCGCGAATCCGGAGATGCTGGTCGCCGCACGGATCGCGCAGGGCGCGACGGCCGCGCTGATGGTGCCGCAGGTGCTGTCGATCGTCCACGCCACCTTCCCCGCGCACGAACGCGGCAAGGTGTTCGGGCTGTTCGGCGCGATCGTCGGCCTCGGCGCCGTCTCCGGCCCGCTGCTCGGCGCCCTGCTCATCGAGTGGAACCCGCTCGGTCTCGAATGGCGGGCGATCTTCCTGATCAACCTCCCGGTCGGCATCGCCGGCCTCGTCCTGGGCCGCCGCTTCATCACCGAGTCCAAGGCCCCGCACGCCCTCAAGCTGGACCTCGTCGGCGTCGCCCTCGTCACCGGCGGCCTGCTGATGCTTCTCTACCCGCTCACTCGCGGCCACGAGCTGGACTGGCCGCTGTGGGGACACGCCCTGATGGCGGGCTCGCTGGTCGTGTTCGCGGCGCTGGTGGCGTACGAGCGGCACAAGACCGCGCGCGACGGCTCCCCGCTGATCGAACTGTCGCTGTTCAAGGTGAAGAGTTTCGCGGCCGGCATCGCCGTGCAGACGGTGTTCGGTGTCGCCCTCGGTGTGTTCTTCCTCGTCTGGACCCTGTACCTCCAGACCGGCCTCGGCTGGAGCGTCCTGAAGGCCGGCCTGACCGGCGTGCCGTTCTCCGTGTCCGTCTCGATCGCGGCCGGGATGTCGGTCCAGAAGCTCGTCCCGCGCTTCGGCCGCAAGGTCCTCCAGGCGGGCGCGCTGCTGATGGCGGTCGGTGTGCTGCTCTACCTGGGGGAGTCCGAGCGGTACGGCCTCGCCATCACCCCCTGGCAGATGGCGCTCCCGCTGATCGTGATGGGCGCGGGCATGGGACTCATCGTCGCCCCGCTGACCGACGCGATCCTCTCCGGGGTGCCGCGTGAGCACGCCGGTTCCGCGTCCGGCCTGATCAGCACGGTGCAGCAGATGGGCAACGCGCTCGGACTCGGCCTGGTGGCCGTGGTCTTCTTCGGCGCCATGGACGAGCCTCTCGTCCCCGCCGAGATCGGCCCCGCCTTCGTCGACGCCTTCGAACACGCCCTCGGCTGGGTCGCCGCGGTGCTCTTCACGATCTTCCTGCTGATGTTCGCCCTCCCGCGACACCCCGTGACGGCCGAGCACGACGCCCACGAGGACGAGGGTGCGGCCGAGGTCGCGGTCGATGTCGAGGTCGAGGTCGAGGGCGCGGTGATCGACGGGAACGGGACGGGAGACGCGGAGCGCGAGCCGCAGTTGGCCCGCTGACCGACGACGGCCGACACGGAGACCGGCCCGGCACCCGAGGGTGCCGGGCCGGTCTCCGTGTGTGCCCGAGTCATGCCCGAACCTGTTTACTTTCTGGAAATCCAGGCGTAGCCTCCGAGCGAAACCACAGAATCGGGCATCAGTCGGAGGCGAACGGACATGTACGCACCGGAGCGGCAGCAGGAGATCCTCCGGCTCGCCCGTGACGGCGGCCGGGTGGACGTGGTGTCGCTGGCGGAGGAGTTCCAGGTCACGGCCGAGACCATCCGGCGTGACCTGAAGGCCCTGGACCGCGCCGGCCTCGTCCAGCGGGTCCACGGCGGCGCCATCCCCGCGGGCCGCCTGGACTTCGAGCCCGACCTCGCCGAACGCGAGAGCACGGCCGCCGACGAGAAGGACCGCATCGCGCAGGCCGCCCTCGCCGAACTGCCGATCGACGGCACCGTCGTCCTCGACGCCGGTACGACCGTCGCCCGCCTCGCGGCGGCCATCCCGCTGGAGGCCACGCTCACCGCGGTCACGCACAGCCTGCCCATCGCGGCCCGCCTCGCCGATCACCCGGGCATCCAGCTCCACCTGGTCGGCGGTCGCGTCCGCCACCGCACCCGCGCCGCGGTGGACGCGTGGGCGCTCCGCGCCTACGGCGAGATCCGCGCCGACGTGCTCTTCGTGGCGGCCAACGGTTTCTCCCCGGCTCGCGGTCTGACCACCCCCGACCTCGCCGAGGCCGCGGTGAAGCGGGCCGCGATGGCCGCCGCCCGCCGGGTGGTGCTGCTCGCCGACTCCTCCAAGTGCGGCCAGGAGCACTTCGCCCGCTTCGGCGCCCTGAGCGACGTCGACCTGCTGATCACCGACAGCGGCCTGAGCCCCGAGGACGCCCTCGCCATCGAACGCGACGGCACCGAAGTACTACGGGTCCCGGGCACGGGCGGGGGCACGGGCGCCCTCTCGGGCAACGCCACGAACAGGACCGCGGGCAGCGCCACGACCGACGTCGCGGGCAAGGTGGCCGTCAACGGCTCCGTCGAGGGCCGCGCCGCCGGCCGGAAGGCCCGCGCATGATCCTCACCGTCACCCCCAACCCGTCCCTCGACCGCACCTACGAGGTCCCCTCCCTCGACCGCGGCGAGGTCATCCGGGCCACCGGCGAACGCATGGACCCGGGCGGCAAGGGCGTCAACGTCTCCCGCGCGGTCGCCGCCGCCGGACAGCGCACCGTGGCCGTCCTGCCGCTGGGCGGCGCGCCCGGCGCGCTCGTCGCGGATCTGCTCGACGCGCAGGGCATCGAGGTCGCACGGGTCGCCGTGGCCGGGGCGACCCGCTCCAACATCGCCCTCGCCGAGGCGGACGGCGTCCTCACGAAGATCAACGCGCCGGGCCCCGAACTCTCCGCCGCCGAGCGGGAACTCCTCCTGGAGACCGTCCGCACCCAGTCCGTCCACGCCTCCTGGATCGCCTGCTGCGGCAGCCTCCCGCGCGGCCTCGCCCCCTCCTGGTACGCCGAACTCGTCGCCCGCGCGCACGCCGCGGGCGCCCGGATCGCCCTGGACACCTCAGGCCCGGCCCTGCTGGCCGCCCTCCGCGAACGCCCCGACGTGGTCAAGCCCAACGCCGAGGAACTCGCCGAAGCCGTGGGCCGCCCTCTCGCTACCGTCGGCGACGCCGTCAAGGCCGCGGAGGAACTGCGGGAGATGGGCGCGGGCGCGGTCCTGGCCAGCCTCGGCGCCGACGGACAGGTCCTCGTGAACGCCTCCGGCACCTGGTTCGGCAGCGCCCGCGTCGACGCCGTCCGCAGCAACGTCGGCGCCGGCGACTCCTCCCTCGCCGGCTTCCTCATCGCCGGCGGCCACGGCCCCGACGCCCTCGCCTCCGCCGTCGCCCACGGCGCCGCCGCCGTCCAACTCCCCGGCAGCGTCATGCCCACCCCCTCCGACCTCGACCCGTCCGCGGTGACGGTGACGACGGAGGTACCGGTGGACCGCGTCCTGAAGGAGCCGGTGGCATGAGCGAGCGAACGCGAACGAACCTTCGTTCCGTATTACTCCGGCTCCGCCCGGGAAGGCGTAGTCTCCCCGGCCTCCCCGGCCGCGTCGGTCCTGTCGGCGTCATCGGCCTCGTCGGCCCCGGCCGGTCCTTCCTCTCGACCCCCTTGGCCGGCGCCCCCCACACTTCCGTCCCCACCCCCGCCCACCTCACCCCCCGGGCGATACGCGTGCGAAGGAGCCCGCGATGAGCGAGATGATCACCGCGGATCTGGTCGACCTCGACCTGTCCGCCGAGACGAAGGAAGCGGCGGCGCGTGCCCTCGCCGAGCGCATGGTGACGAAGGGCCGGGTCACCGACCTGGACGGCTTCCTCGCCGACGTGGCCGCCCGCGAGGCTCAGATGCCGACCGGTCTCGACGGCGGTATCGGCATCCCTCACTGCCGTAGTGAGCATGTCACCGAGCCGACCCTGGCCTTCGGGCGGAGCGCCGCCGGTATCGACTTCGGTGCCGTCGACGGCCCCGCCGACCTGATCTTCCTGATCGCCGCCCCGGCGGGCGCGGACGACGCCCACCTCACGATCCTCTCCTCGCTCGCCCGTCAGCTGATGAACACCGAGTTCACCGACGCCCTCCGCGCGGTGGACGACGCGGCCCGCGCCGCCGCCCTCATCCGGGGCGACGCGACGGCCGAGAACACCGAAGACTCCGCGGCGGCGTCGGGCGGAACGGCCTCCCCCGACGCCGCCGCGGGCAGCACGCCCCCGAAGGAGCCCGCGGCCGCGACGGCCGCGACGGCCGCGACGGCCGCAGCGGCTCCTGCGGCCTCGCCCGCGGCCTCGCCCGAGGCCGCACCCGCGACGTCGCAGGCGGGTGCGGCGGACGAGCCCGCCCCCGCCGGCCGCCCCTTCCGGATCGTCGCCGTCACCTCCTGCCCCACCGGCATCGCGCACACCTACATGGCCGCCGAGTCGCTGGAGAACGCGGGCCGGGACACCGACGGCGTCGAGATCGTCGTCGAGACGCAGGGTTCGGCCGGTTTCAGCCGGCTCGACCCGGCGGTCATCGCCGCCGCCGACGGCGTGATCTTCGCCCATGACGTCCCCGTACGGGAGAAGGACCGGTTCGCCGGGAAGCCCACCGTGGACACCGGTGTGAAGGCCGCCATCAACCGCCCCGCCGAACTGATCGCCGAGGTCCGCGGCAAGGCCGAACGCGGCGAGATCACGGCCGCCGCCCGCCCGGGCACCCCCGTGGAGCGCGCGGGCCAGCCCGGCGAGGGTTACGGCACGAAGCTGCGCAAGTGGCTGATGACGGGCGTGAGCTACATGGTCCCGTTCGTCGCGGCGGGCGGTCTGCTGATCGCTCTCGGCTTCGCGATCGGCGGCTACCAGGTCAACGAGGCGAAGTCGGTCACCGAGCACTTCGACTGGGGGCAGATCGACAGCTGGGGCGCGCTGCTGTTCCAGATCGGCGCCGCCGCCTTCGGCTTCCTCGTCCCGGTCCTCGCCGGTTACATCGCCTACGGCATGGCCGACCGGCCCGGTCTCGTGCCCGGTTTCGTCGGCGGTGCGATCTCCGTGACGATCGGCGCGGGCTTCCTCGGCGGTCTCGTCGCCGGTCTGATCGCCGGTGGTGTGGTCCTCGCGATCCAGCGGATCGAGATCCCGCCGGTGCTGCGCGGCATCATGCCGGTGGTGGTGATCCCGCTGGTGTCGACGGCGGTGGTCGGGTTCCTGATGTTCGTGGTGATCGGCAAGCCGATCTCCGAGGCGCAGAAGGGTCTGACCGACTGGCTGAACGGCCTCTCCGGCACCAACGCCATCCTCCTCGGCGTCCTGCTCGGCCTGATGATGTGCTTCGACCTCGGCGGCCCGGTCAACAAGGTGGCCTACGCCTTCGCCACCGCCGGTATCGCCGTCCAGGACCCCAGCGACTCCGCGATGAAGATCATGGCCGCGGTCATGGCCGCCGGTATGGTCCCGCCGCTGGGCATGGCCCTGGCCACCACGATCCGCAAGAAGCTGTTCACCTCGGCCGAGCGCGAGAACGGCAAGGCGGCCTGGGTGCTGGGCGCCTCGTTCATCTCCGAGGGCGCCATCCCGTTCGCGGCGGCCGACCCGCTGCGCGTCATCCCGGCCTCCATGGCGGGCGGCGCGGTCACCGGCGCGCTGACCATGGCCTTCGGCTCGACGCTGCGCGCCCCGCACGGCGGTGTCTGGGTCACCTTCCTGATCGGCAACCCGTTCCTGTACCTGCTGGCCATCGCGGTCGGCACGGCGGTCACGGCCGGGCTGGTCATCGTCCTGAAGGGCATGCGCAAGACCCAGCCGGGCACGGCCGCCGAGGCCGCTCCCGCCACCGGGACGCAGACGAAGGAGCCGGTCGCGGCCTGAGCCCCGCGACCGCCCACCGGCCGCAGCCCTCCCTCGTGGGGGTTGCGGCCGGCCGCGTTTCACAGTGAGCCCCATGCGCCCCTTTGGGCGCCTTTACGACCCCTGTGAGTCGTACGCCGTACCTGCGAGATACGTCACCATCCGGGCTCAAAGTCCCGTCCGGTGGTGTCTACTGGAGGGCATGCCTGAGCACGTGTCGATCCTCCAGTTGGTGGGCGTGGCCACCCTCGCCGTCGCGGCGGTCATCTGGGTCGCCGTGCTGGTCCGCGTTCTGCGCCGGGACGGCGAGGCGCATCGCGCCCGCTTCATGGATGTGGCCCGGCGCCGTGGGGGGCGCCTTCGCGGCCTGCCCCACCAGCGCCGCAAGGGCCCGCACGTCGAGCATGTGGAACTGACCCCGGCCGAGCAGGACGCCTTCGCTTTCCTGGCCCGTCAGTTCACCGATGACCGTCTGGCCTGAGCGGCCGGCCCCGGGCCCTCACGGCCCGGTCCGCCCTCGAGCCCTACCCGAGTAACCCCGCCCGGCGCTCCATCGCGTCACGGGCCGCGTCCTCCGTCGAGTAGACCTCGCACATATGGCGCCCGTCCGGTGTGGCCGTGTGCTCCACCTCCCACAGGGAGATCTCCTGCCCGTCCGTGAGCAGGAACGCGTGCTCGTAGAGCGAGAAGCTCAAGCCGGGCCGACTGCCCCGGCGGGACCGGCTCGGGCGGCCGAACGCCTGGGTGATCTCATGCGCGAACGCGGTCCGCAGCAGCAGCGTGGCGATCTCGTCACCGGGAGGGTCCGGATTCTCCGCGCGCCGCAGCAACCGCCGGGCATGATCCGCGGAGTCGTCCGGCGTGTACGCGTGGCGCGGCTCGGGGAACGCCGCCAGCTCCACCATCGCGGGCAGTTCGAAATCCGGCGCGTCCGGAGGCAGCGGCAGCCGCGCGGTGGCGGCCCGCAACTCCTCGTCGTCGGTGTAGACCTCGTGCTGGGTCTCACTGCCGGGGACCGTGTTGTGCACCAGCTCCCACAGGGTGACCGCGGAGCCGTCGGCGAGCAGCCACGTGTGCCGGTACGTCGCCCGGTGCAGGCCCGAGCTGTAGTGCGCGGAGTGCAGCGAGCTGTCATGGGCGAGGGCGCAGTCGAGCTGCCGTATGGTCTCGTCGGGCAGCTCGAAGGAGTTCAGGGCGCGACCGAGGAGCCGCGCGAGGTGCTCCTCCGGAGACTCGGGCGACTCGGCTGGTTCGTACGCTGCCGTCTCGTACGGAACGCTCAAGGTTTCTCCCGGCGTTGCTGCATGTCACCTTGTGGGTGCATACCGTAGCCCCTCGGTCGGACATCATGTCCGGGAACCGAGAAAACGTACGTCCGTGAAACGGCCGGGCCGCGCGGTTCGTTCCCGCGCGGCCCGGCGAACTCTCTGACGGGTCCTCAGAATTCCGAGGTCAGACGACGCTTCCGGCCTTCCAGGCGCTCCAGGACATGTTCCAGCCGTTGAGGCCGTTGTCCGGCGCGACCGTGTCGTCGGGGGAGTTCTTGACGATCACCACGTCACCGGTGAGCGAGTTGTCGAAGAACCACTTGGCGATCGTGTCGCCGTTCGCGCCCCGGACGTCCGCCAGGCCGACGCAGCCGTGGCTGGTGCCCTGCCGGCCGAAGGGCGGGTTGCCCCGGTTGTACCAGTAGTTGCCGTGGAGGAAGGTGCCCGACGCGGTCAGACGCATCGCGTGCGGCACGTCCGGGATGTCGTACTCGCCGGCGAAGCCGACCGTCGAGCCGTCCATCCGCTTCTCCTTGAACTTCTCCGAGATCACCATCTGCCCGTTGTACGTCGGGTTGTCGGCGCTGCCGGCCGAGATCGGCACCGTCTTGATCGTCTTGCCGTCCCGGACGACCTTCATCGTCTGGGTGCTGACATCGACGGTGGAGACCTGCGACCGCCCGACGGTGAAGGTCACCGTCTTGTCCTGCACCCCGTACAGCCCGTTCGCACCCTCGACCCCGTCCAGGTCGATCTTCATCGTGACCTTGGAACCGGCCTTCCAGTACTCCTCGGGCCGGAAGTCGAGCCGCTGCGCCCCGAACCAGTGTCCGACGACCTCCTGCCCGCTGCTCGACGTCACCTTGATGTGCGACTGCACGGCCTTCTTGTCCGTGATCGCCTTGTCGAACGTGAACGACACCGGCATGCCGACACCGACCGTGGTGCCGTTGTCCGGGGTGTACGTGCCTATGAAGCTGTTGGCGGTGGAGACCGTCGTGAAGCGGGAGTCGGCGGACGACGTCTTGCCCGCCGCGTTCTTCGCCGTCGCGGAGATCTGGTACTTCGTCCCCCGCTCCAGCTGCCCCTTCGGCTGCCAGGAGCGTCCGTCCGCCGCGATCTCGCCCGGAACCTCGGTGCCGGCCTCCGTCGCGGTCATCTTCACCTCGGTCAGCTTGCCGCCGCTGACCTTCACACCGGTCGAGTTGATCGACGCGCCCGTCGAACCGTCCTTCGCCGAGATCGTGATCCGCGCCGCCGAGTCCTTGACCGACGCCTTGTTGTCCCCCCCGCCCTGGTTGTCGGCCTGGGCGTCCCCGCCACAGCCGGTCAGGGTCAGCGCGCCGGCCACCAGCACGGCACAGGCCCCCATCACACGCCGCACAGCAATCTTCGGCCTCGTCACGATCTGCTCCACCTTCTACGCGTCCACGTGATCTACGTCATCCGCTCCAGTACGAGGAGAAAGAGCGACCGGCGGCCGACAGGGTTCCCCACTTCCGTCCCACACGCCATCACGTGACAGAACCGGGACAATCGCCTCCCGCGCGAACCTCTACGCCCCCCTCAACACCCTGTCCCGGTACGCCTGCCACGCATCGAACGACGACCGCCCCGACTCGTCGGTGAGAAAGCCCCCCGACCCGGTCTCGACGGCCCTCGCCCCCAAGGCGTCCGTCACCGCGAGCGCCGCGCGCACCGCCCCCTCCCCACCGCCGTGGAAGATCAGGCCGACGCCGGTGACCCGGGTGTCATCGGCTTCGGTGGTCGTGGTGGAGAGCGAGAACCCCGGCCCCTCGTACTCCCCCCACCCGTCCTCCCCGAACGTGATCCCGGGCAACACCCCGGCCAGGGCGGCCCGTACCTCCCGCCCCGTGCCGATGACCGGCGGCTCCCAGTCGGCCTCGATGTCGGCCGGTGACTCGGCCTCGGGCGGGAACCGGTAGACGTAGACATCCCAACTCATGACCGCAACCTAGCCCCGCCCACCGACACTCCGGCCGACAGCCCTCCGTGACCCCGTGCGGCTCACGCCCAGCTCGGGGGTGCCCCCCTACGACTCCTCGCTCCCGTACAACTCCCCGTACGACGGCCACGTCCCGCCCGGTCCGTCCACGGGCTCGGCCGCCCGCACCGCCCGGACGATCGCCCGCGTCACCAAGTCGGCGCTCGCCGAAAGGAGTTCGTTCAGGGCGAGTGGACCGGAGTCCGGGGCGAGCGGGCGGGCGCCGGTGGCCAGGGTGAACACCGTGTCGCCGTCGTTCAGCAGATGCACGGGCCGCACGGCGCGGGCGATACCGTCGTGGGCCGTGCCGGCGAGCTTCTGGGCCTGGGCGCGGGTCAGTTCGGCGTCGGTCGCGACGACCGCCAACGTCGTGTTCAGCGGAGGAGGCGGACTCTTCGCGGCGGCCTCGGCGATCCTGCGGCGCGCCACCTCGTGCACCTCGGCCGCCGGATACTCCGCTCGCCCCTGGAACAACTCCCCGTACAGCACCCCCGTCTCCGGATCCATCACCGACCCGGCGGCGTTCGCCACCACCAGCGCGGCCACCGTGATCCCCGAGCCGAGCACCGTGCTCGCGGTGCCGACACCGCCCTTCAGCAGCCCGACCGTCGCCCCCGTCCCGGCGCCCACGCACCCCTCCGCCACCGGGGCACCGAACCCGCTCGCCGCCGCCGCCTCCACCGCGGCCCGGCCGGTCGCCGCGTCCGGTCTGGCCCGGAAGTCGCCGCCCCGGCCCAGATCGAAGACACAGGCCGCCGGCACCACCGGCACGACATGCGCCGGATCGGAGCCGACCCGTACCCCGCGCCGCCGCTCCTCCAGCCAGGCCATCACACCCGACGCCGAGTCCAGGCCGTACGCGCTGCCGCCGGTCAGCACCACCGCCTCGACCCTCTGCACCAGGTTCCGCGGGTCGAGCGCGTCCGTCTCCTTGGTGCCGGGCCCGCCACCGCGCACATCCACGGCCGCCACCGCGCCGCCCTCCGGCGCGAGCACCACGGTCGTACCGGTCAACCAGCCGCCGCCGGCCCGCGTGGCGTGCCCGACCCTCAGCCCGAGCACGTCGGTCAGGGCGTCCACAGGTTCGGGGCGGTCGGAGGGCATGGGGGTGCCGGAGGTCTCGGGTGTCATCTGCGTCCTTGTCTGCGACCGGGGCGTGCGTGTGTCGGAGCGTGCCTGTGGCTCCCTCAACCTTGCCCTGACGCGGCTGTTCCGGCCCCCTCCGCACTGGCCGTACGTGCCGTCAGCACCACGCCGATCGCCACCGTCCCCGCCGCCACGACGCCCGCCGCCAGGACCGCCCAGTGACCCAGGAACGTGCACAGCACCACCGCCAGCGCGGCCAGCGGCAACACCGCCTGCTGCGCCGTGCCCACCTTGTAGTGACGGGCGTGCAGCGCCCACACCGACAGCAGGTAGAGCGCCGTCGGCAGTGTCACCGCGGCGGACGCGGCCAGCGTCGAGATGTGCGCCTTGTGCACCGCCTCCTCCACCGCGACCTCCAGCCCGGCGCCGATCGCGGCCGCCGAGGCGAAGATCAGGTAGTGACCGTAACCCCACAGGAAGCTCTCCCTGTTGGAGCGCAGATGCCCGTGGATCGGCACCGTGAAGTAGATCCACCACGCGGAGAACACGATCAACAGTCCGCCCAGCGCGATCGGCAGCAACTCGCCCAGCGCGTCGTTCTCGTCCGCGGCCGACTTCACGGCGACCGTGGCCGCCAGGATCGTCTCGCCGAGCACGATGATGGTGAACAGGCCGTACCGCTCGGCGATGTGATGCGGATGCCAGGACGTGGAGAAGTCCTTCTCCGCGTACACAGGGACGCACAGCTCCAGGATCGCCATCCCCAGGAACAGCCACGGTCTGGCCGGCTCGGGCAGGATCAGCAGGCCCAGCCACCCGGCCTGGCACAGCGCCACACCGGCCGCGTACCGCAACGCCATGACACGCTCGGTGCCCTCCGCCGACCGGGCCACCCGCAGCCACTGCGCGGTCATCGCCAGCCGCATGATCGCGTAACCGAGCCAGACCAGCAGGAAGTCGTGGTCCTCGAAGGCCCGGGCGACCCCCGCGGCGAGCACCAGCACACCGAATATCTGGACGAGGGTGACGACCCGGTAGAGCACGTCGTCGTTGTCGTACGCCGAGGCGAACCAGGTGAAGTTCATCCAGGCCCACCAGATCGCGAAGAAGACCATCGCGTAGTTGAGGATGCCCTCGGCCGCGTGGGCCTCGGCGACGGCGTGCACCAACTGGACGCCCGCCTGGGCGACGGCGACGACGAAGCACAGGTCGAAGAACAGTTCGAGGGGCGACGCGACCCGGTGTGTCTCCCCACGCCCGCGGGCGACCAGCCGACGCACCGGAGGCCGGCCGACACCAGGCGGAGGGGCGGAAGCCGTGGCCGGGTGGGAGCCCGGGTCGGGGTCCCGCGCCGGGGGCGTCGAGGGCGTGGAACTGGACGTCATGGCGCCAAGCACACCAGAAAACCCGGGGGAATTCTCGCTCAGGTGTTCATGAGTGCGCGTACGGGCCGGGGGAGTACACGGAGGGGTCCGGCGACCGACTCGGGTGGGGGACGGAGCTGCCCGGCGACCGGCTCGGGTGGGGGATGGAGCTACCCGACGACCGGTTCGGGTGGGGGATGGGAGCATCCGGTGACCGGCTCGGCCCGCGGCTGGGGGTGGCCGGTGGCTGGGCTGCGGGCGTTCGCGCGGGGGACCGTACCCTGGAGGCATGAGTAGCGCTCCCGCCCCCGAGCCGCGTGACCCCAAGGCCGCGCTGGTTTTCGACGACCCGCTCAGCCGGCCCTCGTCCGACGACACGGACCACGGCTGGGGCGAGCGGCCCGGCGAGGGCGGCGACAGCGCGGCCGACCTCAAGCGCTTCCTCGACGAGAAGCCGCCCCACCACCTCTGACCTCGCCGGGCATACGCCGGGCGGGCGTCTACTCGCGGTCGTGGCCCGAGCCACGCTGCGCCACCAGGGCGTCGCGGATCTCCTTCAGCACCTCCAGCTCCGTCACCTCGATGACCTCGTGGGTGCCCTCCTTCGCCTTCCGGCGGGCCTCCTGGCGGGCCAGGTACTTGGCCATGGGCAGGACCATCAGGAAGTAGACGACGGCCGCGGTGATGACGAACGTCAGCGTGGCGCCGAGAACCGAACCCCAGGCGATCTGGATGCCCGTCACCGTGCCGTCCTTGGCGACCGCGCAGGGGGCCTCCAGACAACTGGTGTAGTTGTCGAGGTTCTTGGTGCCGAAGGCCCCCACCAGGGGGTTGATGATGCCCTTCACCACGGAGTTGACGATGTTCGTGAAGGCCGCGCCGATGACCACGGCGACGGCCAGGTCGACGACGTTCCCCCGCATCAGGAAGGCCTTGAAGCCCTCCCAGACACTCGGATCCTTCTTCTCGCTCACCACGAGCCCCCTTTGCGCTGGTTGTGGAACAAACGACTCCGCAACCTACGTCAAGGCCCGCTCCGACTGTCCCATGGGGTCCCACCAACGAGGGACTTGACCGGTGGCCGGGGGCCGGGCGCCTCACCACAGCGTCACCGCCAGGCGGGAGGTCGCGCCCGCGCCGGCCAGGCGCGCCGCCGTGGAGCGGGGCACCGACAGGACGACCAGGGCGCCGCTCTCCGTGGCGCTCGCCGCCGGCACCTTTGTGACGCGGGCGCCCCGCGCGACCACCCGCGCGTCACCGCCCGTGGCGGACTGCTCCGCCGCGATCACGTCGACGCGGTCGCCGGGGCGCAGCAGCCGTACCGTCGCGCCGTCGGCGATGCGTACCGGTGCCGTGACCGTGCCGGTGGTGGCCCGGTGCTCGGGGACGGGGTCGGCCACGGGGTGCCCCCTGACCCGTTCCCCCTGCACTTCCCCTTCTCCGGGGCCCGCCCCCGTCGCCAGCAGCGCGGCGGCGGTCACCGCCAGACCGGCCGCCATGGCCCGCCTCCGGCAGCGGGCGAGGCGCCGCAACCGCTGTGCGCCGCCCCGGACCCGCACCGGCGGGAAGTGCGGGACCTCGCAGGTGGGAGGCGCGTCGGCACCGGGCGGCCCGGCGGCCCAGGAGGGCAGACGGGCGGACACGGAGCCGGATGCGCACGAGGGCGGGATCGCCGACGGCAAGGAGACCGACGGGGCCGAGGAGGCCGAGAGGGACGAGGGGCCTGAGGTGGACGTGTGCGTGAGCCCGGGCCTGCCCGAGGCCGAGGCCGTCGGCGTGGACGAGAGAGCGGACGAGAGCGCGGACGAGAGCGTGGACGAGAGCATGGACGAGGGACGGGACATGAGGTCACCACCTGCTGCGTGAGATCGGCTTGCGGTCCCACGATGAGGCTTCGCGGCGGAGCCCGCTGGGCCCTGTGGATCGTCCACCGACTGTGGAAAACCCCGCCACCCGAACGAGGCGTTCCGGCGGGCCGTCCCCCCCCAGCTCCCGGCCGGTCGCCCCGCCGCCGGAACAACCGGTCCGGCGCCGCAGTCACCACCGTCGCGCCCAGTCCCACCCGACCTTCCCGGCCTCCGTCTTCCGGGCCCTCAACCCACCCCCGTCACCTCCGCCTTCCCAGCCCCCGCCCCACCGGCCCTCATCCCTTCCAGCCGCCAGGCCCGCCAACCAGGCCGACCAGGCAGACCCGCCAACCAGGCCGACCAGGCAGACCCCCCACCCCCGCCGACCAGGCAGAGCCGCCACCCCGGCCGACCCGGCCACACCCCGTCACGGCAGCTCGAACCCCGGGTCCATTCCCCCCAGTGCCTTCGTGCACAGGCAGTCGCGACTGGCGGTCGGCTGTAGTGCGGTGATCGTGTCGAAGAGGACGCCGCGGAGGCGGTCGATGTTGGCGGCGAAGACCTCGAGGACCTCCTCGTGGGAGACACCCTCGCCGGTCTCGGCGCCCGCGTCGAGGTCGGTGACGAGGGTGAGGGACGTGTAGCAGAGCTCCAGCTCACGGGCGAGGATCGCCTCGGGGTGGCCGGTCATGCCGACGACGGACCAGCCCTGCGCCTGGTGCCAGAGGGACTCGGCGCGGGTGGAGAAGCGGGGGCCCTCCACGACGACGAGGGTGCCGCCGTCCACCGGTTCCCAGTCCCGGCCGCGGGCCGCTTCCAGGGCTGCCTTGCGGCCGGCGGGGCAGTACGGGTCGGCGAGCGAGACGTGGACGACGTTGGGGATCGTGCCGTCGGGCCGGGGCAGACCGTCGAAGTACGTCTGCTCCCGGGACTTCGTGCGGTCCACCAGCTGGTCCGGCACCAGGAGCGTGCCGGGGCCGTACTCGGGGCGCAGCCCGCCGACCGCGCACGGGCCGAGCACCTGGCGCGCCCCGACGGACCGCAGCGCCCACAGGTTGGCGCGGTAGTTGATGCGGTGCGGCGGCAGATGGTGGCCGCGGCCGTGGCGCGGGAGGAAGGCGACCCGGCGGCCGGCGATCTCGCCGAGGAACAGTGAGTCGCTCGGCGGCCCGTACGGGGTGTCCACCTGTATCTCGGTCACGTCGTCGAGGAAGGAGTAGAACCCCGAACCTCCGATGACACCGATCTCCGCCCGGTCGGCCGCCGACGATTCGGTCGACGTGGCCGCCGACGCTCCGGTCGACGTGGCCACCGCGTTGCCCAGCTGCTCCGTGTTCGCCATGCCCGCACCCTAACCGGGCGCGGGGACGCCGAAGACCCTGCCGTCGGCGAACGACGGCAGGGCCCGGAAGGAAGCGCCGCGCGCGTACTAAGCGGCGGAGGTGCTGCTGGAGCTGCTGCTGGTCGAGGACGAGCCCGAGGACGACTTCGCGTCCGAGGACGACGTCGAGGACGCGGCCTTCGAGTCCGAGGAGGACGACGACTTCGACGACGCCGGGCTGCTGCTCGACGACGAGCCGCGGCTGTCGTTGCGGTAGAAGCCGGAGCCCTTGAAGACGATGCCGACCGCGGAGAACACCTTCTTGAGGCGGCCGTTGCAGCTGGGGCACTCGGTCAGGGCGTCGTCGGTGAACTTCTGCACCGCTTCGAGGCCCTCACCGCATTCGGTGCACTGGTACTGGTACGTCGGCACTGGTCTTCCTCCTGGCACTCTCACTCGATGAGTGCTAACGACGATCCATAGTGACCTATTCCAAGGCCATCAGTCCACTGTCACCGGCACTCGGTGACCGACGACACGCGCGACGGTACGGCTCCGGGGCCGTGCCACCAGGCGTGAGCGCAGCGCCAGCAGGGTCACCAGCGCCAGTGCCGTACCGGCCATCGGCACCAGGAACCCGGCGCCGCCCCACAGCCGGTCCTCCAGCTGTCCGGCGGCCGTGACGGCGGCCGCCTGGCCGAGCGCGACCGCGCCGGTCAGCCAGGTGAACGCCTCCGTACGGGCACCCGCCGGGACGAGGCTCTCGACCAGGGTGTAGCCGGTGATCAGCGCGGGCGCGATGCACATGCCGACCAGGAGCCCCAGGGCGGCGAGCACGGCCACGGAGTCGGCGGTCCACAGGGCGGAGGCCATGAGCGCGAGGGCCGTGTACCCGGCGATCAGGCGCCGTCGCGGAGTCGTCCTCCAGGCGATCGCGCCGCAGACGATGCCGGAGAGCATGTTGCCGGCGGCGAACACGCCGTACAGGACGCCGTTCATGCCCGGCTCGCCGATCGACTCGCTGAAGGCGGCGAGCGAGACCTGCATGCCGCCGAAGACGGAACCGATGCCCAGGAAGGCGACGATCAGGACGCGCACACCCGGGACCGACAGCGCGGAGACGTGCTCCACGCGCGCGTGGGAGGCGGGTACGACCGTGGGCTGCGTGCCCCGCTGCGCGGCGAACAGCAGTCCGCCGACCAGCGTGAGCGCGGCCTCGGTGAGCAGCCCCGCGGCCGGGTGCACGGCCGTGCAGAGCGCGGTCGCCAGCAGCGGGCCGAGTACGAAGGTCAGCTCGTCCGTGACGGACTCGAAGGCCGCCGCGGTCGACATCAGGGGCGAGCCCTTGAGCTTGACGCCCCAGCGGGCCCGCACCATGGGCCCGACCTGAGGCACCGAGGCACCGGTCGGCACGGCGGCGGCGAACAGCGCCCACAGGGGGGCGTGGGCGAGTGCCAGCGCCGTCAGGGAGAGGGCTGCCACCCCATGGACGAGGACGCCCGGGAGCAGGACGGCGCGCTGCCCGTAGCGGTCGGCGAGACGGCCGCTGTACGGGGCGAACAGCGCCATGGAGACTCCGGTGACGGCGGCGACGGCGCCCGCCGCCCCGTACGAGCCGGTGGTGTGCTGCACCAGCAGCACGAGGGAGAGCGTCAGCATCGCGAACGGCTGGCGTGCCGCGAAGCCGGGGAGGAGGAACGTCCACGCGCCGCGGGTGCGCAGCAGCTGCCCGTATCCCGGGCGGGACGCCTTCGAGGTGACCGTGGATGCCACGGCCCGTGCCTTTCCGCCGCCTGGTAGCGCGGTCCCCAGGTCGCGGGGCCGGGCGCCGAGAGCTGTCCTCTTGCGCCACTGCGGTAGATGCCGACGCCCACGGAAGGGGGCGATCCGGCCGCCATACGGTCGCGCCAGCTCTGCGTCAGACAGAGTTGGTCCGATCAAGTGCGCCTTCATCGTACAGGGGGAACGGGCAGTTCACCTGTGAAAATGCGCACTTCCGGCGGCCGGGCCTCCGAATCCGGATGGTGTGAACGGTTGGAAATCTGTCCTTAACGGCCCGCCGCCGCCCCGCCGCCGCCCGCTCAGCGGCCGGATCCGCCGTTGCCGTTCCCCGTGCCCAGCCATCCGGCGAGCTTGCCGCCCTGGCCGACGGCCCGCAGGCGCCGCTCCGCCCTGTCGCGGACGGGGTCGGTGGCGACGACGAGGAGCTCGTCCCCGCGGCGCAGCACGGTGGTCGGCAGGGGCACGAAGGACGTGCCGTCGCGGACGACGAGGGTGACGGCCGAGCCCGCGGGCAGCCGCAGCTCGTTCACCTCGACGCCGTGCATGCGGGACCCCTCCGGGATCGCCACCGACAGCAGGTGTCCGCGCAGCCGCTCCAGGGGCGCCGATTCGATGCCGAGGTCGGCGGCCTCGTCGCCGCTGCCGCCCAGTCGCAGCTTGCGGGCCAGCCAGGGCAGGGTCGGCCCCTGGACCAGGGTGTAGACCACGACCAGCACGAAGACGATGTTGAAGATCCGGCGGCTGCCCTCGACGCCGCTCACCATGGGGATGGTCGCCAGGATGATGGGCACCGCGCCGCGCAGGCCGGCCCACGACAGCAGGGCCTGCTCGCGCCACGGGATCCGGAACGGCAGCAGGCCCACGACGACGCTCAGCGGTCGCGCCACCATGGTGAGCACCAGGCCGATGACGAGCGCGGGCCAGATGTCGTCGCCCATCTCGTGCGGGGTGACGAGCAGACCGAGCAGGACGAACATGCCGATCTGGGCGATCCAGCCGACGCCCTCGGCGAAGCCGCGGGTGGCGGGCCAGTGCGGCAGCTTGGCGTTGCCGAGCACCATGGAGGCCAGGTAGACGGCGAGGAAGCCGCTGCCGTGGGCGAGCGCGCCGGCCGCGTACGCGGCGACGGCGATGGCCATGACGGCGATCGGGTAGAGACCGGAGGCGGGCAGGGCCACATGCCTGAGGCCCCACGAGCCCAGCCAGCCCACCGCGAGGCCGATGGCGGCGCCGATCGCCAGTTCGAGGGCTATCTCGCCGATCAGGACGTACCAGTGCTCGACCGGTCCGGCCGTGGAGAGCGCGGCGACGAGGATGACCACCGGGGCGTCGTTGAAGCCGGACTCGGCCTCCAGGGTGCCCGTCACGCGCGCGGGGAGGGGGATCTTGCGCAGCACGGAGAACACGGCGGCGGCGTCCGTGGAGGACACCACCGCGCCGATGATGAGCGCCTGCCGCCACTCCAGTCCGATCAGGTAGTGCGCCCCCGCGGCCGTCACCCCGACGCTCACCGCGACCCCGACCAGCGCCAGTGAGCTGGCGGCCGGCAGGGCCGGCTTGATCTCCTTCCACTTCGTGCCGAGGCCGCCCTCCGCCAGGATGACGACGAGGGCCGCGTAGCCGATGACCTGGGTCAGTTCGGCGTTGTCGAAGTGGATGTCCCCGATGCCGTCCTGGCCCATGGCGATGCCGATGCCGAGGTAGACGAGCAGGCTGGGGAGCCCGCTGCGCGACGAGATCCGGACCGCGGCCACCGCGACCAGGAGGACGAGCGAGCAGACGAGCAGGAGCTGGTTGAGGTCATGGACAGTCAGAGGGTCGTACCTTTCTCGCCGAACCGCACGTGGTTCCAGGTGGTGGGCTGCCGAGCACCTGAAGCGGGCACGTGCGCGTGAGGGCATACGAAGCCGATCACGGGAACCGTGCTGTGGGGGTTACTTCAGTGCAAGTACTTCGTTACCTTACCTAACTCTTGACGATTTCTTGACGCTTGCGGGTGCATGATCGAACGTCCGTCTGTGCCAGTTCCCGACTCCGCGTCAAGTCGTGTCGGGCCCTGCGCCTATGGTTGCTCCAGCGTTCAGTACAAAGCACAGCCCGACCTGCCGCTCGTGTTAGGACAGCAAGGACAGCGATGCCCCCCAACACCACCGCCTCCTCCGGCAAGCAGTCCGGCAAGTCCGGCAGGAAAAAGGGGCGCAAAGTACGCCTTCTCCTGATCGTCCTGGTTCTGGCCCTCATCGGCGGCGTCGGCTTCGGGGCGTTCTGGTCCATCAGCACGGTCCGCGCCTCGTTCCCGCAGACCAAGGGCTCCATAACCCTGGAGGGCCTGTCCGGCCCGGTCGACGTCAAGCGCGACGGCTACGGGATCCCGCAGGTCTACGCCTCCTCCGACGAGGACCTGTTCATGGCGCAGGGCTACGTCCAGGCGCAGGACAGGTTCTACGAGATGGACGTGCGCCGCCACATGACGGCCGGCCGCCTCTCGGAGATGTTCGGCGAGGGCCAGGTCGACAACGACGAGTTCCTGCGCACCCTCGGCTGGCACCGCGTCGCCGAGGAGGAGTACAAGTCCACGATCTCGGCCGAGACGAAGAAGTACCTCGACGCGTACGCCAAGGGGGTCAACGCCTACCTCGCCGGCAAGGACGGCGAGGAGATCTCCCTGGAGTACGCGGCCCTCGGCTTCGCCAACGACTACAAGCCCGAGGAGTGGACCCCGATCGACTCCCTGGCCTGGCTGAAGGCCATGGCCTGGGACCTGCGCGGCAACATGCAGGACGAGATCGACCGGGCCCTGATGACCAGCCGCCTCGGCCCCAAGCAGATCGCCGACCTGTACCCGCAGTACCCGTACGACCGCAACAAGGCGATCGTCCAGGAGGGCACGTACGACGAGCTCACCAAGACCTGGACCGACGGCTCGGGCACCTCGCAGAACGCCGGCGGCGCCGCGCAGGGCACGGGCGGCACGGGCACCGGCACGGGCGGCACGGGCACGAACACCGGCGGCACGGGCACGGGCGGCACTGGGACCGGGACGGGCACCGGGACCGGCGCGGGCACCGCGGGTGCCTCCTCCGGCTCCTCGGCCGTCCAGACCCAGCTGACGGGCCTCTACGACGTCCTGGAGGACCTGCCCGAGGCCGTCGGCGTGAACGGCAACGGCATCGGCTCCAACTCCTGGGTCGTCGCCGGCAGCCACACCATCACCGGCAAGCCCCTGCTCGCCAACGACCCGCACCTGTCGGCCTCGCTGCCCTCCGTCTGGTACCAGATGGGCCTGCACTGCAAGTCGGTCTCGCAGAAGTGCCAGTACGACGTCGCCGGCTACACCTTCGCCGGGATGCCCGGAGTGGTCATCGGCCACAACCGGGACGTCTCCTGGGGCATGACCAACTCCGGCGTCGACGTCACCGACCTGTACCTGGAGAAGCTCACCGGCGACGGCTACCAGTACGGCAGCAAGGTGCTGCCGTTCGAGTCCCGCGAGGAGACCATCCAGGTCGCCGGCGGCTCCGACAAGAAGATCGTCGTCCGCACCACCAACAACGGGCCCCTGCTGTCCGACCGCAGCAACGAACTCGTCCAGGTCGGCAGGAAGGCCACCGTCGACCGGGACGCCCCCGACCGCGGCGACGGCTACGGCATCGCCCTGCGCTGGACCGCGCTGGAGCCCGGCACCACCATGGACGCCGTCTTCGCGATGAACAAGGCCGCCGACTGGAACGGCTTCCGCAAGGCCGCCGCCCTGTTCGACGTGCCCTCGCAGAACCTGATCTACGCCGACACCAAGGGCCACATCGGCTACCAGCTGCCCGGCAAGATCCCCACCCGCGGCAAGGGCGACGGCTCGATCCCCGCACCGGGCTGGGACACCAGGTACCGCTGGAACGGCTACATCGACCAGGACGAACTGCCCTACGAGTACGACCCGGACCGCGGCTACATCGTCACCGCCAACCAGGCCGTCGTCGACGAGAAGTACCCCTACACCCTCACCACCGACTGGGGCTACGGCACGCGCGCGCAGCGCCTCACCAGCCTGATCGAGTCGAAGATCAAGGGCGGCGGGAAGATCTCCACCGAGGACATGCGCCAGATGCAGATGGACAACAGCAGCGAGATCGCCAAGCTGCTGGTTCCGCTGCTGCTGAAGATCGACGTCAAGGACAAGCACATCCGGGAGGCGCAGAAGCTCCTGGAGGGCTGGGACTACACCCAGGACGCCGACTCGGCCGCCGCCGCGTACTTCAACTCGGTCTGGCGCAACATCCTCAAGCTCGCCTTCGGCAACAAGCTGCCCAAGGAGCTGCGGGTCAAGGGCCAGTGCCTGTCGGTCGAGCCGGTCGACAGCACCGGTCCCGCCGACGAGGACCGCCGGGTGCGCGAGTGCGGCAGGCGCGACGCCGACCAGGCGCAGCCGGACGGCGGCGACCGCTGGTTCGAGGTGGTCCGCCGGATCATCGACGACCAGGACAACGCCTGGTGGTCCACGCCGAAGCTGCGCAACCAGAAGGCCGCCGACACCCGCGACGAGCTGTTCGCCCGGGCCATGCGCGACGCCCGCTGGGAGCTGACCGCCAAGCTCGGCAAGGACATCGACACCTGGAGCTGGGGCCGGCTGCACCGCCTGTTCCTGAAGAACCAGACGCTCGGCACCGAGGGCCCCGGCTTCGTGAAGTACCTGCTCAACCGCGGCCCCTGGAAGCTCGGCGGCGGCGAGGCCACGGTCAACGCCACCGGCTGGAACGCGGCAGGCGGCTACGAGGTCGTGTGGGTGCCGTCGATGCGGATGATCGTGAACCTCGGGGACCTCGACAAGTCCAAGTGGATCAACCTCACCGGCGCGTCGGGCCACGCGTACAACGCGCACTACACGGACCAGACCGGCAAGTGGGTCAAGGGCGAGCTGCTCACGTGGTCCTTCTCGAACAAGGCGGTCCAGGACAGCACGAGCGACACGCTGCTGCTCAAGCCGTGACCGGCTGACCGAGCGGAAGACCAGGAAGCGGCCCCCACGCGTGCGTGGGGGCCGCTTCCTCGTGTCCGGTCACCGGAAGCGGCGCACCCCCGAAGGGGTCACCGCCGCGTGCACCGGGCGGTCGTGCGGTTCCTCCGGGACCCGGTCCACGACCTCCGTGTCGTAGAGCAGCACCACCAGCGCCGGGTCGGCTCCCGCGCGCTCCAGGCGGGCGAGGACACGGTCGTACGAGCCGCCGCCCCTGCCCAGCCGCAGCCCGCGCGTGTCCACGGCGAGCCCGGGCAGGAGGACGACATCGGCGGCGATCACCGCGTCGGGGCCGAGGTGCTCACCGGTGGGCTCCAGGAGGGCCATCCGGCCGCCGCCGTGCCGCACGCGCGCGAGGGAGGCCTCTCCCTCGTACACACCCCAGTCGAGGTCGTTGTCCGGCAGGAGGGCCGGCAGCAGGACGCGCACCCCGCGCGCGCGGAGCGCGTCGAGGAGCGCGAGGGTGCCCGGTTCCTGCCCCACCGAGACATACGCCGCGACCGTGCGCGCGTGCGCCAGTTCGGGCAGATCGAGGGCCCGGCCGGCCAGGGCGCCCGCCGTTTTCCTCACGTCATCGTCCGTCAACCCGTTCCTCACCGCGAGGAACTCTTTGCGCAACGTTCGCTTGGGAGGCTCCGCTTCGCGACCCATCTGACTCACAGGTTGCTCCAGTACCCTTCTAATCTGCTCATATGAGAGCGAATTAACCGGAGCCACAGAATCTTCCTAAAGGCACCGGATATGGTTGCGGACATGACTGAGGCGAACCCCAGGATCAGTAAGGCTGTCATTCCCGCCGCGGGTCTCGGTACTCGCTTTCTCCCGGCCACCAAAGCCACTCCCAAGGAGATGCTGCCGGTCGTGGACAAGCCCGCGATCCAGTACGTGGTCGAGGAGGCCGCGGCGGCAGGGCTCGACGACCTCCTGATGATCACCGGACGCAACAAGCGTCCCCTAGAGGACCACTTCGACCGCAACCACGAGCTCGAGTCGGCCCTGGAGAAGAAGGGCGACGGCAGCAAGCTCGCCAAGGTCCAGGAGTCCAGCGACCTCGCGACCATCCACTACGTCCGCCAGGGCGACCCCAAGGGCCTCGGTCACGCCGTCCTGTGCGCCGCCCCCCACGTGGGCAACGAGCCCTTCGCGGTCCTCCTCGGCGACGACCTGATCGACCCCCGCGACCCGCTCCTCCAGCGCATGGTCGAGATCCAGGAACAGCACGGCGGCAGCGTCATCGCGCTCATGGAGGTCGCCCCCGAGCAGATCCACCTCTACGGATGCGCCGCCGTCGAGAGCACCGAGCACGGCGACGTCGTCAAGGTGACGGGCCTGGTCGAGAAGCCCGACCCGGCCGACGCCCCGTCCAACTACGCGATCATCGGACGCTATGTCCTCGCCCCGCAGATCTTCGACGTCCTGCGCAAGACGGAGCCGGGCCGCGGCGGCGAGATCCAGCTCACCGACGCCCTCCAGCAGCTCGCCGCGGACGAGAAGGTCGGCGGCCCCGTGCACGGCGTGGTCTTCAAGGGCCGCCGCTATGACACCGGGGACCGTGGCGACTATCTGCGTGCCATTGTCAGGCTCGCGTGCGAACGTGAAGACCTGGGCCCGGACTTCCGGACCTGGCTCCGCAGTTTCGTAGCCGAGGAGATGTAGCCACTTTGAGCAGCGCCGCGACCCGCGCCACCGACCGGGACCACCTGTGGTCGGTGACCGAGCACCTGGAGGACGTCCTCGCCACCGTCCGCCCCCTGGAACCCATCGAGCTGCAGCTCCTCGACGCCCAGGGCTGCGTCCTGGTCGAGGACGTCACGGTGCCGGTGTCGCTGCCGCCGTTCGACAACAGCTCCATGGACGGGTACGCGGTGCGGGTCGCGGACGTCGCGGGCGCGAGCGAGGAGTTCCCGGCCGTGCTCACGGTCGTCGGGGACGTGGCGGCGGGCGCGGCCGAGCAGCCCCACGTGGGACCCGGCGAGGCCGCCCGCATCATGACCGGCGCCCCCCTGCCGCCCGGCGCAGAGACCGTCGTCCCCGTGGAGTGGACCGACGGCGGCCTCGGCGAGGGCCCCGTCTCCGGGATGCGGGCCCGCAGCGCGAGCCCCGACGACGCCACCGGCCAGGTCGCCGTGCACCGCGGCGCCGAGGCACGCGCGCACGTACGCGCGAAGGGCAGCGACGTGAAGGCCGGGGAGCGCGCCCTCGCCGCGGGCACCGTCCTCGGCCCGCCGCAGCTCGGGCTGCTCGCCGCCATCGGCCGGGCCTCGGTACGCGTACGCCCGCGCCCGCGCGTGGTGGTGCTCTCCACCGGCAGCGAACTGATCCCGCCGGGCGAGCAGTTGGGCACCGGCCAGATCTACGACTCCAACAGCTTCGCCCTCACCGCCGCCGCCCGCGACGCCGGCGCCATCGCCTACCGCGTGGGCGCCGTCGCCGACGACGCCGAGACCCTCCGCTCCACCATCGACGACCAACTCGTCCGCGCCGACCTCGTGGTCACCACCGGCGGCGTCAGCGTCGGGGCGTACGACGTCGTCAAGGAAGCCCTGGAGTCCGTCGCCGACGAGGACGAGGAGGGCGCCGGCATCGAGTTCCGCAAGCTCGCCATGCAGCCCGGCAAGCCCCAGGGCTTCGGCACCATCGGCCCCGACCACATCCCGCTGCTCGCCCTTCCGGGCAACCCGGTGTCGTCGTACGTCTCCTTCGAACTGTTCGTCCGGCCCGCCATCCGCACCCTGATGGGCCTGGAGGACGTCCACCGTCCGACGACCACGGCGACCCTCCGGGCACCCAAGGCGCTGACCTCGCCCGCCGGGCGCCGCCAGTTCCTGCGCGGGACCTACGCCGACGGACAGGTCACGCCCGTCGGGGGCGCCGGATCGCACCTGGTCGCGGCCCTGGCGCAGGCCGACGCGCTGATCGTGGTCCCCGAGGACACCGAGTCGGTCGAACCGGGCACGGAGGTCGAGGTCGTCCTGCTGGGCTGAGGCCCCGCGGAGGCGATCCGCGGCCGCAGCGGTCCTGCTCGGCCGAACCGCCGAGGGTGGCGTACCGTGTCGCGCACAACAGGACGCGCGCCGCACCGCGACGGGCCCCGACCGGGAGCGCCACACCACCATGAGTACGCCGCAGGACCGACTGACCCACATCGACGAGGCGGGCGCCGCGCGCATGGTCGACGTCTCAGGGAAGGACGTGACCGCGCGTACCGCCCGCGCCAGCGGCCGGGTCCTGGTCTCCCCGCAGGTGGTCGAACTGCTGCGCGGCGAGGGCGTCCCCAAGGGCGACGCCCTCGCCACCGCGCGCATCGCCGGGATCATGGGCGCCAAGCGCACCCCCGATCTCATCCCGCTCTGCCATCCGCTGTCGGTGTCGGGCGTCAAGCTCGATCTGTCCGTCGCGGACGACGCCGTCGAGATCCTGGCCACCGTCAAGACCACGGACCGCACCGGCGTCGAGATGGAGGCCCTCACCGCCGTCTCCGTCGCCGCGCTCACCGTGATCGACATGGTCAAGGCCGTCGACAAGGCCGCGGTCATCACGGACGTGCGCGTCGAGGAGAAGACGGGCGGCAAGTCGGGCGACTGGAGCCGGTCATGAGCGACACCCCGCACCCGGCGCCGGACCCCGCCCCCCACGGGTCGGCCGCGCACGATCAGGCCCGGGGCGCCGCACACCCGTCGGCACCGGACGCCCCACCCTCCTCCGCCGAGGGCGCCGGCACCGCGTACCGCGCGCTCGTCGTGACCGCCTCCAACCGGGCCTCCGCCGGGGTCTACGAGGACAAGGGCGGGCCGCTGATCGCCGAGGGGCTGGCGCGGTTCGGGTTCGCCGTGGAGGGACCGCAGGTGGTGCCCGACGGCGACCCCGTGGAGGCGGCGCTGCGCGCGGGCGTGGACGCCGGGTACGACGTGATCGTGACGACCGGTGGTACGGGCGTCTCGCCCACCGACCGCACCCCCGAGGCGACCCGCGCGGTCCTCGACCACGAGGTGCCCGGCATTCCCGAGGCGATCCGGGCGTACGGCCGGGACAAGGTGCCCACGGCGGCACTCTCCCGGGGCCTCGCCGGAGTCGCCGGCCGCACCCTGATCGTCAACCTGCCGGGCTCCACCGGCGGCGTACGGGACGGTCTGGCCGTCCTGGAACCGCTGCTGACCCACGCCGTCGACCAGATCCGCGGTGGGGACCACCCGAGGCCGGCCGAAGGCGGGGGCGCCCCCGCCTCCCCCGTCTCCCCCGCGGCCTCCCTCGCCGCCGAGGACCACGAGCGATCCTCCGGACCCCATGGGGGTGCGAGCTGAACAGCCCATCCTGGCCCGTAGTGCTGGTGGACGGCGATGTGGTCCTCCGGCCCATAAGGATGCGCGACCAGCGGGCCTGGCGCGAGGTCAACCGGCGCAACCGGGACTGGCTGCGCCCCTGGGAGGCGACCATCCCGCCGCCCACACCGAGCGGGCCCATCGCGCACCGGCCGACGTACCGTCAGATGGTCCGCCATCTGCGGGCGGAGGCGAACGCGGGCCGGATGCTGCCGTTCGTCATCGAGTACCAGGGGCGGCTCGTCGGGCAGTTGACGGTCGCGGGGATCACCTGGGGCTCGATGTGCTCCGGGCACGTCGGCTACTGGATCGACGAGTCGGTGGCCGGGCGCGGGGTCATGCCGACGTCGGTGGCGCTCGTCGTCGACCACTGCTTCAGAACCGTCGGACTGCACCGCATCGAGGTCTGCATTCGCCCCGAGAACCGGCCGAGCCGACGGGTCGTGGAGAAACTCGGATTCCGAGACGAAGGTCTTCGTCCACGATATCTTCACATCGATGGTGCCTGGCGTGATCATCTGGTCTTCGCCCTCACCGCGGAAGAGGTCCCCGAGGGGCTGCTCAGCCGTTGGCAGCGCGAACGGGCACGGCACGGGCGCAACGCCGGATCCGACGCGGGCAAGCCGGGACCGACTCAATAAATGAAATGCACGTTCGAATAAAGCTGATCGACCTGCGATCGGGTTGAACGAGTCGAAGCGTTCTCGGTGCGTACTCGATTCGCTCTCGATGCGTGAAATTGCCGCTCTCGGTGGCCAGCTGATCGGATCGATCACAAAAAAAGCTCGAAATATCAGCCAGATCGTGCGACACACCGGCCCAATTGGCAGATGGCCCCACGCAAACCCCTCTACGGTGTGAGCGTGAGCAGCAGCGGCCTCATCTACGCAGTCATCGTCGGGGCCTGGGCCGCCTACTTGGTGCCGATGTGGCTCCGTAGGCAGGACGAGCTGAACGAAGCCCGTCCGACGGAACGCTTCAGCACCGCCATCCGGCTGCTTTCCGGACGGGCGGGCATGGAGCGCCGATACGCCAAGGACCTGCGGGCGCGCTCCACCGACGAGGGGGAGCCCGACGCCGATCCGGACGCCGTCACCGACTCGGTGGACGTCCGGGCCTTCGCCATGCCCCCGCACCGGGCGCACACGAAGGCCCAACTCCCCGTGGAGCGGGGTGAGTCACCGCAGCACCCGAAGCAGGCGCAGCAGCAGCCCGGGAAACCGGCGCCGCAGGGCAAGGCCGGCCCGCAGGGCAAGCCGATGCCCCAGCAGGCCGGCGGCAAGCCGATGGCCGCGCCTGCCTCGGCCGGGGCGCAGGGCGGAGCCGGGATGCAGGGCGGGGCTGGGATGCAGGGCGCCGGCCGCGCGAAGTCCGCGGCAGCCGCCTCGCCCTCTTCGTCACCCTCTTCCTCTTCCTCTCCCTCCTCGCCGTCGGGCAAGAGGAAGGCGGCCGCGCGCAAGGCGGCCTCCGCGGAGGCACTGGCACGGGCCCGGCGCACGAAGGTGCTCGCGCGCCGACGGCGTACGACCGTGATGCTCTTCCTCGCCTTCACACTCGGCGCGGTGGTCGCCGCGGTCGGCGGACTCGCCTTCCTGTGGGCGCCCGCCGTCCCCGCAGTGCTGCTGAGCGGGTACATCGCGCATCTGCGCCGCCAGGAGCGCAAGCGGTTCGCGTACGTCATGGACCGCAGGCGGGCCGAGGTGGCGGCGCAGCAACTGCGGGAGCGACAGCCCAGGCGGCGGCCGGTGACCGAAGCGGTGGACGCCGACGAGCCGGAGGACGGGCCAGAGAACGAGGAGACCAGGCCCGACCTGAACGCCCTCGCGGCCGACCGCCGGGCCCTCGTCGAGCAGACCGACCACGCCGAGTGGATCGACCAGCAGCGCGAGCGCCAGCGCAAGCCCGGCCAGGGCGAGAGCTGGGACCCCGTCCCCGTCCCGCTCCCCACCTACGTCACTGCGCCGGTCGCCCCCCGGGCCACCTCCGGGGTCGATCTCGGCGCACCGGACGCGTGGAGCTCCGCGCGCTCCAGCGCGGCCGACCCGCACGCCGGAGCGCGGGAGGCGGAGTCGGAGTCCTCCGCCGAGGAGGACCCTGCCGGTGCCGAGCCGTCCGAGGCCGCGGACACCCCCGGCGGCGGCCGCTCCGACGCCCGCCGCGCCGCGTCCGCGCGCCGCTCCCGCGAGCGGGGCCGCACACCGCTCTTCGACCAGTACGAGGACGGCGACCGCCCCCGGGCGGCCAACGAGTGACTCCCGGCCCCCTGGTCCGCGCGCTCCCTGACCAGCCACGAGCCGGTCGGAAGCGGATCGGCGGCCCACCCGGAACGGATTTCCAAGCAGCCGGATGGGGATGCTAGAGTTTCACTCGTTGCAAGGGCCTGTGGCGCAGTCCGGTAGCGCACCTCGTTCGCATCGAGGGGGCCAGGGGTTCAAATCCCCTCAGGTCCACGCAGCTCAGAGCCCCCAGTGGTATCACCACTGGGGGCTCTGACGTGTTGTCAGGCGGTAGTCGTGGGAGCGGCGGACGTCGGGGCGGTGATCGTGTCGAAGTAGGGCCAGCCGTCCAGTTCGATCGTGTGGGCGGACGGGGAGCGGTCCAGGGCGGGGGACGCGGCGTCCAGGAGGCGGCGGACCGTGGCGGGTTCATAGAGGTTGAGCCAGGTGTGGTCCGGGAGGCGGACCAGGTCGCCGGCCGCGAAGTAGCAGCTGGAGACGACCCGGTTCTCGGCCGGCGCGAAGACCAGGACCAGACGGCGGCGCCCGGGACCCTCCGGGTAGAGCGTGAGCTTCAGCCGGCAGTGGCCGTAGGCGCGGTGGGAGCGTTGGCGGACCGTCCACAGCCAGGTGGTGTCACCCACGACCATGCGGCGCAGGCGGCGGTTGTCTTTCACGGGGCTCACGGTAGGGGGCGGAGGCGACGGCGGCACGGGGATTTTCACGCCGCCGGGCTGACCTGCCCCGACTGACCCCCGCTGCCCCGCTGCCTGACCCCCGCTGCCTGGCTGCCTCGCTGGTCGCGTCCGGTCAGAGCGGCTTCGCGAAGCAGAGGCTCAGTTCGTGGAAGCGGTAGTAGCCGAACTTGGCGCAGGGCTCGTAGCCGCTGGAGGCGTAGAGGGCGACGGCCTCGGGCTGCTTCGTGCCCGTTTCGAGGACCATGCGCGTACGGCCGGCCGCGCGGGCGTCGGTCTCCAGCCGGGTCAGGATGCGGCGGGCCAGGCCCAGGCCGCGGGCGGCCGGGGTGACATACATGCGCTTGATCTCCGCGTCCCCGTCCAGGTAGCCCTCGTCGCTCGCGTCCTGAGAGCGCCAGCCGCCCGTCGCGACCGGTCTGTCCTGGCCGTCGTAGGCGATCAGATACAGCCCGACCGGTGGCATGAAGTGCGCGGGGTCGACATGGGTGGCGTCCCCGCCGTCGCCGTAGCGGACGGCGTACTCGGCCTGGACCTCGTCGTTCAGCTTGACGGCGTCGGGGTGGTCGAAGCGTACGGGGCGGATAATCATGTCGTGGATCGTACAACTATGCATGGTCGGGGAACGGTGAGCGGGCTCGTCGGAATCTGGACACAGTCCAATGTACGGGTATCGTGCAGCGGTGCTCACTGTGACCTCTGTGAATGTGAACGGGCTTCGGGCCGCCGCGAAGAAGGGCTTCGTGGAGTGGCTCGGCGAGACCTCCGCGGACGTGCTGTGCCTCCAGGAGGTGCGGGCCGAGCCCGGGCAGCTGCCCGAGACGGTGCGGGAGCCCGACGGGTGGTACGTCGTGCACGCGCCGGCCGCCGCCAAGGGGCGCGCGGGGGTGTCGCTGTACACCCGGCGTGAACCCGACCGGGTGCGGGTGGGGTTCGGGTCGGCCGAGTTCGACGGCACCGGACGCTATGTCGAGGCCGACCTGCCCGGCGTCACCGTGGCCAGCCTCTATCTGCCCTCCGGTGAGGTCGGGACCGAACGGCAGGACGAGAAGGTGCGGTTCATGGGGGAGTTCCTCCCCTATCTGAAGGAGCTGCGCGAGCGGGCCGCCGCCGACGGGCGTGAGGTCGTCGTGTGCGGCGACTGGAACATCGCCCACCGGGAGGCCGACCTCAAGAACTGGCGCGGCAACGTCAAGAACTCCGGGTTCCTCCCGGAGGAGCGCGCCTGGCTCAGCCGCGTCTTCGACGAGACCGACGGCGGCTACGTGGACGTCGTGCGCGCCCTGCACCCCGACGTCGAGGGACCGTACACCTGGTGGTCGTATCGGGGGAGGGCTTTCGACAACGACAGCGGATGGCGCATTGACTACCACGCGGCCACCGCCCGGCTCGCAGGCAAGGCGGTCAAGGGGCTCGTGGAGCGGGCCGCCACGCACGCGGAGCGCTGGTCGGACCATGCCCCGGTGACCGTCGTCTACGACCTCTGACCGGCCTGGGAGGGCTTGACCGTCGGCTCCGGCCGCACTCGCTCCGGATCGCGGCCCACTCCGGCCGCACTCGCTCCGGGCCGCCGCGTGGTCGGCCCCGGCTACGGCTGCTCGTCCTCACGGCCGGCCTGGCGCAGGCGGCGGTCCAAAGCCATCGACAGTTCTGCCTCCGCCACGCTCTTCGCCAGGGGGCGGAGGCGTTCGAGGTCCTCGGGGGTGTGGTCGGGGTGGTTGAGGATGAGGTCGGTGAAGAGGGTGGCCAGGGCCTCGGCGTGGGTGCGGACCTGGCGGCCGGTGGCGAGGACGTCGGCCAGGGGGATGCCCTCGCGGACCAGGGCTGCGGAGACGTCGAGGAGGCGGCGGCTGAGGTGGACGATCTCGCCGCCGTCGGTGGCGAGGTAGCCGAGGTCGAGGGCGGCGGAGAGGTTCTCGGGGGTCGCCTGGTCGCCGAAGTGGTCGGCGAGGGCCTCGGGGGTGAGGCGGACCGGGGTCTCCTCGGTGGGCGCGCCGAGGCCCAGCAGTTCGCCCACGTCGCGGCCCTGGTCGAAGGCCTCGGCGAGTTCCGCGATGCCGTTCAGGGTGTGGCCGCGCTCCAGCAGGGCCGAGATCGTGCGCAGCCGGGCCAGGTGCGTGTCGTCGTACCAGGCGATGCGGCCCTCGCGGCGGGGCGGCGGGATCAGTCTGCGTTCCCGGTAGAAGCGCAGGGTGCGTACGGTGATGCCGGCCTTCCTGGCCAGCTCCTCCATGCGGTACTCGCGTCGCTCGCCGTCTGCTGCCACGTGGGCAGCCTATGTTGTACCGGCGGTAACTCGGCAGCGCCCGACCCCTACCCATCGGTACGGTCCTGCCCTACTCTCGCCATTGCGCCAGCGATTACTGGCGTGGACGTGGGGTGCGGACGCAGGGTGCGGACGCGGTGTGCGCACGCGATGAGGCGTGGAGGTACCGGATGGCCGAGCAGGGGCAGGGGCAGGGGCAGACGGACGGGGGCGGGTCCTCGTACCCGCACGTCCGGGTGGCGGTGATCGGGGCCGGGTTCGGCGGGCTGGGCGCCGCCGTACGCCTGCGGCGGGAAGGGATCACCGACTTCGTCGTGCTGGAGCGGGGCGGCTCGGTCGGCGGCACCTGGCGGGACAACGACTACCCGGGGTGCGCCTGCGACGTGCCGTCGCACCTGTACTCGTTCTCCTTCGCGCCCAACCCGGACTGGCCGCGCACCTTCTCCGGGCAGCAGCACATCCGGGCCTATCTGGAGCATGTCGCCGATGTCTTCCGGTTGCGGCCGCACATCCGGCTGCACTGCGAGGTCAAGCGGATGAGCTGGGACGGTGAGGGGCTGCGCTGGGAGATCGAGACCAGTGGCGGGCGGTTCTCCGCGGATGTCGTGGTCTCCGCCACCGGGCCGCTCTCCGACCCCAAGGTCCCTGAGGTGCCCGGCATCGACTCGTTTCCCGGCGAGGTGTTCCACTCCGCGCGCTGGAACCATGACTACGACCTCGGCGGCAAGCGGGTCGCGATGGTCGGCACGGGTGCCTCGGCGATCCAGATCGTGCCCGCGATCCAGCCCGAGGTCGGCCGGCTGACCCTGTTCCAGCGGACGCCGCCGTGGGTGCTGCCCCGCGTCGACCGTGACATCAGCCGGGCCGAGCGGTGGCTGCACCGGCAGCTGCCCTTCACCACGCAGGCCCGGCGCGGGCTGCTGTGGGGCATCCGGGAGCTCCAGGTGCAGGCCTTCACCAAGCGGCCCGAACAGCTGGGCCTGGTGGAGCGGATGGCCCGGCGGAACATGGCGCGGGCGATCAAGGACCCCGCCCTGCGTGCCCGGCTCACGCCCGACTACCGCATCGGCTGCAAGCGGATCCTGCTGTCGAACACCTACTATCCGGCGCTCACCCGGCCGAACGTCGACGTGGTCGCCTCCGGGCTCGCCCGTGTCGAGGGCTCCACGCTCGTCGCCGCCGACGGGACCACCGCCGAGGCCGACGCGATCGTCTTCGGCACCGGGTTCCACGTCACCGACATGCCCATCGCCGACCGGGTCGTGGGCGCCGAGGGCCGGACCCTCGCCGAGTCCTGGGCCGACGGCGGGATGCGGGCGCTGCGCGGGGCGTCGGCCGCCGGGTTCCCGAACTGGATGACGATCATCGGGCCCAACACGGGCCTCGGGAACTCCAGCATGATCCTGATGATCGAGTCCCAGCTGAACTACATGGCGGACTTCCTGCGGCAGTTGGACGTGCTCGGCGGCCGGGTCGCCCTGGACGCCCGGGCCGACGCCGTGGACGCCTGGAACCGGCGCGTCCAGAAGCGTATGGAACGGACCGTCTGGAACACCGGCGGCTGCACCAGCTGGTACCTCGACGCGCACGGCCGCAACACCACCATCTGGCCCGGCACGACCACCGAGTTCCGGGGCGCCACCCGGCGGGTGGATCTCGCCGAGTACGAGGTGCTGCGGGTGCCGCCGCCCGGTGCGGGCACGACCCGGGGGACGACCGCGACCGAGGCGACGAAGGTGGAGGCCGGAGCGTGACCCGACTGACCCATGTGAAGCACGGGCCCTACGCCCCGCCCGTCGCCGTACGGGAGTTGACGGCCGTGTCCGCCGACGGCGCGCGGCTGCACGTGGAGACCCACGGGCCGGACGACGCGCCCGCGGTGGTGCTCGTGCACGGCTGGACCTGCTCGACCGCGTTCTGGGCGGCGCAGATCCGGGACCTCGCCGTCGACCACCGGGTGATCGCCTACGACCAGCGCGGTCACGGCCGCAGCCCCGCGTCCGCCCTGTGCAGCACGGACGCCCTCGCGGACGATCTGGAGGCGGTGCTCGCGGCGACGCTCGCGCCCGGTGAGAAGGCCGTGCTCGTCGGGCACTCGATGGGCGGGATGACGCTGATGGCGGCCGCGGCACGGGCCGGTGTGCGGGAGCACGCGGCGGCGGTGCTGCTGTGCAGCACCGGCAGTTCGAAGCTGGTGTCCGAGGCGCTCGTCGTGCCCGGCCGCCCCGGACGGACGCGCACCTGGCTCACCGCCAAGGTCCTCGGGTCGCGGGCGCCGCTCGGGCCGGTCACACCGGTCGCCCGGCGGATCCTGAAGTACGCCACCATGGGCCCCGGTTCGTCGCCGGCGATGGTCGAGGCGTGCGCGCGGATCGTGCACGCGTGCCCGGCACGGGTGCGGCACGCCTGGTCGCGGGTCCTCGACACGCTCGACCTCGACCACGGGGTACGGGCGTTGACGGTGCCGGCCGCCGTCCTCGTGGGCACGGCGGACCGGATGACCCCGCCGGTGCACGCGCGGACGCTGGCCGCCGCGCTGCCGGACTGCGTGGGGGTGACCGAGCTGACCGGTGTCGGGCACATGTCGCCGGTGGAGGCACCGGAGGCGGTCACCGCCCGGATACGCGCCCTGGTGACGGCGTACGGACCACGGACCGAGCGGGACGAGTTGGAGGAGGCGGGCGCATGAGCAGGGGCGGCAGCAGGGGGAACGTCCTGGAGGGGCGGGTCGCGGTGGTCACCGGGGCCGCGCGGGGCGTGGGGGAACTCCTCGCCCGCAAGCTCTCGGTGCGCGGGGCGAAGGTCGCGCTCGTCGGGCTGGAGCCGGACGAGCTGAAGGCGGTCGGTGAACGCCTCTACGGCGAGAGCGAGTTCTGGCACGCCGATGTCACCGACCACGAGGCGATGGCGCGGGTCGCCGCCGAGGTGAAGGAGCGCTTCGGCCGGGTGGACATCGTCGTCGCCAACGCGGGCGTCGCCAACGGCGGTCCCTTCGTCGACTCCGACCCGGACGCCTGGCGGCGGGTCATCGAGGTCAACCTCGTCGGATCGGCCGTGACCGGGCGGGTGTTCCTGCCCGCGCTCGTGGAGAGCCGGGGGTATCTGTTGCAGATCGCCTCCCTCGCCGCGATCACCCCGGCGCCGATGATGACGGCGTACTGCGCGTCCAAGGCGGGCGTCGAGGCGTACGCGCACAGTCTGCGGGCCGAGGTCGGGCACAAGGGCGTCGGCGTCGGGGTCGCGTATCTGTCGTGGACCGACACGGACATGGTCCGCGGGGCCGATCAGGAGCACGCCATGCGGGAGTTGCGGGAGCGGCTGCCGTGGCCGGCCGGCAAGACGTATCCGCTGGGCCCGGCCGTGGACCGGATCGTGGCCGGGATCGAACGGCGGTCCGGGCATGTCTACGGGCAGTGGTGGCTGCGGGGCATGCAGGGCGTCCGGGGGTATCTGCCGGGCCTCATCGGGGCTTTCGGGCCGCGTGAGGTGCGGCGGTTCGAGGGGCGGCTGCGGGGCGTGCCGACCGGGCTCGTGGGGGCGGGCGGTGCCGCCGACGAACGGGAGCGCCGGGTGATCGGTGACCGTGAGTGAGTGATCGAAATGCGTTGAATGTCGGCCCGTGTTTGTCTGGTCGAGGCCCGATCCCCTCACCCACATTGGGAGTGAAACCACATGGGCATGAAGGACCAGTTCCAGGAGAAGACCGAGCAGCTCAAGCACCAGGCGCGGCAGAAGGCCGGGCGGCCTCCGCAGGAGTCGGAGCGGATGTCCCCCGAGGAGCGTGCGCGTCAGGAGCGTGAGCGGGCTCAGCAGCAGCCTGGGCAGCGCGGCCGGCAGCCGCAGGGCGAGCGCGAGCGCGGCCGCGACCTGCGTGACGCCGAGGACCGGTTCCAGCAGGACTACGACATCTGAGTCGAGCGTCCGCTGAGATCCCGGGCGGGGCGCCCTCTTCACCGAGGGCGCCCCGTTCTCGTGTCGGCCGCCCGTCCCCGGCGGCAGCTTCTGAGCCGCTGCGCCTCGGTGGCAGCGGAGCTTCTCAGCCGCCTTTCCTGGGCGGCAGTTTCGGGCGGGACCTGTCCGGCACGTTGGCGTAGTCCGGGGGGTTCGCGGCGGGGTGGGTCTTGAGCAGGTCCAGGGCGAGGGTGACCGCGGCGTCGAGCTGGGAGTTGCGGCCCTCCGCCCAGTCGAGCGGGGTGCGCTCGACCTCGACGTCGGGCAGGACGCCCCGGTTCTCGATGGACCAGCCGTACGCGTCGAACCAGGCGGCGTTCATGGGGACCGTGATGACGGTGCCGTCGCCGAGCTGGTGGCGGCCGGTCATGCCGACGACGCCGCCCCAGGTGCGCAGGCCCACCACCGGGCCGAGTCCGAGGAGCTTGAAGGCCGCCGTGATCATGTCGCCGTCGGACGAGGTCGCCTCGTCGGCCAGCGCCACCACCGGCCCGCGCGGCGCGTTGGAGGTGTACGACACCGGCTGAGCGCCCCGGGTGAGGTCCCAGCCGAGGATCCTGCGGGTGAGCTTCTCCACCACCAGTTCGCTGATGTGGCCGCCCGCGTTGCCGCGCACGTCCACGATCAGGGCCGGACGGGAGACCTCCATGCGCAGGTCGCGGTTGAACTGGGCCCAGCCGGAGCCGCCCATGTCGGGGATGTGGAGGTAGCCGCAGTGTCCGCCGCTGAGTTCGTGGACGACCGTGCGGCGTTTGGCGACCCAGTCCTGGTAGCGCAGGGGGCGCTCGTCGAGGAGGGGGACCACGGCCACCCGGCGCGCCCGGCCCTGGCCCTCCGCCGGGGTGAACGTCAGCTCCACCGTCGTACCGCCCGCGCCCGCCAGCAGGGGGTACGGGCCCGTGGTCGGGTCGACCGGGCGGCCGTCGACATGGGTCAGGACGGCGCCCTCGCGGATGCCCGTACCGGCGAGCGGGGAGCGGGCCTTGGAGTCCGAGGAGTCGCCGGGCAGGACCCGGCGGACCTGCCAGCCGTCGTCCCGGCGCACGAAGTTGGCGCCGAGGAGTCCCTGGCGGCGCTGGTAGTGGGGCGGGCCCTCGTTGCGGCGGGCGGCGGACACATAGGCGTGGGAGGTGCCCAGTTCGCCGAGGACCTCGCGCAGGAGGTCGGCGAACTCGTCCGGGGAGGCGACCCGTTCGACGAGGGGCCGGTACTGGTCGAGGACCCCGTCCCAGTCGATGCCGCTCATGCCCGGGTCCCAGAAGTGGGCGCGGATCAGCCGGCCCGCCTCGGCGTAGGACTGGCGCCACTCGGCGGCCGGGTCGACCTCGTGCATGATGCGCCGCAGGTCGATCCAGACGGTGCTGTCGCTGTCGCCGGACTCGGTGGAGGGCACGGCCCTCAGGTCGCCCTCGTCGACGACCACGAGACGGGTGCCGTCGCCGCTGATCGCGAACCAGTCGAGGTGGGAGACGAGTTCGGACTTCTTCGCCTTGCTGATGTTGAAGTACTCCAGGGTCGGGCGCCCGGTCATGTCGTCGGGGTTGGCGAAGGTCTCACCGAGGGCGCCGGAGATCGGCCAGCGCAGCCAGACCAGACCGCCGCCGTTCACCGGGCACAGCGCCGAGTACTTGGAGGCGGTGACGGGGAAGGGCGTGACCCGGTTCTCCAGGCCCTCGACCTCCACGGTGACCGTGCCGGCGGCGTCCTCGTCCTCGTCGGGGTCCATGCCCCCGGCGACCGGGCGGCCGTCGGGGTTGAGGGCGAACGGGGAGGGCGTGGCGGAGGAGAGCGGGACCAGATAGGGGCGGCAGCCGAGGGGGAAGGACAGGTCGCCGGTGTGGACGTCGTAGACCGGGTCGAAGCCGCGCCAGGACAGGAAGGCCAGATAGCGGCCGTCGCCGGTGAACACCGGGTTCTCGTCCTCGAAGCGGCCGCCCGTGACGTCGACGATCAGCCGGTCCTTCAGACGGGCCATCTTGATCTGGCGCAGGCTGCGGCCGATGCCCGGATGGGACCAGGCCAGCCAGCTGCCGTCGGGTGAGAACGCGAGGTCGCGGACGGGCCCGTTGATCGAGGTGATGATCTCGGTGACCTCGCCGTTGGACTCCTCCGTGGCGTCGAGCAGCAGCAGCCGGCCGTCGTGCGCGGCGAGGGCGAGGCGCTCGCCCGCCGGGTCCGCGACCATCTCCAGGACCCGGCCCACCGCGCCGGACGCGAGACGGCGGGGCTCGCGTTCGCCGGTGGCCCGGGGGAGGTAGGCGATCTCGATCGCGTCCTCCCCGTCGGCGTCCGTCACATACGCGACCTGGCCGCCGGAGCCGAGCATCTCGGGCAGCCGGACGCGGACACCGGGGGTGTCGGTGATGGTCCGGGCGGGCCCGTCGCGGTGGGTCAGCCAGTACAGGCTGCCGCGGACGACGACGGCACTGGCCCTGCCCGTCTCGTCGACGGACAGGCCGTCGACGTGCTGCGCGGCCGGCACCTGGTACGGCCGCCGCCCGGTGAGAGATCCGCCGAGACGGATGTCGAGCCTGCGGGGTGCCGCGTCGGGGGCGAGGTCGTCGACGATCCACAGGTCGCCCGCGCACTGGTACACCACCCGGCTGCCGTCGCTCGCCGCGTGCCGGGCGTAGAAGGCGTCGTGGTCGGTGTGGCGGCGCAGGTCGGAGCCGTCGTACGCGCAGGAGTAGAGGTTGCCGACGCCCTCGTGGTCGGAGAGGAACGCGATGCGGCCGCCGACGAACATGGGGGAGTGCAGATGCCCGTCGAGGTCGGGCAGCAGCCGCTCGCCGTGCAGCCAGAGTCGGCCCGTGGCGCCGCCGCGGTAGCGCTTCCACGAGGCCGGTTCGTGCGGGGGCGTGCCGGTGAGCAGCAGCGTGCGGCGCTCACCGTCGATCTCGGCGACCTGGAGGGCGGAGACGGGCCCCCAGGGCAGTTTGCGGCCGGGGTCGCCGTCGGGCCGGACCTTGTACGCCCAGGTGTAGTAGGAGAAGGGCTCGCCGTGCGAGGCGACGGCCAGGATGTCGGAGCGGCCCTCGTCGTCGGCGTCCGGCGGCGTCCAGCCGCAGACCTCGGTGTCGGGGCTGCCCCAATGGGTGAGGCGGCGCGCGGGCCCGCCGCCGTCCACCGGCGCCAGATGGATCTCCGGGACGATGCTGCGCCAGCTCGTGTACGCGATGTGGCGGCCGTCGGGCGAGAAGCGCGGGGTGGCGGCCTTCGTACGGTCGACGGTGAGGCGCCAGGCGCGGTCGGAGCCGTCGAGCGGGGCCAGCCACAGATCGTCCTCGGCGACGAAGCAGACGCGGTCGCCGCCGATATGGGGAAAGCGCAGGTAGCCGGGGGTGCCCCGGCCGCTTCCGGTCTCGTATGAGTCGCTCACCTCCCCATGCTTCGCCGGGTCGGGGGGCGCGGCAACTCGTGCGCGGGGCGGTTGGGGGGAGGAGCCGCGGGGCACGTGACCCGGGCTCGTGACCCAAGCTGGTGACCCAGGACACGAACGAAACCGTTTCGTTTCTTTAAGGCTCGGGGTATCGTCTTAAGCGTACGAAACCGTTTCGTTCGAGAGTGGGTCGACCGGCCTGTGCCCCGGCACGCGGCCGGTAGCCTTGTCGTCTCGAACGTCCAGTGGGAGTGGGGAGAGTGGGATGACTGAGACCGCGACGGCGCGCCGCAGTCGACTCACGCCCGAGCGCGAGGCCGAGCTGTACGCGGCCGTGCTCGACCTGCTCCGGGAGGTCGGCTACGACGCCCTCACCATGGACGCCGTGGCCGCCCGCACCAGGTCCAGCAAGGCCACCCTCTACCGCCAGTGGGGCGGCAAGGCCGAGCTGGTCGCGAAGGCGATCGGCAAGGAGAAGTCGATGGGCGCCCGCGCCGTCGACACCGGTTCCCTCCGCGGCGACCTGCACGCCCTGGCGCGGCGCGAGGACGACTGCGTCATGGAGCAGAACTCCGCGCTCATGCGGGGCCTGGCCATGGCGGTGCACACGAACCCCGAACTGCTGGTGGCCTTCCGGGAGTTCCTCATCGAACCGCAGGTCGCCGAGTTCCAGCGGCTGCTGGAACGCGCGGTCGAACGCGGTGAGGTCCGGCCGGACAACCCGGCGCTCGACTTCGTGATGCACATGATGCTCGGTGCCTTCGTGACCCGGACGCTGCTCGAAGAGCTGCCTCCGACGCAGGCCTTCCTCGTTTCGTACATCGACGCCGTGGTCCTCCCCGCCCTCGGTGTACCGACCGACTGACGCACCCCGAGCCATCGCCGCGTGACACGCGGCTGAGCCCCACCTGACGCCACCGCTCACGTCGTCGGGCCGATCGACCCTGTTCGCGTACTCCCCGGTACGGCAGCACACGGGCCGATCACCCCTGCCCTCCTGCACGTCCACGACCTGAACGGGAGTACCGCCCGTGGCCACATTCCTCTACGAACTGGGCCGACTCGCCTTCCGGCGACGACACTTCGTCGCCCTGATCTGGGTCGCGCTGCTGACCCTCGCGGGCGTCGGCGCCGCCTCCGCGCCCACCGCGGGCTCGTCCTCCTTCTCCGTCCCCGGCACCGAGGCACAGAAGGCCTTCGACCTGCTGGACCAGCGCTTCCCCGGCATGAACGCCGACGGCGCCACCGCACGCGTCGTCTTCAAGGCGCCCGCCGGCGAGAAGATGGCCGACGCCGCGAACAAGGCGGCCGTCGAGCGGACCGTCAGGGAACTGGACACCGGCTCCGAGGTCACCTCCGTCACCGACCCGTTCAAGAGCGGGTCGGTCTCGAAGGACGGCACGATCGCCTACGCCCAGGTGCGGTACGAGGTCTCCGGCATGGAGCTGGAGGACGCCTCCAAGGACGCCCTGGAGGACGCCGCCGAGGGTGCCCGGGACAGCGGGCTGACCGTGGAGATCGGCGGCGATGCCCTCCAGGCCGCGCCGCACACCGGGACCACGGAGATCATCGGCATCGCGGTCGCCGCCGTCGTCCTCGTCATCACCTTCGGCTCGCTGGTCTCGGCGGGGCTGCCGCTGTTGACCGCCCTCGTCGGCGTGGGCATCGGCGTCGCCTCGATCACCGCGCTGGCGAGCGCCCTCGACCTCGGCACCACCACCTCGACGCTCGCGATGATGATCGGCCTGGCGGTCGGCATCGACTACGCCCTCTTCATCGTCTCCCGCTACCGCGCGGAACTCGCCGAGGGCCGCGACCGCGAGGAGGCCGCGGGCCGGGCCACCGGCACGGCCGGCTCCGCCGTGGTCTTCGCCGGACTGACGGTCGTCATCGCCCTCGTCGGCCTCGCGGTCGTCAACATCCCGATGCTCACCAAGATGGGTGTCGCGGCGGCGGGCACGGTCGCCGTCGCGGTCCTCATCGCCCTCACCATGGTCCCGGCGCTCCTCGGCTACGCGGGCGCCAAGGTCCGCCCGACGGGGCACAAGGCCCGCTGGATGGGCGGCGGTCGTGCCGCGGGGAAGGCCGGGGGCACCGAGGGTGCGGAGAAGCCCAACATGGGGACGCGGTGGGCCCGTTTCGTGGTCCACAGGCCGGTGATGGTGCTGCTCGTGGCGGTGATCGGCCTCGGCGCCGCCGCGATCCCGGCGAGCTCCCTCGAACTCGGCCTGCCCGACGACGGCTCCCAGCCGACGTCCACCACCCAGCGCCGCGCCTACGACCTCCTCTCCGAGGGCTTCGGCCCCGGTTCCAACGGCCCGCTGATGGTCGTGGTCGACGCGAAGTCCGCCGACGACCCGAAGGCCGCCGTCAAGCAGGTGTCCGACGAGGTCAAGGACATGAAGGGCGTCGTCACGGTCACCCCGGCGACGTACAACAAGGCCGGTGACACCGCGATGATCACCGTGGTCACCGACTCCAAGCCGTCGTCCGTGGCGACCGAGGACGTGGTCCACGAGATCCGCGGCGCCGGGCCGGCGATCAAGGCCGACTCCGACGCGAACGTCCTGGTCACCGGCGCGACGGCGATGAACATCGACGTCTCCCAGAAGCTCGACGACGCGCTCGTGCCGTATCTGGTCCTGGTGGTCGGCCTCGCCTTCCTGCTGCTGATCGTGGTCTTCCGCTCGGTCCTCGTCCCACTGAAGGCGGCCCTCGGCTTCCTGCTCAGCGTGATGGCGGCGCTCGGCGCGGTGGTCGCGGTCTTCCAGTGGGGCTGGCTGGCGGACGTGGTGGGCGTCGAGGAGACCGGCCCGGTCATGTCGATGATGCCGATCTTCATGGTGGGCGTCGTCTTCGGTCTCGCCATGGACTACGAGGTCTTCCTGGTGACGCGGATGCGTGAGGCGTACGTCCACGGCGAGCGCCCCGGACAGGCCGTGGTCACCGGCTTCCGGCACGGGGCGCGGGTGGTGACGGCCGCGGCGGTCATCATGATGGCGGTCTTCGCGGGCTTCATCGGCTCCAGTGAGTCGATGGTCAAGATGATCGGCTTCGGCCTCGCCGTCGCGGTCCTCTTCGACGCCTTCGTGGTCCGGATGGCCATCGTCCCGGCCGTCCTCGCCCTGCTCGGCGACAAGGCCTGGTGGCTGCCGAGGTGGCTGGACCGGGCGCTGCCCGACGTCGACGTCGAGGGCGAGGGCCTGCGCACGCACGGCGACGCCGCCGAGGGCACGGAGCGCGACGAGGAACTCGTGCGCGCCTGACGCGCCGGCCTCCCCGTAGAACCGGCCGGTGAGGGCCCACAGGGGCGGGGACCCTCACCGGCCGCACGCACCAGGCGGGCGCGCCGGTGCGATAGAGGACAGGATCTGGCCTATATGGCTCCTAGCCTGGTCGTACCAGCCCACGCCGAGGCAACCGGAGCGATCATGGACACGCAGGTCCGTCCCTTCCGTATCGACATCCCGCAGGCCGAACTGGACGACCTGAAGGACCGGTTGGCGCGCACGCGCTGGCCGCGACAGCTGCCGGGCGAGGGGGCCGACCGGGGAGTCCCCGTGGCGGAGGTCAGGGAACTGGCCGAGTACTGGCGCACGGCGTACGACTGGCGGACCCATGAACGCCGGCTCAACGCGTTCCCCCAGTACCTCACCGAGATCGACGGCCTCGACGTCCACTTCCTGCACGTCCGCTCGCCCCGGCCGGACGCCGTGCCGCTGCTGCTCTCCCACGGCTGGCCCAACTCGGTCGTCGAGTTCACGCGCCTGATCGGCCCGCTCACCGAGCGAGGGTTCCATGTCGTCGCCCCCTCCGTCCCCGGGTTCGCCTTCTCCGAGGGGCCGCGCGAGACCGGCTTCGGCGTCGACCGGGTGGCCCGCATGTGGGCCGAGCTGATGAGCCGTCTCGGCTACGACCGCTACGGCACCCAGGGCGGCGACCTCGGCGCGTACCTGGCGCCCGCGGTGGCCCGCGTGGCCCCCGCGCACGTCATCGGCGTCCACATCAACGGCGGGTTCGGCTTCCCGACCGAGAAGGACCTGCCCGAACTGACCCCGGACGAGCGGGCGTTGTACGACATGGTCCAGCAGTGGTCGCAGGGCGGCGTCGACCACCACACCCTGCTCCGCCACACCCCGCAGACCTTCGCGTACGGCTGGCACGACTCCCCGGTCGCCCAGCTCTCGTGGATGATGCAGAAGTTCCGGGACTTCGGCGTCCAGGGCATGGACCGCGACCTGTTCCTCACCAACGTCACGCTCTACTGGCTGACCGGGACGTCCGGCACGTCGTCCTGGTTCATGTACGAGCGGGACGAGTTCACCTGGCCGGAGGGCCAACGGCAGGTGCCGACCGGTGTGTACTGCGGGCCGCCCGCCGTCCGCCGCCTCGCCGAGCGCGACAACCGGATCGTGCACTGGCCCGAGTCCAACCCGGGCCACCACTTCGTGGGGATGGACGAACCGGAGGCCCTGGCCGCCGACATCCGCGCCTTCTTCGACAAGATGCTCTGAACACACCCGACGCCGGACGGGCACGGCTGCGGACCGCTTTGGGGAACCCGAGAACGAGGAGGACGGCCGATGGCCGAGGACAAGCGGGTGGGGCCGCCCCACTTCGGATCCGAGCGGGAGACGCTGAGGGCCTTCCTCGACTACCACCGCGCGACCCTCGCCATGAAGTGCGAGGGCCTCACCGACGCGGAGCTGCGGCAGCGGTCGATGCCGCCGTCCACGCTGTCGCTGCTCGCGCTGGTCCGCCACCTGGCCGAGGTGGAACGGGCCTGGTTCCGCCGGGTGTTCGAGGACAACGACGCGCCCATGGTCTGGTCGGACGAGATCGACTTCCAGGCCGCGTACGACGACAGCGCCTCGACACGGGCGGAGGCGTTCGCCGCGTGGGAGGCCGAGGTCGAGCACTCCCGCCGTATCGAGCTCGCGGCTCCCTCCCTCGACCTGACCGGCCGCCAGCCGCGCTGGGACGAGGAGGTCTCCCTGCGGATGGTCATGGTCCACGTCCTGCTGGAGTACGGCCGCCACAACGGCCACGCGGACCTCCTGCGGGAGGGGGTGGACGGGGCGGTCGGGGCGTGACGGTCCCACCTAGGGGCGCCGCCGAGCAAGGAACTTGAACTTTCCACAGGTTGGGCTCGTAGCATCGCGCGTGGCATGACGGACGGAACAGAGAGCGCGCAGGCCCCCACCATGAGCGACACACCGCACAGCCACAGCCGCGGGCACGGTCACGGGCATGACCATGATGACGAGTTCGACCGAGGGCTCTCCTACGACCTGCCGGTGCTGGCGCGGCGGCGCATGATCCGGCTGCTGGCAGGGGCCAGCATGGTGCCGCTGGTGGCGGCCTGTTCCTCGGACGGGTCGGGCGGGACGTCGTCGGCGTCCTCGTCGTCGCCCTCCGGCTCGTCCGCGTCGTCCGCCGGCGCCGACTGCGAGACCATCCCGTCGGAGACGGCCGGCCCGTACCCCGGGGACGGCTCCAACGGGCCCGACGTCCTCAGGGAGAGCGGTGTCGTCCGCCGGGACATCACCAGGAGCATCGGCTCGGCGAACGGCGTCGCCGAGGGCGTACCGCTGACGGTGACCCTCACCGTCGTCGCCACGGACTCCGGGTGCGGGACGCCGAAGAAGGGCGCGGCCGTCTACCTCTGGCACTGCGACCGGGAGGGCCGCTACTCCCTCTACTCCGACGGCGTCACCGACGAGAACTACCTGCGCGGCGTGCAGGAGACCGACGCCAAGGGCCAGGTCACCTTCACATCGGTCTTCCCGGGCTGCTACACCGGCCGCTGGCCGCACATCCACTTCGAGGTGTACGACAGCCTCGACGACGCCACCGCCGCGCAGGACAGCGTGGTCACGTCGCAGCTCGCGTTCCCCAAGGACGTCTGCGACACCGTCTACGCGACGGACGGCTACAGCCGGAGCGTCACCCACCTCGGCGAGCTCTCCCTGGAGACCGACGGCATCTTCAGCGACGGCTACGAGCGGCAGCTGGCCACCATGAAGGGCAGCGTGGAGAAGGGGTACACGGCGGCCCTCACGGTTCCTGTGTAGCCGGGGCAGCGGGTGTGGCCCGTGTGGGGCGGGAGGTCCGTCCGGTCCGTCGGTCAGCGGCCGCGTCCGGGCGGCGGCCGCGGTCGGGTTGCTCCCGGCCCCGGCCCCTCCCGTGGTTCCCGGCGCCGGTCCCGCGCCCTGTCGGGCGGGCGGCGGTGTCGCCTGAGGTGTGGGGTTCGCCCGCAGGGCCCGGCGGTGGGTCTCCTCGGCGCCGCGGACCTCCGGGGACAGGGCGGAGCGGCGGGACAGTTCGCCGAGCAGACGGTCGGTGGCGTGCTCGTGGCGCGCGGCGGTCGCCGGGTTGGTGTCGCCCCGGGAGACGGCGGTGTGCCGTTCGGCCAGGGTGTGGGCGAGGAGGTCGACGACCTCGTTCCGCCGTGCCGGCGTCGAGGTCCAGGCCGTGGTCGGCGCCGTACGGGCGGTCGTCGTCGGAGACGTGGGCCGAGGGGGTGCTGGTTCAGGCGAGGTGCGTGGTGTCGCCCCACCGCACCGGACGCAGACGCCCGCCCGTGCCGGTCCATGACGAGACCGAGGCGTTGGGGACCGGCGGCAGGGTGTCGGGGGAGGGCGCGCCCAGGCCGGCCAGGACGAAGCGGAGGCTGACGACGATCGCGTCGTGTGCCACCAGCAGCACCCGCCGTCCGGGCGCGGCCCGGTCCAGTTCCGTCACGAAGTCCCGTACGCGCAGCGCGACATCGGCCATCGCCTCGCCGCCCGGCGGCCGGTACGCCCACTCGCCGAGCAGGGCCCGCCGTGCGGCCTCCTCGGGGGCGCGGGCCCGTAGCGCGCCCGGTGGGTGCAGTTCGAAGACGCCCATCTCCCGGTCCCTGAGCCGCTCGTCGACGAGCGGCTCAAGCGGTGTCACCCGGGGGTGCGCGGCCATGACCTGCCAGGTCTCCCGGGCCCGGGTGTAGGGCGAACAGACCACGAGGTCCGGCCCCGTCCCCTCGTCCAGCCCGGCGAGCCAGTCGCCCAGCGACCCGGCCTGTTCACGTCCCAGCGGAGACAGGGGGACGTCCGTGTCCCGTCCGGGGACCGGCAGTTCCGTGGAGCCGGTGCGCTCGGCCTCGGCGAAGGCGACGTTCGCGGTGCTCTGCCCGTGCCGTACCGCCCACAGCCCGCGGAGTGAACTGGGCGCCGTGATCCCGCCGTTGTGCATCTCATCGGCCATCCGGTCATTGTGCTCGACCGGGGCACCCTTGCTCAGTGCGCGACCGGCGTGGCCGTGTACGTGCGGCGGAGGAAGCGGATCAGGGCCTTCGTGTCGAACTGCATCACCGCGACCCCGTGGGCGGAGTGGAACTCCATGACGGCCTGGACCCGGCCGCAGGGCCAGATGCTGACGGGGCCGGCGGTCGCGGGGGTGCGCAGACCGCGTTCGAGGAGGTCACGGGGGAAGGTCCACTCGTGGGGGCCGGGCAGCCCCACGTGGACGGCGGTGGGGCCGCCGTCGGGGTCGTAGCGGAGGATCACGGGGACCGTATCCCGGTCCTCGGGGGAGTCCGTGACGACATGAGCCCGTGCGTACTGCTCGACGGTGACAGACATCGGGCGGCTCCTCACGCTGAGTGACCCAAGCAGAAGCTGTTGATCCGCTCTCCGTGCCTCTCCAATGTCGCACATTTTTCGCCATCCGCCCGAGGAGGGAGGTATCGGGCCGGGGCGGGGGTGGCGATCTGTTCGCTATTCGAAGTGAAGGCGCTCTTGCAAGACCCTCGCAATAAGGCCCTATCATCGTAAGGTTCCAGCCACGCGCAGCCGGATGCGATCGCCACCGGGCGATCCGGAGAGCGAGTCCTCGCATGCATGTCCCCGACGGATTCATCAACGCCCCCGTCTCGGCGGTCGCCGGTGTCGTCGCCGCAGGTGCCGTCGCCGTCAGCCTGCGCGGCGCGCGCAGGGAGCTGGACGAGCGGACGGCGCCGCTCGCCGGACTGGTCGCCGCGTTCATCTTCGCCGTGCAGATGCTGAACTTCCCGGTCGCGGCCGGCACCAGCGGACATCTGCTGGGAGGCGCGCTCGCCGCGATACTCGTGGGCCCCTACACCGGGGTGCTGTGCGTGTCCGTGGTGCTCCTCATGCAGGGCATCCTCTTCGCCGACGGCGGCCTGACCGCGCTCGGCGTGAACATCACCATCATGGCCGTCGTCACCACCGTCGTGGCGTACGCCGTCTTCCGCGGGCTGGTCAAGGTCCTGCCGAGGAAGCGCCGCTCCGTGACCGTCTCCGCCTTCGTCGCCGCGCTCCTGTCGGTGTCGGCCGCGGCCGCCGCGTTCACCCTCGTCTACGCGATCGGCGGCACGACGGACGTGCCGCTCGGCTCCGTCCTGACGGCCATGGTCGGCGTGCACACCCTCATCGGCATCGGCGAGGCCGCGATCACCGCCGCCACGGTCGGCGCCGTCATCGCCGTACGCCCCGACCTGGTGCACGGCGCCCGTGGGCTGACCGCGCCGCTGAAGCTCCGGGTGAACGGCGAGCTCGTCGACGCCCCCGCCGCCGGTCCCGCGCCCGTGCCGGTGGCCGCCCGGTCGCCCCGCAGGCTCATCCTCGCCGGGCTCGGCACCTCCCTCCTCCTCGCCGGTGTCGTCAGCTTCTACGCCTCCGCGAACCCGGACGGGCTGGAGAAGGTCGCCGCCGACAAGGGCATCGACGCCAAGGTCGAGGACCACGCCGCCGCCGACTCCCCGCTCGCCGACTACGGCGTCCAGGGCCTCACCGACGCCCGGCTCTCCGGCGGTCTCGCCGGTGTGATCGGCGTCGGCGTCACCGTCGTCGCGGGCACCGGGATCTTCTGGGCCGTGCGCAGGCGCCGGACCGGCGAGGCCGAGGCGACCTCCCCGTCCTCCGTGCCCGAGAGCGTCTGACATGGGCGCCGGCCACGCCCACAAGCTCTACCGGCACGCGCACTCGCCGGTGCACGCCCTGCCGCCGCACACCAAACTCGCGGCCGTCCTCGCCTTCGTGGTCGTCGTCGTGTCGACCCCGCGCGAGGCGATGTGGGCGTTCGCGCTGTACGCCGTGCTCCTCGCCACGGTCGCGGGCGTCGCCCGGGTGCCCGCCGGGTTCCTGCTGCGGCGGCTGCTGATCGAGGTGCCGTTCGTCGCCTTCGCCCTGCTCATGCCGTTCGTGGCGCAGGGCGAACGGGTCGAGGTGCTCGGCCTGTCGCTGAGCGTCGGCGGACTGTGGGGCGCCTGGAACGTCCTCGCCAAGGGCACCCTCGGTGTCGCCGCGTCCGTCCTCCTCGCCGCCACCACCGAGCTGCGCGAACTCCTCCTCGGACTGCAACGCCTCAAGCTGCCGCCGCTGCTCGTCCAGATCGCGACCTTCATGATCCGCTACGGCGACGTCATCACCGACGAGATGCGCCGGATGCGGATCGCCCGCGAGTCACGAGGCTTCGAGGCGAGCGGCGTCCGCCACTGGGGCGTCCTCGCCAAGTCCGCCGGGGCGCTGTTCATCCGCTCCTACGAACGCGGGGAACGCGTCCACCTCGCCATGATCAGCCGGGGCTACGCCGGCACCATGCCCGTCATCGACGAGGTGACCGCCTCGCGGGCACAGTGGTCGTACGCCTTCGCCCTCCCGTTCGCCGCGCTCGTCGTCTGTCTGCTGGGATGGACCCTGTGACCGTGTCCAAGGAACCCGCACCCCCGTCCCTCGAAGTCGCCGGGCTCGCCTTCGCCTACCCCGACGGCCACCAGGCCCTCTTCGGCGTCGACTTCACCATCGGCCGGGGCGAACGGGTCGCTCTGCTCGGGCCGAACGGCGCCGGAAAGACCACCCTCGTCCTGCACCTCAACGGCATCCTCACCGGGGGCGCCGGCGCGGTCGCCGTCGCCGGACTGCCCGTCGGCAAGCAGCACATGGCGGAGATCCGGCGGAAGGTCGGCATCGTCTTCCAGGACCCCGACGACCAGCTGTTCATGCCGACCGTGCGGGAGGACGTCGCGTTCGGCCCGGCCGCCGCGGGGATGAAGGGCCCCGAACTGGAGGCCCGCGTCGACCGCGCGCTGGCCCGGGTGGGCATGGCCGAGTTCAAGGACCGGCCCCCGCACCACCTCTCCTTCGGCCAGCGCCGCCGGGTCGCCGTCGCCACCGTGCTCGCCATGGAGCCGGAGATCCTCGTCCTCGACGAGCCGTCGTCCAACCTCGACCCCGCCTCGCGCCGCGAACTCGCCGACATCCTGCGCTCCTTGGACGTCACCGTCCTGATGGTCACCCACGACCTGCCGTACGCCCTGGAGCTGTGTCCGCGTTCGCTGGTGCTCAGCGAGGGCGTCATCGCGGCCGACGGACCCACCGGTGAACTCCTCGCGGACGACGACCTGATGCGGGCCCACCGCCTGGAGTTGCCGTTCGGCTTCGACCCGAGGTCGGTCGCCGCGGGGAGCTGAGGACAATGGGGCGCGTGACGAATCAAGAGGACGCCGCGTGGCCCCGGTCGCTGCTCCTCGACGAGCAGCTGTGCTTCGCGCTGTACGCGGCCCAGCGCGCGGTCACGGCCGCGTACCGCCCGCTGCTCGACGAACTCGGCCTCACCTACCCGCAGTACCTGGTCATGCTCTGTCTGTGGGAGCGGCGTGAGACCACGGTCAAGGAGCTGGCCGGCGCCCTGCGCCTGGACTACGGCACGGTCTCACCGCTGCTGAAGCGGCTGGAGGCGGCGGGTCTGCTGAGCCGGCGACGCTCCGCCCGCGACGAGCGCTCGGTCCACATCACGCTCACCGGGCGCGGCGAACAGCTCCGCGACCGGGCGGAGGCCGTCCCCGAGACGCTGGCCGCCGCCACGGGCCTGCGGGGCGGTGACGTGGCCCGCCTGCGGGAGGAACTCTGGGAGCTGACGGCACGGGCGGAGAGGTCGACGCGGACGACGGCCACCTGAGGACAACCCGTTGTTACCGCCGGTTACTACCCCCTGGTAACCGCTCTCACCTACCAGCCGGTACCTTGTGCACGATGTACTTGTGCGCGCTTTTCCTGGGGGAGGCTCATTCATGACCGACGGCGCCGCTGTCGAGACCCGCTCCGACACTCCTGCTCAGGACCGTCCGGACACCCGTCCGGCGAAGATCATGTATGTGGCCGAGGCCACCGCGCACGGCGGCCGGGACGGCTACATCACCAGCCAGGACGGCCATATCGACCTGAGGGTCGCCATGCCCCCCGCGCTGGGCGGCGACGGCAACGGCACCAACCCCGAGCAGCTGTTCGCAGCCGGCTACAGCTCCTGCTTCCACAACGCGCTGGTCCTCGTCGGCCGCCGCGAGGGCTACGACCTCACCGGCTCCACGGTCGCCGCGAAGGTGGGCATCGGCCCCAACACGCAGCGCGGCTACGGCCTCGCCGTCGCCCTCAGCGTCTCCCTGCCCGTCCTCGACCAGGACATCGCGGCCAAGCTCGTGGACGCGGCCCACCAGGTCTGCCCCTACTCCAACGCCACCCGCGGCAACATCGACGTGACGATCGTGCTGGGCTGAGGCCCCAGGAGGCCCGGGCGACGTCACACACGGTGCCCACGGGCCCCGGCCGGAGGAATCACCGGCCGTGCGTGTACGTTGCACCCGTCGTCGTGGCGAGTGGGGCGAGTGAACGGAACGGAGCGCCGGCGTGGATGTGAACGGCACGGTCGCCGAGGGCTTCGAGCCGGTGCGGGAGGCGTTCCTCCGCAACTTCGAGGCGTTCGGGGAGAAGGGCGCGGCGGTCGTCGTGCACCAGCACGGCCGCAAGGTGGTCGACCTGTGGGCCGGCACCCGCGACGTGGACGGTGACGAACCCTGGCAGCACGGCACCGCCCAGATCATGCGCTCGGCCACGAAGGGCGTCGCCGCCGCCGCGCTGCTGATGCTGGCCGAGCGCCGCGAGCTGGACCTGGACGCCCCGGTGGGCCGCTACTGGCCCGAGTTCAAGGCGCACGGCAAGGACGGCGTCCTCGTACGGCACGTCCTCAACCACCGGGCGGGCCTGCCCGTCCTCGACCGTCCCCTCATCCCCGCCGAGGCGCTGGACCCCCGCCGCGGCCCCGAGGCCGTCGCCGCGCAGGCCCCCGCCTGGGAGCCCGGCACCGCCCACGGCTACCACCCGCTGACGTACGGCTGGCTCCTCGACGAGCTGGTCCGGCGCGTGACGGGCCGGGGCGCCGGTGAGTGGATCGCGTCGGAGATCGCGGCGCCCCTCGGCCTCGACCTCTGGCTCGGTCTGCCCGACCCGGTGGCGGCCGAGGGCCGGGTGGGCCGTGCCGGGCGGCTGCCGTCGGCACCCGAACCCAGCGGGGGACTGCGCGTCCGCGCGAAGCGGTCCGTCACCGCCGCCTACGACGACCCCGACTCCCTCACCCGACGCGCCTTCGCCGCGATCACCCCGTTCCCCGACCAGAACGACCCCGCGTACCGCGCGACGGCGCTGCCCGCCACCAACGGCATCGCCACGGCGGACGCCCTCGCCCGCTTCTACGCCGCGCTGATCGGCGAGGTCGACGGCGTACGGCTGCTCGCCCCGGCCACGATGGAGGCGGCCCGCGCGGAGGAGTCGGCCGGCCCCGACCGCACCCTCGTCATCAACACCCGCTTCGGCCTCGGCTACATGCTGCACGGCACCGCGTCGCCGCTCCTCGGCCCCGGCTCCTTCGGCCACCCCGGCCGAGGCGGCCCCCTCGGCTTCGCCGACCCGGACACGGCCACGGCCTTCGCCTACATCACCAACGGCTACCGCAAAACAGTCACAGCGGACCCGAGGGCCCAGTCCTTGCTGAAGGCACTGAGGTCCGCACTGTCGCGATAGGGCGCGCGAAGCCGTGGCCAGGGGCGCGGGGCGGTGACATACGCGGCTCCGCCGCGTGGGCGCGAGAAACCACGACGGACCCGGCGGCCGCCGACGGGCCGGCACCCCCGACCCACAAGGCGCCCCGGCCAAACCCAGCGGAGCGAAGGGGCAGCCGCCCGGACACCGAAGACGCCCCAGAACTCCCCCGCAGAATGCCCTGGCGCGCTCCGGTGAACCGGACGGCCGCCCTCCGTGAGCGGCGATCCCAGCATGCGCGACATCTCCCGCGCTGTCGTTCGCACCCAGTCCACAGTCGCTTGGCACCCCGTCCACGGCCGGACCGCGCGGCGGCGCCGTCGACACGGTGAACGGCCGCCCATGGCCGCCCGCGGTCGCGCGGGGCCGTGGGCGGCCGCCCGGTCACCAGGACGTGTCGCAGCTCAGAGGGCTATCGGGTGGGACGTCCTGCCCGACGCCTCGTCTATCTCGTCGTGCGCCTTGGTGAGCAGTTTCATGGCCAGCTCGTTGAGGGCCCGCGCGCCCGCTATCTCCTCGCCGACCCGTGGCTGATTGGAGTCGGTGTGGTGGCGGCTCGCGTACCCGTTGGCCCGGACCTCCTTGCCGTCGGGCAGCCGTACGAGCGCCGCCGCCCGCGTCTTCTGCTCGTCCTCCTGGAACTCCAGCTCGATGTGCCATCCCACAGCGGTGTGCATCATGACGATCACCTCCGGAAACCCGCTCTTTCCAGAGTGCTCCTCCGGGCCCGCCGACGCACGGCCTGGCCTCGGCGCGGCCCGCGGCCCCCGCCCGCCCGTCAGGCCCCTACCCGGCCCGCAGCATCAACCCGATGCCGACCACCAGCAACCCGGCCGCCACGAGGCGCGGAGCACCGAACCGCTCCTTGAAGAACACCGCGCCGATCGCCGCCCCCACGATGATCGACGACTCCCGCAGCGCCGCGATCGGCGCCAGCTCGGCCTTCGTCTGGGCCCACAGGACCAGGCCGTACGCCACCACGGACAGCGCGGCGCCGAGCAGGCCGACGGCGGCGACCGGGCGCAGCAGCGCCACCGTCTCGCCGCGCCAGCGGTACACCGCGTACGCGGGGACGGCCAGGCCCTCCAGCGCCATCAGCCAGGCGATGTAGCCCATGGGGGACCCGGCGGCGCGTACGCCGAGGCCGTCGACGACCGTGTACGCCGCGATCGCCAGGCCCGTGGCGAGCGCCGCGCCGATCGCGGCCCAGTGCGGCCGGGCCCCGCGCAGGCCCCACAGGGCGACCCCGGTCAGTCCGGCGCAGCTCAGCAGGATGCCGGCCGCGGCCCAGCCATCCGGCACCTCGTGGGCGAAGACGGCGGCGAGAACGGTGACGACGAGGGGCGCGGAGCCGCGGGCGATGGGGTACGCCTGGCCGAAGTCGCCCAGCCGGAAGGACGTCATCAACAGCACGTAGTAGAAGAGGTGGATGACGGTCGAGGCGATGAGGTAGGGCCAGGCGGCGGGCTCGGGCAGGGGCACGAACGGTACGGCGGCGAAGCCGATGAGTGCGCCGCCGCCGGATATGAGGGTGAAACCGACGAGCTTGTCCGTGATGTTGTGGGCTATCGCGTTCCAACTGGCATGGGTGACCGCGGCGAGCAGCACCGCCGCGGTGACCAGCGGCGTCATGGGGTCCCGTTCTGTGAGTCGGTGGGCATGGCCGGCAGGCTAGCGCGACGCGGGTTCGGGCTGGGAGCGGGGAAGACCGAGCTTCCGCCGGCCATCAGCAAATACCGGCACGCCCGGCATACCGCCGGCGAAGCGCGTGGACTGATCACGTGGAGCGACTCAGTCAACTTGCCCTATAAGCATTGGTGTTGAGGGCGGCACGAATATAAGTTCTTCCTGACCATTCTTGATCGGCTTCACGTTCTGGGCGATGACGTGCAGCGAGCCGGGTGAGCCGATGATCGGTGGCTTCGCCACTTGGCGCAACGTACCGATCGTCTTCGATCAGGTCGACACCGCTTCGGCGACCGTACAGGCGGCCAACTACCTGCGTGTCAGCCCGAACACGTCGAGCAGTCCGCTGGCTCCCAACATCGAGATCGGCCTGTACGCGGAGAAGACGGGGAAGACCACCCACACCTACGGGCCACGCTGGTCGGAGCTGACCACCAGTGGCGGTCGCATGACGGCCATCAAGGCCGGGGTCAATCCGACCAAGCCGGACAAGCGCAATCACACCTATATGACCGCCCGTCAGGACTCCGGCAACCAGTGGGACGTGCTCTACGACTTCAACAAGGTCGGTTCCACCACCAAACAGCTCAAGGTTGTCGGCGGGAGCACCAACCGCATCGACGTCGGCCTTGAGGTGACGGGGCCGAAATACGTCAACGTCCCCTCGATCGCGAACCGCATGCAGTTCATGACGGGGAACAAAGTGTGGGAGCAGGTGGTGACAGGCAATGTGGCCAAGTCCGTGACGCTCCCCGCGTGCGGTACGAGCCACAAGCCGCCGAACTGCTTCACCACCAAGCTGACGGACAGCAGCAAGTTCGTCCAATGGACCGCGAGCAAGCCACGGCGGCAGGCCGCCGCAGTGGCCTCACCAGCCGCCGCACCCGCTGCCTCGACTCATGGCCCGGGCGTCGGCGTGCTCGGCCTGCCCGCCACGTTCAACGGCGTGGACCAGCAGGCTCTGCAAACCTGCCTGGAGAACGACCCCGACACCTGTTTGGCGACTGTGCCCGGCTTGTCGGATTGCGTGGTCACGGTACGGGTCTGCAACGCCGCCGCTCTCCCGTCGGGTGAGCCATCCGGCGACGCCGAAACAGGTGCTGACGTGTCGGCCGCCGACATACGGGCGCGAGCCGCAGCCTCCTTCGACGTCCCCAGCGACGCCCTCGCCGTCGAGCCACCCGCCTCGTCCGCTGCGCTGAGGGCTGGCCCGAACGCAGCCGACGGCAGCGTCGAAGGCACCTGGACGGTGTCCTCCGTCGGCTCCACCTCCGGCCTGGAGCACACCGACCGCCGCTTCGACGGGTTCACCGCCCTCTACTCCGCACACACCGGCGCACTGCTGGAGGCGTGCTGGGGCGACCTCTGCGATGCCTCCTGATCAGCGCATGCCGCAGATGCCCCGCCCTTCCTCACGCCAAGAAGGAGTCCAGCAGTGAACATAGGCACCGCACTCGTGCGTCTCGCCCGCTCCACCGCCACCGCGGCGGCGTTGACACTACTCACCGCGGCCACCACAACCGCCACTCACGCTGACCCGGCCACTGACGATCCGGCTCCCGAGAGCACCGTGTTCGTCGACGCCGCCTCGCTTCCCTCCGATGAGCTGCGCAGCTTCGACCAGCTGATTCCGTATGCCACATACGCGCGATCCCACGGACCGAAGTCAGCATCGTCGCGGACGGCCGCCGACCGGGCGCCCGGTGACGAACGGGACCTGCGCCTGGAGTGCGCCGAGCAGGCAGCCAAAGCCAAGACTGCCACCGGCTGGATCAAGTCCCGCTTCGAAAGCTGTCAGAAGCGCCCCTTCGACCTCGTCCTGCGTGATGTCAGGGGTACGACCACACTCGGCCGCCTCCAGTTCGACCAGTGGGTCCTCGGCTTCGCCTACGACGGCAGCCGGCGAGTCGACTACGTAGCCAGCATCGAGAACATATGGGTCAATCCCATACCCACCGAAGATGCCAAGAAGTGGAGGCTCGGCCAGCATTTCCGCCACAGCATCAACGCATCCAACAGCGATGCGGACCCCAAGGTGACCGCGCCGCAGACCGAGGCTCGCGACGAATTGCTCGGCGGGTGGGACAGCCAGCCCCAGTGGACCCTCACCTACACATCCCCGGACAAGGGCGCCTTGTTCAAGGACGGCAACCAGCAACGCGTCTCTTCGACCGTCGCGATGGACCTGAGCGCCAGCTCCCCCAACGCCGCCCCCTACACCGACGGTGGCGGCGTCTACAACTCGAGCATCCGCTACGACTATGCCGGCCCTGTCGCGGGCAAGCACAAAGGCACCGTCTTCACCGAAGCCCGTGTGGAACTCGTGATGAGCCAGAAGGACCCGGCAGTCAACGAAAGCGCCCTGCACATCTACGACGCTCTGAACCGCCCCGAGCGCACCTTCCCCTCCTGGGTCGGCAAGAGCGTCCCAGGAGTGAAGGAACCCCTGCACCGGTTGGTCGACAAGGAGAAGCAAAAGAAGAACCGCAAGCGCTCGATCGCGGAATGCGGGAAGGTATGGGGCGACTATTCGGGAACCGACCTTCAGTGTGACGAGTACCCCTTCGCTTCCACGAAGGAAGGTTCCACCAAGGGTGACAACCGGTTCTCCGTCCGGCTGATCGACGGCGACGACAATGAGACGGGAGGCCGCAAGCTGGACGAGATGTACACCCTCAACCGGATCCTCGACGGCGACGCCTTCTACATGAAGATCACCAACTAGAAGAAGGGCAGCGGCAGTATGGCGCTCCTGGTCGAATACAGCTGCAAGGCCACACCGGCCCGCCGCGTCGTTGAGGTCTACGACGCCGACGCTTACCTCAGCGACGACGGCGCCATGGCCGCTGCCCGCAGGCAGGTGGTGGCCGGCAATGGCTACCACCTGTACATCCGCAGTCTGCAACCCGATATCGACGTCGAGGTCGCCATCCGCGTCTGGGACACCCCGCCGGGCCCGCCTGCCGATGCGGAAGGCCATGTCCCTGTGAGTATCGAGTCCGAAACCGGCGTCCTCGTCGTCAACCAACTCGAGTACGGCCCGGCAGGAGAAATGACTCTGCCCCGCCCCGGCGTCTACGAAGGCCAGGCCTGGTGGAGCGGACGCCAGGCGACCGCTGACTACTACGAGGAAAGCCTCGACCACCCTACGGACGACACCTTCGAAGACCACCTTGCCCAGGCCTGGAACAACTGCCCCGTCACCGAACGCTACGTCCTTGACCTCGCCTACAGCCGCGAACCCGAAGTCGTCGATGACGACGAGCTTTGAGCTCACTACGGTTTGCCCCGCGATGGTGTTGGAGGCAACCCCGTCCGGAGCGTACGTGTGAGCACGGAAGGAACGCGCTCCAGTTCCTCGAGCTCCAGAAGGACCGCCACCTAACCGCACCCCGAAATCCGGTCCGGACACAGAGACGGCACTGGACCGGAGTGATCGGGTTCCCTGACGATCGGGGTATGACAGAGACTCCGCCGACATCGACCCACGCCTCCCGCGCCTTCCTCGTGCTGCACGGCTGGCAGAACCACCGCCCGGTCGGGCACTGGCAGTACTGGCTGGCCGACCGGCTCGCCGACCTGGGGCACGAGGTGGTGTACCCGCAACTGCCGGAGGCGGACGATCCGGATCTGGAGCGGTGGCTGGCGGAGCTGGACGCGCTGCTGGGGGAGTTGGCGGGCAGACGGGTCACCGTGGTGTGCCACAGCCTCGCCTGTCTGCTGTGGCTGCACGCCGTGGCCCGCGACGACGTCCTGTCCGGGCCGGTCGAGCGGGTCCTCCTCGTCGCGCCGCCGTCCGCGGAGGTCGCCCTGGAGAACCCGGAGATCGCCGAGTTCGCCCCGCCGCCGCTGACGCCGGAGCGGGTCGCTGCGGCCGCCGCGACCACCCGGGTCGTCGGCACCGACAACGACCCGTACTGCCCGCAGGGTGCGGCCGCCGCGTACGCCGCACCCCTGGGCCTGCCCGCCGACGTACTGCCGGGCGAGGCCCACCTCAACCCCGACTCGGGCTACGGGCCCTGGCCGTCGATGCTCGACTGGTGCCTCGCTGCCTCCTCCGACGGGTACGAGGAGATGGCGGTCCAGGACCGTTCCGCGCAACGGGCGGACGCGTCCGGGACCTGAACCGCCGCGCTCAGCGGCTGCCCGCCTTGAGGAGCGCCGCCACGATCGGGCCCGCGGACTCGCTGCCGTGGCCGCCCTCCTGGACGACACCGGCGGAGGCCAGGTCGCCCTTCCACGCGGTGAACCAGCCGTTGGGCTCCTTCTGGCCGTCGACCTCCGCCGAGCCGGTCTTCGCGCCGAAGTCGGGGCCGAGGCCCGCCATCGCCTCGGCCGCCGTACCCGCCGCGGCGGTGTACTGGAGGAGTTCGCGCAGCTGGGAGCGGACGCTCTCCGACATGGGCCGGGACGCCGTCGCGAGGGTGCGGCCGTCGACGGACGGGGCGACCAGGTAGGGCTGCTTGAAGACGCCCGTCTTGGCCGTCGACACCACGGACGCCATGTTCAGCGGGTTCATCCGCACCCCGCCCTGCCCGATGAGGGAGGCGGCCATCGGCGCGGCGCTCTGCACCGGCACCGCGCCGTCGAAGGTCGGCACACCGATCGCCCAGTTGTTCATGCCGAGGCCGAAGACCTGCTGGGCCTCCAGGGTCAGCGAGTTGTCGTCGAGCTTCTTCGCCTGCGAGATGAAAGCGGTGTTGCAGGAGCGGGCGAAGCTCGCCTTGAACGTCCCGCCGTTGATCTTGAACTTGTCGTCGTTCTGGAACTTCCAGCCGCCGTACGACGAGTACTTCGGGCACGGGTGGACCTTGTTCGCCGAGGCCAGGCCCTTGTCGATGAGGAGCGCGGACGACACGATCTTCATGGTGGAGCCGGGGGCGAGGGAGCCCTGGAAGGCCACGTTGAAGCCGTGGCCCGAGTTGGCGACGGCCAGGATTTCGCCGGTCGACGGGCGCATCACGACCACCGACGCCCGCTTCCTGGTGTTCACCTGCTGCTCGGCGGCGGCCTGGAGGGACGGGCTGAGGGTCGTCCTCACCTCGCCGGGCGTGCCCTCGCTCAGCTCCAGCAGCGTCTTGTCGGCGTTCTTCTTCTTGCCCTTCTCGGCCTTCGCGCGCACCACCCGCAGTTCGACGCCCGCCTTGCCGCCGGCCTTCTTGCCGAACTTCTCCCGCAGCCCGTCCAGGACCGTGCCCAGCGACGGGTACTTCTTCGCCGTCAGCTCGCCGCCGTCCCGGTCCAGGGCCTTCACCGGGGGCGTCCCTGCCTCACCGGTGACCAGCCGGTCGCCCTCGCCGAGGTCCGGGTGGACGACGGACGGCCGCCAGTCGACGACCGGTTCACCGTCCTTCTCGGCCCGTACGACGGTCAGGGACGACGTGTACGACAGCGGCTTGTCCGTGCCCTTGTAGGACACCGTGCCCTTCACCGAGAAGGCGACGTCGTCGCCCGCGCGCTTGCCGCGGGTGAGGGTGACGTCCTTGACGTGGGCGTCCTGGGCGAAGCCGGTCAGCGCGGTGCGCGCCGCCGCGACATCGTCCGTGGCGGCGGCGGCCTTGGTGACGGAGCCCTTCTGCCAGGCGGTGAGGAAGGCGGTCGTGGCGGTGCGGACCTCGGCGGCGGACAGGGGGCCGGTCTTCACGGGCTTGGCGTCGCCGGCGGACGAGCGGTCCTCGGCGAACGCGCCGCCGCCGAACAAGGAGTACACGGCGAAGGCGCCGCCGCCGAGCGCGACGACCGCCGCGCCGGCCAGGACGGCGGGCCGCCGTGACCTCGCCGGTGACTTCGCCGGGTCCGACGCCGTGTGCGTCGAGTCCGGCCGTGCCGGCTTTGCCGACTTCCGATCGTCGACACGCCTTCTCTTACCCACGCTCCCGACCTTCCGCTGCGGTTGCCTCTCGTTGCGCACAACGAGGACCCCCACCCTAGAGCTTCGGGGGCGGGCGCCTCATAGCTCGGGGGTGCGTGTGGTCCTGGCGGGTGCGGGTGGGTGGGGGTTTCTCGCGCAGTTCCCCGCGCCCCTGAAAAGCGACCGGGGCTGCGCCCCGTGCTTTTCAGCTGAAGGGTGGGCCGCAGGCCCGACCCTTCAGGGGCGCGGGGAACTGCGCGAACGGCCCCCACGCACCCGCGCCCCGCGACGAGACCGCACCTCCCACGGCGCATCCCGGACCGCCGCTCCGTCAGCCGCCGGCCCGCAGCACATCCACCACGATCGGGCCCGCCGCCTCCCCGCCGCGGCCCCCCGCCTCCGCCATCGCCGCCGCGGCGACACCGTCGCGGAAGCCGGTGAACCAACTGTCCGCCACGTCCTGCCCGTCGACCTCCGCGGAGCCGGTCTTCGCGCCGATGTCGCCGGTCAGGCCGGACATGACACGGGTGGCAGTGCCCTGCGGCGATGTCGCGGTGAGCTTCATCATCTGCTTGAGCTGCGCGGCGGTCGCGGGGGCCAGGCCCCGTGCCGTGGCCAGTTCACGGTCGTCCAGGTCGGGCGACACCAGGTACGGCTGGCGGAACGTGCCGGTGATCGCGGTGGCCGTCACCGACGCCATGTTCAGCGGGTTCATCGTGACCTGGCCCTGCCCGATCGCGTTGGCCGCGCGGTCCGGCCCCACGGACTCCGGCACCGTGCCGTCCGTGGAGGTGATGCCCGTCTTCCAGTTGTCGTTGCCGAGGCCGAACCGCTCCCGCGCCTCCTTCGTCAGCGAGGCGTCGTTCATCGGGCCCTCGTCGATCAGCTTGATGAACGCCGTGTTGCAGGACCGCATGAACGCCTTGGCGAGCGTCGCGCCGGACGACTCGTCGGCCTTCATCCCCGGCAGGTTCTTGAAGGTCTGGCTCTGCCAGGTCGCGGTGTCGGGGCAGGGCGCGGGGCCGTTCATCGTGGCGACGCCGTTGTCGACGAGCGTGGCGGCGGTGAGGATCTTCATGGTGGAGCCGGGCGGTACCTCCCCCTCGAACGCCGCGTTGAAGGCGTCGTCGCGGTGGTTGGCGACGGCCAGCACCTCACCGGTGCCGGTCTTGACGGCGACCACGGACGACTCGGCGTACTTCTCGACGGCCTTCTCGGCGGCGGCCTGCACCTTCGCGCTGATCGTCGTCCGCAACTCGCCCGCCCTGCCCTTGGCTAGGGTCAGCAGGGGGGTGTCGGCGGCGTTGGTGGCGGTGTGCCGGATCGCCAGCTCGATCCCGGGGGTGCCGCCCGCCTTGTCGCCGTAGCGTTCGCGCAGGGTGTCCAGGATCGGCCCGAGGGAGGGGTACTTCTCCTTCGTCAGGACGGCGCCGTCACGGTCCGTGGCCTTGATGGGCGGCGCCTCGGCCTCCCCGGTGTACAGCTCGTCGCCCTTCTTGAGGTCCGGGTGCACGACGGACGGCGCCCAGTCGACCAGGGCCCGCCCGGTGGTCTCGCCCCGCACCACGGTCAGCCGGCTCCTGTACGCGAGCTTCTCGGTCTTCCCCTTGTAGGACACCGTCGCCCGGACGGAGAACGGCACGGTCCGGCCGCCCGCCCCGGTCGGCTCGCCCGGCGTGATCCGCACGTCGCCGATCCGCGCGGCACCGGTGTACTCCCCGAGCAACCTCCCCGCGCCCACCGCGTCGTTGGTGTACGACGACGCCGTCTTCGCGTCGCCCTTCTCCCAGGCGGCGAAGAACTTCTCCGTGGTCTCCGCGACCTCGTCGGAACCCGGCGGCCCCGTCCGTCTCTCCGTGCCCGTCCCGCCGTTCAGCGAGTCGAAGAAGTGGTACGTCCCGTAGCCGGCGCCCCCCACCATCACCACGAGCACTCCGCCGACTATGGCGACCTTGGCCCCCTTGCGCATGACCTCTCCCCGTTCGTTCCCCGTGAGCGGTCCCGGTATCTGACCAGGACCGCTTTGAACATGTTCAGAAATCGCGTGCCGCGCCTCACTGTAAGCGTGCCGGGTGACGCATGGGACGGGTGTTCCCCGAATCGTTAGCCCCGGACGACTTTCCACATACGCGAACGCCGATCGCGGTGCGGACCGGGGCCGCGTCGCCGGGATGCGACTCATGGGGCTGAAGTGCACGGTGGTACTGGGGGTGTCACTTGGAGGCGAGAGACATGCGTCGTTCGACCACTTGCGTGACCCTGGCCGCCTCGCTGGTCCTTGCGGGAGGCGCGGCCGTGGCGGTACCCCAGAGCCCTGACTCCCCGACGCGCACGACGGCGGCGCGCGCGGCGGCGCCCGAGAGGCCCGTCACGCACGGGGCCCAGGACGTCTGCAACTACACCATCCAGCGACCGACCCTGAGGGTCGGCTCGGTGGGCAACGCCGTCCGGCAGGCCCAGTGCTACCTGAACAATTCCATGACGGGCCGCAAGCTGGTCGAGGACGGGAACTTCGGATCCGTCACCAACGCGGCGACGCGGCGGTTCCAGCAGTGCGCCGGCATCACCGTGGACGGCACCATCGGCGCCCAGACCTGGTCGTTCCTGGTCTTCTGGGCCAACTCCTGGCGCAACGTGTGCTGATCGGCACACGCCGAACCGCCGTGTGCCGGGCGTCGCGCCCCTACCGGCCCTAGACCCAGGTGTCCAGCCACATCCGCGACCGCCAGCCGTCGATCGGGATGGGCTGGCCGGTGTACAGGGGCCAGCCCGTCGACCGCCTTCCGGGTGCGGCCCTCGCTGCTCGGCATGAGGTGCGTATAGGTGCGGAGCGTGAACCCCGGATCGCTGTGACCGAGGTACTGACTCAGGGCCCGGATGTTCTCGCCCGCGTCCAGCAGTACGGACGCGTAGAAGTGCCTGAGCGCGTGCATGCCATCCTCGGGGGCCGACGCGTACGGTTCGCCGCGCTCAGGCTTCGGGATGACTCCTGCGCTTGCTAGGGCGGGCTTCCAATAGCGAGCATTGAAGTGGCTCACGCGGACGTGATTGCCTTCGAACCCACTGAACAGAAGCCGTTTCGTCACGAGCGGGCCGTCTGGCGTACGCCAGGGAAGTGTCACGTCGACCGGGGCGAACTCCTTGGAGTGGTCCCGCAGAGCGGTGGCCACGGCCTTCGGGAGGGGTACGTCACGAACCTTGCCGCCTTTCGGCAGGGCGAAGACGTACTTCCCGCGAATGCGCTTGAGCTGGTGGCTGACGGTCAACCAGCCTCCCTCGTAGTTGAGTTCGTCAACCGACAGGCCGAAGATCTCGCCCTGTCGCAGACCGCATCCAGCTCCGGGGTCGACGGTGGCCCGGAAACGCAGCGGGAGGGCAAGCCCGTACACGGAAGACGCGCGCGGACGTCCACGGGACCACACGGGGCTTGCCAGGCTTCGGGAGCTGCACCGTGCGGGCCCGACAGGGATTCTTGCTGAGCAGCCCATCGTCGACCGCCGCACTGAGCGCAGCTGAGACGGTGCACGATGATGCGGCGGTGCGACTCGGCCGGCACGGTGTCTTCAAGCGCCGCAATCCAGGCCCGGATGTGTTCAGGCTTGAACGAGCCGAGTGGGCGCCTCCCGATGCCGAGCCTTCGACTACGCCGACCACAAAGGCGCGCTCACCCTGCTCACCCGCCACCAGACCCCGGCAGCCATACGCCGCCACGGCCAAGCCCGCCTCACCGCCTGGCTCAAGGGACGAAAAGTCCGCAACCCCGACGCGGTCGCCGCCACAGCCCTGCAGGCCGCCGGAACTCAGCACGCCACACTGCCGGGCCAAGAGGTCGCCGCAGGCATCGTCGCGGACATCGCCACGCAGATCCTCGCCCTGGACGACCGGCTCAAGCACGTCGACGAGCAGATCCGGCGAACGTTCCGCACCCATCCCCAGGCCCACATCATCGAGTCCCTGCCGGGCATGGGCCCCATCCTGGGAGCTGAGTTCATCGTCACCGCCGGTGACCTGGGCGCCTACGCCGACGCAGGCCACCTCGCCTCCGCCGCCGGCCTCGTGCCCGTTCCCCGCGACTCCGGACGCCGCACCGGCAACCTCCACCGACCCAAGCGCTACAGCCGACGCCTCCGCCGCGTCTTCTACCTGTCCGCCCAGACCAGCATCATCCGCGAAGGCCCCAACCGCGACTACTACCTGAAGAAGCGGAGCGAGCGCTGCAAACACATCCAGGCCGTCATCGCCCTCGCCCGCCGACGGGTCGGTCCTATGGGCCCTCCTGCGCGACGGCAGGCCTTTCACCTTCCATCCACCCATCGCCCAAGCCGCTTAAGACGTCATCTCATTTGGCGAGCCTGCGGTAGCAGATGAGGGTGCAGGCGATGCTGGTGAAGGCGAGGAAGTGGTCGGCTTTGCGTTCGTAGCGACGGTGGAGGCGGCGGCAGCCGGCGAGCCAAGCCATGGTGCGTTCGATGGTCCAGCGGTGGCGGCCCAGTCGCTGTGAGAGCTCGATCCCTTTGCGGGCGATGCGGTGGGTGATGCCGCGTCCGCGTAACCATCGCCGCAGGTGGGGGTAGTCATAGCCCTTGTCCGCGTGGAGCTTGTCCGGCTTGCGGCGTCTGCGTCCGCGGCAGGAGCGGATCGGCGGTATGCCCTTGACCAAGGGGATTAAGGCTTGGCTGTCGTGCAGGTTCGCGCCCGAGATTCCGACGGATATGGGCAGACCGGTCCGCTCGGTGACCAGATGGATCTTCGAGCCGTACTTGCCCCGGTCCACAGGATTCGGACCTGTCAGTTCCCCCTTTTCAAGGCCCGCATGTTCACCGAGTCGATCGCGCAGCGGGTCCAGTCCAGCTCTCCGCGAGCGCCGAGCACCAGGCGGTGGAGCTTGGCCCACACCCGGGCCTTCGACCACTCGCTGAACCGCCGATGAGCCGTCGCCCCTGACAGCCCGAAAGATGCTGTCGGCAGTTGCTGCCACGTGCAGCCCGACGTGGCCACGAACACGATCGCCGCCAGCACCTCCCGGTCGCCATGACGACGCCGACCACCGCCCTGAGGCCGCGACGGCGCCTCCGGCACCACCCGCTGGGACAGCTCCCACAGCTCATCCGGCACCAGCCGCTCAACAATCCCCATGACCTGTCCCGCCTACGACTCGCTCGAGCAGATGGCCTCAATCCAGGTCGCCTGGAGGTCACGGCAGACAAGGGTGAGGGTGCCGTACCAACATGCGATTTCGTGGCTGCAGCCGTCCCTGTGCGGCAGGATCTCGTCGAGCATCACAGCCCCGAGGTCCGCTCCCCGGTCCTCGTCGGCGGGATCGATGACGATGCCGGACACCCCCGCGTAGCGGATCAGCAGGTCCTGGTCGTGCTTCCAGCAGTTGTGCTGGAACTCGACCTCCATCTCCTCACCGCCGGCACCCCGGACGGCCCGAAGCGTCAGATCCTTCACACATCGCCTGCTGCGGAAGTCGTAGTGGTCCGCGTCCGTGGCGAAAGCCCGGGCGCCTGACGGCAGGTCACAGGAGATCGAGGGCAGGTGGCTCAGGTAGCGAGTCGGGTCCAAGACCCCTGACAGGTCGCCGACCTGCGCATCGAGATTGATGTACTTAATCTACCTTCGCCCCCGCTCATGACTTCCCACTGGCCGTCGAATCGTCGCACAGACTCACCAAATGAGATGACGTCTAAACGGGCCAGCGCACCCCGCCAACCTGGCTATAGCCTGCGACCACATCAGAAAGGCGGGTCCCGTGGGCTTCGACGCAGAACGATCAGCGCGCATCGCCGCCATGCAGGAAGCCGCCCGGCCCGTCTGGGAGACCACCGGCGACTCGGACGCACTCCAGCAGTTCCTCAAGGACAACGAGTGCCATGGAGTGGAAGCCGTGGCCGTGACCATGGGCCTGCTGAACTGCGATCTTGCCGAAGCTCAACAAGCCTTCCTCAACGCCCCATGCCGCGACGCCGAACGCCGCTTCCACAACCACGCCATGGACCTACTTGAAGAGGCCGCCGACACCGACGCCTGACAACACCCCCGGCCCGGCAGAGACCCTTGACTCGGTCATTGAGACTCCACCGACCTCACGATGTGATCGGCCGGCCTACGTAGATGTGACCACTTCGTGTCTCAGGGCCACCATGCGAATGACCCCTTTCTTCTCATTCCTGCCCTCTGCGGGTGACTTCAGTTAATGACGCGGGTAGCACGGGATGTGGAGCTCTCAAGAGTCCGCTCCAGAACAGCGTTTGGCCGGAGTATGCAGGGAGGCCCTGTGTCAGCTAGCCACGAGAAATCTACGCTTGAAACCATCTTGCCTGGAGTGTGGGACCGGGAAGTAATCGACGGGCCGGAGCGGGAACTACAGCTGCTCTATTTCACTGCGGATGGCAACTGGAAACAGCAAAAGCAGGTGTCGGGTGCTGCAGGTAATTTTTTTGGGCAGCTCTTCGGGACCGAGAGGACCGGAAAATGGTTATTGCGCGGCACTGACAGTGATCCAGTTTTGCACATGAGGCTGCACGACTGGGATCTTGGTGTCGCCGGGCAGGTGTTTCTCCCGCTCAAGAAGACATGGGAGGCGCTGGAAAGGATCGACCCCATCCCATTTCATCGTTACGAACTAGTCGAAATCACCGACAAGAATCACCTCGTGATGAAAGGGATCAACAGCATCCTTGATGGAGTCGAGAGATGGACTCGACGAATTACCTAGTGTCGACTTACCTGCTTTACACGCTGCGGCGCGGTGTCGGGCCGGTCACGTGTGACACATCGTGTGCCGACATCCGAACAATGACATCAGCGGTTGCAGATGCCAGCACTCTGGCGCTACCCAAGCCGCCCGACACAACTGGGCTGTGTTGAGCCGTGCGGCATTCAGATGCGACAAGGTCGGTCGACAGGGGTGTCGTCGTCGGATTCGACTGCGCGGCAGGACAGAGAAACAGCATGGCTGAGGCCTAGGAGTGCAGCGAGGCATGCGCGCGCCTGGTCAGGCGGCGCACCCACCGTCGTGGCTGACCGTCGTTGGCCGAGGTCCAGGCGGCCCGCATCGAAGGTGGCAGCCGTCGGACGGGTGTCTGCGGTGATCAGCTCTGGGCCGTCTCTAAGCCGTGCGAGGGCGCCCGAGGCCGACCAACGGCGACCGAGAGTGACAGACGACCCGCAGCGTGCAGCACCGAGAGCCCAGGTCAGGGCGCCCGGACCAAACGCGTTTCCGCCCAGGGGTGGCCGTACGGAAAGATGGGGTGTTTCTCGCCGTGACCGGGAGCTGCGGTGACTAGCCCATAGAGCGATTGTGGGCACTGCGCCGGCACTGTACGTTCCCGCTCACGGATCTATATAGCTCAGGGGGCGGGGATGCCTGGATACGGCCGCGGGGACAGTGAATGGGAAGAGCTAGTACATGCCGGTCGTGGCTTTCTCGTCGAGCGAGCGAAGCTGGGCAGGCTCACCTCGTACACGGAGCTCAACGTGACTCTGGCCAGGCGAACCGGCTGCCGTCCCTTCGACTTCGAGCGTGCCGACGAACGGGCCGCGATGGGGCATCTGCTCGGACTGATCGTGGAACGAGACCAGGAGATGACCCCCTCAGACCCGCCTGTCATGCTCTCGGCCCTGGTGAACTACCTGGGAGCCAACGACGCTGGCTCTGGCTTCTATCAGTTGGCCAAGGAGCTTCAGCTTCTGCCCATGAGCGCGTCGGCCGATGAGAAATTCGGCTTCTGGGTCAAGCAAGTGAAACAGCTCTACGAACGCCATGGAGCTGGTCCAGCGGGGGCCTGAAATCAAGCACCTCGAGTGTCTAACTGCGTGACAACGCCGACAGACAGCGGCGGACAATCGGGCACACCTGCGGACCATCGCAGCATGTGAGAGGCACACAGCCCCATGGTCAGGCGTTCGCCCAAGTTGCTTTGGGACGAGGCAGTCATCACCCAAGGTTTGACCATCGTGCCGCCCCTCAAGCACCCCATGTCTCGGCGTGCTCCCGTAGGTAGTCGGCGAGTTCGGGCGGATGGAGTTCAAGCGCTCTCATGGCTGGCCCGTCCAACGCGACGCGCACCGGCGAGAAGTCGCCTACGTCGGGATCATCAAGCTCAGGGCCGCTACGGCGGTTGAGATCCATGTCCACCACGGCAGCGCGAAAGAAGTGCTGCACGACGGTGACCTTCCGGCTCAGTCAAGGTCAGAAATTCGCTTGCCGGGCCGATCGTGGCACCGATCTCTTCCCTCACCTCACGGCGCAAGGCTGCTTCGAAGTCGGCATCCTCAGCTTCGACGCCCCCACCGACAGTCGTGTAGTAGGAGGTGTGACCCGGCCATCCTCGGCGCGGGAACACCAGCTGACCACCATCGAGCAGAACCGCCCGGATGTTGTGACGGACCTTCATACGCCCGACGGTAGTGCGCCCACCCCGGCGAGGAGGCCCGAACCGCGCAGACGAGGAACGGGCATGCCCAGCGCACCACTGACGCACCAGAACGAGGGGGGGAACAGCGGGGAATCACGAGGAAGGCTGCTGAGCCCGGCAGGGCCGCGCACTCACCGTTCACCCAGGTCAGCGCCCAAGCCGCACCCAAACGCCCGCAGCTTCCCAAGCTGAGGGCTCAGGCACCGTCTGCCGGGCTGCATGCGCCGGGCCGTCTTCGGGCCGTCCGAGGGTGGCCAACGACGACCGCTAACGACCAACAACGACCACGAGGGCGCGGCAGGCTGCCGCGCCCTCGTGGCATTTCTGCCCAGCTAAACCCAGGTGTCCAGCCACATCCGCGACCGCCAGCCGTCGATCGGGATGGGCTGGCCGGTGTACAGGGGCCAGAAGTAGATGAAGTTCCAGGTGATGAGGAGGACGAGGACGCCCGCCGCCGCGGCGCCGGCCACGCGTCGGCGTTCGGTGGCCGCCGCGGGGCCGAGGACGGCGCCGACGAGCATCGCCACGGCCAGGCACAGGAAGGGCAGGAAGACGACGGCGTAGAAGTAGAAGATCGTCCGTTCCTGGTACAGGAACCACGGGAGGTACCCGGCGGCGATCCCGCAGGCGATGGCGCCGGCGCGCCAGTCGCGGCGGAACAGCCAGCGCCACAGGACGTAGAGGGTCGCGAAGGCGGCGGCCCACCACAGCAGCGGGGTGCCGAGGGCGAGGACCTCGCGGGCGCACTTCTCGACGGTGCCGGTCGGGCAGCCGTCCGTGCCGGGCGGCGGCGACTCGTAGAAGTACGAGACGGGCCGGCCGGCGATGATCCAGCTCCACGGGTTCGACTGGTACGTGTGCGGCGACGACAGGCCCACATGGAACTCGTAGACCGCGTGCTCGTAGTGCCACAGGCTGCGCAGCCAGTCCGGCAGCCAGGCGAACCAGCCGCCCTTGCCCTCGGTCGCCGCCCAGTTGCGGTAGTAGCCGCCGGTGCCGTCGTCCGGGGAGACGATCCAGCCGGTCCACGAGACCAGATAGGTGACGATCACCACCGGGACCGTCGACAGGAACGCCCAGCCCAGGTCGCGCTGGAGCGTCGCGATCAGCGGCTGACGGGCACCGGCGACCTTGCGCGCCGAGTGGTCCCACAGCACCGTCATGATCCCGAAGAACACCAGGAAGTACAGGGCGTTCCACTTGGTGCCGAAGGCCAGACCGAGGCAGAGCCCCGCCAGCAGCCGGTACGGGCGCAGGCCCAGCCGGGTCGTCTCCGCGACGAGCGGGTGGGGCCGCACGACCCCGTCGCCGTCCCGTGGCAGCGCCGCCGCCAGCCGTGCGCGTGCCTTGTCCCGGTCGATGACCAGACAGCCGAAGGCCGCCAGCACGAAGAACATCAGCACCTGGTCCAGCAGCGCCGTGCGGCTCATCACGAAGTGCAGTCCGTCCACCGCCATCAGCCCGCCCGCCAGGCAGCCCAGGAACGTCGAGCGGAAGATGCGGCGGCCGATCCGGCACAGCATCAGCACCGACAGCGTGCCGAGCACCGCCGTCATGAAGCGCCAGCCGAACGGGTTGAACCCGAACATCAGCTCGCCCAGCCCGATGACGTACTTGCCGACGGGCGGGTGCACCACATACGCCGGATCCGTGGGGATCGGCACGTTCCCGTTGTTTTGGAGGATCAGCTCATTCGCGTTCTTGGCCCAGTTGACCTCGTATCCGCGGTGGACGATCGCCCACGCGTCCTTGGCGTAGTACGTCTCGTCGAATATCACCGCCTTGGGGCTGCCCAGGTGCCAGAACCGCAGCAACCCCGCGACCAGCGTCACCAGCAGCGGACCGCCCCACGCCGACCAGCGCACCAGGCGCTCGGCGAGACCCTCGCCCACCCCGACCGAGGCCCAGAAACGCGGGCCGGGCCGGGTGTACGGGGGCACGAGCCGGGTGCTCACGTCGCTTCTGCGCGGCGCCGAGTAGCCGAAACGGCGCAGCCGCTGCTGCCACGACGGCCGCTGGTCTTCGGTGGCCTGGTCCTGCCGGGTGTCCGTGGAGGACGCGGTACTGGTCACCGCGCCATCGTAGGGAACACCGCTGCGGGAGTCCCGTGCGTCGGGGATGTGGCCCCGTCGCCTCCCGCGCTTCGCCCGCCCGCCCGAGCGGCTGGGAGGATGAGGGGTGTGACAGGAATCCTTGTGTTGGCAGGTACTCCCATCGGCGACATCGCGGACGCCCCGCCCCGGCTGGCCGAGGAGCTGAGCGGTGCCGACGTGATCGCCGCCGAGGACACCCGGCGGCTGCGCCGGCTCACCCAGGCGCTGGGTGTGCAGCCGGGCGGCCGGATCGTGTCGTACTTCGAGGGCAACGAGGCGGCGCGCACCCCGGAGCTGGTCGAGGCGCTGGCCGGGGGCGCGCGGGTGCTGCTCGTCACGGACGCGGGGATGCCGTCGGTCTCCGACCCCGGGTACCGGCTGGTCGCGGCGGCCGTCGAGAAGGACATCCGGGTCACCGCCGTCCCCGGCCCCTCCGCGGTGCTCACCGCGCTGGCTCTGTCCGGTCTGCCCGTCGACCGCTTCTGCTTCGAGGGCTTCCTGCCGCGCAAGGCGGGCGAGCGGCTCGGCCGGCTCCGCGAGGTCGCCGACGAGCGCCGCACCCTCGTCTACTTCGAGGCCCCCCACCGCCTCGACGCGACGCTCACCGCGATGGCCGAGGTCTTCGGCACGGGGCGCCGCGCCGCGGTCTGCCGTGAGCTGACCAAGACGTACGAGGAGATCAAGCGGGGCCCCCTCGGCGAGCTGGCCGCCTGGGCGGCGGAGGGGGTGCGCGGCGAGATCACGGTCGTGGTCGAGGGCGCGCCGGAGAAGGGGCCGGAGGAACTGGACGCGGCCGAGCTGGTCCGGAGGGTGCGGGTGCGCGAGGAGGCGGGGGAACGGCGCAAGGAGGCGATCGCCGCGGTGGCGGTGGAGGCGGGGGTGCCGAAGCGGGAGGTGTTCGACGCGGTCGTTGCGGCGAAGCGGGTGCCGTAGCGGTTGGCCGCCGTAGGGGTGCGGGTTCGTTGCCGGGTGCGGGTGGGTGGGGGCCGTTCGCGCAGTTCCCCGCGCCCCTGAAGGGTTGGGCCTGCGGCCCGCCCCTCATCAACCCGGCCGTACTCCGAGGGACCGCTCCCATGCCCCGGTAAAGCCACGCAAAGCGCAGGTCTCGGACGGAGGGGCTTCCCACAAGGGGAGGCCAAATCGGCTTCAACAGACGGCAGGTCGGGTGCATTCGGCCCCGCTCCGGGCGTCCACTGGTCGTGAGGGCATACAAGGTCCTCACGGTCCAGCGGACAAAAGGAGCTGGCATGACCGAGATCGCAGAGCGGGCCGTACTACGGAGCACCGCCACCGCTGTCGTTCACGAGTCGTATTCGTTCGCCTGCATGCGCTGCGGGCACGGCTGGGAGCAGTCGTACGAGATAGAGCACCACAACGACGCCCAGGGGCACGACTTCGTGATGTACGTGGCCGACGGTCATGTCGTGCCGTCGCCGCTGTCGCGGCCCACCTGCCAGAACTGCGACGGTCATGTCGTACGGATCATGCGCGCCGGCCAGGTCTCCTCGGTGCGGGACGCCGAGCGGCGCCGGACCGTCCCGAAGCCCCGCCCGGTCGCGACCCCGTCCGACGAGGCGGAGGCCGAGCGGACCGAGGCCCCGTCGGATGAGACGCCGGCCGCCGAGCACCACCACTGGCACCTCTCCGACCTCCTGCACCCCTTCCACCGCAAGGCGAGCTGACCCCCGGCGAGCCTGCGCAAGGCGAGCCGTCCTCCCCCCGGCGAGCCTTGAGGACATGCCCCGATCCTGCGATTCGTAGGATCGGGGCATGCCTTCGAACGACTCCGGCACCTCCTCCGCCAAGCAGGACAAGAACGCCGCGCCCCCGCTGCCCGCACCCCTGCGGGTGCCCGTCGCGGACTCGCACACCCATTTGGACATGCAGTCCGGCACCGTCGAGGAGGGCCTCGCGAAGGCCGCCTCCGTGGGGGTGACGACGGTCGTGCAGGTCGGCTGCGACCTCAAGGGGTCCCGGTGGGCCGCCGAGACGGCCGCCCGGTACGACGCCGTCCACGCCACCGTCGCCCTCCACCCCAACGAGGCGCCGCGCATCGTGCACGGCGACCCCGACGGCTGGTCCCGGCAGGGGGCACGCGCCGCCGGCGGTGACACCGCCCTCGACGAGGCGCTCGCCGAGATCGACCGGCTGGCCGCGCTGCCGCAGGTCAAGGGCGTCGGCGAGACGGGGCTCGACTACTTCCGCACCGGCCCGGAGGGCAAGGCGGCCCAGGAGCGGTCGTTCCGCGCGCACATCGAGATCGCCAAGCGGCACGGCAAGGCCCTGGTCATCCACGACCGCGACGCCCACGAGGACGTGCTGCGCGTCCTGAAGGAGGAGGGCGCGCCCGAGCGCACCGTCTTCCACTGCTACTCCGGCGACGCCGCCATGGCCGCGATCTGCGCGGAGCACGGCTACTTCATGTCCTTCGCCGGGAACATGACCTTCAAGAACGCGCAGCCGCTGCGCGACGCCCTCGCCGTCGCCCCCCTCGAACTCGTCCTCGTGGAGACCGACGCGCCGTTCCTGACGCCCGCGCCGTACCGCGGACGGCCCAACGCGCCGTATCTCGTTCCGATCACGGTCCGGGCGATGGCCGCGGTGCGCGGCATCGACGAGGACGCCCTGGCGACGGCGATCGCGGCGAACACGGCGAGGGCGTTCGATTACTGACGGATCACGCCCCGTCAGCCGTCCGGGGGACGCGAAAAGATGATGAGCGCCCCCGTGTCGCGACACTGTGTGACCGCGTTGCTTGGGAGGGTGACCGCGGTCCGCTAGGTTCACGTCGCCCGACCCGGACCCGGATCGCCTCTGGAGCGTGTCGTCGTGAGCAACGTGAAGTCCTCACCGCTGTCGCCGTACGAGACCTACGACACCCACCGGACGTACGACACCCCCGAGCCGCCGCGCCCGCACCCGCATGACGCCGAGACCCTGCCGTACGGCGCCGGGACCTTGCGGTACGGCGCCCACAGGGACACCTACCGCCCCGCCTACGAGGCCGGAGCGGACGCCGAGGCGGGCGGCCCGGCGGGGTCCGACGGCCGTGGCGGCTCCCGGCGGGCGGTGCGGCGCAGACGGGCCGCCGCCCGGCCGGGTGCGCTGCGGCGGCTGGTGCCGCAGGCCCTGGTGGTGGCGTTCCTCGCCGGCGGGACCTCCGCGTTCGTGGCGAAGGACAAGGCGATCGAGCTGACCGTCGACGGCAAGCCGCGCACCCTGCACACGTTCGCCGACGACGTCGCCGAACTCCTCGCCGACGAGGGCGTCGCCTTCGGCAGGCACGACGTCGTCGCCCCAGCCCCCGGCACCGCCCTCACCAGCGGCGACGAGGTCGCCGTGCACTACGGGCGGCCCGTCCGCCTCACTCTCGACGGCCACCGGCGCGAGGTGTGGACGACCGCCCGCACGGTCGACGGGGCGCTCCAGCAGCTCGGGGTGCGCGCGGAGGGCGCGTACGTCTCCACCTCGCGCTCCCAGCGGATCGGGCGCGCGGGCCTGGAGCTGGACGTCCGCACCGAGCGGACCGTCACCGTCATGGCGGACGGGCGGACGCGGACGATCCGCACCAACGCGGCGACGGTCGGGGAGGCCGTGGCGGAGGCCGGCGTCACCCTGCGCGGACAGGACACCACCTCCGTCCCGCCGACGGGCTTCCCCCGCGACGGGCAGACGGTGACCGTGCTGCGGGTGACCGGCTCGACGGAGGTGCGGGAGGAGCCGATCCCGTTCCGGGTGCGCCGCACGGAGGACCCCTCGCTCTTCCGGGGCACCGAGGTCGTCGAGCGGGCCGGCAGGCCGGGGACCCGGCGGGTCACGTACGGGCTCCGCACGGTCAACGGGGTCGCCCAGCGGCCCCGGCTGATGCGGACCGAGGTGGTGCGGGAGCCGCAGGACCGGCTCGTGAAGGTGGGGACGAAGCGGCTGCCGACGTCCGTGGCCGGGGCGGACGGGCTGAACTGGGCGGCGCTCGCGGCCTGCGAGTCGGGAGGCCGGCCGAACGCGGTGGACCCGTCCGGCACGTACGGGGGGCTCTACCAGTTCGACACGCGCACCTGGCAGAGCCTCGGGGGCCAGGGCCGCCCCCAGGACGCGTCGGCGGCGGAACAGACGATGCGGGCGAAAAGGCTGTACGCGCAGCGGGGGGCGAGCCCGTGGCCCCATTGCGGGGCGCGGCTTCGGGGATGAGCGGGGCGGGCGCCTAGTGGCTCGGGCGTGCGGGTTCGTCGGCGGGTGCGGGTGGTTCGTGGTTTCTCGCGCAGTTCCCCGCGCCCCTGAAGGGAACGGGCCTGCGGCCCGCCCTTCACGAAAAGCACGGGGCGCAGCCCCGGTCGCTTTTCACGGGCGCGGGGAACTGCGCGAACAACCCCCACCCACCCGCACCCGCCGACGAACCCGCACCCCCGAGCTATCAGGCGCCCGCCCCCCGTACCCTGGTGCTCGTGAGCAGCCCCACCCCCGACGCCCTCCTGGGCCCCGCCGACGTCCGCGAACTCGCGGCAGCGCTCGGTGTGCGGCCCACCAAGCAGCGCGGCCAGAACTTCGTGATCGACGCGAACACGGTGCGCCGGATCGTGCGCACCGCGGACGTCCGCCCGGACGATGTCGTCGTGGAGGTGGGACCGGGCCTCGGCTCCCTGACGCTCGCGCTGCTGGAGGTCGCCGACCGGGTGACCGCCGTCGAGATCGACGACGTCCTCGCCGCCGCGCTCCCCGCGACGATCGCCGCCCGGATGCCGGCCCGCGCCGACCGTTTCGCCCTCGTGCACTCGGACGCGATGCACGTCGCCGAGCTGCCCGGCCCGGCGCCCACCGCTCTCGTCGCGAACCTCCCGTACAACGTCGCGGTCCCCGTGCTGCTGCACATGCTGGACGTGTTCCCGACGATCGAGCGCACCCTGGTGATGGTGCAGGCGGAGGTCGCCGACCGGCTCGCCGCCGGGCCCGGCTCGAAGGTGTACGGCGTCCCCTCGGTGAAGGCGAACTGGTACGCGGAGGTCAAGCGGGCCGGCGCGATCGGCCGGAACGTCTTCTGGCCGGCGCCGAACGTCGACAGTGGCCTCGTGTCGCTCGTCCGCCGCACCGAACCGATCAAGACGACCGCGACGAAGGCCGAGGTCTTCGCCGTCGTCGACGCGGCGTTCGCCCAGCGGCGCAAGACGCTGCGCGCCGCCCTCGCCGGATGGGCGGGCTCCGCGGCCGCAGCCGAGGCCGCGCTCGTCGCCGCCGGTGTCTCCCCGCAGGCCCGCGGAGAGGCCCTGACCGTCGAGGAGTTCGCCGCTATCGCCGAGAACCGCGCCGACCCCGACGCCGTCGACACCGCCCAGCACGCCCAGCGCACCGAGGAGTCCCGCCCGTCGTGAGCGTCACCGTCCGCGTGCCCGCCAAGGTCAACGTCCAGCTCGCGGTCGGCGGCGCCCGCCCCGACGGGTTCCACGACCTGGCCAACGTCTTCCTCGCCGTCGGGCTGTACGACGAGGTCACCGCCACCCCCGCCGACGAACTGACCGTCACCTGCGAGGGACCCGGCGCCGACCAGGTCCCGCTGGACCGCACCAACCTCGCCGCACGGGCCGCGCTCGCCCTCGCCGCCCGCCACGGGATCGACCCGGCCGTGCGGCTGCACATCGCCAAGGACATCCCCGTCGCGGGCGGCATGGCCGGCGGCAGCGCGGACGCCGCGGGCGCGCTCGTCGCGTGCGACGCGCTGTGGGGGACCGGCGCCTCCCGCGCCGAACTCCTCGACATCTGCGCCGAGTTGGGCAGCGACGTGCCGTTCAGCCTGGTGGGCGGGGCGGCGCTCGGCACCGGGCGCGGCGAGCGGCTGAGGCCGCTGGAGGTGGGCGGCGGCTTCCACTGGGTCTTCGCGGTCGCGGACGGCGGGCTCTCCACCCCGGCCGTGTACCGGGAGTTCGACCGCCTCCACGAGAACGACGAGGTGCCCGAGCCCGTTGCCTCCCAGGTACTGCTCGACGCGCTCGCCAAGGGCGACGTCGACGCCCTCGCGGCGTTCCTGCCCGGGGCCAACGACCTCCAGCCCGCCGCCCTCTCCCTGTTCCCGAAGCTGGCCGACACCCTCGCCGCGGGCCGGGCCGCCGGGGCGCTCGCCGCGCTCGTCTCCGGCTCCGGGCCGACCACGGCCTTCCTCGCCCGCGACGCCGCCTCGGCGCACACCGTCGCCGAGGGGCTCCGCGCCGCCGGTGCGTGCGAGGCGGCCCGGGTGGCCGCCTCCCCGGCGCCAGGCGCGACGATCCTCCCGTAGCGTGCGGGCTCCCACGGGGGCCCAACCGCACATACTCAGAACCGACTTGAGTACCTGAGCGCTGCCCGCCGCCCGGGGGGCCGCGCGACCGTACTCCCATGACTGCCAGCGTCAGCGCGAGCGCACTCGCCGCCGCCACCCCCTCCAGCCGTGACCGGTACGTCGATCTGCTGCGGGTCGCCTCGCTCGGCACGGTCGTCCTCGGCCACTGGCTGATGGCGGCCGTGACGACGGGCGGCGACGGCCGCGTGGAAGTGGGCAACCTCCTCGCCGTCGAGCCGCGGCTGCAGATCCTCACCTGGGCGTTGCAGATCATGCCGGTCTTCTTCTTCGTCGGCGGCTTCTCCCACGCCCTCTCCTACCGTTCCCTGCGCCGCCAGGACCCGGCAGCCGCCTCCGTCTACCCGGCCTTCCTCCGCGCCCGCCTCCAGCGGTTGCTGCGGCCCACCATGGTGTTCATCGGGGTGTGGGGCGCCGCCGCCGTCCTCCTGCACCTCGGCGGACAGGGCGGCGGGCTGCTCGACGTGGCGCTGCGACTGGTGGCGCAGCCGCTGTGGTTCATCGGGATCTACCTGGCGATGGTGGCGTTCACCCCGCCGCTGCTGAGGCTGCACGAAAGGTACGGCTGGGGCGCGGTCGGCGGGCTGGTCGCGGCGGCCGCCGCCGTGGACGTACTGCGCTTCGCGCTCGGTGTGCCGTACGTCGAGTTCCTGAACTTCGCCTTCGTCTGGCTCGCGATCCACCAGCTCGGGTTCCTGCGCGCCGACGGCATGCTGACGCGGCCGTACCTGCTCGCCGGGGCGGGCCTCGCGGGGGCCGCGCTGCTGGTGGCGTACGGGCCGTATCCGCTGTCGATGGTCGGGATGCCCGGCGAGAAGGTGTCGAACATGGCGCCGCCGACCTTCGCGCTGCTGTGCCACGGGGTGTGGCTGGTCGGCGCGGTGGAATGGGTGCGGGGGCCGGTCACGCGGTGGTTGGAGAGGCCGAAGGTGTGGCGGGCGGTCGTGGCGGCCAACGGCATCTCGATGACGGCGTTCCTGTGGCACCTGACCGCGATGCTCGGCGTGTACGGGGTGCTGCTCGCCCTCGACACGTCTCTGCCGGCCCCGGCGACCGGTGCCTGGTGGGCCCAGCTGCCCCTGCGGCTCGCCGCGGCGGCCGTCCTGACGGCCGTGCTCGTGGCCGCGTTCCGGGGCTTCGAACGGCCCGCGGCCCGCGGCGGGCAGGATCGCCCCGCCGGGCCGGCGACGCGTGCCGGGTACGCGGGGATCGCCGCGGCTCTCGGCGTGGCCCTCTGCCTGTTCGGCGTCCTCGGGCTGTCGATGGTCGGCTTCGGCGGACTCTTCGAGGGGCGGACGGCCCTGCTGATCGCCGTCCAGGTGACGGCCCCGGTGGCGGTGGGGATGACCCTCGCGGGGTGGCTCCTGGTGGAGCGGGTGGGCCGGGGTGCCTAGTAGCTCGGGGGTGCGTGTGGTTGTGGCGGGTGCGGGTTCGTTGTGGGTTCTCGCGCGACCAGCCCCCACTCACCCGCATCCGCCGACCTCACCCGTCCCCCGGCAGGGGCCGGGCGAGCGTCCCGTCACGGCCGGCGCGGCCGCCGACTACCCTGGAGGGTCGATCGTCCCCGTGGCAGGAGAGTAATGGCCGTCAACCTGGTCAATGTCGAGAACGTCAGCAAGGTGTACGGCACCCGCGCCCTGCTCGACGGGGTCTCGCTCGGCGTCTCCGAAGGGGACCGGATCGGAGTCGTGGGACGGAACGGGGACGGCAAGACCACCCTCATCCGGATGCTCGCCAAGCTGGAGGAGGCCGACACCGGGCGGATCACCCACTCCGGCGGCCTCCACCTCGGCGTGCTCACCCAGCACGACTCCCTCGACCCGACCGCCACCGTCCGGCACGAGGTCATCCGGGACATGGCGGACCACGAGTGGGCGGGCAACGCCAAGATCAGGGACGTCCTCACCGGGCTGTTCGGCGGCCTCGACCTGCCCGGCTTCCCGCAGGGCCTCGACACCGTCATCGGCCCGCTCTCCGGCGGCGAGCGGCGCCGTATCGCGCTCGCCAAGCTGCTCATCGAGGAGCAGGACCTGATCGTCCTGGACGAGCCGACGAACCACCTGGACGTCGAGGGCATCTCCTGGCTCGCGGGCCACCTGCGGGAGCGGCGCTCCGCGCTGGTCTGCGTCACCCACGACCGCTGGTTCCTCGACCAGGTGTGCACCCGCATGTGGGACGTGCAGAAGGGCTCGGTCTACGAGTACGAGGGCGGCTACTCCGACTACGTCTTCGCGCGGGCCGAGCGGGAGCGGATCGCCGCGACCGAGGAGGTCAAGCGGCAGAACCTCGTCCGCAAGGAGCTGGCCTGGCTGCGGCGCGGCGCCCCCGCCCGTACGTCGAAGCCCCGCTTCCGCGTCGAGGCGGCCAACGAGCTGATCGCGGACGTACCGCCGCCGCGTGACACCAGCGAGCTGATGAAGTTCGCGTCGACCCGGCTGGGCAAGACCGTCTTCGACCTGGAGAACGTCACGGTGCAGGCCGGGCCGAAGGTGCTGCTGAAGCATCTGACCTGGCAGCTCGGCCCCGGCGACCGTATCGGCCTCGTCGGCGTCAACGGCGCCGGCAAGACCTCCCTGCTGCGGGCCATGGCGGACGCCGCCCGCAGCGAGGGCGAGAAGCAGCCGGTCGCCGGACGCGTCGTCACCGGCAAGACCGTCAAGCTCGCCTACCTCTCCCAGGAGGTCGCCGAGCTCGACCCCGAGTGGCGGGTGCTCCAGGCCGTGCAGCAGGTCCGCGACCGTGTCGACCTCGGCAAGGGACGCGAGATGACGGCGGGGCAGCTCTGCGAGACCTTCGGGTTCAACAAGGAGAAGCAGTGGACGCCGGTCGGCGACCTCAGCGGCGGTGAGCGGCGGCGGCTCCAGCTGCTGCGGCTGCTGATGGACGAGCCGAACGTCCTGTTCCTCGACGAGCCCACCAACGACCTCGACATCGAGACCCTCACCCAGCTGGAGGACCTCCTCGACGGCTGGCCCGGCTCGATGATCGTCATTTCCCACGACCGGTTCTTCATCGAGCGGACGACGGACCGGGTGTTCGCTCTGCTGGGTGACGGCGCGCTGCGGATGCTGCCGCGTGGCATCGACGAGTACCTGGAGCGGCGCCACGCCATGGAGGAGGCCGCGGCGGCGGCCTCGCCGGTCGCCGCCAAGGCCACCGCCTCGGCCTCCGAGAAGACCGTGTCCGCGGCGGACGCGCGCGCCGCGAAGAAGGAACTCCAGAAGATCGAAAGGCAGTTGGACAAGCTCTCCCAGCGGGAGACGAAGCTGCACGCGCAGATCGCCGACAACGCCACGGACTTCGCGAAGGTGGCCGAACTCGACGCGGAACTGCGGGCGTTGGCGGGGGAGAAGGACGAGCTGGAGATGCGGTGGCTTGAACTCGCGGAGGACGCGTAGCGGTTGTCGATGCGGGCCCTCGCCGTGGGGGCCGCTGTGCGACGCCGGGTGCCGGTCGTGGGCGGCTGATCGCGCAGTTCCCCGCGCCCCTTCAAGGCGCTGTCGGCGCCCGGTGTTCTCCCGTCCTCCGGGTGCCTCTGAAGCCTTGCGGGACAAGGGGCGTGCGTCCCGTGAAGGGGGCGTGAAGGAGCGTAACGGAGGCATTACGGGGCGGTTCTTCCTTGGGAACAGGGGAGCGACCGGCCCCGTGCCTGGTCGTGTCGCAGTGATAGAAAGAGTCGACCGACAACAGTCTGGGAAGCGACACCACGCGTGACGACGGGTGGCTCGAAAGCAGCGAAACAGGGGGAATCGCGCTGATGACTCAGCCACCCGACCAGCCGTCTCTGGGCGGCTTCGGAGCTCCGCAGAACCCCGGACCGCAGCAGCCCTACGGCTATCCGCAGACGCCTCCGCCGCAGGGCCCGCCCGCGCCGACTCCCGGCTACGGCTACCCGCAGCAACCGCCCGCGCAGTCGGGTCCGTACACCCAGCAGCCCGGCCCGTACGCGCAGCAGCCGGGGCCCTACACCCCGCCGCCGCAGCCCGGTTACGGCTATCCGCAGGGGCAGTTCCCGGGCGGGCCCACCCCGCCGTCGGGCGGCGGCTCCAAGAACCCGTTCAAGGGCAAGCCGGCCCTGGCTGTCGGCGCGGCGGTGGCCGCGCTCCTCGTGATCGGCGGCACTGTGTTCGCGGTGACGAGCCTCGGTGACGACGGCGGCAAGAAGGAGCCGGTCGCCAAGGAGAGCGCGAGCAAGGGCACCGACGACCCCAAGGCGTCCTCCTCCCCGTCCGCGCCCGTCAACCCGGGCGACGGCAGCGGGGGCGGCGGCGAGGACCTCGACATCTCCGACCTCAACGAGGCCCGCAAGGCCGGCGAGGCGAAGGTGCTCTGGTACAAGAGCGCGCCCGACGCGCCCGGTTCGGGTGCGGACGCCCCCGGCCTGTGGGTCACCGACAAGGTCGCCGTGAAGGCCGCGTACAAGCAGCTGTTCGCGTTCGACGTCGAGAGCGGCGACCCCGCCTGGGACCCCATCGAGTTCAAGGGCAAGATCTGCACGGTCACCCCGCAGCCGACCGCCGACGGCCACATCGTGGTCGCCTCCAAGCGCGGCAGCAGCAACGACTCCGAGTGCGACCAGCTCCAGCAGATCGACCTGAACACCGGGAAGACGGGCTGGACCGCCGAGCTGGAGAAGGGCGCCCTGTTCGACAGCAACATCAGCGTCGGCCTGTCCGTCATCGGTGACACGCTCATGGTGGGCCGCTCGCAGTCCGGCACCGCGTACGACGTCGACACCGGCAAGAAGCTCTGGGACAAGAAGGAGTACGGCCAGTCCTGCTACCCGGGCGGGTTCGCGGGCGGAGCGCGGCTGGTCGCCGTCTCCTCCTGCGCGGTCGGCTCCGAGGACAAGGCACACGACGAGGTCCAGGAACTCGACCCGAAGACCGGCAAGGCCAAGTGGACGCGGAAGATCCCCAAGGGCTGGCGGGTCGACCACGTGTACTCGCTGAACCCGCTCGTCCTCTACCTCACCAACGAGGAAGAGAAGAAGTGGAACATCTCCGCCTTCGAGGCCGACGGTTCCACCCGCTCGCAGCTCGACATCAAGGGCTCCATCAAGCCCGACTGCGACACCGGGATCATCTCCCGCAACCTCCAGGGCTGCTCCGGTATCGCCGCCGACGCCGACACGCTCTACCTGCCGACCGAGGCGAAGGACGACGCGAACGAGATCGTCGCGGTCAACCTGTCCACCGGCAAGGAGAAGTGGCGGGTCACGTCCCCGGCCGACGCGGCCATGTCGGCCGTGCGGATCGAGAACTCCAAGCTGATCGCGTACGTCAAGCCGACGCACGAGGGCGACGGCGGCCAGATCGTGTCGTTCCCCACGACGGGCTCCAGGCCCAAGGTGACGAAGCTCCTGCAGATGCCGGGCAGTGCCGCGAAGATCGAGAGCTCCTTCTACGCGAAGGCCATCGCCTACGTGGACGGGCGCTTCTACATCTCCACCACCCGGCTGCTGGGCGTGGGCGAGTCGAAGGAGAAGTTGATGATGGCCTACGGCAACTGAGCCGGGGACCGGTGTCCCGGTCGACCCTCCCCTCGTCCCTCACCCGCCTTCCACCATCCGCCCCGAGGAATTCACGTCATGACGCAGCCGCCGCCCCCGCCGAACCAGCCGCCGGGCCCGCCCCCGAACCAGCCGCCGCAGCCCCCGGCCCAGCCCCCGCAGGACACCCCGCCGCAGGGCGGCTTCGGCGCGCCGACACCCCCGCCGGCCGGTGGTTTCGGCGCCCCGACGCCCCCGCCGCAGGGCCCGCCGCCCGCGCAGGGCGCCGGCTACGGATACCCCCAGCAGACCCCGCCCGCGGGCCCGCCGCAGACGCCCCCGCCCGCGCAGGGCCCGGGCTACGGCTACCCGCAGACGCCCCCGCCGCAGCCCGGCTACGGCTACCCGGGCCAGCCCGGTCAGCCGGGACAGCCGGGCCCGTACGGTCAGCCGCAGCCCGGCCCGTACGGTCAGCAGCCCTACGGCCAGCCCGGTCAGCAGCCCTATGGCCAGCCCGGTCAGCCGTACGGCTACCAGCAGCCGACCATGGCGATGCAGCCGCACGCCCCCGGCGGCAAGAAGAAGGTCAACTCCACGGCGATCATCATCACCGCGGCGGTCGCGGCCATCGCCCTCATCGTCGGCGGCGGCGTCTTCTACGCCACCTCCAAGGGCGGCGACGACGACAAGAAGAACACCGCCAGCTCCGAGGGGACGACCGGCGGCAAGGACGACCCGAAGGGCACCGACGGCGGCACCTCGTCGTCCGGCGGCTCGTCGTCCGGCGGTGTGGAGATCCCGGCCGAGGCACAGGAGAAGGCGCCCTCCAACTCCAGCGCCAAGGTCCTCTTCCAGGTGCCGGCGCACGAGATCAAGGACAAGGGCCAGATCGACAGCGTCAAGGGATCCTGGCTCACCGACAAGACGTACGCCAAGGCCGGCCTGAACAAGATCGTCGGCTATGAGCCGGACAGCGGCAAGGCCAAGTGGACGCTGGACCTGCCGGGCCAGACCTGCGCGAGCTCCCGTGAGATCACCACGGAGGGGATCTCCGTGGTGATCACCGAGGAGGCCAAGCGCAGCAAGGCGGACGAGCGTCCGGCGTGCACCCAGGTCATCGCGTTCAACGTCGACACCGGCAAGGAGATCTGGACGAAGACCGCCGACGTCAGCGGCAGCAAGGTGCCGTTCGGCGAGGTCACCATCTCCGGTACGACGGTCGCCGCGGCCGGCGGCTACTCCGGTGGCGCGGCCTTCGACGTCAACTCCGGCAAGGTGCTGTGGTCGCCGAAGGCCGGCGAGTGCACGGACGAGGGCTACGCGGGCGGCGCCCAGCTGGTCGCGGTCCGCAAGTGCGGCGACTACGGCGAGGAGACCTTCGAAATCCAGCTGCTCGACCCGAAGTCGGGCAGCGTCAAGTGGACGTACAAGGTGCCCTCGGGCATCGACCGCGCCAAGATCATCTCCACCAAGCCGGTGGTGTTCGGCGTGGTGACCGGCAGCGACGTGCCGCTGACCGGCACCAGCGACATCTTCTCGCTGGACGACAAGGGCAAGCTGCGCGCCAAGATCTCCGTCCCGGACAAGAAGTACAACTACGACTGCCCGGTCCGCGGCGTCTGGTCCTGCAAGGGCATCTACGTCGGCAATGACAAGGTGTACATGCCGACCGAGAACCACGACGGCACCGGCTCCTACAGCCGGACCAACGAGATCGTCTCCTTCTCGCTGGCCACGGGGAAGTCCACGAGCGACCGGGTGGACGCGGGTGACGACTACGAGCTGTTCCCGATCCGCATGGACGGCCCGAACATCATCGCCTTCAAGGACGGCCCGTACGACAAGGGCGCCCAGGTCGTCTCCATCGACGGCAAGACGCTGAAGCAGACCACCCTCATCGAGACCCCGTCGTCCGAGTCGGTCCTCCGTGCGATCAGCGCGATGGTGCCGACGCTGAGCGAGATGCTCTACACCGACGGACGGTTCTTCATCGGCAAGGACCTGGTCAGCAAGCCCTACGACAAGGACGAAAAGGAGTACACGGCGCTCGGCTTCGGGGCGAAGTAACCCCACGCGCCCCCTGGGTCCCGCGCGACGGCCCCGCCCCTGGTCAGGGGCGGGGCCGTGCACGTATCCCCCATCACTCCCGAATGGGAGGGATGTCGGTAATCCGGGGCACTTCTCTCGGGTAGGGGGAGCGCAACGTCGAACAAGCGTGTAGCTTCCGGGGGCATGAGAGCGGGGGAGCAGACGGCGGAGTCGGGGGGCTTCTGTCCGTGAGGCCCGGTGGGCGGCCATAGTTGGCAACCATTGGGGGACTGGGGGGTGGCTGGCTCGATGGGAGTGCGGCTCATGGTGGTCGACGACCACCGACTGCTCGCCGAGGCGCTGGCCTCGGCGTTGAAGCTGCGGGGGCACCGGGTGCTCGCCGCGGCGGCACCCGCCGCGGGCGCGGCGGAACTGGTGATCACACGGGCACCCGAGGTGTGCCTGCTCGGCACGGCGACACCCGCCGAGCCGGGGATCTTCGACCCGGTGGTCAGGATCAAGCGGGAACGACCGCAGGTGGCGGTACTGGTGCTCGGCCCGGTGCCCAACCCGCGCGGCATAGCCGCCGCGTTCGCCGCGGGCGCGTCCGGCTACGTACGGCACGACGAACGCATAGAGGGCGTGGAGCGGGCCATCATGAAGGCCCGCGCGGGAGAGGCGGCGGTGGCACCGCAACTGCTCCAGAGCGCGTTCAGCGAACTGCTGAACCCGGCGGCCCAGCCGGACGACGAGGGCCAGCGCCTGCTCCGGATGCTGACCCCGCGCGAGGTGGAGGTCCTGGTCCGCGTCGCGGAGGGCGAGGACACGAGGCTGATCGCGGCAGGCATGGGCATCGCCCCGTCGACGGCCCGCACCCACGTCCAACGGGTCCTGATGAAACTGGGCGTGGGTTCACGACTGGAGGCAGCGGCCCTGGCGGCCCGAACGGGGTTGCTGGACCGGGCGGGGCCGGTGGCGCAGGGGGTGGCGGGGGTGGAGGAGTAGGCAGCCGGCCGGCGGGTCCGTCCGACAGGAGGATGCCGGGCCGACGGCTACGGCTACGGCTACGTACGATCCCTGTGGCCCTCGCCCTCCTGCCGCTGCGGCTGGACGCAGACCGCGTGGTCCACCAGATCGGTGATGGCGTGGATCTGCCGGGTGGCGGTCGTCTCGTCGGCGGGTCGGCTGTGCACGGCGACGGTGATGGATACCCGGCCGTCGGCGGTGGTCGCGGGCCATGCCAGATAGCCGAAGCCGCTCCCGCTGTGCCCCCAGTAGCCGCCGCCGCAGGTCAGCGGCGTCCAGGCCAGCCCCAGCCCGTACCGGGAGCCCGGTACCTCGCCGGGGGTGTCGGGCACGGCGACCGAGCGCCGCATCTCGGCGAGCTGGGCGGGGGTGAGGAGCCGGCCGCCGAGGAGCGCCGAGAAGAAGCGGTTGGTGTCGGCGGCCGTACTGATGAGCGACCCGTCGGCGTCCCCGTCGAAGGGGAGGTAGGCGAGGCTGGTGTCGGTGAGGGAACCGGGGCTTGCGCCTGATGCCGACCCGCCCCCCGTTTCCGCCGCCTCGAACTGCTGGTAGTTCCGCGCGTGGGGCCGGGGCAGCCGGGGGTCGTCGCCCGGCGCGTACGTCCGGGTGAGCCGCAGCGGACGCAGGATCCGCTCCTCGACCTCCTTGTCCCAGCTCCGGCCGGTGACCGCCTCGATCACCATCCCGGCGAGGATGTAGTTGGTGTTGGAGTACTCCCAACGGGTGCCCGGCGCGAAGACGGGCGGATGCGTCATGGCGAAGGCGACGCGCTGCCGGGAGCTGTGCGTGGTGGAGCGGTGCTTGAGGTATCCGGCGGCGCTCATGTCCGGGAGGACGTCCGCGATGTAGTCCGGCAGTCCGCTGGTGTGCTGGAGCAGCTGGCGGACGGTGACGCGCCGCCCGTCGTTGCCGTTGCCGCGCACGAGGCCCGGAAGCCACCGGTCCACGGAGTCCTCCAGGGACAGCCGCCCCTCCCCGACGAGCTGGAGGACGACTGTCGCGACGTACGTCTTGGTGGTGCTGCCGATCCGGATGTACTCGGAGGGCGGTACGGGAGCCGAGGTCGTGAGCTCCCCCACGCCACTCCGGGCGGTCCGTGCGCCACGGGGCGAGTCCACCCGGACGGACACCCCGGTGACACCACTGTCGCGTACGGCGTCGGCGTCACGCTGCAAGGGGTCGCGCGCGGCGCCGGCGTGGGCGGGGGAGAGGGTGCCGAGAAGGGCGAGGACGAGGAGGCCGGTCACGGCGGCGCCGGCGCGCCGGGTACACCGCCGAACTCCTCGCCACCGAGCTGATCGCCAACGCCGTGCTGCACACCAAGGGCCCCGCGGCCCTGCGCGTGCGCTGGACGGGCGGCGCGCTGTGGATCGGCGCGTGGGACGCGGATCCGGAGCCCCCCGGCCCGCCCGGCAGCCCCGGAGGGCCGCACGCCGAGGCCGGCCGGGGCCTCGCCCTCGTGCGCGCCCGCGCGAACACCTGGGGCTGGCAACCGTCGTCCCGGTTCGGGCAGTCGGGCAAATACGTGTGGTGCGAACTGCCCTGTGACCTGGCTGCCGCGTGACTCGTTGATCATCCGAACGAAAGGAGGGAGAGCCGATGGTCAGCTCGTCGCACGAGGCGTTGCACCGGATCTTCCAGAAGGACCCCGGGTTACTCACCCGCACCCTGCAAACCGTGCTGCACGTGCCCTTCCCCGAGCCTCGCGAGTTCGCCGCCATGAACGTCGACCTCACGGAGATCGAGCCGGTCGAGCGGCGCGTCGACACGCTGCTGAGGGCGGAGACCGACGAGGGGACGTATCTCCTGGTCGTCGAGTCGCAGGGCAAGAAGGACGAGGACAAGAGGCGCAGTTGGCCGTACTACCTCAGCTACCTGTACGCAAAGTACCGGTGCGACCCGGTACTCATCGTGATCACGCAGAGCGCCGCGACGGCCCGCTGGGCGGGAGAGCCCATCCATCTGGGCGTGCGCGGCTGCCCCTCGCTGACGGTGCGACCCCTGGTGCTGGGCCCGGACAACGTACCGGTTATCGCAGACGCGTGGACGGCCAAGCAGGACCCGGCTCTCGCGGCGCTCTCGGCGATGACACATGGCAGGGGCGTCCAGGCTGCCGCCATACTGGAATCCCTGGTGGCCGGCCTGAAGAGCCTTGACGCGGACAGCGCCGCGGTCTTCGTGCAGTTCGTCGACTCATGCCTGGTGGATCCCCAGGCGCTCAAGCTGTGGAGGGACTTGATGACGCAGATGCAGTACTTCTGGCGACACCCGCTGGCTGAGCAGACGCGGGAGGAAGGCCGGGAGGAAGGCCGGGAGGAAGGCCGGGAGGAAGGCCGGATGGAGGCCCGCGCCGAGATGGTCCTCCAGATCCTCGAGTGGCGGGGCATCCCGGTACCGGACACGGTCCGCGAGCGGGTCAACTCCTGCACGGACCGGACGCAGCTCACGAACTGGGGGGAGCGAGCCCTCCATGTGGCCGAGGCGGAGGACCTGTTCCGTGCCAGCGGCCCGGCGTCCGGCGAATTCCGCGTCTGAGAGCACTAGGTCCCGGAGCCGCATGTGCTCCCGCCCGGTCACTCGGCGGTCACCCGAGGGCATCCCCCGGCGGCAGCGCTTCGCCCTCCTCCGCCGACCGAATCGGCCGCAGCCACAGCCACGTCAGGAAGAACACCCCCAGCGCGAGCATGCCGAGGACCGTCCACAGGTTGATGTTGACGCCCTCCGCCTTGTCGATCTCGGCGTCGGACGCGGTGAAGTCCGCGAGGGTGACGATGACGCCGTAGACCACGAAGAAGCCGCCGATGATGCGGCGGATGTCGAAGAGGCGGATGTCGAAGAGTCGGGCCGCGGTGGCGGACCTGCCCTCCAGTTCGGTGACCTCGCGCCGCACGTCGTGCTCGGAGTACCCGGAGCGGACGGCGTGATCGGGGTGTTTCCGCCCGCGGTGCCCGCGGTGCCCGCCGTGCTCGGCGTCCTCGTGGCGCCCGGAGTGCTCAGGAGGCCCGGGGAAGCCGGACACCGGTGTCGGTCCTCCGGTCGTCAGAACGAGCACGGGATGTAGCAGGCGGCGGCCAGCACGACCACGCCCCAGCCGAGCAGCGCCGGCCGACGGTACCACGCGTCGCCACCCTCCGCGGGCGGCTCCTCCATACCGGGCGAGCGCGTGCCGTACACCAGCCCCTGGAGCTCCTCCTCCGGCTTCGGCGCGGTGAAGAGGGACACCGCGACCATCACCACCGCGCCCGCCACGAACCCAGCGAGCAGCCCCAGCCCGGCGGCGGGATACCGCATGCGCGGCTCACTTCGGTCGGCGACGACGGATGGGTGACGGCAGCGGGGCAGGGGGGACACGGAGGCGGGTGACACCAGTGGCGCCACCGGTTGGTGTTCTGGTGATCTTTGTTTAATTGTGATGGTGACGAGCCTGGGGACTTGTGCTTTGATGTGTTCGGTTCTGTTTGGTGAGCTCGATGTCGTGATGGCTTGATCGCTTGATCGCTCGATTGCGGGTACGGATGGGGAGTCCGGCGTGAAGAAGACCTCGACCCGGCTGGCCGACGGTCGTGAGCTGATCTACTACGACCTGCGCGACGACACCGTGCGCGACGCGGTGGACAAGCGACCCCTGGAGCGCACCGTCACCACTTCGGAGGTGCGCAGGGACCCGCTGCTCGGCGACTCCGTCGCGATCGCCTCGCACCGGCAGGGCCGCACCTACCACCCGCCGGCCGACGAATGCCCCCTGTGCCCCTCCCAGGGCGACCGGCTCAGCGAGATCCCCGACTCCTCGTACGACGTCGTCGTGTTCGAGAACCGCTTCCCGTCACTGGCCGGCGACTCCGGCCGCTGCGAGGTCGTCTGCTTCACCTCGGACCACAACGCGGCCTTCGCCGACCTCACCGAGGAGCAGGCCCGCCTCGTCCTGGACGCCTGGACCGACCGCACCGCGGAGCTGTCGCATCTCCCCTCCGTCGAACAGGTCTTCTGCTTCGAGAACCGGGGCGCGGAGATCGGCGTGACCCTCGGCCACCCCCACGGGCAGATCTACGCCTACCCCTTCACCACCCCCCGCACCGCCCTGATGCTGCGCTCACTCGCCGCCCACAAGGACGCCACCGGCGGGGAGAACCTCTTCGACGCCGTACTGGAGAGCGAACTCGCCGGCGACCGGATCGTCCTGGAGACCGAGCACTGGGTGGCGTTCGTGCCGTACGCGGCGCACTGGCCGTACGAGATCCACCTCTACCCCCGCCGCCGTGTGCCGGACCTTCTGGCGCTCGACGAGGACGCGCGTGCAGAGTTTTCCCAGGTTTATCTGGAACTCTTGAGGCGCTTCGACCGGATCTTCGGCGAAGGTGAACCGCCCACGCCGTACATCGCCGCCTGGCACCAGGCACCGTTCGGCGCGCTGGAGGAGTTCGAGGGCGTCAACCGCGACGACTTCGCGCTCCACCTCGAGCTTTTCACCATCCGCCGCACCTCCGGCAAGCTGAAATTCCTCGCGGGTTCCGAATCCGGCATGAACGTGTTCATCAACGACGTGCCGCCGGAGCGCGCGGCCGAGCGACTGCGAGAGGTAGCGAGTTCATGAGCGGCAAGTACCTGGTCACGGGCGGCGCGGGTTACGTCGGCAGCGTGGTCGCCCAGCATCTGCTGGAGGCGGGCCACGAGGTCGTCGTCCTCGACAACCTGTCCACGGGCTTTCGCGAGGGCGTACCGGCGGGCGCGTCCTTCGTCGAGGGCGACATCCGGGACGCCGCGAAGTGGCTGGACGCGTCCTTCGACGCGGTCCTCCACTTCGCCGCGTTCTCCCAGGTCGGCGAGTCCGCCGTGAAGCCCGAGAAGTACTGGGACAACAACGTCGGCGGCACCATGGCGCTGCTCGGCGCGATGCGCGAGGCGGGCGTGCGCAAGCTTGTCTTCTCGTCGACGGCCGCCACGTACGGCGAGCCCGAGACCACCCCGATCGTGGAGTCCGCGCCGACCCGCCCGACCAGCCCCTACGGCGCCTCCAAGCTCGCCGTCGACCACATGATCACCGGCGAGGCGGCCGCCCACGGCCTGGGCGCGGTGTCCCTGCGCTACTTCAACGTGGCCGGCGCCTACGGCTCCTGCGGCGAGCGCCACGACCCCGAGTCCCACCTGATCCCGCTGGTCCTCCAGGTCGCGCAGGGCCGCCGCGAGGCGATCTCCGTCTTCGGCGACGACTACCCGACGCCCGACGGCACCTGCGTCCGCGACTACATCCATGTCGCGGACCTCGCCGAGGCGCATCTGTTGGCGCTGGACGCCGCGGTGGCCGGCGAGCACCTCATCTGCAACCTGGGCAACGGCAACGGCTTCTCCGTCCGCGAGGTCATCGAGACGGTCCGCAAGGTCACCGGTCACCCCATCCCCGAGGTCGTCGCCCCCCGCCGCGCCGGCGACCCGGCGATCCTGGTCGCCTCCGCGGCCACGGCCCGCGACCGCCTCGGCTGGAACCCGTCCCGGGCGGACCTCGCGGGGATCGTGGCGGACGCGTGGGAGTTCGCGCGGCGACAGGCCGGATGAGGCCTGCCCTCGGCCGTGCACCGGTGAGGGTGTCGACCGGTGAGTGCGCCGGCCGGGGTGGGTGTGGGCCGGTGAGTGTGCCGGCCGGGGTGGGTGTGGGCCGGGGTGCCGGTCGGTAGGTTCGGCCGGTGTCGCGGTCGGTAGGTTCGGTCGGATCGTTCGGATCGTCGGCCGGTGGGCAAGGAAAGGTCAGGGTCAGGGCATGAGCGAGGCCGTAGAGGGCGAGGCCGTGGAGGTCGGAGCCGTGGACGCCGGGTCCGTCGAGTCCGGGGCCGTCGAGTCCGGGGCCGAGGTCGCTGTCGCCGAGCGGTTCGAGGAGCTGTACGGGACGGCGCCGGAGGGGGTGTGGGCGGCTCCGGGCCGGGTCAACCTGATCGGCGAGCACACCGACTACAACGACGGCTTCGTCATGCCCTTCGCCCTCCCGCACACCACCGTCGCCGCGGTCTCCCGCCGCACGGACGGCGTCCTGCGCCTGCACTCCTCCGACGTGGACGGCGGTGTGGTCGAGCTGACGCTGGACGGGCTGGCCCCCGAGTCGGACCGCGACTGGACGGCGTACCCGGCGGGCGTCGTCTGGGCTCTGCGCGAGGCCGGCCACGCGGTGACCGGCGCGGACGTGCACCTGACGTCGACGGTCCCGACCGGCGCCGGCCTCTCCTCGTCGGCCGCGCTGGAGGTCGTGGTGGCCCTGGCCCTCAACGACCTCTTCGACCTCGGCCTGAAGGGCTGGCAGCTGGCCCGCCTCTGCCAGCGCGCGGAGAACGTCTACGTGGGCGCGCCCACCGGCATCATGGACCAGACGGCGTCGGCGTGCTGCGAGCAGGGCCACGCCCTGTTCCTCGACACCCGTGACCTCTCCCAGAAGCAGATCCCCTTCGACCTGGCGGCCCAGGGCATGCAGCTGCTGGTCGTCGACACCCAGGTCAAGCACTCCCACAGCGAGGGCGAGTACGGCAAGCGCCGCGCGGGCTGCGAGAAGGGCGCGGCCCTGCTGGGCGTGGACGCCCTGCGGGACGTGGCGTACGACGACCTCGACGCGGCGCTGGAGCGCCTCGGCGACGAGGAGGAGGTGCGCCGCCTGGTCCGCCACATCGTGACGGAGAACCACCGGGTCGAGCAGGTGGTCGCCCTGCTGGAGGCGGGCGGGACACGGGCGATCGGCCCCGTCCTGATCGAGGGCCACGCGTCACTGCGCGACGACTTCCGCATCTCGTGCCCCGAGCTGGACCTGGTCGTCGACACGGCGATCGCGTCGGGCGCGCTGGGCGCGAGGATGACGGGCGGCGGCTTCGGCGGCTCGGCGATCGTCCTGGTCGAGTCGGCGGACGCGGACACGGTCACGAAGGCGATCCAGGAGGCGTTCGCCGCGGCGGACTTCACGGCACCGAGGGTGTTCGTCGCGGTGCCGTCGGCGGGGGCACGGCGGGTGTCCTGACCCAGACCCCCCTGGGCGACCTCTGTGGGCCGCGCCCAGCCGACGACGTACCGCTTCACGTACACCGTCGGAGGGGCGCGGCCCAAGCATGAGGTTCCCGCACGCATGAGGTTCCCGCACGCATGAGGTTCCCGCACGCATGCGCTTCCCGCGCATATACCGAGGGAGTCGTGCCCTGCGCACCCGAGGGGGTCCGAGCCGCGCTGCTCGGTCTCAGAAGAGCAGTGGGAGGTCACCCGGGTGGGGGATCCGCCGCGGCTTGCGATCTTGGGGGAGTACAAGCGGGGCCCGGACAGGACTGTCTCCCGCCACTGGACGATCGAACGCGGGGACAGTGGCCGTCTCGAAGCGACGGAGGCCTTCCGCTTCGACGGGGCAGAGCTGCGGGACCCTCTGCGCGACGCCGTCCTCGAGTCAGGATGGGCCTGGCGCGGGGTGATATTCGGGAGGTTGTGACCAGTGAGGGCAGAGTCTGCCGGGGCATGGGCTTGTGGTCGCTGTATGACTGAGTGCGCGATCAGCGCAGCGACCATGGACGTGTGACGGCGCTGCTCGTCTCGCCCCAAGTGACAGCGGATCTCCCTGCGGCAGCCGGCACTCCTGCCTCACCCCAACCGCTTGGTCAACGTGTACTCCGTAACCCCCGGCGGATAGTCCGGGATCACGCACACCACCTCGTAGCCCAGCTTCTGGTAGAAGGCGGGGGCCTGGAAGTCCCAGGTTTCCAGGCGGGAGGCCCGGCAGCCGCGGTCGGTGTGGGCCGTGCGTTCGGCCTCCCTCAGGAGGTGGGAACCCAGGCCCGAGCCTCGGGTGTTCTCGTCGACCCACAGGTACGTGACGTGCAGCCAGGTCGCCCAGGTGTGGCCCACCAGGCCGCCCCTGAGGGTGCCCGCGGCGTCGAGGGCCCAGATGTGCAGGGGCGTCTCCCGTTCGTCGGGGGTGCCGCGCAGCTCGCGCAGGACCGGTGAGGCCGCCGTGTTGGTGGCCCGCAGCCGGGAACGCAGCAATTGGGCTCGTTCTCTGTCGACTTCTGTCTCGATCCGAAACATGCGGCACACCATAAACGCGTTGGCCAACCAGTTCTGCAAATTACCTTCCGCTCCTGCCCCCCGGCCTTACCCTGATGAACAGCGCCGGTGGGGGCCGGTGCTGATCAGGGGGCGAGACAAGTCGGGTACGACGCCCGGAGTGGGGGTAGCGGTTCAGCACGGCGGCGGCCGTGCGGCTGCGGCGCCCCGTCCCAGGTGTAAACCGGGGAACATGCCGGGCGCCGTACCCGCGCCGGTCGTCCCCCGACCAGTGGGGGTTTCAGTGGTTCGCATCCGAGTCCTGGTCGTCGACGACCACCGCATCTTCGCCGAGTCGCTCGCCGCGGCCCTCGCCGCCGAGCCCGACGTCGACGTGTCCGCGGCCGGCAGTGGCCCGGCCGCGCTGCGCTGCCTGGATCGCGCGGCGGCGGAAGGGCGCAAGTTCGACGTGCTGCTCGTCGACGCCGATCTGGGCGGGCACGGTCAGTCGCCCGCCCTGCGCTCCGGCCACCTCCCCGGAGGGGCCGCGTACGCCTCCGGGGTGCCGACGGGGGCCGGGCGCGGGCCCGTCGCCGCCGTCTCCGGGCCGGTGCCCGTGCAGGACACCGGCGAGGACGGCCTCGTCGACGGCATATCCCTCGTCGCCGGTGTGCGGACGGGGCAGCCGACCGTACGGACCGTCGTGCTCGCCGAGAAGGACGACCCGCGTCGGGCGGCGCTCGCCCTCCAGGCGGGGGCCTCCGGGTGGGTCGCCAAGGACTGCTCGCTCTCCCGGCTGCTCACCGTCATCCGCGGAGTGCTGCGCGACGAGACGCATCTGCCGCCCGCCCTTCTCACCGGCGTGCTCCGCGAACTGACCGCCGCCCGCAAGCACCGCACGGAGAGTGAGCGGCTCGTCGAGTCCCTCACGCCGCGTGAGCGGGAAGTGCTTCGGTGCATGGTGGCGGGCCTGGGGCGCAAAGCCGTCGCCGAGCGCCTGTTCCTGTCGCCCCACACCGTCCGCACCCATATGCAGAACGTCCTCGGCAAGCTGGGCGTCCACAGCACCCTCGCCGCCGTCGCGCTCGCCCGCCGGGCCGGCGTCGGGCCCGTCGACCTAGCCGGGGATGTTGTCGAACGGGGCGGTCAACTGGCGTAGCAGCCCGGCCAGTTCACCTCGCTGGGCCCGTGACAGCTCGGCCAGGATCGCTCGTTCCTGGTCGAGGAGTCCGGCGAGCGCCTGGTCCGCCCGGTCCCGGCCCTCGTCCGTCAGTCGCACGAGCACGCCCCTACGGTCACTGGGGTCCGGCAACCGCTCTACCAGCCCCTTCTTCGCGAGGCGGTCGATGCGGTTCGTCATCGTGCCGGAGGTCACGAGCGTCTGCGTCAGGAGTTGGCCGGGGGAGAGCTGATACGGCGTACCCGCGCGCCGCAGCGCCGTCAGGACATCGAACTCCCACGGCTCCAACTGGTGCTCGGCGAACGCCAGCCTGCGCGCACGGTCCAGATGCCGGGCCAGTCTGCTCACCCGGCTGAGTACTTCAAGCGGCTCCACGTCGAGGTCGGGGCGCTCCCGGCGCCACGCTGCGACCAGCCGATCGACCTCGTCCTCCATGGCGATCAGTGTAGTGGTTGTGTCGATGTGAAGTCTCTTGGCATCAAGAGGGTTGTCATCAAGTTTCTTGACGTCGAGATACCTTCCGTACGAGAGTTGGAGTGTCCGGCCTTGAGGACCTACGAGGAGGTAGCCCGACCATGCCCCCCACCGCCCCCACCTGGGACCCCCAGCAGTACCTGCGCCACGCCGGCCACCGTGCCCGCGCCTTCGTCGACCTGCTCGCCCATGTGCCCGAGCCGCCCGGCGGCGACCGGCCCCGCATCGCCGACCTCGGCTGCGGCCCCGGCAACGTCACGCGGCTGCTCGCCGACCGCTGGCCCGGCGCCCGCATCACCGGGTACGACAACTCGCCCGAGATGCTCGACAAGGCACACGTCGACCACGAGGGGCCCACGTCCGGCGGCGGCCGCGTCGACTTCGCCGCCGCCGACCTCCGTACCTGGGCGCCCGCGGAGCCGTACGACCTGATCGCCAGCAACGCGACCTTCCAGTGGGTGCCCGGCCATCTCGACCGCTTCCCGGTCTGGGTGGACGCCCTCGTGCCGGGTGGCACCTTCGCCTTCCAGGTGCCCGGCAACTTCGACTCGCCCAGCCACCGCCTCATGCGGGAACTCGCCCGGTCCGAGCGGTGGCGGGACCGGCTCGGCGACACCCTCCGCCACGACGACGCCGTCCACACGCCCGCCGCGTACCTGGCCGCGCTCGCCGACCTCGGCTGCGAGGTCGACGCCTGGGAGACGACGTACGTCCACCTCCTCCAGGGTGAGGACGCCGTGCTCGACTGGGTCACCGGGACGGGACTGCGGCCGATCCTCACGGAACTCGGCGACGACGCCGGCCCCTTCGTCGCCGAGTACCGCACCGCGCTCCGCGAGGCCTACCCGGCCACCCCTCACGGCACGGCCTTCCCCTTCCGCCGCATCTTCGTCGTCGCCCGGAAGCCGGGGGGTGAGGGGTAGCGCAGGGCCCGCCCCGCACCGGCAGGGCCTGCCCCCACCCCGGCTCCGCCCCGGTCCTCCGTACCCTTACCGCTGTGGAGGACGAGATCCTGGACGCCGATGTCGCCGATGTCGTAGACCTCGCCGACGTGCCGCAGCCGCGGCCGCAGTCGCTCGTGCTGGCCTTCTTCGGCAACCACGTGCTCGACCGCGACGAGGGCGACCTCGGGGTGTACTCGGGGAGCATCATCGACGTCCTCGGACGCGTCGGCACCGGCGAGCAGGCGGTCCGGTCGACGCTGACGCGGATGGTGAACCGGGGACTGCTGCTCCGGCAGCGCGAAGGGCGGAAGATGTTCTTCGGCCTCACCCCGCACGCGAACGCCATCCTGCGCGACGGGGGACAGCGCATCTGGCGCGACGGCGCCGTCAACGAGGACTGGGACGGCACCTGGACCCTCCTCGGCTTCTCCCTCCCCGAGTCCTGGCAACGGCAACGCCACGATCTGCGCTCCCGGCTCACCTGGTCCGGGTTCGGGGCGCTCTACAGCGGTCTGTGGATCGCGCCGGGGCGCGTCGACGTACGGGGGATCGTGTCGGAGCTGGGGCTCGACGCCCATGTGAAGGTGTTCCACGCCCGCGCCGACGACTTCACCGACATCGGGCTGATGATCCGCGAGAGCTGGGACCTGGAGGCCCTCGCCGCGCGGTACGTCGCGTTCGACAGGCGCTGGACCAGCGCGGACCTGGCCGCCGCCGACCCCGTCGCCGCGCGGCTGCGGCTGGTCGCCGAGTGGCTGCGGATCATCCGGACCGACCCCCGGCTGCCCGTCCGGCACCTTCCGGAGGCGTGGCCCGCGCGGCAGGCCCAGGAGACGTTCCGGCGTATCGCGGAACAGACGGAGGGGCCTGCCGGGCGGATGGCGGGAGAGGTGTTGGAGACGACTCCGCTGCGCTCGGCCTCAACGGCGCAGCTGCGCTCGGCCTCGACGGAAACGCCGTAGCCCGTCCGCGGACCGGCCGGCACGAGCCGCTGCCGTCGCCCAAGGGGGTGGCGTGTGCGGTCTCTCGCGGGTGCGGGTTCGTCGTGGTTTGTCGCGCAGTTCCCCGCGCCCCTGGGGACGGCGGTGTTCCCGTGGCTCTGAGGGAACCGCAGCTGTCCGCGCCCCTCGGGGCCCAGCCTCAGCTCTTTCGGTGGCCGATCAGGCGGGGCTTCTGTTCCAGGCCGTCCAGGCCGTGCCACGACAGGTTGACCAGGTGTGCGGCCACCTCCGCCTTTTTCGGGCGGCGGACGTCCAGCCACCACTGGCCGGTCAGGGCGACCATGCCGACCAGGGCCTGGGCGTACAGCGGGGCGAGTTTGGGGTCGAAGCCACGGCTCTTGAACTCGCGGCCCAGGATGTCCTCCACCTGGGTGGCGATGTCGGAGATCAGCGAGGCGAAGGAGCCCGTCGACTGGGGGATCGGGGAGTCGCGGACCAGGATGCGGAAACCGTCCGTGTACTCCTCGATGTAGTCCAGGAGCGCGAAGGCCGCCTGCTCCAGCAGCTCACGAGGATGGCCGGCGGTGAGGGAGCTGGTGACCATGTCCAGCAGGCGCCGCATCTCCCGGTCCACCACCACCGCGTACAGGCCCTCCTTGCCGCCGAAGTGCTCGTACACCACCGGCTTGGAGACCCCCGCCTTCGCGGCGATCTCCTCCACCGACGTGCCCTCGAAGCCCTTCGCGGCGAAGAGGGTGCGGCCGATCTCCAGCAGTTGCTGACGGCGTTCGGCGCCCGTCATCCGGGTGCGGCGAGCACGCCGCGGCTTCTCATTGCTCGGGGTGCTGCTGGAGTCGGTCGCCACGGCGTCAATCATGCCGCCTCGGCGGGCGCCTTCCGGTGCTCGGAGCCGTCCTCACCCGTGATACGCCTGGAATCGATACGCGAGCGTGACGGCCAGCGCACGTCGTAGGCCCACCCCAGCTGTTCGAACCACCGGATCAGGCGGGCGGAGGAGTCCAGCTGGCCCCGTTCGACGCCGTGGCGGGCCGAGGTCGGGTCGGCGTGGTGCAGGTTGTGCCAGGACTCGCCGCAGGACAGGACCGCCAGCCACCACACGTTGCCCGAGCGGTCACGGGACTTGAAGGGGCGCTTGCCGACCGCGTGGCAGATCGAGTTGATCGACCACGTCACATGGTGCAGCAGCGCCACCCGGACGAGGGAGCCCCAGAAGAACCCCGTGAACGCGCCCCACCAGGACATCGTCACGAGGCCCCCGATCAGCGCGGGCAGCGCGAGGGAGATCATCGTCCACAGGATGAACTGGCGCGAGATCGTCCGCAGCGTCCGGTCCTTGATCAGGTCCGGGGCGTACTTGTCCTGCGGGGTCTGCTCCTCGTCGAACATCCAGCCGATGTGGGCCCACCACAGGCCCTTCATCAGCGCCGGAACCGTCTCCCCGTAGCGCCACGGCGAGTGGGGGTCGCCCTCGGCGTCGGAGAACTTGTGATGCTTGCGGTGGTCGGCCACCCAGCGCACCAGCGGGCCCTCCACGGCCATCGACCCGGCGATCGCCAGCGCGATCTTCAGCGGGCGTTTGGCCTTGAACGAACCGTGCGTGAAGTGCCGGTGGAAGCCGATCGTGATCCCGTGGCAGCCCAGGTAGTAGAAGAACACCAGCAGAGCGAGGTCCAGCCAGCTCACCCCCCAGCCCCAGGCCAGTGGCACCGCCGCGAGCACCGCCAGGAACGGCACGGTGATGAAGAGGAGCAGCGTGATCTGTTCGATCGACCGCTTCTGCTCGCCGCCCAGCGTCGCCGAGACGGCGGGGGAGCCGGGCGCGGAACCCGGGGAGTCGTTCGCCTCCGGGGCGTCTTCGATCACATCGGAACTCGTGGTCATGGGTCCCCTAGGGGGTCGAGGGTGGAGAGAGGGGGGAGTGCCTGTCGAAACAGGCTGCGCGGGCCGCCTTACGGCATTCCCTACGGTTCCGTAACCTACGGCATCGTAAGTATGTCAGCGCGTCGCCCGGCGGCAAGAGCCCATCCGCCTCGCGTCCCGGCATCCAGGGGACATCTACCGCCACCGCGCCCAAAACGGGGGCTTCCGACGGCCCGCATCTGGCACTCAGTGCCGTCAATCGGACACCTGGCGGCCTGCGCGTGACACCGGCCACCTATCCTGGTGTCGGTCGGACAGCGCGGTCCGCTCTGATTCCTGCCCGGAAGCCAAGCCCACCAAGCGGCGCCTGCACCTCCTCGAGTCGCTGGGCCGGCCGTCCGGGTTCCCTCCCAGACGAGCTTCAACACTGCAAGGAGCCGCACCTGTGAGCAGTGCCGACGACCACGGCCAGACGGTCACGACGACCAGCGCCGAGCTGCGCGCCGACATCCGGCGCCTGGGCGATCTGCTCGGCGAAGCCCTCGTACGCCAAGAGGGCCCCGAACTCCTGGAGCTGGTCGAGCGCGTCCGCCGCCTGACCCGCGAAGACGGCGAAGCCGCCGCCGAACTGCTGCGCGGCACGGAACTGGAGACCGCCGCCAAGCTCGTACGGGCGTTCTCCACCTACTTCCACCTGGCCAACGTCACCGAACAGGTCCACCGCGGCCGCGAACTCAGGGCACGCCGTGCCGCCGAGGGCGGCCTCCTCGCCCGGACGGCCGACCGCCTCAAGGACGCCGACCCCGACCACCTGCGCGAAACGGTCCGGAACCTCAACGTCCGCCCCGTCTTCACCGCACACCCCACCGAAGCCGCACGCCGGTCGGTACTCAACAAGCTCCGGCGCATCGCCGCGCTCCTGGAGACCCCGGTCATCGAATCCGACCGCCGCCGCTACGACACCCGACTGGCCGAGAACATCGATCTCGTCTGGCAGACCGACGAGCTGCGCGTCGTCCGACCCGAACCGGCCGACGAGGCCCGCAACGCCATCTACTACCTCGACGAGCTGCACGCGAACGCCGTCGGCGACGTCCTGGAGGACCTCACCGCGGAACTGGAACGCGTCGGCGTCCAGCTCCCCGACCACACCCGCCCCCTCACCTTCGGCACCTGGATCGGCGGCGACCGCGACGGCAACCCCAACGTCACCCCCCAGGTGACCTGGGACGTCCTCATCCTCCAGCACGAACACGGCATCAACGACGCCCTCGAACTCATCGACGAGCTGCGCGGCTTCCTCTCCAACTCCATCCGCTACACCGGCGCCACCGAGGAACTGCTCTCCTCCCTCCAGGCCGACCTCGAAGCCCTCCCCGAGATCAGCCCCCGCTACAAGCGCCTCAACGCGGAGGAGCCCTACCGGCTCAAGGCCACCTGCATCCGGCAGAAGCTGGAGAACACCAAGCAGCGCCTCGCCAAGGGCATCCCGCACGAGCCCGGCCGCGACTACCTGGGCACCGGCGAGCTCCTCAAGGACCTCACCCTCATCCAGACCTCGCTGCGCGAGCACCGCGGCGGCCTCTTCGCCGACGGCCGCATGAACCGCACCATCCGCACCCTCGCCGCGTTCGGCCTCCAGCTCGCCACCATGGACGTCCGCGAACACGCCGACGCCCACCACCACGCCCTCGGCCAGCTCTTCGACCGCCTCGGCGAGGAGTCCTGGCGCTACGAGGACATGCCCCGCGAGTACCGGCACAAGCTCCTCGCCAAGGAGCTCCGCTCCCGCCGCCCCCTCGCCCCCACCCCGGCGCCCCTCGACGCCGACGGCGCCAAGACCCTCGGCGTGTTCGAGACCGTCAAGAAGGCCCTGGAGGTCTTCGGCCCCGAGGTCATCGAGTCGTACATCATCTCCATGTGCCAGGGCGCCGACGACGTCTTCGCCGCCACCGTCCTCGCCCGCGAGGCCGGCCTCCTCGACCTCCACGCCGGCTGGGCGAAGATCGGCATCGTCCCCCTCCTGGAGACCACCGACGAGCTCAAGGCCGCCGACACCATCCTCGAGGACATGCTCGCCGACCCCTCCTACCGGCGGCTCGTCGCCCTGCGCGGCGACGTCCAGGAGGTCATGCTCGGCTACTCCGACTCCTCCAAGTTCGGCGGCATCACCACCAGCCAGTGGGAGATCCACCGCGCGCAGCGCCGCCTGCGCGACGTAGCCCACCGCTACGGCGTCCGCCTGCGCCTCTTCCACGGCCGCGGCGGCACCGTCGGCCGCGGCGGCGGCCCCTCCCACGACGCGATCCTCGCCCAGCCCTGGGGCACCCTCGAAGGCGAGATCAAGGTCACCGAACAGGGCGAGGTCATCTCCGACAAGTACCTCGTGCCGTCCCTGGCCCGGGAGAACCTGGAACTCACGGTCGCCGCGACCCTCCAGGCCTCCGCACTGCACACCGCACCCCGCCAGTCCGTCGAGGCCCTCGCCCGCTGGGACGCCGCCATGGACGTCGTCTCCGACGCCGCCCACGCCGCCTACCGCGCCCTCGTCGAGGACCCGGACCTGCCGACGTACTTCCTCGCGTCGACGCCGGTGGACCAGCTCGCCGACCTGCACCTGGGCTCCCGGCCCTCCCGCCGCCCCGGCTCCGGCGTCTCCCTCGACGGCCTGCGCGCCATTCCCTGGGTGTTCGGCTGGACCCAGTCACGGCAGATCGTCCCCGGCTGGTTCGGCGTCGGCTCCGGCCTCAAGGCGCTGCGCGAAGCCGGCCTCGACACCGTGCTGGACGAGATGCACGAGCAGTGGCACTTCTTCCGCAACTTCCTCTCCAACGTCGAGATGACGCTGGCCAAGACCGACCTGCGGATCGCCCAGCACTACGTCGACACGCTCGTCCCCGACGAGCTCAAGCACGTCTTCGACACCATCAGGGCCGAACACGAGCTCACCGTCCGCGAGGTCCTGCGCGTCACCGGGGAGGACCAGCTGCTCGACGCCAACCCCGTCCTCCAGCAGACCTTCTCCATCCGCGACGCCTACCTCGACCCCATCTCGTACCTCCAGGTCGCGCTGCTGAAGCGTCAGCGGGACGCGGCCGCCGCCGGCGAGACCCCCGACCCGCTCCTCGCCCGAGCCCTCCTCCTCACCGTCAACGGCGTGGCGGCGGGCCTGCGCAACACCGGCTGACCCGGACACGGAAGAACGGTGCCCCCGTGGTCCTACGACCACGGGGGCACCGTTGTGTGTGCTCAGGGTTGTGTTCGGTCAGGGGGACGGCCTCAGCGCGCGCTCCCGGGCGGACGGCCTCACAGGGCCACCCACGCCGCCGTGATCAGTGCGAGCCCCGCACCGCCCAGTACCCACGCCGAGCGACGCATCCGCAGCCCGCCCGCCACGACCACCGAGGACAGCAGCAGCGCGCCACCCAGCGGCACCCACGCGTGCAGCAGGCCCGCCGGGCCCGTCCGCACCACATCACTGCTGCCCGGCTTCACGACGACCGAGTACGTCTCCCCCGTCCTCACCGCCACCGAGTGCTCGATGCTCACCCGCTGCCGCGCCGTCGACCCCGCCGACACCGGCTCGTACGGCCCCCAGCAGATCGTCCCCTCACACCGGGACACCGTCATCGTCCCCTGCTCGCGCCCCTTGCTCAGCATCACGTGCTGGGCGCAGCCCCAGGAACCCCACACCCCGGCGACGAGGATCACCAACGCGACGACACCCATCGCCGCGAGCCGCCCATAGCGCAACGCGCTCGACGTACCACCCTTGCGCGGCAGCGCTCGGGCGCGCCGCGAACGGGAAGCGGAGGCATGGCTGGCGGGCATGGCCGGGATCATTGGCCATGGCACCGCGGTCGGTCAACTCCCGCAGGCCAACCGGGACAAGGAGGCAATCATGACTTGTCCTGATCCCTCCCGAGATGACCCCTCAGGAGTTGTACGTCCCCTGTGCCCGCTCCAGCCCCTCGATCACCAGACACTCCACCGCGTCCGCCGCCCGGTCCACGAAGTAGTCCAACTCCTTGCGCTCCGCCGACGCGAAGTCCTTCAGCACGAAGTCCGCGACCGGCATCCGACCCGGCGGCCGACCGATCCCGAACCGCGCCCGGTGGTAGTCCGACCCCATCGCCTTCGTCATCGACTTCAGCCCGTTGTGACCGTTGTCACCACCGCCCAGCTTCAGCCGCAGCGTCCCGTAGTCGATGTCCAGCTCGTCATGGACGGCCACGATGTTGCCCACCGGCACCTTGTAGAAGTCCCGCAGCGCGTTCACCGGACCACCGGACAGATTCATGAACGACATCGGCTTCACCAGGATCACCCGCCGGCTCTCCCCCAGTGCCTTAAGGGCCTGGGAGGTACCCCCATGCCCCGGCGGCCCGATCCGCCCCTCCACGACCTGCGCCTGCGCCTTCCCGGCCCGCTTGAACCTCCCCCCGATCCGCTCGGCCAGCAGATCCACCACCATGAAACCGACATTGTGCCGATTCATGGCGTACTCGGGCCCGGGATTCCCCAACCCGGCGATCAACCAGGGGGCAGCGGGATCGGTCGTCACGTCCATGTCTCCATTCCTACGCGAACCAGCCGCCGCTCCCGCAAGGGAGACGGCGGCTGGATCAAGACTCGCTGTACCGCTGTCGCAGTACGGCTCAGGCCTCGGCGACCTCTTCGCCCTCGGCGCCCTCCTCCGAGGGCTCCTCCGCCTGCGCGGCCAGAACCTGGAGGACCACCGCGTCCTCCTCGACCGCCAGGGAGACACCCTTCGGCAGCGCGATGTCCTTCGCCAGGACGGACGCACCCGCCTCAAGACCCTCGACCGAGACGCTGACCGACTCGGGGATGTGCGTGGCCTCGGCCTCGACCGGCAGCGCGTTCAGAACGTGCTCCAGCAGGTTGCCACCCGCCGCCAGCTCACCCTCGGTGTGCACGGGGATCTCGACGTTGACCTTCTCGCCCTTCTTCACGAGCAGCAGGTCGACGTGCTCCAGGAAACCCTTGATCGGGTCACGCTGCACGGACTTCGGGATCGCCAGCTCGGAGGTCTTGCCGTCGATGTCCAGCGAGATCAGGACGTTCGGCGTACGCAGCGCCAGCAGCAGGTCGTGGCCCGGCAGCGTCAGGTGCAGCGGGTCGGAACCGTGACCGTACAGAACACCGGGAACCTTGGAGTCACGACGGATACGACGGGCGGCACCCTTGCCGAACTCGGTACGCGTCGACGCGGTGAGCTTCACCTCGGACATGATCACTCCTCGTAGAGATAGCAACGGACGTGGTCACCCGGCCACGAACGGCCTGCTACGAAGAGCGCGTCGATAACGGACCGCCGAACCCGCGCACAGAACGCGGACGGCCTCCCTCGCCGAGCAACTTCAGCAGTCTACTCGGCAAGGGAGGCCGCACCCAAAACGATCTCTACACGACCGCTCGGCGATCCCTACCGCTCGTCGAACAGGCCCTACTGCTCGTCGAACAGGCTCGTCACCGAACCGTCCTCGAACACCTCACGCACCGCGTTCGCGATCGTCGGCGCGATCGACAGCACCGTGATCTTGTCCAGCTCCAGCTCGCTCGGCGTCGGCAGCGAGTTGGTGAACACGAACTCACTGACCTTCGAGTTCTTCAACCGATCGGCGGCCGGACCCGACAGCACACCGTGCGTCGCCGTCACGATGACGTCCTCCGCGCCGTGCGCGAACAACGCGTCCGCCGCGGCGCAGATCGTGCCACCCGTGTCGATCATGTCGTCCACGAGGACACAGATACGGCCCTTGACCTCACCCACGACCTCATGGACCGTGACCTGGTTCGCCACGTCCTTGTCACGCCGCTTGTGCACGATCGCCAGCGGCGCGCCCAGCCGGTCGCACCAACGGTCCGCCACCCGCACACGACCCGCGTCCGGGGACACCACCGTCAGCTTGCTCCGGTCCACCTTCGCGCCCACGTAGTCCGCCAGCAGCGGCAGCGCGAACAGGTGGTCCACCGGACCGTCGAAGAAGCCCTGGATCTGGTCCGTGTGCAGATCGACCGCCAGGATCCGGTCCGCGCCCGCCGTCTTCATCAGGTCCGCGATCAGACGCGCCGAGATCGGTTCACGACCACGGTGCTTCTTGTCCTGCCGCGCGTAACCGTAGAACGGCACGATCACCGTGATGGAGCGGGCCGACGCGCGCTTCAGGGCGTCGATCATGATCAACTGCTCCATGATCCACTTATTGATCGGAGCCGTGTGGCTCTGGATCAGAAAGCAGTCCGCACCACGCGCCGACTCCTGGTACCGCACATAGATCTCGCCATTGGCGAAGTCGAAGGCCTTCGTCGGGACGACCCCGACACCCAACTGCTGGGCGACCTCCTCGGCAAGCTCGGGGTGGGCGCGGCCGGAGAAGAACATCATCTTCTTCTCGCCGGTCGTCTTGATCCCGGTCACAGCACTGTCTCCTCAGAGGTGTCACAGCTGGGCATGGATGACCGCTCAGCTGGGGTGCGGGTGTGCACTTATCACGGTACGCCGTCCCCGACGCACCCGTTTCCGGTCAGCTTTCGCTTTCCGCCTCCCGAGCAGCCGCCTCGGCCGCCTTCGCCGACGGACTCCCCGGACGCTTACGAGCCACCCAACCCTCGATATTCCGCTGCTGGCCACGGGCCACGGCCAGCGAACCGGGCGGCACATCCTTCGTGATCACGGACCCGGCGGCGGTGTACGCACCGTCCCCGATCGTGACGGGAGCCACAAACATGTTGTCCGAACCCGTCTTGCAGTGCGAGCCGACGGTCGTGTGATGCTTCTGCTCACCGTCGTAGTTCACAAAGACACTAGCCGCACCGATGTTCGAGTACTCGCCGATCGTCGCGTCGCCCACGTACGACAGATGCGGAACCTTCGTCCCCTCACCGATCGACGCGTTCTTCGTCTCGACGTACGTGCCGATCTTCGCCTTCAGACCCAGCCGCGTCCCCGGACGCAGATACGCGAACGGCCCCACCGTCGCCTGCGGACCCACCTCCACGCCGTCCGCCACCGTGTTGTCCACCCGCGCGCCGGCCCCGACCACCGTGTCCTTGAGCCGCGCGTTCGGGCCGACCTCCGCACCCTCACCGAGATGTGTGGCACCGAGCAGCTGCGTACCGGGGTGCACCAGCGCGTCCTGCTCGAACGTCACCGTCACGTCGACCCACGTGGACGCCGGATCCACCACCGTGACACCCGCGAGCATCGCCTCGGTCAGCAACCGGTCGTTGAGGATCCGGCGCGCCTCGGCGAGCTGCACACGGTTGTTGATCCCGGCGATCTCCCGGTGGTCCACCGCGACCGAGGCGCCCACCCGGTGCCCGGCCTCCCGCAGGATCCCCAGCACGTCCGTCAGGTACTCCTCGCCCTGACTGTTGTCCGTCCGCACCTTCCCCAGCGCGTCCGCGAGCAGCTGGCCGTCGAACGCGAACACACCCGAGTTGATCTCCCGGATCGCCCGCTGCGACTCCGTCGCGTCCTTGTGCTCCACGATCGCCGTCACGGCACCCGAGGCGCCGTCCCGCACGATGCGGCCGTAGCCGGTGGCGTCCGGGACCTCTGCCGTCAGCACGGTGACGGCGTTGCCGTCGGCCGCGTGGGTCTCGGCGAGGCGGCGGAGCGTCGCGCCGGTCAGCAGCGGGGTGTCGCCGCAGACGACCACGACTGTCCCATCGACGCCACCGCCGAGCTCCTCGAGGCCCATCCGTACGGCGTGCCCCGTGCCGTTCTGCTCCGCCTGGACCGCGGTGCGTACGCCCGGGTCGACCTCGGTCAGATGCGCGGCGACCTTCTCGCGGGCGTGACCCACGACGACGACCAGGTTCTCCGGGTCCAACTCGCGCGCGGCGGCGAGGACGTGGCCGACCAGGGAGCGGCCACAGATGCTGTGCAGAACCTTGGGTGTGGCCGACTTCATACGGGTGCCCTCACCCGCTGCGAGGACGACGACGGCTGCCGGGCGGGTTGCGCTCACGGGGATGCCCTTCGGCTGTGGATGAGTGGGGTGTGGACATCCGCAGGATACCGGGGGGCAGTGTGGGGGAAATGGGAGCGGGCCCTGACCCGTCTGTCTGAGGTCAGGACCCGAAGTCGCGCAGCTCCGCCGGCTGGATTCGAACCAGCACTGCAAGGCTTCAAAGGCCTGCGGGCTACCGTTACCCCACGGCGGATCACTGCGTAAGACCTTACCGGAGACGTGTTGGCGCCATGGCCACCATTCCCTTCCACCAGCCCTCGATGCGGCGGTACAGGTCAGCCCCCTGAGCGACGCGGATCACCAGGCAACCCCGGTAGTCCTCGCCGACGTTCTTCCGGACCGTCTTCGGGTTGTGCTTCTTGATCGTCGTCCTCTGGAAGGTGGAGACGTCGACCCCGACCCGATCGGCCCAGAACTGCTCCGCGGCCTCCACGTCCGCCGTCATGTGGATCATGACCCGGTAGCGCAGGCGCTCGCGTTCGATGCCCAGCAGGTCCAGCCAGGCCAGGTAGATGCGGATCACCCCCGGGTCGCTGTTGACGAACAGGACGTTCTCTCGGCGGTCGTACGGCTTGTCCTTGGAACCCTCGGCCCAGTAGAGAGCGACTCCAGCGATGAACAGATCCCGGTCCGTCATCATGCCCATCTCTCGGGCCGCTGCTTCCTTGGTTCGCCGACGCTCCTTGTCCCGCAGAGCCAGCTCGTGCTCCCAGCGCTTGCGGGCCGCCAGCTTCGCTTGTTCTCTCGGGTCGCGTCGCTCCGGCTTCGGCAGGTCCCGTACCCACAGGGAAATCGAGCTCTTTGAGCAGCCCAGCTCCATCTGGATCTGGTCGTACGTCCAGCCCTGGCTGCGGAGCTCCCTGGCCCTGGCGCGGAGGTCGTCCTGGCGTGGGCGCCTGGTCCATTCGGGAGGGGGCTCGCCCTCCAGGAGGCGGTTGAGGAGGTCGTTGTTGTCGACGTGGATGCGGTCGCGGATCTGCCGACGACTGAGGCCCTCCCGGCGGAGGGCGATCGCCTGCTCTCGCAGGGTCTCGAAGTCGGCGTACTTGCCATGGGGATGTGCCATGGACAAACCGTCCGGGCGGAATGGGTGGTTCCGGGGTCGAACGGTGTGCGATTCAGCAGTTCGAGGGATACCGGATGGTTTCGCTTCTGTTCGATTGGGCGGTGTGGTGTAGGCCAGTACGAGAAACTCGCCGGAAAAGCGGGGGCGCTCGAACGTAGGCTTGGGGGTATGACCGCGACGGGGGAAGACCGCACCGGGGCCAGGATGGAGGGCCGCCCGGTCGGCCCGTGGTGGTGGGAACGGTGGCGGGGGGCCGTGCTCGACGGCGTGCTGGCGTTCGTGTCGGCCGTCGAGTGTTCGATCGAGGGCGTGGAGTTCGCCCGCGACGCCGGGCTGCCCGCGTCCGTGGGGGTCGTGTTCGGGGCGCTCGCCGGTTCCGTGCTGCTGGTGCGGCGGATGTGGCCCGTCGCCGTGGTGCTGGTGTTCATCGCTGTCGCGCCGGCTCAGATGGGGTATCTGATGGGGCTCGTCGGCCTCTACACCCTGGCCGCGTCCGAGGCGCCGAGACGGATCATCGGGGCGCTGTCCGGGATGGCGTTCACCGGGGTGTTCATCGTGTGGTTCGTGCAGGCCACGCAGATCACCCGGGGTGAGGACGGCGGGGTGAGCGGGGACGCCGTGGTCGGCGGCGACGAGTGGTTCGCGCTGTTCCTGGCGCTGACGGTGGCGATCGGCCTGACCGCGCCGCCCGTGCTGCTGGGGCTGTACGTGGGGGCCCGGCGGCGGTTGATGGAGAGCCTGCGGGAGCGGGCCGACTCGCTGGAGCGGGAGCTTCAGCTGCTCGCGGAGCGCGCGGAGGAGCGGGCGGAGTGGGCCCGGGGCGAGGAGCGGACGCGGATCGCGCGGGAGATGCACGACGTGGTCGCGCACCGGGTGTCGTTGATGGTGGTGCACGCGGCGGCGTTGCAGGCGGTGGCGCGCAAGGACCCCGAGAAGGCCGTGAAGAACGCGGCGCTGGTGGGGGACATGGGGCGGCAGGCGTTGACCGAGCTGCGGGAGATGCTCGGGGTGCTGCGGTCGGGGGAGGGGTTCTCGACGGTGCGGTCCGCCGAGCCGGCGTCGGTGCCGTTGGCGGCGGTGGGGGTGGCCGCGGCGGCCGCCGCCTCGCGGGCGGAGGACGAGGTGGGGGAGGGGCCGTGTCTCGCGGAGCTGGAGGTGCTGGTGGGGCAGTCGGCGGCCGCGGGGATGGTCGTGGAGCTGTCGGTGGAGGGTGAGGTGCGGGTGTATGCGGCCGACGTGGAGCAGACGGCGTACCGGGTGGTGCAGGAGGCGTTGACCAACGTCCACAAGCATGCGGCGGGGGCGAAGACGCACGTGCGGCTCGCGCACCGTTCGGCGGAGATCGCGATGCAGGTGGAGAACGGGCCGCCGCCGGAGCCGGGGGCGGCAGGGGCCGCGCGGCTGCCCAGCGGCGGGAACGGGCTGCTCGGGATGAAGGAGCGGGTGGCCGAGCTGGGGGGCGTGTTCGTGTCGGGGCCGACCGACGCGGGGGGTTTCCGGGTGTCGGCGGTCATCCCGGCGTAGCGCTCCGCGTAGCACTCCGTGTGGGGCGGGGGCGTGGCGCAGGGGGCCTGTGTCGCCCCGGCGGCACGACGGCTGGGCTGCCCGCGGCTCGCCGCGTGAGGACGGCAACTGCTACGGGTACGGGCGCGCGTGTGCTTGCGGGTACGGCTGCTCGTGTCCACGGCTATGGCTGAGCGAGCTTTCGGCTGCAGAATCTGCGCCTGCCTACGGCTGCGTCTGCGGCTAGGTCCTCGCGTGCCTACGGGTACGGCTGCGCGTGGCCGGTTGCGGTGCGCAGGTACGCCTGCGCATGGCCGGTGTGCGCGCGGGCGCTCAGCCGGCTGTCAGGCGGGTCGGGGCCGTGCCTGTGAGGAGGGTGGTGAGGGCCGCGTCGATGTGGGGGCCCAGGTACCAGTCGCCGGTGTGGTCGAGCGCGTAGGCGCGGCCGTCGGTGTCGATGGCGAGCAGCGCGCGGGTGGCGGTCTCGTGGCCGAGGGGGCAGACCTCGGTGTCGAGGGCGCGGCCGAGGTCGCCGAGGGTGCGGGCCATGTGGAGGCCGTGCAGGGGGTCGAGGTGGAGGTCGACGGGGGCGAGTTGGCGGCCGGGGCCCTGTGAGGTGAGGCGGAGGCCGCCGAACTCGGCCCAGGCCTCGACCGCGGCCGGGAAGACCGCGTGACGGTGTCCCGCGGGCGAGGTGTGCTCGCGCAGGGTGTCGGCCCAGAACTCGGCCTGCTTTATGTCCCAGCGTCCGGGCTGCCAGCCGGCGGCGCGCAGGGCGGCGTCGACGGGTACGGAGAAGCGCGTGGTGGAGGTGCGGTCGGTGTGCATCTGCCCTTTGTTCGTCGGGGGGTTCGTCGGCGGCTCGGCTGGGGGTAGGTGCGGGGTGTCGAGGGTCTCCAGGTGTCCGGGGTGAGTGAGGCGTGTGTGTGCTCGCGTAGCAGGTGACGTGTCGGGCGGGGCGGTGGTTCCGGGGGGTTCCGGTGAGTCCGTCCGGCTCGGCCGGTTTTCCACCTGGGCCTCCCCTCAGTACTCCCGGCGCGGGGCTCCCGTTCAGTTGCCCTCGGTCGGGTCGACGACGCGGACGCCGAAGTGGGCGCTGAGGGCGGTGCAGGAGCGGCAGGGGGTGGCGAAGCCGCCGTGGAGGGGGTCGCCGTCCTCGCGGATGTGGCGGGTGGTGAGTTTGGCCTGCTTGAGGACCTTGCGGGCCTCGCCGTTGGTCATGGGTCTGCGGGCGGCGCGCTTGCTGCGGGCCGCGTCGGCGGTGGTGATGAGCCGGGAGATGAGGATGGCCTCGGCACAGCGGCCGGTGAAGCGGTCGCGTTGCGCGGTGGCGAGGGAGTCGAGGAACTCCTGGACGAGGGGGTGCAGGGGCGGGGCGTGGTCGCCGCGCGCCGCGGTGCCGGTGAGGGTCTCGCCGCGTACGGAGAGGGCGGCGGCGACGGTGGGCAGGATGCCGTCGCGGCGGTGGAGGAGGGTGGGGGTGTGCGGTGGTTCGGTGGCGCTCCAGCCGATGCGCGGATCACCCGAGGGTCCTGCCTGCGTCGTGCTCATGATCGTCATCCCCTCCTGTCGCATCCCCCGTCAGCGGACACAGAGTGCCAAACGGCGTGGCCGGTGTGGAAGCTGGGGCGGTGCGACACGCCCGGGCTTCGGCACACGGTGAGGGTGGTGTGACGGCTGGTCACGGTAGCGGAGGGCCGGTGACCGGGATCGCCGTACCGCATAGGCTGTCGACAACCGCGATCCGTGCGGGTCCCGCGTTCGAGTGCGGGTCCGGGGCGGGTCGGGGAGTGTGAAGGGGCCTTCGACGGGCCTTTTTCACTGCCAGTGGTCAGTCCGTACAGACGCCATGACCAGTCAGCCAGCACAGTCAGCCAGTACCAGAACAGGTCGAGAACGCCGCAGGGGGCTACCGCCATGACGACAGGTCGGCTCGGGCAGCAAGCCGCGCCGCCGAACGCGGCCTACGCCGGGCAGGTCGTGCAGTTTCCGGACCCGGTCCGGGCCGCGCGTCATCCGAGGGGTGTCCGTGTGGACGCGCACGGCTATCCGGATTTCTCGCCCTACGCGCGTGCCGCGGCGGAGATCGCCGATCCCCCGGAGGGATTCGGGGTGGACGAGCTGCGGTTGACGGACTACGTGTCCGCGAACGCCGCGCTGGCGGCGTCGGGGCACACGTTGTGGGACACGATTCCGCCGGTGGCGACGCCGCACGGCTGGACGTGGCACCACGTGGTGGGCAGTCGGCGGCTGGAGTTGGTGCCGGTCGAGGTGAAGGCGCTGCTGCGGCACCACGGGGGTATCGCGACGGCGCGGGTCGACCAGGGCAAGCGGGGCACGCGGCCGTTGCAGGAGACGCGGCCGGCGCACTTCGGGTTGCCGAAGTCGTCGGCGGTGGCGGTGACGGAGGCGCAGGTGCAGGGGGTCGAGGAGGACCTCGGGTACCGGTTGCCGGGCGCGTACCGGTCGTTCCTGAAGGCGGCGGGCGGTTGCGCTCCCGTGGGGGCGGCGCTGGACGCGGAGTTGGGGCTGCTGGTGGACCAGCCGTTCTTCACGGTGCGGGACGAGGCGGCGATCAACGACCTGGTGTACGTCAACAAGTGTCTGCGGGACCATCTGACCAAGGACTACCTGGCGGTGGCGTTCGCGCAGGGCGGGCTGGTCGCGGTGAAGGTGAAGGGCGACCGGATCGGGTCGGTGTGGTTCTGCGCGTACGACGACGCCCGTGACGTGGATCCGTCGTTGCCGCCGGCCGAGCGGGTGGAGCGGCTGCTGCTCCCCGCCGGTGAGGACTTCGACGTGTTCCTGTCCCGGTTGGCGGGCAATCCGCCGGAGTTGGAGACGGTGGCGAATCTGATGGTGGACGGTGGGTTCGCCCGTGCCGTGCCGGTGGCCGCCACGTCGTCGGTGGGGGAGTGAGTTCTCGATGGTGACGTTCGCTCAGGCGCAGGAGCGCGCCGAGGAGTGGATCAACGGTGATCTGCCCGCGTACCAGCACCGTGAGGTGCGGGTGCGGGAGTTCGACCTGGGGTTCGTGGTGTGGGCGGAGGACCGGGCCGACGGTCCGCGGTCCGACGGCGGTGCGCAGCGGCTGGTGATCGCCCGGGACAGCGGGGAGGCCACGTTGTGGCCGTCGCTGCCGGTGGGCGAGGTGATCCGCCGTTACGAGGAGGAGTACGGCCGGACGGAGGCGCCGCCCGCCGAGGCGCCGGCTCCTCCGGCGCGGGTGGATCTGAACCAGACGTCGTTCCTGCTGACTCCGCCGGAGTGGTTGCAGGACGCGGCGGACCGGATGGGCATCCCGGATCGCCGTTCGGGCGCCGGTGCCGGTTCGGCTGCCGGAGCCGGTGCCGGTGCCGGTGCCGGTAATGGTGGGTCGGACGGTGCAGGGTCGCGTCCGGCGGGCTCCGTGGCCGGTGGTGGGATGCCGGAGACATTGGCCGGGCCGTCGGGTCCGCCCTCCCCGCCCTCCCCGGCTTCCGTCGGCGGGGCGCCGGTGCCGGCGGACGCCACGCCGTGGCCGGCGGCCGCGTCGGCGGGGGACGAGGTGCGGGACGCGGTGCCGCTGCCGAGGGACGCCGAGCCGCATGACGCGGTGCCGGGTGTGCCGGACGGGGCGACGCCGTGGGCCGGTACGGACACCAACGCCGAGATCGAGGACGACCGTTCGGTGCCGCTGCCGGACACGGTGTTCGCGCCGCAGCTGACCGAGGTGAGCGACGAGGAGGACGCCCCGCCGCCCAGTGCCCTGCCCGAGGCCAAGACCGCGCTGATCACCGGGGGCAGCCAGCTCCCGCGCACGGCCGTGGCTCCCGTCCTCGACGCGTCGGGGCAGCCGCAGTCGCAGCCGCCGACCGGTCCGGCGACTCCGCCGCCGGGTATGCCGTCGTACGGGTACCCGCAGGGCGGCCCGCAGGGTCCGGGGACCCCGCCGCCCGGCGCTCCGTCGTACGGGTACCCGCAGGGCGGTCCGCAGGGGCCCGGTACGCCGCCGCCGGGGCGTCCGCTGCCGCCGCACGCCGGGGACATCGCTGACGCGGCGACGAGCAAGGCCGCGCCGCCTCCGCGCAGGGGCGGCCGGAGCGGTGGGCCGGGTACGCCGCCGCCCCCGCCGGGAGTGCCGGGTGCGCCGGGTGCCCGTCCGGGCGCGACGCCCCCGCCGTCAGCCGGTGCGTATGTGCCGACGCAGATGGTCTCCGCCCTCGGTCCGGACGGGCCCGAGGGCGCGCCTGGCGCTCAGGGCCAGCCGGGCGCGCCCGGTGCCCCTGGTGCCCCCGGTGCTCCTGGGGTGCCGAATCCGCCGGGGGGTACGCCTGCCGGTGGGGTGCATCATGCGGCGACGATGTTGGCCGGGCCCGCCGTGGGTGGTCCGGGGGCTCCGCAGCCGCCCGGCGCTCCGGGGCAGCCGGGTGCGCCTGGTGCGCCTGGTGCTCCTGGGGTGCCGAATCCGCCGGGGGGTACGCCTGCCGGTGGGGTGCATCATGCGGCGACGATGTTGGCCGGGCCCGCCGTGGGTGGTCCGGGGGCTCCGCAGCCGCCCGGCGCTCCCGGCGCTCCCGGTGCTCCGGGGCAGCCCGGTACCCCGCCCGGTGGCCCCGCTCCGGTGCATCACGCCGAGACGATGCTGGCCGGGCCCGCGGTGGGCGGCCCCGGCGCGCCCGGCATGCCGCAGCCGCCCGGCCCGCCCGGTATGCCGCCGGGCCCGCAGGGCATGCCCGGACAGCCGGGTCACCCGGGGCACCCCGGGCACCCTGGTCATCCCGGGCAGCCGGGGCATCCCGGGCAGCCGATGGGCGGTCCGCCGGCGTACGGGTATCCGCAGCAGCCGACGGGGCAGCCGACCGTGGGTCCCGGCTACCAGGCCGTCCTGCGGTACCGCGCGCCCGACGGCTCCGAGCAGCAGGTGATCCGGCGTTCCGCGCCCGGCACCCCGCACCCGGAGTGGCAGATCTTCCATGAGCTGCGCGGGCTGAACATTCCGCCGGAGGCGGTGCTGGAGCTGCACACGGAGCTGGAGTCGTGCGAGCTGCCGGGCGCCTACTGCGCGCGGATGATCCGTGAGCAGTGGCCGAACGCGCGCATCACGTCCATCGCCCCGTACGGCAAGGACCACGCGAGCCGGCAGCAGGGCATGGCGCAGCTGCTGGCGCACCAGGGCGAGTTGCACCAGGTCGCGGACGGTCCGGCCCGACTCGCGCCGGTGCGGGCGCCGTTGCCGCCGGTGCAGCCGGCGCCGCCGATCCCGCCGGAGGCGATCGGGCAGGAGCTGGCGGCGGCGTTCGGGCCGGGGGTGTTCCGGTTCGACCAGCAGGCGGTGTCGCGGCAGGGTGTGCCGCCGATCGTGGCGCACACGCTGGTGGTGGCCGGGCTGCCGGTGGACATGGGCCCGTTCTTCTGGGCGCAGGCCCAGCCGGGCCGTCCGGTGCCGACGCTGGCGGAGCTGGCGCAGGAGCGGGGTGTGCAGCCGGCGGCGGACGCGGGCTCGTACCTGGTGATGGGCAGCGACTTCGGCAAGGCGCTGTGTGTGCAGTACGGCACGGCGAACATCGTGGCGGTGCCGGTGGAGGCGGGGCCGGGCGGTGCGCCCGTGCCGCCGCAGTTCGTGAACACCGGGCTGCCGGAGTTCGCGCGCTGTCTGGCGCTGCTGGGCCGGATGTGGCGGCTGCGGTTCGGGCTGAACCAGGAGCAGGCGGGCCGCTGGACCGTCGACTTCCAGGCGCAGTTGGCCGCCCTGGACCCGGCGGCGCTCGGCTCGCCGGAGAGCTGGTGGTCGGTGCTGCTGGAGCAGATGTGGGACGGCCTGCTGTGAGCCGCGGCCGCTGACGGCGGCGGCGTGAGCATGAGGGGCCGGGCCCGGTCGTACGACCGGGCCCGGCCCCTCCGCGTTGTCCGCCGTGTCGCGTGACGCGCTTCCGCCGCCCGGCCCTTCGCCCGGAGTGTCGTGTTGTGAACACTTCTGTCGGATCCATCAAGATATGCGCCACATCGGCATTCCGTGTGCGTCCGGCGAGAGGTTTCCAGCATGAGCAGCGCACCGACGGCGCCCCACGGGTGCGACTTCGAGTTCGACGTCGTACGGCGTGGCTACCGCCCCGACCAGGTCGACGCGTGCGCGGCGGCCCTCTCGCGGGACCGTGACGCGGCGTGGGAGCGGGCGGCCCGGCTGACCGTGCTCGCCAAGGAGATGGGCGCGGAGCTGGCCCGGCTCCGGGAGACCGTCGCCGGGCTGCCCCAGCAGACGTACGAGGCGCTCGGCGGGCGGGCGCGGCAGTTGTTCGACCTCTGCGTCGAGGAGGCGGCGGCGCTGCGGGAGGGCGGCCGTGCCGATGCCCGGCGGTTCGTCGAGGAGGCCGAGGCGGCCGCCCGGCGGCTGCGGGAGGAGTCGCGGGCGTACGCCGATCAGCTGCGCGGAGAGGCGGACGAGCGGGCCCGGCAGCGGGTGCTCTCGGCGCGGGCGCAGGCCGACGATCTGCGGATCGCCGCGCGGCTGTCGGTGAAGGAGGGGCGGACCGAGGCGCTGGCCGCGCTGCGGGAGGTGCGGGAGCGCACCGAGGGGATGCTCACGGAGATCGACAAGGAGTTCGCCGAGCGGGTGGCCGACATCGAGAAGGCGGTCGCCGAGCGGGAGGCCGTGTTCGAGGCGCGCCACGTGGAGCGGGTCGCCCGTGCGGAGGCCGCGGTCGTCGAGGCGGAGCGGGCTCTCGCCGAGGCGGAGCGGTACGCGGCGCAGCAGCAGACGGAGGCGGAGACCCGTGCCGCCGAGGTGATCGCGGAGGCACGGGTCCGGGAGGAGCGCGTCGCGCGGGACACCGAGCGGATCCTGCGCGAGCACGCCGAGCGCGGAGAGGGCCTGAAGGTGCAGATGGACTACGTCCGCGACAGCCTGTCGGCGCTCACGGACTGAGGGTTGGGGACTGAGGGCCGGGGCGGGGCCGGGGGCCGAGTCCGGCCGGGGGCCGAGTCCGGTTTGGGGCTGATCCCGGCCGGGGACTGAGGTCTGGCCCCGGCGGCCGCAGGCCGATCCGTGTCAGGTGCTGGTCCCCGGCCCGGGGTGCTCTCGGTTCAGGTGCTGCTCCCCGGCCGCGGGGCGATCCCCCGTCTCGGGGGCTGATCTCGGTCAGGGGCCGGTCCCGATCCCGGTTCTGGGTCTGGTCTCCGGCCGGGGGAGTTCCGGTTCTGGGTTTGGTCTCCGGCCGAGGGAGTTCCGGTTCAGGGTCTGGTCTCCGGCCGGGGGAACCCCGGTTCAGGTGCTGGTCCCCGGCCGGGGGAACCCCGGTTCAGGTGCTGGACCCCGGGCGGAGGGCGATCCCCGTCGCGCGCTGACCCCGGCCAGGGGCCCGGTCCCCGTCCGGGGGCCTTCGGCGGTCTCAGCTTTCCGTGCCTCTCCTCACCGCTCCCGCGAGGATCCAGCCCTCCACCGCCTCGTACCGCCTGCGCTGTTCCTCCGCCCTGCCGCGGCCGGACCACACCGTGCCCAGCCAGCCGCACGCGAAGCCCAGCGGGATGGAGACCAGGCCCGTCGTGGTGAACGGGAACCAGTTGAAGTCGGCGCGCGGGAACGCGGCGAACGGGGAACCGGACACGAGGTTGGTGCCGGTCATCAGGACCAGGACGGCGAGCGTTCCGCCGATGAGCGTGCACATCAGGCCCGTACGGGTGTACCGGCGCCAGAAGAGGCCGTAGACCAGGGCGGGGGCGATCGCCGAGGCGCCCAGGCAGAACGAGAGCGTGACCAGCGGCTGCAGGCTGCGGTTCTGGACCAGCGTGGCGAGGACGATCGCGGTGACACCGACCGCACCCGCGGAGAGCCGGGCGATGGTCATCTCACGGCGGGGAGTGAGGGGTGCGGAGGCGACGGCCGCGAAGACGTCGTGGGCCAGGGAGTTGGCGCAGGCGAGGATCATGCCGGCCACCGAGGCGAGCAGCGTCAGGAAGACCGCCGTGGCGACCGTGGTGAACAGCAGCGTCTCCGCCGTGGACACCTCCGTGCCGAACGCCGCCATCGAACCCAGCAGATAGGCCGTGTTGCCCTGGGCGTCGGCCGCCGCGATGACCTCGCGGCCGATCAGGGCCGTCGCGCCGAAGCCGACCACCGAGATGATCAGCACGAACAGGGCGACCGACGGCACCGCCCATGACAGCGAGCGGCGGACCTGACGGGCGCTGCGCGCGGTGTACATGCGCATGGTGACGTGGGGCAGGCAGGCGCCGCCGAGGACGACGGTCAACTGGGCGCTGATCATGTCGAGTTCCGGGTACGGGCCGCCCGAGAACTGGAGTCCGGAGTGGAGGTAGCCGGTGCCGACACCGCTCTTCGCCGCCGCGGCGCCCAGCAGCAGGCCGGGGTCCCAGTCGAACCTGTTCAGGATCAGTACGGCGATGACCCCGCCGGAGCCGAGCAGCATCACGATCTTGATGATCTGGATGAGCGCGGTGCCCTTCATCCCGCCGATCGCCGCGTAGCCGATCATCAGCGCGCCGACGATCACCACGACACCGGTCTTCAGGCTGTCGTTGGAGAAGCCGAGGATGAACGCCAGCAGGTCACCCGTGCCGGCCAGCTGCACCAGCATCATCGGCATCAGCGCCGCGATCGTCACGACGCACGCCGTGATGCGCACGATCCGGCCGGGCATCCGCCGGGCCAGCGCGTCGCCCATCGTGAACCGGCCCGCGTTGCGCAGGGGTTCGGCCAGCAGGAACATCAGCAGCATCAGGGACAGGGCCGTGCTGAGGGCGAGGACGACACCGTCGTAGCCGAAGAGGGCGATCACCCCGCCGGTGCCGAGGACCGTGGCCGCGGAGATGTAGTCGCCGGCGATCGCCAGGCCGTTGCGCATGGGGGAGAGCGAGCTGTAGCCGGTGTAGAACTCGTCGAGGTCGTCCCGGTCCGGGCCCGTCATCACGCACAGCAGCAGCGTGACCGTCGCGACCGCGGTGAACCCCACCAGCGACATGGCCTGTGCCGACCCGCTGAACTGGGTGAGGACACCGGCGGCGGTGGGGAGGGCGGCGGGGGCGGTGGTGAGGGAGGCGGCGGTGGTGATCATCGGGTGGGCCCCCACGAGGAGTTCTGGTCGGTGCCCCGTCGGGGGGTGCGGTCGGTGCTGCGGCGGGTGCGGTCCGCCTCGCGTTTGGCGTCCCGGCGCGCGTCGGCCTCCGCGAGTCGGCGTATCCGGTCCGCGAGCGGGTCCACGCGGCGGCGCGCGGTGCGTTCGTACAGCCAGATCGCCAGGCAGGTCACCGGCACCTGGAGCAGCCCGAGCAGCAGCCCCGTCGACAGCCCGCCGGTGACCGTGCCCGTCATGAACGACGGGGCGAACGCCGAGAGCAGCAGGAACAGCAGGAAGTAGCCCAGCGCGGTCAGCGTCGCCACCCGCCGCTGCCAGCGGTAGGCGCTGCGCAACAGACGCAGGTCGCTGTGGTGGTGCAGCAGGGGGTCGTCGGGCTCGTCGGGGAGCGGCGGCGCGACGGACGACTCGAACGCGGACGGGACTTGCGTCGCGTACGTGGGTGAGGACTGCGGCGCGTACCGGGGTGAGGACGGTGATCCGTACGCGGGGGAGGGCTGCCGCGCGGGTGCGGGCGGGTGTGCGGGCGGGTGCGGTGGGCGGTAGGGGGGTCGGTGCGGGGGTGACGAGAACGGGTCGGTCATCCCTTGTCTCCTTGCGTGGCTCTGGTCCGGTGCCTGCGGACCGCAGGGAGCGGGGGGCGGGCGTGAACGCTACCCGTGGGTTCGGTACCGCGCGAGGGTTTCGGCAAACTGAGCGGTCGGTATGCGCTTTCTTCTTGGAACCCGCGCTGACCTGGGGTGTTACCCGGATTAACTCAGGTTTTTTTGGGAGCGCTCCGCCGCGAGTCGCCCCGAGCCCTCCGCGAGCCGCTCCGTCAGCCCGTGAGCCCGTGAGCCCGTGAGCCCGTGAGCCCGTCAGTCCGTGAGCCCGTCAGTCCGTCGGTCCGTCAGCCCGTCAGTCCGTCAGTCCGTCCTTCAGGACCGGGAACCTGCGCGGCGCCACCACCAGCAGCACCAGCAGCGCGACCGTCGCCGCGCACGCCGCGCCCAGGTACACCGCGTGGACGGCCTCCGCGACCGCGCGGCGGACCGGCTCCGCCGTCGTGCCCGCGTCCAGGCCGTGGGTGACCGCGTCCAGGTCGCCCGCGCCGCCCAGACGGGAGGCCAGCACGCCGTTCGCGACCGCGCCGAAGGCCGCCGCGCCCAGGGTCTGGCCCGTCTGGCGGCAGAAGAGGATCGACGCCGTCGCCGTGCCCCGCTCCTCCCAGCCCACCGTCGACTGGACGCCCACGATCAGCGGGAGCTGGAACAGACCCAGCGCGGCGCCCAGCAGCAGCATCAGCAGGGTCGGCTGCCAGGCCTCGCCCGGGTACGGGAGGAACGGGAACGCGAACAGCAGCAGCGCCGCCGCCGTGATGCCCAGGATCGCGGTGTCCCGGAAGCCGATCCGGCGGTAGACGTGCTGGCTCAGGGCCGCCGACACCGGCCAGCTCAGCGTCCAGATGGAGACGACGAAGCCGGCGGCCACCGGGGCCAGGCCCAGGACCGACTGGGCGTAGGTCGCCAGGAACACCGTCGGCGCGACCATCAGCAGGCCCAGCGCGGCCAGCGCCAGGTTCACGGCCGCGATCGTGCGGCGGCGCCACACCCAGCCGGGGATGATCGGTTCCGCGGCGCGGCGTTCGATGAGGACCAGCACCACGACGAGGGCGACCCCCGTGCCCAGCAGGGTCAGGGAGGGCCAGGACAGCCAGGCCCAGGCCACTCCGCCCTGCACCAGCGCCGTCAGCAGGGCGCCCCCGCAGGCGAAGATCGTCAGGGCGCCTGCCCAGTCGACCCGGGGCCGAGCGGTCCGTTCCCGGACCGGCTCGTGCAGATGCCGGACCAGCAGCCACAGGGCCGCCGCGCCGAGCGGGAGGTTGATCAGGAAGATCCAGCGCCAGTCCGCGTAGGCGGCGAGGACCCCGCCCACCCCGGGGCCGGCCACCGCGGACACCGCCCACACCGTGGACAGCTTGGACTGGATCTTGGGGCGCTCCTCCAGGGGGTAGAGGTCGGCCGCCAGCGTCTGCACCGTGCCCTGTAGCGCACCGCCGCCCAGGCCCTGGACGACCCGGAAGGCGATCAGCGCGCCCATGTTCCAGGCCAGCGCGCACAGCAGCGAGCCCAGCAGGAACAGGGCGGCGCCCGCGATCAGCACCGGCTTGCGGCCGAAGGTGTCGGAGAGCTTGCCGTAGACGGGGAGGGTGACGGTGACGGCGAGGAGATAGCCCGAGAACAGCCAGGAGAAGACGGAGAAGCCGCCGAGGTCGGCGACGATCTGCGGGACGGCGGTCGAGACGATCGTGGAGTCCAGCGCGGCCAGGCCCATGGCCAGCATGAGCGCGGCGGTGACCGCACCCCGTCTGCCGGATCCGGTGTGCTGTGCCGCGTCGCGCAGCGCGGGTCGTGTCTCGCCCACCGGGTTCCTTCCCCCTGCATCTATCTGCCGGGGACCACCATGCCACTTGTCCCTCACGTCACGGCAGGGTGCAGCCTGAGTGCGCCGGAAGGTGGAGCCGAACCCTGAGACCGGCTCCACCCCTCGGTGGAGGTCCCTTAGGGGTATCTCCGTACTACGGCCAGGGGCGGGGTCGTACCGCCGGAGGAAGAGACGGGACGGTGCCCGTCCTTAACCTGGCTTTACGCCGCTGGGGGGCGGTGCACCGGGGCCCACGGGGGTGGGGGCCGGACCCACGGGGGGGTGGGGACCGGACCCACGGGGGTGGGGTTTTCCCCAGCAGAAGACTGCGCCGAGCACCAGCGCGCGGGACCCCCCTGGGCCACCAGACTCAAGGCACCACCGAGCGACAGCACCACCGACCGAGCAACAGCACCAGCTGCTGACCGACTTAGGAGACATACCGTGACATCGGCTGTGACCATCACCAGGCATGGGGGCACTGGAGGGCGTACGGCCGTTGCCGCGCGGGCGCGGCAGGTCGTGAAGGCGTACGGGTCCGGCGAGACCCGTGTCGTCGCCCTCGACCATGTGGACGTGGACATCGCGCGGGGTCAGTTCACCGCGATCATGGGGCCCTCGGGGTCCGGCAAGTCCACGCTCATGCACTGCCTCGCCGGACTCGACACCGTGACGAGCGGTCAGATCCACCTCGACGAGACCGAGATCACCGGCCTGAAGGACAAGAAGCTCACGCAGTTGCGCCGGGACCGGATCGGGTTCATCTTCCAGGCGTTCAACCTGCTGCCCACGCTGAACGCGATCGAGAACATCACGCTCCCCATGGACATCGCCGGGCGCAAGCCCGACAAGGAGTGGCTCGGCCGGGTCGTGGAGACCGTCGGGCTCGCCCAGCGGCTGAAGCACCGGCCGACGCAGCTCTCCGGCGGTCAGCAGCAGCGCGTGGCCGTGGCCCGGGCCCTGGCCGCGCGCCCCGAGATCATCTTCGGGGACGAGCCGACCGGCAACCTCGACTCGCGGGCCGGCGCCGAGGTGCTGGGCTTCCTGCGGCGCTCCGTCGACGAACTGGGCCAGACCATCGTGATGGTCACCCACGACCCGGTGGCCGCCTCCTACGCCGACCGTGTGCTGTACCTGGCGGACGGGCGCATCGTCGACGAGATGTACCAGCCGACGGCCGACCAGGTCCTGGACCGCATGAAGGACTTCGACGCCCGGGGGCGCACGTCATGAGCGTGATGAGGACATCGATGCGCAACTTCTTCGCGCACAAGGGACGGATGGCGCTGTCGGCCATCGCGGTCATGCTGTCGGTGGCGTTCGTGACGGGCACCCTCGTCTTCACCGACACCATGGGCACCACCTTCGACAAGCTCTTCGCGGCCACCTCCTCCGACGTCACGGTCTCGGTGGCCGGCGGCGAGCCCGACGAGGTGTCCCGGACCGGCCGCCCCGACTCCCTGCCCGCCTCGCTGGTCAAGGAGGTGGCCGCGGTCGAGGGCGCCAAGTCGGCCGAGGGCGCCGTCTCCTCGATGGACGTGACGGTCGTCGACCGCGACAACAAGAACATGGGGTCCTCCACCGGCGCCCCCACCATCGCGGGCAACTGGACGAAGAACGACCTGCGTTCCATGGAGATCACCTCCGGGCACGCCCCGCGCGGCCCGACCCAGGTGATGGTCGACGCCGACACCGCCGACAAGCACGGCCTGGAGCTCGGTGACGAGCTGCGCACCATCACCGTCAGCGGCGACCTCACCGCCCGGATCGTCGGCATCGCCTCGTTCAAGGTGACCAACCCCGGTGCCGCCGTCGTCTTCTTCGACACCGCCACCGCCCAGCGCGGACTCCTCGGCGCCACCGGCCGGTTCACCCAGGTCAACGTCACCGCCGAGGCGGGCGTCAGCGACACCCGGCTGAAGCGGAACGTCAGCTCGGCCCTGGCGACGCTCGAGGCAGAGACCGAGCAGGGCGCGAAGGGCGCCCAGGAGACGGCGTACAAGGTCCGTACGCAGCAGGAGACCGCGGACGCCAACCGCAGCGACGTCGACGAGTTCATGAACGTCATCAAGTACGGGATGCTCGGCTTCGCCGGGATCGCGTTCCTCGTCGGGGTCTTCCTGATCATCAACACGTTCTCGATGCTGGTCGCCCAGCGCACCCGCGAGATCGGTCTGATGCGGGCCGTCGGCTCCTCCCGCGGCCAGGTCAACCGGTCGGTGCTCGTCGAGGCGACGCTGCTCGGCGTCCTCGGCTCGCTGATCGGTGTCGGCGCGGGCGTCGGCCTCGCGGTCGGACTGATGAAGCTCATGTCGGCCGTCGGCATGGAACTGTCCACCCGTGACCTGACGGTGAACTGGACCACCCCCGCCATCGGCATGCTGCTGGGCATCGTGGTCACCGTCCTCGCGTCCTATCTGCCCGCCCGCCGCGCGGGCAAGGTCTCCCCGATGGCCGCGCTGCGCGACGCCGGCACCCCGGCGGACGGCAAGGCCGGACTCGTACGGGGCCTGGTCGGTCTGGTGCTCACCGGCGCCGGTGCCTTCGCGCTCTACCTGGCGGCCACCGCCGACCAGGCGAAGCAGGGCTCGCTGATCCTCGGCGTGGGCATCGTCCTCAGCCTCATCGGCTTCGTCGTGATCGGCCCGCTCCTCGCGGGCGGTGTCGTGCGGGTGCTCAGCGCCGTGCTGCTGCGGGCCTTCGGCCCCGTCGGCCGGATGGCCGAGCGCAACGCGCTGCGCAACCCCCGCCGCACCGGCGCCACCGGCGCCGCCCTCATGATCGGGCTGGCCCTGGTCGCCTGCCTCTCCGTGGTCGGCTCCTCCATGGTGACCTCCGCGACCGCCGAGCTGGACAAGTCGGTCGGCGCCGACTTCATCATCACCGCGGGCAACGGCGGCAAGCCCCTCAACCCCGCCATCGTCAAGGCGGTCGAAGGGGTCGAGGGCCTCGGCCACGTCACCCGGATGAAGGAGACACCCGCCAAGGTGACCGCGCCCGACGGCACCTCCGAGTCGGGTCAGCTGCTCGCCGCCGAGGCCACCTACGCCGACGATCTGCGCCGCGAGACCGTCTCCGGTGACCTCGCGGCCGCGTACGGCGCCGACGCGATGTCCGTCGGCTCCGAGTTCGCCGAGAAGGCGGGCGTGAAGGTCGGCGACACCCTCACCGTGGCCTTCGAGGGGGGTCGCACCGCGAAGCTGCGGCTCGCGGCCATCACCTCCGACGACACGGGCCTCGACCAGGGCGCGATGTACACCAACCTCACGACCGTCGAGCGCTATGTGCCGGCCGAGCGGGTGCCGCTGGACACGGCCCTGCTGGCCAAGGCGGACGAGGGCAGCAAGGACCAGGCGTACGCCGCGCTGAAGACGGCCGTCGCCAAGGACCCCACGGTCAAGGTCATGGACCAGACCGACTACAAGCAGGCCCTTCAGGACCAGGTCGGTCAGCTGCTCAACATGGTGTACGGCCTGTTGGCCCTGGCGATCGTCGTCGCGATCCTCGGTGTCGTGAACACCCTCGCCCTGTCGGTGGTCGAACGCACCAGGGAGATCGGCCTCATGCGGGCCATCGGCCTCTCCCGCCGCCAGCTGCGCCGCATGATCCGCCTGGAGTCCGTGGTGATCGCCCTGTTCGGCGCGCTGCTGGGCCTGGGCCTGGGGATGGGCTGGGGCGCGACCGCCCAGCGGCTCCTCGCCCTGGAGGGCCTGGAGGTCCTGGACATCCCGTGGCCGACCATCATCGGAGTCTTCATCGGCTCGGCGTTCGTGGGCCTGTTCGCCGCCCTCGTCCCGGCGTTCAGGGCGGGACGGATGAACGTCCTCAACGCTATCGCGACGGACTGATGCCGGCGGGGAAGGGGCGGGGGACGGGCTAGGCGGACCGGCCCCTCGGACCGGTACGGGGGTCCCGCCCGAGGGGCTGTGAGGCCACGGGGACGGCGGGGCGTGGGGAATGATCCCCACGCCCCGCCGTTTTCGTGATGCCCGGTCCTGCGGCCGTCAGCCGGCGGCGCGGACGGCCTGGTAGTACTTCTTCGCCGTCTTCAGGCACGCCGCCTTGGCCTTCTTGCGTACGGGCGGGGTCAGCGGGTCGGCCCAGAACCTCTGTCCGCAGACCCGGTTCATGTCGCCCAGCATTGCCTGGTCGATCCGGAGTTTGTGGGACCGCTTGAATGTGGCCTTGCCCGCGATCGTCTTGTAGTTGCGGTATCCGAAGTCGTGCCGGTAGCAGGCGAACGAGAAGTCGTATCCGCCCCAGATCTTGTCCGGTGACGAATTGCAGTAGTTGGTGCTCCAGTTGAACTTGTACTTCGTGATCGCCGGCTTGTGCTGCCGGTACTGCCCGAGCGCCGTGAACCAGTTGGTCTGGGAGCCGGACGAGTTCCCCGTCAGGGTGCCCAGTTTCGAGAGCTTCTGCGCCTTGGTGACCCCGGCGACCGCCTGAGTGGACGCCCCGCCGTCCGCCGTGGCGGGACCGGCGAGGGCGGGTGCGGCGCCGGTCAGCAGAAGAACTGCCGAAAGAGTGGCGCCGGGAATTACTCTTCGTAACGTGGTCATGGTTTTCCCCGTTTCTGGTCGACTGCTGCTCGGAAAGCGATCGTCACGGTGCCATGCCCACGGAGGGGTGCCAATTGTCCCTTGGTGCAGTGCGGAGGGCAGAGGCAGGCGATCAGACGCGGCGCAGCAGGACGTATCCCTGGACGAGGCCGTCGAGTTCGTAGTGGTCACGGGGACGCAGCTGACGGGCGTACCGGGGAACGTCCTTGATCCACCGCGAGGAGTTGTAGAAGACGATGTAGTCCGCGGCGAGGCCCCAGCGCCAGCGCCGCCGAGGCCACCCCGGCGGGCAGATGGAACGCGTACGGGCGCAGCCACCGCCGGGGGCTGCGGCGCGCGGCGGAACTGCGCGAACGACCGCGAGGCGGTGAGCCAAGAGCCGACCGAGGCGCCCTGAGGGGTGCGGGGAACTGCGCGAGTGACCACGACGGTCCGCAGCCGAGCGAGCACCACAGGCCCCCTGCTTCCTCGGCGGGGTCCGGGGGCGGCCCCCGCGGGGCCGAAGGGACCGAGCCCCTGGGGACGGGACGGCTGAGGGCGGCGAAGGCGAGCCCCCCGACAAGGCCCCACGGTTGTCCACAGGCTCCGCACCACCCCCACCACCCGTCGTACCCTGGACACCCCCGGCCCCTCCCCTGAGGTCGGGCGCTCGTGTTGCCCCCGCTGTACCCCAGCCGCAGCCTGACCCCCGGACGGGAAACGCCCTTCATGAGCCTCCACGGTCTGCTCGACGCCGTAGTCAAGGACGCGCCCCTCGCGGAAGCGATCAGGGCCGCGGCCGACGGCCACCGCACCCACGTCGACCTGGTCGGCCCCCCGGCGGCCCGCCCCTTCGCCGTCGCGGCCCTCGCGAGGGACGCCGGCCGCCCCGTACTCGCCGTGACGGCGACCGGCCGCGAGGCCGAGGACCTCGCGGCCGCCCTGCGCTCGCTGCTCCCCCCGGAGGGCGTCGTCGAGTACCCGGCCTGGGAGACCCTGCCCCACGAGCGCCTCAGCCCCCGCAGCGACACCGTCGGCCGTCGCCTCGCCGTCCTGCGCCGGCTGACCCATCCGCGCCCCGACGACCCGGAGACCGGCCCGGTCCAGGTCGTCGTCGCCCCCGTGCGTTCCGTCCTCCAGCCCCAGGTCAAGGGCCTCGGCGACCTGGAGCCCGTCTCCCTGCGCAGCGGCGAGAGCGCCGACCTGAACCGCACGGTCGAGGCGCTCGCGGCCGCCGCGTACTCCCGCGTGGAGCTGGTCGAGAAGCGCGGCGAGTTCGCCGTGCGCGGCGGCATCCTCGATGTCTTCCCGCCGACCGAGGAGCACCCCCTCCGGGTGGAGTTCTGGGGCGACGACATCGAGGAGATCCGGTACTTCAAGGTCGCCGACCAGCGCTCCCTGGAAGTCGCCGAGCACGGACTGTGGGCCCCGCCCTGCCGTGAACTCCTCCTCACGGACGACGTGCGGGGGCGCGCCCAAGCCCTCGCCGAACGCCATCCCGAGCTCGGTGAACTCCTCGGCAAGATCGCCGAGGGAATCGCCGTCGAAGGCATGGAGTCCCTCGCCCCGGTCCTCGTCGACGACATGGAGCTGCTGATCGACGTCCTCCCGAAGGGCGCGATGGCGGTCGTCTGCGACCCGGAGCGCGTGCGCACGCGCGCCGCGGACCTGGTGGCCACCTCGCAGGAGTTCCTCCAGGCGTCGTGGGCGGCCACGGCCGGCGGCGGTGAGGCCCCGATCGACGTCGGCGCGGCCTCCCTGTGGTCCATCGCGGACGTCCGAGACCGTGCCCGTGAGCTGGACATGATGTGGTGGTCGGTGTCGCCGTTCGCCGCCGACGAGGAGCTGGACTCCGACACCCTCAAGCTCGGCATGCAGGCACCCGAGACCTACCGCGGCGACACCGCCAAGGCCCTCGCCGACACCAAGGGCTGGCTCGCCGACGGCTGGCGCACGGTCTTCGTGACCGAGGGCCACGGCCCCGCCTCCCGCACCGTCGAGGTCCTCGGCGGCGAGGGCATCGCCGCCCGTCTGGAGGCCGACCTCGGGAAGATCGCCCCGTCGGTGGTGCACGTGGCGTGCGGCTCGATCGACTACGGCTTCATCGCCCCGTCCCTGAAGCTCGCCGTCCTCACCGAGACCGACCTGTCCGGGCAGAAGGCGGCCGGCAAGGACGGCGCCCGCATGCCGGCCCGCCGCCGCAAGACCATCGACCCGCTCACCCTCGAATCGGGCGACTACATCGTCCACGAGCAGCACGGCGTCGGCCGCTACATCGAGATGGTCCAGCGGACCGTGCAGGGCGCGACCCGCGAGTACCTGGTCGTCGAGTACGCCCCCGCGAAGCGCGGCCAGCCCGGCGACCGCCTCTACATCCCCACCGACCAGCTGGAACAGATCACCAAGTACGTCGGCGGTGAGGCACCCACGCTGCACCGTCTGGGCGGCGCCGACTGGACGAAGACCAAGGCGCGCGCGAAGAAGGCGGTCAAGGAGATCGCCGCCGACCTGATCAAGCTGTACAGCGCCCGCATGGCCGCCCCCGGCCATTCCTTCGGCGCGGACACCCCCTGGCAGCGGGAGCTGGAGGACGCCTTCCCGTACGCGGAGACGCCCGACCAGCTGACCACGATCGCCGAGGTCAAGGAGGACATGGAGAAGACGGTCCCGATGGACCGCCTGATCTGCGGCGACGTGGGCTACGGCAAGACGGAGATCGCGGTCCGCGCCGCGTTCAAGGCGGTCCAGGACGGCAAGCAGGTGGCGGTGCTCGTCCCCACGACGCTCCTGGTGCAGCAGCACTTCGGCACGTTCAGCGAGCGGTACTCGCAGTTCCCGGTCAGCGTCCGGGCCCTGTCCCGCTTCCAGACGGACACCGAGGCCAAGGCCACCCTGGAGGGCCTGCGCGAGGGCTCGGTCGACATCGTCATCGGCACCCACCGCCTGTTCTCCTCGGAGACCAAGTTCAAGGACCTCGGCCTCGTCATCGTCGACGAGGAGCAGCGCTTCGGCGTCGAGCACAAGGAGCAGCTGAAGAAGCTCCGCGCCAACGTCGACGTCCTCACGATGTCCGCGACGCCGATCCCGCGAACCCTGGAGATGGCGGTCACCGGCATCCGGGAGATGTCGACGATCACCACGCCCCCGGAGGAACGCCACCCGGTCCTGACCTTCGTCGGCCCGTACGAGGAGAAGCAGATCGGCGCGGCCATCCGCCGTGAACTCCTGCGTGAGGGCCAGGTCTTCTACATCCACAACCGGGTCGAGTCGATCGACCGCGCTGCCGCCCGGCTGCGCGACATCGTCCCCGAGGCGCGCATCGCGACCGCCCACGGCCAGATGTCGGAACAGGCCCTGGAACAGGTGGTCGTCGACTTCTGGGAGAAGAAGTTCGACGTGCTCGTCTCCACGACGATCGTGGAGTCCGGCATCGACATCTCCAACGCGAACACCCTGATCGTGGAGCGCGGCGACACCTTCGGCCTGTCCCAGCTCCACCAGCTGCGCGGCCGCGTCGGCCGAGGTCGTGAGCGGGGCTACGCGTACTTCCTCTACCCGCCGGAGAAGCCGCTGACGGAGACGGCACACGAGCGCCTCGCCACGATCGCCCAGCACACCGAGATGGGCGCGGGCATGTACGTGGCGATGAAGGACCTGGAGATCCGCGGCGCGGGCAACCTCCTCGGCGGCGAGCAGTCCGGCCACATCGCGGGCGTCGGCTTCGACCTGTACGTCCGCATGGTCGGCGAGGCGGTCGCGGACTACCGGCGTCAGCTGGAGACCGGGGAGATCGAGGAGGAGCCGCCGCTCGAGGTCAAGATCGAGCTGCCGGTCGACGCGCACGTGCCGCACGACTACGCGCCCGGCGAGCGGCTCCGCCTCCAGGCGTACCGGGCGATCGCCTCCGTCAACACCGAGGCGGACATCGCCGCGGTGCGCGAGGAACTCGTCGACCGCTACGGCAAGCTGCCCGAGCCGGTGGAGAACCTGCTGCTGGTGGCCGGGCTGCGGATGCTCGCGCGGGCCTGCGGCGTCGGCGAGATCGTGCTCCAGGGCAACAACATCCGCTTCGCGCCGGTGGAGTTGCGGGAGTCGCAGGAGCTGCGCCTGAAGCGGCTCTACCCCGGCACGGTGATCAAGCCGGCCGTCCACCAGGTGCTGGTCCCCCGCCCGAAGACGGCGAAGGTCGGCGGCAAGCCGCTGCTCGGGCGGGAGTTGCTGGGGTGGACGGGGGAGTTCCTGGCCTCGATTCTGGGGTCGTAAGTTCTCGGTGTCGGTGTCGGTGTCGGTGTCGGTGTCGGTGTCGGTGTCGGTGTCGGTGTCGGTGTCGGTGTCGGTGTCGGTGTCGTGGTGTGGGGCGGGCGGGGTGCGCCGGGGGCCGGCGCCGCGTTCCGCCCCGCTGTTCCCCGCTGTCTCTGTCTCTCGATGACGGTGGTGGTCACCGTCCTGTGGACGGGAACAGCAGCTCCGTCGCCGTGCGGAAGACGTCCTCCGGGTCCCGGTCGCCGACCACCGCGTCGAGGTTGTGGCTGAGGAGCAGCGTCGCGAAGCCGTGGGAGAGGGACCAGGCGGCGATGCCGGCCAGCCGGGGGTCCGCACCGCCGAACGCGGGGCGGGCGGTGCTGACCGCGACGCGCAGCCGCTCGCTCGACAGGGCGCGGGCGGTGGTCAGTTCGAGGTCGTCCTCGCGGAGCAGCTCCGGGCGGAACATCACCTGGAAATGAGCCGGGTGCTCACGGGCGAAGCGGACGTAGCGGACGCCCGCGTCCCGCAGGTCGTCGGCCCCGGTGAGCGTGGTGGCCAGGAGCGCGTGGCCCTCCGCCGCGATCGCCGTGAGCAGCCCCGTGCGGTCCTTGAAGTGGTGCGCCGGCGCCGCGTGCGAGACGCCCGCGCGGCGGGCCAGGTCCCGCAGGCTGAGCGCGGAGGGCCCGTCGGCGGCGATGACGTCGAGCGCGGCGCGGAGGATCGCGCGTCGTAGATCGCCGTGGTGGTAGGGGCGGTCGGGACGGCCCGGACTGTCAGGACGGCCTGGACCGTCAGGACGGCCTGGACCGTCAGGACGGCCTGGACCGTCAGGACCGCCCGGACTGTCAGGACGGTCGGGCTTGTCGAGTCGGTCGGCGCCGTTCGGGGAGCTGCTACGGGGCATGGGGCCAGCGTAGCCCAATCTTGTCGTTGACAAGTTCGCGGCCGGTCGGGCAATCTTGTCAGTGACAAGTTCCGGCTCGGTCGTCGTGGCCGGGGGAGCGGCGAGGGGGATGTGCCATGTCCGAGAACGTCAGCGTCAGCATGAGCGGTGTGGGTGCGGAAGTGGGCCGGGGTGAGGGCGACGGCGTCGCGCCGGGCGAGGTCCGCCGGATGTGGCACCTGCTGGAGCCGCTGCATGCCGTCTTCTACTACGCGCCGGAGGTCTTCGAGGAGGCCGCCGCGCTGGGATATGACGTGACGGAGCGCTGGCCGAGCTACTTCGCCTACCGGGCGGCCCCGTTGGGCGCGGCCGGGAGCGAGCGGGTGGCCTCCGCCTTCTACAGCTTCAGCCCGCGCATGGTCGCCGAACACATCGAGCCGGCCTGGCGGACCGCGAGCCCGGAGGCCGTGCTCGCGGCCCGGGACCGGGCGGTCGACCGGTTGTACCGCGGGTTGTTCGGGGAGCGCGCGCACAGTCCCGAACTCGCGGAGGCCGCCGCTCTGGCCCGCCGTGCCGCCGAGTCCGTGAGCACCGCGGGCCGCCCGCTGGCCGCCGCCAACGCCGAACTGCCCTGGCCCGAGCCCGCGCACCTCCAGCTCTGGCGGGCGGCGACGATCCTGCGCGAACACCGAGGGGACGGTCACCTGGCGGCCTTGCTGATCGCGGACCTCGACCCCACCGAATCCCTCGTCTCCTTCGCGGCGATAGGCGCGGCATCGGTGGCACGCTTCGAGAGCCGAGGCTGGACCCCGGCCGATTGGTCGGCCGCCCGCGACCGCCTGGCCGCACGCGGACTGGTCGACGCCGACGGTACGGCGACGGAAGCCGGCCGGAGCCTGCGCCGGGAGGTGGAGCGGCACACCGACCGACTGGCCGCCGAGCCCTGGCGGTTCCTCGGCCCGGCGGACACTGCCCGACTCGCCGACCTGCTGGGCGAATTCTGGGTCACCGCGATCGGCTCGGGTCTGCTGCCGTCGGAGACGACGCTGGGCATAGGCAAGGTGTGAGCCCGGAGCCGGCGCCTGCCGATCCGCCCCTTACCCCCAGGGACTACGGTGTCGGCCGGAGTGGGCAGGGAACACAGGCAGGGCAATCGAACCGAAGCAACCAGCAAGGCAGTGAGGAGGGTCGCGTGGTGCGTCAGAGGGGTGGGGTGGCCGTCGCCGCCCTGGTACTGGTCGCCGCCGTCAGCGGCTGTGAACCGGGCACGAAGGGTTCCGCGGGGCCGGCGGACAACCCGGGCGGGGGAGGCCCCGCCCTGGCCGCGGCGGAGTCCCTGACCGTCAAGGGCCGTGCGCCGAAGACCGGTTACGACCGGGAGGAGTTCGGCAGCCCCTGGGCCGACACCGACTCCAATGACTGCGACACCCGGGACGACATACTCCAACGCGACCTGGAGGACGTGAAGTTCCGGGACGGGGACTGCCGGGTGGCCTCCGGTGTGCTCGACCCGGACCCGTACACCGGCGAGGACGTGTCGTTCGTACGGGGCCGCAGCCAGATCGACATAGACCACATCGTGGCCCTGTCCGACGCCTGGCAGAAGGGCGCCCAGAAGTGGGACGACAGCAAGCGCATAGCCCTGGCCAACGACCCGCTCAACCTCCTCGCGGTCGACGCCGGCACCAACCGGGGCAAGGGCGACGGCGACGCGGCCACCTGGCTCCCGCCCAACAAGGCCTACCGGTGCACATACGTGGCGGCCCAGGTCGCCGTGAAGAAGAAGTACGAGCTGTGGGTCACCTCGGCCGAACAGTCCGCGATGAAGCGGGTGCTGAGCGACTGCCCCGACCAGAAGCTCCCCAGCGGCGGCAACCCGACCAAGGCCCCGGCCCGCTTCCACGCGGACTGAGGCCCTGAGGGATCGCTCGACCGTGCGCCCCGCGGGGCTCGTGCGGGTCGTGCCCGATGCGAGCCCCGCGGGCGTCAGGTCAGCTCAAGTCCTTGTCCAGGTCGATGACCTTGCCCTTGGGGGCGTCGGCCGGGACCGGCTTGTCGTAGTCGGTGAAGCTCATGTCGCCCGGCTCCTTGGCGGACTTGCTCACGACCCGCAGGAGGTAGGGCTTGCCCTTGGTGGCGACGGACAGGGTGTACCGGTCCTTGCCGTCCTTCTCGTGGAGGAGGATCGCGGGGGTGCCGTCGACCGTGGTGGTCTTGCCGCGCTCGGCGTCGGAGTTGGTGTCCTCGAAGTCGGCGAGCACGGTGTCCAGGTCGCAGAAGCTGGCCATCTCCTTGGAGTCCTCGGTGGTCGCGGACGTCTTGGTCCACTTGCCGGCCAGCATGTCCACGATCATGTCGGTCTCCTCCTTGGAGGAACCGCCGCCCTGGGCACGCAGGAACGCCTCGTCGTACTTCATGTAGATCGTGTCGCCGGTCTTGATCAGGTCGGCCTTGCCGTCCTTCATGCCGATCGTGCCGGCGCAGTCGCCCTTCTTGTTGAGGGCCATGTCGAGGTTGATCGTGCCGCCGGCGCTGTCGTCCTGGATCTCGCCCTTCATCCGGAGCGAGTCGGCGTCGGAGGTGGCCTTCACGGCCTTGTCGGCGATCTCGCCGCCGCTCAGACCGGAGAACGGCTCGTTCGACTTGTCCTCGCCGGGCAGACAGCCGGTGAGCGAGAAGGTGGCCGCGGCGGCGATGCAGAGAGCGGCGAGAGCGGTGCGACGCATGGGAAATCCCCCTGGGTTGTGATGAGTGAGCGGTGCCGCCGCCGCACGCGGGCACGGGTGTGCGTACGGCGGCGGACGTGAGCGGGTGAGCGGTGATCTCGGATCGGCGGGTGGTGACACCCGCCCGATGGGCGGAGGTGTCTGTCAGTAGGCGCGGGTGGCGAGTTGCTCGCCCGCCGAGTCGTAAACCGTGACGTGACCCCGCTCGTCGTGCTTCCAGTCGGCGAAGGCGGCGGCGATCAGCCGGGCGGGGCGGGTACCGCCGCCCGGTGGGCCGCCGGTGAGGTCCGTGAGGACATCGGCTGAGTCGGTTCCGCCCGCCGGTGGCGCGGGTCTGTGCACGTCGGTGACATGCGAGACGGCGACTCTCTCGGCGGAGGTGCCGTGAGTGTTCACAAATCGCTTGAAGCGGTCGGCGGAGCCGGTGCCGTAGGAGGCGCCGTCACCGCTCCCGGCGTTCGCCGAGACCACCCCGATAACGAGGAGCCCGACCGCCGCATGCAGTGTGAGCTGCGCCTTCATACCCATGGTCGTGCCTCCTCTCCTGGTGGATGACCGCACGACGAGGTGTGACCACCCGAGGCGGGCGGCTCGTCGTTCGATGGGTTAATCACAGCAGAGCTTGTGAACCGAGTCAACACGGTTCACGATAACGAGTGCGTACACGGCGTGAAGCGGTAGATCTTGCGTGCGTCGGTATGCTCAACGCCACACACCAGGTACGAGGGGAGCCGGGCGCGTGCAGGACAACGGGACAGAGGTCACCGCCGCGGAGATCGCGCGGCTCGCCGGCGTCGGCCGCGCCGCCGTCAGCAACTGGCGCCGCCGCCACGCCGACTTCCCCAGGCCGGTCGGCGGTACGGAGACCAGCCCGTCCTTCGCGCTGACCGACGTCGAGGAGTGGCTGCGCAAGCAGGGCAAGCTCGCCGAGGTCCCGCTCAAGGAGCGGGTCTGGCAGCAGGTCACCGGCCACCCGGACGGCCCCGTCGCCGCCCTGGTGCACGCCGGCTGCGCCCTGCTGTACCTCCACGACCGGCCCCTGGCCTGGCTGGAGTCGAGCGCCACGGACGACGACGAACAGTTGGCCGACGGTCTGGCCGACCAGCTCGCACGGCTTCTCGGCCCGCGTTTCGGTCCGGACGGCGAGCCCGCCGTGCACGCACCCACGGCCGCCGAGCTGCGGCCCTCCGTTCCGCTGCTGCGGGGCGCCACCGAACTCGCGGCGGACCTGGGCGCACGGCAGACCTTCGAGTTCCTGCTGGCCCGCCATCTCGACGCCAACCCCCGCCAGTACACGCTCACTCCGGGCGGGCTGGCCGAGCTGATGGCCGAACTCGCCGGGCCCGCCCGCACCGTGTTCGACCCTGCCTGCGGCACCGGCGCACTCCTGCGCGCCGTCGCCCCCCGCCCCGGCCAGGAGCTCCACGGCCAGGACAGCGCCCCGGAACTGGCCGCCCTCACCGCGCTACGCCTCGCCCTGCGTACCAAGAGCGCCATCCGCACCGCCGCCGGGGACAGCCTCCGCGCGGACGCCCACCCACACCTCAGGGCCGAGGCGGTGCTCTGCCACCCGCCGTTCAACGAGCGCAACTGGGGCCACGACGAACTCGCCTACGACCCGCGCTGGGAGTACGGCTTCCCGGCCCGCACCGAATCCGAACTCGCCTGGGTGCAGCACGCGCTGGCCCGGCTGGAGGACGGCGGCACTGCCGTCCTGCTGATGCCGCCGGCCGTCGCGAGCCGCCGCTCCGGGCGCCGTATCCGCGCCGACCTGCTGCGCCGGGGCGCCCTGCGCGCCGTGATCGCCCTGCCCGTCGGCGCGGCACCCCCGTACAACATCCCACTGCACCTGTGGGTGCTGCGTCGGCCGGGCAGGACGCCGGCGCCGCCGGAGCTGCTGCTCGTGGACACCGGGCGGCTCGGCGCCGAGGGGCGGGGAGGCGTCGACTGGGCGGCGGTGACAGCCGCCGTGCAGGAGGCGTGGAAGCCGTTCGACCGCACCGGCGAGGCCGTGGCACGCCCTGGGCTGAGCCGTTCGATGCCGGTCATCGAACTGCTCGACGACGACGTGGACCTGGCCCCCGCCCGGCATCTGCCACCACCGGCCGCGGGCGGCGGAGCCGCGGAACTCGGCACCGTACGCGAACGCCTCGGCGAGACCCTGCGGCTGACCGCCGATCTCACGCCCCCGCTCGCCGACGAGACGCAGCCCCCGCGCTGGCCGCTCACCACCGTGGGGGAACTCGCGCGCGGTGGGGCCCTGTTGCTGCGCACCGGCGGGAACGGCCCCCACGCGCGGGTGCTCACCGACCATGACGTCCTCGCGGGCACGGCACCGTCGGGGACCCTCACCGAGACCGGGGAGGAGCCGGTGCTGGTGGAGCGCGGCGACATCGTCGTCCCCGTCCTCGGCGGCGGCGGGATCGCCCGCGTCGTCGACGAGGACACCGCCGGAGCCGCCCTCGGCCGCAACCTCACGCTCCTGCGCCCCGACCCGGCGGCGCTCGACGCGTGGTTCGTCGCCGGTTTCCTGCGCGGCACCGCCAACAGCCGCCAGGCCAGCAGTTACGCCTCCACCGCCAGCCGCCTCGACGTACGCCGCCTCCAACTGCCCCGGCTGCCCCTGGAGCAGCAGCGCCGCTACGGCGAGCGGTTCCGGGCCCTCGCCGCCTTCGAGGACGCGCTCCGCGAGGCGGGCCGCCTGGGCACCCGGCTCGTGCGCGGTATGTACGACGGACTGACGGACGGAACGGTCTCCCCGGACTGAAAACGACGAACTGCCCTTACGATCAGGTGGGTCCGCCGAACGAGCGTGTGGATCCGCCGGGACGAACGACACGGTTCCACCGGACGGAACCACTCCGCACCGGGCGGCGTGACCAGGACTGCAACGGTTGTCCACAACCCTGGACCGCCCGTCGTGGTCGACCTATACGCTCGGAACGACATCGCGGTCCACTTCCACCAGGCCTTCAGGAGCAGCCATGCACGGCCACGGCTACGCGCCGCAACAGCCCCCCGGCCCCTCGCAGGGGGCGCCGGTCACGCTGCGTGTGATCTTCGTGGTGGTCACCGTCATGAGCTGCGGCCTCCTCGGCTGGGCCAGCCTGTTGCGACTGGCCTCCGTCACCCGCAAACCGCGCGACTGGTTCCTGTTCGCCCTGGCGGTCGTGCACATCGTCGCGACGCTCTACATCATCGGCACCGACCCGGGCGAGGACGAGTTCACCACCTGGCGCGGCGACGTCGGCATGTCGATGCTGTTCGGCGGACTCGTGGCCACCGTCGCGTACTACCTGTACGCGGACATACGCCACTTCAGCCCGCCCCGCCCGGCCCCGCCCTCGGCGTACGCCCAGACCACGGTCTACTCCCAGCAGACGGGTTACAGCTACCCGCCGGTGCAGGTCCCGCAGCCGCAGCCCTACACCCCGGCCCCGCAGCCGCCCGTCCAGTCGCAGTCGACGCCGATCCCGGGTCCCCCCGTCCAGCCGGGGCCCGCGCCGGATCCGCAGCGACCCGGCCCGGCCCGCATCGACCAGGTGCGCGCCGAACTCGACGAGCTCAGTGACTATCTCCGCAGAAACGAAGGAGACCGGTGACCCAGGGGACCGGACGCCTGATCACCGGCCGCTACGAACTGTCCACCCTCATCGGGCAGGGCGGCATGGGCCAGGTGTGGACGGCGTACGACCAGCGCCTCGACCGGCGGGTGGCGGTCAAGCTGCTGCGCCCGGACAAGGTCGCCGGCCAGGAGGCCGACGAGCTGCGCCGCCGCTTCGTGCGCGAGTGCCGGGTCACGGCCCAGGTCGACCACCCCGGCCTGGTCACCGTGCACGACGCGGGCAGCGAGGGCGAGGAGCTGTTCCTCGTCATGCAGTACGTCGACGGGGCGGACCTCTCCGACCACCTCGCCGAGCACGACCCCTACCCGTGGCAGTGGACGGTCGCGGTCGCCGCCCAGCTGTGCGCGGTACTGTCCGCCGTGCACGCGGTGCCGATCATCCACCGCGACCTCAAGCCGCGGAACGTGATGGTCAAGCAGGACGGCACGGTCACCGTCCTCGACCTCGGTGTCGCCTCCGTGATGGACACCGACACCACCCGTCTCACCCACACCGGCTCGCCCATCGGCAGCCCCGCCTACATGGCCCCCGAGCAGGCCATGGGCGGCGCGGTCGGCCCGTACACCGACCTGTACGCCCTCGGTGTGCTGATGCACGAACTGCTCAGCGGGAACGTGCCGTTCACGGGCTCCACGGCCCTCGGCGTCCTCCACCGCCATCTGTACGAGCCGCCCGTCCCCGTCCGCCGTATCCGCCCCGAGGTCCCCGAGGCGCTGGAGACGCTGGTGCTGCGGCTGCTCTCCAAGGACCCGCAGCACCGCACGTCCTCCGCACAGGAGACCTACGAGCAGCTCCTGCCGCTGCTCCCGGCGCGCGGCATGCCCACGGGCTCGCCGCTCGACCCCACCCGCCCCTTCCTGCGCCCGCACGCCCCCTGGCCGGACCGTGCCCGGATCCCCGCGCCGCAGCCCTCCGCCGCCCCGGCGGAGGCCCCTTCCGTCGACAAGCCCGATGTCGCGGGCGCCGTCGACGAGGTCAAGCGGCTGCTCGGCGAGGGCCGCATCACCCAGGCCGTCGACATCCTCGGCGCGATCCTGCCGGCCGCCGCCGCCCAGCACGGCGAGCACTCACCTGTCGTGCGCACCCTGCGCAAGCAGTACGCGGCCACGCTCATGGACGACGGGCAGTACCGCCGCGCGCTGCCCGAGCTGCGCCGCCTCGCCGACGAGCGCGCCGCCGAGGCGGGCCAGGCCGACCCGCAGTCCCTGCGTTTCCGCTACGACTCCGCCCAGTGCCTCGAACAGCTCGGCGAACCCGCGGCGGCCCTCTCCGAGTACCGCTCGCTGCTGCCGTACTTCGAGAACCAGTACGTGGGCGGCGACCCCGAGCTGGCCCTCGACGTCCGCCGCCGCATAGGCCACCTGCTCCTCGCCCTCGGCGACCGGGGCGCCGCCCACGAGACCCTGGGCCGCCTCCTGCTGGACGTGGAGCGGCTGCGGGGCCCCGGCCATCCGCTGGCGGGGGAGGTCCGGCGGACCTTGCAGTGGCTGGGGCAGGTGCGCGGCTGACACCCACGGCGGGCATATGTTTTGCGCCGCCTTGGCCGAAGTTTGCCGCATCGCAGAGACGGTGTTTCCCGAACGCGGAGCCGACACCGCTTAGCTGTGCACACACACATCGATCAAGGGGTGGGGCCAACCATGTCCGACGGGACGACCAGCCGCAGACGGTCCGGGAAGCCGAGCCACCGGCAGTCCCACAAGCGCCGATACGTCGCCTGGACCGCGGCCGGGGCCGCCGTGCTCGTCGGGGCAGGCGTCGCCGCGCAGAACTCCCTCGCCACGACCACCGCCTGGCCGTCCGCGAAGGTCTACACCGGCCGCGCCTTCGACACCTGCACGGCACCGTCCCTGTCCGCGATGAAGGCATGGAACACCGGCTTCTACGGCGCGGCGGCCGTCTACATCGGCGGCAAGAACCGCGGCTGCGCCCAGCCCAACCTCACCGCGTCCTGGGTGAAGTCGGTCAACACCCTCGGCTGGAAGCTCGTCCCGCTCTACGTGGGCGCCCAGCCGCCCTGCCAGAGCGGCTCCAGCCCCGAGGTGATCACCGCGTCGACCGCCGCCTCCCAGGGCGCCGCCGACGGAGCCGACGCCGTCGCCAAGGCCGCCGCCCTCGGCATGAAGCCCGGCAGTGCCCTCTACCTCGACATGGAGGCGTACGACATCACGAACACGGCGTGCAACGACGCCGTCCTCACCTATGTCCGGGCCTGGCACAAGGCGCTCGGCGCCAAGCAGTACCGCTCCGGCTTCTACGGCTTCAGCAGCTCCAGCGCCAAGGCGGTCGCCACGGCCTCCGACCGCACGAACCTGCCGGGCAACCTCTGGTACGCCAAGTGGGACAAGGTCAACACGACGACCAGCGACTGGCCGTACGCCTCGACGCTGTACACCGGGCACCACCGGGCGCATCAGTACATGGTCAACAGCAAGGAGAGCCGCGGAGGCTACTCGATCACCGTCGACCGCGACGCGTGGGACGCGCCGGTGGCGATCGTCGGATAACCGGACGGTGAGACGGTCTGCGGCGCGGGGCGCGGGCCGGCGGGGGCGGCCTCGCGGTGCGGCGGTGCCGGAAGTCGGTGTGAATCGTTGGTCGAATGGCTGGCCGAGAGCAGGGCCACTGCCTACCATCGATCACCGCAAGACCTTGTGCACCGCCGCACAATCTCCTCGGGAGGCCAACTTGCACCGCCGTCGTCGCACCGCGCTCGTCCTCTCCGCCGCGATCGCCGCCGCGGCTCCCCTGCTGACCGCCTGCGGGAGCGACGCGCATCCCGGCGCCGCGGCCGTCGTGGGCAGCGAGCGGATCACGGTCGCGCAACTGGAGAACCGGGTGAACGACGTGCGCACCGCCCAGCGCGCCGCCAGCGGGGACGACGCCCAGTACCAGCGCCTCGTCGCCCAGACCGGCACCCTCACCCGCAACACGCTGAACGGCATGGTCCTGGAGAAGGTGCTCGACCGGGCGCTGGAAGACGCCGGCGTGACCGCCACCCGCAAGGAGGTCCAGAAGTACCGTTCCGACCTGGAGCACGAGGCGGGCGGCTCCGAGGCGCTGGAGGCGGCCTGGCTCCAGCAGTACAACGTCGCTCCCGAGCACCTGGAGGAGAGCCTCCGCAGCGACGTCGAGGTCCAGAAGCTCGCCACCGCGCTCGGCGCCGACATGAACAGCCCCGAGGGCGGCACCGTCTTCTGGAAGGCCATGGCCGACGCGTCCGGGAAACTCGGCGTCGACCTCAACCCGCGCTACGGCTCCTGGGGCGTCTCCCAGGACGGCCGCCTCGGCCTGGCCGACAGCAAGACACCCTGGGTCCGCGAGGTCACGAAGGCCACCCAGCAACAGCCGACCTGACCCACCCGACAAGGGGCCACCGGCCGTCGGCGCACCGCGGCCCGCCGCCCCACCGCGATACGCCGCCCCACCGCGATACGCCGTCCCCGGCCGCCGCCGCGCCCGACGCCCCCCTGCCTGTGGATAACTTCGGGGGGCGTCGGTGGCGTGGGTTACGTTCGTGGGGTGAACGCACACCGTCCCGACGACGACGCCCCCGACACCGCGGCCCCCGCCCCCGGCCCCGGCAGGGTCGTCCTGCTCACCACCAGCCACCGTGTCGCACCCGGTCTGCTCTCCTGGCCCGCCTGGCAGGCCCTGCGCGACGCCGACCGCGTCCTGTGCGCGGACGAGGCCCACCCGCAGCTGCCCTATCTGCGGGAGGCCGGCATCACGGTCGAGCAGGCCGCCCCGACCGCCGAGGACCTGGTCGACGCGTGCGCCGGCGACCGCACCGTGGTCGTCGTGGCGACCGCCGAGGGCGAACCCCGCCTCACCGACGGCCTGGCCCGCCTCGCCGGCTCCGGCCGCCTGCGCATGCCGTCACTGGAGCTCCTACCCGCCTCCTACGACCTCCCCGGCGCCCGCCTCCTCGACCTGATCCAGGTCATGGACCGCATCCGCGAGGAATGCCCCTGGTCCTCCCGCCAGACCCACAAGGGCCTCGCCAAGTACGGCATCGAGGAGGCCTACGAACTGGTGGAGGCGATCGAGGAGGGCGACCGGGACGAACTCCGCGAGGAACTGGGCGACGTCCTCCTCCAGGTCGTCTTCCACTCCCGGATCGCCGAGGAGGACCCCGAGGCGCCGTTCTCCATCGACGACGTCGCCGCCACCATCGTCACCAAGCTCATCCACCGCCACCCCCATGTCTTCGGCGACGCGACCGCCACCACCCCCGAGGAGGTCAAGGAGCACTGGCTGCGCACCAAGGCCGTCGAGAAGAGGCGCGAGTCGGTGACCGACGGCATACCCCTCGGCCAGCCCGGCCTGGCGCTCGCCTCGAAGCTCGCGTCCCGCGTCCGTACGGCCGGTTTGGACGTCCCGCTCCCCGCGGGCGACGGCATCGGATACGACCTGCTGGCGATGGCCGTGCGGGCCGAGGCCGAGGGCGTCGACCCGGAGGCGGCGCTCCGGGCGGCCGCCCGCTCGTATCGTGACGCCGTGCGGGCGGCCGAAGGGCTGAACGCTTAGTACCGTTGTCCTCACGGGTGGTCGCGACGTGTGGGGGCTTGAGTGGGTCGGGAGTCGGACGACGAGACCGGGGGCAAACGGTCGGTGGAGGCCGGCGGCAGCAGGTCCATCGCCGCCGGGGGCAACATCGGGAACGCCTTCACCGGCAACGTCAGCAACGGGATCTTCATCCAGGCCGGCCGCATCGGCCACCTCTCGCCCGGGCCCTCGGCCGGCGAACGCCCCGCCGGCACCCCCGAGGACCGCGCCACCGGCGTCGAGCACGACCGCCACGGCAGCGTGCTCGACCCGGCCGCGTGGCAGCCGGCCGGCGAGGTGGAGCCGCTGGAGTTCGGTGTGGGCCCGACCCGGCGCATACCGGGGCAGCCCGAGGTGCCGCCGTACGTGCCGCGCGACTGCGACGAGGCCCTGCGCGCCGAACTCGCGCACAGCGGACTGGTGCTGGTCCTCGGCGAACGGTACGTGGGCAAGTCGTACACGGCGTGGCACGGGGTGCGGTCGCTGGAGGGGTACCGGCTGTACATCCCGGACCCGGAGGAGGACCTGCGGAAGGTGCTCGCCGCGCTGAAGGGCGAGCCCGGCAAGTACGTCATCTGGCTGGACGAGTTGACCGACCACCTCGGCGAGGACGGGCTGGACCGGAGGCTGTTGGGGCGGCTCGCCGGCCTCGGCGTGGTCCTGCTCGGCACCATGCGCTCCGAGGAGTACTACCAGCGCCGGACGATGAGCGACCGCGTCGGCCTCGCCCTCGCCAAGGCCCGCGCGGTCGAGGTGCCGCAGGAGTGGAGCGAGGCCGAGCTGGACCGCCTCAAGGATGTCGACGACCCACGCGCGTACCCGGCGTACATGTGGAGCGGCAAGGAGGGCGCCGCGTCGTACTTCGCGATCGGCCACATGATGTACGACGAGTGGCGGCGGCCGGGCACGAGGCTGGAGCATCCGCGCGGACAGCTCCTGGTCCGGGCCGCCGTCGACCTGGCGCGGTGCGGAGTGAGGGGCGCCGTACCGACGGAGCTGCTCAGACAGGTGCAGGAGCAGTACGGCACGGAGGAACGCGAGTCGTTCGAGGACGCCCTCACCTGGGCCACCAGCCGCAAGTTCGGGGTCTCGGGCCTGCTCGTGGCCGGTGAGGAGCACCGCACCTGGCGGGCGTACGGGGCGCTCGTCGCGGAGGCGGAGGCCCTGCGCGCGGAGGACCTGCGCGCGGAGGACCTGGAACCGGTGCCGGACGGGGTGTGGTGGCTGCTGCTGGACGCGGCGGAGGGGGGTGCGCGGATCGACCGCGAGGCCGTGCTGGACGCGGCTCGCGCGGCGCTGCGCCCGCGGATCGAGGCGGGCGAACCGGACCTGATGGTCGCCCTCGCCGAACGTGTGGGCGGGGACGAACGCGCGGACCTGATCCGCCGGGCCGCGGAGGCAGGGCACCGCGAGGCGGCCGAGGAGTGGGCGGCGCATCTGGTGGACGCCGGGGACGAGGCGGCCGCGATCCGGTACCTGGAGATCGCCGCGCAGGCCGGAAGCGTCGAGGCGGCGCGGGAGGCGGGACGGTTGCACCGCGAGCGTGCCGAGCTGTGGCTGCGCACGGCCGCCGAGGCGGGGGACGGGGCGGCGGCGCACGAGCTGGGCGATCTGCTGCTGGGCTCCGGACAGGTTGAGTTGCGCTGGTTCGTCAAGGCGGTCCGGGCGGGTCACGAAGAGGCGGCCACAAGCCTGGGCCGGGCCCTGTACTACCGCAGGAGCAAGGACGCGGAGACCTGGCTCCGTCGTGGTGCCGCACTCGGCGACGCCCACGCCGTGCACGCGCTCGCCGCGTACCTGCACAGCGTCGGCGGCCACGACGAGGAGGTGGAGCGGCTGTTCCGCGAGGTCAAGGAAGCGGGCCACCCGGCCGGGGCCCGTCATCTCGGATCCTTCCTCCACAACACGGGCAACGGCTCCTCCGACGAGGGGCGGGACCTGCTCCAGCAGGACGCCGCACACGGCAGCGGCGACGCCGCCTACTGGCTGTCGCGGTACCTCCGCGAGCGCGGGGACACCGAAGAGGCCGACCAGTGGCTCCACAAGGCCGCCGACACGGACCACTACTACGCCATGCGCGACCTGGGCCTGCTGCCCGTACCCCCCGGCGACCAGCCCGATACCGTCGACGAGTGACCAACCAGCCCGGCCCGCCCCACTCCCAGCCCCAGCCGCAGCCGCACTCCCGGCCGCAGCCGGCCCCCGACCAGGCCGCCCCCGCCCCGGCCCCTGCCCCGGCCCCCGCCCTGTTCACCTGGGAGTTCGCCACCGACCCCTATCCCGCCTACGCCTGGCTCCGTGAGCACGCTCCCGTGCACCGTACGAAGCTGCCCAGCGGTGTGGAGGCCTGGCTGGTCACCCGGTACGCCGACGCCAAGCAGGCACTCGCCGACCAGCGTCTGTCCAAGAACCCGGCGCACCACGACGAGCCCGCGCACGCCAAGGGCAAGACCGGTATCCCCGGTGAGCGCAAGGCCGAGTTGATGACGCATCTGCTGAACATCGACCCGCCGGACCACACCCGGCTGCGCCGCCTCGTCTCCAAGGCATTCACGCCGCGCCGGGTCGCCGAGTTCGCCCCCAGGGTCCAGGAGCTGACGGACGACCTCATCGACCGGTTCGCGGAGAAGGGCGAGGCCGACCTCATCCACGAGTTCGCCTTCCCGCTGCCCATCTACGCGATCTGCGACCTGCTCGGCGTCCCCCGCGAGGACCAGGACGACTTCCGGGACTGGGCGGGCATGATGATCCGGCACGGCGGCGGGCCGCGCGGCGGGGTCGCGCGGTCGGTGAAGAAGATGCGCGGCTATCTCGCGGACCTCATCCACCGCAAGCGCGAGGCGCTGCCCGCCGAACCCGGCCCCGGCGAGGACCTCATCTCCGGCCTCATCCGCGCCTCGGACCACGGTGAGCACCTCACCGAGAACGAGGCCGCCGCCATGGCCTTCATCCTTCTGTTCGCCGGTTTCGAGACCACCGTCAACCTCATCGGCAACGGCACCTACGCCCTCCTCACCCACCCCGAGCAGCGCTCCCGCCTCCAGACCTCCCTCGCCGCGGGTGAGACCGCCCTGCTGGAGACCGGCGTCGAGGAACTCCTCCGCTACGACGGCCCCGTGGAGCTGGCCACCTGGCGGTTCGCCACACAGCCGCTCACCGTCGGCGGGCAGGACATCGCCCCCGGCGACCCGGTGCTGGTCGTCCTCGCGGCGGCCGACCGCGACCCGGCCCGCTTCGCCGACCCCGACACCCTCGACCTGTCCCGCCGCGACAACCAACACCTCGGCTACGGCCACGGCATCCACTACTGCCTGGGCGCGCCCCTCGCCCGCCTGGAGGGGCAGACCGCGCTGGCGACGCTCCTCACCCGGCTCCCCGACCTGCGGCTCGCCGCCGACCCGGCCGACCTGCGCTGGCGCGGCGGACTCATCATGCGCGGACTGCGCACCCTTCCCGTCGAGTTCACACCGCGTCAGGGCTGATGAACGGCCCGTACCCCTATCAGGAACAGTGACCGAAGGTGACACACCCTCAAGTTCGTGATCTTCACGTGATCTCCGCTGCATTAACTTGTGACAACTGATCGTCTATGGATACGTTCACACGTCAGTGCGAAGGGTCGTCACATCCCCCGCACAGATCTCTGCTGTCGTGTGAAAGGCAACCGCATGCTCTCCGGGAACGGTCGTCACCGTCGCCCCCGTCAGGCTCCGGCACTCCTCGTCGCGGCCGGAGTGACCGGCTCCGCCATCGCCATCCCGCTCCTCGGCGCCACGGGCGCCAGTGCGGCCAGCGGAACCACCTGGGACCAGGTGGCGGAGTGCGAGAGCGGCGGCTCCTGGAGCGCGGCCACCGGGAACGGGCGCTACGGCGGCCTCCAGATCTCCCAGGCCGACTGGGAGAACCACGGCGGTCTCGACTACGCGACCAGCCCCGACCGGGCCAGTCGTTCGCAGCAAATCGCGGTCGCCGAGAGAATCCTCGACGACCAGGGTGTGGGCGCCTGGTCGACCTGCGGACTCCTCCACAACCTCGACGGCGACTCCGCCTCGGCCGACGTGGACACCGGGGTGGCGGGAGATTCATTCAGTTCGGGTGATTCATCCGATTCATCCAGTTTGTCCGGCAACTCCACCAAGTCCGGCGACTCATCTGATTCTGCCGCATCATCGGATTCGTCCGGTTCGTCGGATTCATCCTCCCGTGCCTCCGAGGGCTCCACCAAGACCGACGCGGGTGCGGGTGACTCCTCCGAGTCCTCCCGGTCCTCGGACTCCGACCGCGTCGGCGGCTCGCGGGACTCCGGCAGCTCGGCCGAGGCCGACGCCGAGAGCGGCGACTCGGACAACTCCACGCCGGGCGACACCCCTTCCACCATTGACGATGCCGGCACCGGCAGCGGTCGCCACCGCGGCGCCAGCGCCGAGGAGGGCGTCCACACCGACGTGGCCGACTCCCGCGACGACGCCTCCACCGGCCGTCATGCCTCCCGCGGCGGCGACGCGTCCCGCGAGGTCGTCGACGGCTCGTACACCGTCCGCCCCGGGGACAATCTGACGGCCATCGCCGACTCCCTTGAGCTGAGCGGCGGGTGGCGGGGGCTGTACGCCGAGAACGAGGGCACGGTCGGAACCGACCCGGATCTCATCCTTCCCGGTCAGACCCTGGAAGTCGGTGCCGAAACGGGCGAAAAGCAGCGCTAGTTCGGGTCACGGTTCGCCCCTTAATGCCCGTTTTGATCTCGGTGGGAGATGAATCACAGACCCCCTGATCGTCTTTGAAATTCGGCGAATCACGTGTTTACGGTCGTGACCGCTCGCCACAGCGGGCCCTTGCGGTCGTCACGCCGAATCCTGCCGACGGCCGCTCGGAACAGTCGTCGCGTCAAGCGCCGTAGGCAGGAGCGGGGGACCCAAGGTTTGCGCCGGGTCCGGCGGTTGAGGCCCTTCGGGGTCACACCGCCGGGACCGGCTCGGGGTGAAGCCGCATCACGTGAGCCGGAAGGCGAGCGGGTGCGGCCGGGCAACTCAACCGGCCCGAACCCGACAGCTCACCTCGTAGGCGTCGGTGAGGGGATCACTCCATGCTGTTTTCCAGCAAGGGCAAGCACCGCCGTCCGTCCAAGGCCGCCCGCGCCATCGCCGTCGCCGGTGTCACCGGCGCCGCCGCGATGGCCGCCCCGCTCATCGCGGCCGGCAGCGCCTCCGCCGCCACCGCGTCCGAGTGGGACGCCGTCGCCCAGTGCGAGTCCGGCGGCGACTGGTCCATCAACACCGGCAACGGCTACTACGGCGGTCTGCAGTTCTCGGCCTCCACCTGGGCCGGTTACGGCGGCACGCAGTACGCCTCCACCGCCGACCAGGCCAGCAAGGCCCAGCAGATCGCCGTCGCCGAGAAGGTCCTCGCGAGCCAGGGCAAGGGTGCCTGGCCGGTCTGCGGCAAGGGCCTGTCCGGCGCCTCGTACGACGGTGCCGCCGCCTCCTCCGGCAACTCCGGCTCGAACTCCTCCTCTTCCTCGTCCTCTTCCTCCTCGCAGCAGGGCACGCAGGAGACCCGCGCCTCGCGGTCCTCCGAGCGCGCCACCGTCGAGACCCCGACCGGCAAGAAGGTCAAGAAGGGCGACGGCGAGTACAAGGTCGTCAGCGGTGACACCCTCAGCAGCATCGCCGCGAAGAAGAACGTCAAGGGTGGCTGGGAGAAGCTCTTCGAGCTGAACAAGGACATCATCGACGACGCCGACTTCATCTACCCCGGCCAGCAGCTCCACCTGAGCTGACGGCCGGTTCCGGACGGTCGCCGCGGCCGGGCCCTCGGGTCCGCCGCGGCCGGACCGGGACCGCGGGTTCGGCCGGGCCGAAAAAAGGCCGCTCCCCGGCTGAACCCGGGTCCGCCCACAGCCGTGTCCTCCTGAGTGAAGACCTCGTGAGGGCCGTCCCCCGTCCCCACGGGCTCCCCGCCCCGGTGCGCATTCCCCCGTACGCACCGGGGCGGGGTTTTTCTGTGTCCGGGGCGGCCGGGCTCCCCCTTCTGTTCACTTTCCCGCCCACCCCTCTGTTCACTTTCCCGCCCACCCCCCTTTGTTCCGGGTGGGAACAATGGGTACGGTCTGTCTGTCCACGGGACGGTCGGTCGGCTGCCGACGGCCCGGGGGCGGTTAGGCTCTAGTCGCAAGGCCCAAGCGGCCCCGCACAACCAGCGTCACATCCCATGAAGGAGATGCTCGTGCCGTCCATCGACGTCGTCGTAGCCCGGGAAATCCTCGACTCGCGAGGCAACCCCACCGTCGAGGTCGAGGTCGGCCTCGACGACGGCAGCACGGGTCGTGCCGCCGTTCCGTCCGGCGCCTCCACCGGTGCCTTCGAAGCCATCGAGCTGCGGGACGGCGACCCCAATCGCTACCTCGGCAAGGGTGTCGAGAAGGCCGTCCTCGCCGTGATCGAGCAGATCGGCCCGGAGCTCGTCGGCTACGACGCCACCGAGCAGCGCCTGATCGACCAGGCCATGTTCGACCTGGACGCCACCGACAACAAGGGTTCCCTCGGCGCCAACGCCATCCTCGGCGTCTCCCTCGCCGTCGCCCACGCCGCCTCCGAGGCCAGCGACCTCCCGCTCTTCCGCTACCTGGGCGGCCCGAACGCGCACCTGCTGCCCGTTCCGATGATGAACATCCTGAACGGCGGCTCGCACGCCGACTCCAACGTGGACATCCAGGAGTTCATGATCGCCCCCATCGGCGCGGAGTCGTTCTCCGAGGCCCTGCGCTGGGGCGCCGAGGTCTACCACACCCTCAAGAAGGTGCTGAAGACCAAGGGCCTGTCCACCGGCCTCGGCGACGAGGGCGGCTTCGCCCCGAACCTGGAGTCCAACCGCGCCGCCCTCGACCTCATCCTCGAGGCCATCAAGGAGGCCGGCTACACCCCCGGCGAGCAGATCGCCCTCGCGCTGGACGTCGCCGCCTCCGAGTTCTACAAGGACGGCGTCTACACCTTCGAGGGCAAGGAGCGCTCCGCCGCCGAGATGACGGAGTACTACGCCGACCTCGTCGCGTCGTACCCGCTCGTCTCCATCGAGGACCCGCTGTTCGAGGACGACTGGGCCGGCTGGAACACCATCACCGAGAAGCTGGGCGACAAGGTCCAGATCGTCGGCGACGACCTCTTCGTCACCAACCCCGAGCGCCTCGCCCGCGGTATCGAGGAGGGCTCGGCCAACGCCCTGCTCGTCAAGGTCAACCAGATCGGCTCGCTGACCGAGACCCTGGACGCCGTCGAGATGGCCCAGCGCAACGGCTTCAAGTGCATGATGTCCCACCGCTCCGGCGAGACCGAGGACGTCACCATCGCCGACCTCGCCGTCGCCGTGAACTGCGGCCAGATCAAGACCGGCGCCCCGGCCCGCTCGGACCGCGTCGCCAAGTACAACCAGCTGCTGCGCATCGAGGAGATCCTCGACGACGCCGCGGTGTACGCCGGCCGCAGCGCCTTCCCGCGCTTCAAGGGCTGACCTGCCTTCCCGGCGTCCGCTCTGCGGACCACGGGCACAGCAAGGGCTGACCTGCCTTCCCGGCGTCCGCTCTGCGGACCACGGGCACAGCAAGGGCTGACCCCGTAGGGCGGCAGTAGGAAGCGTCGCACGTACGTCCCCGTACCCGGTCCCGTACCGTGTGCGGGGACGTACGCACGTAGGGCCCGTAGGAAGGGGAAGTGGGACATGCCCGTGAAGGACCGGGACCGTTTCTCCACCGCGACCCGGCTGAAGCTGCTCGGCGAGCAGACGGCCGCCCGGGTCTACCGCTCCCAGACCCGGCGCCAGGCCCGCCGCTCCCGGCTCACCGGCCGGGCCGCGCTGCTCGCCCTCGTCCTCTGCTCGATGATCGTGGCCCTCGCCTATCCCATAAGGCAGTACGTCTCCCAGCGTGCCGAGATCGCCGACATGCGGCGCCAGCGCCAGGAGGCGCGCGAGCGCGTCGAGGAGCTGCGCGACCTCAAGGCGCGCTGGCAGGACGACGCGTACGCCGAGCAGCGCATCCGGGAGCGGCTGCACTACGTCATGCCGGGCGAGACCGGCTACACCATGATCGACCCGGACGCGGCGAAGCAGTCCCGCACGACGCAGGGGGCGGCCCACCTCCCCTGGTACACCAACGTCTGGGACGGGGTCGACAAGGCCGACGCCGCCGCCCAGTAACCGACCAGAGCTCCAGAGGACTTACGTACAGGTATGGACACGCCCCCGCCCTCCACCCCGCGCACCGAGCCCACCGACGCGGACGTCGAGGCCTTCCAGCAGCAGCTCGGACGCCCGCCGCGCGGACTGCGCGCGATCGCGCACCGCTGCCCGTGCGGGCAGCCGGACGTCGTCGAGACGGCGCCGCGCCTGCCGGACGGGACGCCGTTCCCGACGACGTACTACCTGACGTGTCCGCGGGCCGCCTCCGCGATCGGCACGCTGGAGGCGAACGGCGTGATGAAGGAGATGACGGAGCGGCTGGCGACGGACTCCGAACTCGCCGCCGCCTACCGGGCCGCCCACGAGGACTACATCGCCCGCCGGGACGAGATCGAGGTCCTGGAGGGCTTCCCGAGCGCGGGTGGCATGCCGGACCGGGTGAAGTGCCTGCACGTCCTCGTGGCGCACTCGCTGGCCGCCGGCCCCGGGGTGAACCCGCTGGGCGACGAGGCGATCGCGATGCTGCCGGAGTGGTGGGCGAAGGGACCGTGCGTGGTTCCCGCGGGGCCGCCGGCAGGTGAGGGCTGGGATGTGGACGCGAGCGAGTCCGGCTACTTCGCGTCCAAGCCCGTCGACCCGGAGGAGGACGCCCAGTGACCCGTGTCGCCGCCATCGACTGCGGTACCAACTCCATCCGGCTGCTCGTCGCGGACGCCGACCCCGCCTCGGGTGAACTTGTCGATCTGGAGCGCCGGATGACGATCGTCCGGCTCGGCCAGGGCGTCGACCGCACGGGCCGGCTGGCGCCCGAGGCGCTGCAAAGGACGTTCGCCGCGTGCCGGGAGTACGCGGCGGTCATCAAGGAACTGGGCGCCGAGCGGCTGCGGTTCGTCGCGACGTCCGCCTCGCGGGACGCGGAGAACAGGGACGAGTTCGTCCGGGGCGTCATGGACATCCTCGGGGTCGAGCCCGAGGTGATCTCCGGTGACCAGGAGGCCGAGTTCTCCTTCACCGGCGCCACCAAGGAGCTGCTGGGCCGGGACGATCTGGTCAAGCCGTTCCTGGTGGTGGACATCGGCGGCGGCTCCACGGAGTTCGTCGTCGGCGACGACCACGTGCGCGCCGCGCGCTCCGTGGACATCGGCTGCGTGCGGATGACGGAGCGCCACCTCGTCCGGGACGGCGCCGTCGTCGATCCCCCCGGCCCCGAGGAGATCGCGGCCGTCCGCGCCGACATCGAGGCCGCCCTGGACCTCGCGGAGCGGACCGTGCCGCTGCGCGAGGCGCACACCCTCGTGGGGCTCGCCGGCTCGGTCACGACGCTGTCCGCGATCGCCCAGGACCTCCCCGCGTACGACTCGACGGCCATCCACCACTCCCGGGTCCCCTACGAGCGCGTCCGGGACATCACCGAGGGGCTGCTGCGCTCCACGCACGCCGAGCGGGCCGCGATCCCGTCGATGCACCCCGGCCGGGTGGACGTGATCGCTGCCGGCGCGCTCGTCCTGCTCGCCATCATGGAGCGGATCGGGGCCGCGGAGGTCGTGGTGAGCGAGCACGACATCCTCGACGGAATCGCCTGGTCCGTCGCGTAGCGCAGCGCCGGAAAACGAGTGCCCTCCCGGCGGGGTCGGGGCGCTTGTGAGGACCTGTTTACTACTCGCCGGTAGTCTCGGTTGAGCTGTTCGGATAACGTATGAGCGCCTCCGAGGGGTGCTCGGGCACCCCTCGTTGACGCACCGCCGGGAAACTTCGTGAAGTTCTTCACAAGAGAATCGGCCCTGTTGGGCGACCTTTTGAGGCTGTGCAGAGCCTTCGGGGGCTCCAAGGGGTCCAGAGGGTGCCTCCGAACGGCCTCCGGGGGGTACTCGTCCGAGTGAAAACCGGGGCCCGATCGGAGTGTCGGCGAGGGGTCCGCGGAGCCGGAAGGGCAGTTCACGCGGCATTGACAACGGTCGGCCGTACGGTGGGGTTCCCCTGGCGGACGACAACCTGGAAGACGAGGGCCGCGCAGTGTAGCAGAGGGCCTGGGGAAGCTTGTGAAGGGGCGCACGAGCACCCCCCGGATGGCGGGTACATACTCGATGGCATGAGCACCACGGAGCGTCCCAGGATCCTCGTAGTAGGCGGTGGGTACGTAGGCCTGTACGCAGCTCGGCGCATCCTCAAGAAGATGCGCTACGGAGAGGCGACCGTCACGGTCGTCGACCCCCGGTCGTACATGACCTACCAGCCCTTCCTCCCCGAAGCCGCCGCCGGCAGCATCTCCCCGCGGCATGTCGTCGTCCCGCTGCGACGCGTGCTGCCCAAGGCGGAGGTCCTCACCGGTCGGGTCACCACCATCGACCAGGACCGCAAGGTCGCCACCGTCGCGCCGCTGGTCGGCGAGGCGTACGAGCTGCCCTTCGACTACCTGGTGATCGCGCTCGGCGCCGTCTCCCGCACCTTCCCGATCCCCGGCCTCGCCGAGCAGGGCATCGGCATGAAGGGCATCGAGGAGGCCATCGGTCTGCGCAACCACGTGCTGGAGCAGCTCGACAAGGCCGACTCCACGACCGACGAGGACGTCCGCCGCAAGGCGCTGACCTTCGTCTTCGTGGGCGGTGGCTTCGCCGGCGCGGAGACCATCGGCGAGGTCGAGGACATGGCCCGCGACGCCGCGAAGTACTACAAGAGCGTGTCCCGCGAGGACATGCGGTTCGTGCTCGTCGACGCCGCCGACAAGATCCTCCCCGAGGTCGGCCCGAAGCTCGGCACGTACGGCAAGGAGCACCTGGAGGGCCGTGGGGTCGAGGTCTACCTCAACACCTCCATGGAGTCCTGCGTCGACGGCCACGTCGTGCTGAAGAACGGCCTGGAGGTCGACTCCAACACGATCGTCTGGACCGCCGGCGTCAAGCCGAACCCGGTCCTCTCCCGCTACGGTCTGCCGCTCGGCCCCCGCGGCCACGTGGACACCGCCCCGACCCTCCAGGTCCAGGGCACGGACTACATCTGGGCCGCCGGCGACAACGCGCAGGTCCCGGACGTCGCCGCCCGCAAGGCCGGCGTCGAGAACGCCTGGTGCCCGCCGAACGCGCAGCACGCGCTGCGTCAGGCGAAGGTCCTCGGCGACAACGTGGTCTCCGGTATGCGGGGCTTCCCGCAGAAGGAGTACGCGCACTCCAACAAGGGCGCGGTGGCGGGTCTCGGCCTGCACAAGGGCGTCGCGATGATCGTCATGGGCAAGATGAAGATCAAGCTCAAGGGTCGTCTCGCCTGGTACATGCACCGTGGCTACCACGGGCTGGCCATGCCGACGTGGAACCGCAAGATCCGGGTCTTCGCGGACTGGACGCTCGCGATGTTCCTCAAGCGTGAGGTGGTCTCGCTGGGCGCCATCGAGACCCCGCGTGAGGAGTTCTACGAGGCGGCCAAGCCGGCGCCCGTCGCTGCCGCTCCGGCTAAGACCGAGGAGAAGGCCAAGGCCTCCTGACCTCTGTCGGTCACCTCTTTGCTCGACCCGAAGGACCTTCCGCCATCCGTGGTGCGGGGGGTCCTTCGGCGTTTCCGGGGGCGCCCAATAGCTCGGGGGCGCGCTGTCGGTTCGGCGGGTGCGGGTGCGTTGTGGTTTCTCGCGCAGTTCCCCGCGCCCCTGAAAAGCGTCCGGGGCTGCGCCCCGTGCTTTTCAGGATGACGGGGTGGGCCACAGGCCCAACCCTTCAGGGGCGCGGGGAACTGCGCGAACAACCCCCACTCACCCGCGGGCGAACAACACACCCCCTGACGGGACTACGGCGGAGCCCCGACCGTGTTTACCGTGGCGTTGGACATTCCGGGATCTGTTGTCACGGAGGTGTGCGCCATGCAGGACGCCGCGTCGCGGCTGAAGACCCTGCTCGAGCAGGTGATCGGGACCCCGCTCCCGGTCCGGCTTCGGGCGTGGGACGGTTCGGAGGCCGGCCCCCCTCAGGCCCCCGCGCTGGTGGTACGGAACCGCAGGGCCCTGCGCCGGCTGCTGTGGAAGCCGGGAGAGCTGGGCCTCGCCCGCGCCTGGGTCGCCGGTGACCTGGGCGTCGAGGGGGACCTGTACGCCGTACTGGACCTGATGGCCGGGCATGTGTGGGAGCGGGACGACGACTCCCGGAGCCTCGCCGACGCCCTGCGGGACCCGGAGGCCCGCGCGGCCGTCCGGGGGCTGCTGAAGCTGGCCGGCCCCGCCGTGCTGGTGCCGCCCGAGCCACCCCGCGAGGAGGTGCGCAGATCCCGTCATCTGCACACCAGACGCACCGACAAACGGGCCGTCAGCCACCACTACGACGTCGGCAACGACTTCTACGAGATCGTCCTCGGCCCGTCCATGGTGTACTCCTGCGCCTTCTGGGAGACCGACGACGGCACCACCACCCTCGAAACCGCCCAGCGCGACAAGCTCGACCTCATCTGCCGCAAGCTCGCCCTCGCACCGGGGCAGCGCCTCCTCGACGTCGGCTGCGGCTGGGGCTCCATGGCCGTGCACGCCGCCCGCGAGTACGGCGTGCGCGTCGTCGGCGTCACCCTCTCCCAGGAACAGGCCGCGTACGCCCGCAAACGCGTCGCTGACGAGGGGCTGACCGACCGGATCGAGATCCGCGTCCAGGACTACCGGGACGTCACCGACGGGCCCTACGACGCCATCTCCTCCATCGGTATGGCCGAACACGTCGGCGCCGCCACGTACCTGGAGTACGCCGAGAACCTGTACGCCCTCCTCCGGCCCGGCGGACGGCTCCTCAACCACCAGATCTCACGACGGCCGCAGTCCGACGAGAGCGCGTACTCCATCGACGGGTTCATCGACGCGTACGTCTTCCCCGACGGTGAACTCGCCCCCATCGGCACCACCGTGACCCAGCTCGAACGCGCCGGGTTCGAGGTCCGCGACGTGGAGTCCCTGCGCGAGCACTACAACCTCACGCTGCGCGCCTGGGTCGCGAACCTCGAAGCCCAGTGGTCCCGGGCCGTCGCCCTCGCCGGACCCGGCCGGGCCCGCGTGTGGCGCCTGTACATGGCCGCCTGCGCCGTGGGCTTCGAACGCAACCGCCTCGGCGTCAACCAGGTGCTCGCCGTGCGGACGCCGGAAGGGGGTGCCTCGGGGCTGCCGCTCAGGACCCGCACCTGGGGCGGCTGACCGCCCGTACGCCCGCGGGGCCCGTTCCGGGAAGGAACGGGCCCCGCGGTCTGCCGTGGCGGCGCCGCTACTCCGCCTTGATCGCGGCCAGCATGTTCAGCTTCGCCGCGCGCCGAGCCGGCCACATCGCGGCCAGGACGCCCACCGTGCCGGCCAGCAGCAGGAAGACACCCATCCGGGCCCAGGGCAGGACCAGTTCGTACGTCGGCATCCGGGAGGCGACCAGTTCACCGGCCGCCCAGCCGAAGAAGACACCGAGACCGATGCCGAGGACACCGCCGAACAGGGAGATGACCAGGGACTCCAGACGGACCATCCGCTTGATGTTGCGGCGGTCGAGGCCGATCGCGCGGAGCATGCCGATCTCCTGGGACCGCTCGAAGACGGACATGGCCAGCGTGTTGATGACACCGAGGACCGCGACGATCACCGCCATGGCCAGCAGGCCGTACAGCAGGTTCAGCATCAGCGTGAACATCTGGGCGATGTCGGCGGAGAGGTCGTCGCCGTCCTGGATCTTGATCGCCGGGTTGTCGCCGAGGGTCTTCGCCAGCCGGTCCTTGGCGGCGTCCGAGGCACCGGACGCCGTCTTCACCATGACCATCATGTCGGCCGGGCGGGTGTCGGCGGGCAGCCGCCGCTCCAGTGTCCTGTTGTCCAGGAGGATGCCCCGGATCAGTTCGTTGGCCTCGTAGACCCCGGCCACGGTCAGCTTCTGCCGCTCGCCGCCCTCGAAGCCGGCGGTGAACGACGTCCCGGCCTTCCAGCCGTTCCGCCGCGCTGTCTCCGTGTCCACCACGACCTCGGAGCCGCCGACCCGGAACGCCCCGCTGTCGACGGCGAACTTCGTCAGCTCGCCGATCGCGCCGCCGTTGACGCCGGTGATGTACTCCGTCTGTCCGTCGATGCGGGACTCGGCGTTGCGCAGCGGCGAGACCGCTGTGACGCCCTCCGTGCCGGAGAGCTTCTTCTCCACGTCGGGGGAGAGGTAGCTGCCGTTGGCCATGGAGACGACGTAGTCCGCCTTGATGGAGTCGGCGGCCATCTTGCCGATGGCGGTCTGGAGGCTCCCCGCCATCACCGTCATACCGGTGATCAGGGTGAGACCGATCATCAGGGCCGAGGCCGTGGCGGCGGTGCGGCGCGGGTTGCGCACCGAGTTCTGCCGGGCGAGCTTGCCGGAGACCCCGAAGACGCGCAGCACCGGGGCGGCGGCCGCGATCAGCGGGCGGGACAGCAGCGGCGTCAGCACGAACACCCCGAGGATCAGCAGCACCGCGCCGATCCCCATCGGGGCCTGGCCGTCCGAGCCCTCCAGCGTCGTGGCGTACAGGACGGTGGCGACGCCCGCGCCGGAGAACAGCGCGCCGATCGTGTTCCGTACGACGAGGGACCTGGTCGTGGCCTGCGCGTGCACGCTGCTCATCGCCGCCACCGGCGGGATCTTCGCCGCGCGGCGACCCGGCAGCCAGGCCGCCAGCATGGTGATCAGCACACCGACCAGCAGGGCCGTGACGACGGTGCCGGGGGTGACCACCAGCGGGCCGTCGGGGACGGTCTCGCCGAGCGTGCTGATCAGCCCCCGCATCGCGGCGCCGATGCCGACGCCGACGGCCAGACCGGTGACCGCGGCGACCGTGCCCACCACGAACGCCTCGATCAGCACCGAACGGGTCACCTGGCGGCGGGAGGCGCCCACCGCCCGCAGCAGGGCCAGCTCCTTGGTGCGCTGGGCGACCAGCATCGTGAAGGTGTTGGCGATGATGAACGTGCCCACGAACAGGGCGATGCCGGCGAAGACCAGCAGACCGTTCTTCAGGCCGCTCATGGACGCGGCGATCTGCGTGGCCTGCTGGGAGGCGAGCTGCTGACCGGTGATTGTGGTGGCGACGTCCTCGGGGACGACCTTGTCGATGGCCGACCGGAGCCGGTCCTGGCTGGTGCCGGGGGCCGCGGTCACGGTGATCTCGTCGTACGTGCCCGGGCTGTGGAACAGCTTCTGCGCGGTCGCCGTGTCGAACAGGGTGAGGCTGCCGCCGGCGGCGACGTTGCCGTCGTCCGTGCGGAAGACGCCGCTGACGGTGGGGCTGAGCACCGGGCCGTCCACGGACAGCCGGACGGTGTCGCCGACCTCGTACCCGGCGCGCTCGGCGGTCTTCGCGTCGATGGCGATCTCGTTCGGGCCGCGGGGCGCGCGGCCCTCCTCGATCGGGTACCGGGGGTCGTCCTTGCCCCAGTAGTTCCCGCCCTGGGACTGGAAGCCGCCGCCGATCAGCTTGCCGTCCTTGTCGGCGAGCGCGGTGAAGCCGCTGACGACCCCGGTCGCGGACTCGGCGCCGGGCACCTTCCCGACCTTCCTCAGCAACTCCGGCGTCAGCTTCGGCTGCTCGGCGATCCGGTCGCCCTCGTCCGGGCGGTACGCCTGCTGGACCGCGACGTCCACCTGGTCGAAGCCCTTGGCGGAACTCTTCTGGTAGGCCTCCGAGATGGTGTTTGTGAAGACCAGCGTCCCCGACACGAAGGCGACGCCCAGCATCACGGCGAGCACGGTCATCAGGAGTCTGGCCTTGTGCGCGAGCACGTTGCGCAGGGCGGTACGGAACATGAAAGGGGTCCCTGTTCGGGGTCGGGTGGTGAGGTGGACGGGTCGGCGGGCGCTGCCGCGCGCCGAGACGGGACGAACGCCGCCGGTCGCGGCGTCGGACACGGCCTAGCTGGTGCGGCCCTTGGCGTCGAACCGCTTCATGCGGTCCAGGACGGAGTCCGCCGTCGGCTCGTACAGCTCGTCCACGATCCGTCCGTCGGCGAGGAAGATCACCCGGTCCGCGTAGGCCGCCGCCACCGGGTCGTGCGTCACCATCACCACGGTCTGCCCCAGCTCCCGAACGGAGTTGCGCAGGAAGCCCAGGACCTCGGCGCCCGAGCGGGAGTCGAGGTTTCCGGTGGGCTCGTCGCCGAAGATGATGTCCGGCCGGGAGGCGAGGGCCCGCGCCACCGCGACGCGCTGCTGCTGCCCGCCGGAGAGCTGGGAGGGCCGGTGGCTCAGCCGGTCGGCGAGACCGATCATCCCGATCACGGTGTCCAGCCACTGCTTGTCCGGCTTGCGGCCCGCGATGTCCATCGGGAGGGTGATGTTCTCCAGCGCGGTCAGCGTCGGCAGCAGGTTGAACGCCTGGAAGATGAAGCCGATCTTGTCCCTGCGGAGCTTGGTGAGCTGCTTGTCCTTCAGGGAGCCCAGCTCGGTGTCGCCGATGCGCACGGATCCTGCGGAGAAGCTGTCCAGGCCCGCCACGCAGTGCATCAGCGTGGACTTGCCGGAACCGGAGGGGCCCATGATCGCGGTGAACTGGGCCTGCCGGAAGTCGACGGTCACCCGGTCCAGGGCGACGACCCGGGTCTCGCCCTGTCCGTAGACCTTCGACAGTTCCGTGGCACGGGCGGCCACGGCGGTGGCCCGGTCGGCGAGGGGAGTGGTGGTCACGGGTGGGAACTCCTGTCGGGGCTACGGCGTTCGGACGGTTCGGGGGATGGGTGTGCGCGGGTGGTCGGGGTGGTGTCCGGCGTTTCCGGCGCTGTCTCCATCGTCGCGAGGCCGGGCCGCCGTGTAGTCACCCGCTGTTCCGGTTCCGGGGGCAGACTTCTGACGGACGCCGGGGCGCGCCGTCATACCTGGGTATGACGGCGGACCCTGACGCGGGGATGACGGCGGATGTCGAGGCCCGTACGGCAGCGGCCCCCGAGGGTGTAGGACGGCGGCCGGGGCGGGGCCCGGGGAGCGGCGGTATTCGGACTGTTTGGCCTACACGAGTCAGTCGTCAGCGTGCAGACCGTCGGGAGGCCGCTCGTTCGGGCGGTGAAATTCCGTCATTCCGCATACGCCGGGTCGCACCGTCCGAAAGGCTATTGGCAAGTGCGGATGGCGTGTTCCATGGGCTGATGCACCCTCAGACGTCAATAAAATAAGACAACATCGGTCCGCTGTTCCGCTGTTCGGGGGAAGCCTCCCGATAGGCTCGGGACCGCAGCGCGGAGCCCATGGCCTGCCCGGATGGTGGAATGCAGACACGGCGAGCTTAAACCTCGCTGCCCCTCGCGGGCGTACCGGTTCAAGTCCGGTTCCGGGCACCTTCCCTCACAGGGCGTGAGTGCGTGAGAACCCGTTGTCGACCGCAACGGCGCGCTGCTGGTGTGCTGTGAAGGCTGCCGCGGCCCCCGGAACGGAGCGTTCCGGGGGCCGCGGCGCATCTCGGCGGGGGCAGGGTTCGGCAGCCGGCGCCGTGATGGTGTCAGTCCGGCAGGGAGGCCGCCGGGGTCCGGTCGGCGAGGGCGCGGACCAGGGACGTCCAGAACGCCGGGGTGTACTCCGTGATCAGCGGCCGGGGCGTGCCCTTCGGCCAGGTGAAGGCGATGCCGGGGTTGTGCAGGTCGGTGCCGTCGGGGAGGAAGAAGTGCGGGCTGCCCCGCACCTCCGGCGCCTTCGACTCCTCCCACTGGTCGAAGAGGACCCCCCGGCACGTGCCGCGGCGCAGCGCCCCGTCGAGATGGGCGGTGTCGACCAGGGGGCAGCCCTCGGCGACCGCGAGGATCTCGGAGTGGACGCTGACACAGCGGGACTCGGCGTAGAAGGCGTGGCGCAGGGCCGCGTCGAGCTGGTCGGAGGCGGCCAGGCCCGCCTCCGGGGTGCCGGGCTGGGTCTTGGCCGCCTGGACCGCCTCCATGGCGGGCAGCATGGTCACCGGGTAGCCGGACTCCGGGCCCTGCCAGTCCGTCCACCCGAGAGCGGGTTCCCGCTCCGCCACGGCGGCGACCTCGGGGTCGAGGATCCACTTGGGCGTGGGCCGGGAGTTGAACAGCTCCAGGGGGAACGCCCGGTGGTCGACGGCGAGCGCGACGCCCTCCTCGGCGGCCGCCCGCCGCAGGTTGAACAGCCCCAGCGAGGCCCAGGGGCAGCCGATGTCGGAGTACACGGTCACGGTGTTCATCGCAGGGCGTTCCGTCCTCAGCGGGCCGCGGCCAGGGCGGGGCTGGCCGTCTCCGGGCGGGTGAAGGTGCGGTTGTGGTAGACGAGCGGCTCCTGGTCGCCGACGTACACGGCCTCGACCCGGCCCACGAGAATACTGTGGTCGCCGCCGTCGAGCACCGCGTGCGCGGTGCAGGCCAGCCGGGCCGTGGCGCCGGGCAGACCGGGCAGGTCCAACTCGCAGGGCACCATGTCACCGGTGGTGAACTTGTCGTGGCCGGAGCGGGCGAAGTGCCGCGCGATCGCGGCCTGTTCGGCCGACAGGATATTGATCATGAAGCGTTCGGCGGCCACGAACGTGTCGTGCGAGCCGGCCGACTTGGCGGGGCAGACCAGCACCAGCGGCGGGTCCAGCGAGAGCGAGCTGAACGAGCTCGCGGTGAAACCCCAGCGCCGGCCGCTGCCGTCCGTGGTGGTCACGATCGTGACGGGGCTGGGTACTTGGGCCATGGCGCGGGTGAAATCCGATGGGGCGACGGCGGACATCGGTCCTCCAGGGGCCGGGAAGCGGATGGGGGCGGGAAGCGGATGGGGGCGGTGGGGAGGGGCCGACGGCCCCTCCCCCTGCGGTCCGGGCGGATCAGGCGCTGGTCTCGCGCTGCGCGGTGAACCCGCCGGGTACCGCCGGTTCGGCGTCGAGCCAGATACCGGACGCCGTGCCGAAGCGCGGCCGCTCCGGGTCCCGACCGTCCCAGATGGTCTCGCCGCGGCGGACGGTGACGTCGGGGCGGCCGGTGAAGGTCCAGCCCTCGTACGCCGACCAGCCGACCTTGGCGTAGGTGTGCTTCGCGGCCATGATCCAGGTGACGTCCGGGTCGAACAGCGTGAAGTCGGCGTCGAGACCGACCGCGATCCGGCCCTTGCGGCCACCCAGCCCGAACAGGTCGGCCGGCCCCTCGGCGGTGAGCCGGGCGACGTGCCGCATGGCCTCGTCGGTGGACATGCCGGGGTAGCGGCGCCGCATCCCCGTGTACAGGGCGATGATCAGCTCCTGCACACCGGGCAGCCCCGGCGGGGCGTCCGCGACGGCCAGCAGCTTCTCCTCGACGGTGTGCGGGGCGTGGTCGCTGCCGAGGCTGGCGACGCTGCCCTCCATCACCGCGTCCCACAGCCGCCCCTTGTCCTTCTCGCACCGGATCGCGGGACGCAGCCGGATCCGGGCGCCCAGGCGTTGCGTGTCGGGCGCGGAGAAGGACAGGTGGTGCGTGGTCACCTCGTAGGTGATCGGCAGGCCCGCCTTCGCGGCGGCCTTCAGCAGGTCCGACTCCTCGGAGGAGGAGACGTGCAGGATGTGCGCGGCGGTGCCGTGCTTGCGCACCAGTTCGATGACACGGGACGAGGCGACGATGCCGCCCGTGCGCGGGTGCGCCGACTCGTACGCGTCGTAGCCGGTCGGCGGCGCCTGGGTCTCGTCCAGCAGCGAGAAGACGCTGTCGTCCTCCGCGTGCAGGACCAGCCGGATCCCGCGCTCGGCGGCGACCTGGAAGATCCGGTCGAGGACGACCGGGTCGCGGATGATGTTGGGCGCGGTGTGATGGCCGGTCATGAAGACCTTCACCGAGGTCGCCTGGCGGGGCTGGAGACGGCGGAGGTTCTCCACGCTGTCGACGGTGACGCCCATGTGGAAGCGGAAGTCGACCAGGGAGTCACCGGAGACGGTGGACGCCTTCTCCGCGGCCAGCTCCGGCTCGATCAGCGGCGGCTGGGTGTTGGGCATGTCGATGACGGTGGTGACACCGCCCGCGGCCGCCGCCCGGCTGCCGTGCGCCCAGTCCTCCTTGTGGGTGAGGCCCGGCGTACGGAAGTGGACGTGCGGGTCGATGCCGCCGGGCAGCAGATAGCGGCCGCCGGCGTCGAGGGTCTCCTTGGCGGGCGGCTGTTCGCCGTCCGCGAGGATCGCCGATATTCGCTCACCGGAGACGGCGAGGCCTCCGGACGTGACCCCGTCAGGGGTGACTACGCGCGCGTTGGTGACGACGAGGTCGTAGGACTGCGTCACAGGTCCTCCGGATCGATGGATGAACGGGACGGTGGATGAGGTGGTGCCGCGACGGCCGCCGTCAGGCGGCGGTCCACGGGGCGCTGACCAGTTCCCGGGCCAGGTCGTTCGTCGGGCCCATCAGACCGACCGCGCGGGCGTCGCGGGCCAGCTTGTTCAGCGGGTGGTCGTGCAGATAGCCGGCGCTCCCCAGGAGCCGCAGCGCCTCCTGCACGACCTCCTCCGAGATCCGGGAGCCGAGGATCTTGCTGTAGAGGGTGGTGTTGCCCGGTTCCGCCGAGTCCCGGCGGGCCGACGCGTCGACCAGGGCACGCGCGGCCTCCACCTTCGCGGCGAGGTCCACCAGCCGGTGGCGCACCGCCTGCTGGTCCGCGAGACCCCGGCGCTGCGCGTGGGCGAACGCCGTCCGGTACGCGGCGGCGGCGATCCCCGCCGAGACCGCGCCCAGCGTGGCACCGGACTCCCGCACCCCGGCGATGATCCGGACCGCCGCGCCCACCGGGCCGAGCACCGCCGAGTCGTCGGCCTCACAGGCCGTCAGCTCGACGAAACCGGTCGCGGAGGAGCGCATGCCGACCAGGTCCATGCCGGTGTTGGCGAACAGGCCCGGGTTGCCCGCCTCGATGAGGAAGAACGTCTGGCCGTCGCTGCCGTAGGTGCTGGCGACGCCGTCGGTCGGCGCCGACGTCTGCGCGAGCACCAGGTACACGTCGGCCAGGCCCGCCCCCGTGGTGAACGCCTTGGCACCCTCCAGCAGCCAGCCGCCGCCCTCGGTGCGCCGCGCCTTGGTGGCGAGGTTGCGCTTGTCGGCGCCCGAACCGGACTCGCTCCACGCGGAGGCGGCGATCCACTCGCCGCTCGCCAGCCGGGGCAGGTAGCGCTCGCGCTGGGCCTCGCTGCCCCACTCGCTGATCCGGGAGCTGACCGCGTAGTGCTGGAACAGGATGATCGCGACCGACGGGTCCGCGGCGGCCGTCAGCTCGATCAGCCGGTTGGTGAGCAGGGAGTCGCCGCCCTGGCCGCCGTACTCGACCGCGACGGCCGCGCCGAGGATCCCCGAGGCGCGCAGGGCGGCGAAGACCTCCTGCGGGAGTTCGGCGGCCGCGTCCGCGCTCCCCGCGTGCCGGTGCAGGACCTCGGTGAGGCCCGCGTACCGCTCGGCGAGTTCGGCGCGGGTCGCGGCCCCGGTGCCCGCCTGAGTGAGGGTCAGACCGCCAGCGGGAGCCATGCCGTTTCCTCCTTGTAGTCGTAGTTCTTGAGCGAGGCGATGCACGCCGGCTCATCCAGCTGGGCGAGTTTGCGGCTGACGCTGACCCAGTGCAGGGTGTCGGCGCCGTCGCCCCGCCCCGCCACCGACGCCGCGGCGGCGGTGCTGCCGCCCGGGGTGTCGATCTCGATGACACCGCGCGCCAGTCCGGCCCGGCGGGCCAGCCGCTCGGGGACGGTGCCGGGGATGCTGGACGCCGCGGCCAGGCAGGTGGTGCCGGTCAGCGCGATGCTGGGGTGCCACTTGGGCACGGAGATGGCCCGCACGGCGAGCCGGCCCTCCGTGTACTGGCCGACGGCCGCGATCTTCGGGAAGACCCCGTCGGTGGGCCACTTGAGCAGCTCGCAGGCGGCCCGGCGGATCTCCAGCATCCGCTCGTACATGTCGTCGCCCGCCCCGAACAGCTCCTCCACGCTGTTCAGGCCCAGCTCCTCGGCGTCCACGAACACATACGGGTTGCCCATGGAGACCAGGGACGCCTCCTGCACGCCCGTCCCGGTGATCAGCTGGTCCACCGGGCCCCCCGTGAGCAGCAGCTCGTCGAGGCGGGCCCCCGCGTCCTGGAGGAAGTGCACGGTGAAGCTGCCGCTGCGGCGGCGCGCCTCGTCCACCTCGCACACCACGTGGTCGCCGTTGTTGATGACCCGGACCCGGACCCGGCCGCCGGGGGCGAGCCGGGGCAGCCACGCCTGGCCGTCGGCGGCGACCACCGAGGCGAGGATGGAGTGCCCACAGCTGCCCTTGAAGTCGAACCGGTCGACGCCGCCGGTCAGCCCCTGCACGAACCGGTAGTCCAGGTCGAACATGGGGTGCGCGGACGGCTCGACGAGCGCGAACTTCAGGATGTCGCCGCGGCCGTTGGCCTCCAGCCACTCCCGGATCCGGGTGAGCACCGGCGTGAGCCGCTCCTCGTCCCTCGGCAGCTGGCGGTGGTCCAGCACCAGGGTGGGGGTCGGGGCCCCCACCGCCCGGGCGATGTAGCCGATCACACCGTCACCCCCGGGACGCCCCCGGCGACCGTGCCGGCGGGCGAGCAGAACTGGTCCAGCCACAGCTCGTGGACCATCAGCGACCAGATGGCCAGCGAGGCACGGTCGTTGGGGGACTGGGCCTGGACGCGGAACAGCTCCTCGACCTTGCGCGGGTCCAGCTTGCCGCCGCGGCGCAGCCGGTCCTCGGCCAGCAGGTCGCGGGCGTGGTCGAACAGCGCCTGGCCGGGCTGGAGCATGGCCGTGATGGGCAGGGTGAACGGCTGCTTCGGACGGTTCAGGACCGACTCCGGCAGCAGACCGTCGGCGGCCGCGTAGAGGACCTTCTTGCGGCGGGTGCCGTCGATCTTGAGGTCGGCCTTGAGGGAGCGGGCGTAGCGCACGACGCTCGGCTGGCAGAACGGCAGCCGCACCTCCACCGAGGCCGACATGGACAGGTGGTCGACGCGGCGCAGGTGGTAGGCGGGCAGCCGCTCGCCGATCTCGAACTCGGTGAGCGTGGTCATCCGGTCGGCGGTGGAGGCGCGCAGCCGCTCGGTGATCACCTCGGCGGCGGTGCCGTTGGCCGTGACGAAGCCGAGGTAGTCCGAGGAGTACAGGCTCTCCCGGAGGCTCCTCGGGACGGCGGCGAGGGCCTCCACGTAGTCCGGCACCCAGTCCGTGCCGAAGGGGGCGTCCATGGCCTTCTTCAGCCGGTCGTAGCCGCCGAACAGCTCGTCGGCCGCGTCACCGGTGATGGCCACCTTGAAGCCGGCCTCGCGGACGGCGTCGAACAGGGCGTACGTGGACAGGGTGATGGGGTCGGCGTTGGGCTGCCCGAGGTGCCAGACGACGTCGGCCAGCAGCGACGGGAACGTCGCCGGGTCGATCTCCACCTGGTGGTGGGTCGTGCCGGCCCGCTCGGCGACCTCCCGGGCGAACGCCCGCTCGTCGGACGGCCAGGTGCCGGTGTACGCGATGTTGAAGGAGTGCAGGTCGCGCACCTTCTCCGCGGCCAGCACGGTGACAAGGCTGGAGTCCAGGCCGCCGCTGGTGATCGCGGAGACGGGGACGTCGGCCTCGGTGAGCCGGTGCACCTCGGTGCGCAGCAGCTGCCGCACGTGCGCGGCGGCCTCCGCCTCGGCGCAGTGCGGGGCGCGGGTACCGGCGGTGGAGCGGATGGTGACGTGCATGCCGCCGGCGCGGGTGACCCGGACGGTCGCGGCGGGCGGGAGCACCTTGACGCCCTCGAACATGGTCTGCTCGCCGAACGGGGTCTTCGTCGCCAGGTAGGCGTCGAGGCCGGCCTCCGCGGGGGTGGCCCCCACGTTGCGGAAGGACAGCAGGGCGGGCAGCTCGGACGCGAAGTACAGGTGCCGCCGGGCCGCGTCCCAGTGGTAGTACAGCGGCTTCATGCCGACCTCGTCGGTGGCGAGGTAGAGCGTCGGCTCACCGCGCAGGTCGACGACGGCCACCGAGTACATGCCGTCGAGGTACTCCGGGAAGGCCGCCCCGTACTCGGCGTACAGGGCCGGGATGACCGAGCCGTCGCAGGTGTCCCGGAAGGTGTGGCCGCGGGCGGAGAGCTTCTGCCGCAGCTCGTCGTGGTTGTAGATCTCGCCGTTGAAGACGACGACGATGTCCTCGCCCAGGGTGTACGGCTGGTCGCCCCCGTCGAGATCCATGATCGCGAGCCGGTTGTTGCCCAGCGCCCAGCCCGCGCCGTACGCGTGGGTCTGCGCGTCGGGGCCGCCGTGCCGCTGGGCCGCCGCCACCGACCGCAGCTCGTGCGGGGTGGCCAGGGCGTCGAAGTGGCCGAATATTCTGCACATGTCTGAAGATCACCGGACCTTTGTCGAGACACCGGCGCGCTGGTAGAGCACCGGATCGAACGGAGTGGGGCCACCGCACGTGGCGAAGCGGGGAGCGGCGGGGTCTTCGTCGGGGTGCCGGGTGCCGTGCGGCACACCGGGGGGCGCGTAGAGCACGTCGCCGGGCTCGGCGTCGTACCACTGGCCGTCGAGGTGGAGCTGGCCCTTGCCCTCGAAGGCGATGAACGCCTCCTCGCTCTCGGGGTGGACGTGGACGTTGAAGTACTCGCCGGGCTGCATGAAGCCGCAGTGGAGGCACAGCTGCGGGGAGCCGGTGCCCGGCCAGAAGAGGAAGTTCATGGTGGCCGTCCGGGCGGAGGACTCCGCCTGACCGGTGCCGGTGAAGCCCTTCAGCTGGGTCTCCTCGTTCCACAGCCGGGAGAAGCGGCGGGGCTCGGTGCCAGGGGCGCGGTCCGGGCGCAGCGTGGTGTTCCAGACGTAGGCCGTGAGGTCCATGCCGGCGTCGGCGCTCAGCTCGTACAGGTCGCCGGTCGGCGTGTACACCGTGTCGGCGCGGTTGACGCGCCTGCGGGCGGCGCCGGAGGCGGCGGAGCCGGAGCCCGCGAAGACGACCACGACGTTCTCCTCGTGCGCCGAGGACTGCGGCCGCCACACGGCACCGCTGGGCACCCGGACCACGTCGAGCCGCACGATCCGCGCCCCGAGGTGCGGACCGACCGCTGTCGCGACCCGGCAGCCCTCAAGCTGACGGAACTCCAGTTCGCCGGACTTGATCACGGCGCCCTGGACGGTTGCGGTGCTCATGGCTTTCCTTTCGCTGGGGTCGTGCGGGACGGAGGGAGGGGAGCTGGGCGAGGACGATCCCGGCCAGGACGGCGGCGGCCCCGGCGAGCTGCGGCGGGGTGAAGCCCTGACCGAGCACCACCAGGCCGAGCAGCGCGGCGACGACCGGGCTGAGCAGGCCCAGCAGGGACACGGCCACGGCGGGCAGCCGCTCCACACCGCGGAACCACACGGTGTAGGCGAACACCGCGCCCACCAGGCACAGATAGCCGTAGGCCGTTAGATTCACGGTCGTGACCCGCTGGGGGAGCCCCTCGAACAGCAGGGTGAGCGGCAGCAGGAACAGTCCGCCCAGGGCGAGTTGCCAGCCGGTGAAGGCCACCAGACCGGCCGGGCGGCCCCACCGCTTGGTGAGCACGATGCCGAGGGCCATGCAGCCGGCGCAGCCCAGCGCGGCGGCCACCCCGACGGGGTCGAGGGCGGTGGCGGAGGCGCCCACCAGCAGCGCCACGCCCGCCGTGCCGAGCAGACAGGCCGCCAGGTCCCGGCCGCGGGCCCGCTCGCCGAGCAGCGGGACGGCGAGACCGAGGACGAGCATCGGCTGGAGGGAGCCGATCAGTGCGGCGATGCCGCCTGGCAGGCGGTACGCCGCCACGAACAGCAGCGCGAAGAACGCGCCGATGTTGAGTACGCCGAGCACGGCGGCCCGCCCGATCCAGGCGCCCCTCGGCAGGCTGCGCGTGACCAGGACCAGCAGCAGCCCGGACGGCAGGGCGCGGACCGTGGCGGCGAGCAACGGGCGGTTCTCCGGCAGGAACTCGGTGGTGACGAGGTACGTGCTGCCCCACACCATGGGCGCGAGCGCCGCCGTCACGGCGTCCGTCGCACGGGGTCTCACGGGCATCTGGCCCCTCCTCTCATCAGGGGTGGGTCTGTGCCGAGCCTCTCCGGTTGTGGTCCCGTGTCCGTCCCGGTGTGATTCCTTCCGGTTCCCGTTGATAGTTCAAGGGATCTGCTGGTTCGTGGTGAAAACGCACGTCGGGCCCGTGCCCGGCGCTCGGCCGGGACACGGGCCCGAAAAGGGGTGCGGAAGGGGTGCGGAAGGGGAAGGTACGGCTGCCTCGGGGGCCGCCCGTGGCTCAGGCGGCGGCCTTGACGGAGATGGCCTCGTTGACCAGCTCCAGGTACTGGCGGGGCGTCTCGGCGTCCGTGACGGCGTCCTCGTCCAGGGTCACGTCGTAGTCGCGTTCGATGCGGCCCGTGGTCTGCAGGACGGCCAGCGAGTCGTAGCCGAGGACCTCGAACGGGACGTCCAGCACATCGCCGTCGAGGTTCACCGCCTCGGCCTCACCGGCGCACTCGCGCAGCAGGTCGGTCAGCTCGGTGATGGTCAGTGCGGGCATGGGGATTCCTCTCAATCGCTTGCGGTTGCGGGGGCTTTCGAAGGACAACAGGGAGTGACGTGTGTGGGGGGGCGGGTCAGTCGGCGGCGCGGACCACCATCGCCGCGTTGAAGCCGCCCCGGCCGCGCGCCAGCACCAGCGCGGTGCGCAGGGCGGCGGGGCGGGCCGCACCGGTCACGAGGTCCACGGGGCAGTCGGCGGCGGGCTCCGTCACGTTGACGGTCGGCGGGATCACCTGGTCCCGCAGTGCCAGCAGCGCCGCCGCCAGGTCCAGCGAGGCACCGCCCGCCGCCAGCCGCCCCGTCATGGTCTTCGGCGCGGTCACCGGCACACCCCGCGGGCCGAACAGCGCGGCGAGCGCGTCCGCCTCGGCCCGGTCGGCGTCCCGGCGGCCCGCCGCGTCCGCGAACACCACGTCCACGTCGGCGGCGGCCAGCCCCGCGTCGGCCAGGGCCAGTTCGGCGGCCGCGTCCAGCCGCGGGGCGCCCTTGCCGCGCGGCGGGTCGAAGGTCGCCGCGTACCCGGCGACCGTGCCGTACCCGCGCACGCCGCGCGCGCGGGCCGCGGCCGCGTCCTCCAGGACCAGCAGCGCGCCGCCCTCACCGGCGACATGGCCGGAGGCGTCGGCGGAGAACGGCAGATACGCGCGGGCCGCGTCCTCGACGGTGCTCAGCTCACCGCCGGCCAGGTGCGCCGCCCACCCCCATGGGCACAGCGAGGAGTCCACGCCGCCGGTGAGCAGCACCGGAACGCCCTTGCGCAGCTGCCTGCGGGCCTGCGCGACGGCGTCGAGGCCGCCGGCCTGCTCGGTGACCAGCACCCCGCTGGGCCCGCGCAGCCCGTGCCGGATGGAGATCTGGCCGGTGTTGACGGCGTAGAACCAGGCGAACGACTGGTAGGCGCTGACATGGTGGCCGCCCTTGCTCCACAGCGCCTGAAGCTCCCGCTGGCCGAACTCGAAGCCGCCCGCCGAGGCGGCGGTGACGACCCCCGCGGAGAAGTCGGGCAGCTTGGAGGCGTCGATACCGGCGTCGGAGAGGGCCTCCGCTGCGGCGGCGAGGGCCAGCCGCGTCATGTGGTCGGTCTGCGGGAGCAGCCGGCTGGAGACGTGCTCCGCCGGGTCGAAGCCGGGCACCTCACCGGCGAGCTTCGCCGGGTACCGGCCGGCGTCGAAGCGGGTGACGGGCCGGATGCCGCTCTCGCCGCGCAGGGTCGCGGCCCACCAGGCCTCGGTGCCCAGGCCGTTGGGCGCGGTCACACCGAGGCCGGTGACCAGGGGCGTGGCCGGGGAGGGGCCGTCCGTGGCGGCGGCGGAGCGGTCGAGGGTCTGGGTGGTCATGCGGCCTCTCCCGTGCGCGGGCGGGTCAGGATCATCGCGCTCTGGAAGCCGCCGAAGCCGCTGCCCACGCTGAGCACCGTGTCGGTGCGCTGCTCGCGGGCGGTCAGCGGGGTGTAGTCCAGGTCGCAGGCGGGGTCGGGGGTGTGCAGGTTGGCGGTGGGCGGCACGGTGTTGTGCTCGATCGCCAGCGCGCTGGCGGCGACCTCCAGGGAGCCGATGGCGCCCAGGGAGTGCCCGACCATCGACTTGATGGAGCTGACCGGCACCTCGTAGGCGTGGCTGCCGAGGCTGCGCTTGAACGCCGCCGTCTCGTGGCGGTCGTTCTGCTTGGTGCCGGAGCCGTGCGCGTTGATGTAGTCGACGGCCGTGGGGTCGAGGCGGGCCTCGTCGAGGGCCACCCGGATCGCCTCGGCCATCTCGGTGCCGTCCTTCGTCAGGCCGGTCATGTGGTACGCGTTGCAGCGGGTGGCGAAGCCCGCGATCTCGGCGTAGACGTGCGCGCCGCGCCGACGGGCGGCCTCGAAATCCTCCAGGATCAGCACCGCCGACCCCTCGCCGAGCACGAAGCCGTTGCGGGAGGCGTCGAACGGGCGGGAGGCGGTCTCCGGCTCGTCGTTGCGGGGGGAGGTCGCCTTGATGGCGTCGAAGCAGGCCACCGTGATCGGGGAGATCGGCGCCTCCGTGGCACCGGCCACCATCACGTCGGCGCTGCCCTCACGGATCAGCTCGACGGCGTGCCCGAGGGAGTCCAGGCCCGAGGTGCAGCCGGTGGAGACCATGGAGACGGGGCCCTGCGCGCCGGTCCGCCAGGCGACCTCGGCCGCCATGGAACTGGGCACGAAGTAGTCGAACAGGTGCGGTACGGCGAGGGTGTGGTCGACCTGCCAGGTGGAGCCGCCCCGGCTGACGGTGTTGTACTCGCGGTCCAGGCCCATCGTGCAGCCGACGGCGCTGCCGAGCGTCACCCCTGTGCGGAGCGGGTCGAGGCTCTCGGGGTCGAGGCCGCTGTCGCGCAGGGCCTCGTCGGCGCTGACGAGGGCGAACTGGGCCGCCCGGTCGAGGCGTTCGGCCTCCTCGGGGGTGAAGCCGTGCAGCAGCGGGTCGAAGTCGGCCTCGGCGGCGATCCGGGACCGGAACGACGACGCGTCGAACAGGGTGATGCCGCGGGTCGCGGTCCGTCCGGCGGTCAGCAGCGACCAGAACTCCTTCGTGCCCACGCCGCCCGGGGCGACCACCCCGATACCGGTGATGACGACACGTCGGTTCATCTGTCGTCGGTTCATTTGGTGTCCTTCACGGGAGAGTCCTCCAGCTGGGGTGCGGTCCAGGCGGTCGGGTGGGTACGGGCGGCCCCGGCGGACTCCGGCGTCCCGGCCCGGCGCTGCACGACCCGGCACGCCCGGTCCAGCAGCCGGGGCAGCGCCGGCCCGCGCAGGAAGAAGTGGTCGCCCGGGAGGGTGCGTTCGACGAACGGGCCGGTGGTCCAGTCCCGCCAGCCGGCCATCACCTCCCGCCCGGCGAGCGGGTCGAGGTCGCCGGAGACGGCGAGCAGCGGCACCGAGAGGGGGCCGTCGGCGGCCTCCCGCAGGGACTGCGCGAGCCGCAGGTCGTCGCGGATCACCTTCAGCGCGGAGCGCTGCCACACCCCGCCGCGCGGGGTGTCGGGCGGTACGGCGCCCGCCTCCCGCAGCGTCTCCATCAACTGGCAGTCCGGCAGGTCGGCGGCCTGGACGAGCCGCACCCGGGCGTCCGGCGGCGGGCAGGCGCCCACGACCACCAGAGCGGGGGCCGGGCGTCCGGCCTGCTCCAGGGCGCGGGCCACCGAGTAGGCGATCATGCCGCCGAGGCTGTGCCCGTACAGGACGTAGGGGGAGCTGGGCACGGGCTTGTGGTGGCGCAGCAGGTCGGCGAAGAGGGCGCGGCGGCCGGTGACGCGGGTCTCGCGGCGGCGGGCGTCCCGGCCGGGCAGGAGCACCGGCACGGCCTCCACCTTCGGGCCGAACCGCTCGGGCCAGCGGGCGAACGCGGAGGTGCCGGCGCCGGCGTGCGGGAAGCAGTACAGCCTCATGCCGCACCGCCCTGGGACACGGCGTCGGCCTGCGGCTTCCACCAGTCGGGGCGGTCCCGGTACCAGGCGACGACCTCGCGCAGCCCCTCGTCGAGGGTGCGGCGGGGCGCGTAGCCGAGTTCGGCGCGGATCTTGCGGTCGTCGATGGCGTACCGCAGGTCGTGGCCCTTGCGGTCCTCGACGTACGCGACGGACGAGAGGTCCGCGCCGCACAGGTCGAGCAGCCGCTCGGTCATCTCCCGGTTGGTCAGGGCGGTGGCCCCGCCGATGTTGTAGATCTCGCCTGCCCGTCCGCCGGTGAGGACCAGCTGGACGGCCCGGCAGTGGTCGTCGACGTGCAGCCACTCGCGGACGTTGGAGCCGTCGCCGTACAGGGGGACGGTCATGCCGCGCAGCAGCCGGGTCACGAAGTTCGGGATGAGCTTCTCGACGTGCTGGTGGGTGCCGTAGTTGTTGGTGCAGCGGGTGACGCGGACGTCGAGGCCGTGGGTGCGGTGGTAGGAGCGGGCCAGCAGGTCGGCGGCGGCCTTCGACGCCGAGTACGGCGAGTTCGGCAGCAGCGGCTCCTCCTCGGTCCACGCGCCGCTGTCGATCGAGCCGTACACCTCGTCGGTGGACACCTGCACCACCGGTCCGACGCCGAGCCGCAGACAGGCGTCCAGCAGGCTCTGGGTGCCGAGCACATTGGTGGTGACGAAGGCGGCGGCGCCGGCCACCGACCGGTCGACGTGCGACTCGGCGGCGAAGTGCACCACCGCGTCGTGCCCCGGCAGCAGATGGTCCAGCAGCTCGGTGTTGAGGATGTCGCCGCGCACGAAGTCCAGCCGGGGGTGGTCCATCGGCAGGTTGGCGGTGTTCCCGGCGTAGGACAGCTTGTCGAGGACGGTGACGCGGGCGTCCTCGAAGCCCTCGTAGCCGCCGGCCAGCAGGGTGCGCACGTAGTGGGAGCCGATGAAGCCGGCGCCGCCGGTGACGAGGATCCTCATGCCGTCACCTCCGCGGTGCGCCCCGCGACGGACTTGCGCAGCGCCGCGACCACGGTGAGCACGTCGGCGTCGGACAGGCCCGGGTGCAGCGGCAGGCACAGGGTGCGGTCGGCCGCCCAGTCGGAGCCCGGCAGGCCGGGCTCGGGCGCGCCGTGCGCGTACGCCGGCACCTTGTGCAGCGGCGCGTAGCGGAAGGTGGTGTAGATGTCGGCGGCCAGCAGGTCGCCCGCCACGGCGTCCCGGATCCTCGGGTCCATCTGCACCCAGTAGAAGTAGTACGTCGACTCGTGGCCCTCCGGCAGCGGCGGCGGCAACAACAGCCCCTCGGCGTCGGCGAGTTCACGGACGTACAGGGCGACGATCTCCCGGCGGCGGCCGACCAGCTCGGGCAGCCGGCGCAGCTGCACGGCGCCGATGGCCGCGGTCATGTCGTTGCCGATGACCCGCCGGCCCGGCTCGGGGACGTCGAGCTCCCACCAGCGGGCCGACACCTTGGCGTAGCCGAAGCCGCTGGGCTGGACCAGCCCGTGGTAGGCCAGGCGCCGCACCCGGGCGGCCCGTTCGGCGTCCTTGGCGTAGATCATGCCGCCGTCGCCGGTGATGAGGACCTTCATGGCGTCGAAGCTCCACATGGCGAGGTCGCCGAAGGTACCCACGGCCCTGCCGTCCACCCGGGAGGCCACCGAGCAGGCGGCGTCCTCGACCAGGGTGATGCCCCGCTGGCGGCACAGCTCCGCGATCCGCGCGACCTCGCCCGGGTAGCCGCCGTAGTGCAGCACGACCACCGCGCGGGTGCGGTCGGTCAGGGCGCGTTCGACGTCCTCGGCGGTGGGGTTGAGGGTGCGGGCGTCGACGTCGCAGAAGACCGGTGTCGCCCCGGTGGTCAGGATCGCGTTGGCCGCCGCGACGAAGCTGAGCGAGGGCAGCACGACCTCGTCGCCCCGCTCCAGGTCCAGCGACTCCAGCGCCAGGAACAGTCCGGCCGTACCGGAGTTGAGGAAGACGACGTGCTCGGCGTCCACTCCGAGGTGCGCGGCGAAGGCCGCCTCGAAGGCCTTGGTGCGGGGGCCGTGCCCGAGCCACCTGTCCTCGAACACATCGGCGATCGCGTTCAGTTCCTCAGCGCCCACCTGGGGCTGGAAGAGATTGATCATAGCCGCCTCTCAGGTCCTCGTGTCGGGGCCGACTCTGATCGGATCCGCTCGACACGGGATCGAGCCGTGATGGTCGGCGCGGTGGCGGACGGGCCGTCGCCGGAGGTCCCGAGAGGTGTTCGAGCGCCGCTCCAGCACCGGGCGCGAACCTCCTGCCGCCAGGACCGGACTATCCAGGAGAGCTCATGTCGGAACAGGAGCGACGGGTCGCCGTCGTCACGGGTGCGACCAGCGGTATCGGCCTCGCGGTGACCCGGCTGCTGGCGCAGCGGGGCCACCGGGTGTTCCTCTGCGCGCGCGGCGAGGACGCCGTGCGCGCCACGGTCAAGGAACTCGGCGAGGAGGGCCTGGAAGTGGACGGCGTCGCCTGCGACGTGCGCTCCGCCGACGACGTCAAGGCGTTCGTGCGGGCCGCGGTGGACCGTTTCGGCACCGTCGACGTGCTGGTGAACAACGCCGGCCGCAGCGGGGGCGGGGTGACCGCCGACCTCACCGACGACCTGTGGCTCGACGTCATCGACACCAACCTCAACAGTGTCTTCCGGATGACCCGTGAGGTCCTCACCACCGGCGGCATGCGCCACAAGGACCGCGGCCGGATCATCAACATCGCCTCCACCGCCGGCAAGCAGGGCGTCGTGCTCGGCGCCCCCTACTCGGCGTCCAAGCACGGCGTCGTCGGCTTCACCAAGGCCCTCGGCAACGAGCTCGCCCCGACCGGCATCACCGTCAACGCCGTGTGCCCCGGCTACGTCGAGACACCCATGGCGCAGCGGGTGCGGCAGGGCTACGCCGACGCGTACGACACCACCGAGGACAAGATCCTGGAGAAGTTCCAGGCCAAGATCCCGCTCGGCCGCTACTCCACCCCCGAGGAGGTCGCCGGCCTCGTCGGCTACCTGGCCTCCGACACCGCCGCCTCCATCACCTCGCAGGCCCTGAACGTCTGCGGCGGCCTCGGCAACTTCTGACCGGCCCGACGAAAAGGGAGAAGGACATGACGACCCGTGAGGTCGAGCACGAGATCACCGTCGCCGCCCCGGCCGCCGAGCTGTACCGGCTGATCGCCGAGGTGGAGAACTGGCCCCGGATCTTCCCGCCGTCCATCTACGTCGACCACGTCGAGAAGGGCGAGCGCGAGGAGCGCATCCGGATCTGGGCCACCGCCAACGGCGAGCCGAAGAACTGGACGTCGCGCCGCGTCCTGCACCCCGAGGAGCTGCGCATCGAGTTCCGCCAGGAGGTCCCCGCCCCGCCGGTGGCCGCGATGGGCGGCACCTGGATCATCGAACCGCTCGGTGACGCCGAGTCCCGGGTGCGGCTCCTGCACGACTACTCCGCGATCGACGACGACCCCGAGCGGCTCGCCTGGATCGACGCGGCCGTGGACCGCAACAGCCGCGCCGAGCTGGCCTCCCTGAAGACCAACGCCGAACTCGCCGTGCGGGCCGTCGGACTGACCCTCTCCTTCGAGGACAGCGTCCGCGTCGAAGGCTCCGCGAAGGACGTCTACGACTTCATCAACGAGGCCGACCGCTGGCGCGAGCGCCTCCCGCACGTCGCCGAGGTCTCCCTGCGCGAGGACACCCCGGGCCTTCAGGTGCTGCGCATGGACACCCTCACCAAGGACGGCTCCAAGCACACCACCGAGTCGATCCGCGTCTGCTTCCCGCACCACCGCATCGCCTACAAGCAGACCACCCTGCCCGCGCTGATGACCCTGCACACCGGCTACTGGCAGCTCGACGAGGACGAGGACGGCGTCACCACCGCCACCTCCCAGCACACCGTCGTCCTCAACGCCGACAACATCACCAAGATCCTCGGCGCGGACGCCGGGGTGCCCGAGGCCCGCGAGTTCATCCGGGGCGCCCTCGGCTCCAACAGCCGCGCCACGCTGGGCCACGCCAAGGAGTACGCCGAGAAGCGCAGGGCGGCCGCGCGATGAGCGGGCACTCACCGCGCACCTGGCTGGTCACCGGCGCCTCCCGCGGGCTCGGCCGGGCCATCACCGAGGTCGTGCTGGAGGCGGGCGACAGGGTCGTCGCCACCGCCCGCAAGCCCGAGTCCCTAGACGACCTGGTCGAGCGGTACGGCGACCGGGTCGTCCCGCTCGCCCTCGACGTCACCGACCGCGCCGCCGTCCTCGCCACCGTCGCCGAGGCCGTCGAGCGGGTGGGCCGGATCGACGTCCTGCTCAACAACGCGGGCTACGGACTCGCCGGGGGCGTCGAGGAGGTCGGCGAACAGCAGGTCCGGGACCAGTTCGACGTCAACTTCTTCGGCGCGCTGTGGGTCACCCAGGCGGTGCTGCCGGTGATGCGCCGTCAGCGGGCGGGCCACATCCTCCAGATGTCCAGCATCGCCGGCCTCACGACCTACCCCAACCTCGGCATGTACTGCGCCGGCAAGTGGGCCCTGGAGGCCATGAGCGAGACCCTGGCGCTGGAGGTCGCGGGCTTCGGCATCCGCGTCACGATCGTCGAGCCCGGCGAGTTCCGCACCGAGTGGAGCGCCGGCAGCATGGTCCGCGCCACGCCCATGCCCGAGTACGACGAGGTGCTCGCGGGACGGCGGCACGGGCTGTCCGGGGCGTACGCCCACCTCCAGCCCGGCGACCCGCGCAAGGCGGGCGAGGCCCTGCTGAAGCTGCTCGACGCGGAGCGGCCGCCGCTCAGGATCCTGCTCGGCAACAGCGCCGCCGACCTCGCGCCCCGCGTGCTGCGCGAACGCCTCGCGGAGTGGGAGGAGTGGGACGCGCTGGCCCGCACAACGGATCACGACGCGACGGACGCCCGACCGTGAGCCCGACCGCGCGCCCGGCGACGGAGCGGCCCCCGGGCCCGGCCGCCGACCCGCCCCCGACCGCTTTCGGCACGCCGGCCGGTCCCGGCGCGGCAGCGAGGCCGGCTTCCCCCGGCACGCCGAGCGTTCCGCCCGCCGGGGCACGGCCCGCCTCCCCGGGGACGCCGGGCGGCCTGCCCGGTGCGCCGGGCGCCTCGGGGGAAGGGGTCCCGGGGTGCCCTGCCTCGGGGCCGGCCGCTCGTGCCGCGGCCCGTTCCGGCGGGTCGGGCGAGCCGGGCGCTGGGGCGCGGTCCGCCTTCCCGGGCGCATCGGTTGTTCCGCCGGCCGGTGCGCGGTCGGTCTCCTCGGGGACGCCGGGCGGCCCTGGGGTGGCGGATCTGTCCGGTGCTGCCTTGGGCGTGGCGGTGCGGGCCGGCGGGCCGGGGCGGGCCGCTCGTGGGGTCGCTCTGCGGGTCCGGCGGGTCGCCTGGCGCGCGGTCCTGTCCCTGCGTCCGCTCGCGCTGGGCGTCTGCGCCTCCGCGCAGGCCGCCGCCGTCGCCTGGAGCGCGTACGAGCGGACGCGTCCGCCCGCCCCGCAGCCCGGCGACCACGCCTGGTGGCACGGCGGCGGTCCGTCCGCCGCCGGGCACACCGCGCACGCCGGCGGGGACGCGAGCGGGCCCGTGCTGTACCTCGCGCTCGCCACCGCCGCCCTGTACCTGCTGCTGCCCCTGTTCGCCCTCGCCGCGCACACCGTGCGGCACCTGGGCGGCGGCGCGTGGACCTTCGCCGTCGTGGGCGGCGTGGTGAGCGCGGCCATCGCCGTGCCCGTGACCGCGCTGGCGATCGCCCTGACCCCCGGCGCGCCCGCCGAGTCGTGGGCCGCTGCGGGCGACCACGCCCTGACCGCGCTGCGCATCTGCGCCCCGGCCGGTCTGCTGCTCGCCGTCGCCGTCGGGGTGCCGTCGGGCGCACGGCACCGCGCGGACCGTCCGCCGAGACTCGTGGAGAAGAGAACCCGATCATGCTGAACCGACGCCATCTGCTCAAGGCCGCCGTCGTGGGCGGTGCCGCCGCGCTGTTCCCCTGGGAGGGACTGAGCGGCAGCGGGTCCGCCGCCGCGGCCGGCGACCTCGCGGAGACGGTGCCCTTCGCGCACGCCCTGCCGGTGCCGAAGACCCTCGCCCCGCTCACCCGCGGCGCCACCACCGACGTCTACGAGATGCGGATGCGGGAGGCCGACGTCGAGATCGTCAAGGGGCTGACCTCCCGGGTCCGTACCTTCGACGGCACGTTCCCCGGCCCCACCATCAAGGCGTGCCACGGGCGCGCGGTGGAGGTGCGCCAGTACAACGACCTGACCGTGAACGCCGCCGTCCACCTGCACGGCGGTGAGGTCCTCTCCGAGCACGACGGCCTGCCGATGGACGTCATCGCGCCCGGCGGCAACCGGACGTACCACTACCCGAACAAGCAGCGGGCGGCCTCCCTCTGGTACCACGACCACGCCCACCACCTGGAGGCCGAGAACGTCTACAAGGGCCTGCACGGGCTCTACCTGATCAGCGACGCCGAGGAGAAGAAGCTGCCGCTGCCCCGCGGCGCCCACGACGTCCCGCTGGTCATCCGGGACGCCCGCGTGGAGACCGACGGCACCCTGCGCTACACCCGCCCCTCCGACTGCCCGCACATGCTGGTCAACGGCAAGGAGCGGCCGTACTTCAAGGTCGCGGCCCGCAAGTACCGGCTGCGCCTCTACAACGCCTGCGCCAACCGCTACATCAGGCTGCGGCTCGCCGACGGCACGCCGTTCACGCAGATCGCCTCGGACGGCGGTCTCCTGGAACGACCGGTTGAGCGCGACGAGTTGCTGATGCTGGGCGGCGAACGCGTCGAGGTCGTCGTGGACTTCTCCCGCTACGTCGTGGGCCAGTCGGTGGTGCTGGAGAACACCGGCGCCCTGCCCACCGAGCGCCCCGAGGTGCTCCGCTTCGACATCGACCGCAGGAGCACCGACAACAGCCAGGTCCCGGCCCGCCTCTCCACACTGCCGCCGGTGCCGCGGGGCACGGTGGAACGGGACTTCGAGCTGCGCACGTTCCCCGCGATGACCATCAACGGCGTCAGCTACGACCCGGACCGGGTCGACGTGGCGACCACCGTCGGCAGCAGCGAGATATGGACGATCCGCAACGTGGAGGCACCGCTCCCGGCGCCCCCGGACTTCCACCTGTACCACAGCTTCCACACGCACCTGACGTACTTCCGGGTCCTCGAACGCAACGGCAGACCGGCCGGCGTCCAGGACTCGGGGCTCAAGGACACCGTGTGCCTCGGCCCCGGTGAGACCGTGAAGATCGCCATGACCTGGGGCCCCTACACCGGCCAGTACCTCTACCACTGCCACCAGCTCGGCCACTCCTCCGGCGGCCAGATGGGACGCATCGACATCAACCCTGCCTGAACACCTCGGTGGCCGGATCTCGAGCCGGATTCGAGGGGGGCGGGATCAGGGGCTCCTAGGTTGCCCTCATGCAGACTTCGCCCCCCGAACGGTTGGACCGCAAGCTCCTCGTCCTCGCGGGCACCCTCCTCATCGGTGCCATCGCGTCCCTCCTGGACTCGACCATCGTCAGTGTCGCCCTGAACGACATCGGTGAGGAACTGGACGCCTCCGAGACCGCGTTGTCCTGGGTCAACACGTCCTATCTGCTGACCCTGGCCCTGGTCACCCCGCTCGTCGGCTGGGCCGTGGACCGCTTCGGCGACAAGCGGATGTGGATGTTCGCCCTCGTGGTGTTCCTGGCCGGCTCGGTGCTGTGCGGGCTCGCCTGGTCCGTGGAGAGCCTGATCGCCTTCCGCGTGGTCAAGGGCATCGGCGGCGGCATGGTGCTGCCGATGGTGCAGGCGATCCTCGCGGAGGCGGCCGGGCCGAAGCGCTTCGGCCGGGTGATGAGCCTCGTCGGCATCCCCGGACAACTCGCCCCCATCATGGGCCCGGTGGCCGGCGGTCTGATCATCGACGCGGCGGGCTGGCGGTGGATCTTCTTCGTCAACGTGCCCGTCATCCTGCTCGCCCTCGCCCTCGCCTGGAAGGTGCTGCCCTCCTCGGGCGAGCGGCGCGGCACCCGAGTCGACCGCGTCGGCATGCTGCTCCTGCCGCCCGGCATGGTCGCCCTCGTCTACGGCTTCTCCCGGGTCCGGGACGTGTCCCAGCTGACCGACCCGTTCACCCTCGGTGTGCTGCTGGCCGGCCTCGCCCTGGTCGCCGGGTTCTGTGTGCACTCCGCGCGGTCCGCGGACCCCCTGCTCGACGTACGGCTGTTCCGCTCCCGGGTGTTCTCCACGTCCTCGGCGCTGATCCTGCTGCACGGCGTGGCCATCTACGGCACCCTCTTCGTGCTGCCGCTGTACTACACGCGGGTGCTTGGCCACGACAGCTCCACCACGGGCTGGCTGCTCGCCCCGCAGGGCCTCGGCATGCTGATCGGCATCTCGCTGGCCGGCGCGCTCACAGACCGGTACGACCCGCGCACCCTCATCCTCGGCAGCACCGTGGTCGCCGCCCTCGGCACCGTCGCCTTCACCCGGCTCGCCGAGCACCCCGGCGACCTGCTGCTCGGCCTGTCCCTGTGCGTGCGGGGCCTCGGCCTCGGCGTCATCGGCGTCGCGGTCATCACCACGGCCTACCGTGACGTGCCCGCCGACCGCATCGCGCGGGGCACCGTACTGATCGCGGTCGGGCAGCGGGTCGGCGCGTCCTTCGGCACGGCCCTCGTCGCCCTGCTGCTGTCCGTCGGCCTCAGCGCCGCGCCCGGCGAGGCGGGGGCGGGGGACGCGGCGGCGTACGGGGACACGTTCTGGTGGGTGCTCGGCCTGGTCGCGCTGATGCTGCTGCCGGCGCTCCTCATGCCGCGCAAGCCGAGGGAGCCGGAGACCGGCGTGGAGCAGGAGGAGGGACAGCCGGCGGAGTCAGGACACCACTGACCACCCGCACGCCCCACGCGGAGACTCCCCCACGCCGCCGACAAGACACCGCCCGTACGCCGCCGACAAGAGACCGCCCGGCCGTCCCCGTGGACGACCGGGCGGTCTCTTCCTCGCGCTCCCGTCACGCCACCCGCCGGATGCCCCGCGGGTCCGCCGAGATGCCCGACGAGGTGCCCGCCGGGGTGCCGACCGCCGTGCCGTCGGCCCGCGCGGCCCGGGCGACCGCCATCACGTACTCCCCGTACCCGGACTTGCCCAGCTCCTCGCCCAGCCGGTGGCACTGGTCCGCGTCGATGAACCCCATCCGCAGCGCCACCTCCTCCACGCACGCGATCCTGAGGCCCTGGCGCCGCTCCAGCGTCTGCACGTACAGGGACGCGTCGAGCAGCGAGTCGTGCGTGCCGGTGTCCAGCCACGCGAAGCCGCGCCCCAGGTCCACCAGACGCGCCTGACCGCGGGCCAGGTACTCCTTGTTGACGTCCGTGATCTCCAGCTCGCCGCGCGCCGACGGCTTCAGGTTCCGGGCGATGCGGACCACGTCGTTGTCGTAGAAGTACAGGCCCGTGATGGCCCGGTCGGACCTCGGGCGCTTCGGTTTCTCCTCGACCGACAGCAGACGGCCCTCCGCGTCGGCCTCGCCCACGCCGTACCGCTCCGGGTCCCGCACCGGGTAGCCGAACAGCAACGCGCCCTGCCGGTGCGGGAGATGGCTGCGCAGCACCTGGGAGAAGCCGGGGCCGTGGAAGACGTTGTCCCCGAGGACCAGCGCGACCGGGCCGTCACCGATGTGGTCCGCCCCGATGACGAACGCCTCGGCCAGGCCCCGCGGTTCGGGCTGCTCGGCGTACGACAGGCGCAGGCCGAGCCGGCTGCCGTCGCCGAGGACCCGGCGGAACTGCGGCAGGTCCTTCGGCGAGGAGATGACGAGGATGTCCCGGATGCCGGCCAGCATCAGCACCGAGAGCGGGTAGTAGACCATGGGCTTGTCGTAGACCGGGAGCAGCTGCTTGGAGACCCCGAGGGTGATGGGGTGGAGCCGGGTGCCGTTCCCGCCGGCGAGGATGATTCCCTTCACGTTCTGCTCACCTCTGTAGTCGGCTTGTCGTCGTCGGCTCGTGCCGTCGTCGTGACGAGCGTGCGCCCACCCGTTCGAAGCCCCGGTCGTGGACACCTCGAAGCGGTGAGGGGGCGAGCCCCAGTAGGACTCGCCCCCTCACGGGACCGGCGCGTGTCGTGCCCCGCTTCCGCGCGCTCAGTCGACGGTCAGCACGACCTTGCCCCGGCCGTGCCCGCTCTCCACGTCCCGGTGCGCCTCGGCGGCGTGGGCGAGCGGGTGGGTGGCGCGCAGGTGGATCGTCACCTTGCCCTCGGTGTACAGGTCCACCAGCTCCGCGAGCCGCTCGGCCGACCGGGCTCCGGCCACGTCCCGCAGGCCCAGGCGCTCGGCCTCCTCCGTGGCGATCATCGTGACCACCCGGTCGCGGTTCTTCGCCACCGCCACCGACGCCCGCAGCGCCTCGGGGCCGGCCGCGTCGACGGCCGCGTCCACACCGTCGGGCGCGATGGCCCGCACCCGCTCCTCCAGCCCTTCGCCGTAGGTGACCGGCACGGCGCCCAGGGCCCGCAGATGGTCGTGGTTGCGTTCGCTCGCCGTGCCGATGACCGTGCCCGCGCCCCAGGCCAGGGCCAGCTGCACGGCGAACGTGCCGAAGCCGCCGGCGGCCGCGTTGATGAGCACCGTGTCACCCGGCTCCACGCCCACGGTCGACAGGGCCATGTGCGCGCCCTGCCCGTTGCCCGGGAAACCGGCGGCGATCTCCCACGGCATGTCCGCCGGCTTGCGGACGATCTGGTCGGCGGGCACCGTCAGGTACTCGGCGTAGGCGCCGAGCACGCTGTAACCGAGCACCTCGTCGCCCGGCGCGAACGCCGTCACGCCCTCGCCCGCCTGGTCGACGACCCCGGCGAACTCGTTGCCGAGGACCATCGGGAACTCGCGCTTGATGAACGGCGGGGTCCACCCGCCGCGCACCCGCACGTCGAACGGCAGCACCCCGGCCGCCCTCACCCGTACCCGAACCTCCCCGGGCCCGGCCTGCGGTTCCTTCAGCGTCGTCTCTTCCAGCACCTCGGGGGGCCCGAACGAGGACAACGTCGCCGCTCGCATCATGCGTCCTTTCCACTGCGCTCGCCTTGATCGTGCTGCCGTTTGTACTCGACGCGCTCCTTCACGGCGTCCAGAATCAGCCGCACCTTGGAACTCAGCTCGGCCCGCACGAACTCACGCGCCGTCTCCAGCCCGGTGCCCTCCCCGAGGACGGCCGCGATACCGGACTCCCTGATCACCACGGTCTGCACCGACGTCACCGTCGTCGAACCGTCCGGGCCGGCCCCGATCCGCCAGCGCACATGGTGCGAACTGCCCAGCGGCGGCAGCAGCAACTGCTTGTACGCGATCCCGTGGTGCGGCAGACCCACGCGGGCGGTGCGGGTGGTGAACCGTCCGCCGTGCCGCTCCAGCGTCTCCATCTCCAGGACATGCGCTCCCGGTCCGCTCCCGCGCACATCGGCCCGGACCACGTGCGCCATCACCGACGGCCACCCGGCCGCGTCGAAGAGCAGGTCGTAGACCTCCTCGGGCGGCCCGTCGATCTCCACCACGTCCTCGACCGTCATCAGCAGCTCGGGGAAACCGCAGGTGATCTCGGCGGCCGTCTGCACCGCGGCCAGCTCGCTGTGGGCGATCTCCTCGGTGGTGCGCCGCACCGACTCCGCGGCCCGCGGGTCGTCGTCCTTCAGCCGGTAGGCGTGCTCCAGCCGCACCACGCAACGGTCGTCCCCGGCCGCCTCCACGGACCAGGTGCGGCACAGCGACTCCAGCGGCGGCTCCACGCGCTCCGGCCGGAACTCGACGCGCAGCGCGTCCTCGTCGGTACGGCGCAGCGCCACCCAGTGCTCGACACGGCCGCCGGCCGGCTCACCCGCCCCGGACAGCGCCCACATGCCGACCCGCTCGTACCCGTCCACGGAACCGAGCCGCTCCAGGTGCACGAAGGGCGGGAAGACCCGCGGCCAGGCGTCGAGATCCGCCAGCAGCCGGTAGACGTCGCCGGCCGCCGCCCGCACCGTGACCTCGTGCCGTTCGCTCACCGCTTGTGGCGATGCCATGTGCTCCTCCTCGCGTCGGGGGCCGCTCAGCCGCTCCAGCGGGCCGCGCGGACCGCGCCCTGATCGGTGGTCAGATAGCCGACGGTGACGCCCTCGTTGTTCAGCAGATACGCCTCGCTCGGCCCCGACACGGCCGCGCCGATGTCGGTGACGTGGCCGCCGGGCGACCAGCGCACCGCGTGGAACACCCCGCCCGGCGTGTACGAGAACCCGACCGCGACCCCGGCGTCGTTGATGCCGTACACCGCCGAGCCCGTGTCACCGGGCAGCGGGCTCAGCGGGACCGCCGTGCCCGAGCGCGACCACTTGACCGCGTGGAAGGGGCCGTCGTAGCCCTTGCCCGCCTTGTAGGAGTTGCCCACCATGGCCCCGCGGTTGTTGATCCAGCTGGCCTGGCTGGAGTCGTCACCGGGCAGGATGCCGCCGAGGGACACCGTGGTGCCGTCGGCGTTCCAGCGCACCGCGTGCTGCTTGCCGTCCGGGGCGCCGGAGAAGCCGACGGCCGCCCCGCTGTCGTTGATCTTCGCGGCGGCGCTGGACACGTCGCCCGGCAGCGGCGGCAGATGCGTGGCCTTGCCGTCCACGTCCCAGCGCTGCGCCTTGTACACCAGCTCCGGAGTGGCCGAGAAGCCCACGGCGACCCCGCGCGCGTTCACGCCGTAGGCCCTGCTCCGGGTCGAGCCGGGCAGCCCCGCCAGCTGCGCGGTGCGGCCGTCGGGGGTCCAGCGCACCGCGTGCTCGGCCTTGTCGGCGCCGACCGAGCGTCCCACGACCACACCGGCGCGGTTGATGTTGTACGCCGTGCCGGACACGTCGCCCGGCAGCGTCCCCAGGTCGGATATCAGCCCGTCGGCGCTCCAGCGGACGGGGCGGGTGACACCGTCGGCGTTCGCCGAGGAGCCGACGACGGTCCCGGCGTCGTTCACGGCGTACGCCAGGCTGGTCGCGCCGCCGGGCAGCGTGCCCAGGTCGGTGACGGTCGTCCTCGCTCCCGCCGGGAACGCGGTCACCGCCGTCAGGGTGGCGGTGCCCAGGGCGACACCGAGGCCGCGCGCGGCCAGGGGCGACAGTTGGGATCTCACGTGCTTGCCTGCCTTCCTCTTGCAGATACGGCCGATGCTCTCGGCGCCCGCTCCACCGCCGGTCGAGTCCGGGTCGTGGCGCGGTCGAGGCCCGCGGCCGGACGTCGGGGGTTCAGAGCCGGGTGCCCGCCAGCTCGACGAGACGCGTCACCATCCGGTCGGGGCCGGGCTCCAAGGCCAGTTCCTCGGCCAGCGCGGCGGCGTTCTTGCGGACCGGCCCGTCCTCGACGAGGGCGCGCAGCACGGATCCGTCGACCTGCTCGGGCTGCCGGTCGAAGCCGATGCCCTCGCTCTCGATGATCGAGGCGTTGATCCAGTTGTCGGCCCCGTACGGCATGGCCAGTTGGGGCACGCCGGCCTGCGCGGCGGCGAGCATGGTGCCGCAGCCGCCGTGGTGGACGACACCGTCGAGGGTCGGCATCAGCGCGCTCAGCGGGGTCCAGCCGACCGGCCGGACGTTCTCGGGGAGGGTGCCCAGCGGCGCCAGGTCGACGTGGTCGCCGAGCGCGAGGACCAACTCGACGTCCAGGCCCGCCGAGGCGTCCAGCACACTGCGCAGGCTGCCCGAACCGGCCACGCCGGGCACGATGGTGCCGAGCGTCACCACGATCCGCGCCCGCTCCTTCGGCGCCGCCAGCCAGTCCGGCAGCACACCGCCGCCCTGGAACGGCATCGACCGCATCGACCAGCCCTCGCCCTCGCCGCGCATCAGCTTCTGCGAGGTGAAGTACACGGGCTGCACGAACGGCAGCTCCACCGGCACCCCGAGCCGTTCGAACGTCGGAGCGAGGTGGGGGAGCATCCGGGACGGCAGGTCGCCTTCACGCAGGAAGCTGAAGCCGTTCTCCACCGCCGGGACGCCGAGGTCGCGGGCGGCGAGCAGTGCGGTGCCCTGAAGCCGCGAGTACACGATCAGGTCGGGGCGCCAGCCGCGGGCGAACTCCAGCGTCCCGTCGGCCATCATGTCGTTGATCAGGCCGAACTTCTCCAGGATGATCTCGGGCGTCCGCTCCGACCGGGTGATCTCCGCGCCCCGCTCCCGCATCATCCGCACGCGCTCCTCGGGCGTGCCCTTCTTCGGGAACACCGTGCTGAAGTCGGCGTCCGGGGCGACGTCCCGCACGGTCAGGCCCGCCCGGGCCGCGGCGTCGACGGAGACGCCCGCGGTCGCCACGGCCACGTCGTGGCCGGCCGTACGGAACGCCCAGGCCAGGCCCAGTGCCGGATACAGGTGGTCGAGGCCGGGGGAGACGTTGAACAGCACGCGCATGGCGGTTACCTCGTTTCCGTGGACATCGGGTCTTCGGTGGACTCCGCTGCCGTGACCGTGCCGGGGGCGGCTCAACCCGTGCTCGAGAGACGGCTCCGACACTCGCCGCCACACACGACCGCCCCACGAAAGGCCCCTACCGATGCCCACGGACCCCGTCGTGACCCCGGCCCCCGTCGTGACCCCGGCCCCCCTCGTGACCCCGGGCCCCCGTACGGCCCCGGACCCGCTCGTGCGCCCGGATCTCCCCGTGCCCCCCGCCGGGGAACCCGTGTCGGCCTCCCTCTACGCCGGGGTCCAGCAGTTCTACGCCCGGCAGATGCACCTCATCGAGGGTGCGGGCGCCGACCCGGGCGCCTGGGCGGAGACGTTCACCGAGGACGCGGTCATCGAGTTGGCCGGGGACACCCCCGACGTCGGTCGTGAGGCCATCCGCGCCTCGGTGGCCGCCGGGGTCGCCCATATCGCCGCCCAGGGCTGGGACTTCCGCCACTGGTTCGGCATGCTCGACGTCCGCCGCGGCGAGGACGGCTCGCTGCGCACCCGGTACTACGCCCTGGCCATGGCCACGCCCCGCGGCGGCGCCCTGGCCGTCCGCGGCTCCCTGGTGTGCCACGACGACCTGGTCCGCGCCCCCGACGACTCCGGCTGGCTGGTCCGCCACCGCCGCCTCGTCCCCGACGGCCGCTCCGGCGACTGAACCCCCGGGCGGCGTCCGACCCTCCGGCAACCTGCGGCGACCTCCGGTGAGCCCGGCGTCTCAGGCCGCCCCCGGAATCCCCGGCCGCCCCTGGAATCTCCGGCCAACCCTCGGTGCCCCGGCCGAACTCCGGTGTTCCCCAACTCAACCCGGTGTCCTCGGCCGACCCTCGGTGTCCCGGCCGAGCTCCGGCGTCCCCGACCCGACCCGGTGTTCCCGGCCGACCCTCGGTGTCCCGGCCAACCCCCGGCCTCCCGGCCAACCCCCGGCCTCCCGGCCAACCCCCGGCCTCCCGGCCAACCCCCGGCCTCCCGGCCAACCCCCGGCCTCCCGGCCAACCCCCGGCCTCCCGGCCAACCCCCGCCGCCCCCCCGCATCGAGCGCATCTCAAGACGTCCTGGACCGGCCCCCGACCCCCGGCGGCCACCGTGGGCCGTCCAGCCGCGTCACGGGCGGACGGCTCGTGCGCCCGACACGGCCGCCCCGTCGAGCGTGGCTCAAGACCGGTTCCACCGGGCCCCCGCACGGTGGGCGGCGTGCGGCGGGTGCCGGATGTGTTCCAGCAGATCACCGGGTGAGGAAGTGGGTTCTATGCCGAGCCAGTCGACAACCAGCCGAACCGGTCTGCCGGAGCGCGCCGGTGACCTCGCAGCGACCGCGGCCCGGTACGCCGCCGACGCGGACACCGACCGGGAACTGGCACCGGCGGTGACGGACGGCATCGTCCGCGCCGGCTTCGCACGGCACTTCGTGCCCGCCCGCTTCGGCGGAGCCGAGGGCGGCGCCCGGGAACTGCTGGACGCGGTCGCCGCGCTGGCGGAGGGCTGCACCTCGGCCGCCTGGTGCGCGTCGGTCACCGCGGGCGCCGCCCGCATGGGCGCCTATCTGCCCGAGCGCGGCCAGCGGGACCTGTGGGAGCGCGGCCCCGACACCGTGGTCGTCGGCGCGCTCATGCCGAGGGGCGCGGTCACGGAGGTCGCGGACGGCTGGCGGGTGACCGGCGAATGGGAGTTCACCAGCGCCGTCGGCTTCTCCGACTGGGCGCTGGTGTGCGCGCTGGTGCCGCAGGACGACCGGCACGTGCCCTGGTTCTTCGCGCTGCCCCGCGCCGACTACCAGGTCGTCGACACCTGGTCGGCGATCGGTATGCGCGGCACCGGCAGCCACACCCTCACCGTCGACAACGTCTTCGTCCCCCGGCACCGAGGTTTCGCCCGCGACAGTATGCTCGCCGGGCGCGCCGTCGCCTCCACCGCCCGCTGCCACACCGTTGCGCTGCGGCTGGTCAGCGGCCTGCTGTTCGCCGCCCCCGCGCTCGGCGCGGCCCGCGGCGCGCTGCGGGTGTGGTCCGAGCACACGGCGATGGACACCGACGAACGCAACCCCGGCCCCCGGATCGCCCTCGCCCGAGCCGCCGTCACGGTCGACGCGGCCCAGCTGCTGCTGGAGCGCGCGGCCCGGGTCGCCGACGCCCCCGCGGCGACCCCCCTGGAGCAGGTGCGCAACCCCGCCGACTGCGCGCACGCCGTGGACCAGCTCGTCGACGTCGTCGGGCAGCTGTTCCGCACCGTCGGCAGCACCGGCCAGCTCGCCGCCCACCCCCTCCAGCGGATCTGGCGCGACGTGCACTGCCTGGCCAGCCATGTCGCCCTGCGCTTCGACACCGCGGGCGGGGCGTACGGCGCCCGGCTGCTGGAGCCCGCCGCCGGCTGACCCCCGGCGCCGCCCCGTCCTCGTACCGACCTGTCACACGACCTACGGAAGGCAGCTGGCATGAGCCACCCCAACACCCCCGACCCGGCGACGGCGTCGTTCGCCCCGGCCGACCTGTACGCGGAGATCCAGCAGTTCTACGCCCGCCAGATGGGCCTGCTGGACGACGGCAGGCCCGACGACTGGGCCGACACCTTCACCACCGACGCGGTGTTCGCCGAGGCCAGCCGGCTGGCCGAGCCGCTGCGCGGCCGCGAGGTCATCCGCGCCTCGTCCCGGGCGCGGCAGGAGCGGCTCGACGCCGACAAGATCGACTTCCGGCACTGGCTGGGCATGCTCGACGTCCGCCCCCAGGACGACGGTTCGGTGCGCACCCGCGCGTACGCCCTCGCCATGCGCACCCCGCGCGGCGGGCAGCTGGAGATCTTCGCCAGCGTCGTCTGCCACGACCACCTCGTCCGGGTGAACGGCGCCTGGCAGGTGCGGCAGCGCGATCTGACCCACGACGGCTCGGCCCGGGACTGAGGAGCACACGATGAAGTTCGGCATCGTCTTCTTCCCCACCGTCGGCCCGGCCGACAAACCGGCCCCGCAGTACTTCGACGAGGCGCTGCGCCTGGTGGACCTCGCCGAGGAACTGGGCTTCGACCACGTGAAGATGGTCGAGCACTACTTCTTCGCGTACGGCGGCTACAGCCCCGACCCGGTGACGTTCCTGGCGGCCGCCGCGGGCCGCACCCGTCGGGTGCGGCTGGGCACCAGCGCCACCATCCCCGCCTTCCAGCACCCGGTGAAGCTGGCGGGCAAGCTGGCCATGCTCGACGCCATGTCGGGCGGCCGGGTCGACGCCGCGTTCGGACGGGCCTTCCTGCCCGACGAGTTCACGGCGTTCGGCATCCCCATCGACGAGTCCAAGGACCGCTTTGTGGAGGGCGTCGAGGCGATCAAGCGGCTGTGGGCCGAGGAGGACGTGGTCTTCGAGGGCCGCTTCCACCGCTTCGGCCCGGTCACCCTGCTGCCCCGCCCGGTGCAGGACCCGCACCCGCCGGTGTTCGTCACCACCGCCCGCAGCGCCGAGTCGTGCGCCGAGGCGGGCCGCGCCGGGCACCACCTCCAGACCGTGCCCAACGTGATGTCCACCGAGGAGCTCCAGAGCCGGCTCGCCGTGTACCGCGAGGAGTGGGCCGCCTCCGGACGCGCCCCGGGCACCGAGCAGATCCACTTCAGCTACCCGTGCGTGGTGTCCGAGGACGGCGACACGGCCCGCACGAAGGGCCGTCACGACGACGACCGCAACTCCGCGGCGATCCGCGCCGCCGTCGCCTCCTGGGAGACCACGCGCAGCTCCGCCTACCCCGGCTACGAGAAGCTCGTCGAGGCCACGAGGACCTCGCACTTCGAGGGGAAGCTGGCGCAGAACAAGCTCCTCATCGGCGCCCCGGACCAGGTCCGCGCCCAACTGGAGCAGATCGCCGAGTGGTTCGGCGACGACATCACCATCAGCCTCGGCGTCCACTCCGGCCATCTGTCCTTCGAGGACGCCGCCACGACCATGCGGTTGATGGCCGAGCAGGTCATCCCGAAGCTGTCCGCCGCCCGGTGACCGCCGGCCCGTCGACCCCGAAGCGAGGCACCCACCCATGACGCCCCCAGCACCGCCGCGGACGGTCACCGTCGTCGGCGCCGGCACCATCGGCCTCGGCTGGATCGCGCTGTTCCTCGGCCACGGACTGCGCGTCCGCGTCAACAGCCGCAGGCCCGACGCGCCGCGCATCGTCCAGGACGCCCTCGACCTGTTCGCCCCGTTCCTCCCCGAGGGCAGCGAGGACCCGGCCTCCTTCGCGGAGCGCCTGGAGTTCGAGCCCGAGGTGGAGCGCGCCGTCGCGGACGCCGACGTCATCGTGGAGAACGCGCCGGAGAACCTGGAACTCAAGCAGGAACTCTTCGCCCGGATCGGCAAGGCGGCCCGGCCCGACGCGCTGATCCTGTCCTCCACCTCCACCCTGAACCCCGACGACATGGGCGCCCTCATGGCCGACTCCGCCCGGCTCGTCGTCGGCCACCCCTTCAACCCGCCGCACGTCGTCCCCCTCGTGGAGGTCGTCGCCGGTGAGCGCACCTCCCCGGAGGCCGTGCGGGAGGCCGTCGCGTTCTTCGAGTCGGTGAGCCGGGTCCCGGTGGTGCTGCGCAAGCCGGTCCTGGCGTTCGCGGCGAACCGGCTCCAGTCCGCGCTGCTGCGCGAGTCGATCCACCTGGTGAAGGAGGGCGTGGTCTCACTGGAGGAGCTGGACCGCGTCGTCACGCACTCCATCGGGCTGCGCTGGGCCACCGTGGGCCCCTTCCTCGCCTTCCACCTGGGCGGCGGCACCGGCGGCCTGCGCAAGTGGCTCGGCACGCTCGGCTCCGGCCTGGAGAAGGGCTGGGAGCTGCTCGGCCGCCCCACCCTGGACGAGGCGACGATCCAGTCCCTCATCGAGCAGGCCGAGCAGGTGTACGGCGGCTCGTCGTACGAGGAGCTGGTGCGCGAGCGCGACACCCGGCAGACCGCCGTCCTCAAGGCACTGGCGGAGGTCGGCGACCGCCAAGCCTGAACGACGGCCAGCGCGGGGTACGGAGCGCCCGCGCCCCCGACCGGCGGGTGCCTCCACGGCACCCGCCGGTCCCGTTTTCCCTGGAAAACCCCAGGTCACCGCCGCGCCCCGCCTTCGAGCCCCCTTCTACCGCCGTGCCGAATGCTGGCGGCACAGCAGCCGACCGGGAGGGCCCCACCGTGTTCCCCACTGTGTTCCGCTTCCGACAGACGTCGGAGTTCCTCGACTGGTTCGCCGAACGGAACCGCACCCACCGGCACCGGGTGACGCCCGTGCCGCTCGACGCCCTGGACGGCTGGGCGAGCGACCCGGACACCGGGAACCTGCGGCACCGCACGGGGAAGTTCTTCACCGTCGAGGGCGTCGAGATCACCACCGGCCGCCGCGAGACCCGGTCCTGGACGCAGCCGATCATCGTGCAGCCCGAGGCCGGCATCCTCGGCATCCTCGTCAAGGACTTCGACGGCGTACGGCACTTCCTGCTCCAGGCCAAGATGGAGCCGGGCAACATCAACGTCCTCCAGATGTCCCCGACGGTGCAGGCCACCCGGTCCAACTTCACCCGCGTCCACCAGGGCGGCGCCGTCCCGTACCTGGAGTACTTCCTGGCGCCGCCCCGGCGGCGGGTCCTGTTCGACGCGCTCCAGTCCGAGCAGGGCTCCTGGTTCCACAGCAAGCGCAACCGCAACATGATCGTGGAGCTGCCGCCCGACGAGGACGTGCCGCCGCGCGAGGGCTTCTGCTGGCTGACCCTGGAGCAGATCGGCGACCTGCTCGCGCTGGACAACGTCGTCAACATGGACACCCGCACCGTCCTGTCGGGCCTGCCGGAGCCCTGGCCCGGCGACCTCGGCGGGCCCGGCGCCGAGGACCGCGGCCAGCACTCGATGACCGAACTGCTCAGCTGGTTCACCGACGTCAAGGCCCCGCAGGACCTGCACCGGCGCCGTATCCCGCTCGCCGAGGTGAAGGGCTGGACCCACACCGGGGACCGCTTCGTCCACGAGGAGGGCCGCTACTTCTCGGTGATCGGCGTGGACGTCGAGGCGGACGGCCGCGAGGTGGCCCGCTGGTCGCAGCCGATGCTGGCCCCCGCCGGACGCGGTGTGATCGCCTTCCTCACCCGGCGGATCGACGGCCGCCGCCATGTACTGGTGAACGCCCGCACGGAGGCCGGTTCCCGCGACATCGCCGAGATGGCGCCGACCGTGCAGTGCTGCCCGGCCAACTACGACGGACGCCCCGCGGAGCAGCGGCCCCGCTTCCTGGACACGGTCCTGTCGGCGGACCCGTCGCGGATCCTGTTCGACGTGGTGCACTCGGAGGAGGGCGGCCGCTTCCACCACGCCGAGAACCGCTACCTCGCCGTCGAGGCCGACGACGGCGTGCCGCTCGACGCGGGCGAGGACCACATCTGGATGACGCCCGGACAGCTCGGCAGCCTGCTGAGGTACTCCAACCACGTCAACGTCGAGGCCCGCAACCTGCTGACCTGCCTGCGCTTCCTGCGGCAGCGGGACCGATGACCGGGCGCACCGTACGGCTCGGCCTGCTGGGCGCCGCCGACATCGCCGTCCGCCGGATCCTGCCCGCCGTGTCCCGCGCGCCCGGCATCACCCTGACCGCCGTGGCGAGCCGTGACCCCGAGCGTGCGAGGACCCTGGCCGCCGCGTACGGGGCCGACGCGCTGCCCGACTACCGGGCGGTCCTCGCCGACCCCCGCGTGGACGCGGTGTACGTGCCCGTGCCGGCGGCGCTGCACGCCGACTGGGTGCGCGCCGCCCTGGAGGCCGGCAAGCACGTCCTCGCCGAGAAGCCGCTGACCACCGACCCCCGCACGACCGCCGAACTGGTCGCCCTGGCCCGGAAGTCGGGGCTGGTGCTGCGGGAGAACTACCTGTTCGTCCACCACCCGCAGCACCGGGCGGTGCTCGACCTGATCGCGCGGGGCGCCGTCGGCGAGGTCCGCGCGGTCTCGGCCGCCTTCACCATCCCCCCGCGGCCCCCGGCCGACATCCGCTACCGCGCCGACCTCGGCGGCGGCGCCCTCCTCGACGTGGGCGTCTACCCGCTGCGCGCCGCCCAGCTGCTGCTCGGTCCGGAACTGCGGGTCGCGGGCGCGGTGCTGCGCACCGATCCGGCGCGGGGCGTCGACGTGGCGGGCGCGGCCCTGCTGTGCCGGGACGCGGACGGCGCCACCGCCCACCTCACCTTCGGCATGGAGCACCGGTACACGTCCCGCTACGAGGTGCTCGGCAGCACCGGCAGGCTCCTCCTCGACCACGCCTTCACCCCGCCCCCCGGCCACCGCCCCGTCCTGCTGCTGGAGGGCCCGGACGGCGCCCGGCGCCAGGAGCTGGAGCCGTACGACCAGTGCCTCGGCGGCGTCGAGGCGTTCGCCCGAGCGGTCGGCGCCGGCGGGGCGACCGACGCCCCGACCGACGACACGACGGGCCGTACGGGGGGCGGCAGGGCGGGCGGCACGACCGACGACCCGACCGGCGACGAGGCCGGCACGTCCGGCGCGATCAGTACCCGACAGGCGGAGCTCACCGCCGACATCCAACGACAGGCCCAGTACGCCGTGGGAGGCGATGCGCGATGACCGAGACCCTGGTGACCGGTTCCCCCGAGGCCAAGCAGGAGCGGACGGCGGCCAAGGCCCGCATCCTGGAACAGGTCCGTGACTACCACGCCCACGGCGACCAGCACGGCGGCGGGTCAGGCGCGTTCGTGCCCGGCGAGACCGAGGTGTGGCCCTCCGGCGCCGTCTTCGACGCCGAGGACCGGGCGGCGCTCGTCGAGGCCGCGCTGGAGATGCGGATCGCCTCGGGGGTCAGCTCCCGCCGCTTCGAGCGGGACTTCGCCCGGTACTTCAAGCTGCGCAAGGCGCACCTCGCCAACTCCGGCTCGTCCGCGAACCTGCTGGCGCTGTCCGCGTTCACCTCGCACCTGCTGGAGGACCGCCGGCTGCGGCCCGGCGACGAGGTGATCACCGTCGCGGCGGGCTTCCCGACCACCGTCAACCCGATCATCCAGAACGGCCTCGTGCCCGTCTTCGTCGACGTCGACATCCCGACGTACAACACCACACCGGAGCGGGTGGCCGCGGCCATCGGCCCGCGCACGAAGGCCATCATGATCGCCCACGCCCTGGGCAACCCGTTCGCCGTCGAGGAGATCGCCGCGCTCGCCGAGGAACACGACCTGTTCCTGATCGAGGACAACTGCGACGCCGTCGGCTCGACCTACCGGGGCAAACTCACCGGCACCTTCGGCGACATCGCCACGACCAGCTTCTACCCGGCGCACCACCTCGCGATGGGCGAGGGCGGCTGCGTCCTCACCAGCAATCTGTCGCTGGCCCGGATCGTGGAGTCACTGCGCGACTGGGGCCGGGACTGCTGGTGCGAGCCGGGCGAGAACAACCGCTGCTTCAAGCGGTTCGACTACCAGATGGGCACGCTGCCGCACGGCTACGACCACAAGTACATCTTCTCCCACGTCGGTTACAACCTGAAGGCCACCGACCTCCAGGCCGCCCTCGGCCTCAGCCAGCTCCGCCGACTGGACGCCTTCGGCGACGCCCGCCGCGCCAACTGGCGCCGCCTGCGGGAGGGACTGGACGGCGTACCCGGGCTGATCCTGCCCGAGGCGACCCCCGACAGCGACCCCAGCTGGTTCGGCTTCGCCCTCACGGTCCGCCCCGAGGCCCGCTTCACCCGCAAGGAGCTGGTCGACTTCCTGGAGGCCCGCAGGATCGGCACCCGCCGCTTCTTCGCCGGCAACCTCACCCGGCACCCCGCCTACCAGGACCGCCCCCACCGCGTGGTGGGCTCCCTGGTGAACAGCGACCTCGTCGCCGAGCACACCTTCTGGGTGGGCGTCTATCCGGGCCTGGACGAGCAGCGCGTCGACTGGATCGCCGAGAGCGTCCGCGACTTCGCGGCGAAGAAGTCCTGAGCCGTAGACGTCCCCGACACATGTTCGCCCCCGCCGGCCCAGGGCCGGCGGGGGCGAACATGTGAGGCGCTCAGGTGAAGACGGGCAGCCGCGTGGGCCCCTGCGCGGTGTTCCCCGAACCGGAGCGCGGGGTCCCCCGCGTCCCGCCGTCCGGTCGGGAACCGAGCAGTTCCAGCTGGAGCCGCTGAAGGTCCGCGGAGGGCTCCAGGCCCAGCTCGTCCGCGAGGATGCGCCGCAGCTTCTGGTACGCCTGGAGGGCCTCCGCGCGCCGCCCCGAGGAGCCCAGCGCCATGATGAGCCGGCTGTGGAACCACTCGTTGAGCGGGTAGTCGTTGACGAGCTTGCGCAGCTGGGGAATGGACTCGCGGTGCCGGTTCAGCCCGCCCTCCGCCTCGATCCGGATCTCCAGCGCCCGGATGCGCAGCTCCTCCAGGTGCACGATGTGCCCGGTGAGCAGGTCACCCGCAGGGATGTTGGACAGGGCGGGCCCCCGCCACAGCTCCAGGGCCCCGTCGATCCTGCGCACGGCCGACTCGTACCGCTGCGCCCCGAGGTCGGTGTGTGCCTCGGCGACCAGCCGCTCGAAGATCCGTATGTCGACCTCGTCGTCCTCGACCCGGACGGCGTAGCCGGGGGCACGGGTGACCAGCAGGGGCCGCTCGGCGGGGACGAGGTTCTCGGCCACGAACATCCGCCGGGCGTGGTAGACGTACGTCTGGAGGGTCGTGACGGCGCTGCGGGGCGGGCTCTCGCCCCACAGTTCGTGGATGAGGGAATCGGACGTGACGATCTCGTTCGCCCGGGTCAGCAGCAACGCCAGGGTCTGGCACACCTTCGGCGTGCTCGGCAGATAGGACCTGCCGTCCTGCGCGACGATCTCGAACGGGCCTATGAGGTTGAACCGCACCACGCTTGCTCCTCTACGTGTGGGGGCGAAGAATGCCGGTTGCCGCGTTCTGTGAGGTGATGACCAGAACGGTAGGCGTGGTGCGAGGTGCCCCCCTACGCCGACAGGGCGAGAGTGTCACTCTCGCCCTGTTCTCCTTGCGCCGCGCGCTCCTGACGGAGCGTCACGCCGCCGAGCGCCAGCCCGGCAGGGAGCGCGCGGTCCAGGCGGGCGCCGGGCGGCGCTCCGGGCCGCCGTCCCAGGACGCGCCGCGCAGCGGGGCCGCGGTGCCGTCGTCGGTGTGCGCGGCCCGCAGACGGGTCGCCAGGACGACGGCGAGCGCGGCCAGTTCCTCCGGTGTGGGATTGCCGCGGGTGATCCGCCAGGACGCGCCGCCGAGAACGGCCCGTGTCTCCGCCTCCGGTCCGGTGGGCGTGCGGTCGGCGCTCACTGGGGCTGGTTCCCGTGCTTGCGGCTGGGCAGCGGCGCGTGCTTGGAGCGCAGCACGGACAGGGTGCGGATCAGGACGGACCGGGTGTCGGCCGGGTCGATGACGTCGTCGACCAGACCCCGCTCCGCCGCGTAGTACGGGTGCATCAGCTCCTCCTTGTACTCCTTGACCAGGCGGGCCCGCATGGCGTCGGGGTCGTCCGCCTGCGCGATCTGCCGACGGAAGACGACGCCCGCGGCGCCCTCCGCGCCCATCACGGCGATCTCGTTGATCGGCCACGCCAGCGACACGTCCGTCCCGATGGACCGCGAGTCCATGACGATGTACGCGCCGCCGTAGGCCTTGCGGAGGATGAGCTGGACCCGCGGCACGGTGGCGTTGCAGTAGGCGTACAGCAGCTTGGCGCCGTGCCGGATGACCCCGCCGTGCTCCTGGTCCACCCCCGGCAGGAACCCCGGCACGTCCACCAGGGTCACCAGCGGAATGTTGAACGCGTCGCACATCTGCACGAAACGGGCGGCCTTCTCGCTGGCCTCGATGTCCAGCACCCCGGCCATCCGCTGCGGCTGGTTGGCGACCACGCCCACCACCTCGCCGCCCATGCGGGTCAGCGCGCAGATCACGTTGGGCGCCCACCGCTCGTGGACCTCGAAGACCTCGCCGTGGTCGGCGATCTCCTCGATGACCTTCGCCATGTCGTACGCCTGGTTCGGGTCGGCCGGCACCAGGTCCACCAGCGCCTCCACGCGCCGGTCCGAGGGGTCGCAGGTGGGGCCGCCGGGCGGCGTCTCCCGGTTGTTCGACGGCAGGAACGACAGCAGGTGCCGTACGTCCCGCAGGCAGCACTCCTCGTTGTCGTACACGAACCCCGCCACCCCGGACCGCTCGGCGTGCACATCGGCGCCGCCCAGGTCGTCATGGGTGATCTGCTCGCCGGTGACCGCCTGCACCACGTCGGGGCCCGTGATGAACATCTGCGAGGTGCCGCGCACCATGAAGACGAAGTCCGTCAGCGCGGGGGAGTAGGCGGCGCCGCCCGCGCAGGGCCCCAGGATCACGCTGATCTGCGGGATCACCCCGGAGTTGCGCACATTGCGGCGGAAGATGCCGCCGTACCCGGCGAGCGCCGTCACCCCTTCCTGGATGCGGGCGCCCGCGCCGTCGCAGAGCCCCACGACGGGCGCGCCCGCGGACTCCGCCAGGTCCATCAGCTTGTGGATCTTCTGCGCGTGGGCCTCGCCGAGCGCGCCGCCGAAGATCCGGAAGTCATGGGCGTAGGCGAAGACGGGACGGCCGTCCACCGTGCCCCAGCCGGTGACGACGCCGTCCGTGTGCGGGCGGCGGTCCTCCAGACCGAAGCCCGTGGCGCGGTGCCGGCGCAGCCCCTCGATCTCGACGAACGAGCCCTCGTCGAAGAGGATGTCCAGCCGCTCCCGCACGGTCAGCTTGCCCTTCGCCTTCTGCGCCGAGGTGGCCTTCTCGCCCGGCCCCGCGACCACCGCCGCGCGCAGCGAGGCCAGCTCCTCCACCCGTGCCCGGGTGGTGCCGGCGACCGCCGGCGCTTCCTCGGTCTCCTGGATGACACTCACTTCTGCCCCTTTCGGTCTCTCACGCGTGGCATTCGGGGAGCCGGCCGTGGAACTCGACCATTTCCGAGAACAGCAGTCCGATGTCGAGCGGGTGACCGGGCGGCGCACCGCCGGCCTCCGCGAACGCCCGGTGCAGGTTCGGCACCAGCCGCTCGCTGTCGAGGAGTTCCGCGTACGGGCCGAGGTCGGCCTCACGCGCCGTCTCCAGCGGGCTCAGCCCCGCCGCGAGGCCCCGCGCCGCCAACTCCTGCACCCAGCGCAGGTACCGCTCGGCGGTGTCCAGCAACTCCGGCCCGCCGACCGGGCCGTGACCGGGCACGACGACCCGCGGGCCGAGCGCCCGCAGCTTGCCGACGACGTCGATCGTGCCCGCGACGGACCCGGTCAGGCAGAACGGCGTGGCCCCGTTCATCACCAGGTCGCCCGCGAACAGCACCTCCTGCTCGGGCAGCCACACCACCGTGTCGTTGGTGGTGTGCGCCACGCCCGGATGCGTCAACTCGGCCCGGACGTCGCCCAGATGCAGTGTCAGCGGCTCGACGAACGTCAGGGTCGGCAGCTCCACGGCCAGCTCACCCCAGCACACCTCGGGCCACAGCCCGGTCAGATGCAGCTGGGCGAGGTCCATCTCGGCGCGGGTCGCCTCGTGGGCGATGACCACCGCGTCGTCCGCGAAGAACCGGTTGCCGAAGGTGTGGTCCCCGTGCGGATGGGTGTTGACCACATAGCGCGGGGGACACGGTGCGACGGCCGCGACCGCCTCCCTCAGCGCCAGCGCCCGTGCCTCGGTCGCCGCCGTGTCGATCAGCGCGGGCCGTCCGCCGGCGGTGATCAGCCCCGCGTTGTTCAGGCACCAGCCGCCGTCCGGCTGGACGTACGCGTACACCCCGTCCTCGATCTCGACCATGCGGGCGTCCGCGGGGGAGTGCCGGCTCACGCGGGCCTCCCCGCGGTGCCGTTGCCGTCGCCCTCCGCGCCGGTGGTGGCCAGGGCGTCCTTGCGGGAGCAGGTCATCACCGCCCGCATCAGGCCGCTGTCCACCATCCCGGACGCGTCCACTGTCCCGGCGGCGGCATGGGGCGCCGGTCCCACGGCCGCGCTGAGGGTGCACCGGTCGTCGAGGGTGTGGGTCTCGAAGTGCCAGCCCCCGTCGTCGGCGGGCAGCCCGTCCGTGCCCAGCAGCCGTGGCGCGGCGGTCCGGGTCGACGGGGTGGTGAACCCGAACGAACGGAACGACAGCCGCGTCCCGAGGCCCAGCGCCTTCGTGTACGCCTCCTTGAGCGTCCACAGCCGGATCACCGCGGCGTTCCGGTCCTCCTCCGGCAGCCATCCCAGGGCCGCCCGCTCATGGTCCGTGCACACGTCCTCCTCCAGGCCCGTGCCGTACGCCGCCCTGCCCTGCGGTTCGACGTCCACGCCGATCGGGCCCAGCCGGCTCAGTCCCACCGCGACGACGTCGCCCGTGTGGCTGAGGCTCACGTCCAGCCGCCCGCATCCCCGCAGATACGGGCGGCCGTTGGGGCGGCGGGCCAGCTCCAGGTCGGCCGGGCCGGCGCCCAGCACCGCGGCCGCCCCGTGCTTGAGCACCAGGCGCGACACGGCGAACCGGGTGCGGGCCTCCTCGCCGTTCACCGCCAGGTAGCGGCCGTACTCGTGACCGAGGAGCCCGCGCAGCCCTGGCCCGCGCGCCGCGGCCGCCCATTCGCTCGCCAGGCCGTACGCCAGCCCGTACCCGCCGTCGCGGACGGCGCCGCGCAGCGCCTCCCACGGACCGTCGGGGGAGGTGACGCGCAGCGGAGGCGGCCCTGCCAGACCACGGCGTACGGACATGCTCATCCCTTCTCGTGGTGCCGGGCCGGTGTGCCCAGCGCGGTGTCGTACAGATCGAGGCTGCGGCCCTCGCGGCAGCGCCTTACGGCCTCGGCGAGCAGCACGTCCTCGTGGTCGGCCGAAGCGGCCGTCACCGGCAGGCCGAGCCGCACGGAGATCCGTCCCAGCGCGGTGAGCAGCCAGGCCGGCTCGGCGAGGAACCCGCCGGTGCCCGCATGCTTGGCCGCCCGCCACACCCCGAGGCAGGCGGCTGCCGCGGCGAGCAGCGCGTAGCGCTCGCTCAGGGCGAAGCCGCGCGGGTTGGCGAGCACGGCGGGATCCAGCTCGGGCAGGCGCCTGCACTGGGCGCGCAGCGCGGCCAGCTCGTCCGAGAGCGCGGTCGGCCAGTTGGCGAGCCCCTCGTCGGCCAGCCCGTCGCGGGCCCGCGCGAGCAGCACGGTCAGGCCGTCGTCGGCCGCCGCCAGCTTCAGCCGCGCGCCTGCCAGGGGCGGCACCGGCCCGTCCGGCCGGAACAGTTCCGCCGGGGCCGGCTGCCCCTCAGCCGTCCAGGAACGTCGGGCCAGGGTGGGCAGTTGCGGCAGCAGCGTGGCGAGGGCGGCGGCCGACCCGGCGGGGCCGGGCGGCATCGCCGCGAGATCGCGGACCTGCTTGTGGAAGGTGCCGAGACCGTCCCCGTCCCGCATCGAGTCGGTCCCCAGCACCGTCATCAGGTCGCCCACGCCCTCCTGGAGCAGCCGCTGCACCAGATACCTGGCCGCGGCCGACCAGATGCTCGACCGTTCCGGCATCAGGTGCAGCGAGCGCAGCGTCACCAGCGACAGGCAGTCCGCGGCCAGCAGGTCCGCGAACGCGCCCACCACCGTGCGGCGCGTGACCCGCGAGCGCATGCCCCGCACCCCGCCGCGCTCCGTCAGCACCGCCGTCAGCACGGCGCGCAGAGCGGTGTCGGCGCAGCCGACCGCCATCGACGGGAGCAGCGGGAGGCGGGCCTGCGCGACCCGGCGGGTGACCCACTGGCCGTCGCCCACCTCGCCGATCACCGCTCCGGCGGGCACCGGCCAGTCGTCCAGCACGAGTTCACCGGCGGGGATGCGCGGCGGAACGCCGACGTCGTACGGCGACAGCTGCCCCACCGAGCCCGGCGGCAGGTCCCCGCGGCGCAGGAGCAGCACCGACTCGCCGTCCGGGCCCGCGTGCCGGGGTACCACCACGAGACCCGCGGCGCGGGGGGCGTTCACCAGACCCGCCGTACGGCCGGTCAGCCGCAGTGGCGCCGCGTCACCGGCGGTCGCGGTCAGACCCTCCTCGACGGCCGCGCCGCCGGCGATCCGCTCACCGGCGAGCAGCAGGCGGGCGGTGGCGGCGCGCTGCCCGGCGGTGCCGAAGCACCACGCGTACAGCGCGGCGCCCAGGGACGCGGAGCCGTAGCCGCGGCCGAGCGCGGCGTCCCGCCGGAACACCGCCCGCAGCAGGGCTGCGGCCCCGTCCAGGCCCGCCAGGCGCCCGCCGTGCTCCTCGGGCACGAAGTCCTCGTGCAGCCCGAACGCCGCGAGCGACGGCTCACCGCCGAGCGGCAGGTCCCCGCGGCGCTCCGCCGCGAGCACCCCGGCGTCCCCCAGCGGGTTCGCCGCGTCGCCCGGGTCGCCGAGCACCGCCTCCAGGGCGCCCCGCCGGGCCGCCGGACCACACGGAGGCAGGACCTGTCGCGGGACTCCCGCCTGCCGTACGACAGCCACCGGGACCCCCGCGCCAGGCCCTGCCTCCGTCATCGCCGTCTCCTCACCTCCGCCGCGTACGCAACGGTCGCGGAGAGAGCTGGAGCTCGGCTCGGGGTGTACTCGAACGGGCCGTCGGCCCGCCCGGGGAAGGAGCTGTCGCCGCGTCCGAGCCGGGGCTACGGACTGGTCCGGGGCTGACGGGGAACGGGCCGGTGCCGGGTCCGAGCCGGGGCTACGCGGTGACGCCGGAGCCCTGAGGGGAACGGGGCGGGCCGGGGCTGTGTCGGGGGCAACGGGGCGGGCCGGGGCTGTGTCGGGGGCAACGGGGCGGCGCCGGGGGCCGGTTGAGGAAGATGCCGGTGCCGGGCCGGGCCGGGCCTGGCCTGGGCTACGGGCTGGTGCCGGGGTCCTGCGGGGAACGGGGCGGTGCCGAAGCCGCGTCGAGGGCAACGGGCCCGCGCCGGAACCCGGTTGAGGAAGACGCCGGTGCCGGGGACGGGCGCCTGCCCACGGGCCCCGGCGCAGAGGTGTTGAGCGAAGCTGCGGGCCCCGGCGCCGCCCCTCCCGCCCGGCGGGGCTACGCCGCGCGCACCCCGTGCACGGCTCGGCGGTCGCGGAGCACCGCCGCCGCGTGGGCCGCCGACGCGAGGGTCATGTGCCGGTGCCAGCCCTGGAAGGAGCGGCCCGCGAAGTCCCGTATCCCCGTCTGTTCGGACACCTGACGGAAGGCCAGCTCCACGGTGTCGGCCAGCGCGGCGAGCGCGAGCGGGGCCTCGTCGGAGCGGTACGGCGCACCGGCCCCGCGGGCTGCGCCGACGCAGGGAGACGAGCCCGAGCCGGGGGCCGTGCCCAGGCCGGACGGCGCCCCCGAGCCGAGGGGCGTGCCCGGTCCGGGGGCCGTGCCGAGGGCGGGCGCGGTGGCCAGCCAGTAGCGGTCGGGGCCCCGGGTTCCGGCCGTCCACCGGGCGAGGAGCAGCAGCGGCAGCCGTGGTGCCGCGGGCAGGACGACGGGGAGCGCGGCCCGCACCCCACGTCCCTCGGCGGGCCGCCACAGCCGCCGGCACCCGGAGACGAGCTGGTCGGCCGTGGCCGGCCGTTCGCTGTAGCTGTGCAGGACGGCGGGGTCGACCCGCAGCGGCGTCGACGCCGGCACCCGGACGACGGCGGGCACCCCGGCCGGCACGAGCACCCGCAGCATCCGCGCGGGGTCGAGCCCCTCCGCGTCGATCACGACCGGCCGCCCCGACGGCAGGCCCCGGCTCGCCCCGACCGCGAGCCGGCCCGCGACCTCCTCCGGCCCGGCGGGCAGCGCGCCGGCCGGGATCTGCGCGCGGCGGCGCCGCCCGGGGTCGTCGAGCCAGGCGCGGGTCAGCAGCAGCGACCAGTCGCAGGGGACGGCCGTCTGCTCGGACGCGAGCCAGGCGCCGTACGCCTGCTGCCCGTGGACGGTCAGGCCGAGGTGCGGCACGAACTGCTGGTCGACACCCACGGAGTGCGGCCCCGCCTTGGGGATCACCAGGGGCCGGACCACCCACGCGCGCGGGGCGACGGTGTCCTCGACGTACCCGGCGAGCGCGTGCCGTACCCGCGTCCAGTCCCACGAGGAGTTGCTGATGAAGTGGTGGACGCTCTGCTTGGCGGGCTCCCGGTCGGCGGGCTCGCCCTCCATCCAGTCGGCGATGTTCCGCAGCGTCTTGCGTCCGGGCACCGACAGCAGGGCCCGGACGTACCGTTCCGCCTTGAGCCGCTGACCGCGCCGCGGCATCGAGGCGAACAGTCTGGAGCAGAGCTCTGCGACGTGGTCGCGATGGTCGTACATCGGCCTTCCCCCTCCGGACGGCGGCCGGAGCGGCTACTCCCGGCCAAAAAACACACTGGCCGTCGGCGGTACCGAGCCTTTCCCGGCCCGATTCCGCCTCGGTCCCGCATGGCGGGAAGTCGCTGGCGCCGTGGGCCAACAGGGGCAGAACGGGCGCTCCGGAACGAGGGGTTGAAAATGGCCACCAGTTGACCTGGCGAGCCGTCACGGGAAATAAGCGTTTACCGTGACACTGCGGTTGCGGAGCGTACAAGTATCAATTGATGCGATCGGACAAGCCTGCATAGAATCTGGCAGCTGTCGATCAGACCTGAAAGATCGTCGACGGGGGGCTGTGCGAAGATGGCACATCGTGCTGCAGAAATTCGGAGCCCGAGATTCCGAATCCTTGGCGTTCTCGAAGGCCGGCACGAGGATTCGCCGCTGAAACTGGGCGGGGCTCTGCGTTCACGCACATTGGTGATGCTGCTCCTGGAAGCCAACCGCGTCGTTCCCGTGCCGCGCCTGGTGGAGGCCGCCTGGGACGACAATCCGCCGATCAGCGCCTCGCACCAGATCCGCAAGGCCGTCGCCGAACTACGGCAGCGCATACCGGGCGGGGCCGAGATGATACTGACCGACGGCCCCGGCTACCGGGCGTCCGTGGGCGAGGACCAGCTGGACCTCAGCCAGTACCGCTCCCGGCTGCGCAGGGCGCGCCAGGCCGTGGAGGAAGGCCGCCGGGCCCTCGCCGCGGAGGAGCTCAGAGCGGCGATGGAGCTGTGGCGCGGCCCGGTCATGGCGGGCTTCGGCGGCTCGGTCATCGACGCGGCCTCGGCGGCGCTGGAGGAGCAGCATCTGGCGGCCGCCGAGCAGCTGTTCAGCCTCCAGCTGTCGGCCGGTGAGGCGTCGTCGGTCGTCGGCGAACTGCGGGTGCTGGTCAACCAGCACCCGCTGCGGGAGACCCTGCGCGGGCAGCTGATGCTGGCGCTGTACCGCACGGGACGGCAGGCCGAGGCCCTGGAGGAGTACGGGCGCGTCCGCCATCTGCTCGCCGAGGAACTGGGCATCGACCCCAGCGGGGCCCTGACGAAGCTCTACGAGGACATCCTGCGCCAGAGCCCCGAACTGGCCCTGCCCGAACCGGTGCGGGAGCCGGCCGCGCCCCCCGCCACCGCCCCCTCCCCACCGGCGGGCGAACCCGGCCCGGCCGCGCCGTCCGCCCTCCCGGCACCGTCCGCCGCGTCGACGCCCTCAGCCGTGCCCGCGCCGCCCCTGCCGGCCATGCCCTCGTCGCCGAGCACACTGCCGTACGCGCTGCGGGACTTCTCCGGCCGGGCCGCCGAGATGGACTGGATCCGTGAGACGGCCCTCGACAAGGACGGGGTCTGGGCACACATCGTCGCCATCGACGGCATGGGCGGAAGCGGCAAGACCGCGCTCGCCGTGCAGGCCGCCCACCAGCTCGCCCCGTACTGGCCGGACAGCCAGCTCTTCGTCGACATGCGCGGATTCACCCCCGGTCAGGAGCCGCTCAGCTCGGCCGCCGCGCTGGACGCGCTGCTGGCGTCGGCGGGGGTGCCCGGTGAGGAACTGCCCGACGACCCGGCGGCCCGTACCGCGCTGTGGCGTTCGATCACCGCGCAGCGCAGGCTGCTGATCGTCCTCGACAACGCCGCCACCGCCGACCAGGTCATGCCGCTGATCCCGGCCTCCCCCGACTGCCTCACCCTCGTCACCAGCCGCCCCCGCCTGGTGGACCTGGACGGCGCCCGCTGGCTCTCGCTGGACGTGCTGACCGACGACGACGCCACCGAACTGCTGGCCCGGACCCTCGGCCGCGAGTGGGTGGAGCGCGAACCGGAGGCGTGCGCCCAGCTGATCCGGCTCTGCGGCCGGCTGCCCCTCGCGATCCGGATCTCCGCCGCCCGCCTCAGGAACCGCTCCCACTGGACGATCCAGCGGCTCGTGGACCGGCTGTGCGACGAGACCCGCCGCCTGGACGAACTCAACTCCACCGGCCGCAGCGTCGCGGTCGTGCTGCGCATGTCGTACCAGGCGATGGACGAGGGCAAGCGCACCGCCTTCCGCCTGCTCGGCCTGCACCCGGGCCGGAACATCGACCCGGCGGACGCCGGGGCCCTCCTCGACTGCCACCCCCACGACGCCGAGGAGGTCCTGGAGCATCTGCTCGACGCCCACCTGCTGGAACAGCGCGAGCCCGGCTGGTACCGGATGCACGATCTCGTCAGGAGCTTCGCGCGCGGACTCCTCGGCACCGAGCAGGCCGGGGAGGAGGAGAACCAGGCGGTGGGAAGGCTCCTGGACCACTATGTGCTGACGGCGGAGAGCGCCTGCGACACCCTCTTCCCGAAGCGGCCCCGGTTCCCGGAGTTCCTGCCGCCCGGCCGCCCCCTCCACCCCGGCTTCGCCACGGCCGACGAGGCCCTCCAGTGGCTGGACCGGCAGCGGGACAGCCTGCTGTCCGCGGTGGACCTGGCCCTGGAGAACGGCCACCTCCTGCACGCCGCGTACCTGCCGCGCGCCCTCGGCTTCCACTCCCACATCAGGAACTACCCGCACGACCTCCAGGAGACCAACCGGGCCGCCGTCGCGGCCGCCCGCAGCCTCGGACAGCCGGTCCTGCTGCGCATCAGCCTGACCAACCTCGCGATGGGGCAGTGGCGGCTCGGCCTGTACGAGGAGGCCGCCGCACATCTGCGGGAGGCGCTGGACGTCGCCCGCGGCGGCGACCGGCTCGGCGAGGCCGTGTGCATGAGCAGACTGGGCCAGGTCTACAACAGCCTCGGCAAGTTCGCCGAGGCACTGGAACTGCTCACCGGCTCCGCGTGCCTGCAACAGGAGCTCGGCCAGGTACGGGAGGAGGCGGTGAGCCTCGGCCTGCTCAGCTCGGTCAACGCCCGCCTCGGCCGCTACCAGGAGTCGGCCGACGCGGCGGCCCGCTCGCTGGCGCTCTACCGGGAGATCGGGGAGATCAGCAACTCGATCGTCTCCCTGTCGACGCTGGCCCTGGCCCTGCTGGGACTACGAAGACCGCAGACCGCCCTGGAACGGCTCGACGAGGCGCTGCAACTCTGCGACCGGCTGAACAAGCCCGCCAACACGGCCCTCATCCTGTCCTACTGCGCCGACGCCTATGTGATGCTCGGCCGGCCCGAGCAGGCGCTGCCCTACATCGAGCGGGCCGCGGAACTGGCGGCCGCCGAGACCACCGCGCGCCGCGCCACCGTGGAGAACGCCGCCGGCCGGGTGCTGCGCGCGCTGGGGAAGTTCAGCGAGGCCCGCGACCGGCACCGCAACGCCCACGACCTGGCCTCCGGCATCGCCTTCCGCTACGAGACGGCGCAGGCGCTGCACGGCCTGGCGAGGGCCGGCGAGGAACTCGGGGACCACGCGGGCGCCCAGGAGCACCGGCGCCGGGCCGACGAGCTGTTCGCCGAGATGGGGGTACCGCGCGAGGCCCGCCGTCTCGCCTGACCAGGCCCCGCCGACACCGGACGACCGGTGCCGGAACAGACGTCGGGCCCCGGCCTCTTCCGAGGCCGGGGCCCGCAGCGGCTCCCGTCCGCCGCCGCCCGAACCCACCGTCAGGTGGAACGACGTACCGCGTGGTTCACGCGGCCTGGAGCACCGGCGACCGCCGTACGACCGACGGCCCGTGGTCGTCGTTCAGGGGGCCCGACGCGGACGCGACCGAGGGGCCGTGGTCGTCGTTCAGCGGGCCGGAGGCGGACGCCACCGAGGGGCCGTGGTCGTCGAGAGGCGCGACCGAGGGGCCGTGGTCGTCGGCCAGGATGACTCGCGCGGCGGCGCCGGAGGGGCCGTGGTCGTCCGCCAGAAGAGAGCCGACCGGACCTGTCACAGCAATCCCCCACATGCCAGCCGTAGCGATAACGCCGATCACGCCGGTCATCTTGCCGCGCATTCTGTGCCCCTTCGGTGGATGTCATCTCCTCTGACACCACCGACATTTCCAGTACCTCCTCCCGTGCCGTTCCTCTCTTCCGACCTGCGTCTTCCTCGCCTCTGAGCTGGGAAAACAGCACCGTTACCGCCTCATTCCCGCGCCTCTTCCCGCCTTTCCACCCGTCTTTCCGCCGACGGCTGTCCCGTTACCGTTTCCGGCTTCCCGACCGGTTCTGAAACCGGATCGTCGACCGGTTTCTCCTCCCGCACATCGGCGCGGAGAAGTTCCACCGCGCCACCACTGCGCCGAGCCGCCTCCTGTGCGGTCCCACCGGACACCACCACATATCCGTTGCCGATGCCGTCCGGAAAAGGAACGGAGTCCCCCGGGGAATAGGGGAAATTCACCGCCTGGGTATACGGCAGGGCGCAGATACTGTCGATTCCGGCGACCGTGCGGAGCCGCCCCGCGGGCAGGCGGAAGAAATCGATCGCGGCGAAACGGTCGGGCTCGGGCACCGGGCCCAGCTCCTTGCCGAGGAGGGCGGCGAATACCGCCGCCTCGAGATCGAGACCCTGGGCGATGTCCACGAGCAGCGGAATGCGGTCACCGCCGAGCCCTGCCCGCGCCGCCAGGAGACGGGGACCGTCCGGGGTGGCCGCGAACTCGAAGTGCGCCGGTCCGAAGCGGTGCCCCGACGCGTCCAGTGCCCGGGTGACCAGCCCGTCCACCACCGAGCGGTCCAGGGCCGCGGGCGGGGCGGGATGGAGGTGGCCCGTGCCGCGGCGGGCGGTCACCCCGATGACCTGATGTCGTCCCTCCGTGGAGAACGCCTGAACGCTGAATCCCGGCCACTGCGGCACGGGGCCGGAGGGACCGGGACGAGGAAGCGGATCGGGCGGGGCGGGGCGGACACGGCTCAGGGCACGGACGGCGGACGGGGGGTTGGGGGCCCGGCCGAGCCGCCAGCCCTCCTCCAGCGCCGGCAGCACGAGCTCCAGCGGGTCCTCGGCGGACAGATGCAGCACATGGCCGATGCCGTGCCGCCGCACGGTCCCGCGCACCAACGCACGCAGCCCCTGCTCGTCGGAGTGGTCCGTGAGCAGGAGCTCGTGCGAGGCGTCCTCGATCTGGCGCAGGCTCCGCGCGTCGGCGAGGCCGGGGTCCCACAGGGACCACACGTCGAATCCGGCGGCGACGGCCTTCCGGACGACCCGGTACCGGGGCAGCACCAGCAGCAGCCGCCGGTCGTCGATTCGACCCGCCATGGTCACGAGTCCGCCTCTCTCTTGTTGTGGAGGAACCGGAGCCGGAACCCGGTGGGTCAGGCCGCCGCTTCCTGGGGGGTGGCGGCGAGGTGGCCGGCGACCGCGTCGACCAGGCTGTCGAGGGCCTTGACCACGGCGGGCTCGGTGATGACGCCCTCGGGCGTGCGGAGCTCGATCGCGTTGCCGACCGCGACCTGCTCGCAGTCGATGAGCGCGGCACCGCAGTTGCCGAGGATCTGACGGACGTGCGGCTGTACGTTCTCCCCGCCGGCCGGGCCCGGGGAGGCGCTGACGACGACCGTGGGCAGGCCCTCCAGCGGCGCGCGGTCCGCGTCGCCCGGCCGGGACAGCCAGTCGAGGGCGTTCTTGAGGACACCCGACGGGTAACCGTTGTAGGCGGGGCTGCTGATGATCAGGACGTCGGCGGACGCGACCTGCGCCTTCGCGGCCAGCAGCTCGGGTGTGCCGCCGTCGCTCTCCAGGTCCTCGTCGAACAGCGGGAAGTGACGCAGCGACAGCTCCGTCACCTCGTAGCTCTCGTCCCGCTGCTCCAGCAGTCGCCGGACGGTGGCGATCACGGCGGCGTTCGCCGACTCCCGGCGGATGCTGCCGGAGGCGAGCACGATCTTGGGCATGGCTTGGGGTCCTCTCCGAGGTTCCTTCCGGGCGCGCGACCCGGCTCCGGTCGTTGAAGGGCGAGCATGCCGGGGCCCGTTCCCGTCCCGTTCCCGTCCCGTTCCCGCCCACGGCACCGCGCGGGGATCGGGGTGTCGGCCGGGGGAGATCCCGGGCCCCGCGCGGAGACGGACGGGGGGGAACCGTCTCGCGCGGGACCCGGAAGCGAGGGGTGGGGCCCTGTGGCCCGGGGAGTGCGGATGCGAAGGGCTGCCGATGTGGGGGGCGCGGGAGGGGCGGGGTGTGGGGGTGTGGGGCGTTGGGTCCGGCGGGCGGGAGCCCCGGCCGGCCGGGGGGCCAACCGGCCGGGGAGCCGGGGGAGGGGTGCCGGCTCAGCCGGCGATCGGCGCCACCCGGGGGCGGGCGAGCACCTTGTAGTCCTCGGTCCGGATCGCGACCGAGAGGTCGAGGCGGCCCGCGGTGAAGTAGATCTCCTCGTGCTCCAGCAGCTCCGGGGCGACGACCAGCTCCAGCTCGGGGCCGCAGGCGAAGGGGAGGACCGCGCCCCGCGGGGTCCCGCTGAGCCGCTCGGCCTCCTCCGGAGGGGTGAACGAGGCCGCCGTACCGCCGAACAGCCGGGCCACCGCGACCAGGTCGACCGTCCGGTCGCCCGGCACCACCGCGACGACGTCCCGGATGACACGGCGGCCGCGCCTGACCCGGACCATGAGGGAGCGGGCCGACTGCTCCAGAGGGCTGTCCCGGAGCCTGCTGGCCTCCTCGACACGGTCCTCCGGCGCGTGCGGGATGACCCGGTAGCGGGCACCCCGCAGATCGAACGTGGTCAGCAGGCGCGGCCAGTCACGGGAGTGCTCCGCGGCGGGAGCGGTGGCCTCCGGGGCGGGCGCGGCCGACGCCCCGGGCGTCTCACCGCGTGAGCGGTCGGTGTCGAGCAGGGTAGGCACCGGATCCCTCTCCTTAGGTTCCTTGGGTCGTCCCTCGGTTCGCCGCGTGCTTTCCGCCGGCACCCGAAAGGTCGCAGACCCGCCTCCCCTTTCCCTCCTGCCTCGTTCCCGCCCCGCCACCCGCCCGCCCGGAGGAGCGGTGGAGTCCGCCTCGACGCCCGCCCGCACCGCCCCGTTGATCTCCGAATGGTCGCGAGCCGGTAGCGGCTTGGTCAGGGGTTGGGGCGGTCGGAGCGGGGAATCAGGGGAACGCGTAGCGTGTTCGATGACACGGCAGGGGAAAGATCCTCCCTGAGCACTAGAGTCAATCCCTTTGCCTACCTATTACTCTTGAGCCAAGGCCACGCAGGGTGGCCATGGAGGAGTGAAATGAGGAGCAGCAACCCGGTCTTCTCGCGACGGGGGTTCAGCCGCGACAACGGCTACGCGGGCTTCAACACCGCGCCGCAGGCCGGGGGAGCAGCTGTCGGCACCCAGGGCAACCCCTACGCCCAGCAGGGCGCCAACCCCTACGCGACGAACCCGTACGCCCAGCAGGACGTGCAGCACGGCGCCCCGCCGCAGGCCCCGGTCACCACCGGCCGTATGACGATGGACGACGTCGTCATGCGCACGGGCCTGACCCTCGGCACCGTCATCGTCGGCGCCGTCCTCGCCTGGGCCCTCCTGCCGGTCTCGCCCACCAGCTACGGCCTGGCCGTCGGTGCCGCGCTGATCGCGTTCGTCCTGGCGATGGTGCAGTCCTTCAAGCGCAAGGCCTCGCCCGCGCTGATCCTCGCGTACGCCGCCTTCGAGGGCGTGTTCCTCGGCGTGATCAGCGAGATGTTCAACAGCCAGTGGGACGGCGCGCCCTTCCAGGCGGTGCTCGGCACCATGGCCGTCTCCGGCGCCACTCTGCTGGTCTACAAGGCCGGCTGGATCCGGGTCACCGCGCGGTACGCCCGTATCGGTCTGACCATCGCGATCGCGTTCATCCTGGTGATGGCGGTCAACCTGCTGCTGGTCGTCTTCGGGGTCGCCCCCGACGGCGGTCTGCGCAGCATGGGCCCGCTCGGCGCGATCGTCGGCATCTTCGCGATCCTGCTCGGCGCGTTCTTCCTGACCCTCGACTTCAAGCAGATCGAGGACGGCATCGCGTACGGCGCCCCGCGTGAGGAGTCCTGGCTGGCCGCGTTCGGCCTCACCATGACCCTCGTGTGGATCTACATCGAGATGCTCCGCCTGGTCGCCATCTTCAGCGGCGACGACTAGCAGGAGGCGGGCCCCGCGCCCGCTTCCCGCAGGGCGGGCCCCGCGCCCGCCCTCCCGCGGCAAGGCGAAGGGCCCCCGGACCTCACGGTCGGGGGGCCCTTCGTGGTGTCTCGGCGCCCTCAGCGGAGCTTCCTCGCGGCCCTCCTCAGGTCGTACTCATGAACGATCGCTTTGGCGTGGCCGTACGCGAGGTCGTACTCGTGCCGGAGCCAGCTGACCTTCTCCTCGAAGTTGAAGAGAGCGGGGCCTTCATCGACTTTGCGCAGCCAGTCGGAGACTTCACGACCGGTGCAATGGGGGATGCGGGCGAGCAGATTGCGATGGGTCTCCTCGGAGAAGACTTGGGACATCGGCGCCTCCGGACGAAAGGAAATGTAAGCCGGTCCTTCAGGTCACGTTGCCTGAGTGGCGGCGTGTTGGCAACAGTCCGGTTCCTGCGCGTACGCTCGCGGCGTGCTTGATACGACGCCGTTGACCCGTGCCGTGGACCATTTCGCCGACCGGTTGCGGGCCGCGCCGCAGAGCCGGCTGCAAAGGGGCGCCGCGGCGGAGGCACTGGGGCTGGCCAGGGAATTGGCACTGCGTGCCCAGCGGCTGGAGGCGCCCGATCAGGCGCCCCGGGAGATGCCGGACGCGGGAATGTTCGCCGCGGCGGACCAGGTGATGGTCGCCGGGAACGATCTCGCGCTCGTGCTGCCCGACGAGGCCGGGCTGGCGGAGGCGGTGGCGCTGGTGGAGGAGGCCCAGAAGAGGGCGGGTGTGTGATCCCGCCGGGCGCCGCCGGCGGGTCGCCTACAGGGAGGCGATGACCCGGTCCGCCAGGATGTAGACCATGTCGTCCCCGCACTCGAACGTGAGGGTGTACGCGCCCGAGACGCCCGAGCCGCCCAGGAGGACCGGGGTGTCACCGCCCTGGAGGGCCCTGGCGAGACGCTCGGCGGTCTCCCGGTGACCGGGGGTCATGCACAGGGTGGTGCCGTCGGCGAAGACATACACGTCGAGGGTGCCGAGGGGGCCCGGACGGACGTCGGCCAGCTCGGTGCGGGAGGCGGCCAGGTCCTCCAGACAGGCGACGGTGCGCTCGTGGTCGTTGCTGACCGGGGACTGCACCGGCACGAAGTCGGGGTGCGAGGGGTGGCGGCGGCGGGCCGCGGCCAGCTCCGCCGACTCCCCGGCGAACTCGTCGCCCTCGAGGCTCGGCTCGGTCACCGGCTCCAGATGCTCCAGGCCCGCGAAATCGGACTGCCGGGGCAGGAACAGCTCACTGTCGGGCAGGCCCAGCAGGGAGGGCGCGTCGGAGCCGTCACGGGCCTCCTGGGCGGCCCAGAACGCCCGCGCCTCGGCCAGCTCACGCTCCCGCTCCTCGGCGAGCGCCTCGGCCACGGCGGCGCGTATCTCCTCGGTGTCCGCGGCCGGACGGGCGGCGGGCACGACGGCCCGCGCACCGGCGGGACGGCTCTCGGCCAGTTCCTCCCGCAGAGCGGCGACCTGACGGCGCAGCCCGGCGAGGCTGCGCAGGACGGCGACGCCCACGGCGGCGGTGGCGGCCGTGGTGAGCAGCAAGGCGATCGGCATGGCGCTCACTGACGTACTCCCAGGTTCAAAGTCGACCCCCGACTTCCTACATCAGCTTGAAGGGCGGACTAACCAGCTGTCAGTGCGTAACGTCACGAAAGGGACAGGACTTTGCCCGGGTGTTTCGTGGTGAAACGGCTCTGACCTGCGTAAATCGCTCTCCGGGGGGAGATAGGTCACATCCTGGGGGAGATTGGATCACAAAACGGCCCGGAGTCCCGGGGATTCCGGGACTCCGGGCCACAGCGTCACGGTCGGTTCCCGTGCGGCTACGGCAGAGGGGTCAGCTGAGGCGCTCGATGACCATCGCCATGCCCTGGCCGCCGCCGACGCACATCGTCTCCAGGCCGAACTGCTTGTCGTGGAACTGGAGGGAGTTGATCAGCGTGCCGGTGATGCGGGCGCCGGTCATGCCGAAGGGGTGGCCGACGGCGATGGCGCCGCCGTTCACGTTCAGCTTCTCCAGTGGGATGTCCAGGTCGCGGTACGAGGGGATCACCTGGGCGGCGAACGCCTCGTTGATCTCGACGAGGTCGATGTCGCCGATGGTCAGGCCGGCACGGGAGAGGGCCTGCCTGGACGCCTCCACCGGGCCGTAGCCCATGATCTCGGGGGACAGGCCGGAGACACCGGTCGAGACGATCCGGGCGAGCGGGGTCAGGCCCAGCTCGCGGGCCTTCGTGTCGGACATGATCACGAGGGCGGCGGCGCCGTCGTTGAGCGGGCAGCAGTTGCCGGCGGTGACCAGGCCGTCCTCGCGGAAGACGGGCTTCAGACCCTGCACGGCCTCCAGGGTGACGCCGGCGCGGGGGCCGTCGTCCTTGCTGACCACGGTGCCGTCGGGCAGCGTCACCGGGGTGATCTCGCGCTCCCAGAAGCCCTTCTTGATGGCTTCCTCGGCGAGGTTCTGCGAACGGACACCGAACTCGTCCATGTCCTCGCGGGTCACACCCCAGGAGCGGGCCAGGTTCTCGGCGGTCTGGCCCATCGAGATGTACGCGTCGGGGAGCAGGCCGTCCTCGCGCGGGTCGTGCCAGGTGGCGCCGACCGACTTCGACACGGCCTCCGTGCGGGCCTCGGCCTCGGCGAAGACCGGGTTGTGGGTGTCGGGCATGCCGTCGCTGGTGCCCTTCACGCTGCGGGACACCATCTCGACGCCGGCCGAGATGAAGACGTCGCCCTCGCCGGCCTTGATGGCGTGCAGGGCCATGCGGGAGGTCTGCAGCGAGGAGGAACAGTAACGGGTGACCGTGCAGCCCGGCAGGTGGTCCATGCCCATCTGTACGGCGACGATCCGGCCGAGGTTGTGGCCCTGCTCACCGCCGGGGAGACCACAGCCGAGCATCAGGTCGTCGATGTCCCTGGGGTCCAGCGCCGGGATCTTGTCCAGGGCCGCCTGGATGATGGTGGCGGTCAGGTCGTCGGGGCGCAGGTCCTTGAGCGAGCCCTTGAAGGCGCGGCCGATGGGGGAGCGGGCGGCTGAGACGATCACGGCTTCGGGCATCACGGCTCCATAATCAAGAAGGTGTGGCGCGTAGCGCCCCGTTGAGGGGCGGTGGTCGGGCGACGGGCGGGCGTATGGTGCCCCCGGTCGTGAGGGGCAGGGCTGTGGGGGAAGTTACCCGTACGTATGGTCGAGGTCACGGGCATCGAGGTGTGACTCCGACCGCACTTTTCTAAGCGCTTGCTTTTTGGCCGGGGGGTGCCTAGTGGCTCGGGGGTGCGCGGTTCGTCGGCGGGTGCGGGTGCGTGGTGCTTTCTCGCGCAGTTCCCCGCGCCCCTGGAGGGACGGGCCTGCGGCCCGCCCTCCCCCATGAAAAGCACGGGGCGCAGCCCCGGTCGCTTTTCAGGGGAGCGGGGCGGTGACACATGCGGCTCCGCCGCGTGGGCGCGAACGGCCCCCACCCACCCGCACCCGCCGACGAACCGCGCACCCCCGAGCTATGAGGCGCCCGGCGCTACGCAGACGGCTCGGTCGCCGTCGTGGGGGCCGGGTCCGTCGCCGGCACCCGGCGGCGCCGGCGTCGCTTCAGCAGGGCCCACGGCCCCCGCGGCCCCGTCGGCATCGCCGCCGTCACCTCCGTGCCGGCCTCGGACGCCGCCTCGGCGGCCGCACGGGCGACCGGCAGGAAGCCCTCGCGGCGGGAGACGTCGGGGCGCTCCTCCTCCGCGGGCCACAGGTTGAGCGCCGCGCACATGGTGGGCAGGACGGCCATCGCCGCCGTCGCGTACCCCTCCGCGGAGGGGTGGTAGTTGTCGGGGCCGAACAGCTCCCGCGGGTTCGCCTCGAACTCGGGGCCCAGCAGGTCGCCCAGCGACACCGTACGGCCGCCCTGTTCGACGACACCGATCGTCTGGGCGGCCGCCAGCTGCCGGGACGCCCGTCGGGCGAGCCAGCGCAGGGGCTGCTGCACGGGCTCGATCGTGCCGAGGTCGGGGCACGTGCCGACGACGACCTCCGCGCCGGCCGTGCGCAGCCGGCGCACCGCCGCCGACAGGTGCCGCACCGAGCGGGTCGGCGGCATGCGATGGGTCACGTCGTTCGCGCCGATCATGATCACACAGACGTCGGGGACCCGGGCCGGGTCCTCCAGCACCAGCGCGACCTGGCGGTCCAGGTCGTCGGACTGGGCGCCCGGCAGCGCGACGTTCCGCAGCTCCACGGGGTGCTCCGCCACCGCCGCGAGCCCCGAGGCGAGGAGCGCGCCCGGTGTCTGCCGGGCCCGGTGGACGCCCTGGCCCGCGGCGGTGGAGTCACCCAGCATGACCAGACGGATCGGCGGATCCTCGGAGGGGTCGTAGGTGCCGTCGTACGGGGCGAACGGGCCGGACCGGCGGCCGTACCGACTGCCGTAGGAACGGCCGTAGAGGCCCTCCGCGCTCGGTGGATGCGGACTGTTGCCGTTGCCGACGGCCCGCTTGGCCATCCGCACCTCGGCCAGCAGCACGCCGACGGCCGCCGCACCGACCAGTCCGATGCCGCCGCCGCCGTACGCCGCGCCCGCCGCGATGCGCCGGGCCACCCTCGCTCTGGACATGCTCGACATGCGTCGCCGCCACCTCCTCGTAGCCGTACAACCACTCATTGCCCCGAAGCGGCCCTCGGCCAATCCCTGGGCGAAGTGAACAGGGAGGAGATCAAGAGGGGCGGGGCTTAGGCTGGCGTGACATCAAGACCATCACTTTTGCGGCTCCGGAGACAACGGTGCAATTCCACGACTCGATGATCAGCCTCGTCGGCAACACCCCGCTCGTGAGGCTCAACAGCGTGACCGAGGGCATCCAGGCGACCGTCCTGGCCAAGGTTGAGTACTTCAATCCCGGCGGGTCCGTGAAGGACCGCATCGCCCTGCGCATGATCGAGGCGGCGGAGAAGAGCGGAGAGCTGCGGCCCGGCGGCACGATCGTCGAGCCCACCAGCGGCAACACGGGCGTCGGGCTCGCGATCGTCGCGCAGCAGAAGGGGTACAAGTGCATCTTCGTGTGCCCCGACAAGGTGAGCACCGACAAGATCAACGTGCTGCGCGCGTACGGCGCCGAGGTCGTGGTGTGCCCCACGGCCGTCGACCCCGAGCACCCCGACTCGTACTACAACGTCTCCGACCGGCTGGTGCGCGAGACGCCCGGCGCCTGGAAGCCGGACCAGTACTCCAACCCCAACAATCCCGAGTCCCACTACCACTCGACCGGCCCTGAGCTGTGGGAGCAGACGGAGGGGCGCATCACCCACTTCGTGGCCGGGGTCGGCACCGGCGGGACGATCTCCGGCACCGGGCGCTACCTCAAGGAGGCGAGCGACGGCCGCGTCCAGGTCGTCGGCGCCGACCCCGAGGGCTCCGTGTACTCCGGCGGGTCCGGGCGGCCGTACCTGGTCGAGGGCGTGGGCGAGGACTTCTGGCCGACGGCGTACGACCGGACCGTCGCCGACGAGATCGTGGCCGTGTCCGACAAGGACTCGTTCCAGATGACCCGGCGGCTGGCCAAGGAGGAGGGGCTCCTGGTGGGCGGCTCCTGCGGTATGGCGGTCGTCGCCGCGCTGCGCGTCGCCGAGCGCCTCGGCCCGGACGACGTCGTCGTCGTGCTGCTCCCGGACAGCGGGCGCGGCTACCTCAGCAAGATCTTCAACGACGAGTGGATGGCCGACTACGGCTTCCTGGAGGACGAGGGGCCGAGCGCCCGCGTCGCCGACGTCCTCACCGACAAGGAGGGCGGCCACATCCCCTCCCTCGTCCACATGCACCCGGACGAGACGGTCGGTCAGGCGATCGAGGTGCTGCGCGAGTACGGCGTCTCCCAGATGCCGATCGTGAAGCCGGGCGCCGGGCACCCGGACGTCATGGCCGCCGAGGTCGTGGGGTCCGTCGTCGAACGCGAGCTGCTCGACGCGCTGTTCACCCAGCGGGCCTCGCTCGACGACCCGCTGGAGAAGCACATGTCGGCGCCGCTGCCGCAGGTCGGTTCCGGTGAGCCGGTCGGCGACCTGATGTCCGTGCTCGGCCGGGCCGACGCGGCGATCGTGCTGGTCGAGGGCAAGCCGACCGGGGTCGTCAGCCGGCAGGACCTGCTGTCGTTCCTCGCCAAGGACGGTCTCAAGCAGTAGGCCGACCTGGAGGAATCGCTCCAAGAGGGCCGCAAGGGTGAAGATTTGCCCGGGTATCGCGTGCGACTTCGCAGAAGTGGTACGAGCGCGTCACGTCCGCGCAGCACCCGCTTAACACGGGTCCGGCACATTAGTGGGTGTCGGCAGGGCGGGAGCGGCTCCTCGCCCCGGCCGGCACCCGAAACGGCGTCAAGGACCTCCGGAGCGGCTCCCGGACCTCCATGGACGCCATGGACGCGAAGCCCGGCCTGACCCGGCCCGCGTCCCCGCGGGGACCGCCGTCGTCCCGCCCCCCGTCGCACGGGGGTGCGGCGGTCCCCGCGCATATCCCTCGTGCTGCGTACCTCCGGGTTCGCGCCCGGCGCACTCCTACTCCTGCCAGTCCGGGTCACCGGACGTGTCGCCCTTCCGGCTGCCCAGGCGCGGGGACGTGCGCAGCGCCCAAGCCACGTTCACGCCCACGATGCCCGCCCAGGTGACGAAGAGGCCGGGGAGTTCGGCCACACCGCCGCCGATGCCGGAGAGCGGGATGGCGACGACGAGGGAGACGACGCCGAAGCCGTAGCGCTCGCCCCAGGAATCGGTGGACCTGGGCGAGTGGGAGCCACGGGCCACCACCATCTGCTGCTCCGCGACCTGGCGCCGGACCCGGCGGTCGACCGCGCCGTCGATGCGCTGGTCCACCTTCTCCAGGAACGACTCCACCAGGGCGGACTCGTAGTCCTCGCCCAACTCCCTGCGCGCGTGCAGGGTCGCGGCGAGTTCCTTCTTCAGCTCGGTGTCCCCGAGCCGTGTGTCACGGGCATCCATTCCGGTCATGCCCCTCACGGTAGGCAGCCGCGCCCCGCCCGGCACTGGGGACAGCCCCCCTCTTTCACCCCGGACGGCAAAGAGCCGGTCGAGGTTGTCCGACTCCAGCACTATCGGCCCCAACTCCCCCTCCCCCCAGGGTGGGAGAAGGTCTGCCCCGTGGAGGGATCACGCCGCGCGCGGTGATCGACAGGATGAGTGCGTCCCGTACCCATCGACCCGAGGACCTCATGCGCGCGCGCAACAGTCGAACAGCCCTTCTCGTGGCGGTCAGCGCCGTCACCACACTGGTTCCCGTGCTGACCCCCACCGCGGCGTCCGCCGCGAACGACCCCCTGCGCCCCTACCTCACGCAGAAACCTTCCTGGCACCGCTGCGACAAGTCGCTGCCCGCCTCCCTCCAGTGCGCCACGATCAAGGTGCCGCTCGACTACCGCAGACCGGGCGGCAAGAAGCTCGACCTCGAGATATCCCGGATGAGGACGAGCACCAAGAAGGAACGGCGCGGTGTGCTCCTGCTCAACCCGGGCGGTCCGGGCGGCACGGGCGTCGACATGCCGTACTACATTGGCCGCGAGCTGCCCAAGTCGGTGAAGAACACGTACGACCTCGTCGGCTTCGACCCGCGGGGCGTCGGTCTGAGTTCCCCCGTCGGCTGCGGTCTGACGTCCGGTGAGCGGAACTGGGAACGGCCCTACAAGGCCGCCACGTTCACCAAGGACGTGAAGTGGGCCCGGACCGTCGCGGAGAAGTGCGACAAGAAGCAGGGCGACAAGCTGGCCCACCTCACCACGCGCAACACCGCCCGGGACATGGACGTCATCCGCGCGGTGCTCGGTGAGAAGAAGATCTCCTACCTCGGATACTCCTACGGCACCTATCTCGGCGCCGTCTACACGCAGCTGTTCCCCAAGCGCTCCGACCGCATGGTGCTGGACAGCGCCGTCGACCCGGCCCGGATCTGGCGCGGGATGATCCAGGTCTGGGCGGAGGGCGCCGAGCCCGCCTTCACCCGGTGGACCGAGTGGACCGCCGAGCGGGACGCCAAGTACAAGCTGGGCGCCACGCCCGAGGCGGTCCGCACGACGTTCTACGACCTGGTCGCCCGGGCCGACCGCAAGCCGATCGACCTCGACGGCACGCTGCTGACCGGGGACGACATCCGCTCCGGCCTGCGGGCCCTGTTCTTCGGCGGCACAGGCGACGTCGCCGAAGCGGTCGTCGAACTGAAGAAGGCCGCGGACAAGGCCCCGACGTCCAGCACCAGCAAGCCCCGCACGCCGGAGCCCGTTCCGCCGTCCTTCGGCCGCGCCGTGCCCAAGGACAACAACGACGCCGCCTTCTGGGCCGTCGTCTGCGCCGACACCCGCAACTGGCCGCGCGACCCCGAGCAGTACCGCCAGGACGCGATCAAGGACAAGGCCACGTACCCGCTGTACGGCGACTTCGCCTCCTCGATCAAGCCGTGCGCCTTCTGGAAGAAGCAGGGCAGCGAGCCCGCCACCAAGGTCGACAACAAGGTCGGCGCGCTGATCCTCCAGAACGAGTGGGACTCCCAGACGCCGCTGGTCAGCGGCCAGGGCCTGCACCGCGTCATGAAGGGCTCGAAGATGGTCACGGTCGCCGGAGGGGTCGGGCACGGCATCTACGGCAACAAGTCGTGCGCCGACAAGACGGCCACCGCCTACCTGACCACCGGGAAGCTCCCCGCGAAGGACGTCACCTGCAAGGCACGTCCGGGCGCGGAGGAGGACGCCACCCGCAACCGGCTGCCGCTCCCCACGCCCCCGGGCATCCCGGGGATGGCCGGCCGCTTCTGACCGTTTGAGCCCCCGGGACGCCGACCGCTCGCGGAGGCGTCCCGGGGGCCCGGAGCGAGCCCCGCACGAGCCGAACCCCGACGGCCGGAAGGACGCGTCACGCACGGCCCCGGAGGAAAAGGTGTGCATAGGACCATGCAGACTTCTCGGTGACTGAATAGGCTGGGTGCCGCACTGCGCTGATCGCGGGACGGCGACGCGTCTCCCGTTCCGGCGCGGGCGGGACGTGGAAGGGGAGCGCGCCATGAGCGCCGAGCGGAACACCGGCGGCACGGGGGCGGCGGGCGGTGCGGACAGCCCCGCCGCGCGCCTCCAGACCCTGTTCGAGGGACACCGGCTGACGCCCACTCAGCGGCGGATCGCGCACAGCATGGTGCGGCGCGCCGCGGACGTGCCGTTCCTGTCGAGCGTGGAACTGGCGGAACTCGCCGGGGTGAGCCAGCCGTCCGTGACCCGGTTCGCGGTGGCGCTCGGCTTCGACGGGTACCCGGCGCTGCGCCGGCACCTGCGCGAGGTCGCGCCCGCCGAACCGGCCTCGGCCGCCGCCGCCCTCAACGAGTACCAGCAGGCCGTCGAGGCCGAGATCGAGAACCTGCGCCATCTGGCCGAGGTCCTCGCCGACCCCGCCCCGGTGGCACGGGCCGGGCGGCTGCTCGCCGCGTCCAGGCCGCTGCCGGTCCTCGGTCTGCGGGCCGCCGCCGCCCAGGCGTACGGCTTCGCGTACTTCGCCGGGAAGGTCCACCCCGACGTACGGCTGCTGCACGAGGGCGGCAGCATGCTCCACGACCGGATCGACGCGGCGGTACGCGCCGGGGCCACCGCGCTGCTCTGCTTCGCGCTGCCCCGGCACCCGCGCGAGGTCGTCGACAGCCTCGCGTACGCCAAGGAGGCCGGGCTGACGGTCGTCACCGTCGCCGACTCCGCGTTCGCGCCCGTCGCCAAGGTCTCCGACCTGCTGCTCCCCGCCGCCGTCGGGACCGGCCTGGCCTTCGACACCGCCTGCGCGCCGATGCTGCTCGGACGGGTGCTGCTGGAGGCCATGTGCGACGACCTGCCCGAGGCACAGGCGCGCCTGGAGGAGTTCGACGCGAAGGCCGCCGCCAGGGGACTGTTCGTGGAGTAGGACCTCTTGGGTTCCGGCCCTGTCGGTGGTATCCGCTTTCTCAGGCGCGTTTCACCTTCGCTGGTTACCGTGCCTGACGACCGACGTACGACAGGGAAACCGAACCTGGGACACGGGAGGCGGGAGAGTGGCGCGCGGAGGACAGGGACTGGCCCGTGTGGCCGTCGTGGTGCGGGCCGGGGCGGCACCCATGGGGTGGCTCGGAGTGATCGCGGCGGGCGCCGGCCTGGTGCCGTCGGGGATGACCGGACGGCGCGTCGGGGTGCTCGGCGGGGCGGCGTTGTTCATCGTGGCGGCCGTCGTCGTCGCGGCGTCGCGACGGGGACGGTACGCGGAACTGGCGCGCGGGGCCGCGCGGGCGGGCAAGCACGATGTGCTCCAGGACCGTGCGGTGACCCTGCGGAACTGGCGGCGCGGACACCGCTGGTGGCTGCTGCTCGCGTTCGCCGCGGCGCTCGCCTCGTCCTTCGCCGTCCCGGCGGCGGGCGGGATGCTGCTGGCGGGCGCCGGCGCCGGCCTGTGGCTCAAGTCGGGCCGGCTCGGCCGCCGCGAACACGCCGGCGGACACCTGCTGTGGGTTCGCGTCGACTGGCTCTCGTCCCGCGGCGGCGCCCCGGCCGGCAAGCGCGTCACCGCCTACCGGTCGACGGGCGCCGGCGCGGGCGACGCGGGCCCCGGGGGCGGCAGGCGGCCCACGAGGGCGACGGCGGCCGGGCGGGCGTAGGAGGCCGGGCGGGCGTAGGAGGCCCCCACCGGCACGTGGTCCCGGCCCCCGGCGCGGGTCACGCCTCGCCGCGCACCCGGAGGACCAGCTTGTTCACCGCCGACAGGGCGATACCGATGGCCAGCAGGACGCCCGCGCGGATGTAGACCTCCGCGGGGCGGTCGGCCAGCGGACTGGCGAGGACCAGGGAGGTGAGGGCGCCGAGGACCGGGAGGACGACGAAGGCGATGGCGATCAGCGTGGGCGGCAGCGCGTCGTTCGTCAGCTCGCCCAGGTAGTCGCCGCTGAACGCGCGGGCGGCGGCACTCGCCGACGACAGGCCCGAACACATCACCATGAACGCGACGATGAACGTCAGGAAGGGCAGCTTGAACGCCTTCTGGGTGTAGAGGGCCGCCCCGGCCGCCTTCGGGTACTTGCCGACCAGCTCGACGTACGAGGCCGCCGTCAGGATCGCCACCACGAACCCGATGACGAAGGGCAGCCAGAGGGCCCCGCCGACCTTCCCCGCGACCTTGCCCGTCGTCGCGTAGATACCGGTGCCGAGGATGTCGCCGATCACGAAGAGGATCAGCAGCTTCGGACCGAGTACGCGTTTGAGGCCGGGCTCCTCGGCGGGCGCGGGAGCCCCGGCGGTCGTTCCTGTGGTGGACAAGAGAACCTCCCCCGATCGGTGTCCGTCCGGGGGCTTCTGCCCGGTGCCGCGCCGGAAAAGCCCGCGGGGGCGATTCCCGGAGCTTCGCCGGGGTCCGCTCAGGTGGCGCGCAGCGTCCGCCTGGCCAACTCGTACGCCGGGAGCATGTCCTCGTGCTCCCGGGTGTCGAGGCCGCCGAGGTGGACGACGACGGGGCCCTCGGCGGTCACGGTGAGGAAGGCCCGTTCCTTCTTCGTCTCCTCCAACGCCTCACTGGTGTAGAGGTACTCGACCTCGGCGCCGGAGACCTCGGAGTCCGAGGTGAAGTCGCTGTACTTCGCCTTGCTGGTGTCGCCCTCGGCCTTCACGAACTCCTTCAGCAGCGCCCGCGCGTCCCCGGCCCCGGCGCCCGCCTCGCCGGTCCACACCCGGATGAAGCCGAGGTTCCCGGCGGGCTTGGCGTCGATCTCGCACGCGGCGGTGAAGGGGCCCTGGTGCATCAGCGCCTCGGCCAGTTCGGCGGCGAGCTCGTCCCCGCCCTCCGTGGTGCCGGTGTCGATGGCCTCCGCCTTCCAGTTCTTCGCCGTGTCGAAGGCGACCGGCAGCTCGCACGCGGAACCGGCCGCGCCCACCGAACCCCCGCTCGCGGCGACGCCGTCCCCCCGGCCGGAGCCGGCGGAGCCCGCCGCCCCGCCGGCCGAGGCCGACGGCTTGGCCCCGTCGCCCTCCGCCGGCTGCGAGCATCCCGCCAACAGCCCTGCCAGCACCGCCACCTGGGCGAGCGCCGCCCCCCGTACCGCTGTGCGCACCGTCACCTTCTCCTCTCGATCCGGGTCTCGATCCGAGGCGGACACGGTAGCCCGCGGTGGGGCATGCCTGGGCGGCGCGCCCCGGTCGGGGTGCGCCGCCTCGTGGGTGGGCGTTCGGGTCAGACCTCCAGTTCCGCCTCGATCCTCTTCAACTGGTGCCTGGCCATCGCCAGGTTGGCCCGCTTGGCGTCGAGCACGAGGTACAGGAAGAGGCCGTTGCCGCCGCGGCCGGTGAGCAGCCGGATCAGGTGGTAGGCGTCGGACAGGGTGATCAGGATGTCCTCGATCTCGCCCTTGAGGCCGAGGTGCTCCATGGTGCGCAACTTGGCGCGGACGACGTCCGTGTTGCCCGCGGCGGCGACGGTGAGGTCGAAGCCCTTGCTGCCGCCGATCGTGCCCAGTGCCATGCCGCTGGTGTAGTCGACGAGGGCGGCGCCGGTCGCGCCCTCGATCGACGCGAGGGCCTCTTTGAGTGCGGTCTCGGTGTTCGCCATGGTGTGCGGTCCTTTCAACTCTCTGACGTGGTGGGTGAGTGGGGAGCGGTACGGGGGGTGGATCGTGAGGTCGTGGCGCCGGGCGTCCGGCGGGGCATGGTCGACCTGACCGTGGCCCTGGACGGCGTCTGCGACGTGGTCGGTTCGGTGCCCGGGGGCGTGGTCTGGGCGAGGGACCTGGCAGGGCTCCGCCCGGTCCTGTCGGCCGGGGCCTTGATCGCGGCCCGGCCGGGGACCGGGTCGGCCGCGCGGCGGGGCGAGGCGTCCACCAGCTCCCCGATACGGGTGCCGGTCCGGCGGCCCTCCAGGTGCAGCCGGCCCACGTTGACCCGGTCCTGGGCGAGCAGCGTGAGCACGGCGGAGGCACCCGCCGCGTACGTCGCCACATAGCCCTGCTCGCCGCGCAGCAGCAGCTCGCGGAGGTCGCCCCGGCCGCCCGCGTCGGTGATGCGTACGGCGACGCCCAGTGCGGCGGCGGTGAGTGCGGCCAGGCCCTCCGGCTCCACGCCGGGGGTGTCGTGGGCCAGCACCAGCCCGTCCACGCTGGCCGCGAGCGCCCCGGTCAGCTGGGGCACACGGGCCCGCAACCGGTGCAGTTCGTCGAGGACTTCCGCCTCGGCGGCCATGGGTGATCTCCTCTCGGCGGGGCGCTCCCGCTGCCGCTCAAAGGGCCTCCAGCGCATCCCTGAGCCTTTGCAGTAGGGCGATGTCGGGGTCGGCGGTGACCAGCGGCCACGGCGGTGCGGGGACGGGGACGGGGACGGGGACGGGGTTTGGTGTCGAGTCGGGGTCGGGGTTCGGCGGGGTGGTGCCCGGTGCGTCGGCCGGCTCCGGCGGGGTGGGGCCGGGCACGGTGGCCGTCCCGGCCGGGGAAGAGCCCGGGAGGCCGTCGGGGGCGTACGCGCCGGGGTGCGGGGCGGCGCAAGGGGTGGCGTACAGGGCGGTGGCCGGTGTCGGCGGGGTGGCCGGTGTCGGCGCGGTGGGGCCCGGTGCCGGCACGGTGGTGCCGGGCGCGGTGTCCGGTGCCGGTGGGGTTCTGGACGGGTGGGGTGGTGCCGGGGAGATGAGGCCCGCCGCGGCCAGCCGGCGGACGGCCACCAGGGTGTGGAAGGTGGGGCGGCCGAGGGTCAGGGAGATGTCGGCGGCGGTGCGGAAGCCGTTGATCTGGTCGAGCACGGCTCCCTGGCGGATCGGGACCGGTGGGGAGGAGAGGCCGACCGCCCGCATCAGCGGGGCGTCGTCCGCCGCCGCGTCGGGCCAGATGCGGTGCAGCAGGTCCCGGCGGCGCAGCGCCTCCCGCGTGATCGCGGCCACCGGCACCGGGCGTATCGGGCCCAGCCAGTGCGCGGCCCCGTAGCGGAAGCGGGCCGGGGCGCTGCTCGGCCCCAGCACGAAGTACGCCGCGTCGAACAGGGCACCCGCGTGGCACAGTTCCAGCGTGCCCTTGGTGACCCGGCCGCTGTCGACGAGGAACCGTCCGACCCGCAGCTTGGCCCCCGCCGTGTCGACGGCCTCCCGCCAGCCGTCGGTGTCGAGGACACCCCCGGCGCTGAGCAGCACGTCGAGCCCGGGGGAGCGGGGGCTCTCGGCGTGTACGACCTCTCCGTCGGAGAGATAGAGCGAGCCGGACTCGCGCAGCAGGACGCCGGTGGCCCGCTCGGCGGCGAGCCGGTGCAGCATCGGGGAGACGGCGTGCCGGGTGTGCTCGCCGCGCACGGGCAGCGGGGGGGCCGACGTGGTGATCACGCTCATGCCAGCACCAGCCGCCCCGCCATCTCGCCCAGCCGGATCCGGGCCAGCGCGAGATTGCCGTCCGACCTGGCCAGCCACAGATGCAGGAAGACACTGCTGTCGAACGTCGTCCGCACGAACCGCAGCACGTGGTAGGTGTCCCGGTTGCTGACGATCAGGTCCTCGACCGGGAGATCGGCCCCGGACCAGTCCGACCCCTCCTCCGGGGCGAACGCCCGGTGCTCCGCCGCGAGCCGGGCCAGCTCCGCCGCCTCCGCCGCGGTCGTCTCGTGGTCACCGCCGGGTGCCTCCCCGACCGTGCCCAGTGCCAGTCCGCTGGTCCAGTCGACCACCGCGGCGCCCAGGGCACCGGGCAGCCTCATGGCCTCCACCAGACACTCGTCGATTCCGGGCACCGTGGCTCCCCTCCTGCCTGCGGTTCGGCTGAGTGACGCAGACGCTACGCAACGTGTGCGCGAGGGGTGAGCGATCTGGCATTTTCCAGCGGAACATGCGGAGAGGTGACTAAGGTGGGTCGACTTGCCTCATTTTCACCGCTGTTGAGGTCCGCGAGGGCGGCCGGTGCGCTGAGGTGGGGGTATGCGGTCGACTCGCATACGGGCCCCGGGCGGACCGCCGGGCGTCGACCATTGTGGGGGGAGCGAGGGGCGTGCGAAGTGAAGCGTCCGTCAGCCCGCGCGCCCCCGCGTTGACGAACGCGCGGGGAACCGCGCGACGGGCCGGAGGCAACGTCCGCCCGCCGCACGGGATTTCCCTAACGGTGGACCGCATTTCCCGGTGGTGAACGGCATTGCCCGGTGGGCAGTCCCGGCAGTGGACGGCCCTTTCCCCGGGGCGGAGGACGGGCGTCAGAGCCCCAGGAGCCCCGACCGTTCCCCGCCGCCCGACTCCGCGACGATCTCCTCCGTCGTCTGCGCCCGCCGGACCACAGCGAAACGCACTTCGCCCCCGCCCTCGCCGGGCGCGTAGCCGTGGATCGCCGGCCGCGGCAGCGAGTTGTACCCGTAGTGGTGCGCGAAGTAGTACGCCCCGGTGTCCAACGCCGCCGCGTAGTCCCCCGGTTCGAGGCGCGGCAGTGAGCGCCCCCGGGCGAGCAGGTCCCCGGCGAAGCAGGCCGGTCCCGCCACGTCCTGCACGACCGCCGGCCCCTCCTTCACCCGGCCCTTGCTGTCGTACGCCGCGATCCGCAGCGGCCACGCCCCCGGCGCGTACACCGTCCGCGCCGCCACCTGCACCCCCGCGTGGGTGACCGCCACGGCCCGGCCGCCCGCGCTCTTGGTGTACTCCACGCGCGCGACCACCGTCCCGTGCTTGGCGAGCAGCGACCGCCCGAACTCGGTGACCAGCCCGTGCCGCCCGTCGAACAGTCCCGGCACCGCCTCCGCCAGCAGCCGCGCGTACTGCGCGTGCGTCGGAGTCGCCGCCTCCGACGCGAAGTTCACCGGCAGTCCGCCGCCGATGTCGATCGTGTCGATCTGCTGCCGCCCGATCCGCCGGTTGATCTCCTCGGCGAGTTCGTACGTCTCCGCGATCCCCCGGGTCATCAGTGACAGCGGCATGCCCTGCGACCCGGAGTGCGCGTGCAGCCGGCTCAGCCAGGGCCGCTCCAGATACGCCCGCACGACCCACTCCCGGGCGCCCTCGTCCCGCAGCGGCACCCCGAACTTCGAGGTGGCCGTCGCGGTGGACAGCGCGTCGATCGCACCCCCGCCCACCTGCGGGTTCACCCGGATGCCGAGAGGGGAGCGGGTGGTGGCCGAACGGACGAGCGCGTCGAGGCGGTCCAGCTCCTGCGGATTGTCCGCGTTGACGGCGATGCCCAGCGCCAGCGCCTCCCGCAGCTCCGCCGGGGTCTTGGCGGGCGAGTCCAGCACGGTCTGCCGGGGCGACACCCCGGCGGCCCGCGCCAGGGCCAGCTCACCGGCGCTCGCGACCTCCGCGCCGATCCCCGCCTCGCGCAGCAGCCGCAGCACCGGCACCAGCGGTGTCGCCTTCACCGCGAACGCGTGCAGCACCGGCGTGCCGGGTGCCGTCACCTCGTCGAACGCCTGTCGCAGCGCCGCAGCCGACGCCCGGATCCCGGCGACGTCCAGCAGCCCGATCAGCGGGGTGCTCGGCCCGAGCAGCCCCTGCTCCACGGCCGCCCGTACGGCGTCGTCCCGCCGGGCCGCGCGCTCGTCGTCCGTCTCGAACAGGCGCAGCGTGCGCTCGGCGTCCGTTTCGGCGTCCCCGTCCGGCCGGGAAGCGCGGTCCCCGGCCGCGCTCTCCGGCAGCGGGGCGCGATCCTGCGGCGCCCCGTCACGCCGGGCGGCGGGCCCCGTCCCGTCGGTCCCGCGCGTCGCGTCTCCCATCTCGTCCCCCCGTGGTGGTGTCGTTCCCGGGCCCATGCACCCAGTGTGTCCAGCCAAACATCCACGGCGCGCGGTCGCTGGCGTACGGGCGTATTGACTAGCTCTATTCATCGAGTCAGGATGTGAATAGTTGCTGTAAATCGAGGAGGCAGACCCGTGTCAGGACCCCGCCCGCCCGTCTCCCACCACCACCCTCAACCGAGGCCCTACGGGCCGCCCCCCGGTCCTGTTCGAGCCCCGCGCGGTACGGAACTGAGCACCCTGGGCTGGCAGCAGGAGGCCGCCCTCCGCATGCTGCAGAACAACCTCGACCCCGAGGTCGCCGAGCACCCCGACAAGCTCGTCGTCTACGGCGGCACGGGCAAGGCCGCCCGCGACTGGCGCTCCTTCGACGCCATGGTCCGCACGCTGCGGACCCTCAAGCAGGACGAGACGATGCTCGTCCAGTCCGGCCGCCCCGTCGGCGTCATGCAGACCCACGAGTGGGCCCCGCGCGTCCTCATCGCCAACTCCAACCTCGTCGGCGACTGGGCGAACTGGGAGGAGTTCCGCCGCCTCGAACAGCTCGGCCTGACCATGTACGGCCAGATGACCGCCGGCTCCTGGATCTACATCGGCACCCAGGGCATCCTCCAGGGCACCTACGAGACCTTCGCGGCCGTCGCCGCCAAGAAGTTCGGCGGCACCCTCGCCGGGACGATCACCCTCACCGCCGGCCTCGGCGGCATGGGCGGCGCCCAGCCGCTCGCCGTCACCATGAACGACGGCGTCGCGCTGTGCATCGACTGCGACCCGCGCGCGATCGAGCGCCGCATCGAACACCGCTACCTCGACGTGAAGGCCGACAACCTCGACCACGCCCTGCACCTGGCCACCGAGGCCCGTGACGCCCGCCGCCCGCTGTCCATCGGCGTCCTCGGCAACGCCGCCGACCTCGTCCCGCGGCTTCTCGCCATGGGCGCCCCCATCGACATCGTCACGGACCAGACCTCGGCCCACGACCCCCTGGCGTACCTCCCCGTCGGCGTCGACTTCGACGACATGGCCTCCTACGCCGCCAAGGACCCGGCGGGCTTCACCACGCGCGCCCGTGAGTCCATGGCCCGGCACGTCGAGGCCATGGTCGGCTTCCAGGACGCCGGCGCCGAGGTCTTCGACTACGGCAACTCCATCCGCGGCGAGGCCCAGCTCGCCGGGTACGACCGCGCCTTCGCCTTCCCCGGCTTCGTCCCCGCCTACATCCGGCCGCTGTTCTGCGAGGGCAAGGGACCCTTCCGCTGGGCCGCCCTGTCCGGCGACCCCGCCGACATCGCCAAGACCGACAAGGCGATCCTCGACCTCTTCCCCGAGGCTGCATCTATTCACAACGCGTCCCTGCACCGCTGGATCAAGATGGCCGGCGAGCGCGTCCACTTCCAGGGCCTGCCCGCCCGCATCTGCTGGCTCGGCTACGGCGAGCGCGACAAGGCCGGCGAGCGCTTCAACGACATGGTCGCGAGCGGCGAACTGGCCGCCCCGCTGGCCATCGGCCGCGACCACCTCGACTGCGGCTCCGTCGCCTCCCCCTACCGCGAGACCGAGGCCATGCTGGACGGCTCGGACGCGATCGCCGACTGGCCGCTGCTCAACGCCATGGTCAACGTCGCCTCCGGCGCCTCCTGGGTCTCCCTCCACCACGGCGGCGGCGTCGGCATGGGCCGCTCCATCCACGCCGGCCAGGTCACGGTCGCCGACGGCACGAAGCTGGGCGGGGAGAAGATCCGCCGCGTCCTCACCAACGACCCCGGCATGGGTGTGATCCGGCATGTCGACGCCGGCTACGACATCGCCGAGTCGGTCGCCGACGAGCGGGGCGTGCGGGTGCCGATGCGCGAGGGCGCCGAAGCCACGAACGGCGCGGGTGAGGACGCGTGACCCCGAGCCACGGCGGCCACGACGGCGGCTCCCCGGCGGGAGCCGCCGCCTCACCGGCGCCCACGGGCCCGACCGGGGCCGGCGGCGCCTCCTTCCACGAGATGTGGCGTGATCTGCTCCCCATCGGGCGGCACCCCGACTCCGGCGGATACCGGCGGTTCGCCTGGACCGGCGCGGACGCCGAGTGCCGGGCCTGGTTCGAGGAGCAGGCCCGCGACCGGGGGCTGACCCACGAGGTCGACCGCAACGGCAACCAGTGGGCCTGGCTGGGCGACCCCCGGCAGGGCGACGCCGTCGTCACCGGCTCCCACCTCGACTCCGTACCCGACGGCGGGGCCTTCGACGGGCCCCTCGGCGTCGTGTCCTCCTTCGCCGCGCTCGACGAACTCCGCGCCCGCGGAGCCCGGTTCGACAAGCCGATCGGGATCGTGAACTTCGGCGACGAGGAGGGCGCGCGCTTCGGCCTCGCCTGCGTGGGCTCCCGGCTCAGCTCCGGGCAGCTGACCGTCGAACAGGCGCACCGGCTGACCGACGGCGACGGGGTGACCCTGCCGCAGGCGATGGAGGCCGCCGGGTACGACCCGGAGGGCATCGGCGCCGACCCCGAGCGGCTCGGCCGGATCGGCGCGTTCGTCGAACTGCACGTCGAGCAGGGGCGGGCACTGGACCTGTCCGGTGCCGCCGTCGGGATCGCCAGCGCCATCTGGCCGCACGGACGGTGGCGCTTCGACTTCCGGGGCGAGGCCAACCACGCGGGCACCACCCGGCTCGTCGACCGCCGCGACCCCATGCTGTCGTACGCGGAGACCGTGCTCGCCGCCCGCCGCGAGGCACGGCTCGCCGGCGCGGTCGCCACCTTCGGCAAGATCTCCGTCGAGCCCAACGGGGTGAACGCCATCCCCTCCCTCGTCCGCGGCTGGCTCGACTCCCGCGCCGAGGACCAGGAGACGCTGGACACGGTCGTCGACGCGATCCAGGAGGCGGCCCACGACTACGCCCAGCTCCACGGGGTCGAACTGGACGTCGTCCGCGAGTCCTTCACCCCGGTCGTCGAGTTCGAGCACGCCCTGCGCGACGAACTCGCCCGCATCCTCGGCCGGGGCGCCGCCGAGCGAGAGGTGCCGGTGCTCGGGACCGGCGCCGGACACGACGCCGGGATCCTCTCCGGACACGTCCCGACCGCCATGCTGTTCGTACGCAACCCCACGGGCGTCTCGCACTCCCCGGCCGAGCACGCCGCCGAGGACGACTGCCTGGCCGGGGTGACCGCGCTCGCCGACGTACTGGAAGGGCTGGCCCGCAGGTGACGGAGACGACCTACTGGCTCGAACACGCCTGGCTCGGCACCGATGTCGAGCCGGGCGTGACCCTGACCGTGGCCGGGCCGGGCAGCCCCCGGGCCGGCCGCGTCACCGCCGTCCACACCGGCATCCCCACCCCGCCCCCCGGCGCCGAGCCCCTCCGGGGGCTCACCCTCCCCGGACTGGCCAACGCCCACAGCCACGCCTTCCACCGGGCCCTGCGCGCCACCGTCCAGGTCGGCTCGGGCACCTTCTGGACCTGGCGCGAGGTCATGTACCAGGTGGCGCACCGGCTGACCCCCGACAGCTACCACGCGCTCGCCCGGGCCGTGTACGCCGAGATGGCGCTCGCCGGCATCACCGCCGTCGGCGAGTTCCACTATGTGCACCACGCGCCCGGCGGCACCCCCTACGCCGATCCGAACGCCATGGGCGAGGCACTGATCGCGGCCGCCGCCGAGGCCGGCATCCGGATCACCCTCCTCGACACCGCCTATCTCTCCTCCGGGTTCGGCCAGGCACCCGACCGGCACCAGCTCCGCTTCTCCGACGGCACCGCGGACGCCTGGGCCGAACGCTGTTCTGTTCTCAAGGAGCGGGATCACGCGCGGATCGGGGCCGCCATCCACTCCGTACGGGCCGTGCCCGCCGGACAACTGGCGACCGTGGCCCGCTGGGCCGAGGAGCGGCGGGCCCCGCTGCACATCCACCTGTCGGAGCAGACGGCCGAGAACGACGCCTGCCGACAGGCGCACGGCCGCACCCCCACCCAGCTCCTCGCCGACCACGGGGTCCTGGGGCCCCGGACCACCGGTGTCCACAACACCCACCTCACCGACACCGACATCGCGCTCATCGGCGGCAGCGGCACCGGCACCTGCATGTGCCCCACCACCGAACGCGACCTCGCCGACGGCATCGGGCCGGCCGTCGCCCTCGGGCGGGCCGGCTCCCCGCTCTCCCTCGGCTCCGACAGCCACGCCGTCATCGACCTGTTCGAAGAGGCGCGCGCGATGGAGCTGAACGAACGGCTGCGCAGCCGTACCCGAGGCCACTGGACGGCGGCGGCCCTCCTGCGGGCGGCCTCGGCCGACGGCCACGCGGCGCTCGGCTGGGACGAGGCGGGCGCCCTGGAGCCAGGAGCGCTCGCCGACTTCACGACGATCGCGCTCGACTCCGTCAGGACGGCAGGCCCGCTTCCACGGCTGGGCGCGGAGACGGCTGTATTCGCCGCGTCGGCAGCAGACGTGTCGCACACGGTCGTGGGTGGTCGGCACGTCGTCCGGGACGGGGCGCACGCCCTCGTACCGGATGTGCCGAAGGCGCTCGCCGAGGCCGTCGCAGCCCTGCGCGGATGAGGCCCGCTCGCGCACCCGAAGCAGAGCCCGCACCCCACCCGACCGCCGAGAAGGCCACCAAGGACGCCATGAGCAGCCCGACGACCGACAGCCCCGCCCACTCCGCGAGCACCGCCAGCACGCTCATCACCAACATCGCTGCCCTGGTCACCAACGACCCCTCTCTCGGCGACGGATCCCCTCTCGGCCTGATCCGGGACGCGGCACTCGTCATCGACGGTCAACGCGTCGCGTGGACCGGTGAACGAAGCAAAGCACCCGCCACTGACAATCGGGTCGACGCCGGTGGCCGGGCGGTGCTCCCCGGCTTCGTGGACTCCCACTCCCACCTCGTCTTCGCGGGCGACCGGACCGCCGAGTTCAACGCCCGGATGTCCGGCCGGGCCTACAGCGCGGGCGGCATCCGCACCACCGTCGCCGCCACCCGCGCCGCCACCGACGAGGAACTGGAGGCGAACCTCACCCGCTACCTGCGCGAGGCCCTCCGCCAGGGCACGACCACCTTCGAGACGAAGTCCGGCTACGGCCTGACCGTCGAGGACGAGGCGCGGGCCCTGCGCATCGCCGCCCGGCACACCGACGAGGTGACCTACCTCGGCGCGCACATCGTGTCCCCGGACCACGCCGAGGACCCGGCCGCGTACGTGGACCTCGTCACCGGCGAGATGCTCGACGCCTGCGCCCCGTACGCCCGTTGGATCGACGTCTTCTGTGAGAAGGGCGCCTTCGACGGCGACCAGGCCCGCGCGATCCTCACCGCCGGCAAGGCCAGGGGGCTGCACCCGCGCATCCACGCCAACCAGCTCTCCCACGGCCCCGGCGTGCAGCTCGCCGTCGAACTGGACGCGGCGAGCGCCGACCACTGCACCCATCTGACCGACGCCGACGTGGACGCCCTCGCCCACAGCGCTACGGTCGCCACCCTGCTGCCCGGCGCCGAGTTCTCCACCCGCGCCGCGTGGCCGGACGCCCGCCGTCTGCTCGACGCGGGCGTCACCGTCGCCCTGTCCACCGACTGCAACCCGGGTTCGTCCTTCACGTCGTCGGTGCCGTTCTGCGTCGCGCTCGCCGTGCGGGACATGCGGATGACGCCGGACGAGGCGGTCTGGTCGGCCACGGCCGGGGGCGCGCGGGCGCTGCGCCGGGACGACATCGGCCGCCTCGCTCCGGGCGCGTACGCCGACCTGCTCCTGCTGGACGCGCCCAGCCATGTCCACCTCGCCTACCGGCCGGGCGTCCCCCTGGTCACGGGCGTGTGGCGCAGGGGCGTACGCGAGGTCTGAGCGGCGGCCGGGGCCCGGACACAGTGCGGCCGGGTGCGGGAGGAAGAAGGTTCCTGCCGCACCCGGCCGGCATGTTTCGTCGTGGCCGACGCGTGCTACTCGTCGAGGGTCAGTCCCTTGCGCAGGCGGACCAGCGTGCGGGACAGCAACCGGGACACGTGCATCTGCGAGATGCCCAGTTCGTCCCCGATCTCGGACTGCGTCATGTTGGCGACGAACCTGAGGGAAAGGATCTGACGGTCGCGCGGTGCCAGCCCGGCGATCAGGGGCTTCAGGGACTCGACGTACTCGATGCCCTCCAGCCCGTGGTCCTCGTAGCCGATGCGGTCGGCCAGCGCGCCCTCGGAGTCGTCCTCCTCGGGCTGGGCGTCCAGCGACGAGGCCGTGTAGGCGTTCGACGCGGCCATGCCCTCGACGACCTCGTCGTTGGTGAGGCCCAGGCGCTCCGCCAACTCTCCCACTGTCGGAGCGCGATCGAGCTTCTGGGCGAGCTCGTCACCGGCCTTGGCCAGGTCGAGGCGGAGCTCCTGGAGCCGACGCGGGACCCGCACGGACCAGCTCGTGTCACGGAAGAAACGCTTGATCTCGCCGACGATCGTCGGCATCGCGAAGGTGGGGAACTCCACGCCTCGGCTCAGCTCGAAGCGGTCGATGGCCTTGATCAGGCCGATCGTCCCGACCTGGATGATGTCCTCCATGGGTTCGCTGCGCGAGCGGAACCGGGAGGCGGCGAACTTCACGAGCGCGAGGTTCAGCTCCACCAGGGTGTTGCGGACGTATGAATATTCGTGCGTGCCTTCCTCGAGCGATTCGAGGCGCTCGAAGAGGGTCTTGGACAGGGCCCGTGCGTCCACCGGCCCCACCTCGTCGTACGGGGGGATCTCCGGAAGGTCCGCGAGCGAGTCGCCCGATGGGTGGGCGATGTCGTCGAGACCGTCTTCCAGAGAGGGTGTCGACGTCGCCCTCTGGGTATGCGATTCGTCGAGCCGGGGTGACATGATGTCCTCCATCGTTCTCGGCATATGGCCGCCGATGCCAATACGTGCACTGCGGTGTGCGGCGCCTCCGAAGCCGGCCGTGTTGATTGGTGTCACTACTAGGCCTACCCGGTTCCGGGACACCGTCGCAAGTGCCTACTGTGGCGAAATGTCCTTTTGCGGGTGATTGTTCGGGTGTCGGGGAGTGTGGAGAAGGCGTAGTGTTCGAGGGCGAGTCAGCAGCCACGACGGTCGGGAGAGATGACGGCATGGACCGTGGGACGGTCGGCAGCGCACAGTCGGGCCGGCTACGGGTCGAGGTGCGGGAAGAGGGCGCCAGCGCCGTCGTGACGCCGGCGGGTGAGCTCGATCACCACACCGCCGATCTGTTGCGCGAGCCGCTCGAAGGGTGCCTCGACAAGGGCTTCGCCCGCCTTGTGGTGGACTGCACACAACTGGAGTTCTGTGACTCCACCGGACTCAACGTCCTGCTGGGTGTCCGCCTCCGGGCGGAGGCGGCGGGCGGCGGGGTCCATCTGGCGGGGATGCTGCCGGCGGTCGCCCGGGTCTTCGAGATCACCGGCGCCGAGGCCGTCTTCACCGTCCACGACACCGTCGAGGCGGCCCTGTCCGCCTAGGGGGATTCTCCCGGGGCGCGTCGGCGGACTGCCTCGCGGTCGGCCGCACCGCCGCGGGGGGCTGCCCGCGTGTCACACAGTGACCGGTGGGTTACTGGCGTCACAGGTTTCGTGCCGAAAACGTGGGTGTTCTGACGGTTCGCTCGGGCAGGAGACATCCTGAACGGGTCGCAAGCGCCGGCCGACGGCTCGACGGCCACGACGGAAAGACGGATGGCACAACGGATGACAGCAGGAAAAAGCACGTGCGGCGGGCTCCGTTCCCGCACTCTTGAGTCCTGATACGTGAACTGGTGAATCGGTGAGGTGAAGCGCTGATGAGCACCACCCGGCCTGTCTCGCCGGGCGACCGCGGCCCGGAACCGGGTGCCGGCGGCGCTTCCGGGGCGCCCGGAGAGGACCGGCCCGCGGCGACGGCCGCCGGTCGCCGGTCCCGCCGGCTGAGCTTCGACGGCGAGAGCGGCGTGGTCCCGCTCGCCCGTGACTTCACCCGCCAGGCGCTGTACGAGTGGGGATGGCTGCCCGCCGCCACCGCCGACCAGCGGGCCGCGGCCGAGGACGTGCTGCTGGTGGTGTCCGAGCTGGTCACGAACGCCTGCCTGCACGCCGGGGGGCCCGCCGAGCTGTGGATCAGCTGCGACAACAAGGTGCTGCGCATCGAGGTCGCCGACCGGGGGGCCGGGAATCCGGCGCCGCGCACACCACACCGGGCGGGACGGCCCGGAGGGCACGGCATGTTCATCGTGCAGCGCCTGTGCCTCGACTGGGGGGTCGTGCGGACGCCGGGCGCCTCCGGCAAGACCGTGTGGGCGGAACTGGGCGCCCCGGCCTGAGCCCGGCGGCGGCTCGGCGCGCCCCGGCCCGAGTCCGGCAGTTGCTCCGCGCGCCGCCCCGACCCGAGTCCGGCAGTCGCTCCGCGCGACCCGTGGGCCCGGAGCGCCGCCCCGGTGCGTCGACACACATCCGACACTTGCGTGTGTCTTCCCTCCTCAAGACCCCCGGCGTACCTTGAGCGGCCGATCTGATGTTCCGTCAGAATGTGGGGTGCCGAGGTGTCGTACCGGACGTACCAGAAACGAACCGCCGCGCTCACGTCCCTCGTGGCCCTGGCCGGCTCGGCGGTGCTGATGGCCGCCCCGGTGGCCCATGCCGAGGTCGTGGACGTCACGTACAACTGCAAGACGCCGATCGGGGACAAGTCCGCGGTCTCGCCCATCGACATCAAGGGCGTGAAGCGGGGCGACGGCTACCGGATCACCATGTCGTGGCAGAAGGGCGTCTCGTCCAGCCCGGTCGAACTGGGCAAGGGCGCGATGAGCCCGAGTGCCACGATCAGGCTGAGCGGCGCCGAGAGCGGGACGCTCACGGTCACGGGGCCGGCCAACCAGGAGGCCCTTCCGGCCAACACCCCCATCAAGATCAATGACCTGAGCGGGACGTACACCCCGAAGAAGACCGGCAAGGTCGACTTCACCGCCGGCGTGCTCACCATCAAGGCCCTCGGGACGGTCACCACCTGCACCCCGGGCAACGATCCGGGGCCGTCGCTGACGCTGGACGTCACCGCGGCGGGCGGGGGCGGGTCCGGTGGCTCCGGAGGGTCGACCTCCGGGGGGACGAGCGGTACCGGCGGCTCCGGCGGTGAACTGCCGCAGACCGGCCCGCTGGACTCGGCGGTCGCCCTCGGCACGCTCGGCGGCACGGTGCTGCTCGCGGGCGCCGCGGGCGCGCTGTGGCTGACGCGCAGGAATCAGACCGCGCGCCGCTGACGGGAGCGGTGACGTGAGGAGTGCGCGGATTCGCGCGGCGGCGGTCGTGCTCGTGCTCGTGTCGGCGCTGGCGCTCGGCGCGCCGCTCGGTGGCGGGCCGGGCCCGGCCGTGGCGGCGGACGGCCCGGCCGTGACACTGTCCAAGTCACAGGCGGGGACGGGCGGTTCCCTCACGGTCACCGGCAGCGGCTGGCGGTCGAGGGCGCTGCTGATGATCCTGATCTGCGGTCGGTCGACGCCGTCGCGGGGTGTGCCGGGCGGCACCGACTCCTGCGCCAACGCCGACGGCCGGGCCGTGACGGCCGACGCCGAGGGCGACTTCAGCCGGAGCGTGCCGGTGGCGGAGCCGCCGGTGCCGTGCCCGTGCGTGGTGCGCGTCGCCACCATCACCGGGAAGAAGGCGGAGGCATTCGCGGCCTTCCAGGTCGCCGGGCACTCGGTCGAGCCGCTGCCCCCGGAGGCCACCGGCGGACGGCTCTCCGTGCTGACCGACACGGAGTTGAGGGGCACGAGCGGGCTGCTGACCTGGTTCGGGGCCCCGGCCACCCGTGAACTCGTCCTCACCGTCGGCAATGTGGGCGCCTCCCCGGTCAAGGACCCCGTCTTCCAGGTCGGCACCTCGCACGGGGTGTACGCGCCGCAGTGGGAGGACCACCAGTGGCGCGGCACCATCGAGCCGGGCCGCAAGGCGCGCGTCTCCCTCCCCGTGGAACTCGCCGCCGGGGCGCACGGCGACTACACCGTCTCCCTCACCTACGGCGGCAAGGTCCTCGCCGAACACCCCTGGGACGTGGGCCGCCCCTGGGGCGTCACCCTCTTCTGGCTCCTGCTCTGCCTCGTCGTACCGGCCGCGCTGTTCCGCGTCGGACTGGCGGTGGTGGACCGGTTCCGGCCGCGCCGCACCGCCTCCGGCCGGCGGTCCCGCCGCCGGTCACCGCTCCCCGGGCGCACCCGTCGGCTGCTCCGGTGGGGCGCCTCGACGGGCGCGCACGCCGAACCCCGCCCGTCGCCCTCCGGGGCCCGCACCACGTCTCGTACGACCCCGGCCCTGCCGTGGTTCACCCCGGACACCGATCCGGGGACCACGGCGGCCGGGGCGCTCTCCGCACCGAGGGAAGACAGCCCCACGACTCCGACCAGAGAGGGAAGCGCGTGAGAGCGCAGCGAAGAGCCAGTGCACTCGGGGTCGCCCTGATGCTCGGCGGGGCCGGTGCCCTGCTGGGGGCGGCGGCCGTGCCGGCGTACGCGGGCGAGGTGTCGTACGCGACGAAGTGCGTGCCGCCGCCGATCTCCGGACTGCCGCCCGTCGAGGGCACGACCAAGGTGGAGATCACCGCCCCGAAGTCGGCGAAGGTCGGCGACGAGGTCGAGGTGGTGTGGAAGTTCGTCCAGGCCGCGTCCAAGAACCCCGACCTCATCGACCTGCCCGCCAACACCGTCCAGCCGACCGGCACGCTCAGGGCCGCCGGGGCGCAGACCGCCGACATCGCCATGAAGGGCCCCCGCGAGAACCCCGCCATCCCCAAGGGCGCCGCCATGGTCCTCTCCACGATGAAGGGCACCCTGAAACTGACGGCGCCCGGCGCGGTGACCCTGACCCCCGGCGGGTACGCCATCGACGTCTTCTCGACCCAGACGACGTGCGCGCCGACCGTACCGGTGGCCGCCGGGGCGACCATCGACGTCACGGGCGGCGGCGGGACTTCGGGCGGTACCAGCGGCACCACGGGCGGCAGCGGCACGAGCGGCACGAGCGGTACCACCGGCACGAGCGGCGGCACGACGTCGGGCGGCACCACCGCGGGCGGCACCACCGCGGGCGGCACCACGGCGGGCGGGACGACGGCGGGCGGGACGACGGCGGGCGGTACGACGGGCGGGACGACGACCTCGGGCACGACCTCCGGCGGCACCTCTTCCGGGGGCACGACCCACGGAGGCGCGACCGGCGGCGGCACGACCGGCGGCGGCACGACCGGTGGCGGTGGTGGGCAGACCGACTTCCCCGGCAAGGAGGTCCGGGTCCCGTACGACTGCGTGACGCCCATCGGCGACCGGAGCGTGGTCTCGCCGGTGCGGATCGACGCCACGAAGGACGGCGGGAACTTCGACCTCACCGTGCGGTTCAAGAAGTCGGTGATGGACAGCCCCGCCGACATCCCCGCGGACTCGGTGAAGCCCGCCATGGAGATCGTCCTCGGCGGGGCCGACAAGGGCTCGGTCCGGGTCGAGGGACCGACGAACGCCGAGCCGATCAAGGCGGGCGACCCCATGGAGATCCCCGACCTCACCGGCACCTACAAGCCGGGCGCGAGCGGTGAGTCCACGCTGGCCCCCGGCGTGCTGACGATCAAGGCGCTGGGTACGACCACCACGTGCACCCCCGCCGAGTCGCTGGTCTCGCTCACCCTCGACACCGAGGAGCAGCCGGGCGGCGCGGCGGGCGGCTCCTCGTCCCCCGGTTCCGTGGGCGGCGGCTCCGCGTCCGGCTCCGGCACGGCATCCGGCGGCGCCATCGGCGGCGGACTCGCGGACACGGGGGCGGGCGGCGGTCAGGGCACGCTCAAGGCGCTGGCCCTGCTCGCCGGCACGGCGGCGCTGCTCGGCGGCGCGGTCTTCACCTTCATGCCGCGCCGCTGTCTGCGCTGAGTCCCGCGACCACGGCGGGCGGGTACGTCCCCAGAAGCCCGCAGGGCCGCCGCACCCCGAGGTGCGGCGGCCCTGCGCGAAAGGCCGGGGCGGCGGGCTCAGCGCACGTCGCCCATGAGCCGCTTGACCTTGTTGCGGTACAGGTACAGCGCGACACCGGCGAGCGCGGCCAGGGTGGCCTCGACGGCGACGAAGCCCGCCCGGTCGAGGTTGACGCCGCCGACGGCCTCGTTGGACAGCAGCGCGGTGACGGAGTCGCCGGCGCTGACCGCGAGGAACCAGACGCCCATCATCTGGGAGGCGTACTTCACCGGCGCCATCTTCGTCGTGACGGACAGACCCACCGGGGAGAGCGTCAGCTCACCGAGCGTCTGCACGAAGTAGATCCCGGCGATCCACAGCGCGGCGGCCTTCTCGCCGTCCCCGGCGATCGCCAGCGGCGCCAGGAAGAGGAAGAACGACGCACCGACCAGCAGCAGCGCCGCCGAGAACTTGACGATGGTGCTCGGCTCCTTGCCCCGCCTGTTCAGCCACACCCACAGCCAGGCGAAGACCGGCGCCGCCGCCATGATCATCAGCGGGTTCAGGGACTGGTACCAGGAGACGGGGAACTCCCAGCCGAGCACGCTGTTGTCGGCCGACTCGCTGGCGAAGACGGCCAGCGTCGAGGCGCCCTGGTCGTAGATCATCCAGAAGATCGCCGCGGCGACGAAGAACCAGACGAACGCCGACATCCGGGACTGCTCGGCGGCGTCCAGGTCGCGGTCCCGCTTGATCCGGGCGATCACCCAGATCGGGACGAGCAGACCGATGAGCGTGACCGGGATCACCGCCCAGTTGACGGTGTAGTGACCGGACAGGCCGAGGGCGCCGTAGAAGACGACCGGGACGGCCAGCCACAGCAGGGCCTTGCGCAGGACGGCCGCCTTCTCGGCGGCGGGCATCGGCGTGGGGACGATGTCGCTGCGCTCGCTCAGATGGCGGCTGCCCAGCAGGAACTGCGCGAGGCCCAGCGCCATGCCGACCGCGGCCATGCCGAAGCCGAGGTGCCAGCCCACCTTCTCGCCGACCGTGCCGATGGCCAGCGGCGCGGCGAAGGCACCCGCGTTGATGCCGATGTAGAAGACGGTGAAACCACCGTCGCGGCGCGGGTCGTTCGGGCCGTCGTAGAGGTGGCCGACCATGGTCGAGATGTTGGCCTTCAGCAGGCCCGAGCCGATGGCGACGAGGGCGAGGCCCAGGTAGAAGACACCGGCCGACGGCAGGGCCAGGGTCAGATGGCCGAGCATGATGACGACGCCCGCGACGGCGACCGTCCTGCGCGGGCCGAGGAAGCGGTCCGCGATCCACCCGCCGGGGAGGGTGAGCAGGTACACCATCGACCCGTACACCGCGGTGATGGTGATCGTCGCCGCCGCGCCGAGGTCCAGGCCGTTCGGCGCGACCAGGTAGAGCGGCAGAAGGGCCTTCATGCCGTAGTAGGAGAATCTCTCCCACATCTCGGTCATGAAGAGAGTGGCCAGTCCTCGGGGGTGGCCGAAGAAGGTGCGCTCGTCGCCGGGGGTCCCCCGGTCGGCCGAGTCCTTCGTCAGGCTGGACGCCATGGTCGTTCCTTGCGCTTCGGGACGCCGCACACGGGGTGCCGCGCCCGGTCGGAGGGGCGGCCGGCACCACCGGGGATCCACGCCTTCTACGCGCGTCGACGGCAGGGGATTCCGTCGGCGCGGGGGCCGGCCACAGGTCATTCCCGCGGGGCCGGAGAATCCGGCTCCGCGCACAAAAGAGACCTTCAGCGCATATATGCCGCCAAAGGTCCCCACGTGTCGCTATAGGCGTTCCATCACCATACGCCAGAGTAGACAAGGGAATGGAAGGGATTGAGAGGCGGATCACAGGTAAGAATGCGATAGCGCTCGTGTATTCGAAGGTGGGTTCGGGAATTGCCTCCCCACAGAGCGGGGTGCCCATTCCGGGAGGCGAAACCGCCGCGGAAATCCGCACGGACCGTCCCCGATCTCCATGGACCCTCGACGGCCGCGGCCTGATCTTCACGGGGCAGGGGCGGAATGCCCGACCTATTCGATCTTGGCCGTCAGGGGTAAGAATTCCGCCGGACAAAGGTGTGAATCAGGCTTGCCGATCACCCTCCACCTGCGGTTCTCGGCGGACTACCATCAGCGCATGACCCGTGTACTGCTCGCCGAGGACGACGCGTCCATCTCGGAGCCGCTGGCCCGCGCACTGCGCCGGGAGGGGTACGAGGTGGAGGTCCGCGAGGACGGCCCCACCGCGCTGGACGCCGGAATGCAGGGTGGCGTCGACCTGGTCGTCCTCGACCTGGGGCTGCCCGGCATGGACGGTCTGGAGGTCGCCCGCCGGCTGCGCGCCGAGGGCCACACCGTGCCGATCCTGATCCTGACCGCGCGCGCCGACGAGGTGGACACCGTCGTCGGCCTCGACGCGGGCGCCGACGACTACGTCACCAAGCCGTTCCGGCTCGCCGAGCTGCTCGCCCGCGTACGGGCGCTGCTGCGGCGCGGCGCGGCCGAGCCGCAGCAGCCGCCCGCCACGCACGGCGTCCGGATCGACGTCGAGTCCCACCGGGCGTGGATGGGCGACGAGGAGCTCCAGCTCACCGCCAAGGAGTTCGACCTGCTGCGGGTGCTGGTGCGGGACGCGGGCCGGGTCGTCACACGTGACCAGCTGATGCGCGAGGTGTGGGACACCACGTGGTGGTCCTCCACCAAGACCCTCGACATGCACATCTCCTGGCTGCGCAAGAAGCTGGGCGACGACGCGGCGAACCCCCGGTACATCGCGACCGTGCGGGGCGTCGGCTTCCGGTTCGAGAAGAACTGAGAGCCCTGTGAACAAACCCGCGCCCGGATCCGCCTCGGGGCCCGGGCGCGGGTTCGTTCACAGGCTCTGAGGGACCCGTGCGGGCGCCTGACGGCCCCGGGGTCCGGGCGCCGCCCTGACCCCGTACCGGGTGCCGCACAATCGAAGGTCCCAGAACACCCCGCCCCGCCCGGAGGGCAGCCGTGCGTCGCCGTCTCATCCAGTCCACCCTCGCCGTGGTCCTCGTGGTCATCGCGGTCTTCGGCGTCTCCCTCGTCATCGTCGAGACGCGGACGATCAGCAACAGCGCCCAGGAACGCGTGGAGTCCGAGGCGGTCCAGCTGACCAGCATCGTGGACAGCCGGATCATCGGGGACGAGCGGATCACCGCCGAGGTCCTGGAGGACCAGGTCGGCGACGACCGCTACGCCCGCATCCAGATCCCCGGCCAGCGCACGATCGAGATCGGCGCGAAGCCCGTCGGCGACGTCATCCGCCACGAGGCCAAAGGTGAGAAGGACGAGGTCGTCACCGTCGAGGAGTCCCGCTCGGCGGTCAGCCGTGAGGTCGGCCGCACCCTGCTGATCATCGCGGCGGTCGCCCTGCTCGCCGTCGTCGCCGCGGTCCTCCTCGCCGTACGGCAGGCCAACCGCCTCGCCTCCCCGCTCACCGACCTCGCCGAGACCGCCGAACGCCTCGGCTCCGGCGACCCCCGCCCCCGGCACAAGCGGTACGGCGTCCCCGAGCTGGACCGGGTCGCGGACGTCCTGGACGCCTCCGCCGAGCGCATCGGCCGCATGCTGACCGCCGAGCGGCGCCTCGCCGCGGACGCGTCCCACCAGCTGCGCACGCCGCTGACCGCCCTGTCTATGCGGCTGGAGGAGATCACGCTCACCGACGACCCGGCCACGGTGAAGGAGGAGGCGCACATCGCGCTCGCCCAGGTCGAGCGGCTGACGGACGTCGTGGAGCGGCTCCTGACGAACTCCCGCGACCCGCGCAACGGCTCCGCCGTCGCGTTCGAGCTGGACGAGGTCATCAAGCAGCAGCTGGAGGAGTGGCGCCCCGCCTACCGCAGCGCAGGCCGCGCCATCGTCAGCTCCGGCAAGCGGCACCTCCAGGCCGTGGGCACGCCGGGGGCGGTCGCGCAGGTGCTGGCCGCGCTGATCGAGAACTCGCTGATGCACGGCGGTGGCACGGTGGCGCTGCGCACCCGCGTCATCGGCAACCAGGCGGTCATCGAGGTCACCGACGAGGGGCCCGGTGTCCCGGCCGACCTCGGTGCGCGGATCTTCGAGCGGGCGATCAGCGGGCGGAACTCCACGGGGATCGGGCTGGCCGTCGCCCGCGACCTCGCGGAGGCGGACGGCGGACGTCTGGAGATGCTCCAGGCCCAGCCCCCGGTGTTCGGCCTGTTCCTGTCCCGGACCCCGGTCAGGACGCCGCCCGGCGACGACCGGCCCGTGCGGTAGCAGCGACGACGGGGCGGCGGCAGCGGGCGAGAGTGCCTAGCGCCGGTCGTCCGGGCGCTTGGCCGGGCCCCCGCCGGTCAGCGCGGGCGGGTGGGCGGCTCCCGCCTCCAGGAACGATTCCGCGCTCGCCACCGCCTCGCGGGCGGGCAGGGCGCGGAACACCCACGTCCGGTACGACCAGAAGCGGAAGAGGGTCGCGACGCCGATGCCGAGGAACTTGAAGATGTTGCTCTGCAGCGGGCTGTCCCAGCCGAACCCGTAGGTCGCGGTGTAGAGGACGCCGTTCTCGACGACCAGGCCCACCGCGCTGAACAGCAGGAAGAGGCTGAGCTCCTTCGTGCGGCCGCTCTTGTCGCGGTCCCGGTAGGTGAAGTAGCGGAACCCGACGTAGTTGAAGGCGATGGCGACGACCGTGGCGATCACACTGGCCCGGACGACCTGGAGGTCGGTGGTGTGCCGGACGAGGTTGAACACGGCGAGGTTCACCAGCAGCCCGGCACCGCCCACCGCACCGAACTTGGCGACCTCACGGACGAGGAGGTCGATCCGTCGGCGCAGGACGCCGCGGGGCTTCGGGTGAGGCCCCGAGGTGGTGCTTCCCATCGTCTGCCGGCCCCCGTCGCTCGGTGGTCTGTCGTACCTCGGTCGGTACCAGGTCGGCCCTGTCGGCCCTGTCGGTCCGAAAACAGTTGATCTTCGTTCGAAATCCACTGGAAAATCCACTGGTTCCGCCATGCTAACCAGCGCCCCTGGGCAGCGCCCGTGCAGCACCTCACACCCGCTTCCCGGGCGCCGGAAGGGGGCGGGAACCGGACACCGGGAAGTGGCCGATTCCATGGCCGATACTCTGGGGGTGTGACGTTCCCGGTAGTCGGCATGGTCGGCGGCGGTCAGCTCGCTCGTATGACGCACGAGGCTGGCATCCCGCTCGGCATCAGGTTCAAGCTCCTCAGTGACACCCCTCAGGACTCCGCGGCCCAGGTCGTCGGTGATGTCGTCATAGGCGACTACCGCGATCTGGAGACGCTGCGCGCGTTCGCGCAGGGCTGCGACGTGATCACCTTCGATCACGAACACGTACCCACCGAGCACCTCCGGGCGCTGGAGGCGGACGGCATTCCCGTACGTCCGGGCCCGGACGCCCTCGTGCACGCCCAGGACAAGGGTGTGATGCGGGCGAGGCTCGACGCGATCGGCGTGCCCTGCCCGAGGCACCGCATCGTCGCCGACCCGGCGGACGTGGTGGCCTTCGCGGCGGAGGGCGAGGGATTTCCGGTCATCCTCAAGACCGTCCGCGGCGGCTACGACGGCAAGGGCGTGTGGGTGGTCCGCTCCGCCGAGGACGCCGCCGAGCCGTTCCGCGCCGGGGTCCCGGTCCTCGCCGAGGAGAAGGTCGACTTCGTCCGGGAACTCGCCGCCAACGTCGTACGGTCCCCGCACGGCCAGGCCGTCGCCTACCCGGTCGTCGAGTCCCGGCAGGTCGACGGGGTGTGCGACACCGTGATCGCCCCGGCGCCCGACCTCGATCCGGCCCTCGCCCTCCAGGCGGAGGAGATGGCCCTGCGCATCGCCAAGGAACTGGACGTCGTCGGCCACCTCGCCGTCGAGCTGTTCCAGACCCGCGACGGCCGCATCCTGGTCAACGAGCTGGCCATGCGCCCCCACAACTCCGGCCACTGGAGCCAGGACGGCGCCGTCACCTCGCAGTTCGCCAACCACGTCCGGGCCGTCCTCGACCTCCCGCTCGGCGACCCGCGCCCCCGCGCGACGTGGACCGTCATGGTCAACGTCCTCGGCGGCGACTACCCGGACATGTACTCGGCGTATCTGCACTGCATGGCCCGCGACCCCCAGCTCAAGATCCACATGTACGGCAAGGACGTGAAGCCCGGCCGCAAGGTCGGTCACGTGAACACCTACGGCGACGACCTCGACGACGTGCTGGAGCGCGCCCGTCACGCCGCCGGATACCTGAGAGGCACGATCACCGAATGAGCCCGGTCGTAGGCATTGTCATGGGGTCGGACTCCGACTGGCCCGTCATGGAGGCCGCCGCGCAGGCCCTCGACGAGTTCGAGATCGACTACGAGGTCGACGTGGTCTCCGCGCACCGCATGCCGCGCGAGATGGTCGCCTACGGCGAGGAGGCCGCGGACCGGGGCCTCAAGGTGATCATCGCCGGGGCGGGCGGCGCCGCCCATCTGCCCGGCATGCTCGCCTCCGTGACCCCGCTGCCGGTCATCGGCGTGCCCGTACCGCTGAAGTACCTCGACGGCATGGACTCGCTGCTGTCGATCGTGCAGATGCCGGCCGGGGTGCCCGTCGCGACCGTGTCCGTGGCCGGCGCGCGCAACGCCGGACTGCTCGCCGCCCGCATCCTCGCCACCCAGGACGAGGAACTCCTCGGCCGGATGCGGGAGTTCCAGCAGGAGCTGAACGACCAGGCCACCGAGAAGGGCAAGCGCCTGCGCACCAAGGTCGAGGGGTCGGCGGGCGGCTTCGGCTTCGGCAAGTGACGCACCACTGACCGCGAGAGCCGCGACGACCCGGGCGACCGGGAGGACGGGGGAGTACGGCAAGTGACCGGGACGACGGGGGACGAGGAAGTGACCGGGATGACGGGGACGGGTTCGCTGGAGGAGGCCCGGGAACTGCTGCGCGAGTTCCCGGTCGCCGACGGGCACAACGACCTGCCGTGGGCGCTGCGCGAACAGGTCCGCTACGACCTGGGCGCCCGCGACATCGCCACCGACCAGAGCGCCTATCTGCACACCGACCTCGCCCGGCTGCACGCCGGCGGCGTCGGCGCCCAGTTCTGGTCGGTGTACGTGCCCTCGGACTCCGCGTTCCTGCCGGGCGCCGTCCCCGCCACCCTCGAACAGATCGACTGCGTACGGCAGTTGATCGACCGTTACCCGGCGCGGCTGCGGTCCGCGCTGACCGCGGCCGACATGGAGGCGGCCCGTACCGAGGGCCGTATCGCCTCCCTGATGGGCGCCGAGGGCGGTCACTCCATCGACAACTCCCTCGCGACGCTACGCGCGTTGTACGCGCTCGGCGTCCGCTACATGACGCTCACCCACAACGACAACATCGCCTGGGCGGACTCCGCGACCGACGAACCGGCGGTCGGCGGCCTGTCCGCCTTCGGCCGCGCCGTCGTCCGGGAGATGAACCGCGAGGGCATGCTCGTCGACCTCTCGCACGTGGCCGCGACCACCATGCGCGACGCGCTGGACGCCTCGGCCGCACCGGTGATCTTCTCCCACTCCTCGTCGCGTGCCGTCTGCGACCACCCCCGCAACATCCCGGACGACGTCCTCGAACGCCTGTCCGCCAACGGGGGAGTGGCGATGGTGACCTTCGTACCGAAGTTCGTCCTCCAGGCCGCCGTCGACTGGACGGCCGCCGCCGACGAGAACATGCGCGCCCACGGCCTGCACCACCTCGACACCACCCCCGAGGCCATGCGGGTGCACCGAGAGTTCGAGGAGCGCAACCCGCGCCCCGTCGCCACGGTCGCCACGGTCGCGGACCATCTCGACCACATGCGCGAGGTCGCCGGCGTCGACCACCTCGGCATCGGCGGCGACTACGACGGCACCGCCTTCACCCCGGACGGCCTGAACGACGTCTCCGGCTACCCGAACCTGATCGCCGAGCTCCTCGACCGCGGTTGGTCCCGGACCGACCTCGCCAAGCTCACCTGGCGGAACGCGGTCCGTGTGCTGGGCGCCGCCGAGGACGTCGCCCGCGACCTGAAGTCCCGTACGGGCCCGTCGAACGCCACCCTGGAGCAGCTGGACGGGTGACACCCGGCCGGCGGTACGGCCCCCGTCCGGCGGCGACGGGGAGGCCGTACCCCCGAACGCCGCACCCACCAGGAATCCGGGCGGCCCCTGTGGCACGGTGACGGTGACTGCGTTCACCGACCGGGTACGGAGGTCCGCCATGGCAGACCTGCAGGACGAACTGCAAGCGACAGCGGAGGCGGGGCGGCTCGACGCCCCCGCGAAGCGGAAGCCGAAGCCGAGCCATCGGTTCGGAGCGGCCGAGCCGATAGCCCCGCCGGACGACACGGCCGAGCCCGACTCCACCGAGCCCGGCACCGCCGACGGCGCGCAGACCCCCGAGCAGGCACCCGAGCAGTCGGACGAGCAGTCGGACGGGCAGTCGGACGGGCTGGAGGAGGCACACGCCTTCCTCGCCGACCACCCCGTGGCCGACGGCTACAGCGGGCTCCCCTGGGTGCTGCGCCACCTGCCCTGCTACGACCTGGAACTCGGCGAGAGCGGCGTGGACACGGACGTGCCCCGGATGCGCGAGGGACACATCGGCGCCCTGTTCTGGTCGCTGCACCTGTCCGAGCCGCTGACCGGCGACCGGGCCGTCGGCGCCACCCTGGAGCAACTCGACCTGGTCCACAAGGCCGTCCACGCCCATCCCGAGGGCCTGCGACTGGTCCGCACCGCGGGCGAGGTCACCGACGCCCACCACTGCGGCCGCGTCGCCATCCTGCCCGGCCCCGCCGGCGCCCCCGCCCTCGGCGACTCCCTCGCCATCCTGCGCGCCCTGCACGCGCTCGGCCTGAAGGCCCTCACGCTCGCCGGCGTCTCCTGGGCGAGCGAGGCCGGGCTCAGCCGGTTCGGCGAGGAGGTGGTCCGCGAGATGAACCGTGTGGGCGTCCTCGCCGACCTCTCCGGCGCCGGTGAGCAGACGATCCGCCGGACCCTCGCGGTCTCCCGCGCCCCGGTCCTGTGCACCCGCTCGGCGGCCCACGCCCTGCGCCCCCACCCCGCGAACCTCACCGACGACCTGCTGGCCGCGCTGGGCGAGGCCCACGGCCTGTGCATGGTGCCGCTCACCGCCGAGCAGACCGGCCCCTCCGTGCGCGACGTCGCCGACCACCTCGACCACGTCCGCTCGATCGCCGGACCCGGGAGCGTCGGCCTCTCCGGCACCTACGACTCCGGCGCCGCCCACCCCGAGGACCTCGCCGACGCCTCCTGCTACCCCCACCTGGTGGTCGAGCTCCTCCACCGCGGCTGGTCCCACGACGACCTCGCCCTGCTCACCTGGGGCAACGTCCAACGCGTCCTGCGCAGCGCCGACTTCACGGCGCGGGTGGCCCGTGACCGCCGCGAGGCCTCGACGGCGCGGATCGCCGACCTGGACGGCTGACACCAGAGGTGAGGGCCCGACCGGGCGACAGCCCCCGGGCCCTCACCGGCCGACCACGAGGCCGACCACGAGGCCGACCACGAGACCGGGCACACCGGCCCGACCTGCGCGGCCTTGCTCACGCTCAGGCCCGGCACAGGCACTCAGGCCCGGCACAGGCAGAACGGGTGCCCCGCCGGGTCGGCGTACACCCGGAAGCCGCGCTCACGGTCGGCCGTGTCCAGCGGCTTCGCCCCGAGCGCCAGCACCTCCTTCTCCGCCGCGTCCATGTCCTCCACGTTCACATCGAGATGGAACTGCTGAGAACGGGACGGCGACGGCCACTGGGGCGGCACGAAGTCCGGCGCCTGCTGGAACGCCAGCCGGACACCCGCGTCCGGCACCCTCAGGTCCACCCAGTCGCCCTCGCCCGAGACCTCCCCGCCGACCAGCTCGGCGTAGAACCCGGCGAGCGCGGCCGGGTCGGGACAGTCCAGGACGACGACATCCAGCTTGGCGATGGCCATGACTGCTCTCCTTCGCTCTGCGATCCGGTTACCTGTAGAAGCGGGTAACCAGTAACGGTTACTGCATGCTTCCCTATTGGCGGTAACGTCGCAAGCATGAGGTCGCACGCATGAGTGAGAGAGTGCCCGCACCCGGCGGCCTGGCCCTCATCGAGAGCCTGGTGAACACGCTGGACGTGGAGTCGGGCGCCGACGCCCTCGACACCCCGGAGGGCCGGGCCCGTCTCGCCCTGACCGCGGCCGAGGACCTCGCGGACGTACGGGAACTGCGCGAGTCGCTGCGCGCCGTCTGCCTCGCGCACGCGGGACACCCGCCGCACCGCGCGGTGACCCCGCTCGGCGACCTGCTGGCCGCGGCGCCGCTCGTCGTCGACGTCCGCGCCGACGACGGCTCGGCGCGCCTGCGCCCCGCCGCCGACCCCGCGACCCTCCTCGCCCGCGTGGCCGCGGCCGTCGCCGAGGCCCTCACGGAGGGCACCTGGCAGCGCCTCAAGGCGTGCGAGGCCGCCGACTGCCACTGGGCGTACTACGACCGCAGCCCCGCCGGGCGCGGCCGCTGGTGCTCGATGCAAGTGTGCGGAGCCCGCGCGAAGATGCGCCGCTACCGCGCCAAGTGAGCCGGTGAGCCCGCCGAGTGAGCCGGTGAGCCCGCCGAGTGAGTCCGATGAGCCGTACATCACCCCGTGAGTCACCGGCGAAGTAAGCGCTTAGCACCCACGGGGGACCGGAACGGTGGAGAATGAGCGCAGACGCCGTTCCGGCCGACTGAGCCTCGGCCGGAACGGCGTCGCCCGCTCCCCGCCCGGTCGAACTCCGGGCCCGCCGCGGCCCGGAAACGGACCGCGGCCCCGGGTCAGGCCGTCGGCCGGCCCATCGCGCGGTACGTCCAGCCGGCCCGGCGCCACAGCTCCGGGTCCAGGGCGTTGCGGCCGTCCAGCACCAGCCGCCGGGACGCGACCTCGCCCAGCGCCCGCGGGTCCAGCTCCCGGAACTCGCGCCACTCCGTCAGGTGCAGCACGATGTCGGCGCCCCGCACGGCCTCCAGCGCCGAGTCGGCGTACCCGAGCGTCGGGAACAGCCGGCGCGCGTTGTCCATGCCCTTCGGGTCGTAGACCGTGACCTGTCCGCCCTGGAGGTGGATCTGCCCGGCCACGTTGAGCGCGGGGGAGTCCCGTACGTCGTCGGAGTCCGGCTTGAACGTCGCGCCCAGCACCGCGACCCGCCTGCCCAGGAAGGGGCCGCCGCCGAGCGCCTGCCGGGCCAGTTCCACCATCTGACCGCGCTGGCGCATGTTGATGGAGTCGATCTCGCGCAGGAACGTCAGTGCCTGGTCGGCGCCCAGCTCACCGGCGCGGGCCATGAACGCCCGGATGTCCTTCGGCAGGCACCCGCCGCCGAACCCGATGCCGGCCCGCAGGAACTTCTTCCCGATCCGGTCGTCGTGCCCGATGGCCTCCGCGAGCTTCGCGACATCGCCCCCGGCGGCCTCGCACACCTCGGCCATGGCGTTGATGAAGGAGATCTTGGTGGCGAGGAAGGAGTTCGCGGAGGTCTTCACCAGCTCGGCGGTCGGGAAGTCGGTGACGACGAACGGGGAGCCTTCCTCGACCGGCGTCGCGTACACCTCGCGCAGCAGCTTCTCGGCCCTCTCGCCGCGGACACCCACCACGATCCGGTCCGGGTGCAGCGTGTCGTTCACGGCGAAGCCCTCGCGCAGGAACTCCGGGTTCCAGGCCAGCTCGGCGTCCGCCCCCGCCGGGGCGTGCTCGGCGAGATACGCGGCCAGCCGGTCGGCGGAGCCCACCGGCACGGTCGACTTGCCCACGACCAGGGCCGGGCCCGTCAGATGCGGGGCGAGCGAGGCGAAGGCCGCGTCGACGTACGACATGTCGCAGGCGTACTCGCCATGCCGCTGCGGGGTGTTCACACACACGAAGTGGACATCGCCGAAGGCCGCGACCTCGGCGTAGTCCGTCGTGAAGCGCAGCCGCCCGGTGGAGCCCTCGATCCCGGCGACGTGCCGGCGCAGCAGCTCCTCCAGACCCGGCTCGTACATCGGGACCTCGCCCCGGCGCAGCATGTCGATCTTCTCTTCGACGACATCGAGCCCGAGCACCTCGAATCCCAGCTCGGCCATGGCCGCGGCGTGGGTGGCGCCGAGATAGCCGGTGCCGATCACGGTGATCTTGAGGGCCATGGATGCTCCTGGGACGTACGGCCGTGGGTGCGCCGCGACGTGCGCGGCGGGTGCGCCCTGAGCATAGTCGGGGCGTGTCCGGGCCCCTCACCGGGCAGATTCCCCCTGGTGCCGCGACCGGTCCGGGACCTGTCGCCAAGCTCACGTATCTCTCGCGTGGGCAGGCCCTTTAAAATTTGAGTTACTTAACGGTAGTTAGCATCGGGAGCGTGAGAGACCTTGGCCGGATCGGCTGATTTCGACCTGTACCGCCCGTCCGAGGAGCACGACATGCTCCGCGACGTGATCCGTTCCCTCGCCGAGGCGAAGATCGCGCCCCACGCCGCCGCGGTCGACGAGGAGGCCCGCTTCCCCCGCGAGGCGCTCGAAGCGCTCGTCGCGAACGACCTGCACGCCGTGCACGTGCCGGAGGAGTACGGCGGCGCCGGCGCCGACGCGCTCGCCACGGTCATCGTGATCGAGGAGGTGGCCCGCGTCTGCGTCTCCTCCTCCCTCATCCCGGCCGTCAACAAGCTGGGCTCGCTCCCGGTGATCCTCTCCGGCTCCGAGGAGCTGAAGAAGAAGTACATGGGCCCGCTCGCCAAGGGCGAGGGCATGTTCTCGTACTGCCTCTCCGAGCCCGACGCGGGCTCCGACGCGGCCGGTATGAAGACCAAGGCGGTCCGCGACGGCGACCACTGGATCCTCAACGGTGTGAAGCGCTGGATCACCAACGCCGGCGAGTCCGAGTACTACACGGTGATGGCCGTCACCGACCCGTCCAAGCGCTCCAAGGGCATCTCCGCGTTCGTCGTCGAGAAGTCCGACGAGGGCGTCTCCTTCGGCGCCCCGGAGAAGAAGCTCGGCATCAAGGGCTCCCCGACCCGCGAGGTCTACCTCGACAACGTCCGCATCCCCGCCGACCGCATGATCGGCGAGGAGGGCACCGGCTTCGCCACGGCGATGAAGACCCTGGACCACACCCGCATCACCATCGCCGCCCAGGCCCTCGGTGTCGCCCAGGGCGCCCTCGACTACGCCAAGGGCTACGTCCAGGAGCGCAAGCAGTTCGGCAAGCCCATCGCGGACTTCCAGGGCATCCAGTTCATGCTCGCCGACATGGCCATGAAGATCGCCGCTGCCCGCGCCCTGACCTACCAGGCCGCCGCCGCCTCCGAGCGCGGCGACAGCGACCTCACCTTCCAGGGCGCCGCCGCCAAGTGCTTCGCCTCCGACGTCGCCATGGAGGTCACCACCGACGCCGTCCAGCTCCTCGGCGGCTACGGCTACACCCGCGACTACCCGGTGGAGCGCATGATGCGCGACGCCAAGATCACGCAGATATACGAGGGCACGAACCAGGTTCAGCGGATCGTCATGGCCCGTAACCTGCCGTAACTCCTTCGGCGCATTCGGTGAACGGCCCCCGGCACCCCGCCGGGGGCCGTTCATTTGTGGGGCGAATGGTGCGGAATGTTTGCGTCCGCCCAATGGCGGGTGGCGGCCCGGGGGCGTAGGACGGTAGTGCACGGGGTCCGCCCCGGACCCCCGCTCCCACCTCTGGAGGAGCCATGCAGGAGACCGGAACCATGACCGCGATGAGCAAGGAGATGCAGGACTGCGTCAACGCGTGCATGACGTGCCACACGGTGTGCGAGGAGACCATGAGCTCCTGCATGCAGGCCGGCGGTCAGGCCCAGATGCAGATCATGCGCGCGCTGATGGACTGCGCCGAGATGACCCGTATGTGCGCGGACATGATGATGCGCCGCTCCCCGATGAGCGCCGAGATGTGCGCGATGTGCGCCCGCGCCTGTGACATGTGCGCCGAGGCGTGTATGTCCATGCCCGACGATCCCCAGATGATGCGCTGTGCCGAGGCGTGTCGTCGCTGCTCCGAGATGTGCCGGGCGATGTCGGGCGCGACGGCCTGAGACGAGGCCGGTCCCACCCGCACGACCGTACGCGCACGACCGAGGGGCACCCCGTGCGGGATGCCCCTCGGCTGTGCGGTGCGGTTGCCGCCGTGTCGTCCGGCGGTAGGTCAGTTGCCCGACACCGTCACCGTTTCGTCGTTCTTCAGCTCCTCCACCAGCTTCTTCACCTTCGCGGTGTCCCACTGGAGGTTGCCGTTGCCGGTGTTGCCCGAGATCGGCATGTTCATGGACTTGCCGTCGCCGCCCGTGACGCCCTTCATCGCCCAGAACATGTCGGCCAGGTCGAACAGGCTCATGTCCTTGTCGACGATCAGCGTGTCGAGGCCGGCGCTCATCGTCGGGTACAGCTTGAAGGGGTTCAGGACCGTGCTCGGCGTCGCCGTCTGGCTGGCGAGGGCCGCGAGGAACTTCTGCTGGTTCTTGGTGCGGTCGAGGTCGCTGCGCGCGAGGGCGTAGCGGGTGCGGACGAAGGCCAGCGACTGCTCGCCGTTCAGCGTCTGCTTGCCCGCCTCGAAGTTGGCGCCCGACTTGGTGTCCTTCAGGCCGCCCTTGGGGATGTCGATCTCCACGCCGCCGACCGCGTCGACGATGTTCGCGAAGCCGGCGAAGCCGATCTCCACGTAGTGGTCGATGCGCAGTCCCGTGTTGGCCTCGACGGTCCGGACCAGCAGCTCCGGCCCGTCCTCGGCGTACGCGGCGTTCAGCTTCACCTGGCGGCCGGTGCCCTTGTACGTCTTGCCGGACTCGGAGCCCACGAAGCTGGGGATCTCCACGTTCGAGTCGCGGGGCAGCGAGATCAGCGTCGGACCGTTGGACCCGGTGTGCAGGATCATCATCGAGTCGGTGCGCTTGCCGTCGGCGGACCCGGTGTGCAGTTCCTTCTTCTGCGTGTCGGACAGGCCCTCGCGGCTGTCGGAGCCGACGATCAGGTAGTTGGTGCCCTCGCCCTCCTCCGGCCGCTCGATGACCTTCGACAGGTCGACCTCGCGGTTCAGCTTGGAGTCGGCCCAGAAGTAGGTGCCGATCGTCGTGCCGAGGAGGACGACGGTGACGGTGATCGCCGTCCACTTGATCCGGCGCCGCCAGTTCGGCGCGGGACGCTCACCCCGGCCGTCGTAGCCGCCGGGGCCGCCCGGACCGCCGCCGCCGTACACCTGGCCGGTGTTGTAGCCGCTGTCGTAGTGGTCGGAGCCGCCGCCGTAGTTGTCGTACGCGTCGCCGTACGCCGGCTGCTGTGGCACGCCGCCCTGAGGAGGTGCCGACGGGCCGCGGCGGACCTGGCGCATCACGCGCGGCCCGTCAGGGTGTGCGCCGGCGCTTCCTTGTCCGTACCCGCCGCCGCGGTTGCTGTCGGACCATCCCTCGGGCCAATCGTTCATGCGCCCCAGTGTGCAGGGCTCCCCTGTGGGCCGTACAAGGGTCGGCGGGATTTCGCAGCGCGGCTGTTGCCAAGCTGATGCAAAGCGGACCTTACGAGGTCACGCATAAGGTGGGCGCCATGACAGAGCAGGCCCCCGCAGCGGAATCCGATATACCCGGCAAGCCGACCTCGGCGTCCCGGACCACCCTGAGCCACATCATGACCCACAACGACACCAACCTGCTGGGGACGGTGCACGGCGGTGTGATCATGAAGCTTGTCGACGACGCGGCGGGCGCGGTGGCCGGGCGTCACTCCGGTGGGCCGGCCGTCACCGCCTCCATGGACGAGATGGCCTTCCTGGAGCCGGTCCGGGTGGGCGACCTGGTCCATGTGAAGGCCCAGGTGAACTGGACGGGGCGGACGTCCATGGAGATCGGGGTCCGGGTGCTCGCGGAGCGGTGGAACGAGTCGACACCGCCGCAGCAGGTGGGGTCGGCGTATCTGGTGTTCGCGGCGGTCGACGCCGACGGCAAGCCGCGCCGGGTGCCGCCGGTGCTGGCGGAGACCGAGCGGGACCGGCGGCGCTACCAGGAGGCGCAGATCCGCCGGACACACCGGCTGGCCCGCCGCAAGGCGATCCTGGAGCTGCGGGAGAAGAGGATCGCGGACGGCCTGGGCGACTGAGCCGGCCCCGGGCACCGAGCACCGCCCGCGCCCCGCAGGGCAGGGCGACTGAACCGTCCCGGGCGTCGAACACCGCCTGTGCCCTTCAGGGGCAGGGCAACCGATCCTTCCCAGGCGGCGGACACCGCCCGTGCCCCTCAGGGCAGGGCGACTGAACCGTCCCGGGCGTCGGACACCGCCTGTGCCCTTCAGGGGCAGGGCGGCTGAGCCGTCCCGGTGTCGGACACCGCCCGTGCCCTTCAGGGGCAGGTCACCTCGTCGCCCGTGACCACGCCGAACTCGCCCTGGTCGGGGTCCTCGGCCCGTACCTTGCGGACCTTCTTGAAGTCCGTCCCGGCGATCACCCGCAGGACGGGGCCCTGCCCCGGGGCCTCCCGCAGCTCCGCGCCCGGCAGGGCGGTCGCCAGGGACCGCGCCGAGCGGTCCCAGCGCGGGTCGTGCACGACGACCGTCCGGCGGACGTCGGAGCGCCCGGCGTTCACGGGGGTGCGGGTGGTGCGGAAGCCGGTGGCGGCCAGCTGGCGGTCCACCCGGCGGCCGAGGCCGACGACGGTCGTGCCGTTCTCGACCTGGACGCGGATCTGCTGCGGGGCCACCTCGACCAGGGCGCGCCTGCCGCGCGTCCGGTAGGGGGCGAGGGGGCGGTCGTCGCGGAGGGCCTTGAAGAGGCGGCGCGACTTCACGGCGTCCCACTGGAGGGTCGAACCGAGTCCCTCGACGACGTGGCCCATGCGGCCGATGGGGACGGTGGTGAACTCGGACGACGCGGGTGTGAGATTGCGCATGGCGCGGCCGAGGTCGATCAGCTCCCCGGTGCCGAACTCCTTGTCGGCGCGGACCGAGCCGAGCACGGCCCGGGTGACGTCGCGGAACCTGATCGGGTTGAGGAGCACCCCGGAGGACGTCGCCTGGGCCATGAGGGCGGCCATGAAGCGTTGCTGGCGCCTCATGCGGCCGAGGTCGGAGGAGCCGTCGGCGTGGCGGGAGCGGACGTACTGAAGGGCCTGCCCGCCGTCGAGGTCGTGGGAGCCCGCAGCCAGGTCGAGGCCGGTGTAGGAGTCCCTCAGCGGTTGGGCGGTGCAGATCCTCACGCCGCCGAGGACGTCCACGGTCCGCATGAAGCTGGTGAAATCGACCTCGACGTAGTGGTCGATCTTCACCTTGGTCATGTGCTCGACCGTGCGGACGGTGAGCGGGGGTCCGCCCTCCGCGTACGCGGCGTTCAACTTGACCGGGTGGGCGGGGCGGTTCTTCCCGGTGGCGCGGTCGGTGTGCGCGGGGACCTCGGCGTAGGAGTCGCGCGGCAGGCTCACGACGCTGGCCCGCTCCCGGTCCGCCGAGATGTGGACGATCATCATGGTGTCCGTGCAGTGGCAGGGGGCGCCGCCGAGCCGGTAGGCGCGCCGCTCCTCCTCGCTGATGCGGTCGCGGCCGTCGGTGCCGACCAGCAGGACGTTCATGCCGTGGCCCGCCTCGGGGCGGTTCTTCATGTCCTTGAAGGGGTCGACGCGGGCGATCTTGCCGTCGAGGCTGGTGACCACCGCGTGCCCGATCCCCGCGGCGGCCAGCACCATCACCGACAGCGTGGTCGCCACCCGCAGGGCCCAGCCCCGTTTCCTCGGGCGGACCGGGGGCCTGGGCTGCTGCGGCCGTGCGGGCATGGGGGACACCTCCGCGTGACACGGTCGGGGAGACGGGGGGAACGCTGAGCACCGTAGGCGCAGTCGCCGCGCGGCCCGTACCGGCGACCGGGCGGCGCGCGTCGCTGTCCCCCGTTCGCGGTAACGTGAGCCCCCTATGAACGCCAAGCCCGACGTGCGGCTCCCCGCCGTGTCTGTGATCATGCCCGTCCTCAACGAGGAGCGGCATCTGCGCGGGGCCGTCCAAGCGATCCTCGCGCAGGAGTACGCCGGCGAGATGGAGGTCGTGATCGCCCTCGGTCCGTCCACGGACCGTACGGACGAGATCGCGGCCCAGCTCGTGGCCGAAGACGCGCGCGTGCACACCGTGCCGAACCCCACCGGTCGTACCCCCGCCGCGCTGAACGCCGCGATCAAGGCCTCCCGCCATCCGATCGTGGTCCGCGTCGACGGCCACGGCATGCTCTCGCCCAACTACATCGCCACCGCCGTGCGGCTCCTGGAGGAGACCGGCGCGCAGAACGTCGGCGGCATCATGCACGCCGAGGGCGAGAACGACTGGGAGCGCGCCGTCGCCGCCGCCATGACCTCGAAGATCGGCGTGGGCAACGCAGCCTTCCACACGGGCGGGCAGGCCGGTCCGGCCGAGACCGTCTACCTGGGCGTCTTCCGGCGCGAGGCGCTGGAGCGACAGGACGGCTACAACGTGGAGTTCATCCGCGCCCAGGACTGGGAGCTGAACTTCCGGATCAGGGAGGCCGGCGGCCTCATCTGGTTCTCGCCGGAGCTGAAGGTGTCCTACCGGCCCCGGCCCAGCGTGAAGGCGCTGGCCAAGCAGTACAAGGACTACGGGCGCTGGCGCCATGTCGTCGCCCGCTACCACCAGGGCTCCATCAACCTGCGCTACCTCGCCCCGCCGACCGCCGTGTGCGCGATAGCCGCCGGTCTGCTGGTGGGCGGGCTGCTCACGCCGATCGGGTTCGTCGTCCCCGGCGGCTATCTCGCGGCGATCGTCGCGGGCTCGGTCCCGGCGGGCCGGGGCCTGCCGCTGAAGGCGCGGCTGCAGATCCCCCTCGCCCTCGCCACGATGCACATGTCGTGGGGCTTCGGCTTCCTGACCAGCCCGAAGTCGCTGGCGAGGAAGGTCATCGCGTCCCGCCGCCCGGCCGTGCTCACCGAGAGCTGAACCGGACCGGCGCACACGTGCCCGACGCATACCCGTGGGGCCCCTCCCGAGCTTCGGGAGGGGCCCCACACACGTCGTGCCGGACTACCAGGTGAAGTTCGGGTTCACCTTCATGCAGGCGTCCTTGTCGGCGCCGTTCAGCGCGTCCGCCGACTTTGGGGTCTTGTCGTCCTTCTTCTCGGCCTTGTACGCGTCGCCCTCGCGCCAGTCGGCGCCGACGACGAGCGTGACGCCGCTGACGTTCGTCGACTTCTCCACCTGGCTCAGCGGGATGCCGAGCGCCTTGGCGACCGCCTGGGCGTCGCCCTCCAGTTCGGCGCTCGGGTAGCGCACGACCGTCTTGTCCTCGGTGGTGGCGGTGGTCGAGTCCGCCGACGCCTTGGCGAAGCCCTCGCGGACGAGGAGCTGGGAGACGGTGTGGGCCCGGCCGGGGGCCGCGCCGAGGGCGGTCGTCAGGGTGCCGTTCTGCACCAGCACGCCGATCTGGTCGTCCGCCGCCGCGGGATCGTCGGAGGTCGGGTCCTCGGAGGTGGCCTTCTTGGCGTCCTTGCCGTCGAGGGCGATGTCCTCGCGCACCAGCCGGAACAGCTTCTCCGCGTCGCCCTCCTTGGGCACCACGCGCGCGCCGACGTAGGTGAACGGCATCGTCGTCATCGTGATCCGGGCCGGCTCGACCTTGCGCAGTTCCTTGCTGAGGTCGTAGAGCGCCGCCACGTCACCGAGGCCGGGGTCGACGGTGAGGGCCGTCGTGGCCTCCTCGGCGAGCCGGCGCAGCTTGTTGGGGTTGGTGATGGTGGCGTTCTCCCGCAACTCGCGGACCATCGAGTTCATGTACATGTGCTGCGCCTTGGCGCGCGCGATGTCGCTGCCGTCCTCGAAGCCGTACCGGGTGCGCAGCCACTGGAGGGCCTGCTTGCCCTGGATGTACGTGGTGCCCTTCTCCAGCTTCAGGCCGGAGCCGTGGCCCAGGCTGTCCCGGGACTCGATGTTGTCGGTGACGCAGACCGGTACGCCGCCGATGGCGTCGGCCATCGAGACCACACCGGCGAAGTCGACCATCATGAAGTGGTCGATGTGGATGCCGGTCAGCTCCTGCCAGGTGGCGACCGTGCAGCCGGGTCCGCCCCGGCCGAGCGACTCGTTGGTCATCGCCCGGCTGCTCGCCGCGTACACCTTGCCGTCGTCGGGGTCGGTGCACTTGGGGATGTCGAGCAGCGTGTCGCGGGGCATGCTCACCACCGACATGTTGCTGCGGTCGGCGGACAGGTGCAGCAGCATCTGGACATCGGCGAGCGGGGTGCCGCCGAAGGTCTCCCGGGCGCCGCCGAGCTTCTGGTTCTCCTTGGTGTCCCGCGCGTCGGAGCCGATGAGCAGGATGTTCAGCGGGGTCTGGCCCGCCGCGTTGGGAGTCGGCTCGGCGATCTTCGTGTCGCCGAGGTTGAGCTTCTCCTTCTTGATGTTGCCGTTCAGGTGCCGGTAGTAGAGGTAACCCGCTCCCGCGGTCCCGAGTATCACCACCGCGAGCACCGTCGCCGACCAGCGCAGCACCCGCCTGCGCCTGCGCGGCGTGGCCGTACCGGCCCGCCTGCGCCCTCCGGCGCCGCCCTGGCGGCCGCCGCGTCCCCGTTGTTCCGGGACTCTGGCGCTCCCGTCGTCGCCGGTCGAGCCGTCCGTCGACCCGAGGCCACCGCCCCGCTCGCCGGGTTCCTCGACCCGCGGCCGCCCCCCGTCCCCGCGTACGTCGCTCCGTACCATCTCCCTGCCCCTCCCCACCCTGCTGTGCCGACGGGGCCGCCCCCGCCTCCTGTTGGACTTCCGAGACCCCAACCGGGATGTACGCATGCTCTGTTGAACGCGTCATACGCCCTGCTCGGATGACATCGGCCACCCATGCGTACGACCGGTACCGCCCCTGTGCGCCCGGTCGAACACCGGACGTGGACGCGCACATGGGTCGCTACGGCGGCGGGTGCCGCCGTATGACCACCGGAACCCGCCGGGCGGGCGCATCCTCGCGCCCGCCCGGCGTCTGTACTCCTGTTGCGTCCTGATAGACGCGAGAAGACCCCGTCAGGTCATCAGCCGGCGCACTTTTCCTTGTCCGCCGTGTTCTTCTCGACGTCCAGGTCCGCCGCCGACGACGAACCGCTGATCTTCACCCCGGCGCCCTTGAAGTCCTCGCCCAGGGTCAGCACCATCGCGGGCAGCCCCTGGGAGTTGGTCTCGCTGTTGCCCTCGCCGGGCTTGAGCGCGGACGCGGACAGGCCCATGAGGTCGGCGAGCTTGCGCGCCTGGTCGGCCTGGTCCGGGTCGTACTCGAGGGTCGTCTTCGCCAACGTCTTGCCCGCGTTGCCGAGTTGGCTGGACTTCGTCACGCCGACATCGTTCTGCAGCCAGTTGAGAGTGGCCTGTGCGCTGCCGGCCTCGGCACCGCCGTTGTAGACGTTGACCCGGACCTCGGAGGCGTCGGCGCGCTTGCCCTTGAGCTTCGCCGCCTGCTTCTGCTTCTCCTTCTTCTTCACGTCGCTGAGCGAGACGTCTTCGCGGACGGTCTGGAACAGCTGCTCCGCCTTGCCCGGCATCGGCAGCACGGTCGCGCGGTCGGTGTTGTCGACGACGGGCACCGTGGTGAAGGTGATGTTCTTCGTGTTCACCTTGCCGACCTCCTGGCCGAGCGAGGCCAGCTTCTTGATGTCGGCGATCTTGTCGTCGACGGAGAGGGCCTTGGTGGCTGCCTCCGCCAGGTCGATGACCTTGCGCGGGTCGGTGAGGGTGTCCTCGGACTTCATCTGGCGGATCATCGAGCTGAGGAACTGCTGCTGGAGCTTGATCCGGTCCAGGTCGCTGCCGAAGCCCACGCTGTAGCGGGTGCGCAGGAACGACAGTGCCTGCTCACCCTGGATGACGTGCTCGCCCTTGGAGAGGTCCAGCTTGGACTTGGAGTCCTTGATGGGCTTCGCGAGGCACACCTTCACGCCGCCGATCGCCGTGGACAGCGTCTTCACCGCGTTGAAGTCGGCGACCATGAAGTGGTCGGGGACGATCCCGGTGAGCTCCGTCACGGTCCGCATCGTGCAGCTCGGGGTGCGGCCGTCCTGGCCGAGGCTCGTGTTGAACCGGACACCGGTGGAACCGCCGATGGTCTTCTTGGAGCCGTCCTCCTGCGTCGTCTCGCAGTCGGGGATGTCCACGATCATGTCCCGCGGGATGCTCATCGCGGTCGCGTTCGTCCGGTCCTTGGAGACGTGCAGCAGGATCGTGGTGTCGGCGTGGCCGACGCTCTCCTTGTCGCCGTACGACTCGTTGCCCTTGCCGGTGCGCTTGTCCGTGCCGATCACCAGCAGGTTGATCGCCCGGTCCTTGCTGAAGCCGCCGGTGCCGGCGCCGTCGGTGGGAATGGCGGTGATGTTGTTGTTCAGGTGCTGGTAGTAGAGGTAGCCCGCGGCGCTCACCCCGACCAGCACGAAGGCCAGCGTGCCGCCCGTCCACACGAGTATCCGCTTGCCCTTGGATTTCTTGGTCTTCGTCCTGCCCCGGCCGCCACGACGGCCCGGCAGCGGCTCCTCCTCGGGCGTCCCGCGTCGACGCCGGGGTCCCGGAACCACCTCGGGGATCTCCCGGGTGTCCGGTGTCGCCGTCGCCGACCGCCCGGAGGCGCCGCCCGCTCTGGCCCCCGCCGCCGCGGGCGTGGCCCGGCGGGGCCTCGGTACGCCTGACTGCGGTGCGGAAGGGGCCAGTCGCAGTTCGTATTCACCGGTGCTCGGGTTGAGTACCCACTGGTCTGCGGGATCGATGTCTTCCGCCCGCCCACGGCCTTGCGCGTCCACGGTTGTCTGATTCCTCCGTCGGGGCCACGCGGCGTCTTCCCCCTCAAAAGACGCTCGGGTCTCGCTGCAAGTGGTGCGTGACCGAGAAGGCCTGCCACACCGGATCGCTCACACTAGCCGCCCGATCAGGCGTCAAGCGACGGCGGTGACAAATTGCACGTCCCTACAAGTGGGCAATCTGCCCATTTCCTAGAGCAATTGTTCCTCGTGTTGACGTGCGTTTTACCTGCGGGGACCCACTCCGGTCACTCGCAGGCCCCTTCGGCGGCCGTGCGGCCGCGAAAAGTGGGCATCGGATCGGGGGTGCGGGAAGACCCGTCCGACAGCCCGTTCGCATGTCCTTCGGGTCCGCCCTCCGGGAGTTCCCGGGCCACGGCCACGGGTGCGTCGGAACGCAGCCGGGCGAAAAGCCGGTGTGCCGCAGGCTCGACGAGCTCGTCACGATTGGCGTCCTGGGCGTACGACTTCCTGGGAACGGTCAGGAATTGCACCCTTTCCATGGGAATGCCGCGCAACCCGCGGACGAGGTCGTAGAGACCGCGCAGACTCGCCAGACCGGGGTCGGTGGTGAGCGAGGACGTGGCCGCGTCCAGGACCGGATAGAGCTTCACCGGATTCAGCAGGACGCCGTTGCTGCGCACCTTCGCGGCCAGTGCCGCGAGGAAGCGCTGCTGGCGGTCCATCCGTTCGGTGTCACTGCCGTCGCCCAGCGTCTTGCGGGCCCGCACATAGCCGAGCGCCTGCTCGCCGTCGAGTCTCACCCGGCCCGCGGGCAGCCGGAGCTTGGCGGCCTTGTCGTGGATGGGCGCCTCGACGCACACCTCGACGCCGTCCACGGCGTCCACCATCTCCTTGAAACCGCTGAAGTCCACGACGACGTGGTGGTCGATGCGGATGTCGGTCATCTTCTCGACCGTCCGGATGGTGCAGGCCGAACCCCCGGCCTGGAAGGCGTAGTTGAACATCGCGAAGGTCGGTTCGGACCGGGTGCCGTCCTTCTGGCGGCAGCCGGGCACGTCCACCATCAGGTCCCTCGGCAGGGACACCGCGGTCGCGCTCCGCCGGTCGGCCGCCAGGTGCAGCAGGATGGTCGTGTCCGACCGCTCGGTGCCCGAGTCCCGCCCGTATCTGCCGTTCTCGTTCCCCGACCGGGAGTCCGACCCGATCATCAGGATGTTCTGCGCGTCCCGCACCAGCGCGGTCGGCCGCTCCCGCTCGTACCGGGCCAGCTCGTCCGCCGCCGTCGTGTCCGACGTGATGTTCCCGTCCAGCCTCCGGTAGGCGGCCCACCCCACCGCCATGCCCCCGAGCAGCATCGTCGCGGCGCCCGCCGCGGTCCAGCGCAGCCACCGCCGTCGGCGGCGGCGCAGCAGCCCGTCCCCGGTGGCGGATCCACCCGCACCGGGCCCGAGCACCCCCGTCCTGCCTCCGGCGTCGTTCACTGTCGGCCACCCCTCACGGCGTACGAGGTACGAGCGAGCTGTGCTCCTACGACGATGGCGCGAGAGGGGGGAAGGGGCGGCCGGGGGTAGGCCGAACGGGGGACGGCGCCTGTGGGCCGAGGCCGGCCGGCGCCGTGCCGGGCGTCGCGAACCGGTGGGCCCTAGCGTGAGACCGCTGTGACGCGCTCGCTCTCGACGCGCTTGGCCAACGCGTCCTCCGCCAGTTGGTCCAGGTGCCGGCACAGCACCACGGACCCCCCGGTCGCCAGTGGCCCGTACAGCCCCGCCAGCAGGCCCTCCCATGTGTCGTAGCCCGCTCCGGACAGCAGCCGCGACCCCGGCCCGGTGAGCCCGAGGCCGCCCGCCTCGGCGCGCGCCCGCTCCACGACCTCCCCGCCGCTGAACTCGCGCCCGGCCACGATCAGCGCCGGCTCCTCCGGGTCCACGGGCGCGAACGGCGCGAACCGGTCCCCCTGCGAGGGCACCTCCACGGCGTAGTCCGCGAAACCCGCCGGGGTCTGCGGGAACCTCCCGCCGAGCGGCCGCAGCGCGAGGGCGACCCGCTCCCCGGAGCAGGCCCGTGCCTCCTCCAGGGTGTCGGGCCCGCTCACCACGAGATCGGCCGCGCCGGGGTCCCCTGCGACATCGGCGACGACGCCCACCGACGAGCACGCCAGCAGCCACACCGCCGTCTGCCAGTGCGCGGGCAGCAGCAGCGCGAGCCGGTCGCCGGGCTCCGCGGCCAGGTCGCCCTGGAGCAGATTCGCCGTCTTGGCCACCCAATTGGCGAAGGTGGCCACGGACAATTCGACGCGTTCGCCCGTGGCGTCGTCGTAGAAGGTCACCAGGGGGCGCGCGGGGTCCGCGGCGAGCGCGGATCGCAGCAGGTCGGCCGGGGTGCGATCGGTGGCGTTCATCCGCGTAAGCCTACGCGGGGGCGGGTGCGGGGTGGGTGCGGGGCGAAGCGGAGGGGCCACCGGTTCGGCCCAGTGCCACCCACCGGTTCGGCGGAGCGGAGCCGACGGTCCGTCAGTTCCGCGATGGACAGATATGTATGACTATGTCCAAGATCGGGCGTATGCATAGCTCTCGTTTCCTCGCCTCCTCGATCGGTGTCGCCTGCGCCGCGGTCCTCGCCCTCCCCGCCGCGCTGCCCGCCGCGGCCGCGACCCCCGCCGCCCCGGCCCTCGGCACGACGTCCGCCTCCGAACAGTCCGCGACTTCCGCACGAGCCGCCCCGGTTGTGGACAGAGCGACCGCATCGCCGTCCGGCCGTACCCAGTCGCTTCCCCTGGTCCCGCGCGCGACGGACCGCGCCCTCGGCCCGACCGCCGAACAGGGCCTCGGGCGCCGGGGCGTACGGTCCTTCTCGCTGGTCGGTGTCGTGTGGGACGACCCGGACACCGAACTGCACGGCCGCGTCCAGGTCCGTACCCGGGCGCGCGGCACCACCCACTGGTCCGGCTGGCAGGACGTCGAGACGCACAACCACGAGCACGCCGCCGACCCGGACACCGCCGAACGCGCCTCCAGCCGGGTGCGCGGCTCCACCGCCCCGCTCTGGGTGGGCGAGTCCGACGGGGTCGAGGTCCGCGTACGGGCCGAGGTCAGCGGTCGTACGGCCGCGCCGGGCGTCCAGATGCTCCCGGACGGCCTACGCCTCGAACTGGTCGACCCCGGCACCGGCCTCCCGGAGGCCGGGGCGACGCAGACGACCACCCCGGCGGGCGGGCCGGTCGCCGACCCCCCGCCCGTCGGCACGCCCGTGGACGCCTCGCGCCTCGGCACGCTGACCGTGGAGTCCGCCGCCGCCTCCGCCGTCAACGCCGATCTCGCGCCGCTCGGCGCCACCTTCATCCCGGCGCTGTCACGCACGGCGACGGAGGACGGGCTGGCCGACCTGGAGCCGGGTATGAAGCCCTACATCGGGCCGCGCCCGCGTATCGTCACGCGCCGCGGCTGGGGTGCCGACGAGAAGCTCCGCGAGCGGGACTTCCTCTACACCAAGAAGGTCCAGGCGGCGTTCGTGCACCACACCGCCTCCGGCAACAACTACAGCTGTGACGAGGCGGCTTCCGTCATCCGCAGTATCTACCGCTACCACGTGGTGAGCAGCGGCTGGCGGGACATCGGCTACAACTTCCTCGTCGACAAGTGCGGAAACATCTACGAGGGGCGCGCGGGAGGCGTAGCGAAGGCCGTCATGGGAGCACACACCCTCGGTTTCAACACGAACAGCATGGGGATCGCGGTCATCGGCAGCTTCGGCACCACCAAGCCGCCCGCCGCCGCCGTGACGGGCATCGCGCAACTCACCGCCTGGAAACTCGGTCTTTACCGGGCGAACCCCAAAGGCAAGACGGACCTCATCTCCGGGGGTGGCAATCTGTACGCAAAAGGTAGGAAGGTACGACTGAACGTGATCTCCGGCCATCGTGACGGGTTCGCGACCGAGTGCCCGGGGGGGCGCCTTTACGGAAAGCTCGGTACGGCCCGCTCGAAAGCCGCCCAGTACCAAGGGCGGTAGGACGGCGGCAGGTTGAAGGGGGAACCGGGGGCGCGACCGCCCCGACCGCACACCGGTGAGCCGGCCGGAGGCCACCGCACGGCAGCACAGCAAGGCAGGGGGCACGCCCGCCGTGTCCCCTCGAACCACCCCGCCGACCTGCGAAGCAGCAGACCGGCGGGGTTCCGCACGTCCATGAAGGCGCCATCCAACGGTCTGCATACACTGGCCGGCCGAAAGACAGTTCGGCCGGTCCCGGCAGGAAGCAGAGACGACAGGTGACAGAAGCGATCCTCCTGGTCGGCGGCAGAGGCACCCGACTGCGTCCGCTCACGGTGCACACTCCGAAGCCCATGCTCCCGGCGGCCGGAGTCCCCTTCCTCACACACCAACTGGCGCGGGCCAGAGCGGCGGGCGTCGACCACATCGTCCTCGCCACCTCGTATCTGGCCGAGGTCTTCGAACCCCACTTCGGCGACGGCTCCGCCCTCGGCCTCCACCTCGAGTACGTCACCGAGGAGGAGCCCCTCGGCACGGGCGGCGCCATCCGCAACGCGGCCGCACACCTTCACTCCGCCCCCGAGGACCCCGTCCTCGTCTTCAACGGCGACATCCTCACCGGCCTGGACATCCGCCGCCTGGTCGGCACGCACCGGGCGACCGGGGCGGACGTCTCCCTCCATCTGACCCAGGTGACCGACCCGCGTGCCTACGGTCTGGTCCCCACCGACGAGTCGGGCCGCGTCCTCGCCTTCCTGGAGAAACCGCAGACGCCCGAGGAGATCGTCACCGACCAGATCAACGCGGGGGCGTACGTCTTCCGCCGGTCGGTCATCGACACGATCCCGGCGGGCCGCCCGGTCTCGGTGGAGCGCGAGACGTTCCCGGACCTGCTGGCGGCGGGCGCCCACCTCCAGGGCATGGTCGACTCCACGTACTGGCTGGACCTCGGCACCCCCGCGGCCTTCGTCCGCGGCTCCGCCGACCTCGTCCTCGGCCGCGCCCCGTCCCCGGCGGTGCCCGGCCGCTGCGGCGACCGCCTCGTCCTGCCCACCGCCCGGGTGGCCGGCGACGCCAAGCTCACCGGCGGCACGGTCGTCGGCGAGGGCGCGTTCGTGGGTGAGGGGGCGAGGGTCTTCGGCAGCACGGTTCTCGCGGGCGCCGTCGTCGAACCCGGCGCGGTCATCACCGACTCCCTGATAGGCGCCCGCGCCCGCATCGGCGAACGCTCCGTCCTCACGGGCACGGTCGTCGGCGACGGCGCGGTCATCGGCGCGGACAACGAACTCCGCGCGGGGGTGAGGGTCTGGTGCGACGCCCAGATCCCCACGGGGGCGCTCCGCTTCTCGTCGGACGAGTAGGGCGCCTCAGGGGGAGGGACATGGGGGTGCGTCGGCGGGTGCGGGTGGTTCGTGGTTGCTCGCGCAGTTCCCCGCGCCCCTGAAGGCTTGGGCCTGCGGCCCTGCCTTCATCCTGAAAAGCACGGGGCGCAGCCCCGGGCGCTTTTCAGGGGCGCGGGGCGGTGACACATGCGGCTCCGCCGCGTGGGCGCGAACAACCCCCACTGACCCGCACCCGCCCACGCACCCCCCGGCCCGAGTTCATAGGCGCCCGATGTCCCAGCGAGGCATCTTCGGCGTCCGCCGCCCCGGCACCCGACCCGACAGCAGAATGAACCGCGCCGCCCGATGCCGCTGCCCCGCATAAGGCTCCAGCAGCGACAGCATCACGGAGTCGTCCGCGTCCCGGTCGCCCGCCAGCGCGTAACCCACGATCCCCGGCAGATGCAGATCCCCCACGGTCACCGCGTCCGCCGCCCCATGGCTGCGCTGCACCGTCTCCGCGGACGTCCACGGCCCGATGCCCGGCACCAGTTCCAGCCGCGCCCGCGCCTCCTCCGGCGACATCCCGACGGCCTCCTCCAGCCGCCCCGCCACCCGTACCGCCCGCAGGATCGTCGACGCCCGTTTGTTGTCGACCCCGGCCCGGTGCCACTCCCACGACGGGATCAACGCCCACTCGCGGGCCGTCGGCATCACGGACATCCCCGCGGGCGCGGGCCCCGGCGCCGGCTCCCCGAACTTCCGTACGAGCAGCCGCCACGCCCGGTACGCCTCGTCCGTCGTGACCTTCTGCTCCAGGATCGACGGGATCAGCGATTCCAGCACCAGCCCGGTCCGCGTCAGCCGCAGCCCGGGTCGCCGTCGCCAGGTCGCCGCCACGATCCGGTGCCGGGGCACGAACGCGTCCGGTTCGTCCGACGCCCCCAGCAGGGCCGGCAGTCGGTCGAGCAGCCACTCGCCACCGGGACCCCAGGCCTCCGCCTCGACGGCCCCGCCGCGCACGGCGACCCTGAGGGTGCCGCCCCCGGCAGGAGTGCGGCAGACCCGCCACACCGCCCCGTCGGCGGTCGCCCGGAACGTCGGATCGCCGGGCCCCCTCTTGAGCGGCCCGAGCACCAGCCCCAGGTCGAACGGCCCCTCAGGCGTCCACGCCCGCCGAAGCCCTGGCGCCGCTGAGGGCCGGGGCACCCCACCGGGCACCACGACCTGCCCGCCTCGCACGGTCGTACGAGTAGGTCGGGGGGAGAAACGTCCGGCCACGGTGAGGTCCTAGGAAGCTATGGGGAGCCCTACGAGCATAGGAGGCGGTGGTTCCCCGGAGGGGAAGGGTGTCCGGTGCCCTCACCGCACCTCGATGAACGCCCCCGCGTCCCGCTCCCCCCGGGCGGGCGGCTCCTCCGCCGGGTGCCCCACGGCCACGGCACCCATGGGGTCCCAGTCCTCCGGCAGCGCCAGCACGTCCCGTACGACATCCCGGCAGAACATCGTCGAGGACACCCACGCGGATCCGAGCCGCTCCCCGGCCAGCGCGACCAGGAAGTTCTGCACCCCGGCCCCGGTGGCGACGACGAACATCTCCCGCTCGGCACCGTCCCGCCGCTCGTCCCCGTAGGTGTGCGACCCGTCCATCACCAGACACGGCACGACGAGGTACGGCGCGTTGCGCAGTACGTCCCCCCGCCGCACCCGCTTCGCGATGGACTCCTCGCTCTTGCCGTCCCGCCGCAGGTCCGCGATCCACGCGTCCCGCATCGCGTCGAGCAGCCGCACCCGCGACTCCTCGGACTCCAGCAGCACGAACCGCCACGGCGTCGTGTGGTGCGGCGCCGGCGCGGTGACGGCGGCGGCCACGGCACGCCGTACCGCACCGGGGTCGACCGGCCCGTCGGTGAACGCCCGCACGGTCCGCCGCTGGGTCACCGCCAGCCGTACGGCCTCCGAGGTCCCGAGCCGGAACATGTCGTCGCGGGCGCCCCTGACCAGGGCCTTCGTGCCCTCGCCCGAGTCCTCGGCGACGACGTGCGCGAGGCCCCGCACGACGGCCACCGGCAGCCCGGCGGACTTGCCCTTCACCAGGTCACCGGCGGCGGCCAGTTCGTCGGCGGTGGCGACGACGGTCGCGGTGAGCGGATTGCCGTGCGCGTCCGTGCCGCCGCGCAGGTCGTCGAGGACCCGTACCCCGGCCGCGCCGATCGCCACGTCGGTGAGCCCGCTGCGCCAGGGCCGCCCGAAGGTGTCGGTGACGACGACCCCGACCTCGACCCCGAGCGCGTCCCTGATCCCGTCCCGGACGGCCCGCGCGGAGGCGTCGGGGTCCTCGGGCAGCAGCAGAATGGTCCCGGCGGGGGTGTTGGAGGCGTCGACGCCGGCGGCGGCCATCACCAGGCCCTGCCGGTTCTCCACGATCCGCAGGGCGCCGCGCCGGGCGACGACCCGGACGGTCTCGGCGTCGATCGCGGCCTCCCGGTCGGCCGCCTCGACCGTCCGGCCCTCGGCCTTGGACACGATCTTCGAGGTGACGAGCAGCACGTCCCCGTCGCGCAGCCCCGGCTCGGCCGCGGCGATCAGCTTGGCGAGATCGTCGCCCTGCTGGATCTCGGGAAGGCCGGCCACGGCCCACACCCGGTACCCGGCGGCCGGGGACCCCTCTCTCGTGGTCTCCTCGCTCACGCGGCCCGCACCTCCTCGGCGAGCGCCAGCGCCGCCCCGGCCATGGCCGCGGTGGCGTCGAGGTCGGTCATCATCAGGGGCACCGCCCGGCAGCGGATGCCCGCGGCCTCGACGCGCTCGACGGTGCCGGCGTCGACCGTGTCGACGAGCCAGCCGTCGAGCAGCCCGGAGCCGTAGTGCTCGGCGACGGCCGCGGCGGTGGACTCGACGCCGACGGCGGCGAGGACCTTGTCGGCCATGCCCCGCACCGGCGCGTCCCCGACGATGGGGGAGAGCCCGACGACCGGCACCCCGGCCTCGGCGATCGCCTCCCGGATGCCGGGCACGGCGAGGATGGTGCCGACGGAGACGACGGGGTTGGACGGCGGGAAGAGGATCACGTCCGCCTCCGCGATGGCCTCCAGGACGCCCGGCGCGGGCTTGGCCTGCTCGGCGCCGACCGGCACGATCGCCTCGGCGGGCACGGAGGCCCGCAGCCGCACCCAGTACTCCTGGAAGTGGACGGCCTTGCGCTCGCCGTCGAGGTCGACGGCGACATGGGTCTCGACCCGGTCGTCGGTCATGGGGATGAGCCGCACCCCCGGCTTCCACCGGTCGCACAGCGCCTCGGTGACCGCGCTCAGCGGATATCCGGCGCCGATCATCTGCGTCCGCACGATGTGCGTGGCGAAGTCCCGGTCGCCCAGGCCGAACCACTCCGGTCCGACGCCGTACGCCGCGAGCTCCTCCTTCAGATGGAAGGTCTCGTCGGCCCGGCCCCAGCCCTGCTCCTCGTTGATGCCGCCGCCGAGCGTGTACATCACCGTGTCGAGGTCCGGGCAGACCTTCAGGCCGAAGAGGTGGATGTCGTCCCCCGTGTTGCCGATGACCGTGATGTCCGCCTCCGGAGCGGCCCGCTTCAGGCCGCGCAGGAACCGGGCACCACCGATGCCACCCGCCAGAACCACAATGCGCATGGGAGCCAGTCTCGCAGGCGCCCACGACAACGGACCGCGCGCCCGCCCCCGACCACGCACGGTTTCGGCCGGGTGCGGCGTCAGGCCGTGGCGGTCGCCGTCCGGGTCGCGCAGGCCTCGGTGCGCATCGGCATGTCGGTCAGGCCCGGGTAGTAGATGTGCAGGCTTATGGCCGGTTCCAGCGTGTCGTTGACGACCTCGTGCGCGTAGCCCGGCGCGAAGACCCGCTGCGCGCCGGCGGTCAGCACCCGCGTGCCCCGGTCGGTGCGCTCGGTCAGCGTGCCGTCCAGGACGGTGAGCACCCCGGACGAGCCGCCGTGGTCGTGCAGCCCGGTGCCCTGACCCGGCACCCAGGACAGCAGCCACACCTCGTACCCGGGGCCGGTGCGCAGCCGGTGGTACCAGCGGGTCGTCGCGTCGTACTCGACGAGGTGCTCCCACTGGGCGCGGTCCTCGGCGATGGAGCGGGCCAGTCCGGCGAACTCGGCCACGGTGACCGGATGTTGGCGCGGCGTCCGCAGGAGGTGGGGTACCTCGAGGATGTCGCCGGCGATCTGGAGGTCGCTGTCGCTGTTCATGGGATGCGGTGGTCCTCGGCGAAGAGTGGGGGATGGCTGGGTGTCGCGTGCCGTCCGCCCGGCTCACGGGCGGGGCGAACGCCCGGGTGCGGGCGGAGGGGAACAGCAGCCGAGCCACGATGGGCTCAGTGGCAGCCGGAGCGCGTTGGGCTCAACAGCTGGGACAGCAACAGCTACAGCGAGCGCGGGCAGCACCGAGGGACCCGGCGGTGCGGGTCGAGGTGAGTGCCAAGTTCGCGAGCATGCCCACTAGGACAGCGGTTCACACCTCTGCTGTCAACTTCCCGTCCGGTATGTGGATGCCACTTCACCTCTTTCGGTGCATCACCCCGGTGAAAGGTTTGTGCATGGGGAGTCGGGGACACATGGCGCACAACCCGATACGGGTGAGTGTGAGCGGGCCGGAACGAGATCGAACTCCTGGACGTCTTCCCTCGTAAGGGAGGGAGACCGTAGGGGACTTCCACCCACCGCCAAGCTGCTGTCAGGGTTTATGCCGATTTGAACACTTTCCGCATAGCCTTGGTTCCGCAGAGTGAATAAGGGGCCCAATAGCAGATCTCGGCTTGACTCGCCCGTAGCAGCACACTTGTAATTTCACTCGTGTCGTTCAGCCGAAATCGGTAACGGCCGCACGACGGGGACGCGAAAGACGGACGAGGGGCGCACATGACCGAGCTCGTGCAGCAACTGCTGGTCGACGACGCGGACGAGGAACTCGGCTGGCAGGAGCGCGCGCTGTGCGCCCAGACCGACCCCGAGTCCTTCTTCCCCGAGAAGGGCGGCTCGACCCGCGAGGCCAAGAAGGTCTGCCTGGCCTGCGAGGTCCGCTCCGAGTGCCTCGAGTACGCCCTCGCCAACGACGAGCGCTTCGGCATCTGGGGCGGCCTGTCCGAGCGGGAACGCCGCCGCCTGAAGAAGGCCGCCGTCTGAGCCCGCGCGGCGCTCACCGCACGCACCTTCCGCACACCACACACCACAGGAAGTCGGCAGTCCGCAGCACGTCCCAGCGGAACCGGATGACCAACGGCCCGTCGCAGGTGGCTTGTCCACAGGCGGCGGGCCGCCGTGGTGCTCAGCCGTTAGTGTGGGCCCTCGTCCGAGACGTCCCGCTGTCCCCGCCGGACACAGACGTCCACCGCAGTCCATCGAACCGGGGCCCGTACCTCGATGTCCGTGCACAGCCACACCGCAGCCCACGACGCTGCCACCCCTGAGTTCCCACGTCATGTGGTGACCGCGGTCCTCGTCGCGCACGACGGCGCCCGCTGGCTGCCCGACGCGCTCGCCGGACTGCTCGGCCAGGAGCGCCCCGTGCAGAGCGCCATGGCGGCCGACACCGGCAGCGCGGACGACTCCGCCCAGCTCCTCGCCGACGCCCTCGGCGCCGACCGCGTCCTGCACCTCGCCCGGCGCACCGGTTTCGGCCAGGCCGTCGAGGAGGCCAACCGCACCGCGGGCGTGCTCACCCAGGACGACCTGGCCTACCTCCGTCGCCCCAGCGGCTGGGACCCCGTCACGCGCACCTGGCGCGACGACGCGTACGACATGCCCGAGCTCCCGCACGGAGAGCCGGTGCAATGGCTGTGGCTGCTGCACGACGACTGCGCCCCCGAGCCCGACGCCCTCGCCCAGCTGCTGCGCGTCGTGGAGAACGAACGCGAGCTGGGCCGGGACGACGTCGCCGTCGTCGGCCCCAAGCTGCGCGGCTGGTACGACCGCCGTCAGCTCCTGGAGGTCGGCGTCACCATCGCGGCCTCCGGCCGCCGCTGGACCGGCCTCGACCGCCGCGAGCAGGACCAGGGCCAGCACGACCACGTCAAGCCCAGCCTCGCCGTCTCCACCGCCGGCATGCTGATCCGCCGCGACGTCTTCGAGGAGCTCGGCGGCTTCGACCGCCGACTGCCCCTCATGCGGGACGACGTCGACCTGTGCTGGCGCGCCACCGCCGCCGGCCACCGCGTCCTCGTCGCCCCCGAAGCGGTCGTGCGGCACGCCGAGGCGTCCTCCCGCGAGCGCCGCACCGTCGACTGCGTGGGCCGCTCCGCCGCCTCCCCGCACATGGTCGACAAGGCGGGCGCCGTCTACACCCTCCTCGTCAACTCCCGTACCGCACAGCTCCCCTGGGTGCTGTTCCGGATCGTCCTCGGTACCCTGCTGCGGACCGTCGCCTACCTCGTCGGCAAGGTTCCCGGCCAGGCCGTCGACGAGATCCGCGGACTGCTGAGCGCGCTGCTGCGGCCCGAGCGGATCATCGCCGGACGCCGCAGAAGAGGCGGGGCGCAGATCGACAAGGGCGAGCTGCGCGCCCTGTTCCCGCCGCCCGGCGCGACCGTCCGCGCCACCGTCGAGCAGGCCGCCGGTGATCTGTTCGGCCGCTCCGACACCGAGGCCTCCCCGGCCGGACGGCACGGCGGCGCCGTCGAGTCCGGGCCCGGCGACGACGACGCCGACTTCCTGGAGGTCGAGCAGTTCGCCCGGCTCAAGCGCGTCGCGCGCAAACCGGGCCCGCTGCTCTTCCTCGTGCTGCTGCTCGCCTCCCTCGCCGCGTGTCGCGCGCTCCTCGGCGGCGGCGCCCTCACGGGCGGCGCCCTGCTGCCCGCGCCCGCCGACTCCGCCGAGCTGTGGTCGCGCTACCTGGACGCGTGGCACCCCATCGGCGCGGGCGGAGCCGAGTCCGCCCCGCCCTACCTGGCGATCATCGCGATGCTCGCCTCCCTGCTGTTCGGCTCGACCGGCCTCGCCGTCACCGTGCTCCTCGTGGCCTCCGTGCCGCTGGCCGGATTCACCGCGTACTTCGCCTCACGGCCCCTCGTCGAGTCCCGGCTGCTGCGCGCCTGGGCGGCCGTCGTCTACGCCTTCCTGCCCGCCGTCACCGGCGCCCTCGCCGGGGGGCGCGTCGGCACCGCCGTCCTCGCGATCCTGCTCCCCCTGATCGCCCGCGCGGGCGCCGCCGCGGCCGGGCTCACGAACAGCACGGGGGCGCGCGGCAGCTGGCGCGCGACCTGGGCGTACGCGCTGCTGCTGACGATCACCACCGCGTTCACCCCCATCGTGTGGCCCATCGCCCTGCTCCTCGGCCTGGCCGTGCTCGGTGTGCGCCGCCGCGAGATCACCGCGTACGGCCCGCGCTTCCTCGCCCAGCTGGGCACCCCGCTGCTGATCCTGGCCCCCTGGTCGCTCACCCTGCTGCCGTTCGGCTTCTTCCAGGAGGCCGGCCTGGAGTACGGGGCGAGCGCGGCCTCACCGACCGATCTGCTCGGCATCAGCCCCGGCGGCCCCGGCACGGTCGGCGGCCTCACCCTCGTCGGCGTCGTCCTCGCCGCGCTGGCCGCCCTGCTGCGCTCGGAACGCCGACCGGCGATCGGCACCGCCTGGACGGCGGCCCTGGTGGGACTCGTCTTCGCCGTCCTGTCCAACAACTCCACCTGGGCGGGCCCCGCGACCCTGGTCTACGGCATCGCCCTGCTGGCCGCCGCCACCCTGGGCGCCGACGGGGCACGCGCCCGCGTGGCCGAGCAGAGCTTCGGCTGGCGTCAGCCGGTGGCCGCGCTGATCGCGCTCGCCGCCGCCGTCGGCCCCCTCCTCGCCGCCGCCGGCTGGATGATCGGCGGCGCCGACGGGCCCCTGGAGCGCCGCGACCCCGTCCAGGTCCCCGCGTTCGTCGCCGAGGAGAGCGGCACCCGCGACCAGGCCCGCACCCTCGTCCTCGACAGCGACTCGGCCGCCGAGGTCTCCTACACCCTGGTCCGCGGCTCCGGCGTCCGCCTCGGCGACGCGGAACTCACGGCCGCCGCCGGACGGAACCGGCAGCTCGACAAGGTCGTCGCCAACCTCGTCGCCGGCTCCGGCGCCGACCAGGCCGACGAGCTCGGCGGCTTCGCCGTGCGCTACGTCCTCGTCCGCCCGGGCGCCCCCCGCGAGATGAGCCGCGTCCTGGACGCCACGCCCGGCCTGAGCCGGCTCAGCCAGCAGGACGGCAGCGCCCTGTGGCGCGTGGACCGCGAGGTCGCCCGCGTCACCGTCGAGACGGGCTCCGGCGACCCGAAGTCCGTCGCGGCCGGCCCCGTCGACGTGCACACCACCCTCCCGGCCGGCGGCTCGGGCCGCGTCCTGCGCCTCGCCGACACCGCCGACGAGTCCTGGACCGCCACCCTCGACGGCAGGCCGCTCACCCCGACCACGGTCGACGGCTGGGCCCAGGGCTTCCAACTCCCCACCGGGGGCGGCCGGCTGGACGTCACCTTCGACGCCCCCGTGAGCCACACCGGCTGGCTGTGGGCGCAGGGCTCGCTCGCCGTCGTCCTCGTGGTCCTCGCCCTGCCGGGCCGCCGCCGGGACGTCGACGACGACCTGCCCGACGAGCCGGTCGCGGTACCCGCCCAGGACACCACCGGCGACGGCCGCCGCGCCCGCCGGCTGCGCGCCCAGGCCGAGGCCGAGGCCGACCGGTCCGCGGACACCCCGCCCCCGCCCGCCGAGGAGGCCCCGGTGGCCGTCCCCGTCCCGGAGCAGCAGGGGTACGGCGAGTGGGACACCCCGAGTTACGCGAACGCCGAGTACGGCCAGTACGACCAGCAGTACCAGGCCGCCCAGCAGTACCCGGCGGGCACCTACGACCAGCAGCACTACCAGGCGGACCCCTACCAGGGCGGCCAGTACGACCCGTACGCCTCCTACGGGGGCGACACGGCCTCCTACGACCAGACGTACACCCAGGGCTACGACGCGACGTACGACCCGTCGCACGGCACCGGCGCCGCCCCCGAGCGCCCCGACGGGAGCCAGCAGTGAACCGCACGACCCTGTCCCTGATCGCCGGCACGACCGCCCTCGCCGCCGTCACCGGTTTCGCCGTGCTCAGCGCGCCCGACGCCTCCGGCGGCGGCCCCGCCGTCGAGGCGGCCGCCCAACTCCCCGTGGAGCGCACGAGTCTGCTCTGCCCCCGGCCGAGCTCCTCGGACATCGCCGAGACCGCGTACACGTCCTTCACTCCCGTCACCAAGGGCGCCTCCGGCAAGGGCGGCGCGCAACTGGCCTCCGCCGGCGAGGAGTCGGCGGACAGCGGCGGGAAGGGCAAGAAGGCCAAGCCCGTCCTGGAGCCGAAGGAGCCGGGCAAGCCCGCCACCGGGAGCACCGACGGAGGCGACGCGCCCGCGCTGATCGGCACGGCCGAGGGGAAGTTCGCGCCCGGCTGGACCGTCCAGGAGACCACCGAGGTCGCCGCAGGCACCGGCCGTGGCCTGCTCGGCGTCAACTGCACCGCCCCGGACACGCAGTTCTGGTTCCCGGGCGTCAGCACGGCCGCCGGCCGCACCGACTACGTCCACCTCACCAACCCGGACGACGCGGCGGCCGTCGTCGACATCGAGCTGTACGGCAAGGACGGCGAGCTGAAGTCGACGGTGGGGGAGGGCATCACGGTCCGGCCCCGCTCCACCGAACCCGTCCTGCTGTCGACGCTCACCACGGAGAAGCAGGCCGACCTCACGATCCACGTCAGCGTCCGCAGCGGTCGCGTCGGCGCCGCCGTGCAGGCCCTCGACGGCAAGCAGGGCGGCGACTGGCTGGCCGCCGCGGCCGACCCGGCCGCCACCGCGGTCCTCCCCGGCATCCCCGAGGACGCCACGTCCGTCCGGCTGATCGCCTTCACCCCCGGTGACACCGACGCCGACCTGAAGCTCCGGCTCGCCTCGCCGTCCGGGACGATCACCCCGGCCGGCAGCGAGACCCTGCACGTCAAGGCGGGGATGACGGCGACGGCCGACCTCGGCGCCATCACCCGGGGCGAAGCCGGCTCGCTCCTGCTGAGCCCCACCGACGAGTCGATCCCGGTGGTGGCCGCCCTCCGCGTCGTCCGCGGCAAGGGCGCCGACCAGGAAACGGCGTTCATCCCGGCGACCCGTCCCGTCGGCAAGCGCGCCACGGTCGCCGACAACCGCGCCAAGGGCACCACCCTCGCCCTGACCGCCCCCGGCCGCACCGCCAAGGTCAAGGTGACGGCATCCGCGGGCGGCTCCGCCGGTGAGCCCACGACGAAGACGTTCACGATCAAGGCGGGCACCACGCAGAACGTGGAGTTCCCGGTCCCGGCGGGTCTGAAGGGCCCCTACGCCCTCACCGTGGAACCCCTCACCGCCACCCCCGTCTACGCCTCACGCACCCTGGAGTCCAAGGTCGACGCCATCCCCGCCTTCACCATCCAGACCCTCCCCGACGACCGGGGAACGGTGGCGGTCCCCCAGGCCCACGAGGACGTGGCGGTACTCCAGGACTAGGGGGCCTCAGGGGTGGCGGGGACGCCCTCTCCCGGGCGTACCCGGCGGGGTCAGTCCTCCCCGTATCGGGGATCCACGGTCTCCGGGTTGAGCCCCAGCAGCTCGGCGACCTGCTCCACGACCACCTCGTGCACCAGCGCCGCCCGTTCGTCCCGCCCCTTCGTCCGGATCTCCACCGGCCGCCGGTACACCACCACCCGCGCGACCCGCCCCTCCCGCGCCGGCACGATCCCGCCGAGCGGTACCGCCTCGTCGTTCCACACCCCGTCCCCCGGCCCGTCCAGCCGCGGCACCTCCAGGACGAGGAAGTCGATGTCGGCCAGCTGCGGCCACCGCCGCTCCAGCCGCTCCACGGAGTCCTGCACGAGGTCGGCGAAGACCTCCGCGCGACTCGCCGCGAGCGGCACCTGCGGCGGCGCGATGGGGCCGCGCATCCCCCGGCCGTGCCGATCACGACGGCGGGGCCCGGGTGCGGAGGCGGCGGGCGGCGGTACGAGGTTGTCCATCACCTGTGAAGCGTAGTCCTCACGAGGTGCGCGCGCCCGGCTCCACACCCCGCGCCGCACGCCCGCTCCGACACCGCTGACCTGGTACGTCCAACCGGCGCGCCGAACGCGGGTGCCCCGCAGGGTCGTACGGCCCGACGCCGGATGACCAATCAAGCCAAGGTTGGGCTCGAATCCGTTCTCTCCCGGACCCACGAACTCACATCAAATGACCTGGTTTGTTGCGATAATTGAGCGCCTTTCGAGCCGTTCGGGATTCCGGACGGGGGGTTACTCGCAGGTCAGCGAGGTGGGTTCGGAGAGGCGTGTGGGGCGTCTCACACCACGACACGGGGGAGTGACCTGGTGGAGAGTCGTCGCGGCCCGCTCAAGAGTGCGGTACCGTCCAACGTCGTGAGCCCTGTACGTCGCTGTTCGCGCACCGCTTGCGGCCGTCCCGCCGTCGCGACGCTGACGTACGTCTACGCCGACTCGACCGCGGTCCTCGGCCCGCTCGCCACCTACGCCGAACCCCACTGCTACGACCTGTGCGCCGAGCACTCCGAACGCCTCACCGCCCCGCGCGGCTGGGAGGTCGTCCGACTGCTGGACGCCTCGGCCCCCGCCCGCCCCAGCGGTGACGACCTGGAAGCGCTCGCCAACGCCGTGCGTGAGGCGGCCCGCCCGCAGCAGCGCGCCGCGGAGGCCGGCGGCGGTGCCCGCACGGCCGACCCGATGGAGGTGGCCCGCCGAGGTCACCTCCGCGTCCTGCGCTCACCCGACAACTGACACCCCGTTCGGTGGCGTTGCCGCCGGTCCCGCGGTGCTCCATGTCCGTCGCCGTCGCCCACACACGGTCGGCCGTAACACCGGCCGGGTAGTTTGGGGCGATCCGGTGAGGACTTCAGGAGGGTTTGGCCGTGGCTGCTGATCTGTCGACGATCGTGAAGGCGTACGACGTACGCGGTGTGGTCCCGGACCAGTGGGACGAGCCCCTGGCCGAACTCCTCGGCGCCGCCTTCGCCCAGGTCACCGCAGCGGACGCCCTCGTGATCGGTCACGACATGCGGCCCTCCTCGCCCGGCCTCTCCCGCGCCTTCGCCCGCGGCGCGGCGGCCCGCGGCGTGCATGTGACCGAGATCGGCCTCTGCTCGACGGACCAGCTCTACTACGCGTCCGGCGCGCTCGACCTGCCCGGCGCGATGTTCACCGCCTCGCACAACCCCGCCCAGTACAACGGCATCAAGATGTGCCGCGCGGGCGCCGCCCCCGTCGGCCAGGACACCGGCCTCGCCGACATCCGCGCCCTCGCCGAGACCTGGAGCGAGTCCGGGGCGCCCGCACCGGCCGCGACCCCGGGAACGATCACCCGGCGCGACACGCTGGAGGACTACGCGGCGTACCTGCGCGGCCTGGTCGACCTCACCGCGATCCGCCCCCTGAAGGTCGTCGTCGACGCGGGCAACGGCATGGGCGGTCACACGGTCCCCACGGTCTTCGCCGGCCTGCCCCTCGACCTCGTCCCGATGTACTTCGAACTGGACGGCACGTTCCCCAACCACGAGGCCAACCCCCTCGACCCGGCGAACATCGTCGACCTCCAGCAGCGCGTCCGCGAGGAAGGCGCCGACCTCGGCATCGCCTTCGACGGCGACGCCGACCGCTGCTTCGTCGTCGACGAGCGGGGCAACCCCGTATCGCCGTCCGCGATCACCGCCCTGGTCGCCTCACGCGAACTCGCCAAGCACGGCGGCAAGGGCACGGTCATCCACAACCTGATCACCTCCTGGTCCGTCCCCGAGGTCGTCCGGGAGTGCGGCGGCACCCCCGTGCGCACCCGCGTCGGCCACTCCTTCATCAAGGCCGAGATGGCCCGCAGCGGCGCGATCTTCGGTGGCGAGCACTCCGCCCACTACTACTTCGCCGACTTCTGGAACGCCGACACGGGCATGCTGGCCGCGCTCCACGTCCTCGCGGCCCTCGGCGGCCAGGACGGCCCCCTCTCCGGCCTCGTCGCCCAGTACGACCGCTACGTGGGCTCCGGCGAGATCAACTCCACCGTCGCCGACCAGACCGCCCGCCTCGCCGCCGTGAGGGCCGCCTACGCGGGCCAGGACGGCCTGACCCTGGACGAGCTCGACGGCCTCACCGTGTCCTGCGCGGACTGGTGGTTCAACGTCCGCCCCTCCAACACGGAGCCCCTCCTCCGCCTGAACGCCGAAGCCCGCGACGAGACGACGATGGCCAAGCTCCGCGACGAGGTCCTGGCGATCATCCGAGGGTGACCGCGTCTCCCTCGCGGACGCCGGGCCCCGCCCGGCACGGTGAGGGCGGCCCTGCCCCCGTCCGGCGCGGTGAGGGCCGCCCGCACGGCCGGTCCGGACCCCCCACGGTCCCGCCCGGCAGGCACAACCCCGCCACCGGGCCGGGCTCCCCACCGGGCAAGGCCCCGCCCCACACGGCCCGGACGCCCTGCCCAACCCCGGCGCGGACCCCCGCCCGGCGGTACGCTGACCAGGCCGCACCGCACAACCCCGGACACCAGAACCCCGCCCCCGAAGGGACCCCGACATGCCGCTCGAAGCCGGCCTCCTGGAGATCCTCGCCTGCCCGGCGTGCCACGCCCCCCTCACCGAGGAGGACACCGAGCTGACCTGCACCGGTCAGGACTGCGGCCTCGCCTACCCCATCCGCGACGGCATCCCCGTCCTCCTCGTCGACGAGGCCCGCCGCCCGGCGTGAACCCCCACCCGGGCCCCGGCTCCGGGCACCGCAAGGCGTAACCCCGCGCGGGTAGGGAAACCCGACGCGAAGGCGAAAAAGGGCACCCGGCGAATCGGAGGCTGCCGCCCATGCTCGACGAATCGCTGCTAGACACCCCCGACGCCCTGTCGGAGGCCGACCGGGGCGGCCTGCTCCGCGGCGCCGCCGAGGCCGGCGCCCGGGTCCGCACGGCCATCCGCCTCGGCACCGAGGCCGGCATCGCCGACCTCAAACCCGACGGCCGCCCCCGCGCCCTCATGGTCGCGGGCCCCGGCATGGCCCCCGCCGGCGTCGCCGACCTGCTCGGCGCCCTCGCCGGCTCCAGCTGCCCGATCACCCGCATCCACCCCACCGGCGTGGCCCCCGCCGGAGGCGCCCTCCGCTGGGACCTCCCCGGCTGGGCCGGCTCGGTCGACCTCCTCCTGATCGCCACCGCCGACGGCACCGAACCCGGCCTGTCGCTCCTGGTCGACCAGGCCTACCGCCGCGGCTGCACCGTCGTGGCCGTCGCCCCGCCCCGCACTCCCGTCGCCGAGGCGATGGAGGGCTCCCGCGGCCTGTTCGTACCGATGGCGACCGCCCCGTACGAGCTGGAGGTGCCCCTCGGCGCCGCCGCCCCCGGCATCCTGTGGGCCCTGCTCACCCCGATGCTGGCGCTCCTCGACCGCATGGGCCTCGTCGCCGCCGACCGGGACGCCCTGGCGAAGGTCGCCGACCGCCTCGACCAGGTCGCCGAGCGCTGTGGCCCCGCCATCGCCACGTACAGCAACCCCGCCAAGACGCTCGCCGCCGAGTTCGCCGACGCGCTCCCGCTGATCTGGACAGAGGGCCAGGCCGCGGGCCCCGTGGGCCGCCGCTTCGCCTCCGCGCTCGCCGAGCTCGCGGGCCGCCCCGCCCTCGCCGCACAGCTCCCCGAGGCCCTCGCCTCCCACGCGGTGGTGCTGTCCGGCCCCCTGGCCGCGAGCGCCGACCCCGAGGCATTCTTCCGCGACCGCGTCGAGGAACCACCCGCCCTCCACGCGCGCGTGCTCCTCCTGCGCGACCGGCCCACCGGCGGACTGAGCGCCGCCTCGGCCGCCCGCGAGCTGGCCCTCGGCCACGAGACCGCGATCAGCGAGCTGGAACCCGAGGAGGGCAGCGACCTGGAGACCCTCGCGGAGATGATCGCCATCACGGATTTCGCCGCCGTTTACCTGTCGCTCGCCTCGGGAGCCTGATCCTTACCTGGCCCCGGCAGACCCCCGAACGGCGTACGGAGAAGAACACACACCATGGACCGCCTCGACAACACCATCCGCCCCTACGCCTGGGGCTCGACCACCGCCATCCCCCACCTCCTCGGCGTGGCCCCCACCGGCGAACCGCAGGCGGAGATGTGGATGGGCGCCCACCCCGGCGCCCCCTCGCGCACCGCGCGCGGCCCCCTCACCGAGGTGATCGACGAGGCACCCGAACGCGAGCTGGGCCCCCGCACCGTCGCCAAGTTCGGCCCCCGACTGCCGTTCCTCCTGAAGATCCTCGCCGCCGGCGCCCCCCTCTCCCTCCAGGTCCACCCCGACCTCGAACAGGCCAGGGAGGGCTACGAGGACGAGGAGAGCCGCGGCATCCCCGTCGACGCGGGCCACCGCAACTACAAGGACGCCAACCACAAGCCCGAACTGATCTGCGCCCTCACGGAGTTCGACGGCCTCTGCGGCTTCCGCGACCCGCTGCGCGCCGCCGACCTGCTCGCCGGCCTCGATGCCGACTCCCTCAAGCCGTACGTCGACCTCCTGCACGCCCACCCCGAAGAGGCCGCACTGCGCGAGGTGTTGACGGCCGTCCTGAGCGCCGACCCCGAGGCGATGGCCGAGACGGTCACCGAGGCCGCGGCCGCCTGCGCACGGCTCGGCGGCGACTACGCCCCGTACGCCGACATCGCCCACCACTACCCGGGCGACCCCGGCGTCATCGCCGCCATGCTGCTCAACCACGTACGCCTACAGCCCGGCGAGGCCCTCTTCCTCGGCGCCGGCATCCCGCACGCCTACCTCGACGGCCTCGGCGTCGAGATCATGGCCAACTCCGACAACGTCCTGCGCTGCGGCCTCACCCCCAAGCACGTCGACGTCCCCGAACTGCTGCGCGTCGTCCGCTTCGAGGCGACCGACCCGGGCGTCCTGCGCCCCGAGGCGACCCCCGACGGCGAGGAGGTCTACGCGACCCCCATCGACGAGTTCCGCCTCTCCCGCTACGTCCTCCCCGAGGCCACCGCCCCGCACGACCTCACCCTCCCGACCCCGCAGATCCTGCTCTGCACGGCCGGTTCCGTACGGGCGGGCGAACACACCCTCGCCCCCGGCCAGTCCGTGTTCGTACCGGCCGACGACAAGGCCGAGGTGTCCGGACCGGGCACCGTCTTCCGTGCCACGGTCGTCGCGTGAACGGCGTGACCCCCTCCTGATCCACGACCCGGCGCACCGACACCGGACCGGGCTGCAACAATGCCCCCTGCAAAAGGCGGGCAAAGCCCGGCCGGTGACGGACGGAAGCGTGGGTACCCATGCCCATGCACAGACACATGCGTAGGCGAAGGGACACCCCGGACAGATGAGCGCGTCAGGCGGCACCAAGGCGATCGTGGCGGCACTCGGCGCCAACCTCGCCATCGCGGCAGCGAAGTTCGTGGCGTTCCTTTTCAGTGGCTCGTCCTCGATGCTCGCCGAGTCCGTGCACTCCCTCGCCGACTCCGGCAACCAGGCCCTGCTCCTCCTCGGCGGCAAGCAGGCCAAGCGCGAGGCCACCCCGCAGCACCCCTTCGGGTACGGCCGCGAGCGCTACATCTACGCCTTCCTCGTCTCGATCGTCCTCTTCTCCGTCGGCGGCATGTTCGCCCTCTACGAGGGCTACGAGAAGATCAAGGACCCGCACGAGATCGACCACTGGTACTGGCCGGTCGGCGTCCTCGTCTTCGCGATCATCGCCGAGTCGTTCTCCTTCCGGACCGCCATCAAGGAGTCCAACACCCTCCGCGGCAAGAAGTCCTGGACGCAGTTCATCCGCCACGCCAAGGCCCCCGAGCTGCCCGTCGTGCTCCTGGAGGACCTCGGCGCGCTCGTCGGCCTGATCCTCGCCCTCGGCGGCGTCGGCCTCGCCCTGCTCACCGGCGACGGCGTCTGGGACGGCATCGGCACCCTCTGCATCGGCGCCCTGCTCATCCTCATCGCGATCATCCTCGCCGCCGAGACCAAGTCCCTCCTCCTCGGCGAGTCCGCCGGCGCCGAGGACGTCGAGAAGATCGCCGCGGCCGTCGTCGACGGCGACACCGTCACCCGCGTCATCCACATGCGCACCCTCCACCTCGGCCCCGAGGAACTCCTCGTCGCCGCCAAGATCGCCGTCCAGCACGACGACACCGCCGCCGAGGTGGCGAACGCCATCAACGCCGCCGAGGCCCGCATCCGCGAGGCCGTCCCGATCGCCCGCGTCATCTACCTGGAACCCGACATCTACAGCGAGGCCGAGGCCGCCAAGGGCCCCGACGCCGACGCCACCCCCGGCGGCCCCGCCCCGACCGCCGAGCACTGACCCACGCACCCGCAGGACCGGGCCCGCCGCATCACACGGCGGGCCCTTTCCCGTCACGGGCCACGCCCCGCCGCACCGCCGACACCCCAGGCCAGGGCCCTACGAGCCTCCGCCACGCCTCGGCGGAGGCCTGATCCCTCTCCAGGCGGACTGGGGCCGCACGGGTCGACCGGTGTAGCTTGGGACGGAGCCAGACGTCGCTGCTGATGGCGGTCGGGCGGTCCCATCGAGGACCGACCGAGGGAGAGAGGGCCTCCGACGGACTGCGCTGCGCGCACGCGGGCATGCCTGTGTCCTCTTCGGGCACCCCTGTGTCCGCCGCCGCGCAGACCAGCCCTACCCACCCTCGACCCGACACCGAGGAGCAGCTCCCAATGACGACTGTCGATCAGCGACAGGACTTCAAGGTCGCCGACCTCTCCCTGGCCGAGTTCGGCCGCAAGGAGATCACCCTCGCCGAGCACGAGATGCCCGGCCTGATGGCGATCCGCAAGGAATACGCCGAGGCCCAGCCCCTCGCCGGCGCCCGCGTCACCGGCTCCCTGCACATGACCGTGCAAACCGCCGTCCTCATCGAGACCCTGGTCGCCCTCGGCGCCCAGGTCCGCTGGGCCTCCTGCAACATCTTCTCCACCCAGGACCACGCCGCCGCGGCCATCGCCGTCGGACCGAACGGCACCGTGGACAACCCGCAGGGCGTCCCGGTCTTCGCCTGGAAGGGCGAGACCCTGGAGGAGTACTGGTGGTGCACCGAGCAGGCGCTGACCTGGCCGGACAGCCCCACCGGCGGCCCCAACATGATCCTCGACGACGGCGGTGACGCCACCCTCCTCGTCCACAAGGGCGTCGAGTACGAGAAGGCCGGCGAGGTCCCCTCCGTCGACACCGCCGAGAACGACGAACACCGCGTCATCCTGGAACTCCTCAACCGCACCATCACCGAGGGCTCCCAGAAGTGGACCCAGCTCGCCTCGGAGATCCGCGGCGTCACCGAGGAGACCACCACCGGCGTCCACCGCCTGTACGAGATGCAGCGCGACGGCGTCCTCCTCTTCCCGGCGATCAACGTGAACGACGCCGTCACCAAGTCGAAGTTCGACAACAAGTACGGCTGCCGCCACTCCCTGATCGACGGCATCAACCGCGCCACCGACGTCCTCATCGGCGGCAAGACCGCCGTCGTCTGCGGCTACGGCGACGTGGGCAAGGGCTGCGCGGAGTCCCTGCGCGGACAGGGCGCCCGCGTCATCGTCACCGAGATCGACCCGATCTGCGCGCTCCAGGCAGCCATGGACGGCTACCAGGTCACGACGCTCGACGAGGTCGTCGACAAGGCCGACATCTTCATCACCACGACCGGCAACAAGGACATCATCATGGCCTCCGACATGGCCAAGATGAAGCACCAGGCCATCGTCGGCAACATCGGCCACTTCGACAACGAGATCGACATGGCCGGCCTCGCCAAGGTCCCCGGCATCGTCAAGGACGAGGTCAAGCCGCAGGTCCACACCTGGACCTTCCCCGACGGCAAGGTGATCATCATCCTGTCCGAGGGCCGTCTGCTGAACCTGGGCAACGCCACCGGCCACCCCTCGTTCGTGATGTCCAACTCGTTCGCGGACCAGACCCTGGCCCAGATCGAGCTGTTCACCAAGCCCGACGTGTATCCGATTGGCGTCTACACGCTGCCCAAGCACCTCGACGAGAAGGTCGCCCGCCTTCACCTCGACGCGCTCGGCGTGAAGCTCACGACGCTCCGCCCGGAGCAGGCCGCGTACATCGGCGTAGAGGTCGAGGGCCCGTACAAGTCGGACCACTACCGCTACTGATCAGGTACTGATCACCGCACACCCGCTGACGTACCCTGCGGCAGCTCACAGGCAGGCCCCCGCACCCCCGTGCCGGGGGCCTGCCCGTTCGGCCCGTGGCACGCCCACCGGCCGGATCAGCCCGTCACGACTCAGGACGCCCATGCCCCGCGGCCGGTATTCGCTCCATGACCCGCACGACCACACCCTCCTCGCCGAAGAGCACTTCCACTGCGCGCCGGGTCCCTCCGGCTGGCGCTATGTGTCCCAACTGACCGCCCCTTCCGGCGACCACACCGGCTCAGTCGACCTCGCCCTCGACGAACTCGGCCGTCCCCTCCGCCTCGAACTCCACGCCGCGAGCTGGCAGGTCCGCGGCGCCGCCCTCGACGGCGTCACCTGGGTCCGCACCGATCCCACCGGCGCGCATGCCACCGAAGGCAATGTCCGCGCCCACGCCTTCACCGGCACCTCCCCGGCGTTCCTCATCGCCACCGCCCGTCTCCTGCGCCTCACCCCTTCCGATCCCGCGATCCGCGTACGCCTCGTCGCCTTCACCGACCCGGTCCTCGCCCCGCGCACCGTGGACCAGTCCTGGGCCTTGATCGCAAGAGAAGCACACGCCACTGACAACGCCCCCCTGTCCGTGGACGAATACCAGGTCACAGCCCTGGACACCGGTGAACAGCACACGGTCCACATCGCGGGCGACGTGGTCCTCGCGGCCCCCGGGGTGGAGCTGGAACACCTGGAATCACCGCCGTCGACGTTCGCCTGACGGGCGTCGGCTGAGAGGTGGAGGGCGGGCGCCCACGGCAACGGCCCTGCCGACGGGGTGGTCAGGCACCTGGTGCGGCCCCTAGGCGGGCGGTGCGAACCCGGTGCTCGGCCGCTCGGCAGGCGGCGTCTGCGACGTCTCGGGTGCAGCGGAGGTCCCGGGCGCAGCCGGCGAGGCAGAAGGGGGAGCCACATGAGCGCCGGGGGCGGGGGCGACCGGTGGCACGGTGGCAGGGCCAGGCGCCGGGGCGCCGGGAGCAGCCGCCCCGCTCGCGGGCGCGAAGCCCCCGGCAGGCGGCACCGGATACCCGGGCCCTACCGGCGGCCGCGCAGCCGGCCCGGCGGCCCACCCGGCCCCGGGGCCCTGCCCACCCGGCAGCACGCCGGGGCCCGTCGCACCGCCGAAGGCGCGGCGCGCCTCACGCGCCTGGCGCTCGTGCACCACGGCCGCGAGATAGGCGCCCGGCGGCACGCCGTACGGCGCGGGAGTGCCCGTACGCGTCGCGAGATCCGAGGCGAGACGTTCCGCCATCGCGGCCCCGACCTGCGGATCGAGCTGTCCCATCCGCGTCAGGTACTGCCGGATGGCCAGCCACAGCGCGTCCGGAACGGCGGACAGGTCGAGCCCGGAGAACTGCCCGGCCAGCCAGGGCGGCGGCGGAGGCACGAACGGCGACCTTCCCGCCGGTACCCGCTCCCGCACCACCAACGTCCCCGCGAACACATCCCCCAGCCGCCGCCCCCGCGCCGACACCAAGGAGGCGATACACGCGACGACCCCGAAGGTCATCAGGATCTCGACGACGCCGACGGCACCGCGCACCAGCGCGTGCCGGAACCGGATCGGCCCACCGTCGTCCCGCACCACGCGCAGCCCGAAGGCCAGCTTCCCCAGGGAACGACCATGGCTCAGCGTCTCCACCGCGATCGGTACACCCACCAGCAGGAGCAGAAAGCTCGCGACGGCTATCGCCATCTGCGCCGCCTCGTCGAGACCGGCCGTCGCCAGGGCCAGGAGCAGGGTCACCACGAGGTAGACGACCATCACCACGACCAGGTCGAGCAGCACGGCCAGCGCCCGGCTCGGCAGCTTCGCGGGACGCAGCTCCAGCGCCACCGCCTCGCCCGTCACAAGCTCACTCACACCCGTGGTCCTTCCGGTTCCATCCCCTGACCTGCCCCGAGACTGGCCAGTCTGCCAAGCTGAAGCCACATCGCGCCGCAGTACGACCTGTACGACAAGCTGACACGCAGTTCGAGAGGGACGAGGAGCAGCCAACCCGATGGACCTCGATGTCTTCGTGTCCGCCCATCGCGCCGAGTGGGACCGCCTCGACGCACTGCTCCGCCGCCAGCGTCGCCTGAACGGTGCCGAGGTCGACGAACTGGTCGCCCTCTACCAGCGCGCGGCGACGCACCTCTCCCTGATCCAGTCCAGCGCCCCGGACCCCCAGCTCACCGGCCGTCTCAGCCAACTCGTGGCACGCGCGCGCAGCGCGGTCACAGGCGCCCGCCGCTCCTCATGGCGCGATGTCGTCCGCTTCCTGACCCACGGTTTCCCCGCGGCGGTCTACCGCTCCCGGCACTGGTGGGTCCCCACCGCACTTCTCTCCACCCTGGTCGCCGCCCTACTGGGCTGGTGGATCGGTACGCACCCCGAGGTCCAGGCGTCGATCGCGGCCCCCGACGCACTGCGCGAGATGACGCGACCCGGTGGCCAGTACGAGACGTACTACTCCAGCCATCCCGCGGCCTCCTTCGCCGCCCAGGTGTGGACGAACAACGCCCAGGCCGCCGCCATGTGCCTGGTCCTGGGCATCTTCCTGGGCCTGCCGGTCCTCTGGATCCTTCTCCTGAACATGCTCAACCTGGGTGTGGGCATCGGCCTGATGTCCTCGGCGGGCCGACTCGACGTCTTCCTGGGGCTCGTCCTTCCTCACGGCCTGCTGGAGCTGACCGCGGTCTTCGTCGCCGCCGGCACGGGTCTGCGCCTCGGCTGGACCGTCATCGACCCCGGCCCCCGAACTCGCCGCTCGGCCTTGGCCGAGGAGGGGCGGGCGGCAGTGGGGATGGCGATCGGCCTGGCGCTGGTCCTGTTCGTCTCCGGTGCCATCGAAGGGTTCGTCACCCCGTCCGGCCTGCCGACCTGGGCCCGCATCAGCATCGGCGTCCTCGCCGAACTCGCCTTCCTCGCCTACGTGTATGTCCTGGGCGGACGGGCGGCTCGGGCCGGCGAGACAGGCGATGTCGAGGAGCACGAGCGCAGCGCCACGGTGCCCACAGCAGCCTGATGTGCATCCACCCCCGTCGGGCTGTTAGTGTCGTCGTCGTTCCCGCGAGAGCCGTTGACACGGAGCTTGTGGGGAGGTAGATTCCAACAGTTGCCTAGTGGTGGACATGCCCCAGGTGACAGTGACCATCTATCGGTTCCTCGTGGACGAGATCCGCGAGTGAGCCCGCCCCGATGAATCGGAAAGAGCGGTCGGTAAGACCGGTCAAAAACTTCTGATAAAGTCGGACTCGCCGAAAGGGAGCCGCAAGGCGAACGAATAGGCAAAAGCCCTCCAACGGCTACCGGAAATGAATTCCGACCGGAAACGGAACGGAAAATGGATCTGGTAAGGTTGGAAACGCAAGACCGAAGGGAAGCGCCCGGAGGAAAGCTCGAGAAGATACTCGGGTGAGTACAAAGGAAGCGTCCGTTCCTTGAGAACTCAACAGCGTGCCAAAAATCAACGCCAGATATGTTGATACCCCGTCTCCGGCCGGTTCGGTCGGGACGAGGTTCCTTTGAAG
>NZ_OLMK01000052.1 GCF_900290235.1 Streptomyces sp. MA5143a
GGGCAGACGGGACTTTCGCAACACGCCCTAGGTCCTCGGGGCGGATGAGCCAGTAGAGGGTGCCCTGGTCGCCCCACGCCGTCCTCGCGTCTGCGTCGCTGTCGAACTGGGCGAGCACCACCCAGCGCTCGGCTTCCTGGTCCAGGGGCCGCTCGCCCCACTGGTGCGAGCCGCCGAGCGCCGCGTTCGCGATGTCGTACTCCACCGGGCCCTGGACGGGTACCGCGTGGCCGCCGATCTGGTGGCCGATCCGGGTGCGCAGGCGGCCGAAGGCGCGGACGAACGGCTTGAGCTCGGCCGGGGTCGCGCGAGGGTGGGGCCAGGGCCGGGTATCGCCGAGCAGGGCCCGCCGGGTCTGGGGCAGCCACAGGTCGGGGGCGCTCTGCTCCGTCTCCGCGGACAGCTCCACCCGTGCGGACGCCTCCAACTCCCAGGGCACCTCAGCCGGGAGGACGGGAGCGTTCTCCGGAACGTACAGCACCTGAGCCCCCGCCCAGGTCTCGGGGTCGTCAGCCGAGACGATGGCGTCCTCGTCGACCTGACCGTCGAAAAAGAAGAAGAGCAGGGTCCCCTCCCGCGGGAACTGCTCAGTGAGCCCCTCGCGGGGCAGCGCGGCGCACCGCACCGAAGCGACGAAGGACAGTGGCCCGCGTCCGGGCCACCGTGGCCAGCCGACTCCTGCCGGAAGCTCCGGGGTCCCGCCGAGGGCAGCCACGACCTGCTCGCCGTCCACCGCCCGACGAAGACGTAGGCAGGGCCGCAGCAGCGCCGACCAGCGCTGGGCGAGATCGCCGGGAAGATGCTCGGCAGCGAGCCGGGAGTACCGCTGATCAGTCACGCAGCGCATCATTCCTGCCCCCGCTGACAACGCGGGCACGGCTGGGACGGGCGACGGTTGTGCAAAACGTTTTGGGTCCTTAGCGTCTGCTGCCAACGAAAGGACAGGCGGCATGCGACGACTGATGGTGACGTCCTGCTCGGTGCTCGACGTGCCCGAGCTGGGGCCCTGCCAGGTGCGCGACGACCAGGACATCCTCGTCCAGGACGGCGACATCGCGTGGATCGGCCCGGCGGGCACCGGCCCCCGGCATGCCGACGCCGAGATCCTCGACGGTTGCGGGCTTCTCGCCGTACCCGGCCTGGTGAACGCCCACACGCACAGCCCGATGGTCCTGATGCGCGGAGCGGCGGAGGACGTCAGCGTCGAGGCGTGGTTCAACGAGCGGGTATGGCCGATGGAGGTCAACCTCACCGCGGCCGACGTCCGGCTGGGGGCCGAACTGGCATGTGCCGAGATGCTGCTCTCCGGGGTCACCGCGTTCGCCGACCACTACTTCCACGCCGAGCGCATCGCGGAGGCCGCCGTCGCCACCGGCATCCGGGCCGACATCGCTCCCACCTACTTCAGCAGCAGCGGCCGGGAAGCCCTGGAGCGCGCTGCCGAGACCGCCGTCGCCCTGCACGGCGCGGGTGGCGGACGGGTCAGGGCGTCGCTGGGGCCGCACGCGCCGTACACCGTGGACGAGGACGACCTCGCCCGGGTCGCGGCCCTGGCCCGGGAGACGGGACTGCGCGTCCACATCCACGCGGCCGAGCACCTGGAGCAGACCACATCGAGCCTCGCCCGGCTCGGTGTCACGCCCGTCGAGGTGCTGGAGCGGACCGGTGTGCTGGACGCGGGGGCGCTGATCGCGCATGGGTGCGGGATCACCGAGCCGGACCTGCCCCGCCTGGCGGCCCACCGGGACCGGACCGCGGTCGCCTGCTGCCCGAAGGTGTATCTCAAGCACGCCCTGCATCCGCTCACCCCGGTCCGGGACCTGCTGGCCTCCGGGGTGCCCGTCGCCGCGGGCACGGACGGGGCCGCCGGGCACAACACGCTGGACGTGTGGGAGGCCATGCGCCTGGTGGCGCTGACGCAGAAGCAGGCGGAACGGGACGCCACCTGGATGACGGTCTCGGACACCATCCGGGTGGCCACCCGGGGCGGAGCGAGGGCGCTCGGTCTCGGGGACCGGATCGGCGCGCTGGAGGTGGGCAGGGCGGCCGACATCGTACTGATGGACCTGCGCGGCCCGCACTGCCGTCCGCTGCACGACCCGGTCGCGGCGCTGGTCTACAGCGTCCGGGCGAGCGATGTGCGCGACGTCGTCGTGGACGGGCGGGTCGTCGTACGCGACGGCCGTCTGCTGACGGCGGACGTGCCCGGACTGCTGGCCGGGATCGAGGCGAGGGTGTCCGCGCTCCTCGACACCTCGCACGGACGGGCGGTGCAGCACTATGACCCGTGAGCCGGAGGACGACGGGCGCCGCAGACGGCGGCCCGCGTCGATCAAGGACGTGGCGGCGGCGGCCCGGGTGAGCCCGACGACCGTCTCCCACGTGCTCAGCGGCAACCGGCCGGTCGCGGAGGAGACCGCGGAGCGGGTACGGGCCGTGGTGAACCGGCTCGGCTATGTCCCGGCGTCCACGGCCCGCAGTCTCCAGGCCGGTGCCACGAACGTCATCGGCCTGCTGGTGCCCGATATCACCAACCAGTTCTTCGCGGAACTCGCCAAGGGCGTGGAGGACGCCGGCCACGACCTGGGCTACGGCGTCATCCTGTGCAACACGGAGTTCGACCCGGCCCGTGAGGACCATTACCTGCAACTGCTGCGCAACCGTTTCATCGACGGGATGGTCTACGCGGCGGGCTCGATGCCCTCCCGGGACCGGCTGGCCTCGCTGCTCGGCCGCTTCCCCATCGCCCTCGCCGACGAGGTGGTACCGGGCCTCCAGGACGAGACGGTCCTGGTCACCGCCGACCACCGCAGGGGCGGGCAGCTGATCGGCGAGCACCTCAGGACGCTGGGCCACCGCCGGGCGCTGGCGGTCAGCGGGCCGGCGGACCTGGTCAGCAGCGTGGAGCGGATCGCGGGCTTCCGGGAGGCGTTCGGGGCGGACGGGGTCACGGAGGTCGAAGGGGCGTTCGTCGAGCGCTCCGGTTACGACGCGGTGGCGGACGCCCTGCGCAAGTCCGGTCGGCGGGGGCGTTTCACGGCGGTGTTCGCCGCGAACGACCTCATGGCCCTGGGTGCCGTCGCCGCCGTGGAGGACGCCGGACTGCGTGTCCCCGACGACGTGTCCGTGGCGGGGTTCGACGACATCATGCTCGCCGGCCGGGTGCACCCGTCGCTCACCACCGTTCACCAGCCGGCCTACGACATCGGCCGGACCGCGGCCGCCCAGCTGCTCCAGTACGTCCACCGGGGCGAGGTGCCGCCCGCCTCCCGCCACATCCTGCCCGTGCGGCTCAAGCCGCGCGCCAGCACGGCCGCGGTGCGCTGACCCGCACCGGCGCCGGCACGGCCGCGGTGCGCCGACCCGCGCCCGCCCCGCTCCTCCCTCACACACCATCACCGCACCAGAAGCAAGGAGTCACGATGCCGCATGTCCTCGTCGTGGGTGAGTCATGGTTCACCCACTCCGTCCACCAGAAGGGGTTCGACTCCTTCCACACCAGTGAGTACGTCGAAGGAGCGGCGGTCTTCCTCGACGCGCTGCGTGACCGGGGCCACCGGGTGACGTATGTGCCCGCGCACCGGATCGACGCGGAGCTGCCCGACTCGGTCGAGGGCTTCGCCGGGTACGACGCCGTGGTCGTCAGTGATGTCGGAGCCAACAGCTTCCAGCTGACGCCCCCCACCTTCGCGCACTCGCTGCCCACCCCCGACCGCACGGAACTGCTGCGGGCCTATGTCGAGGGCGGCGGGGGTCTGCTGATGGTCGGCGGCTATCTCACCTTCACCGGCATCGACGCCAAGGCCCGCTGGGGGCGTACCCCGCTGGCCGCGGCGCTGCCCGTGGACCTGTACGACCGGGACGACCGGGTGGAGCTGCCCGCCGGGGCCGCACCCCGGCTGGTCTCGCCGCATCCGGTGGTCGACGGGCTGGAGCAGCGCTGGCCGGATCTGCTCGGTCTCAACGAGGTGGCGGTGCGCGAGGGCGCCGAACTGCTCGCCGACTGCGCCGGCCACCCGCTGCTGGTGGTGGGCCGGTACGGGGCCGGGAGGTCCGCGGCCTTCACCTCCGACCTGGCGCCCCACTGGGCCCCGCCCGGCTTCCTCGCCTGGGACGGCTACCCGGTGCTGTGGGACCGGCTCGTCCGCTGGCTGAGCGGAGAGCCCCTTACCCCGGCCGCCTCCGTGCGGGAGAGGCGGGAAGTCTGATGGCCACTCCCCACATCTCCGCGGCCCCGGGCGACTTCGCGCCCCAGGTCCTCATGCCGGGCGACCCGCGCCGGGCCCGCCGGATCGCGGAGGACTTCCTCCAGGACGCCCGGTTGGTCACCGAGGTACGGGGCATCGAGGGGTACACCGGCACCTGGCGCGGGCGACCGCTGTCCGTGCTGGCCTCGGGCATGGGGATGCCCTCCATCACCATCTACGCCACCGAACTCTTCCGCGTCTACGGCGTGCGCGCCATCGCCCGCGTCGGCACCTGCGGCGGTATCCCGTCCTCGGTGGCACTGCGCGACGTGGTCGTCGCCACCGCCGCGCACACCGACTCCGCGATGAGCGCACAGCGGATCCCCGGTGTGCAGCTGAGCCACACGGCGACGTTCGAGCTGGCCGCGGCGGCGAGCGAGGCCGCGGCCGGGCAGGGCGCGGGCGTGCACGTCGGCCCCGTCCTCACCAGCGACCACTTCTATCTCCAGCGACCCGATCTGTTCGAGCGGCTCGCGGCGCACGGGACGCTGGCCGTCGAGATGGAGGCGGCCGGCCTCTACGCGACCGCCGCCGCCGAGGGCGGCCGGGCCCTGGCCGTACTGACGGTGACCGACCACGTCCGCCACGAGGAGACGCTCACACCGGAGGAGCGCGAGGCGGAATTCGACCGCGCCCTGATCATCGCCGCGACGGCACTGACCGCCGCGACCGAAACGAACTCGTAGCACGGACACGCATAGCCAAAACGTTTTGCATTGCATAGCTTTCGGCCAGTCGCACGCAATGCCCGAAAGTCCCATCGATGAGCAAGGAGTACCGGAACATGAACAAGATCAGAATTCTGGGGGCCGTGACGGCACTGTCCGCCGTTCTCGTCGGCTGCGGTGCCTCCGGCGGATCCGACACCGCGTCGAGCGGCTCGAATTCCGGAAAACCGAGAATCAAGTTCGTGATCAACGGAACCCTCGGCGACCGCTCCTTCTTCGATTCCGCGTACGCGGGCCTGAAGAAGGCGGAGAGCCTCGGCTACTCACTCAAGGTGGTGGAGCTGGGCAGCGACCGCACGAAGTGGCAGTCCGGATTCGAGGACGCCGCGTCCGGCGACGACTACGACGTCCTGGCGGCGGGCACCGTGGACACGGCCGGTTTCATATCCGAGCTGGCCCCGGAGTACCCGGACAAGAAGTTCTGGCTTTTCGACTCGACCGTCGACTACACGGGCAAGAACGGCTGTTCCAACAAGTGCGCCAATGTGTACTCGGTCACGTTCAAGCAGAACGAGGCCGCCTATCTGGCAGGATTCCTCGCCGAGAAGCTCGTGGCCGGGAAAGCCCTTCCCGGCGCCACCGGTGACTCCAAGGTCGGTGTGATGGGCGGGGTGAAGATCCCGGTCATCGAGGATTTCGTGGTGGGCTTCAAGGCCGGCTTCAAGGCGGCCGGCGGAAATCCGTCCTCAGGAGTTCTGGTCCAGTACGTGGGCGGCGGCAACCCCTTCGGCGACCCCGCCAAGGGCAAGGAGATCGCCTCGTCCATGTACGAGCAGGGCGCCGCCCTGGTGTGGCCGGTGGCCGGTTCCTCGGGCCTGGGCGTGTTCGAGTCCGCCGTGGCCGCCAAGCGGTACACCTTCGGCGTCGACTCCGACCAGTCCAAGACCCTCACCGACCCCGCCCAGCAGCAGACCGTGGTCACCTCCATCCTCAAGAACGCGGGCAGCGCCCTGTATCTGGCGGCCAAGCAGAACAAGTCGGGCAGCCTCGCCTACGGCAAGCCCGCCGCGGTCGGACTCACCGAGAACGGCGTGGGCTACGTGGACAACGCGGGCTTCGAGAAGCTGGTGCCGGCGGCTCTGCGTACCGAGCTCAAGAACCAGGCGGCGAAGATCGCGTCCGGCGCGGTCACGGTCCCGTCGGCCTTCTGAGCACGACTCGGGCCGGAAGGAGCCTCGTGGACCAGCAGCAACCCCCGCTCGCCCTGGACGTCAGGGGCCTGGGCAAGACGTACCCCAACGGCACCCGGGCCGCGCAGGACATCGACCTGCGGGTGGCCGGGGGCGAGATACGGGCGATCGTCGGACAGAACGGCGCCGGCAAGTCGACGCTGATGAAACTGCTGTACGGGCTGGAACAGCCGTCGAGCGGTGAGATCCGGGTCCGCGGTGAGCGGGTCAGGCTCTCCACCCCCCAGGACGCCATCGCGCTGGGCATCGGCATGGTGCACCAGAACCTCATGCTGGTGCCGTCGTTCACCATCGCCGAGAACGTCGTCCTGGGCGTGGAGCCGGGCCCGGCGGCCCGCGTCGACCGCGCGGCCGCCGCCGAGCGCACCGCGGCCCTCGCCGAGGACGCGGGGCTGTCGGTGGATCCGTACGCGAGAGCCGAGTCGGTGAGCGTCGGCATGCGGCAGCGGGCCGAGATCCTCAAGGCCCTGCACCGGGGCGCCCGGATCCTCATCCTCGACGAGCCCACGGCGGTGCTCACCCCGCAGGAGACCAGCGACCTGTTCGAGGCCGTACGCCGGCTCCGCGACGGCGGTATGACCGTGCTGTTCATCTCGCACAAGCTCAAAGAGGTACGGGAGATCAGCGACCACGTCACCATCATGCGCGCGGGCCGCGTGACCGGCACCGTCCGCACCGAGGAGTCCACGCCCGCCCAGCTGGCGACGATGATGGTGGGCCGCGAGCTGTCCCTGGACGTCTCCAGGCCGCCTGCCCGTCCCGGGGCGCCGGTGCTGCGGGTGCGCTCCCTCCACTCCGGGCCGGAAGACGGACAGCCCCTGCACGACGTCTCCTTCGACGTCGCCGCAGGCGAGATCGTCGGCCTGGCCGGGATCGAGGGCAACGGGCAGACCGAACTCGTCGAGATCCTCGCCGGACTGCGGCAGCCCACCACGGGATCCGTGACCGTCGAGGACACCGACGTCACCCGGCTCGACGCGGCGGCCCACCGCGCGGCCGGCATCGCCCACGTCCCCGAGGACCGCCTAGCCAACGGCGCGGCCCTGGACCAGTCCGTCACCGACAACCTGATCGTCGACCGCCACGACCGCCCCCCGCTCGCCCGGCGCGGGCGCCTGCACACGCGCCGGGCACGGCGGCTGGCCGAGCAACTCATCCAGCGCTACGCGATCCGGGTCCCGCACCCGGCGGTACCGGTCGGCGCGCTGTCCGGGGGCAACCTGCAGAAGGTGATCGTGGCCCGCGAACTGTCCGCCGGCCCCCGGGTGCTGCTGGCCGCCCAACTCACGCGGGGCGTCGACATCGGCGCCATGCACTTCATGTACGAACGGCTCATCGAGGCCCGCGACGCGGGCGCGGCGGTGTTCCTCGTCTCCGCCGACCTCGGCGAACTGCTCGCGCTCTCGGACCGGCTCCTGGTCATCAAGGACGGTCGCCTGACCGCCCGGTTCGACGATCCCGCCGACCTCACCGAGGAGCGGGCAGGCCTCTACATGCTCGGCGTCGAACACCACCCGGCCGGGCGGATCGCCCACGGACTCACCCCGGCAGGCACCCCATGACCACCCTTCCCCGCAATGCCGCCGACGACCGGCGCGCCTTCGCCGAGACTCCGCCCGCCACGGAGCAGGAGGGCCGCCGCGACTTCCTCACCGCCAGGCGACGCTCGGCGGTGGTGGAGCTGTCGATGACCGTGCTCACCGTCGTCGTGGCCGTCCTGATCGCCTTCCTGGTGGTCCTGGCCACCGGCAAGGACGCCTCCGGTGCCATGGACGCGCTGCTCACCGGCCCACTGGAGCGGACGCCCCGCATCGGCCGCTGGCTCGCCGACGCCACCACACTTGCCCTGCTCGGCCTGTCCGTCGCCATCCCCTTCCGCGCCCGGCAGATCAGCCTCGGCGCGGAGGCACAGGTGTACACCGGTGCGCTGGCGGCGGCGCTGGTGGCCATCAACCTCCACCTCCCGCCGGTCATCGCGGTCCTCGTCCCGCTCGCGGCGGCCGCCCTCGTCGGCGGCGCGCTCGGCGCGGTCCCCGGAGTGATGAAGGCACGGCTCGGCGCGAACGAGATCGTGGCCACCCTGATGCTCAACGCCGTCGTCGTACGCCTCTTCGACTGGCTGCTGACGGACCATCTGAAGGCACCGTCGAGCGCGGCCGTCCAGTCCGCCCCGATCCGCCCCGACGCGGCCCTCCCGCTCCTCACGCACCTCTTCGGCGTCCCGCTCGACCATGCCAACGTCGGCCTCTTCGGCATGCTGGCGATCGCGGCAGCCGTATGGTTCCTGCTCGCCCGCACACCCCTGGGCTACCGCATCCGCATGACCGGCTCGAACCCGTCGTTCGCCCGGTACGGCGGCATCGACGTGCCCCGGACCATCGAGTGGAGCTTCGTCCTCGGCGGCGCCCTGGCCGGACTCGCGGGTGCGCACCTCGTCCTCGGGATCTACGGCGGCCTTCAGCCGGACATGGCCGGCGGCCTCGCCTTCGAGGGCATCGTCGTCGCCCTGCTCGCACGCAACAACCCGATCGCCGTGGTCGGCGCCGCGCTCCTGTACTCGTATCTGCGCGTCGGCGGTGACGTGATGGAACAGCAGACGGACGTCGGTTCCGAGACAGTGATCATCATCCAGGCCGTCATCGTCCTCCTGGTCACGGCGCGTGCGCTGCCCGACCTGGTCAAGCGGTATCTCGCGCGGAAGGGGGCCCGCTGATGGGTCCGGTTCTCGACGTCGTGTTCAGCGCCGGGTTCCTCGCCGCGGTGCTGCGGGTCTGCACACCGTACGTGCTGGCCGCCCTGGGCGGTCTGATCGCCGAACGGGCCGGTGTGCCCAACATCGCGCTGGAGGGGTCGATGCTCTCGGCCGCCTGCACCGGCGCGCTGGTCGCCGGGTACAGCGGCTCGGTGTGGGCGGGCGCCGCGTGCGGTATCGCTGCGGGCTGCCTGCTCGCACTGCTCCTGGGCGTCCTGCACCTTCACCTGGGCGCGGACGCCATCATCGCGGGCATCGGCATCAACCTGCTGGCGTCCGGCGCCACCGCCTACGCCGTGTACGCGCTGCTCGGTGACAAGGGCGGCACCAGCCGACTGCGCAGCGGCACACTGCCCACGGTCGACCTGCCGCTGCTCGGCGACGTCCCGGGCCTCGGCACCGTGATCGGCGGCCAGAACCTCATGACCTGGTTCGCCGTCGCGGCGGCTCCCGCGGTCGCCTGGCTACTGCTGCGGACCCGGTTCGGCTTCCACCTGCGCGCGGTCGGCGAGGTCCCGGACGCGGCACGGTCCGTCGGCATCCGCGTCGGCCGGGTGCGGTTCATCGCGCTGGCGCTCAGCGGCGCCCTCGCCGGAGCGGCCGGGGTGTTCCTCAGCATGGGGGCGGTCTCCTTCTTCGTCACCGACATGACCGCCGGCCGCGGCTACATCGCGCTGGCCGCCGTGTACCTCGGCATGCTCCGCCCCTGGGGCGTGTTCCTGGCCGCACTCGGCTTCGGCGCCGCCGAAGCCCTCGCCGTCCAGCTCGGCAACCTCTCCGTGCCGTCCCAGCTGGTCTCGGCACTCCCGTACGCCTTCACCCTGCTGGCCCTGGCGGTGTTCGCCCGCCGCCGACGACGGCCCGCCCCCGCCGTTACCGGCGCGATCCCGTCCCCCTCCGAACCCTGACCACGCACCGACCGGGGCCGGTGGCGCAGTACGCCCACCCCCTCGAACCGCTCTTCGCCACGCCTCCCACGGGCAGCACCGACACCAACGGAGTCAGCGATCTCGTCGCACTGGGCCACGACCGCTTACGAGAACAAGTCTCAGGAAGAACGCGCGCTCGACACGTCCCCGCCGCCGCAGGTCTCATGGGCCTTGCCGGCGGCGAGCCGGGCGGACCACTCGCGTTCAGCGATGACGAGGGCGCCCTCCAGAGCTTCGACGAGCACCGTCCTGCTCACCGACACCACCGTCGGCTCACATCTGGCCTCCGTGCCCCAGGCGACACCGCCTCCCTCGCGCATCCGACAGGCGAGGTGCACCTGGTCCCCGTCAGGGAACGCGAACGCGAGCACCTCATCGGTGCACTCGCCCCAATCGAGGAAGTGGTACCTCTCGAGCTCCGCCCCGGCCGCGGATGCCGTCGCCGAACCGGCGTCGTCGGACCACCAGTCCTCGACAAGGCGAAACGCCTTGAGCGGCGAGGTGAACCCCGCCGGCCGCGCGGTCGGCGTGCGAAGGCGACTGAGCTCGTCCTTGAGTTTCTTGACCAGCAGCGGCGGGTAGAACGCGTTGTCCCACGTGTTCACATGGAGCCCGCCGACGAAGATGTCGACGCACAGCAGGTACGGTTCGCGTTCGACGTGGAACTCCAAACCGAATCCGGTCCGTGACCCGAACAACGTGGCGACCTCCCCAGCACTGATGCTGCTGCCCTTCGGGCGCGCGGCTACTGTACGCAGCGCTCGGGAATGTGGCAGGCGCGCGCTCGAAGGACTCGACGCCGCCGTCCTCGAAGCCGCTTCAGCGCCATGATGCGCGCGAGGCCGGCCTCGGACGGTCCCGTGCGGCGAGCCCGCGTGCGGCCAGGACGGCGCCGTACAGTGACGACTCCCCTCCGAGTGCCGCGAGCCGGAGTTCCGGCAGCCGTTGCCCCGGTCTGGCCAGGCAGGCCAGATGCGCCTCGACCACGTCGACGAAGCCCGGCACCCCCGCCGCGAAGCCGCCACCGACGATCACCAGCTCCGGCTGCACGAGCTCCACGACACCGGTGACCGCCACGGCCAGTGCCGCGCATCCGTGCTCCACGGCACCGACGGCCCAGGGGACACGGTTCAGGACTCCCTCGCCCAGTTCCTGGAAGGACACCGGGCGGCCCCGGAGCCGCGCGGCACCGCGCAGGATCGCGGGGCCGGACGCCTCCGCCTGCACACAGCCGCGCCGGCCACATGTGCAGCGTGCGCCGGAGCGGTCGATGACCACGTGGCCCAGCTCGCAGGAGCCCGTGCCGAGACCCGGGTGCGCCCGCCCGCCGAGGACCAGTCCGCCGCCGATGCCCGTGCCCACGCCCACGTAGAGCACGTCCGCGCAGGCGGCGTGGCCTGCCTCGGCCAACGCCGCCAGGTCGCCGTCGTCGGCGCAGCAGACCTCCGCCGACGGGAAGAACTCCGCGAGCAGGTCGAGCCAGCAGAGGCCCACCCAGGCCGGCCGGTTGGGCCAGGCCGTGACCCGGCCGGTGGCGTCGAGCGTCGCGGGCAGGGCGACGCCGACCCCGGTCACCCGGGCCGCGTCGAGTCCGAGCTCCCGCAGATGGCGGCGCAGCTGGTCCACGTCCTCGTCGAGGTCCGCCTCGGGCGCCCAGGTGAAGGACGAGCGGCGTACCTCCTGTCCGTCGGCGTCCTCGGCGCGGAAGGCGACTTTCGTACCGCCGATGTCGATCCCGAGAAAGATCGCTGGTCTCCGTTCGCTCACCGGTCCCCCCTCTCGCCTCTTCCGGTCTCCTCGTGCCGGAGCGTCACCGCGCGACCTGACGTCCTGTCAACAACAGCTGTCCGCACAGTTCGGAGACCAGCCTCGCGACCTCGCCCGAACTGCGCGCCGCGCCGAAGACGTGGTAGTCCGGGCGGACGAGCAGACAGCGGGCGCCCGCACGGCGGAGATACGGCACGTACACGCCGTCCACGTCGACCAGGTCGTCGGATGTGTGTCCGCCGGTGGCTCCTGGTTCCGTGATCCGGACGATCCGGGTGCCCAGATCCTCCAGCAGCGCGCGCTCCTTCTCGCCGAACACCGATGCGGGGTCCTCCGTCGTCAGGGCGACGAAACCCGTGCCCACCACGTCGTCGAACAGGCCGCGTTCCGTGCCCCGCGCGACCGTACCCTGCGGGACGACCTCGCCCGCGGGTGGCGCCGGGAACGCCCCGAGGCGCTGGTAGAGGGCGCCTCGCCGCAGCGGGAGCGCGGGTCCGTGTGCCTGTCGCCCGCCGTCGGCAGAGGCGAGCACGGCGGCGTCCCGCGCGGCCGCCATGTCGGGGTCCGTCACACAGATGACCTTGCCGAGCCGCACCGAGGCGTCGATC
>NZ_OLMK01000006.1 GCF_900290235.1 Streptomyces sp. MA5143a
GTCGTCAAACCTTCCGGTCGCAGCACTGGCCGCCCCGCGGCGCCGGCCTCGTCGCTCGTGCCGTGCCCGCCTGCCCGCACGCCTCGTGGAACTGGGGGCGGAGCGGACGGGCGCCGGGCAGGTGAGGCGCCGCTATGAGGCACTCAGGGAAGCGTCCTTCTCGTGCTCGCGTCGCTGGTGCGCACGCGCGCGGTCGGCCTTGCGGAAGGGCGCGTCCACGGCCGTTCGCCATACCAGTTCGAACGGTCCCTGCCGAAAGCGCCGCAGCCACAGGGACGCGGCGAGCATCAGCAGACCGCTGATCCCGGCCCAGGCGGCGATCGTCCCGACGCTGCCCAACGGCCCCAGGGCGAGACCCCATCCGCTGAAGAGGATCAGGGCGACGACGTTCTGCAGCATGTAGCACGACAGCGCGGTCCTGCCGACGTCGGCCAACCGGCGGGCGACGAACCCGGAGCCGCCGCCGCGCCGCAGCAGGACGAGGGTCAGCCCCAGATATCCGAAGGCCACGAGGGGGGCGATGGTGTACCGCGAAAGCGAAGCGGTGACGTCCCCGCCCGGCAGGGGCAGGTACTCCCACACCGTCAACGGGACCCCCACGCCCAGGCCCCCGATGGCGAGCCGACGGCTCAGCGTCCGCGCACGCTCGTCCCCCTTGAACAGCCCGGCCCGCCACAGCAGCACCCCGGAGAGGAACAGGAAGGCCGACAGGGGAGGAACAATGATGAACGCCTCGTACCTGGCGTTCCAGAAGTCCCCTATCCGCCCGGCCACTTCCTCGAAGTACGTGGGGGTGGGAAGAGTCGACCAGTCGTCTGCGCGCGCCGCGTCATCACCGAAATCCTCGGGCAGTGGCCCCTTGGTGAACGCCGCCATCCCCGTCGTCCCGCTGATCTGCAGGAACAAGTGCAGCGCGCCGGCGAGCGCGGTGGCCACGACCAGCCACTTGGTCCGCAGCCGAAGCAGCGGGGCGACGACCATCGCCACCAACGCGTATCCCATGAGAATGTCGAAATCGACCACGAGCGCGAAGTGGATGAAGCCGTCCGCCAGAAGCAGCAGCGAACGCCATTCGTATCGCCAGGGCCAGCGGTGTCCGTGACGCATCGCCGACTCGAACTGGATGGCCATGCCGACGCCGAACAGTATGGACAGCAACCCGAGGAATTTCCCGTTCGACAGCACGCCGGACAGGAGCATGACGTCCCCGTCCCACCGCCCATCGGGCAGGCCGAGCGATGCGCCACCCACCCCGCCCGTGAAGAGCCAGATATTGGTCAGCAACGTTCCGACGATCGCGATGCCGCGCAACACATCAAGCGATTGAACTCGCCCGATGCCATGTGAGTTTGACATTCCGCGAGGTTAGGACGGTGAACTCGCCGCACACCTCGGCCGGTTGAGCGGAATCATCCTCATTACTTCGGTGGGGCTCCTCATCATTTCGGGGGAGGCGCCCATGCTCTCGGGTAGTCCCTTGGTCGCGTCCTGGGGCTCGGGCCACGTTTCGTCCGCGAACAGCCCGTAGTTTCGCCTCGACCACGAGCGCAGGAAGGAGACCCTTGTCGACGCCGCGTAGCAGCACCCCCGGGGCCCATGGACCGCGCGGACCGTTGAGGCCGTCCCGTGCCCACGCCGTCACGGTCGCGGGCATGGTCGTGGTCGCGGCGGTGATCGACCTGATCGAGCTGGTGGTCTTCGGCTACACCGCCGGGTGGCTGGTGGTCACCCTGGTCAGTGCCGTCGCACTGGTCGCGTCCGTGGCCCTGCGCCGTCGGCGGCCGGCGACGGCACTCGCCGTCGCCGCTCTGGGCTACGCCGGCGCCTGGGTCATCACCCTGTCGGAGCCACGCCTTCTGCCGGCCATGGCGCAGGCCGCCCTGTGGGTGGCCGTGTTCACCGCGATCGCCGAGGGAACAAGCCGTCTCCGGGTCACCGCCATCGCCATGCTCGGGGCGTGCGTCGCCATGGAAGCGTTCGACGTCATCCGCATGACCGATGCGGGTGGAGTAGGGACCGAACTGCTGATCTACGACACGGTGAGCGTCAGTTTCCTCCCGGTCGTGGTGGTGGCGGTCGCAGAGACGGTCCGGGGCCGGATCCGGCTGGCCACCGAACAGGCCGAACAGGCCGATCGACTGCGTCAGTTGGACGCTCGCGCCGCGGTCCGTGACGAGCGGCTGCGCCTGGCGCGGGAACTCCACGACGTCGTGGCCAACCGGCTCAGTGCGGTGACCATACGGATCACCGCCGCCCACCATGTGGGCAAGGCCGGTGGCAGCACCCCGGAAGGCGAGGTACTTGCCGAGATCGGCCACGAGATCGGTAAGGCCCTCGGTGAGCTGCGCAGTGTGCTCGGCACCCTGCGGGACGACGAGGACGGCGCGGGCGCGGCCACCCCGCCCTCGCTGCGGGACGTCGACCTGCTGGCCGAGGAAGCCCGCCGCGCCGGCGCACAGGTGGACATCGTCATCAGCGGCGACCCGTACCCGCTGCCCAGCATGGTCGACCTCGCGTCCTACCGCATCGTGCAGGAGGCCCTGACGAACGTGGCCCGTCACGCGTTCCCCCCGCACGCGACGGTCCGCCTCGACTACGGCATGGATCACCTGTGTGTGCGGATCGAGGACGACGGGGTGCTGCAACCGGGTGCGCGGTCCGCCTCCTCGGGCCATGGAATCATCGGGATCGGTGAACGCGCCGCGCTGTGCGGCGGCTGGGCCTCGGCAGGCCCTCGGCCCGGGGGCGGCTGGACGGTCGAGGCGGCCCTGCCCGTGAAGAAGGACGACTCGTGACGGTTTCCATACTCCTCGCCGACGACCAGGACCTGGTGCGCACCAGCATGCGCATCATGATCGACGTCGAGCCCGATCTCGAGGTGGTCGGGGAGGCCGCCGACGGGGAGGCGGCGGTGGCCATGGCCGCCCGGCTCCGTCCCGACGTGGTGGTCATGGACATCCGGATGCCGAAGACGGACGGGGTGGCGGCCACCCGCAGGATCATGTCCGAGCCGGACCCGCCGGCCGTCCTCGCGCTCACCACCTTCGACATCGACGAGTACCTGTTCGGCACCCTCCAGGCGGGAGCCGCCGGCTTCGTACTGAAGAAGGACAGCGCGTCCACCCTGCTCGACGGCATCCGTGCCGTCGCCCGCGGCAATGGCTTCGTCTCGCCCGGACCGACCAGGAGACTGATCGCCCGGGTGTCCGGCGTGGGCGGCGGCCCGTGCGCGCTGCCCGCGGAGCTGACGCCGCGTGAGCATGACGTACTGGCCCTGCTCGGACACGCCCTCAGCAACACGCAGATCGCCCGCAGACTGCACATCGAGGAGAGCACCGTGAAGTCCCACGTCCAGAACGTGCTCACGAAGCTGGGCGCCCGCACCCGTGTGCAGGCGGCGCTCATCGCGAGCCGGGCCGGGCTCCTGGACGGGCCGACGCCGTAACCGGTGCCGCCCCCGGCCGACCGGTCGTCCTCACCAGCGCGGCCGTGCGTGCCGTCCGAAGATCAGGCCACGTGGCTGCGGCGGCGGCGTGGTCCCGGCGCGCAGCGGCCAGACGATCAGCATGCCCGCGAGGAAGCCGACGATGTGCGCCGCGTACGCCACGGTGCCCAGGCCGAAGACGCCCTCCCCGGACGAGTAGACCGCCTGGAGCCCGAACCAGAAGCCGAGCACGATCCAGGCCGGCAGGCGCAGCGGCAGGAAGAACAACAAGGGCACGAGGATCCAGACCCTGACCCTCGGATACAGGACGAGATAGGCGCCCAGCACCCCGGCGATCGCTCCGGACGCGCCGATCAGCGGGTCCGCCGAGGCGTCGTTGAGGTAGGCGAAGGCGTAGGTCGCCGCGTAGCCGCAGGCGACGTAGAAGAGGAGGAACCGGATGTGCCCCAGCCGGTCCTCGACGTTGTTGCCGAAGATCAGCAGGAACAGCAGGTTGCCGAGCAGGTGCAGCCAGCCGCCGTGCAGGAACAGCGAGGTGAGGACGGACGACGCGGGCGACTTGACGTAGTCCGGAGCGCCCAGGAGACAGCCGCCCGTGCGGGGGTCGACCGCGCCCGTGGGCACCAGCCGCGGCAGCTGATGGTGAATCAACTCCCGCGGAACCGCGGCGTACTGCTCGACGAACGCCTGGAGATGGCACAGCTGGGCAGTACCGCTGTCACCGGCCGTCGAACCGGCGAGGCCGGGCATGAAGAGGAAGACGAGGACGTTCGCGGCGATCAGTGCGTACGTCACGTAGGGCGTGCCGCGAACGGGGTTCACGTCGTGCACGGGGATGACCACAAGGATCGTGTGCCCGCGATACGGGGCCGGAACCGAGCCTGGTCGGCGCGGGCCCGTACGGCTGCCGGACATGTGAACGCTCGTGCATGGTGGTGCGTATGTGTCCTCAACCGCGGATCTACGTGAGGAACAGGCGATGAACGACCGAGTCACTCCTTCGATGCACGCCACCCCCGACGGTGAGGCGGAACTGTCCCTGGTGGTGAAGCTGACCTGGGAAGACGTGGCCGCGCTCGGCCAGGAGGCCGGGCGGCTGTCCGCGCGCATGCAGCGGCCGGTGACGCTGGACGAGGCGGTGAGTCACCGGCTGCGGTCGGTGCGGGCGACCGCGGCGCACGCCAAGCCGGCGACGCCGCCCACGGCCCCCGCCGCCGTTACGTCCTCCGCGTCCGTGTCGTCGCTGCCGTCGCGGCCGGGCGCGGACCAGGCGATGCAGGCCATCGACCGGCTCAGCGGGAACTCGTCGGCCGTCTGACCCGGCTGTGCGCGGTTTCCCGCGCGTCCAACAGCCCCTAGGAGCCCGACCGCACCGCCGTCACCGCCTTTCTCGCCGCCACCAGAACCGGGTCCCAGACCGGCGAGAAGGGCGGGGCGTAGCCCAGGTCCAGGGCTGTCATCTGTTCGACCGTCATGCCCGCCGTCAGGGCCACGGCGGCGATGTCGACGCGTTTGCCCGCGCCCTCCCGGCCGACGATCTGCACGCCGAGGAGACGGCCCGTGCGGCGTTCGGCGAGCATCTTGACCGTCATGGGGGCGGCGCCCGGGTAGTAGCCGGCGCGGCTCGTCGACTCGATGGTGACGGCCACGAACTGGAGGCCCGCGCGGCGGGCGTCCTTCTCGCGCAGGCCCGTGCGGGCGATCTCCAGGTCGCAGACCTTGCTGACGGCGGTGCCGACGACGCCGGGGAACGTGGCGTAGCCGCCGCCGACGTTCGCGCCGATGACCTGCCCGTGCTTGTTGGCGTGGGTGCCCAGCGGGATGTGCCGTTCACGGCCGGAGACCAGGTCGAGGACCTCCACACAGTCGCCGCCCGCCCAGATGTCGTCGTGGCCGCGGACCCGCATCGACAGATCGGTCAGCAGGCCGCCGTGGTCGCCGACGGGCAGACCCGCCGCCCTCGCCAGCCCCGTCTCGGGACGCACCCCGATACCGAGGACCACCACGTCCGCCGGGTACTCGGCGTCGTCCGTGGCGACCGCGCGGACCCTGCCGTCGTCGCCCGTGAGGAACTTGGTGACCTCCGCGTCGTCGACCATGGTGATGCCCATGCCCTCCATGGCCCGGTGGACCAGGCGGCCCATGTCCGGGTCCAGCGTCGACATCGGCTCCTTGCCGCGGTTGACGACCGTGACCTCGTACCCCAGGTTGATGAGCGACTCCGCCATCTCCACGCCGATGTAGCCGGCGCCGACGACCACCGCGCGGCGGCCCTCGGTGGCGGCCAACGTGTCGAGGAGGGCCTGCCCGTCGTCCAGGTTCTGCACCCCGTGCACGCCGGGAGCGTCGACGCCGGGCAGGTCCGGGCGGACCGGGCGGGCCCCGGTCGCGATCACCAGCTTGTCGTACGGAGTCCAGTACGCGTCGCCGGTGTCCAGCTCACGTGCGCGGACGCGCCTGCCCTCGACGTCGATCTCCACGACCTCCGTGCGCATCCGGAGCTCGATGTCGCGGGCCCGGTGCTCCTCGGGCGAGCGGGCGATGAGCCGGTCCCGCTCGGGGACGTCGCCGCCGACCCAGTACGGGATGCCGCACGCCGAGTACGAGGTGAAGTGGCTCCGCTCGAACGCCACGATCTCCAACTCGTCGGGCCCTCGCAGCCTGCGCGCCTGCGACGCGGCGGACATGCCCGCCGCGTCGCCCCCGACGACGACCAGGCGTTCCCTCGAACGTTCCGTACGGCTCATGTTCATGGGAACACGCTACGACCGCCCCGCATTTCAGCTCTCGTCGCCGCCCTCCGGCTCGGCGGCCGGGGCGGCCGGGGCGGGGCGCCGCGAACGGCCGAAGAAGCGGAACCACAGCAGCAGGAAGAGGGCCGTGGCCGCCGCGAACGGCAGGATCGCGGCGAGCGCCATACCGAGCCAGCGGAACACCGCGACGAACGCGTTCCAGCCGCCCGCCAGCGCGTCGACGAACCCCGGCTCGTCGTCCTCCTTGTCGGCCTTCTTCACGGCGGTCTCCGACAGCGACAGCTTGACGGTCGCGAGGCTCGTGCGGTCCTTCAGGGACTTCTGCCGGGCGAGCAGCGACTCCAGGTCCGCCTGGCGCGTGCTCAACTCCCCCTCCAGCGTGACCACATCGCTGATCTTGGTGGCCCGGTCCATCAACTCGCGGATACGGGCCACACTCGCCCGCTGCGTCCTGATGCGGCTCTCCACGTCCACGACCTGCTCGGTGACGTCCTCCGCCTTGGCCTTGCGCTCGATCAACCTGCCGGTGCCCGCCAGCGCGGTGAGGACCTCCTCGTACTTCTCGGCGGGCACCCGCAGCACCACCCGCGTGCGCTCGCGGCCCTTGTCGTCGCGGGTCGTGGACTCGTCGCCCACGAACCCGCCCGCGTTCTCGGTGACCGTCCGGGCCTCGTCCAGCGCCTTCGGTACGTCCTTCACCCGCACGGTCAGGCTCGCGGTACGGATGACATGGCTCGGCAGCTTCGTCGGGGTGTCGGCGGACTGGTTCTCTGTCGAGCCGCCGCTCCCGGTGTCCACGCCGCTCTCGGCGGCCGCCGCCCCCTCCTGCCGGGCGGCGGCGTCGGACTTGCTGTCGGAGGTCGTCGCGCCGTCCGAACCGTCGTCACGGGCGCCGCACCCGGTGAGCGCCAACGCGGCGGCGAGGAACAGGGCGGCGAGGGCCCCTGCGGGCCGTCGGGACCGTCGTACGTGTGTCTGAGCCATGGCGGCGTACCCCCGGGAGTCGTGTCCGGCTTCCTGATGACGCTCCTTCGACGCCGCAGGGCCCCGGAACGTTGGCGCACTGTGGTCCCGAAGCGGTCACGGTCGGGACTCGGCGGGGCCACACGGCCCTACCAGGGGCGTCCGGGACGTCTGAGAAGGTGGACCCATGAGCGGATCACGTCCGGAAGCCGGACATGTCGTCGTCGTCGGAGCCGGGATCGCGGGGCTGGCCGCCGCGCACGGACTGCTGGAAAGAGGCGCCGGGGTGACCGTCCTGGAGGCCTCGGACCGGGTCGGCGGCAAGCTGCTGCCGGGCGAGATCGCGGGCGCGCGGGTCGACCTCGGCGCCGAGTCCCTGCTCGCGCGCCGCCCCGAGGCGGTCGCCCTCGCCCGGGAGGTCGGACTCGCCGACCGGCTCCAGCCGCCCGCCACCGCCACCGCTTCCCTGTGGACCCGGGGCGCGCTGCGCCCCATGCCGAAGGGCCACGTCATGGGCGTCCCCGGCACCGCGTCCGCGCTCTCCGGGGTGCTGTCCGACGAGGGCCTCGCCCGTATCGAGCGCGACGCGGACCTCCCCCGCACGGAGGTCGGCGACGACGTGGCGGTGGGGGAGTACGTGGCGGCCCGCGTCGGCAGGGAGGTCGTGGACCGCCTGGTGGAGCCGCTGCTCGGCGGCGTCTACGCGGGCGACGCGTACCGCATCTCCATGCGCTCGGCCGTCCCGCAGCTCTACCAGGCCGCCCGGACCCACACCTCCCTCACCGAGGCCGTCCGCGACATCCAGGCCCGCGCGGCCGCCGCGCAGCAGACCGGCCCCGTGTTCATGGGCATCGAGGGCGGCGTGGGACAACTGCCGCTCGCCGTCGCGGAGTCGGTGCGGGCCCGTGGCGCCGAGATCCTCACCCGCAGCCCCGTCACCGAGCTGCGCCGCGAGAGCACCGGCGGCTGGCGCGTCACCACCGGCGACCGGGTGCTGCACGCCGACGCCGTCGTCGTCGCGGCCCCCGCCCCCGTCGCCGCGGACCTGCTGCGCGCCGAGGCCCCCGAGGCCGCCGCCGAACTCGCCGGTGTCGAGTACGCCTCGATGGCCCTCGTCACCCTCGCCTACCGCCGCGCCGACGTCTCCCTCCCCGAGGGCAGCGGCTTCCTGGTGCCGCCGGTCGACGGGCGCACCATCAAGGCGTCCACCTTCGCCTCCCAGAAGTGGGGCTGGATCGCCGAGCAGAACCCCGATCTGCTGATCCTGCGCACCTCCGTGGGCCGCCACGGCGAGACGGAGATCCTGGAGCACGAGGACGCCCACCTCGTCGACGTCTCCCGCCACGACCTGCGCGAGGCCACCGGCCTGATCGCCGACCCCGTCGAGACCCGCGTCACCCGCTGGGACGACGGCCTGCCCCAGTACCCGGTCGGCCACCACGCGCGCGTGGCCCGCATCCGGGAGCACCTCGGCAAGCTGCCCGGCCTCGCCGTCTGCGGCGCGGCGTACGACGGTGTCGGCGTCCCGGCCTGCGTCGCGAGCGCGACCGCCGCCGTCGACCAGATCCACGGTGACCTGCGCGCTGTGCAGGACCTCACGGCCAACCCGGTGCAGAGCCTGCACGGCGGAGCGGGAGAATGAGTTCCATGAGCGACGACGCCCCCACCACCGAGTCCGGCCGCGTCCCCAACAAGGGCAAGCTGGCCAAGGACCTCAACGAGGTCATCCGTTACACGCTGTGGTCCGTCTTCCAGCTGAAGGACGTGCTCCCGGAGGACCGTACCGGCTACGCCGACGAGGTCCAGGAGCTGTTCGACCAGCTCGCCGCGAAGGACGTCACCGTGCGCGGCACGTACGACCTGTCGGGCCTGCGCGCCGACGCCGACCTCATGATCTGGTGGCACGCGGAGACCAGCGACCAGCTCCAGGAGGCGTACAACCTCTTCCGCCGCACCCGGCTGGGCCGCGCGCTCACCCCGGTGTGGTCGAACATGGCGCTGCACCGCCCCGCCGAGTTCAACCGCTCGCACATCCCGGCGTTCCTCGCCGACGAGACGCCCCGGGACTACGTCAGCGTGTACCCGTTCGTGCGCTCCTACGACTGGTACCTGCTGCCCGACGAGGACCGCCGCCGGATGCTCGCCGACCACGGCAAGATGGCGCGCGGCTTCCCCGACGTCCGCGCCAACACGGTCGCCTCCTTCTCGCTGGGTGACTACGAGTGGATCCTGGCGTTCGAGGCCAACGAGCTCTACCGCATCGTCGACCTCATGCGCCACCTGCGTGCCTCCGAGGCCCGGATGCACGTCCGCGAGGAGGTCCCGTTCTACACCGGCCGACGGAAGTCGGTCGCGGAACTGGTCGAGGGCCTGGCGTAACCGTCTACCCGCGCCCCGTGAGGGGCGCGGGGAGCCCCGCGGCCGGCCGGTCGGCGGACGGTGCGCTCGCCGACCGCGCGGAGCCGGGTTTCGGTTCCGGGCGCCCCGCGCAGGCCGCCCGCCGGTCGGGCGCCCGGCCCTCCAGCAGATACGCCTCCAGATACGCGTTGACGCACGCGTTGGGGCCGCCCGCGACACCGTGGCTCCCGGCGTCCCGCTCGGTCACCAGCACGGAACCCGACAGCCGCCGGTGCAACACGATCGCCCCCTCGTACGGCGCGGCCGCGTCCCGCTCCGCCGCGAGGATCAGCGTCGGCGGCAGCTCACCGGGCCCGGTGCGCACATCCAGGGGACGCTGCCGGGGCGCCGGCCAGTACGCGCACGGCAGGTTGGCCCACACGTTGTCCCAGGTCTCGAAGGGTGCCGTCCGGGCGAGCCGGGTGTTGTCCCGGTCCCAGACCCGGAAGTCCGTCGGCCAGGGCCCGTCGTTGCACTCGACGGCCGTGTACACCGCGTTCGCGTTCTCCTGCTCGACGGCCGCCTCCGGGTACGGCCCGGCCAGCTGGATCAGCGGTTTCGCGTCCCCCCGCAGATACGCGGAGAGCGCGAGCGCGCGCTGCGGCCAGTAGTCGTCGTAGTACGCGGCCTGGAGGAACGTGCTCCGCAGCTGCCCCGGACCCACCTTCCCGCCGGCCGGCCGAGCGGCCAGGCGGGCGGCGGCGCGTTCGTAGCTGCGCAGCACCTTCTGCGCGGTGTTGCCCAGTTGGTACACCTTGTGGTGCTTGGCGACCCACCGCCGGAAGTCCGCCCAGCGCCCCTCGAACGCCGCCGACTGGTCGAGGTTGTTGCGGTACCAGATCCGCTCGGGGTCCGGGTTCACCGCCGAGTCGAAGACCATACGGCGCACCCGCGAGGGGAACAGCGTCGCGTACAGCGCCCCGAAGTAGGTGCCGTACGACGCCCCCATGAACGTCAGCCGGTGCTCGCCGAGCGCGGCGCGCAGCACGTCGAGGTCGCGGGCGTTGTTCAGAGAGTGGTAGTGCCGCAGCGCGCTCCCGGCCCGCCGGGCGCACCCGCGCGCGTACGCCTTCGCCCCCGCGATCCGCTGCTTCTTGTACGCCGCCGTGGGGTGCGCCGGCGCGGGGGAGGGGCCCTGGTACAGCCGCTTCGGGGCCAGGCAGGACAGCGGCGCCGACCGCCCGACGCCGCGCGGCGCGTACCCGACGAGGTCGTAGGCCGCCGCGATCCGCTTCCACTGCGGCAGGAACCCGATGAGCGGGAAGTACATCCCGGAGCCGCCGGGCCCACCGGGGTTGAACACGAGCGCCCCCTGCCGGGGGACCTTGCCCCGGGCCTCGACGCGGCTGACCGTGAGGGAGATCTGTCTGCCGAAGGGCCGGGTGTAGTCGAGCGGCACCTTCACCGTCCCGCACCGCAGTCCGTCCGGCAGCCCCTCCTCCGCCGGGCACTGCCCGAACCGGATGCCCTCCTCCGCCGCCCGCCGGGCCGCGACCTCCACCCCCACGACCGCGGTCGTCCCGCCCGCCGCCGGCGCGGCGGCGACACCGCTCAGCAGCACCGCCCCGACCGTCCCGTAGAGCACGGCAGCTCGCATCGCGTATCCCTCCGAAGCACGACAGCAACAAAAGGGATGTTTCGTTCGGAAGGGGGTGATGTAAAGCACCGACCGCCGGTGTCGCGGTCCGGTCACAGCACTAGTCCTCGTCCTCCTCGCGCGGGCCCGTCGCCGCCGGGGGGAGGGAGTAGCGCTCGGAGGGGGCGGTCGTCGGGGAGGGGGTCACCGGGATCGGGGAGCCGGGGTCGTTCAGCGGGCCCGGCGGGGCCGGGGAGTTGGTGATGGGCGGGGGGCTCGCGGCAGCCGCGTCCCGGGCGATCGCGTCGTAGTCGACGAGCCCGGTGGCTTCCAGGACCTTGATGTGGTCGAGGACGGTGGTGTTGGCGTCGTCGGCGAGGTCGCGGACCAGCGAGTTGCGGGTGGTGGCGCGGACCTGGGCGACGACGGAGAACACCTTGCCGTGGGCCGTCCGCAGGATGTTCGCGAACTCCCGGTCGTACTGCTCGCCCCGTGCCGCGTCCAGCGTGCTGAGCCAGGCCTTCTGCTGGTCGTTCGGCTGGTTGGGCAGGGCCAGCCCGAGCCGGGCGGCGACATTGCGGACCCGGGCGTCGAGGAAGGTGTGCCCCGCGATGAGGTGCTCGCCTGCCGTCCGTACGGCCTTGGTGGTGCCCTTGGTCTGGGCCTGCTGTCCGGCGGGCAGTTCCCACAGTCCCGCCAGCCGGACCTTGGTGATGAACTCCCGGTCCAGCCCGGACAGTGCGCCGTACCGCGTCGTCACGGTGGACGCGTTGAGCGTGTCGACGCCGGTGCCCGAGCGGTCGCTGTACGACCAGATCGGGAAGATCAGTGCCAGGAGCGTCGCCGTCAGCCCGGCGACGATGAGCCCTGTTCCATTGAGCAGTCCTCTGCTGCGTCGGTCGGATCGCATGGTGCCTCCTGCTCGCGGCACCGCACGCAGGTGCGTTTCGGGTGCGGATTGGCCTACGGAACGGCATGTTACTGCTCGGTCCGCACCAACTGCCGTACGAGGAGGAAGGGTTGAGGACGGTACAAATCGCCCCGGATGGGATGTCCGGGATGCTGGACAGGTCAGGTGAAAGCGGAGTGAATGGGGCGTGAAACCCGTGTGCAGGACATGGGTTTGTTAATCGCAGCACACCGGGGGCGCGCGAGAGGCCGCCTCGCTTCCGGGAGCGGGGCGGCGTGGGGGCGCACGGCGGTCAACGGCGCAGCAGCACCCTGCGGGTCGCACGGGCCAGCCGTGCCGTCGGGCGCCGGGACAGGGGTGCCGGGCCGGAGCGCTCCAGCCACCATTCGCGCAGCGCACGCCGGGTGCCCGCGTCCTCGACCCGGTCGCCCAGCAGCAGATGCTCGGCGAAGGACAGCGCGTCGCGCCGGTAGCCGTCGGTCATCGGCTGGCCCTGCGCGTACGCCACGAACGCCGGCCGGTACGACGTGCCCAGGATCACCGGCAGCTCCGGCGCGACCTTGCCCACGACGTCCGCCCGCTTCGCCGCGAGCGCCCGGGACTGCACCCCGAGCCGCACCCGGTCGAACCCCTCGGGCACCGGCGTCCCCGCGACGAGCGCCGACAACAGGGCGGCCTGCGCCAGCCCGAGCCGCTGCCGGGCGACCGGCTCACCCTCGTCACCGGGCGCCTCCCCTGCGGAGCGGACCGGCTCGGCGGAAGTGGCAGGTGTTGTGCCGGACCCGGCTGTGGACTCGGTCGACGCGGCCGGTGCGGTGGCAGGCGTCGTGGCCGGCTCGTCCGGCGCGGGCGCGCCGCCCTGGACCCCGGCGGTCCTCAGCACCCCCCGGATCGCGTCCAGCTCGCGCTCCAGCTCGGCCGGCTCCGGGAAGTTCTCGTCGCGCTCCAGGAGGACACCGGGCGGGCTCACCCGTGAGGCGAGCTCGGCGAGGACGTCGAGGACCTGCTGGGGGACGGGGTGGGCGTGGCTGTCGTGCCAGACGCCGTCCCGCTCGAAACCGCCCGCGACATGGACGTACGCGATGGCCTCGACCGGCAGCTCGTCCAGCGCCTTCGCGGGGTCCTCGCCCCGGTTGACGTGGTTGGTGTGGAGGTTCGCCACGTCGATCAGGAGCCGGACCCCGGTGCGGTCGACGAGGTCGTACAGGAACTGCCCCTCCGTCATCTCCTCGCCCGGCCAGTTGATCAGCGCCGCGATGTTCTCCAGCGCCAGCGGCACCGGCAGCGCGTCCTGGGCGATCCGTACGTTCTCGCACAGCACGTCCAGGGCGTCCCGGGTGCGCGGCACCGGCAGCAGATGCCCGGCCTCCAGCCGCGGCGACGCGGTGAGGGCGCCCCCCGCCCGGACGAACGCGATGTGCTCGGTGACGAGGGGCGCGCCCAGAGCCTGAGCGCGCTCGGCCAGGTTCCGCAGCCGCTCCTCGTCGGGGCGGTCGGCGCCGCCGAGGCCGAGCGAGACACCGTGCGGCACGACCGTGACGCCCCGCTCGCGCAGCCGCAGCAGCGACTCGGGGATGTGGCCGGGGCAGACGTTCTCCGCGACGACCTCGACCCAGTCGACGCCGCCGGCCGACCCGGCCATGCGCTCGACGGCGTCCGCGATCTCCGGACGCCATCCGATTCCCGTACCCAGCTGCCTGATCCGCTCCATCGTCCCCTCCTCGGTCACGGCTGCACCCAGACCCTGTGCTCGTCTCCTTACGGCGGACCTGTGTTCCGGCGTGACGGAGTCATGGCCCCGTCGCCCGGAGCCGAACCCCGAGAAGGGGACCTTCAGAGCAACATTTGAGCTTTCGGCGGGCTACTGGACCTGCGGTTCGCCCTGGTCCTTGTTCAGCTCCTCCGGGTCGGGGCGGCCGGTGGGGACGAGGCCGGGCGTGGTCGGCGACGGCTTCGACCGCACATCGGGGTTGGTCGACGGCTCCGCGGCGGGCGCGGGCTGCACGATCTGCCCCGGCACCGGCGGCGGCGGGCCGGTCGGGCTCGCCGTACCGGTGACCGAGTTGTCGGCGATCTGAGCGAAGTCGATCTCCCCGGTCGCCTCCAGGATCGTGATGTGGTCGAGCACGGTCTGGTTGGCGTCGGAGGCCAGCTGGCGGACCAGGGTGTTGCGGGTCTGGTTCCGCACGGCGGCGATGGCCGGGAAGATCTTGCCGTGCGCGGCCCGCAGCAGGTTCGCCCAGGTCTTGTTGTACTCGGCCTCGGTCTTGGCGGCGGTCATCTCGTCCAGCCAGCCCTGCTGCTGGGCGTTGGGCTGGTTCGGCAGCTCGACACCCAGCTTCGCCGCGATGATCCGTGACCGCTTGTCCAGGTCGGTGTGCCCCTTGATCAGGTGGTCCGCGGCCTCCCTGATCGACTTGTTGCCGCTGCGCTCCAGGGCCTGCTGGCCGGCCGGCAGCTCCCACAGGCCCGCGAGCCGCACCCGGATGATGAGGTCGCGGTCCACGGGGGTGAGCGGCCCCCACTGCGTGGTCACCGTGTCACCGGTGGGCACGGCCGCGGCGGCGGCCGCGTTGCGGTTGGGGTACGAGTAGAACACGGGGTAGGCGACCGCACTGACTGTGCCGACGATCGCCACGGCGACGAGGACAGAGCCCTTGGAGCGTCGCAAAGGTGCCTCCCGGAGGAAACCAACTGTTCGTTGGGGACTGAAGTGGTGCTGGGCGTGGAGTGGGGGCCGACCGGGCCCCGCCGCTCGGGCGGCGGGCCGACGGCCACGGGCACGTACGTACCGCGGGCGGCGTCAGATCGTGCCGTTGGCGATGGCGTCGAAGTCGACCTGGCCGGTCTTCTCCAGCATCGTGATGTGGTCGAGCACGGTCTGGTTGGTGTCCGAGGCCAGCTGGCGCACCAGCGTGTTCTCGGTCATGTTCCGCACCGTGCCGATGGCCGGGAAGATCTTGCCGTGGGCCGAGCGCAGCAGGTTCGCCCAGACACGGTCGTACTGGTCGTCGGTGGCGTTGGACATCTGCTGCAGGAAGCCCTGCTGCTGGGCGTTCGGCTGGTTCGGCAGTTCGACGTTCAGCTGCTCCGCCACGGCCCGCACACGCTGGTCGAGGTCCTTGTGACCCACGATCAGATGGTCCGCGGCCTCCTTGACGGCGGGGCTCTTCGACCGCTGCATCGCCTGCTCGGCGGCCGGCAGTTCCCACAGCCCCGCCAGCCGCACCCTGATGATCAGGTCACGGTCGGAGGCCGTGAGCGGCCCCCACTGCGTGTTGACCGTGCCCGCCGCCATGTTGGCCTGAGCAGTGCCCGAGCGGTCGGCGTAGGACCAGACGGGGAACGCAAGCGCTCCGACGGTGACGACGAGCGCCAGGCTGGCGATGACCGAGCCATTGATACGCCGCAAAATGAGCCTCCCGGGTAATGCCAACTGGTCGTTGGGGCAGTTGCTTGGCCAGTGCCGGGAGATACGTACGCGATCGTCGAACTGTTCAACGGCGGCGCGCGGTCACCGAAAGGCTCGGCGGCGGGCCCCTTTGGCCGACGGCCGCAAGGCGGAGGAGGGAGTCTACGCGCGGACGACCGGGAGCCGATCTGGACGGTGATGCGGGCCCCGGCCGGTCCGCACGGCGGGGAGAACGTCAGGCTGGTGGTGTGGTTCGACAACTGACCGGCGGCGGCCCGGTTCAGCCCCGCAGGGCCGGATGGTCCGCGACCACCGTGCAGGATCCCGGGGCGATCTCCGTGAAGCCCGCGTCGCGGACCAGGGGGAGCCCAAAGGTGGTGAGGCCGGGCCAGCGGGCGGGGTCGGCGGTGCGGACGGCGAGCGGGAACCCGGCCTCGCGCCAAGCGGCGCGGTCCTCGTCGGAGAGGTCCCACCAGGCGAGTTGGGCACCGTGCCCCGCCTGCGCCATGGCCTTGCCCGCCGACATGGCGACCTCGGGGTTCAGCCAGAGCACCGGGGTGGCGGGATCGGCGTCGACCGGCGGCTCCGGGTCGTCGAGGTCCGTGCCGGACACCTGTAGCCGGGCCAGCTCCCTGGGCCAGCCGTCCAGCGGTACGGGCGGGAAGACCCGCACCTCGGCCGACTTGCCCGTCACCGTGATGCCGGGCAGCGCCTCGGCCCGCCGCCACTCCGCGCCGCGCGCCCGCCGGACCACCTTGCGGATCCGGGCGTCCTGCCAGTTCCGCATCGCCTCGGCCCACTCTCCCGCGCCGACCGACCGCTCGTCACTCAGCATCACCAGCACGGCACGCGCGGCCGTCTCCAACGCGTCCGTGCGCGCCGGCGGCTCGGCCCGCTCGATCCGCACGACCAGCGGCAGCACGAACTGCGGCGCCTCGTCACGAGCGGTCCGCTCGCCCCGGAAGGGGCTGTCCCGCGCCGCCGAGGCGTACGCCCGCGAGGCAGCCGGGTCGGCGCCCTCGCCCACTCCCGGGGCGGGAGACGCGGCGGCATCCGGGGCCTCGGCCGACGCCGGGGCGTGGGCAGGCACGGGGAGGGAGGCCGGATCGAGGGCGGCAGCCGGGGCAGGGGTGGAGAACGGGTCGCTGGTGGTCACGTCCCCAGTCTGCCAGCGGCCCACCCCGCTCCGGCCGCCCCCGTGGGGAACGGGAGCGGGGTGGGCTCGGTGGGGAGAGGGCGGCGTGGCCTGATCCGGGGGAAGGCAGCGCGGCGCGTGGCCCGCGCCGGGAGAAGGCAGCGCGGCGCGGCGCGTGGCCCGCGCGGGGCGGTCGGGCAGCGCGCGGTACGCGGGGCGACGGGGGCGGCGTCGAAGGATCCCTGGCGTCCCCGGGCGGGAAGATCGGGTCTTCTCCCCTCTCGGCCGGACACGTGTACGAGGATGGTCCGCATGGAACGTGAGTCACCGCTGAGCCCCGAGGGCGCGGACCCCCTGCTGAGCCTGGAGGGCGTGGGGCGCCGGTACGGGTTCCGCGGCCCCTGGGTCCTGCGCGGCGTCGACCTGACCGTCACCCCCGGCACACTGATCCGGGTGCTGGGCGCGAACGGCACCGGCAAGTCGACCCTGCTCCGCGTCCTCGCCGGGATCGACGCGCCGACCGAGGGCCGGCTCACGGGCCGCCCGCGCACGGCGTACGTCCCGGAACGCTTCCCCGCGGCCCTGCCGTTCACCGCCGCCGAGTACCTCACGCACCTCGGCGCCGTACACGGTCTGGACCGTCCGGTCGCCGTCCGCGCCGCCGACGAGTGGCTGGAGCGCTTCGGCGCCGCCGAGTACGCCCGTACGCCGATGGCCCAGCTCTCCAAGGGCAGCAGCCAGAAGGTAGCGGTCGCCCAGGCCCTGCTCGCCGACCCGGAGTTGCTCGTCCTGGACGAGGCGTGGACCGGCCTGGACGCCGAGGCCCGCGACGAATTGGAGCGCGTGGTCGTCGAGCGCGCGGCCGCCGGGTCCGCCGTGGTGTTCGTCGACCACGACCCCCGGCGCCTGGCCGGGATGCCGGACGCGACGTACACGGTGGTCGGGGGCGCCCTGGAACTCGGCGCGGGCGAGGGGGCCGAGGCACCGGCGACGGCTGTCACCGGCCCGTGCGTGCTTGTCGAGGCGAGAGGCCGCCCGGGCTCCCCGGTGCCCCCGGAGGCGGGGAAGTTGGCGGTCTCGGTCGAGGAAACCGGCTCCGGAGCACACCGGTTCACCGTCCCCGGGCCCCAGTCGGACACGCTGCTGCGGGTCTTACTGGGATCCCGGCCACCCTGGCACGTGGTCAGCGTGGGAAACGTGGACGATCCGGACCCGGACGTCGCGCCGACCGCGCTGGAAGTGGAGCACTCCTGATGACCGCCCTTCTCCGTTACCAGGCCGCCCTCCTCGTCCGCTCCCAGCGCTGGCTGCCGCCGGTCATCCTCTACGCCGCGTTCCTCGGCATCGGCGTGCAGAGCGGGCAGCCGGTGCTCGACTCGCTCGGTTACACGGCGGCCGCGCTCCTGCCCGTCGCCGCCTGGCTGGTGCGGATCTGCGCGACCAACGAGCCGCCCGCCGCCCGTAGTTGTACGGGCGCGGCGGCCGGACCGGGCCGCGCCCATCTGGCCTGCGTCCTGGTCGCGCTCGCGGCGGCCGGTGTGCTCGGCACCGCGGCCACGGTGATCGTCACGATCATCAGCGCCCCCACCAGCACGGCCCACGACATCCGGGTCGCACCGCTCCCCGCGGGTGCCGCGGGTCTCCTCGCGACCCTCGCCTGCGCCCTTCTCGGCACGGCCGTCGGCGCCCTCACGAACTGGCCCCTGCTCCGTTCACCCGGCCGAGCCGTGCCGGCCCTGCTCCTCGGCGCGCTCCTGGCGCTGGTGGTCGTGGGCTCCCCGGCGAGGGCGGCGATCACGGCCCTGGTCGACGGCTCCCAGCGCGGCGCGATCCCGGTCCCCGCCCTGCCGGTCCTCGCGGCGGCCCTCTGCGCGGCGGCCGCGACGGCACTGGCGTGCGCGCTGACGACACGGAGGGCCTGAGAGGCCCTGGGCCCGGGGCCGTCTCGTAGCAGGCGTTGTGCTGCGGGCGCGGGCGCGGGCGCGGGCGACGGGTGGCGCGTGGCGCGACCTCGCGACCACCATTCATCCGGCGCAGCGGCGGGCTACGCGGGTGCGACAGGCCCTAGAGTCGCCGCATGCGGCGAAGGACAGGACTGGCGATGGCCGGGGTCGCGGCCCTGGCCTGGGGCGAGTGGGTGAACTGGCGTTGGTCCCGGGTTCTCGTGAAGGACGGCGGGGGCGGTTCGATGGCCGTGGTGGTGCTCGGGTACCGCAATCCCCGGGCGACCGTGAACCTGATCAACCGATGGCGAGTCCGGGCGGGAATCCGCTCCGTCGCCGCTGACGGTGCGCGGGAGACCTGCCTGATCTTCAGCGGCGGCCCGACCGGCGCCGGCACCACGGAGGCCCGGCTGATGGCCGACTACGCGAGGTCGGTGCTCGGGTACGACGGCACGGTGATCCTGGAGGACCGGTCCACGACGACGTGGGAGAACATCACGAACGTCGTCCCCCTGCTCGAAGGCGTGGACCACATCAAGATCGCCTCCCAGCCGGCTCACGCGCTCAAGGCCCGCGCGTACCTGCGGCGGCAGCGCCCCGATCTCGCGGAGCGGCTGGTGCGCGCCGAGGACTACCGCCCCGGTGAGTGGATCGTCGTCAAGCCGCTGCTGGCCCTGTACGGGCTGTGGACACTCCGCGTTCTCCGGGTCGACGAACGGAAGATCGTCGCGCCGTAGGCGGGCACCCCACGTCAGCGGCCGGCCGAGAAGTGATCCGTGCTCAGCCCGAACAAGCCGTGCGCTCGGCCTCGCGCCACTCGCACACGGGGCACAGGGTGATCCCCCTGTGGGACTCGGGATACTCGGTCGGTTCCTGGCACAGGACACAGGCGGCGAACGGCGGACCGGCGGCGACGCGAGCCTGTTCCACCGTCTCCGTGGCCGACGCCGGAGCCGCACCCGTGGTCGTCGCCTCGGTGCCGCGGTACTCGCTCATGCGTCCAGCGTAGGACGGCGCGGAGGAAACGCCCCGCGTACGGGACTCACGACGTGGCGGCGGCGGCCGCCCCGACCAGTTCCGACACCTTCACCAGTCGGAATCCACGCTCCCGCAGCGCGGGCACGATCATCCGCACCGCCCGCTCCGTGACGGGCGCGGCGCTCCTCACGCAGTGCAGGACGACGACGGACCCGGGCCGCACGCGCTCCAGCACGCCTCGGGCGACCACCGCCGGATCCGTGGCCGCGACGTCCCCGCCGGCGACGTCCCACTGCACGGCCGTGACCCCGGACGAGCTGAGCGCGCGCAGGGCACGGCGGTCGTAGCAGCCGCCCGGGAAGCGGAAGTACGGCATCGGGTCCGCCACCCCGGCCTCGCGGAACGCGGTGTACGCCCGCTCGACGTCGGCCGCCACACGGCCCGCCTCCAGGGTGGGCAGGCCATGGCAGTCGGCGCTGAAGGCCTGGTGACCGTATGAGTGGTTCGCCACCTCGAAGAGCGGGTCCCGTCCGATCGAGCGGGCCTGGATCGGGTACTCCTCGGCCCACCGCCCGGTCATGAACACGGTCGCCGGCACCTCCAGCCGGCGAAGCGTCGCGATGAGCCGGGGATTGTCGAACCGGGCGCCCTCGGCGGCCCGAGCCCCCTGCTCCTCGCTCATGTCCGCGTCGAAGGTGAGCGCGACCGCCTTCTCGCCCCGGTTCCGGGGCCCGTGCTCGAACACCGGCGCGAGGCCGGCCGGCCCGGGAGCGAGTGTGGGAGGCCGGGACGCCACGACCGGGCGCTGAGCCGCCCCCGTGGCCGTGGCGGTGACCACTCGGGAGGAGGCCCGCGGCCCCCCACAGGCGGTCAGGGCGACCCCGAGCGCCCCGAGCGCACAGAGCACCCTGACACTTCGCACAGGAATGATCACGACACGAACGTAAACACCCCGCACTCGCCACTCATCCGATCACCCGCTCATCCACCCGGAATCCGCCTCGGAAGTCACCCGGCCGGCCGAGCGGAGCGGAGCCGGGACGCGGGGAACTCGGGATGGCCGACCGGTCGCGGCCCGGGTGTCCGGTGACGCCGGACGGTTGACCTGAGGTCGGGTCGAGGGTGTCGGGCGCGGTCAGGCGGTAGCCGATGCCTCGTACGGTGCTGATCAGGGTGCGGCGGGTGTCCGCCAGTTTGCGGCGCAGGGTGCAGATGTGGGACTCGACCACGTTGGAGCCGGCGTCGAAGTCGTGGCGCCAGACCCGGTCGAGGATCTCCTCCTTGCGGACCACCTCGCCCGCGCGGACCGCGAGGACGTGCAGGATGTCGAACTCCGTCATCGTGAGCGGCACATCGCGTCCGCGCAGGAGGACGCGCCTGCTCTCCGGGAGCACGTGCAGCACCGGGCCGGTGGCGGGCGGGGAGGCGGGGAGCCGGGAGGCCGCCGCAGCGAGGTCGGGGGTGCGGCGTCTGGTCATCAGCACCCGCACACGTAAGGCGAGTTCGGCCGGGCGGCAGCCCTCGTGGACGTAGTCGTCGGCCAGGCTCAGCTCCTCCGGCCGGCAGGTGCCGTCGGTGAGGAAGAGGATGGCGGGGCGGTGCGGCTCCCGGCGCAGGGCGCGGGCCAGGAGGAGGGCGTCCCAGGAGGTGCCGGACGAGCCGACCGCCAGCAGCGCCACATCGGGCGCCTGCTCCCGTAGCTGCCGCAGTGACAGGGCGCCCGCACCGCCCCGTGGGAGCGCGACGCTCATCCCCGCCGCGCGCAGGTGCCGGAACAGGCCGAGCGCCTGCGACGGGGTCGGGTGGGCGACGAGGACACGTGTCGTCCCGTCGCCGCTGGACACCGGGGTGGGGGGCGTGTCCATGAGGTTCGTTCACCGGTCCCTGTCGAGCGGGCGTCACGGTGCCGCCCGCGTCATGAGCTGTCGTTCCGCTGGGGGGAAGCGGTCGCGGCCAGTGAACCCGGAACGGGTCAGAACGGCGTCAAAGGATCCTCCGGGGAAGGACAGAAAAATCTACGCGGGGAGCACGGACCTGCGGATTCGGGTCCATCGATGCGCGAGAGGGGGCGGGCACCCGCAGACGCCCGCCCCCTTCCGGGTCGCGTACGACCCGTCACCTCACGTACGGCGCCACGGCCCCGTCACCGCGAACGTCGTGCCCGGCGTGTAGCAGTTGACGTACATCGTGCGCCCGTCGGGGGAGAACGTGACGCCCGCGAACTCGCCCCACTCGGGTTCGGTGGGGGTGCCGATGTTCTGGGCGTTGCGGGCCATGGCGTAGACGTCGCCGTGGCGGGTGACGCCGTACACGTGCTGGGTGCCGTTGCCGTCCTCGCAGACCATGAGGCCGCCGCTGGGTGCCAGGCAGATGTTGTCGGGGGACTCGCCGGGCAGTTGGACGTCGGTGTCGGGGCCGAAGACGATCACCAGGGTGAGGGTGCGGTGGTCGGGGTCGTAGCGCCAGATCTGGCCGTAGTGGTCGGCGGCCGAGCCGTCCGCGCTGCGGGCGAAGGACGAGACGAAGTAGACGCAGCGGCCGCCCCAGTAGCAGCCCTCCAGCTTCTGGGCGTGGGTGATGCCCTTGGGGCCGAAGTCCTGGTGGCGGATGGCCGTCGTGGTGGCCAGCGGGTCCGGGACGTCCACCCATTCGATCTTCTCGAAGCAGGCGCCCGTCTCCTGGATGGAGGACAGGTCGGGGACCCCCGGTACCCGCATCGCCTGCAGACGGCCGCCCGCGCGCAGGGAGCCCAGGCCCCCCTGCGGCCGGTCGGGGAGGAAGCGGTAGAAAAGGCCGAAGGGCCGCTCGAAGGCGTCCTCCGTCTCGTAGACGACGCCGCGCCTCGGGTCGACGGCGATCGCCTCGTGCTGGAAGCGGCCCATCGCCGTGAGCGGGACGGCGCCGGAGCGGTGCGGGTCGGCCGGGTCGACCTCGAAGATGAAGCCGTGGTCCTTGGTGTAGCCGTTGGTGCCGGCCCTGTCCTCGGTCTCCTCGCAGGTCAGCCAGGTGCCCCAGGGAGTCGGACCGCCCGCGCAGTTGACGGCGGTGCCGGCGATGGCGACGCGTTCGGCCAGGACGTTGCCGCGGGCGTCCAGGGTCAGCGCCGTACAGCCGCCCTTGCCTGCCGGGTCGTAGGTGAGGCCCTCGACGGTGGGGACCGGGATACGGCCGGTGTGGCGGTTCTCGTGGTTGCGGACCAGGTGGACGCGGCCGTGTCTGCCGGCGAAGGCGGACATGCCGTCGTGGTTGGTGGGGACGCGGCCCTCACCGGAGCGGAGCTGGTCGCCCTCGCGGGAGAGGACCTGATAGCGGAAACCTTTCGGCAGGTCGAGCAGGCCGTTCGGGTCGGGGATCAGCGGGCCGTAGCCGGTGTGGCCGAGGTCGCTCTGCGCGGCCGCTGTGCCCGCGAAGAGTTCGGACAGGGCTCCGGTGAACGCGATGCCCGCTCCCAGGGCACCGGTACGGGCGAGGGCCTGACGTCGAGTCACTGACACGGGACAACCTTCCTGTTGGCGGACAGGATGTGACCCGCCTGTGTGTATCACGGGGGTACGGCCGCGTGAACCACGCGCGTAGAAGGTGTTCCGTAGGTATCACTCGGTCGGCGTGGGGTTGTCCGGTGTGACGGGTGGGAAGTGGGGGGCTACCGGTGGGGCGTCCGCAGCCCGGCGGGGCGGAAGCGCGGCCGCTGAACCGGGCGGGTCGGTGAGTTCGGGAGGGGCGGCCGGTCCGGCGGAGTCCGGGAGCCCGGCGGGGGCGGCCGAGCCGGGTGGTTCCTCGGCCGGCGTGGTCCGGTCCGGGCGGGGTCGGCGCCCGGGGGTGGTCTCCTCTTCCGACTGGCCGCGTTCCAGGAAGCGCAACAGCTCCACCGGGATGGGGAGGACCAGGGTCGAGTTCTTCTCCGCGGCCACCGCCATCACCGTCTGGAGCAGGCGCAGCTGGAGCGCCGAGGGCGCCTCGGCCATCTGGTGCGCCGCTTCCGCCAGCTTCTTCGACGCCTGTAGCTCCGCGTCCGCGTTGATGATGCGCGCCCGGCGTTCGCGGTCGGCCTCGGCCTGGCGGGCCATGGAGCGCTTCATCGTGTCGGGGAGGGACACGTCCTTGATCTCCACGCGGTCGATGGTGACGCCCCACTCCACGGCCGGGCTGTCGATCATCAGCTCCAGGCCCTGGTTGAGCTTCTCGCGGTTGGAGAGGAGGTCGTCGAGGTCGCTCTTGCCGATGATCGAACGGAGGGACGTCTGCGCCATCTGGGAGACGGCGAAACGGTAGTCCTCCACCTGTACGACCGCGCCGGCCGGGTCGACGACCTTGAAGTACACGACCGCGTCCACGCGGACCGTCACGTTGTCGCGGGTGATGCCCTCCTGGGCGGGCACCGGCATCGTCACGATCTGCATGTTCACCTTGCGGATACGGTCGACGAACGGGACGACCATGGTGAAACCGGGCGGTCTGGGCGCCCCGAGCAGACGGCCGAGGCGGAAGACCACGCCGCGTTCGTACTGTTTGATGACGCGGGCCGCCGCCGCGACATAGACGGCGCCGCCGGCGGCGAGGGCCGCGGCTGCCGCGATGAGTGCTTCGCCCATGACGACCGCCCCTTTGAGTCGACCGTGACGACCGCCCCCGGCCTCTCCCGGGTCGTCGTGCGTCCGCGGAGTCGTGGCATATCCACGCGAATACCACGATATGCCTCGGGCGACGGCTGGGGCGACTGTCGTTCGCCGGGGGCCGAACACGGGGGGCGCCCCGGTCGCGGGGACCGGGGCGCCGGGGCGGGGACGGCCCGCGAGGGCCGCCGCCCGCCTGGTGGGGCCGTGCGGCGGCAGCGGATCGCCGTGCGGCGTCAGCGGGCGGCCGAGGCGACCTTCTCCGGCTCCGGGCCCGTCATCCTCACCGGCTCGGTGCCGGTCGCGCTGTGCCGTTCCGCCCAGTTCTCCAGGGCGGTGCGGCAGGCGTGGTCGAGGTGGTGCAGACCCGAGAGGTGGAGCTCGACGGGGCGGTCCTGGGGCAGGGACTCCAGGCTGTCGAGGATCTTCGGCAGCCGCAGGAAGGTGGCGTTGCCGGAGAGATAGGCCTGGACGGGGCCGGCGCCCTTGTCGATGACCTCCAGCTTGATGTGCGAGGCCTCCCAGGCCGTCTTGACGACCGCGAGGGCCAGGCCGATCAGGACGCCCTCGAACATGTTCACCGCGACGATCGACACGGCGGTCGTCACCAGGATCAGCGCCTCGCCCCGGTGGTCGCGCCACAGCGAGACGACCGCGCGGAACGGGATCAGCTTCCAGCCCGCGTGGACGAGGATGCCGGCCAGGGCCGGCAGCGGTATCAGGGCGAGGGCCCCCGGCAGCAGCGCGGCGAACAGCAGCAGCCAGACGCCGTGCAGGACACGGGACGCCTTGGTCCTCGCGCCGGCGTGCACATTGGCGGAGCTGCGCACGATGACCGCGGTCATCGGCAGCGCGCCCAGCAGACCGCACACCGTGTTGCCGGCGCCCTGGGCCATCAGCTCCTTGTCGTACTCGGTGCGCGGCCCGTCGTGCAGCCGGTCCACCGCCGCCGCGCTGAACAGGCTCTCGGCGGACGCGATGAGCGTGAAGGCGAGGACCGTGCCGATCAGCGCCACGTCGGCCAGCCCGCCGAAGGCGTCGAGTCCCGGCGGCTGGATGGAGTCCAGCAGGCCCTTCACCTCGACCCTGGCGACCGGCAGACCGAAGGCGAGGGTCGCGACCGTGGCGAGGACGACCGCGGCGAGCGCGCCGGGCACGACCTGGACCTTCTTCGGCAGCCGCTTCCACAGCACCATCACGGCGACGGTGCCCGCGCCGAGCGCGAGGGAGGCGACCGCGGCGGCGCTGCCCACGGCCGCGACGAAGGCGCCGGGCAGCCCCGCGATCTTGTCGAGCCCGGAGGCCGGGGCCTTCAGGCCCGCCGCCGCGTACAGCTGGCCGGCGATGATCACGAGACCGATTCCGGCCAGCATGCCCTCGACGACGGAGACGGATATCGCACGGAACCAGCGGCCCAGCTTCAGCGCGCCCATGGCGAGCTGGAGCAGACCGGCGGCGAGCACGATCACGCCGAGCGCGGGGAGGCCGAACTGGCGCACCGCCTCGAAGACCAGCACGGTGAGCCCGGCCGCCGGGCCGGAGACCTGCAGGCTGCTGCCGGGCATCAGACCGGCGACGATGCCGCCCACGATGCCGGTGATCAGGCCGAGTTCGGCCGGCACCCCGGAGGCGACGGCCACGCCCACGCACAGCGGCAGGGCGACCAGGAAGACGACCAGTGAGGCGCCGAAGTCCTGGCGTATGTAGGGGAACTTGGAGGTGGGGGAGGTAGAGGAGTTCATCGAGGACACCGGCCCGCCGCTCAGAGGGTCTCGAACGTGTCGGTGTCCGCGCGGTGTTCGCGCACGGCTCCGGTGTGGACCTCGTAGTACCAGCCGCGCAGCCGCAGCCGGCCGTCGGCGAGGCGCTTCTCCACACAGGGGTAGGAGCGCAGCCGCAGCAGCTGGCTGAGGACGTGGTTCTGCACGCCGTCGGCGACCGTGGGGTCCTCGACCGTGCCCTCAGGGCGCGGGGTGGCGTGGGTGAGCCAGTCGCGTACGGCGGGCACGGCGTCGAGGTCGTCGCCGCGTACGAGCGCGCCGACGGCACCGCAGTGCGAGTGGCCGCAGACCACGATGTCGCTGACGCCGAGGACTTCCACGGCGTACTCGATGGTGGCCGTCTCACCGGTGGGGCGGTCCGGGGTGTACGGGGGGACGATGTTGCCGGCGGTCCGCAGTTCGAAGAGCTCGCCGGGGCGGGCGCCCGTGATCAGGGCCGGGACGACCCGCGAGTCGGAGCAGGTGATGAACAGGACCTCGGGGGACTGGCCCTCGGCCAGCCTGGCGAACTCCTCAGGGCGCTGTCCGAAGGTACGGGCGTTGTCGATGAGGGGCTGCATGATGTGGTGACTCCTCCTGGCGCGCCACGGCGGCGCGTCGGGCTTGCACGACAGATGTGGGGGGAACGGGCTCCGCGCTCTCAGCAGCGGAAGACCTGGAGAGCGGCCGGGGTGTGGGCCGTGAGGGATCTCGACTGCCGGTGGTGCCGGGCCGAGGGGCGTTCCGGTTCGCTCGCGACCGCCGGGTTCTCCCCCTGCGACGGGCGTACGGGCGCTCCGGTAGCGGTGTGGATGGTGGCGCGATGCCGGTCGCGGGTGCGGAGAGGACCGATCGGGTCCTCGGGATGACCGCAGGGGCGGGACATGGCGGCCGGGTCACGCGCCGGGGTGACCGGGAGGGCCTTTCCGGGCGCGGCTTTGGCCTTGACGTGACCGGGCGTGTGCGCGGATGCGAAGGAAGCGGTGGGAGTGAAGAAATGCAGGGCGAGCAGGACGGCGGCTAGGGCCGTGATGACGGTCCGGGGCGTCGTACCTCGCAACATGAGCCTCCCCACTGCCAGTTCGTCTTGTCTCCCATGGGACCGACAGTTGAATGACTTGGTCAATCAATGGTCAACCGATGGTCAAGAAACACGTTAACCCTGCAAAGTTGTTTGCAGGGTTAACTTAACGTTTCGAGCTGAAGAGAGCCTGAAAAGCGTGGGCAGGATGGCCGAAAAAGCCCCTTGACCTGGGGGAGTTCCTCCCGGTGAGGGGTGTCGGTGGGCCGCTGGGGCTCAGTGTCCGGCGAGTCGCCCGGCGTCGCGGGCGAGGGCGGTGAGCCGGGAGATGGCCCGGAAGTACTTCTTCCGGTAGCCGCCGTTCAGCATCTCCTCGCTGAACAGCCGGTCGAAGGGCAGACCGGAGGCGAGCACGGGGACCTCACGGTCGTACAGCCGGTCCGCGAGCACCACGAGCCGCAGGGCGGTCGACTGGTCGGGGACGGGCTGGACGTCGGTCAGGCACACCGCCTTCAGGCCGTCCGTGAGAGCGCCGTACCGGCTGGGGTGCACACGCGCGAGGTGCTCCAGCAGATGCGGGAAGTCGTCGAGGGAGGAGCCCTCGGTGGCGTACGCCGTCTTCGTGACCTGCTCGTCGGAGAACGGCGGCGGCGCCTCGGGCAGCCCGCGGTGGCGGTAGTCCTCGCCGTCGATGCGCAGCGCGCGGAAGTGGGCGGACAGGCCCTGGATCTCCCGCAGGAAGTCGGCCGCCGCGAACCGGCCCTCGCCGAGCTTGCCCGGCAGGGTGTTGGACGTGGCGGCCAGGGCGACGCCCGCGTCCACCAGCTTGCCGAGCAGTGTCGACACGAGGACGGTGTCGCCCGGGTCGTCCAGCTCGAACTCGTCGATGCACAGCAGCCGGTGCCCGGAGAGGGTCTGGACCGTCTTCTGGAAGCCGAGCGCGCCGACCAGGTTGGTCAGCTCCACGAACGTGCCGAACGCCTTCAGCGCGGGTTCGGCCGGGGTCGCGTGCCACAGGGAGGCCAGCAGATGGGTCTTGCCGACGCCGTAGCCGCCGTCCAGGTAGACACCGCGGGGGCCGGCGGGGACCTTGGGGGCCTTCGCCCTGCCGAAGCCGAAGAGGCCGCGCCTGCCCGCACCGGTCGCGTGGGCGCCGCCGAGACCCGCCGCGAAGCCGCCGAGGACCTTGACGGCCTCGGTCTGGCTCGGCTGGTTCGGGTCCGGGATGTACGTGTCGAAGCGCACCGAGTCGAAGCGGGGCGGCGGCACCATCTCGGCCACGAGCCGGTCGGCGGGGACGTGCGGCTCGCGGGTGCACAGGGACAGCGGAGCCGTTTCGGCTATGGGGCCGGACACGGCGGCAGAGGACGACGACACGGTTACCGAGTCTAAAGGCCGTGCCACACTGCACGACATGCGACGCCTGTTCCCTGTGACCGAAGAGACAGCGGCCCGGACCCCGGACGAGACCGGTGGGGGCGCGGACGACCGGGAGTGGAGCCTGGCGGAGCTCGCGGCGGCGTACGCCTATCCCGCGCCCGGCCCGGGCGGGCGGGAGCCGTGGCTGCGGGCCAACATGGTGTCCACGCTGGACGGGGCGGCCCAGCACGACGGGCGCTCGCAGCCGATCTCCGGCGACGCCGACATGCGGATCTTCGGCACCCTGCGGGGGCTCGCCGACGTGGTGATCGTCGGCGCCGAAACGGTACGCCAGGAGGGTTACCGCCCGGCACGCGCGCGTGAGGCGTTCGCCGAGGCCCGCCGGGCCGCCGGGCAGACACCGGCCCCGGCCGTCGCGGTGGTCAGCGCCGGACTGGACCTCGATTTCTCCCTCCCCCTGTTCACCTCACCGCTCACGCCCACCCTCCTGCTCACCGGCGCCGCCGCCCCGCCCGACCGGGTGGCCACCGCCGAGAAGGCGGGCGCGCGGGTGGTGATCGCCGGGGACGGCATGGGCGTCGACTTCGCGCGGGCCGTGCGGGCCCTCGCCGACCTGGGGCTGACCCGGCTGCTCACCGAGGGCGGACCGCGGGTCCTCGGGCAGCTGATCGCCGCCGGTGTCCTCGACGAGCTGTGCCTCACCGTGTCGCCGATGCTCACGGCGGGGGACGCCCAGCGCATCGCCGGAGGGCCCCCGGTGGCGGTGCCGAGGCGGTTCGAGCTGGTGTCGTTGCTGGAAGAGGCCGGGTTCCTGTTCGGTCGTTACCGTCGTACGTGAGAACGGGCGGAATCTCCCGTTCCGTTTAGTTCTCGCCGGGCACACTAGATCCCTGAGGAGCGAGGGCCGCGGGGTCCTCCCGGAAGAAGGGCGCCTGTGGTGTCGTTCACGAGCGTTTTGATGATCGAGAAGGCTCTGACGTCCGCGGACGTGGAGTTCGTCACCACCCTGCACGGCGACGAGCCGGCCTCTTTCCACGTGCTGCTCCAGCCGCGGGGCAACCAGGCCGACCGGTTGCTGCGGGCCATCGACGACCTCGCGCTCGGCGAGCTGGACGAGGCGGCGCGCGAGGGGGAGACCCCGGAGGGGGAACAGGCCCTCGACGAGGGGGAACGGGCTCTGGAGGTGTCCTTGCAGGCGCTGCGCGCGGCCGGCAGCGAGGCGGAGGGTCGGCTGATCGAGGACCATCCGCTGGACGCGCTGAAGTCGCTGGTGGAGGAGGTCGGAGCCGACGAGGTGCTGGTGCTGACCGACCCCCACTACGTGGAGGAGTTCTTCCACCGCGACTGGGCGTCCCGGGCACGACACAAGGTGGGGGTCCCGGTACTGAAGCTCTTCTCCCACAGCGGGACCTAGTGCTGTGACCGGTGGTCCCTGCCGATCGCGGGGGCGTATGGGCATAGGGTTGCCCTGAAACTTCGCCGTACCAGTACTGGGAGAACACACATGGCACCCGGCCTTCCTACCGCCATGGACCGACCGCACTTCATCGGGATCGGCGGGGCCGGGATGTCGGGGATCGCGAAGATCCTGGCCCAGCGCGGCGCCAAGGTGGCGGGGAGCGACGCCAAGGAGTCGGAGACGGCGCAGGCGTTGCGCGCGCTGGGCGCGACCGTGCACATCGGGCACGCCGCGGAGCACCTCGCCGACGACGCGACGTGCGTCGTCGTGTCGTCGGCGATCCGCGCGGACAACCCGGAGCTGGCCCGCGCCGCCGAGCTGGGCATCCCGGTCGTCCACCGGTCGGACGCGCTCGCCCGGCTGATGGACGGACTGCGCCCGATCGCGGTGGCCGGCACCCACGGCAAGACCACCACCACGTCCATGCTTGCCGTGTCGCTGACGGCGCTGGGCCTGAACCCGTCGTACGCCATCGGCGGCGACCTCGACGCGCCCGGCTCCAACGCCCTGCACGGCAACGGCGACATCTTCGTGGCCGAGGCGGACGAAAGCGACCGCAGCTTCCACAAGTACGCCCCCGAGGTCGCGATCGTCCTCAACGTGGAGCTGGACCACCACGCCAACTACGCGTCCATGGACGAGATCTACGAGTCCTTCGAGACGTTCGCCGGCCGTATCGTGCCCGGCGGCACCCTGGTGATCTCGGCGGACCACGAGGGCGCGCGGGAGCTGACCCGTCGCGTCGAGGGCGTCCGGGTCGTCACCTACGGCGAGAGCGAGGACGCCGACGTCCGTGTCCTCGCCGTCGTGCCCCAGGGACTCAAGAGCGAGGTCACCGTCCTGCTGGAGGGGCGGGAGCTCACCTTCACGGTGTCGGTGCCCGGCCGGCACTACGCGCACAACGCGGTCGCCGCCCTGGCCGCCGGTGTCGCGCTGGGTGTCCCGGCGGCCGAGCTGGCGCCCGCCCTGGCGGCCTACACCGGTGTGAAGCGCCGGTTGCAGCTGAAGGGCGAGGCCGCCGGGGTGCAGGTCATCGACTCGTACGCGCACCACCCGACCGAGATGACGGCCGACCTGGAGGCGATGCGGGCCGCCGCCGGCGACGCGCGCATCCTCGTGCTGTTCCAGCCGCATCTGTTCTCCCGTACGCAGGAGCTGGGCACCGAGATGGGGCAGTCGCTCGCCCTCGCGGACGCGTCCGTCGTGCTCGACATCTACCCGGCCCGCGAGGACCCGATCCCGGGCGTCACCAGCGAGCTGATCATCGACGCGGCGCGGGCGGCCGGCGCCGAGGTCACGGCCGTCCACGACAAGGCGGAGGCGCCCGCGGTCGTCGCGGGAATGGCGAGGCCCGGTGATCTCGTTCTCACCATGGGCGCGGGTGACGTGACGGACCTGGGCCCGAGGATCCTGGACCGTCTTTCGCAGTGAGGGGCTGAGACCCATGCCGTACGACGTCGACAAGCCGGACGAGCAGTGGCGCGCGGAGCTGACCCCGGCGGAGTACGCGGTGCTGCGTCAGGCCGGTACCGAGCCGGCGTTCACCGGGGAGTACACCGACACGAAGACGAAGGGGGTGTACTCGTGCCGGGCCTGCGGCGCGGAGCTGTTCACCTCCGACACCAAGTTCGCGTCGCACTGCGGATGGCCGTCCTTCTACGACCCGAAGGACAGCGACGCGGTGGAACTGATCGAGGACCGCACGTACGGGATGGTGCGCACCGAGGTCCGCTGCGCCCGCTGTGGATCGCACCTCGGACACGTGTTCGAGGGGGAGGGGTATCCCACCCCCACGGATCAGCGGTACTGCATCAACAGCATCTCGCTGCGGCTGGCGCCCGAGGGCGAGTGACTCCCTGAGCCCGGTGGCACGTGTGCCCCGCGCCCCTGACAGGGGCGCGGGGCACACGTCGTTCAGCTGGTGAGGCGTACCGCGTCGCGGATGACCGCCGCCACGTCCTTCGGGCGGGAGACCGCCACCGCGTGGGAGGCTCCGTCGAGTTCGGTGATCGTGGCGCCCGCGCGCTTCGCGGCGAAGCGCTGGACCTCGGGGTTGATCGCCTCGTCGGCCGCGGCGACCACGGCCCAGGACGGCCGGGTCTTCCAGGCGGCGACCGGCGGGGTCTCGGTGAACGCGGCGGTCGCCAGCGGACGCTGCGACACCGCGAGGATCCGGGTCGCCTCGGCGGGGACGTCCGCGGCGAAGATCCCCGGGAAGGCGTCCGGCGCGATGGTGACCTCGACGGCGGGCTCCCCGCCCTCGACGGGGTAGGTTCGCTCGACCAGGTTGGCGACCAGCGGGGCCAGCGGGAAGCGCCCCTGCAACTCGCCGAGGCTCTCCCCCTCCTCCGGGATGTACGCCGCGACGTAGACCAGGCCGACGACGTTCTCGGTCGCGCCCGCCACGGTGATGAGCGCACCGCCGTAGGAGTGGCCGACGAGGACGACGGGGCCGTCGATCTGGGCGGCCGCGGAGGCGATGTACGCGGCGTCGGAGGCCAGACCCCGCAGCGGGTTCGGTACGGCGACGACGGGGATGTCGTGGCTCTGGAGCTCCTCGACGACGCCGGCCCAGCTGGACGCGTCGGCGAAGGCCCCGTGCACGAGGAGGGCGGTGGGCGTGGTGGACATGAGGGGTCCTCTCTCTCGGTGCGGGTCGGTCAGCCGGCGTGCAGCGCGGTGCGCAGGGTGCCGGTGGCCAGCGTGATCGCGGCCTCGGCGGCGTGGGTGCCGCGCAGCGCGTTGAGCATCACGAAGTCGTGGATGATGCCCTGGAAACGGACGGCGGTGACCGGGACGCCCGCCTCACGGAGCTTGCTCGCGTACGCCTCGCCCTCGTCGCGCAGGACGTCGGCCTCACCGGTGATGACCAGCGCCGGGGGAAGCCCGGTCAGCTGCTCGGTGGTGGCGCGCAGCGGCGACGCGGTGATCCGGGCGCGCTCGGCCTCGTCGGTCGTGTACTGGTCCCAGAACCACCGCATGCCGTCGCGGCGCAGGAAGTAGCCCTCGGCGAACTGGCGGTAGGAGCCGGTGTCGAAGTTCGCGTCGGTCACCGGGTAGAAGAGGACCTGCTGGACCAGGGGAACGTCCCCGCGCTCCTTGGCCATCAGGGTCAGGGCGGCGGTCATGTTGCCGCCGACCGAGTCACCGGCCACGGCCAGCCGGGTGCCGTCCAGCTCCTTCGACGCGCCCTGCTCCACGACCCATTGGGCGACGGCGTAGTTCTGCTCGATGGCGACGGGGTAGCGGGCCTCGGGGGAGAGGTCGTACTCCGGGAAGACCACGGCGGCGCCCGCGCCGACCGCCAGTTCACGGACGAGGCGGTCGTGGGTGTGGGCGTTGCCGAACACCCAGCCGGCGCCGTGGATGTAGAGGATCACCGGCAGGGTGCCCTCGGCGCCGGCGGGCCGCACGATCCGTGCCCTGACGCTGCCCGTCGGGCCGCCCGAGACGGTGATCCACTCCTCGTCGACCTCCGGCTTCCCGATCTCGCCGGACTGCACCTCGTCGACCGCCTTGCGGCCCTCGGCGGGCGGCAGTTCGAAGAGGAAGGGACGGTTGGCCGTCGCCTCGGCGAAGGCGGCGGCCGCCGGTTCCAGAACCGGCCGTACCGGTTCGACCGTGTCGGACATGTGTTTCTCCCGATGGTGTGGTGCGCGAGGTGCGGGTACGTCGCCCTGCACGCTAGGACCGGGAATGCGGCGGGAATTGCCCCTGAGCGCACCGGGACCTATCCCACAGCGCACGGAAAAGGTCGGCGGGGCACGGCCAGTGCGCTGGGAGTACGAATTCCGTGCGCTGGCGGGTCACTTGGGGCCCATGAGGCGAAATAGCTTGAGGGCAGCAGTCGTTCAGCCGCTTCCACCCCTATTCCCAGGGAGGTAGAACCCCGTTGTCCACGATGCCGGTCGGTGGGCTCGTGCCCCGTGCCGTCGACGACGCGGCGGACCTCGTCGTCCGCAACGCGAGGATCCACACCGGCGACCGGAGCCGCCCGGCGGCCGAGGCGCTCGCCGTGCGCGCCGGGGTCGTCACGGCCGTCGGCGACGACCGCGACGTGGCACCCCACATAGGCCCGGGGACCCGGGTCGTCGACGCCCTCGGCCGGCGCGCCGTCCCCGGCCTCAACGACTCCCATCTGCATGTCATCCGGGGCGGCCTCAGCTACGTCCTGGAGCTGCGCTGGGACGGAGTCCCCACGCTCCGCGAGGGCCTCGCCCTGCTGCGCGAACAGGCGGCCCGCACCCCCAAGGGGCAGTGGGTGCGGGTGGTGGGCGGCTGGTCGGCCGAGCAGTTCGCCGAGCGCAGGCCGCCGACCGTCGCCGAACTGAACGCCGCCGCGCCCGACACCCCGGTGTTCGTCCTGCACCTGTACCAGTCGGCGATCCTCAACCGCGCCGCGCTCAAGGCCGCCGGGTTCACCCGCGACACCCCCGACCCCCGGGACGGACAGATCGTCCGAGGCCGGGACGGCGCCCCCACCGGCATGCTGCTCGCCGCGCCCGGCGCCCTGATCCTCTACTCGACACTCGCCAAGGCCCCCGCCCTGGCAGACGAGGACCGGAAGACCTCCACCCGGCACTTCCTGAAGGAACTCAACCGGTTCGGACTCACCTCCGCCATCGACGCCGCCGGCGGATTCCAGAGCTTCCCCGACGACTACCGGACCGTCGTCGAACTCGCCGCCGCCGGACAGCTCTCCCTGCGCATCGCCTACCACCTCTTCCCGCAGACCCCCGGCCAGGAGACGGCAGACCTGGCCCGCTGGATCGGCACGGTCCGCCCCGAGGACGGCGACGCCTGGCTGCGCCTGAACGGCGCGGGCGAGAATCTCACCTGGGCCGCCGCCGATTTCGAGAACTTCACCCAGCCACGCCCGGAACTCACCGCGGACTACGAGACGGAATTCGAGAAAGCCGTCCGTCTCCTCATGGAGAACGGCTGGGGATTCAGACTCCACGCCACCTATGACGAGACCATTCGCCGGGATCTCGCCGTATTCGAGAAACTCGCCGCCGAAGGGCTTTTCCCCGCCGGGAACAGATGGCTGTTCGACCACGCGGAGACCGTCTCCGGCAGCAGCCTGGACCGGATCGCCGCCCTCGGCGGCGCCCTCTCCGTGCAGAACCGCCTGTCCTTCCAGGGCGAGGCGTTCCTGCGCCGCTACGGCCCCGAGGCCGCCGCGACCGCCCCGCCGGTCCGCGCCATGCTGGACCGCGGCCTGACCGTCGGCGCCGGCACCGACGCCACCCGCGTGTCCACCTACAACCCGTGGGTCGCCCTGCACTGGCTGGTCAGCGGCCGCACCGTCGGCGACCTCGCCCTGCGCCCGCCCCGCAACCGGGTCGACCGGGCCACCGCGCTCGCGATGTTCACCACGGCGGGCGCCGCCCTCACCGGCGAGGAGCACCTCAAGGGCGTGCTGCGCACCGGGTACTTCGGTGACCTCGCGCTGCTGTCCGAGGACTACTTCACCGTGCCCGAGCCGGACATCCCGCACATCGAGTCCGTCCTGACCGTCGTCGGCGGGCGGATCGTGCACGCCGCCGTCGAGTACGAGGGCCTCGACGAGGAACTCCCGCCGATCAGCCCCGACTGGAGCCCCGTCGCGCACCACGGCGGCTACCAGGCCGGCGGACCCACCGGCCGGTCGGGAGCCCGCCAGGCCGAACTGCTGGGCGAGGCCGCCGCCGAGTCCGCACTGCACCGGCGGTGGCGCGCCGCCCGCGGCCTCACCCCCGGCACCGACGACGGCCCGGCCCTCGACCCCTGCTTCGCCCTCTGACCCCTCCCACGACTTCCCCCTCCGATCACACCCCTCACAGCAGAAAGGCACCCATCATGGTCGACATCGACGAGGTCACCGCGGCTCCCGGCCCGGACCTCCTCACCCCCGACAACTGCGCGGTCCTGTTCGTGGACCACCAGCCGCAGATGTTCTTCGGCACCGGCAGCGGCGACCGCGGCGCGATCATCAACGCGACCGTGGGCCTCGCCAAGGCGGCCCGGGTCTTCGACGTGCCCGTGGTGCTGAGCACGGTGGCCGCCGAGTCCTTCTCGGGTCCCCTCCTGCCGCAGCTCGCGGACGTCTTCCCCGACCACAAGATCGTCGACCGTACGTCGATGAACGCCTGGGAGGACGTCGCGTTCGTCGAGGCCGTCAAGGCCACCGGCCGCAAGAAGCTCGTCATCGCCGGTCTGTGGACCGAGGTGTGCGTGGTCCTGCCCACGCTGTCCGCGCTCGCCCAGGGCTACGAGGTCTACGTCGTCACCGACGCCTCCGGCGGTGTCAGCCCGCAGGCCCACGAGCACGCCGTCCAGCGCATGATCCAGGCCGGCGCCGTGCCCGTCACGTGGGTGCAGGTGCTGCTGGAGCTCCAGCGGGACTGGGCGCGTGAGGAGACGTACGGGCCGACCACGCAGGTCGTGAAGGAGCACGCGGGCGCGTACGGCCTCGGCATCGTCTACGCGCAGGCCGTCATCGGCGCCCACGCGGCCGGCTGAGAAGCACGACGGACGTCGGGAACGGGCGGGAACGTGATGGACACCGGACTGTTGCTGCTGCGCCTCGTGGCCGGGCTCCTCATCGCCGGGCACGGGGTGCAGAAGGTCAGCTTCCTGCTGGGCGGGAACGGCCTGGCCGGCGGAACCGAGGAGTTCCGCCGCGACGGCTTCCGCGGCGGAACGCTCACCGCGCTCGCCGCGGGCGGCGGCCAGCTGGGCGCCGGTCTGTTCCTGGCGGCCGGACTGCTCACCCCCTGGCGGCGGTGACCGCCATGGGGGTCATGACGGTCGCGAGCACCGTCAAGTGGCGCAACGGGCTGTGGGTGCAGAACGACGGGTACGAGTACCCGCTCTTCCTCGTCCTCGTGGCCGCCGTGCTCGCGCTCACCGGCCCCGGCCGCTGGTCGGGCGACGAGGTGCTCGGGTTCGCCCCGTGGCCGCCGTGGGTGTCCGTCGCGGCCGTGCTGCTCGGGCCCACCGCCGGGCTCGCCACCCGGGCGGTCCTGCACCGCCCGGCCGCCGCGGCGGCACCCGAGGGGGTGACGGGCCGTGCGTGAGCTGGTGACCGACGCGGTCCGCACGCTCGTACCGCCGCGCGGGGACCGGCACGGGCCGCTGCCGCCGCTCCTGCTGGCGCTCACCGTGGTGACCGGGGTCGTCGACGCGGTCAGCTATCTGGCCCTCGGCCATGTCTTCGTCGCCAACATGACCGGCAACGTGGTCTTCCTGGGGTTCGCCCTGGCGGGCGCCGAGGGCCTGTCCGCGCTCGCGTCCGTCGTCGCGATGACCGCGTTCCTCGCCGGGGCCCTGGCCGGGGGCCGGGTCGCCGCGCGGTTCGCCCATCGCGGGAGGGTGCTGGTGTTCGCCGTGGCGGCGCAGACGGTCCTCGCCGCCACGGCCACCCTCGCCGCCGCCCTCTGCGACGGCGACCGGGTCGGCGGCCCGCTCCGCTACACCCTCATCGTGCTGCTCGGTCTCGCGATGGGGCTCCAGAACGCGGTCGTACGGCGCCTCGGCGTCCCCGACCTCACCACGACCGTGCTGACCCTCACCCTGACGGGCCTCGCGGCGGACTCCACCCCGGCCGGCGGGCCTGCGTCCCGGCCCGGACGGCGGATCCTGTCCGTCCTCGCCATGTTCCTCGGCGCCCTCGCCGGGGCCCTGCTCCTGCGGCACACCGGACTCGCCCCCACCCTGGGCCTGATCCTGCTGCTGCTCGCGCCGACCTGCGTGGCCGCCCTGCGCCTGGCGTCCTCCGACGCGGCGTGGACCCGCCCCCCGGACTGACGACCCCGCACCCCCCGTGGCGGTGGCCCCCCGACCGGGGTCACCGCCCGCTCCGCTACCGGGCGAGGGTCCGTCCGCCCCGGCCCATGCCGCCCATGCTGTCCCGCCACTCGCTCGGCGACATCCCGTACGCCGCCCGGAACACCCGGCTGAAGTGCGTCGCGCTGAGGAAACCCCAGCGGCCCGCCACCGAGGCGATCGTGCGGCGCCCCCGCACACCGAGCTCCAGATCGCGCCGGCACTCCTCCAGACGGCGGCGCTGGATCCACCGGCCCACCGTCGTGCCCTCGTCCTGGAACAGCTTGTGCAGATAGCGCACCGAGATGTGGTGCGCCCCGGCGATCACCTCGGGCGACAGATCCGCGTCGGCGAGGTGCTCGTCGATGAACCGCAGGATCCGCGCCACCAGCGGCGACCGGCCGCCCGGCGGCCCGCCCGACTCCCGGCCCAACTGCTCCGTGGCCAGCGTGGTCAGCAGGTTCACCGCGTTCCGGGTGAGCATCTCGGTGACCAACGGCCGGGCGGAGACCGCCGAGTCGGCCAGCTCGGACAGGAACGGCGACAGCAGCGACCCCAGCCGGGAGGCCCGTGCCACCGGCGCCGCCGTCACCCGCCGCACGTCGCGCTCCTCCAGCCCCATCGCCTCACGCGGCACGAGGAACACCTTCAGGCTGCAACACCCGGGGAACTCCAGTAACGGCGGGTGGTCCGCGTCGTAGAAGCAGATGTCACCGGGCCCCAGGGCGATGTCCGGCAGCCGCTCCGGGGCAGGGGCGCCGGTCCCGCACACCCCCACGAACAGGTACTCGCCGCCCGTCCGCGCGGTCAGCCGGTACGCCCCCGCCCGCGGCGTCTGTCGACCGGGCGGCTCCTGGCCGGGCAGCCGCGCCGGCGCCTCGTCGAGCACGGAGATACGGAGGGGCGGGGCCCCGAGCGTACTGGTGTCGGAGATCATCTGAGGCTGCCTCCCGGGCCGTTCGAACACACCGTCGGTCATTGCACCCGGAGCGTAGGAAGGCGGATGTGCAAAAAGAGTGACGGCGAAGTGACGGTGGCCGGGAGGGAGGGCTTGTCGCGCGGGGGACCGTCGGCGGTGGTGGTCAGGGACGGTCGCCGTGTGGGGTGGAGTGGTGGTCGGGGATGGTCGCCGCGTAGGTGCGGAGCCGGTGGAGGGCGGCGCGGCGTTCCGTGGGGGAGTCGTATCCGGCGGTCAGCTCGGCGGCGAAGAGGCGCAGCAGGGGGTGCTGGACGTAGCGGCCGGGGGCGTGCTCCGTGACCAGGTGGGCGTCGGCGAGTTCGTCGAGCAGCAGCCGGGTGCGGCGCGGAGGGAGGCCGGCCAGCGCGGCGGCCGTACCCGGTGTGATGTCGGGTCCGGGGCGCAGGGCCAGCAGCCGGAACAGGCGGGCGTGCTCCGGGGGCAGCCTGCGGTAGGAGGGGCCGAAGGCGGTTCGGAGGCCGGGCACGCCTCCCGCGTCGGCGAAGGCGTCGAGGCCGTCGCCCGGGTGCCGTAGCTCGGCGGCGATCGCGGAGAGCGGGAACTCCGGGCGGTCGGCGGCACGGGCGGCGACGACGGCCAGCGCCAGCGGCAGCCGTCCGCACCGCGCCACGATCTCGGCGGCGGCCCCGGGTTCGGCGGCCGTCCGGTCCTGGCCGACGCGGCGCGCGAGGGCGGCGCCCGCGTCCGCCGTCGACGGCAGGTCCAGGTGCAGCGGATGGGCCCCCGACGCGGTCAGCCCGGACAGGGCGAGACGGCTGGTGACGAGGGTGAGGCTGCCCGGTCCCGCGGGCAGCAGCGGCCGTACCTGCTCGGTGTCCGCGGCGTCGTCGAGCAGCACGAGCAGCCGCCGTCCGGCCAGCGTGCTGCGGTAGAGCCCGGCCAGGGAGTCCACCCCGGCCGGCATCCGCGCGGCGGGCACCCCGAGCGCGCCGAGCATCCCGCGCAGGGCCTCGTCGGGCTCCAGCGGGGGCCTGACTGCGTCGAACCCCCGTAGTGAGACGTGGAGTCGACCGTCCGGGAACCGGTCGGCGACCCGGTGCGCCCAGTGCACCGCGAGGGCCGTCTTGCCGATGCCGGGCATCCCGCTCACCAGGACGGTCGCGGGCGCGCCGGTGGAGGCGGCGGCCGCGTCGGTGATCCACAGCAGGGTGCCGAGTTCCGCGTCTCGGCCGACGAAGACGGGGTTGTCGGCGGGTAGTCGGGCGGGTCGGAGTGGGGTGGGTGACGGCGCCGGGGCGGTCATGGGTACCGCTCCGGCGCCGGTCGCGGGTACGGCTCCGGGGGCGGTCGCGGGTACGGCTCCGGGGGCGGTGGAGAGGGCCGTCACGGGGGTTGCTGTGGGGGCCACCGCGGGGGTGGACGTGGGAGCTGCTCCGGGGGCTGCCGTGGGGGCCGCTGTCGGGGGCACCGCGGAGGCTGCCGCGGTGACGGTGCCCGTCGGTGTCGGGTGGGGTGGCCGTGCGGGTGCGGCCGGCCGGTGGGGACCCCACTCCTGGCGGAGCACCCGGGTGTGGGCGGCCGTCAGCTCCGGGCCGGGGAAGGTGCCCAACTCCTCGGCCAGCAGCCGCCGTACCCGCTCGTACGCCGACAGCGACTCCGCCTGGAGGCCGGACGCGGCCAGGGCCATGACGAGGCCCGCCTGCGCCGACTCGTCGAGGGGGTCGAGTTCCACGGCGCGGCGCAGATGCGGCAGGACCAGCTCGGAGCCGCCGCAGAGCAGCGCGGCATCGGCGGCCATCCGCGCCGTGCGCGTCAACTCCCGCTCCAGAGAGGCGAACTCGGTGTGCTCCCGGACGGACGCGGGGATTCCCATCGCCACCGGGCCGCGCCAGTAGCCCAGCGCGTCCACGAAGTGCCGTAGCGCCGCCTCGGACCGCCCGGTGGCAGCCGCCCGCTTGCCACGCTTGGTGAGCGCGCGGAACCGCAGCAGGTCCACCTCGTCCTCTGCCGCCTCCAGCAGATAGCCACCGGCGCGGCGCAGGACGCGGCGCCCGGGGGCGCGGGGCGGCAGATCCGGTTCGAGGAGCCGCCGCAGCGCACCGGCGTACCGCCGTACGACGTTCATCGCGCTGGCCGGCGCGCGTTCGGGCCACAGCACGTCGACGACCTCACCCGCGAGCACAGGGCGGCGCGCCCGCACCAACAGCAGCGCGAGCAGCGCACGTTGCTGGGGGAACCCGAGGTCCAGCTCCTCGTCACCCCGGCACACCCGCAGGGGCCCCAACACCTCGAACCGCATCGCTTCCCGCACCCCGGCCACCCCCGACCGCCGCCCACGTCCTGCCTCACGCCCCGCTCCACGGACCGGCGCCCCCGTGGGGCCGCCCCACCGGTCACCTCGTTCAGGGAACAGAGCCGCCGGGCCCCCGGTCAACGGGCTCTCATCGGCCACTCGCCCGGCGGGCGCCGGTGAGTCGTGACCCGACCGGTGCGGTGGTCTCGCCTTGGGCTCCCCGCCGGTCACACACATCGGTCACCGGCCGTGAGGAGGGCCCTGACGTCGTCGGCGTCGGGGTGGCCGAGGGTGATGAGAATGGTGAGCGCCTGCTGCCAGGCCGCGTGGGCGTCGTCGTGGTTGCTCATCGCGCGATGGGTGTCGCCGAGGTGGACGAGGGTGCTCGCCTCCAGATACGGCACGCCCAACTGCTGGTAGAAGCCGAGTGCGTTGCCGTAGCCGAGGAGGGCCTGTCGGTGGCGGCCGAGATGGTGGTGGGCGAAGGCGATGCTGTGCCAGGTGGCCGCCTGGCCGTAGCGGTCGCCGAGGTCCTGGAGCAGGGGCAGCGCCTGGAAGCAGTGGCTCAGCGCCTCCCGGTACTCCCCGAGCAGCGCGTGGTACCAGCCGACCGAGTTGAGGACGCTGGCGTGCGCGGCCGGGCGGCCGCTGTCCCGGAACAGTTCCAGGGCGAGCCGGTTGTGGCGCAGCGCGCCCGGCAGGTCGCCCGCCTGGTCGCAGGTCCAGCCGAGGCTGCGGTGGGTGTCGGCCCGGCCGATGGCGTCGCCGAGCCCGGTGAAGAGTTCCAGGGCCCGGTCGAGGCGGGGCCGGGCCGACTCGTGCAGACCCAGCCGTCCCTCGGCCCGCGCCAGCGCACGCAGCCCCCTCGCCTCCCACGCGGGTTCGCCCAGCCGGAGTGCGGCGTCGAGCGCGGTCCGCTGGGTGGCCGCCCAGTCGTGCCAGTGGCCCCGCCGGTCGAAGTACGGCTCCAGCGCCCAGGCCAGCAGGCAGGCGAGCCGGTCCCGCCCCGAGCGCACCGCCGCCTCGATCACGGCCAGGAGCACCGGGTACTCGGTCGTCAGCCACGCCAGGGCCTGCTCATGATCGCCGAACGACTCGACCGGCATGCCCGCCGGGGCCGGCCCCGGCGCCAGCGGATCCTCCTGCGGGGCGAGCAGCCGCTGGCCGGCGTGGGCGGCGTGCAGGTGGTAGGCGTACAGCCGGCCGACGGCGGCGTCGTGTTCGGTGGCCGCGATGTGCCCGACGGACGTGTCGTGTTCGGCGGCGACCCGGTACCCGGCGGCCGTTTCGGGTCCGGCGGCGATGTCCCGCCCCACCCTCGCGTCCCGTCGCACTGCCGTGGCGCGCTCCGCTGCCGGGTCGCCCCCGGCGGGGGGCTCGCCGTCCGGATCCGGTCCGGCTTCGCTCAGGAGTTCGGCGGCGTGGGCGCGGAGGAGGTCGTGGAGGGCGTAGCGGCCGGGGGCGTGCTCGCGGACGAGGTGGACGTCGGCGAGTTCGGTCAGCAGGGAACGGGCCCGGCGCACCGGGAGCCCGGCCAGCGCGGCAGTCGCCCCCGCCGAGAAGTGCGGGCCCGGGTGCAGGGCGAGGAGCCGGAAGAGGCGGGCCGCGTCCGCCGACACGGCACTCAGGGACCACGAGAAGACCGCGCCGACGTTCGCGGACGTGTCGCTCCGGCTGAACGCGTCGAGGCTGCCGTGCGCCTCCCGCAGCTCGGCCGCGATCGCCGACAGCGCGAAACGCGGATGCGCGGCGGCGCGAGCCGCGACACACGCCAGGGCCAGCGGCAGCCCCGCACACAGCGCGGCGATCTCGGCCACCGCCCGCGACTCGCCCGTCAGCCGCGCGGCACCCAGCCGCCGTCCGAGGAACGCCCGTGCCTGCTCGGTGTCCAGCGGCCGCAGGGTCAGCGCGTGGGCGCCGTGCGCGGACACGAGCCCGGTCAGCTGGTTGCGGCTGGTGACGATGGCCAGGCACCCGGGCGCCCCCGGCAGCAGCGGCCGTACCTGCTCGGTGTCGCGTGCGTTGTCCAGCAGCACCAGGAACCGCCGCCCGGCCAGCAGGCTGCGGTACAGCGCGGCACGGGCATCCACGCCGTGCGGGACCCGCTCCGGGGGTACGCCCAGTGCGTCGAGGAACACCCGTACGGCTTCGTCCGCGCCCATCACCGCGCCCGAGGGGGTGAACCCCCGCAGATTGACGTACAACTGCCCGTCCGGGAACCGGTCGGCGACCCGGTGCGCCCAGTGCACGGCGAGCGTGGTCTTGCCGATGCCGGCCATGCCGCCGATGGCACTGATGACGACGGTGCCGGGGGCAGAGGCCGGCGGGCCTGGCGCGGTGTCCAGGAGGGCCAGCACCTCCTCCAGCTCGGCCCTACGACCGGTGAACGTCGGGAGATCGTGCGGGAGTTGGGCTGGGACGGGTGCGAGCGCGGGCGCGGTTCCTGAAGTTGGTGCCGGTGCCGGTGCCGGTGCCGGCGTTGGCGTTGGCGTTGGGGCGGTTTCCTGCGCGGACGCGGAGTCGGGTGCCCGTGCGGGGGCCGGCGCTGATGCCTGTGCGGCGGCGTGGCCGGTGGTGGGGCACGGGGCGGATGCGTTCCGGGGCCCCGCCCCGCGCAGGACCGTCCGGTGCGCCTCCCGGAGTTCCCGTCCCGGATCGATGCCCAGCTCGTCGGCGAGCCGTGTGCGGGCGGCCCGGTAGGTCGTCAGGGCCTCCGCCGTGCGGTCGGCGGCGGCCAGGGTGAGGATGAGCCTGGCCAGCAGCGGTTCGTCGAGCGGTGCGCCACGTACGGCCTCCTGGAGGGCGGGCAGCACCGCGCCGGGTATACCGGCGCGCAGGGCTCCGTCGGCCGCCTCCCGTACGGCTGCCAGTCGCTCGCGGTCGAGTTGGCCGAACCCGGCCCGCTCCCGGACCTCGGCGGGGAGACCGGCGCCGAACGGTCCACGCCACAGCGCCAGGGCCTCGGTGAGGACGCCCACGGCCCGTGCGGGCGCCGCGTCCGGGTCGGCGGAGGTCCGCCGCGCCTCGTCGCGCAGCCGACGGAAGCGGAGCAGGTCCAGACAGTCGTCGTCGACCAGCAGCCGGTACCCGCCCGCCTCACGGACCAGCCACCGCCCGACGGCTCGGGTGGGAAGCCCCGGCTCCAACCACCGCCGCAGCGACCCCACATGGCGGCGTATCACATTGACGGCGCTGTCCGGCGGGCGCCGACCCCACAGCACGTCGACGATCTCTCCCACAGCGACCGGTCGCCCCGCCCGCGCCAGGAGCAGCGCCAGCAGCGCCTGTTCCTGCGGACGGCCCGGTGTCAGCTCCACCCCGGCCCGCCGTACCCGGACCGACCCCAGAACCGCGAACGACACCGGCTCCAGTGCCAAGGAGGCCCCCTTGTATCTCGTATCTTCTGTGCCCCCATGACGATACGTGGCCCCGCGAGTCACCCAGAGTCATGCGCGGGAGCGCGGAGGGGGCGGGGCTGAGCGGTGAGGGAGGGAGGGCAGGCGTCGGTGAGCCGCGGGGGCGGTTCGCCGGGCGCGGTGATACTGGTGTCAGGTCGCAGGGAATCTCCGGAAAAGGGAGCAGGTTCGGTGAACTCGGGTGGGGCGGACAGCCGTTGGGAATCGGCGGGATCGGGCGGCTCGGCCGGCCGGCACGCGGTCGTCGTCGGGGGCAGTCTCGCGGGGCTGCTCGCCGCGCACGTCCTCGCCGGGCACGCCCAGAGAGTGACGATCGTGGAACGCGACCGCTTCCCCACCGAAGCCGAAGCCGAAGCCGAAGCCGAAGCCGAAGCCGAAGCCGACCTCGACGCTGAGGCCGGCGTCGTCGGGAGCACCCTCGCGGGTACCGCTCCCCGGCCCGGCGTACCGCAGAGCCGGCACCCGCACGTTCTGCTGGAGGGCGGCCAACTCGCCCTGGAGGCGCTGTTGCCCGGGTTCATGGAGGAGCTGCGGGCGGCGGGCGCGCCGCGCGTGGGGATGCCGGAGGACATCGTGCAGTGGCAGAGCGGCCGTTGGTTCCGGCGGGTGCCCGCGTCGACGCACATCCACACCGGCTCGCGCGCGCAGATCGAGCGGCTGATCCGGCGCCGGGTCCTGGCGAACCCCTCCGTCACCCTCGTCGAGGGCACCGAGACCGTGGGACTGCTCGGTGACGCGTCCCGCGTACGCGGTGTGCTGCTCCGCGAGCGCGGTGACGGCGCTCGGGGCGCACAGCGCGAACTGGCCGCCGATCTGGTCGTCGACGCCTCCGGGCGTGGCACCAAGGCCCCGCGCTGGCTGACGGCCGTCGGGGCCGAGGCGCCGCACGAGGAGACCATCGACACTGGCCTCGCCTACGCCTCCCGCGTCTACCGCGACACGACCGGAACGCTCGGCGCCGACGCGAGTGCCGCGGCCCTCGGGTTCTACGTCGTCCCCAACCCCGACCAGCCGTACGGCGTCGTCGTGCTGCCCCTGGAGGACGGCACCCATCTGGCCACCTTCTCCGGGCTGCGCGGCGACGAACCGCCCACGGACGAGGAGGAGTTCGAGACGTACGCCAAGCGGCTCCCGCATCCGGTGGTGCACCGCTGGATGCGCGATGCCGAGCCGCTCTCCCCGGTGTCCGGGTTCCGGCGCACCGCCAACGTCCGGCGCCGATACGACCTGCCGGGCCGCCGCCCCGCCGGGTTCCTGGCGACCGGCGACGCGCTGTGCACGTTCAACCCCATCTACGGGCAGGGCATGGCCGTCGCGGCGCTGAGCGCGGTCGCGCTGCGGGACGCCCTCGCCGATCCGCGCCGTACGCCCACCACGCGCCGCGTGCAGAAGGCGCTGCTCGCCGCGTCCCGGCAGGCGTGGGACATCTCGGCCGGGGCGGACAAGAAGATGCCCGGAGCGGTCGGCAACGCCGCCGTCGTACGGCCCGCCGACCGGGTCGCCGGGTGGTATCTGCGCCGCGTCCAGGAACGCACCCCGGGCGACCCCGTCGTGGGCCGTGCCTTCCGCGCCGCCCTCACCCTGAAGGAGCCCCTCAGCGCCCTCTTCGCCCCGAAGGTGGCCCGAGCGGTCCTCTTCGGCCCGGCCCGCCCGACCCCGGAGGAACCACCGCTCACCCGCGACGCCGGGGACGCCTGAGGGGACGCCCGGCGGGGGCGCGATGGGGAGGGGACGGAACCGACCCGGGCCGCCACCTTCGCTCGCCGTCACACAGACCGATAAATCCACATCAAGGTGTGTGAACCACACCAAAACAGTCACCCGCGTACATAGCTGATCCGAACAACTGGTGCGAACTTACGTGACCGTGTGAGGAGGAGTGGCTGATGAGCGAGACAGAGCAGGGCAACTCGACGAGGTTGCGGCAGACCGGTGAGACGGCCCGGGCCGAGGCGTCGGCCACCGCCGATCGCGCCAAGCAGGCCGCGGGACAGGTCGGGGGAACCGCCGTGGACCAGGCCGGTGCCGTCGTGGGGGAAGCGCGTCAGCAGGCCGGCGCGGTCGTCCGTGATCTGCGGAGCCGTGCGATGAACGAGGCAGAGGAGCAGACCCGGCGGGCCGCCGACTCGGTGCGCCACTGGGCGGACGACCTGGCGGGGCTGGCGGAGAACGCGCAGAGCGACTCCCCGGCCAGTGGTCTCGCCGCCCAGGCGGCCGACCGGGGACACCGGGCCGCCGACTATCTCGACAGAGCGGGCGCGGACGGCGTCCTCACCGATGTGCAGGACTTCGCCCGCAGGCGCCCCGGCATGTTCCTGGGCGGCGCGCTGCTGGCCGGGCTGGCCGTCGGGCGGCTGGTGAAGGTGGCGGCGAAGGCCGACGGGTCCGCCGAACGGGGACAGCGGCCCACGGCGACGGATGACGGACGCCCCACGGCGCTGCCGTCCGCTCCGACGCCCGAACCACAGCCGTCCGTCGGCATGCCGCCCGGCGGCGCGGCGGCCCGTGCCCGTCCGGGGGTGTGAGCGATGGTTGCGACCCGCTCCCGAGCCGTGGAGACACATGAGGACGCCACCGTGGGCGAACTGCTGTCCACCGTGACCTCCGATGTCCAGACCCTGTTCCGGCAGGAGGTCGAACTGGCCAGGACCGAGGTCAAGCAGGAGGCGACCGAGGCGGGCAAGGCGGCCGGCATGTACGGCGGCGCCGGGTTCGCCGGATACATGGTCCTGCTGTTCCTGTCCGTGGCCGCGCTGCTGGGCATGGCCAACGTGATGGACGGCGGCTGGGCCGCACTGATCGTCACCGCGGTGTGGGCCGTGGTCGCGGCGGTGCTGTACCAGCGCGGCCGCTCCCGTATGCGCACCGTGTCGCCGAAGCCCGAACACACGGTCGAGACACTGAAGGAGGATGCGCAATGGGCACGTCACCCGACCAGATGAGGGCCGAGATCACGGCCACGAGAGACCGGTTGTCCGCCGACGTGAACCGGCTCGCGGACCGCGCCAGCCCCCGGAAGATGGCCCGTCGCCGCACGCGCAGGATGCGTGGTGCCGTCTCGGGCATGCGGGAACGGGTCATGGGATCCGCCTCCCAGGCCGTCCAGGAGGCCGGCGGCGGCGCGCAGTCGATGGCCGGAACGCTGCAGGACGTGCAGGACGGCGGCCGGCAGGCGGTCGACACCGCCCGCCAGGCGGCCGGCCAGGCCGGTGAGGCCGTACGGCAGGCTCCGGACCAGGCCATGCGCCAGACGCAGGGCAACCCACTGGCCGCGGGGCTGATCGCCTTCGGCGTCGGCATGCTGGCGGCGTCGATGGCGCCCGCCACGGAGATGGAACGGGAGAAGGCCGGCGAGCTGATGCAGCAGGGCGGCGAAGCGCTGGAGCCGGTGAAGCAGGCAGCCCTCGACTCCGCGCAGAACCTGAAGGAAGGAGCCAAGGAGACCGTCCAGAGCGCGGCGCAGGAGGTCAAGGACACGGCCGCGGAGGCCGCCCGCACCACGCAGGACGAGGCCCGCGACCAGGCCACGCAGGTGGCCGACCAAGCCCGCGACTCGGGCCGCCAGGTCACCGACGAGCCCCGGCGACACCCCGGCCCCGGCTGAGCACCGCCCCGGCCCGCACCCGAGAGAGCCCCGACCGAGACCGCTCGGTCCGATGCCGTAGCCCCTCGCCCCCGGACCAGGGGTCCGGGTGCCGGTGCCCGGCGGCCCGCACCCGTCAGACCGGCATCGAACACCTCGCGCCGACGGGCACCCGCAGGGACGACCACGGGAGCAGTCTCCGTCGACGGCCACCCACCGGGACCGGCATGAACGCCTCGAGCCGATGCCACCCACGGCTCGGGCACCGCCTCCCGTACCCGCGGTCCGGCACACCTTCCCGTCGACGGACACCCACGACCGCCGCCCGTCCGCGCCGTGCCGAGCAGTACCGTCCGGAGGCATCCGGCGACGCCCACCCCCGTGCCGACGATCAACCGACCGCCGTCTTGACGGTCGGGATGTTACCGGTAACACTGCGAGGGTCCCCAGTCGCGACGAGGTGGAGTGCCCGCGTGTCCGACGTACCGACCGCATCCGCTGTGAACCACCCCCAAGCCGCCGAGGAGGCGCGGGTGTTCAGCCCGGCCGCCGTGGTCGCCTCCTGTGTGGGGTTCGTGCTCATCGGTGCCCTCCAGGCGCTGTACGGGCCCGCCATCCCGGCCTTCCGTGACGAGTTCGGGCTGTCCCCCTCGGCCGCCGGGCTCGGGCTGAGCGCCCACTTCATCGGTGGTGTCGCCGGTGTCCTGCTCTTCGACCGGCTCTACGGCCGGATGGGCAACCGCACGATCCTCGGCGCCTCGTACCTGCTGATGGCGCTCGGCGCGGCCGGCTTCGCGCTCGCCCCGAACTGGCCCGTCGGCCTCGCCGCCGCCCTGCTCGCCGGACTCGGCTTCGGCGGTATCGACTACGGCCTCAACCAGCTGTTCGCCGTCGGCTTCGGCAAGCGCTCGACGGCCATGCTGAACATCCTCAACGCCCACTTCGGCATCGGCGCGATCCTCGGCCCCGCCCTGATCGGCGCGGTCGGCGCCGAGCACTACCCGGCGGTCTTCCTCGCCTTCGCCGCCGCCAACCTGCCCCTGCTGCTGTGTCTGCGCGGCGTCCGCGACCGCGCGCCCCTGACCGCCGCGCCGGACGAGGACCCCGAGCGGGCCGGCGGGTCCGCCCTGCGCCGCAGCCTGGCCTCGGTGCTCGGCGTGTTCGTCGCCCTCTACGTCCTGCACGTGGGCATCGAGGCAGGCGTCGGCGGCTGGGAGCCCACCCACCTGGAGACCGTCGGCTACAGCGCCGGGGCAGCCGCCACCGCGACCTCCGTGTACTGGCTGATGCTGACCGTCGGCCGCTTCCTGGTGGTGCCCATCGCCCTGCGGTACTCCCCCCAGACGATCATCACCGTCTCCTGCGCGGGCATGACCGTCTGCCTCCTCCTCGCCGTCATCCCCTGGCTGGCCCCGTTCGCGTACGCCGGCGTCGGCCTCTTCATGGCGCCGATCTTCCCCACCGGCCTGCCCTGGCTGAACGCCGCCGCGCCGCGGGCCCGCAGCGCCGGCGCGCTGGTCATCGCCGCGTCCATGGTCGGGGGAGTGGCCGCCGGGCCCGCGCTCGGCAAGGCCATCGAATGGTCCGGCGTCCGCGCGGTGCCGCTGCTGCTGTGCGTCGTGTCGGCCCTGTGCCTGCTGGCCACCCTGTGGCTGATCCGCGCCACCCGCACCGACGCGGAGTCCCGCTGAGCCGCACCCGTCCCGCTGAGCCGCATCCGTCCCCGAGTCACCCGCATGTCCCGAGCCGAAGGGAATTCAGCCTTGCGCACGCCCGCCCTCATTACGTCGATTGACGGTTTCCTCCTCCACGGCGAACCGTTCCGGATCATCTCCGGCGCGATGCACTACTTCCGCATCCACCCCGACCTGTGGGCGGACCGGCTGCGCAAGGCCCGGCTGATGGGCCTCAACACGGTGGAGACCTACGTCCCGTGGAACCTCCACCAGCCCGACCCCGACAGCCCCCTCGTCCTCGACGGCCTCCTCGACCTGCCCCGCTACCTCAGCCTCGCCCGCGCCGAGGGCCTGCACGTACTGCTGCGCCCCGGCCCGTACATCTGTGCCGAGTGGGACGGCGGCGGCCTGCCCTCCTGGCTCACCACGGACCCCGACATCCGGCTGCGCACCAGCGACCCCCGCTTCACGGACGCCCTCGACCGCTACCTCGACATCCTGCTGCCCCCGCTGCTGCCCCACATGGCCGCGAACGGCGGGCCCGTCATCGCCGTCCAGGTCGAGAACGAGTACGGGGCGTACGGCGACGACACCGCGTACCTCAAGCATGTGCACAACGCGCTGCGTTCCCGCGGCGTGGAGGAACTGCTGTTCACCTGCGACCAGGCGGGCTCCGCCCACCACCTGGCCGCCGGGAGCCTGCCCGGCGTGCTGTCCACCGGCACCTTCGGCGGCCGGATCGAGGAGTCGCTGCGCAAACTGCGCGAGCACCAGCCCGAAGGGCCCCTGATGTGCTCGGAGTTCTGGATCGGCTGGTTCGACCACTGGGGCGAGGAGCACCACGTCCGGGACGGCGCCGACGCCGCCGCCGACCTCGACCGGCTGCTCGCCGCGGGCGCCTCCGTCAACATCTACATGTTCCACGGCGGCACCAACTTCGGCTTCACCAACGGCGCCAACCACGACCAGTGCTACGCGCCGATCGTCACCTCCTACGACTACGACGCCGCCCTCACCGAGTCCGGCGACCCCGGCCCCAAGTACCACGCCTTCCGCGAGGTGATCGCCCGCCACGCCCCGGTCCCGGACGAGCCCGCCCCGGCCCCGTCGCCGAAGCTCTCCGGCATCACCGTCGAGCTGGACCGCGGAGCGCCGCTCCTGCCGTGGGCCACCGCCCACAGCGCGTCCGCCGGCCGCACCGAGGACCCGCTCACCATGGAGGAGCTGGGCCAGCGCTCCGGCTACGTCCTCTACCGCAGCGCCTTCCCCGAGCCGGGCGACGGCCTGCTGCACTTCGCCGGCGGGGTCGGCGACCGCGCCCAGGTCTTCGTGGACGGCGCCCCCGTCGGCGTACTGGAACGCGAACGTCACGACGAGACCCTCCCGCTGCGCGTCCCCCGCGCCGGCGCCACCCTGGAGGTGCTCGTCGAGAACATGGGCGGGGTGAACTACGGGCCCCGCATCGGCGCCCCCAAGGGCCTGCTCGGCCCCGTCACCTTCAACGGCACGGCCCTGCACGGCTGGGACATCCACCGGCTGCCCCTCACCGACCTGTCCACGGTGCCCTTCGCCCCGGCCGGAGAGACGGCCCACGTCACCGTGCCCGCCTTCCACCACGGCACCTTCGACGTCGACACCCCCGCCGACACCTTCCTCTCCCTGCCCGGCTGGACCAAGGGCCAGGCCTGGGTCAACGGCTTCCACCTCGGCCGCTACTGGAACCGGGGCCCGCAGCGCACCCTCTACGTCCCCGCCCCCGTCCTGCGCCCCGGCGCCAACGAGCTGGTCCTGCTGGAGCTGAACGCCACCACCGCCGCCCGCGCGCACTTCACGGACACACCCGACCTGGGGCCGGTGAAGCCCTGATGACGTCCCCCCACCGGCTGCGCCTCCCGGCCGAGCCCCCGCCCCCGCTGCGCGGGCATCTGCCCTTCGCGGACGTTCCTGGCGCGACCGACCCCATCGAGGTCACCAGCCGCTGGCTCACCCGCGGCGGCCGCCCCTGGTTCCCGGTCTCCGGCGAGTTCCACTTCACCCGCTGCCCCGCCGGGCAGTGGGAGGAGGAACTGCTGAAGATGAAGGCGGGCGGGGTGACGGTCGTCGCCGCGTACGTCATCTGGATCCACCACGAGGAGACCGAGGGCGACCTCCGCTTCGACGGCGACCGCGACCTGCGGCGCTTCGCAGAGCTCTGCGCCCGCCACGGCCTGGACCTCATCCCCCGCATCGGCCCCTGGGTGCACGCGGAGGTGCGGGGCGGGGGTCTGCCCGACTGGGTCCTCTCCCGCACCGACGCGCCCCGCACCGACGACCCCGCGTACCTGGCGCCCGTACGCCGCTGGTACGCGGCCCTGGCCGAGCAACTGCGCGGTCTGGACCGGGGTCACGGCGGGCCCGTCGTCGCCGTCCAGATCGAGAACGAGCTGTACGACCAGCCGGGCCATCTGCTCACCCTGAAGCGGACGGCCCAGGAGGCCGGACTCGCCGCCCCGCTGTGGACGTCGACCGCCTGGGGCGGCGTCCAACTGCCCCCGGACGAACTGCTGCCCCTGTACGGCGGCTACACCGAGACCTTCTGGACCGAGGCCGACGGCGGCTGGCCCGACACCTGCCGCAAGCACTTCTTCTTCACCCACCAGCGCGACGACGAGGGCATCGGCGCCGACCTGCGCCCCACCACGGTCCGCGGCGGCGATCCGCAGGCGCTGGCGGACCGCTTCCCGTGGGCCACCTGCGAGCTGGGCGGCGGCATGGCCGTGGCCTACCACCGCAGGCCGCGCGTCGACGCCGCCGACATCGGCGCCCTCGGCCTCACCAAGATCGGGTGCGGTTCGGTGTGGCAGGGCTACTACATGTTCCACGGCGGCACGAACCCCCGGGGGCGCACCACGTTCCTCCAGGAGTCCCACGACACCGGCTACCCCAACGACCTGCCCCTGCTCACCTACGACTTCCAGGCCCCGCTCGGCGAGTACGGCCAGTACCGCCCCTCCTACGACGAACTCCGCCTCCAGCACCTGCTGCTGGCCGACTTCGGGCAGCGCGTCGCCCCCATGAGGTCGGTCCTGCCCGAGCGGCTGCCGACGGGCCAGGACGACCGGGAGACCCTGCGCTGGGCGGTGCGCGGCGACGGACGGTCCGGCTTCCTCTTCGTCAACAACCACCAGCCGCACGAGCCGCTGCCGGACCACACGGACGTCTCCTTCAGGGTCGACTTCCCCGACGCGCCGCCCCTCATCCTGCCGGCCACACCGGTCACGGTCCGCCGGGGCGCCTACTTCTGCTGGCCGCTCCGGCTCGACCTGGGCGGACTGCGGCTGGAATGGGCGACGGCGCAGGTGGTGTGCGTGCTGGACGGCGCGGGCGGCGGAGCCGAGGACAGCGGTGACGCCGACGGGGGCCGCCCGGTGCTGGTGCTCACCGCGATCGACGGCATCACCCCCGAACTCGCCCTGGACGCACGGTCGGTGAAGGCGGTGCGGGCGCCCTCCGGTGATCTGACGACCGTCGGGGACCGCCTCCTCGTCACCGGGCTGCGGCCCGGCACGGACGCCCTCGTCGAGGTGGACACCGCCGACGGCCGCCGCGTCGACCTCCTCGTCCTCGACGCGGCCACGGCGCGGACCGCCTACCGGGGCCCCGCCTGGGGCGCCGACCGGTTGGTCCTCTGCGACGGAGGCGTCGTCTTCGACACCCACCGCGACGAGGTACGGGTGCACAGCCGGTCCCCGGAGCCGTCGTTCGCGGTGCTGCCCGCACCGCCCGCGGCACCCGTGGCCGCCGAGGGCACGGTGAAGGAGACGGCGGACGGGGTGTTCGCCCGTTACACGCTGGTCGGGGCGGCCGACGGGCCGGGCGCCGACGGGCCGGGCGGGGCGGGGCGGAGCCTGCCCGTCTCCCTCGTCCGGGCGCCCGGCGAGGCACCGCCCACCGTCACCGGTGTGCTCGGGCGGGCCAGTGCCCCGGCGGACGAGCACTACGACACCGTCGCCGCCGAGTACCACGTGCCCGTGCCGGACGATCTGCCGCCCGGCACCCTGCTCCGCGTCCACTGGACCGGTGACACCGGCCGCGCCTACGTCGGGGACCGGCTCGTCGCCGACCAGTTCTACTCCGGACGCGTCTGGGACCTCGCCGTGGACCGGCTGCGGACGGAAGGGGACCCGGGAACGGAGGGCCTGCGGCTGAAGATCCTGCCGCTGCCCGCCGGGGCGCCGGTGCACATCCCGGACCGGACCGGCGACTCCCCGCTGCCGGCGCGGATCGACCGGGTGGAGTGGCTCACCGTCCACACCCTGTCGTTCCGGGCGGGCTGACCACGAGTCCGGGACCGGGAGGCCGGGGCCCGCGCCCCTGCCTCCGGTCGGCTCGGCTCCCCGGCGCCCCGGGCGCCGCACCTATTCTGTGAACCCCGGCGGGACGCCGTCCCGCCCTCCTGTCGAAGAAGGAAGCGCCGCATGTCCCGAAGCACCACGGACGGCACCGCCGCCGGGGACGCCGGTGCGGCCGGCGGCCCCAGACCCACCGGCAGCCGCAGCAGACGGAACTTCGCCGGCTCCCGGCCGGTGATGGACGACGTGGCCCGGCTCGCCGGCGTCTCCAAGCAGACGGTCTCCCGCGTCCTCAACGACAACCCGGCCGTACGCCCCGAGACCCGCGAGGCCGTGCGCGCCGCGATGCGCACCCTCGGGTACCGCCCGAGCCGCAGCGCGCGCTCCCTGGCCAGCGGCCGCACCCGCATGCTCGGTGTGATCTCGTTCGACGCGGCCCGCTACGGACCCGCCTCCACGCTCACCGCGATCAACACGGCCGCCCAGGACGCCGGCTACCTGGTCAGCTCCATCGCGCTGGACACGGCGGACCGCGACACCGTCGTCCAGGCGGTGGACCGGCTGTCCGCCGAGGGTGCCGACGGGATCATCGCGATCGCGCCCCAGCGCCCGGTGGCGACCGCGCTCGCCTCCGCCCGCCCCGACACCCCGCTGGTGATGCTCGACAACGGCCTCGGCGACGGCACCCCCGTGGTGTCCTCGGACTTCCGGGCCGGCGCACGGCTCGCCACCGAGCATCTGCTGGGCCTCGGCCACTCCACGGTCTGGCACATCGCGGGCCCCACCGGCTGGACCTCCGCCGACCGGCGGGCCGCGAGCTGGCGCGACACCCTCGCCGGGGCCGGAGCCCCCGTCCACGAACCGCTCGTCGGGGACTGGAGCGCCGACTCCGGCTACGCGCTGGGGCGGCGGCTCGCGGACAGCCCGGACGTCACCGCCGTCTTCGTCTCCAACGACCAGATGGCCCTCGGACTGCTGCGGGCCCTGCACGAGGCGGGCCGCCGCGTCCCGGACGACGTGAGCGTCGTCGGCTACGACGACATCCCGGAGGCCGCACACCTGCTGCCCCCGCTGACCACCATCCGCACCGACTACTCCGAGATCGGCACCCGGTCCCTGCGGCTGCTCCTGACCCAGCTGGACGACCCCGCCGACACGGAGGAACCCCCGGCGAAGACCGAACAGGTCGTCCCGGTCGAACTCATCGTCCGCCGCAGCACCGGCCCGGCACCGCACTGACCCGGGGGAGTGCAGGGCGGCGCCGGGGGAGAGCCGGGAGCGTCGCCCTCGGTCACGGCTTGCGGGCTATCGCCCCGTACATCGCGATGTCCTCGTCGCGGATGCCCTGCTCGCCGGTGCCGTCCGGGTGCCACTTGTGGACCTGGACGATGCCCGGCTCGACGAGCTCCAGGCCCTCGAAGAACTCGTGGGCCTCGTCGATGGTGCGCAGCCGCATCGGCATGTCGCGGGCCGCGTACTCGCGGGCGACCCGGCCCACCTCCTCCGGCGCGAACTCGGCGGTGCCGATGGTCATCGCCAGGTAGCTGCCGGACGGCAGGGGTTCGAGGAGCCGGCGCACGATGCCCACCGCGTCGTCCTCGTCCAGGACGAAGTGGACGATCGCGATCACCGTGAGCGCGACCGGCCGGGAGAGGTCCAGGGTCTCCAGGAACTCGGGGGAGCCGAGAACGGTCTCCGGGTCCTGGAAGTCGGCCTCGATGTACGCGGTCCTGCCCTCGGGGGTGCTGGACAGCAGCCCCTGGGACAGGGTGAGGACGATGGGGTCGTTGTCCACGTAGACCACCCGCGACTCGGGGGCCACCGACTGGGCGATCTCGTGGAGGTTGGGGGAGGTGGGGATGCCGGTTCCGATGTCGAGGAACTGGCGCATGCCGGCCTTCTCGGCGAGCCATCGCACCGCGCGGTTCATCCAGTCGCGGTTGGCGCGCATATGGACCGGCAGGGCCGGCCACTCGTGCGCCATGGCGTCACCGGCCTCCTTGTCGGCCGGGTAGTAGTCCTTGCCGCCGAGGATGTAGTCGTAGATGCGCGCGGAATGCGCGTGCTCGGTGTCGATCCGGTCGGCCGGCCATCCGTTGTCGGGCAACGCCGCCCCTCCCATCAGGTCGTTCGGTCCAGGTGCGTGGTCGGGCAGAAGCCCGGGGTCCGGTGTGCGCCGAACCCCGGTTCAGCAAGTGGTGCGTCAACACAGCTTGGCAGCAAGGGGGTTCACAGCAGGAAGTCGGCCTCGCCCGCCTTCACCCCGGCCAGGAACGTGGTCATCTCCCGTGGGGTGAAGACCAGCGCCGGGCCGTCCGGATCGGTCGACTGGCGTACGGCGACCCGGCCGTCCGCCAGCTTCTTCACCTCCACGCAGGCACCGCCCGCGTCGTCGCTCCAGGGGCGGCGCCAGTCGTGGGCGCCGAGGTCGCGGGCCGGCATGCCGTTGCGTACGTCGCGGATGTCACGTATCGAGTGGCGCACTTCCTGGGATATGTCGTGGTGCACGTCAGAGCTCCTTGCGTAGGGCGCCGAGGAGGGCCTCGGTCTTGCGGGGCGCCGCGGACTGCGCGCCCAGCCGGTCCATGGCCTCGCGGTAGACGACCACGTCGCCCCCCTTGTCGAGGTACACCGCGCCCACCAGACCGTTGAGATAGACGATGTCCGGCAATTCGGGTGCCCTGAACCGGAAGAGATGGAACGCACCGGCCCGCATCGCGGGATGCGGGCCGTGCCGGAACGGCATCAGCTGCACCGTCACATGCGGCAGCCGATTCATCTCGATCAGATGGTCGATCTGGGCGCGCATCACGTCCGGCCCGCCCACCGGCCACCGGAGCACCGTCTCGTCCATCACCACCCACAGCCGAGGCGGCTGCTCCCGCCCGAGCAGCTCCTGGCGGCGCATCCGCAGCGCCACCCGCCGCTCCGTCGCCTCGGTCGCCGCGTGCGGATTGCCGGCGCCCAGCAGGGCCCGCGCGTACGCCTCGGTCTGCAACAGTCCGTGCACGAACTGCGCCTCGTACGCGCGGATCTGGAGCGCCGCCTGCTCCAGGCTCAGATACGCGGCGAACCAGTCGGGCAGGACGTCCCGGTAGGTGTGCCACCAGCCGCGTTTGTTGGCCTCGCGGACCGATTTGAGGAAGGTCTCGATCTCCTGCTGGTCGCCCACCCCGTAGACCTGGAGCAGTTTCTCGACGTCCGGCAGGCGCAGCCGGGCGACCTTGGCGGCCTCCATCCGGCGGATCGTGGAGTGACTCACCCCGATCGCGTCACCGGCCTGCTCGAACGTGAGGCCGGCGCGCGTGCGCAGTTCCTCCAGTTGCCGCCCGAGGATCATGCGCAGTACGGAGGGGGCCCCGCCCCAGTCGGTCTCCGCGCTCACGCCCACCTCCTCGCCTCGATGACGCAGTCTGGCACGATCTTGGCGCGAAGAATGACATCCTGCGATCGACGAATTGCAAATTTCAACTTGCTGGTTGCGAGGTGTTGTTCACGGATGCCAGAGTGGGACCACCGTCACGGCTTCGGTGAACCCTGGGGCTGCGCGGCCAGGTTGGGGGAGATGTGGCCGCAACTCAGCGCTGTTTGCAGCGAGTTGCACGACCCTCGCGGTGTACAGCGAGGCCGGCCGTGGCACCGGCACCACTGACGGTGCGAAGGGCCCACGAAAGGCGTACGGCGATGGCTCCGCCCCTCCTCCCCCAGTCGTCGGACCGGTTACCGCCGGCCATGTGTCCACCCGCCCGGCGGGCGGCCGCCTACGAGCCCCACAGGGCGGGCGTCCTCGGACTGCCCGCGGTGCCCGCCTCGGCGGGTGAGGCACGCAGAACGGTCCGTGAACTGCTCGAAGAGTGGGGAGTGACTCCGGACCTCCGCGAGGACGCCCTGCTCATCACCTCCGAACTCGTCACCAACGCGCTGACCCACACCACGAGCGAGTGGATCGTGTGTCGGCTGCACCTCACCGGGCAGCGGCTCCGCATCGAGGTCGAGGACCAGAACCGCGGTCACGCCCAGCCCGCCCGACGCCGACCCGGACCCGACGACCAGAACGGACGCGGGCTCATGCTGGTCGGCATGCTCAGCAGCGACTGGGGGGTCGGCGAGGCCCCACAACGGTCCGGTCGCGTCGTCTGGGCAGAACTGCCGTCGGAGGGCCGGGAAACCGCCGAGCCCGCCCCTCCGACGGCGTGACCTTCCACCGGGACCGCACGACCGGGTCCACGCTTCCCTCTCCGCACGGCGAGAGGGAAGCACGGTGAGCACACCTGGGCGTTGTGCTCAGCGGTGTCCCGGCAGGGTCCCGGTCAGAGCTGTCCGCTCGCCGCCAGTCGGGCCTCCGCCTGGGCGCGGGCCGCTTCCAGCACGGCCAGCAGGACCGTCTTGCTGGACTGGCGCTCGCGCACGTCGCACAGCACGACCGGCGTCGACGGGTCGAGGTCGAGGGCCTGACGGACCTGCTCGGCGGTCGCCTCCCTGCGGCCGTCGAAGCAGTTGACGCCCACGGCGAACGGGATGTCACGGGACTCGAAGAAGTCGATCGAGGCGAACGACGCGTCCAGACGGCGGGTGTCGGCGAGGACCACGGCCCCCAGCGCGCCCGTCGACAGGTCGTCCCACATGAACCAGAAGCGGTCCTGGCCCGGCGTACCGAAGAGGTAGAGCACCAGCTCCGGTGAGATGGTGATACGGCCGAAGTCCATGGCGACCGTGGTCGAGGTCTTCTTCTCGACGCCCGCGAGGTCGTCCACGCCCACGCTCGCCGCGGTGATGCGCTCCTCGGTCTCCAGCGGGGCGACCTCACTCACCGAGCCCACCATCGTGGTCTTGCCGACGCCGAAGCCGCCCGCGATGAGGATCTTCAAGGCGGTGGGGAGGAGCGGCTCAGAGCTGACGGATACCATCCATCACCCTTTCGATGAGATCCACGCTCGGCTGCTCGGTCAGCGCGGGCGGGGCCTGGACAATGATCAGCTCGGCGTTGAGGAGGTCGCCACAGAGCACCTTCACCACGCTCACCGGCAGATCCAGGGTCCCCGCGATCTCGGCCACCGCGACGGCACGTTCGCGGCACAGCGCGAGGATCGCCATGGCCTCCGGCTCCAACTGGTCCTGCTCCGACTCATGCGTGAACCGGGAGACCACCAGCGTGATCAGCGTGAAGTGATGTCTGCTGTGGCGAGTACGGCCACCGGTGATGGCGTACGGCCGGACATGACGTCCGGCCTGCTCATCGTCGAGCCATCGCGGCTCACGCATCCTGGACGTAACCGGACGAGGCATCCACTCGTGGTGCGGCACTCAGGTACTTGCCGACCTGCTTGACCAGAGTTCCCATCTCGAACGCCATCATGCCGACGTCCACCTCCTCCGAGGCGATCGCGGCCAGCCGCGCGCCCCGGCCGGCGGCCGTCACGAAGAGGAAGGCCCGCTCCATCTGGATGACGGTCTGCTGCACCTCGCCGCCGTGGAAGTGGCGTGCCACGCCCCGGGCGAGGCTGTGCATGCCGGAACCGACGGCGGACAGGTGCTCGGCGTCGTCACGCCGGATGTCCCTCGACTTCCCGATGAGAAGGCCGTCCCCGGACAGCACCACGGCGCAGCGGATCTCCGGAATCCGCTCGACGAGTCCGTCCAGGAGCCAGTCCAGCTGGGGACCGGGTTGTACCTGCTCAGTCATTGCTGAATGTTCCTCACAGTTAGTCGGCGCCAGGGGAAGCGCCGGTCAGGTGGCGCCAGGGGGGTTGCGCCGGGGGGTGGGGCGCCGGGGGAGCACCCGTCATGTGGCGCCGGGGCCGCGCGGTGGTGCCTGCCGGTCGTCGTTGCCGTCCGGCCCGCCCGGCTCGGAGAGCCGGGCCCGCTTCAGCCCCTGCTGGATTGCGATCATGGCGCGTGCCGAGGCGTCGGGGGAGAGTCCCGCCTCGGTGTCGCCTTTCCGCAGACCGTCCGCTGCCTCCTTGCGGAGCTGCTGTGCGAGGCTCGCACCCCGGGTCCGCTGGGGCAGGACCTGGGGTGTGGTCAGGGGACCGGAGGAGGTGCCCCGGCCGGACGCGGCGGGGGAGGAGTGCCCGGTCATGGCACCCGACCCGGAGGTGGCGGGCCCGAGCCCGGCACCGCCTCCGCTTCCGTACTGGGGTCCGCTTCCGGTCCCGTACTCCGTTCCGGCACTCGTCCGGGTGCCGGAGCCGTACTCGGATCCGCCGCCGTATCCGGCGCCCGGACCCTGGTGCGCCGCGCCGGGCGTGCCGCCACCACTGGTCATGGTGGTGAGCGGCGCGGTGGTCTGCCCCGCGGGCGCGGTGTGGTGCGTGGCGGGCTCCTGCGGGGGAGCCCAGTCGGGGGTGCCCGGGGACGAGGGCACCGGGGGCGCCGACTCGGGGGGCAGCAGTCCGGCACCTCCGTAATCGGGGAATCCGCTGTGGTCCGGCATCCGGGTGTCCGTCAGCAGGCTCCCGGGGGCCGCCAGCGGGTCGGCGCCACCGGAGAGGGCGCCGGCGCCCACCCCGGCGAGCACCCCGGCACTCTGCGGCTCCGACACGTCGGAGACGGCGCGCCCGCCCCCGCCGAGCCCCCTCCGCTCGCCCGTATCGGAGGACACCGCCGCCATGTTCGACGCGGCCACCGCCGACGTGAGCTGGTCGAGGACCGGCGAGTCCACCTCTTCCAGGAGGTCCGCCGGAAGCAGTACGACGACGAGCGTGCCGCCGTACACCGACTCGCGCAGCTCCACCTTGATGTTGTTGCGCTCGGCGAGCCGCGCCACCACGAAGTGCCCGAGGCGCGGGTCCGCGCCCAGGGCGGTCATGTCGAGCTTCGGCGGGTGGGCGAGGAGGTGGTTCGCCTTGTGCCGCAACTCCTCCGGCATACCCAGGCCGTGGTCCTCGACATGGATGGCCAGGCCCTTGGCGACCTTGGTGGCGCTGATGAACACCTGGGTGTCCGGCGGCGAGAAGCTGGTGCCGTTCTCGATGAGTTCGGCGAGCAGATGCGTCACGTCCGACACGGCCCGCCCGGTCAGGGCGAGCCGACGGTCGGCCGGCTGGTTCTTGATCTTGACGCGGGTGTACGCCTCGGTCTCCGCGACCGCGCTGCGCATCACGTCGGTGATGGAGACGGGCGCCGTCATCCGGCGGGTGGGCGGCGACCCGGAGAGGATCACCAGGTTCTCCGCGTGCCGGCGGACACGGGTGGCGAGATGGTCGACCTTGAAGATGTCCTTCAGCAGGTCGGAGTCCTCGTGCTTGCGCTCCAGGTCGTCCAGGAGGGAGATCAGGCGGTGGATCAGGATCTGCGTCCGGCGGATCAGCTGGGCGAAGACCTTCTCGGAGCCCTCCCGGCCGAGGCTCTGGCGCACCGCGCTCTCGGCGGCGACCCGCCCCAGGTGCTCGATGGCGCCGGCGAGCCGCTCCATCTCGTCCGCCGACGGCTGCCGGCCGGCGGCGAGGGACTCGGGTTCTATCCGCTCGCCGCGCTCTATTCGGGCCAGCAGTTGCGGCAGCCAGACGTCCGACAGCTCCTCGGTCCTGCGCTGGAGGTCGGCGATCCGGCGCAGCGTGGAGCGCCGGCCGCGGGCGGCCAGCAGCGCCCCGGCGGTCAGGGCGACCAGGGTGGCGGCGGACCCCAGAAGGGTGGCGAGGAGCAGGTCGTCGGCACGCTGCGAACCGGCGGCGGCGACGCCCCGGACGGACTCGGCGCCCAGCGACTGGAGATCGCCGATGACACCCTCGCTCGCACCGGGCCAGGTCGGTGCCTGCCGGGGCAGTGCGGTGCCCTCGCCGTTGGTCATGGCGTCCTCGACGACGCCGATGGTGGTCCACTGTGCGCTGTCGGTGATCTCCCCGTAGGAGGCGGCGCCGCCGACGGGCAGATCACGGGCGTTGAGCGCCGCGCGGATCTCCTGCTGGATCGCCAGGTACTGGGAGAACCGGGTGCGTGCCTGCGGGGTCAGCTTGCGCGAGGGCAGCGCGCCGGAGATCAGCGCGTCCTCGCGGGAGAGCATCTCGGTGAGCCGTACGACCGCCGTGGTGGCCTCGGCGGAGTGCGCGCGGCTGCCGTCTTCGCTGCTCACGGCCGCGCCGAACAGGTTCACCCCGGCCTGCACGGCACCGGTGAAGTACTGGAAGGCGCCGTCGCCGCCGAGCTCACGGTCGTCGATCGCGGAACGCCGGGCCGCCAGGTCGTCCAGCGCGTCGTCGAGCTTCTCCGCCAGGTTCCGCAACCGGTGGGTGTCGAACGCGGACATGGACGCCTTGCGGTACGAGGTGACCGCGGTGTCCGTCTTCTCGCGGGCATCGTCCAGCTTCGAACGGTCCGACCCGGCCCGGCTCGTCTGCCACACGGCGGTGAGTCGGCGCTCCTCCTGGAGCCGGGACAGCACGGTCTGCGCGGGCGCGGCGACGGAGGTGGCCCGGTCCGACTCGGCCCACAACTGGATCTGCTCGTCGACGAGTCCGGCCGCCGTGTAGCCCCAGATTCCCGTGGCGAGGACCGCGGGGACGACGAACGGCACGACGAACGAGTACCGGAGGGATGTGCGAGAGGCGGACCGATGACGTGTCCGCCGGTCGCGGGTGCCTGGCATCTGATTCCTCGTACGACAGCGAAAATCCGATGGCGGTCAGGGGTGGCGCGTGGTGTCCGACATCCCCCCTGTGCGCCGACTTGACACGCCGTCGGCAAATGTCAGCGGCCGTGGGGAACCGTATCAGGCCCCGTGCCTGGCCGTCAGCATCCGCTTGACCGCAACCAACCGCTCGTGGGCGCGAGTTGACGAAGATCACAAAAGGGTGAGCAGCTTGGGGGTGTACAAGGCGCTCGCCGTGCCGATACCGGCCACCGTGTCGAAGTAGATGGACGTCAGTTCCGGGTCCTGTCGCACGGCCCGCAACAGGGACAAGCGTTGCTCGTTGGGCTCCAGTCGGGCAACCCCCAGGGTCGCCTCGTACCCCGGAGTGAGAGCGGCGTCACGTTCCTCGGCGTACGCGTCGAGTGCCGCGTCGAGGGCCGCCAGGTCGCCGCCGAGACGGGGGCCGGCGTGCTTCGCCAGGGATTCCGCTTGTTGAAACGCGTCAGTGATGCCGCGGGCGGTGATCGAGTCCTTGTGGTGGCCGGCGTCCCCGACCAGCGCCCAGCCGGGCCCGGCCGCCTGCCGGAAGAAGTTCCGCTGGTCGCCCGTTCCGCGCAGTCGCTCCACCGGCTCCCGGTCCGCGATCCGTTCGTACAGGGTGGGCGCGGTGGTGCGGACCTGCTCCCGGTAAGCCGAGCAGGCGTCGGAGCGGATCTCGTCGAAGCGGGCCTGCGGGAAGTAGGCGAGGACGAGGGTCGCGTCGTCGTTGGTGGCGACGGCCGCCACCCAGGACCCCGTGCTCTCGTACAGCTCCAGCGAGGCCGGAACGTCGGTGTAGTAGGCGTAGTACGCGCAGGTCAGCCGCGCGTCCTCGACGGTGAACGGGGCCTTCGCGAGATCGGCGACGGTGGAGCGCATGCCGTCGGCGCCGACGACCAGGTGGGCGCGTTCGCTGAAGGGCCGTCCGTCGTGTGCGCCCTCCACACCGACGACCCGGCCGGAGGTGTCGTGCAGCAGGCCGGTGACCACGCACTTCTCCCGGTACTCGACCCCGGCCGTGACCGCCGCCTCCACCAGGACCGGGTCGAGGACCCGGCGCCGGGGCGCGTACGCGGCGCGCTGTCCCTCCACACCGCGGGCGCAGCCCTCCAGCCGTATGTCCGCCACCTCGTAACTCACCCGGTCGAGCGGTGGGCAGCCGGTGGCGCGGACGGCGTCGAGGAGGCCCCAGCGGGCGAGGGCGGCGACCCCCGGCTGGTGGATGAGGTGGGTGGACAGGGTGTCCGAGCCGAAGGCCCCCTTGTCGAGCAGGAGGACGCGGTGGCCCGCGCGGGCCAGCAGCATGGCGGTCGGGGCTCCGGCGCAGCGCGCCCCTACCACGATGGCGTCGAACATGTGGGCCTCACTACATGGGTGAATGTCGGAAGGGGAGCGGACGGGCCGGCGGTGGGAGGGGGCACCGGCGAGGTGCGGGACCGGCACGCCGGGAGCGGCCGGTCCCTCCGGGAACGCGAGAACCCCCGAGAAGCGCGTGCGGACACCCCCGGGCCGCGTGCGGACGCCCCGGGGAAGGGGGCGGTGCGCGGCGGGTGGGGGGATCGGGCGACTTCGGGGGTTCATGGGTGACGGGATCGGAGAGTCGGGTGAGGTCGGGGCCGGGGGTCAAGCCGGCCCCAGGGGTGGGTGGACGGTTCGTGCGGTCGGGGTGGGCGGGGGTCGAGCGGCGGGAGACGGGAGGAGGCCGGAAGGGGAGCGTCCCCTTCATCGCTCCCCAACGGGGTGGCGCGGTCGCTTCCGGTTCGGGTGAGGGTTTTGAGGAGGGCGGGGAGATGTCGTGAGGGGTCGGGGAAGGGTCAGCGGGGGCGGGTGAGTTCGGTGAGGAGGGCCCGGCGGTCGATCTTGCCGTTGGGGTTGAGCGGCAGTTCGTCGAGGACGGTGATCCGGCGCGGCAGCATATAGGGAGGGAGCCGGGAACCCAGTCCGGCGAACAGCCGGTCGGGGGCGCAGCCGGTGCCGCTGACGGCGGCCTCCAGCTCCGGTTCGCCGTCGGCGGCCGGCACCGCGAGCACGACGGCCTCGCGCACTCCGTCCTGCTCCCGCAGCATCGCCTCGATCTCACCGAGCTCGATGCGATGGCCGCGGATCTTCACCTGGTGGTCGGTGCGCCCGAGGTGGATCAGCTGCCCGTCCCGCAGGGCGACCCGGTCGCCGGTGCGGTACCAGTCGGCCTCGGTGACCGGGCCGGTGCCGGTGCTTGTGCCCGTGCCCGTTCCCGTGCTTGCGCCGGTGCCGTTGTCGGCGGGGAGGAAACGGCCCGCGTCGTTCGCCGGGTCGAGATAGCCGGGGAAGCGCTGCGGGCCGCGCATGCACAGCTCCCCGGTGTCGGCGGGCTCGCCGTCCTCGTCCAGGAGCAGGAAGTCCAGGGTGGGGAAGCACCGGCCGATCGGCGCCGTGCCGTTCGGGGTCTCCGGCCAGTCGGCGAGGTTCGCGGGGAAGCGGTAGCCGGTGCAGGAGATGGTCAGCTCCGTCGGCCCGTACAGCACGTCGAGCTCGCTGTTCGGGGCGGCCTCCCGCCACTCGCGGGCCGCGGCCAGCGACAGCGGTTCGCCCCCGAAGATTGTCCACCGCAGGGTGGGCATGCTGCCCGGCTTCAGGGTGCCGAGGCGGGAGGCGAACGTGATGAGCGAGGGCACCGAGAACCAGTGCGTCAGCCGCAGGGCGTTGACGGTCTTCACCGGTGACAGCAGCTGACTGCGGGCCGGCACCACCAGGGTCGCCCCGCCCGCCCAGGCCACGAACAGATCGTGCACCGAGGCGTCGAAGGTCAGCTCGAACGTCTGTGACATCCGGCTGCCGGGCCCGACACCGTACCGGGGCGCCACATGACCGAGGTTGGCGGAGATGTTCCGGTGAGTGATCGGCACGCCCTTCGGCGCCCCGGTCGAACCGGAGGTGAAGACGATGTACGCCAGATCGTCCGGGCCCACGCGGGGCCACTCCCCGTCCGGGCGGGGCTCCGCGGCGATCGCCGCCAGCGCCGGCTCGTCCAGGACGAGCCGAGGCACCCCCGGGTCCGTGTCCTCGGTGTCGGTGATGACCAGGTCCAGCTCCGCCGCCCGGACGATCCCGGCGGTGCGGCCCGCCGGGTACTCCGGGTTGAGGGTGACGGCGGTGGCCCCCGCCCGCTGGATCGCGAGATACCCGGCGTACGCGGCGACCGAGCGGCTCGCCAGCAGCCCGATCCGCCGGGGCCGCTCACCCCCCGCCGCCGTGAGCAGCCGGGCGGCGATCCCCTCGGCGAGCCGCCGCAGTCCGGCGTAGGTCAGCCGCCGGTCCTCGACCTCCAGCGCGACCTCGTCCGCGAACTCCTCGGCGGAGCGGGCGAACCAGCCGTACAGGGTCTGCGGGTCGGTGCTCGGCCCGGGCGCCGCCGGGCCGCCGGGTCTGTTCGGGGCGGGCGTGCCGACCCCGGGGCGGGCGCTCATCGGGCCGCGGCCTCCAACTCGCGGGTCCACTCGCGCAGTTCGCCGACCGTGCGCAGGCGGCCGAACTCCTCCGGGTCGACCTCCTGGCCGGAGCGTCTGGTCAGCTCCACCACGATACGGAGCCGGGCGAGCGAGTCGATGCCGATCTCGGTGAGGGTGGAGCCGTCGTCGAAGCCGGTGCGGGCGTGCTCCCGCAGCAGCCAGGACGACAGATCGCTCTCCAGGTCCCCGCCGCGGGCGCTCTCACCGGGCCAGTACCGCTTGGTCTGCCACGGGTAGTGGGGGAGGGGGACGAAGTGGGCGCCCTTCTTGAACTCCTTGAACTCCTTCTCCCAGTCCACCTCCTCGCCCGCCCGGTAGCGGTCGGCGACCTCACGGGTGGAGTGCGCGGCGTGCGCGCCCGGCGTTCCGGTGAGCGCGGCCACCAGTTCCGCGTGCGTGGCACCGGACACCGCCATCCGGTGCTCGTGGTGGCGGCGGCGCAGCGCGGCGCTGAAGCAGATGTCCCGCACCGGGTACCCGGCGCCCGCCCCGCCGGTGTCGAGGTACTCCGCGTACGACCGGGCCAGCGCGTCCAGCGCGGCGGGCGTCCGGGCGGAGAGCGGGAGCACATAGGTGGTGATCGACAGCGCCGCCATGAGCCGTTCCTTGAAGGTCTCCTTGGCGGGTTCGGCCTGGCGCAGGACGACATGGGCGTTGAGCGCGGAGGAACCCTGACCGGATATGCCCATGACAGCCGGACGGCCGTGGTCTCCCAGGGGGCGCGGCGAGCGGGGTATCTCCAGCGGCAGTTCGTCCCAGGCGACCGCGGGGTTGGGGGTCTCCACATGGAGGCTGGCCGGGATCTCGCCGTGCTCCAGGCAGAGCACCGCCTTGATCAGCCCGGCCAGTCCGCCCGCCGCCTCCGCGTGACCGATGTTCGACTTCACCGAGCCGACGAGCAGCGGCCGCTCCGCCGGGCGCCCCTCGCCCAGCACCGTGCCGAGCGCGGTCAGCTCCAGCGGGTCGAACACGGGAGAGCCGGAGCCGTGCGCCTCGACGTAGTCGACGTCGGCGGGGTCGATCCCGGCGTCCTCGTACGCCCAGCGCAGCACGTCGAGCTGGCCCGTGAGGGAGGGGACGAGCACCGAGTCGCTGGTGCCGCCGTCGTTGCCGACGGCGCTGCCCTGGATGACGGCGCGGATCCGGTCCCCGTCGGCGACCGCGTCGGCGAGGGGCTTCAGCACGACGACGGCGACGGCGTCGCTGGGCGCGTGCCCGTCGGCGCTCGCGTCACCGAACCTGCTGCGCCCGTCCGCGGACATGCCCCCGGCCGCGGTCATCACCTGGCCCTCGTCGGGGCGGAGTTTGAGGTTCACACCGGCGACCACGGCGAGCGGGATCTCCTTGGCGCGCAGGCTCTGCACGGCGCTGTGCACGGCGGTGAGCGAGGACGAGCACGCCGTGTCCACGACCAGGCTGGGGCCGCGGAGGTCGAAGAAGTGGGAGAGCCGGGCCGGCAGCAGCGAGCGGAAGTTGTGCAACTGGGCGGCGGTCGCCCCGTCGGCGCCGAGCCGCAGGGCACGCTCCAGGTAATCGGCGCGGGTGTTGCCCACGAAGACGCCGGTACGGCTGCCCGCCAGGGCGTCCGGCCGCTGGCCCGCGTCCTCCAGCGCCTCCCAGGTGGTCATCAGCAACAGGCGCTGCTGCGGGTCGAGTTCCACCGCCTCGGTGGCGGACAGTCCGAAGAACTCGGCGTCGAACTCCGCCGCCTCCACATACCCGGCCCGCCTGCTGGCCAGCTTGCCGGGGCCCGGCCGGGGATCGTGCAGGGCGTCCACGTCGTAACGTTCCGGTGGGGTCTCGCTGGTGGCGTCCACGCCGTCGCGCAGCAGCTTCCACAGTTCATCGGTCCCGGCGGCCCCCGGGAGTCGGCAGGCCATGCCGATCACTGCCACGGACCGTGCGTCCACGTCCGACTTCTTCAACGGACCTCTCCTTCGCAGTTGCGTCGATGTGCCTGTGTGATGGCGCGCTCGACCTCCACGTGGCCCCGGGGGCGCCGAGTCCGGCGGATGGTGAGCATGTTTCAGGTTCACGAGTCTGAAGTGGCCACCCGGACGTCCTCGTACCGGGTCCCCCGTGGAACAGCGGGGCAGGGCGCCCTCACTCAGGCCTGTCGACGACAGGCCCCGGAACCTGTCGTTGACAGGTCCCTAACCGGAACGGTGGCCGACCGCCCCGGATGCTGTACTGCTGCGCTGTGCGCTCAGTGGATCTTGGCGTGAAAACGTCGTAGGCGGAAGGGTGTTCCAGCCCACATGTGAGACCGGGGGTCCGCAGCCCGAACCGCACTCGCCCCACCGCTCGACACCCTCTCGTTCAGCCGGAAGCGCACGCACGACCGTCGAAAACCGGACCATCGCACGATTGTCGTACGCAAAATCGTTTCCGCTCGATTGTCGTTCAAGGTTTGGCGGGAAGTGATCGCCGAAGGTTGAAACTTGGAGAAATTTGGACAGGATCCCGGGTTGGCCGACAGGGCGGGGCCCGTGAGGCAGGGGGTCCGTCAGGGCCGTCCGTGGCACTGTCCATCAAGTCAGCCTAGAGCCACCACCGTTGTCTGTGAGGCATCCGGGACAGAAATTAACGGCCGTGGTGAGCCGCGGAGTCCTGGATTCTGCTTTCATCTGCGGTATGGATCCCCAGACCTCGTCCGACCAGGCACTCCGCGCGAGCGAACAGCGCAGGCTCCGGCTGCAGGTGCTCGGCCTCAACAGCGTGGAAGCGGAAGCCACCTTCGACCGGGTGGCCCGGCTCGCCGCGAGCTTCACCCGCTCGCCCCTGGCCATGGTGAACTTCATCAACGACGAGCGGCAGATGTTCCGCGGCATGTACATCCCGCCCTCGTCCCCCGGTGAGAAGGTCGGCCCGGACAGCCCGGCCGTCCCCTTCGACCTGAGCGAACTGTCCCGTGAGGCGCCCGGCGACTACGGCTTCTGCCCCCATGTGGTCGCCCAGGGGTCCCAGCTCGCCCTGGACGACGTCTTCGACTACCCCAGGTTCAAGGGCAACCCCCTCGTCAACGACCTGGGCGTCCGCTCGTACCTCGGCACCCCCCTGCGCGACAACACCGGCATGATCCTCGGCACCCTCTGCGTCGCCGACTTCGAGCCCCGCCAGTGGGACCGTCGGATACGCGAGGCCATGCAGGAGCTCTCCGAGACCCTGCTCGCCGACTTCAAGCTGCGCGACAGCCTGCTCGCCCAGCAGCAGGAGCTGTTCGCGGTGTTCGACGGTGCCCCCTTCCCCATCATGCTCACCGAGGGGCCCAGCCACCTGCTGCGCTACGCCAACGGCAGGCAGGGCCAGGCCTTCGGCATGGTCCCGCAGTTCAGTCCGGGCCGGCTCGCCCTGCCGCACCTGGACGCCGTCGGCGTCTTCAGCGCCATGGACGACGCCTTCCACAGCGGCCGCGCGGTCACCCTCTCCCGCGCGCGTCTCGGCACGTACGACTACCCGCAGCCCCAGGAGTTCGACTTCCTGTGCACCCCCGTGCGCACCTCGCCCGGCGCGCCCATCAGCGGTGTGCTGACGGTCGCCATGAACGTGACCGGGCAGGCCTTCGCCGGTCCCGAGCAGCAGGGCTTCGCCGGTCCCGAGCAGCAGGCCTTCGCCGCCAACGTGCAGGAGCGCTTCGAGCAGCTCGGCGCGGGCGCGTTCCCGGGACAGCGGCCGTAGGCGGTGTTGTGAAAGTCCCGCACAGCACCCGCGGCGCCCGGCACGCACCCTCGCCGCACCGGCAGGCGACGGGCCGGGCTCCGCTCGGTGGCCGGATCCCCGTCGACGGACCGGGCGCATGGTGAGACGTACCTCACATGGCCCGGTCCGGTCATCGGCGAAGAAATCCGGAAGCTGTATGGGCCACATACGGGCAATCTCGGCCAAGTTCCGCAACCCCGGAATCCGGACATCTGACGGGAGACGTCCGGCATCTCGCACATTCCGTGTCCGTGCCGTGTGGCTTGTGAGCGACCTGTCACCGGACGGTCCGAGGACCTCCAGAAGGCCGCTCGCCGGGCCGCCTCCACCGCCGCACGGTCAGCGCGGGCTCTGCCGCATCTCCCGCGGGCTCACCCCGTAGCGCCGCCGGAAGGCCGTGCTGAGAGCGCTCGCGGAGGAGAAACCGGCGGAATAGGCCAGGTCCGTGATCGACTGGTGCTCGCACTCCGCGCACAGCAACCGGTCCCGCACCAGCCGCAGCCGCTCCTCGCGGATCAGCTCACGGGGCGTGGTCCCCGCCTGCTGCAACGCGAGCTGTATCTGCCGCAGCGACCAGCCGAGGGCACGCGCCACCGTCGTCCCCGTGAGCCCCGGGTCGGCCACGTGGTCGCGCACATAGCGGCGCACCATCGCCTCCACCTCACCCAACTGCCCCGGCACATCGGGGCGGTCGTCCCCGGCGGCCAGCATGCACACCAGCTCCACCACCCGGTCGGAGACGGCGTCGAACTCGGGGTCCGTCAGATGCTCCCGCTCCTCGTGCAGAGCGGTCAGCATCCCGCCCACGATCCGCCCCAGCCCCCGGGTCAGGTCCAGCCCGGCCGACACCGGCGACCGGCAGCCCAGCCGGCCGTTCACCTCACGGGCGGGAACGGTGAGGATGAACGCGTCGACGGCGTCGCTCTGGAGACACTGGAACGGCGAAGCGAAGGAGACCAGCGCCCCGGTGCCCGGCGTCAGCCGCGCCTCCTCGCCGTCCTGCCGCAGCACGATCTCCCCGCCCAGCGGCAGCAGCAGCCGGTAGTCCTCGTCCGGGTCCTGCCGCACCTGGTGCGGGGTCCGGCTGTACTCGATCCGGTCCGAGCGGTACTTGACCAGTTGATACGTGTCGGTGCGCTGCCGGACCGTCCGCCCGCGGAAGTTCTCCGCGCGGGCGTATCTGAAACCCATCCGGGAGTGGTACGTGCCGATGTGCTCGGTCCAGAAGTCGGCCCGCTCCCGCGGCTCCAACTCCTCGGTGTTCAGCGCGTCGACGGCATAGCTTCCCGCGGGCAACGCCACTCCTCCCGTTCATCGATCCCGACGGCTTCCTTGCGATCTCATACGATTCCTGACCGCGAAAGCTTCAACTGGTGCATGATCAAAGACGATTCGGAGTCCGATCGGGCCGTGGACGCACCCTAACGCGGCAAGCGATTGCCGTGCCGTGCGGTCGGTCGATCATGCGGAAGGGAAGGTCACAGGCCCCTTCACACCCCTTGCGCCACTCGTGCGCCCTGTGACAACTTCCCTGCGCGCCACGGGAAGACACGCCGGGGCCGCATCACTAACGTCGGGCGCTCCGTCAACCCGCGTTCACCGTCCGGGACCTGAGGACGTTCCGGGACTTGAGGACGTAAGGACTCGTGGACTTTCATGACCGATCAGATACCCCAGGCGGTGACCTGGGGCCTGGCCGCGGCCCTGCTCGCCACCGCCGTGCTCCTGCTGCGCCAGCACGGGATCACCGCGCGGCAGCGCAGACGGAACGCCGACCTGGTCCGCGAGGTCCGGGCGCGTGAGGAGGAGCTGCGCCATCTGGTCTCGGTCCGGCTGCCCGCGCTCGCCGACCACCCCGGCCAGGACGTCCCCGGCATCGGACCGCGCGACGCCCGGATCGCCGCCACCGAGTACGGCAAACACCTGGAGCGGGTCCTCGCCCTGTTCTCCGTCGCCGTCGACCACGCCCGCTCCCGCGCCGACCGCTCCGCCAAGGCCGCCCTCCAGGCGTCGATGCGCTCCCTCCAGGCCCTCGCCAACGAGCAGCAGATCTCCATCGCCGAGATGCAGGACCGGCACGACGACCCCGACGTCCTGCGCGATCTGCTGGAGGTCGACCACACCAACGCCCAGTTCGGCCGCCGCGCCCAGGCCATCGCCGTCCTGTGCGGATCCTGGCCGGGCCGCCAGCGCGCCACCTCCCCGCTGATCGACGTCGTCCGCGGCGCCACCTCCCGCATTCGCGACTACCGGCGGATCCGGGTCAACGGCCAGGTCGACATCGCGGTCGAGAGCCGCGCCGTGGAACCCGTCGTCCTCGCCCTCGCCGAACTGCTCGACAACGCCGCCCGCCACTCGCAGCCCGACACCACCGTCGAGGTCACCGTGCAGACCGTGCACAACGGCGCCTGCGTCATCGTCGACGACGCCGGCGTCGGCATGGACGCCCAGGCCGTCGAGAGCGCCGGCCGGCTGCTCGACGGAGCCCGGGCCGTGGACGTCACCCGCCTCGGCGACCCGCCCCGGTTCGGCTTCGCCGTCATCGGGGTGCTCGCCCGGCGCTACGGGTTCAGCGTCTCCGTGGACACCCGCTCCCCCTACGGCGGCGTCCGCGCCGTGGCACTCCTGCCGGCCGCGCTGCTCACCCACCTGGAGCCCGCCGCCCCCGAGGCCCCGGCCCGCCCGGCGCCCGCCCCTGAGGACGCCCCCCGCCCGGCGGTCACCGAGGGCACCACCGAGGGCGGCCTCCCCAAACGCCGCCGCCGTACCCCCAGACGGCACGTGGTCCCCGAGCCGGAGTTCTTCGACACCGAGGAGCCGCCCGGCCGGTCACCCGAGGAGAACGCCCGCATCATGGGCGCCTTCGCCCGCGGCACCCGCTTCGGCCGGGCCGCCGGGCGCATCCTCGACGACGACATCCTCGCCCCCGAGCCCTCCACCCCCCACGACAACGAAGGGACCCCCCGCGCATGAGCGAGCCCATGACCAACGAGCTGGGCTGGATGCTCGACGACGTGCTGAAGGTGCCCGAGGCACGGAACGCGATCCTGCTCTCCGCCGACGGCATGCTCCGCGCCCACTCCGCCGGCATCGAACGCGACGACGCCGAACGCCTCGCCGCCGGCCTCTCCGGCCTCCAGTCGATCAGCCGCAGCACCGCCGAGTTCTGCGGCCCGTCCACCAGCCCCTGGCGGCAGACCCTGATCGAGTTCGGGCACGGCTACGTCTTCCTCGTCGCGGCAGGCGAGGGCGCCTACCTCGCCGTCTCCACCGGCGTCGAGGTGGACATGGAGGCCGTCACCTACCGCATGCACAAACTCGTCGACCGGCTCGGCAAGGAGCTGTCCACCCCGGCCAGGCCGGCCACGGGCAGCCGGACATGACGCCCCGCCCCCGGCCCGGCGGGCGCCTGGTGCGGTCGTACGTCGTCACCGACGGCCGCGCCCGCCCCACCCGCAACACCCTGGACCTGATCACCCTGCTGACCGCCGCCGACGACCTGCCGCCGACCGGGCTGACCCCGGAGAAGCGCCGGGTGACGGAGCTGTGCCGGCACGGCGCGCTCTCCCTGGGCGAGGTCGCCGGGCACCTCGCGCTTCCGGTCAGCGTCACCAAGGTGCTGGTCGCCGACCTCATGGACAGCGGCCACATCGTCACCCGCACACCGTCCCCCGGGTTCCGCAACCCCTTCGAGCAGGGGGAACGCCCCTCGGCCGTCCGGCGGTTCGACGCCGGCATCCTCCAGGAGGTCATCGATGGGCTTCGCGCCCGCCTCTGACGACGTGTATCTGCGGCCGACGGTGCGGCGCGCGCTCAAGGTGCTCGTGGTCGGGCACTTCGCGGTCGGCAAGACCACGTTCGTCGGCACGCTCTCCGAGATACGGCCGCTGCGCACCGAGGAGGTCCTGACGCAGGCCGGCGCCCTCGTCGACGATCTCGCCGGCACCCGCGACAAGACCACCACCACGGTCGCGCTGGACTTCGGCCGTCTCACCCTCAACCCGTCCCTGGTCCTCTACCTGTTCGGCACTCCGGGACAGCGGCGCTTCACCCGGCTCTGGGAGGACATGACGAGCGGCGCCCTCGGCGCGCTGGTCCTCGCCGACACCCGACGGCTGTCCGACTCCTTCGAGGTGATGGGCACCCTGGAGGACCTGGGCCTGCCGTACGCCGTCGCCGTCAACGACTTCGACGGCGCCCCGGTGCACGACCTGGCCGAGGTGCGCGAGGCCCTCGACCTGCTGCCCGAGACCCCGCTCGTCCGCTGCGACGCCCGCGATCCGGACTCCTCCACCCGGGCGCTGATCGCGCTCGCCGCGTACCTGCTGAGCCGCGACGCCGAACTGGAGCACGCGTGACCCCCGAGACGCCGCCCGGCCCGCCCCCGGGCTGCCCGGCCCACGAGCCCCTCTACGGCCCCGACTTCGCCGCCGACCCGGCCGCCGCCTACCGGCGGCTGCGCGCACACGGCCCCACCGCACCCGTCGAACTCGCCCCCGGGGTCCGGGCCACCCTCGTCACCTCGTACGACGCCGCCCTGCACGTGCTGCGCAGCACCGAGACCTTCTCCAAGGACCCGCGCCGCTGGAACGACCTCGCCGACGGCACCGTCCCCATGGACAGCCCCGTCGTCCCGATGATGATGTACCGGCCCAACGCCCTGTTCACCGACGGCGAGGAGCACCGGCGGCTGCGGGGCGCCATCACCGACAGCCTCGCCCGTGTGGAGCCGCACACCCTGCGCGGTTACGTCGAGAGCAGCGCCGACACCCTCGTCGACCGGTTCGCGCCCACCGGAAAGGCCGATCTGCTGGGCGAGTACGCGCAGGTCATCCCCCTGCTCGTCTTCAACCACCTCTTCGGCTGCCCCGCCGACCACGGGCTGAGGCTGGTCGAGGGCATGTCCGGGATCTTCGACGGGGTGGACGCCGAGCGGGCCGACGAACTGCTCACCACCACCCTGTTCGACCTGGTCCACCTCAAGCGGCGCACCCCCGGCCCCGATGTCACCTCCTGGCTGCTGGCGCACCCGGCGGCGCTCACCGACGAGGAGATGGTGCACAGCCTCGTCGTGCTCATGGGCGGCGGAACCGAGCCGCAGCAGAACCTGATCGCGGGCGCCCTGCGGCTGCTGCTCTCCGACGACCGCTTCGCGGGCGAGCTGTCCGGCGGCAGCCTGCCTGTCGAGGACGCGCTCGACGAAGTGCTGTGGACCGACCCGCCGATGGCCAACTACGCGGTGCACTACCCGGTCCGGGACGTCGTGTACGAGGGCGCGGCGCTGCGGGCCGGGGACCCCGTGGTGGTGTCGCTGGCCGCCGCGAACACGGATCCCGCGCTGACGGGGGACCGGCGGGCGGGCAACCGGGCCCATCTGGCGTGGAGCGCCGGCCCGCACAACTGTCCCGCGCAGAGCGAGGCCCGGCTGATCGCCTCGGTCGCGGTGGAGAAGCTCCTCGACCGCTTGCCGGACCTCGAACTCGCGGTGCGCGCGGATCAGTTGGAGTGGCGCCCGGGCCCGTTCCACCGGGCGCTCACGGCCCTGCCGGTCACGTTCCCGCCGACCCCGGCGGCGGTGCGGGCAGCGTCGGCGCGCGCCGTCCCGCCGATGCCGCCCGGCCCGCCTGCGGCGGGTGCGGCGACGGAGCGCGGGGGTGCGGGGCGGAGGAACGGGTGGGCGCGGTTGTTGTCCTGGTGGCGGGGGGAGTAGGGGGCGCCTCATAGCTCGGGGGCGCGGGGTGCGTTGGCGTCTGCGGGTCCGTCGTGGCCGGTCGCGCAGTTCCCCGCGCCCCTGAAAAGCGCCCGGGGCTGCGCCCCGTGCTTTTCAGGCCGAAGGGTGGGCCGCAGGCCCACGCCTTCCGGGGGAGGGCGGGCCCGCAGGCCCGTCCCTCCAGGGGCGCGGGGAACTGCGCGACCAGCCCCCACTCACCCTCAGCCGCCCACGCACCCCCCACCCCGCACCTACGAACCGCGCCCGGCCCTCACCCAGCCCGTACAGGCAACCGCCGATGCCCGTTGGAGATGAACGACTCCACGTACCCCAACGCGTCCCCCTCCGCCCCCAACCGCAGCGCCGGGAACCTCTCGAACAGCGCCGGCAGCGCGATGCGGGCCTCCATCCGCCCCAGCGGAGCGCCCACGCAGAAGTGCACCCCGTGCCCGAACGCGAGGTGCTCCTTGTCGACGCGGGTGACGTCGAAGACGCCCGCGTCCTTCCCGTGCCGTTCGGGATCGCGCCCGGCGGCGGCGTACGCCGCGAGGATCGCCTCGCCCTTGCCGATCACCACCCCCTGCGGCCCGCCGAACGCGGCGAGGTCCAGGTCCTCCACCGCGTACCGCAGCGGCAGGCTCGCCACCGGCGCCTCGTACCGCAGGGTCTCCTCCACCACGTCGTCCCAGGTCGCCCGGCCCTCACGGACGTGCGCGAGCTGCTCGGGGTGGGTGAGCAGGGAGTGCACGGCCTGGTCGAGGAGGTTCACCGTGGTCTCGTGACCGGCGCTGATCATCAGCACCAGCGTGTCCAGGAGTTCCTGCTCGCTGAGCCGCGCGTCGTCCTCGTCGCGGGCCGCGATCAGCCCGGTGGTCAGGTCGTCGCCGGGCGTGGCCCGCTTCGCGGCGACGAGTTCGCCGAGGACGCCGTAGAGCCGTTCGTAGGCCGCGGTCATCTCACCGGGGTCGGCGGACGTGTCGAAGAGGCGGTCCACCAACTCCCGCAGTTCCGGCGCCCGCTCCTCGGGCAGCCCGAACAGCTCGCTGATCACCCGGATCGGCAGGGGGTAGCAGAACTCCTCCCGCAGGTCGACGCTTCCGCCGCCGCGCAGCCCGTCCTCGACGTGGTCGAGCAGTTCCTCGGTGATCCTCTCGATGCGGGGCCGCATCGCGGACGTCCGGCGCGCGGTGAACGCCTTGGCGACCAGGGTCCGCAGCCGCTTGTGGTCGCCGCCGTACGCGGTGAACATGTTCTGCACGGCGACCCAGGTGAACAGCGGCCACTCCGGGGTGATCTCACCGGCCGCGAACCGCGGCCAGTGGCGCCGCGCGTCCTTCGACACACGGGGGTCGGTGAGCAGCCGCTTGAGCAGTTCGGGGCTGCTGACCGCCCACGCCTCGACGGCGGGCGGCCCGGGGAGCACCACACGGGTCGCCGGACCGTGCGCGCGGATCCGGTCGGCCTCGCCGTGGACGTCACGGCCGGACGCGTCAATGACTAACGGGCTGGGGTTGCCCATCGGGCCCTCCTGCGGTCGGGAACACTGCCACGGCGCACCGTGGAAACCCGGTCACGCTACGGCTCCGCGGTGTCGCGGGGCGAGTTCACGGGCGACGCGCTGCGTACGCGCACAACTTCCCTGCGCGTTCCCGCAAGTCGGGTGCGGGAGCGGCTCCTAGGATCGGGCCCACCCCCCCCTTGAAGAGCCGGTGAGTGCCATGACTGTCAGCTGGGCCCCGCGCTGGATGTGCTCGTACAGCCCCGAGGTGCGTACGGTGCCCGCCGGGCGCTGGTGGAACGCGGTCCGGGTGCCGGTCGCCCTCGGCGCACCGGCGCTGACGGCCCTCGGGGACGCCACGGGAGCCGTCATCAAGGACGGCTTCGGCGGGATCATGTACTGGCTGGTGCCGCCCGGCGACGGGGCCGACTGGCGGATGGCGGGCGTCCAGGTCCTCGGAGCGGGCTGCCATGTGGCGGTCCCGCCCCTGCGCCGTACCTCGGGCCCCGGCCTCTACTGGCGGGTGCCGCTCTCCCACGACCGCTACTGGACCGACACGGCCCGTCTGGGCGCGGCCCTGACCTCGGCAGCGCAGTTCCCCGCGCCCCTTTAGGGCCTGTCGTCTGGATCACGCCTGGGCCGGCATGGGTGCCGTGGCCCGGAGCCGGCATGATCCAAACGACAGACCCTGGAGACGCGGGGTTCTCGTACCGCGGGTGTCACGCCTCGGCGGGCTGCTCCTGCTGGTGCAGCTTCGCGGCCCGGTCGCGGGCGCGGTCCTTGCGGGTGCGCCGGGGTTCCTGGTCCGGCAGCCACCCGAAGGCGAGCGTGCTGCCGATGGCGCCCATCAGCAGGCCGACGACGAACCCGCCGATGTTGGACGTGAGCCAGGTGCCCAGGGAGAGAAGGATCCCGAGGATGGAGTAGAACAGCCGCTGGGACGGGTTGAAGATGATCAGCAGCCCGCACACGATCATCAGCGAGGGCAGCAGATAACCCGCCAGGCCCTGCATTCCGACCTTGAGGATGACGGGGAGCGGTGCCTTCATGGTCAGCAGGATCTCCGCGCCGCCCAGGAACAGCAGCAGTCCGCCCGCGAAGGGCCGGTGTCCTCTCCACTCCCGGAACGCGCTCACTTCGGGCAGCCCTCGCTCTTGAAGCTCATGTGCAGGTCGGGCAGCTTGAAGACGGCGGCGGTGGCGGCGTAGTTGTGCTGGTACAGGTCGGTGATGGTGACCGAGTCGGCCTGCTGGCCGTAGACACCGGGGGGACCCTGCTGTCCGACCTTGTCGAACGTGCTGGAGTCACGGCCGATCTCGATGTTGTTGAACGAGGCGTCGCCGCTGATGTCGTCGGAGTCGATCGCCAGGTTCTTCACGCTCACCGGCGTGGACTTGTTGCCCGCGGTGAGGACGAGCTGGATGCCGCCGAGGTCGACGCTCTGGCACAGGTTGGTGAGCTTGCCGTTCTTGACGACCGAGGTCACGACGAGCACCTGGCCGCCGGTGTCGCCCTCGTTGGGGCTGTTCTCGATCATGTGGTCCAGCGCGCCGAACTGGGCGAAGCCCTCACCTTCGAGCTTGTCGGCGGTGACGACGAACGGCATGCCGGAGATGGCGAACTGGACGCCCAGGGCGCCCTGCGCGGTGAGGATCATCAGACCGGCGGCGACCGCGGTGGCCGGCACCGCCATCACGGCGGCGCGCTTGAGGCGCACCCGCCCACGTCTGCCGGATGTTTCGGAACCCTCGGGTCTTTCGTTGGTGGACGCCGTGGCGTCCGAGGACGAGGCCATGTGTGCTCCCTGGACCTTTAAGTCATTGCAGATGGGGCTTCGACGGCACGTTGTCCTGGCGCGGACAGCGGTTGCGGCGCACGCCTGAGCACACCTCCCGAGGGTGCAAGGGCTTACTTGCTACGCCGCAGTAGCCAATCCGGAAGTTACCGGTGGTTACATTCAAGGGTCAAGGTGCTTGTGGCAAAAGGATGTTGGTTGTGCCGCCCCTGTGAAAGGTGAACATCTCTCACCTTTGGTTTTGTCCTTCCCCGATCTTCCCCGCCGCATGTCCGGCGGCGTTTCCCGGCACCCAACTTCCTTACGATGCCTTGACGTTGACTCTCGCTCAGGTCTACAACTCTCCCGGGTTTCCCCCAACGGATCCGTGGCGCCGGATCCGACGCGCAGCGCACGTCACCGTCCCGAGCCCCCGTCGCCGACGGGGTGCGGGTGACACGGAAAGCGCTGCGCGGCCCGACGCGGTACCACCCCTCGCCGGTGCCGGGCACGGTCGCCTTCCCCTCCACTGGGCCGTGCCCGGATCCCGGACCCGTCGCTGTCGATCCGTCACGTACGGAGAAGGCGTGTCACGGATCGGCAGCGACCGAACGGCGCCGAGCGGCATCGCCGCGTTCCCCCGCGCGAACGGTGTCCACCCGCGCGCACTCACCCGCAGTTCTCATCCTCCTGAGAAGAGGCACTCCCCATGCGTACGCGATCCCTCCTTGCCCTCGTCGGAAGCACCGCCGCCCTGATGGTCGCGGCCGTCAGCCCCGCCTCCGCCGCCGACACCGTGCTGACCACCGGCGGTCTCGCCGGTGACGCGGTCGCGGTCGGCGACGTCCTCAACGCCACCCTCGCCTCCGGCACGGCCGCCACGTTCCGCTCCAGCGCCACCGGCACGAGCGGCATCTCCTGTGGCCAGTCGGCCTTCACCGCCACCGTCACCGACAACCCGGCGGCGCCCGGCACGGCCACCGAGTCCGTCACCGCGCACACCTTCGGCGGCTGCACCAGCAACGTCTTCGGTGTGACCGGCGTCAACGGCATCACGGTCAACAACCTGCCCTACACGACGACCGTGACCTCGGACGGTGTCGTCACCGTCAGCCCGCAGGCCGGCTCGGTCATCCAGACCACCGTCGTCCTGCGCACCCTGCTGGGCACCATCAACTGCGTGTACCAGGCGCCCAGCATCAGCGGCACGGCCAGCAACACCGACAACAGCATCAACTTCACCGCCCAGCCGTTCACCCGGACCTCGGGCTCGTCGCTGTGCTTCAGCACCGGCTACTTCACCGCGAAGTACTCGCCCGTCACCGACGGCGACCAGGGCGGCGCCACCGTCTTCGTCAACTGACGCCGACCCGCGCACACCCACCCGGTCCGGCCGGCCGAGTACTCACTGACCGGCCGGACCCCCGAGTACTCACCGATCCGGCCGACCGACCGAGTACTCACCGGCCGACACGGCCACCGTCAGCGGCGCCTGCGTCCGCGGAGGAAGAGGGCGGCGCCCGCGGCGAGCACCATCGCCGCGGCGCCCCCCGCCACCAGCGGAACGGAGGTGCCGCTGTCGTCGGTCGTGGAGGCCACGGGGCTGCCGGGCACCTCCGCCCCGCCGTCGGCCGCGACCTCCCCGGCCGCCGAGGACGGCTCGCGGGAGGGAGTGGGCGTGGGGGTGGGCTGCCCGGCCTTCCCGGCCTTCGGCTTCCCGCCCGGCGCGGACTCCCCGGCGGCGTCCGGGGCGTCCGGCGTCCGCTCCGCCCGCTTCCCACCGGCGTCCGGGTCTGCCTTCGCGGCCGCCGGGAACACCACGTCCGAGCACGAGTAATACGTGTCCACCGTGCTCGTGTTCTGCCAGATCGTGTACAGCACATGGTGGCCGGAGCGGTCGGCCGGCAGTTTCGCCGAGAAGCGGTACGAGCCGTCCCGCAGCGGTGGGTCGGTGACCGAGGCGAACGGCTGCTCGGGCAGATCGGCCCAGGTGAGCGGCTTCTTCGGGTCGTATCCCGGCTTCGTCAGGAACAGCTTGAACGTCCCCGTGTGGGGGATCGTCGTCCGGTACGTCAGCTTCAGCGTGCCGCCGGGGGCCAGGCGTGTCGAGGGCCAGTCGGAGCGGGCCAGGTCCAGCCCCCGGTAGGCCGCGAGCCCTCCGCTGCACAGCTTCCCGTCGGGGACGACCTGCCGGTCACGGCCGTTCACCCCGGCGACCCGCAGGTTGTCCCACGCGGTGAAGGGCGCCCCGTTCGCGGCGATCGCCGCCCGGCACGCCGCCGAGTTCGCCCGGGCGCCGCCCGCGGGCGAGCACGCCGACACCCGGCTCACCGGATCGGTCGGCGCGCCGTGCGCGGACGCGGGGGTGACGGCCGCCGCCGTCATGAGCAGGGGGGCCGCCACGAGCAGAGCGGCGGCGCGGTGGGCGGACAAGCGGTACATCCGGTACGTCCGATCCATGGGGTTCGGTGGTGGGTGGTCCACCGAGTCGTACGGGACCGGGCGGGAGCGCGTTCAACGGGACCCGACCCTGTTCGACCGGTCGGATCCAGCCATCCGTGGAGCTCCCGACATCGCCTCGGCAAACCCGGCGAAGCGGCATATCCGCCCCGACTGCCCTGCGGGATAGGGGAGTTCCTCAGGGGGGTCGAGGGTTTTCCCCGTATCCCCATGACCAGTGCTTTGCCTACTGTGCTGCCACAGCTGAACCACAGGTAACCCCTGGTGAACAGCTTGCGCCTGGCCGGCCTCTGCGCCACACCCCCTTTCTGGACCCCCCGCCGCTTCGACGAAGAAGCGACACGCTGCCGCTCCTCCCCTGACATGAGCAGGCCACGAAAGGCGAAGCCCTTGCGTACCTCCACCCCACGCACCACCGGACGGAAGCTCATATCCGTCGCCGCGGTCTCCGTCGCCCTGGTGGCCGGCATGACCACCTCCGTCGCCGTCGCCCAGGCCCCCTCCGCCAAGGCCGACACCGCCCCGGCCCTCGCCGGAGCCACCGAGGCCGCCCCCGGCACCGTCGCCGAGCGCCTGATCGTCGGCTACAAGTCCGGTGCGGCCGAGGCCACGTCGAACAAGGCCGCCTCCGCCGACGCCGAGGCCAAGGGCAAGGAAGCCGGCGAGAACCTCGACTTCCAGCGCCGCCTCGGCACGGGTGCCGCCCTCGTCGACCTGGGCGAGGACCTCACCCGGACGGACGTCGCCGACGTCATCGCCGAGTACCGGTCCGACCCGCAGGTCGCCTATGTCGTCCCCGACCGCCTGAACAAGCCCAAGGCGGACCCGAACGACACCGAGTACGGCAAGCAGTGGGACCTCTTCGAGTCCACGGCGGGCATGCGCGTGCCGGGCGCCTGGGACGTCACCACCGGCACCGGTGTGACCGTCGCCGTCATCGACACCGGCTACGTCGCCCACTCCGACCTCGCCGCGAACATCGTCGGCGGCTACGACTTCATCGCCGACACGGCGGTCTCCGTGGACGGCGACGGCCGCGACAGCAACCCGGCCGACCCGGGCGACTGGTACAACGCCAACGAGTGCGGTTCCGGCATTGCCGCCAGTACTTCCTCGTGGCACGGCACGCACGTCGCGGGCACCATCGCCGCCGCCACCAACAACGGCAAGGGCATCGCCGGCATCGCGTACGGCGCGAAGATCTCCCCGATCCGCGTCCTCGGCAAGTGCGGTGGCTACGACTCGGACATCATCGACGCCATCACCTGGGCCTCCGGCGGCACCGTCTCCGGCGTCCCGGCCAACACCAACGTCGCCAAGGTCATCAACATGAGCCTCGGTGGCGACGGCGCCTGCACCACGGCGACCCAGAGCGCCATCACCGCCGCCGTGAACCGCGGCACGACCGTCGTCGTGGCCGCCGGCAACGAGAACGACAACGTGGCGAACCACTCGCCCGGCAACTGCAACAACGTCATCTCGGTCGCGGCGACCAACCGCACGGGCGCCAAGGCCTCGTACTCCAACTTCGGTTCCCTCGTGGACATCTCGGCGCCCGGCGGCCAGACCAGCACCGGCACCGCCAACGGCATCCTGTCCACGCTGAACGCGGGCACGAAGACGCCCACCTCGGAGTCGTACGCCTACTACCAGGGCACCAGCATGGCCACCCCGCACATCGCGGGCCTCGCCGCGCTGCTGAAGTCGGCGAACTCCTCGCTGACCCCGGCCCAGATCGAGTCCGCGATCAAGGCCAACGCCCGCGCTCTGCCCGGCTCCTGCTCCGGCGGCTGCGGCGCGGGTCTGGCCGACGCGGCCAAGACGGTGCAGGCGGTGTCCGGAGGCTCCGGCGGGGGCTCCACGGGGGGCACCACCTTCACCAACACCACCGCCGTCTCCATTCCGGACAACGGCTCGGCGATCGAGTCCTCGATCTCCGTCACCGGGCGCAGCGGCAACGCGCCCTCCACCCTCCAGGTCGGTGTGGACATCACCCACACCTACCGCGGTGACCTGGTCCTGGACCTGGTGGCCCCGGACGGTTCGACCTACCGTCTGAAGGCCTCCAGCTCCTCGGACTCCGCCGACAACGTGAACACCACCTACACGGTGAACGCGTCCAGCGAGGTCGCCAACGGCACCTGGAAGCTGCGTGTCCAGGACGTGGCGTCCTCCGACACCGGCCGGCTCAACAGCTGGAAGCTGACCTTCTGACGTCAGCCCCACCGACCGCCACCCCCCACTGCCGGCGGCCGACCGATGCGAGCGGGCATCGGTCGGCCGCCGGCCCTTTTCCGGCGTGCCGTCGGCGGGCCGTTAGCGTAGGCGCATGTCGACGAAGAAGACCGAGAAGCCCGACGGCACCCACCCGGAGCAGACCGAGGGGGCCCCCTCGCGGAGGTTCGACGGGACCCGGCCGGAGCGGACCGGCGAGGGCCCGGCACCGGTCGCGGCGGTGTGCCCCGGCTGCGGCGGGTCCGGCCCTTCGGTGCGCACGGTCGCCGAGACCTGCGCCGACCCTGAGTCCCGGACCGCGGGACTGACCGACCGGCTGGCGCGCTCCCCGGGGGTACCGTCCCGCTTCGACACCGTCCTGCACTTCATCGAGGGCATGATCCTCGTCGCCATGGGCGCCTATCTCGCCCGCAGCGGCCTCCAGAACGACAAGCCCGTCCACACGATCGCCGGTTCCCTGCTCGCCGTCGCGCTGTTCGTCGGCACCCTCGCCGTGGTCCGGGGCGAGCTGCGCGAGCGGAAAGCCGTCACGCGGGGAGAGCCCCGCGCCGAAGTCCTCTGGCGGCCCGCCCACCACTGCTCCGCCTGCGGCGCCGTCTTCTACCCGGCGGGCACCCCGTGGCAGGGCGCCCTGACCCCCGAGCAGTTCCAGAAGTACGTGTGGACCGAGGCAGGTTACGGCCGGCAGCTCGACAAGAAGGTCAAGGACGTCGCCCTGCCGTCCGCGGCGCCCACCGGCCCCGGAGGGACCCACGACCATGCCTGACGCCTCCCTGATCCACGGCACCGACCCGGCCTCCTTCGCGCACGCCGTCCTCGCCGAACGGCACCCCGCCCTCATCCGCAAGGTCCTCGACGCCACCCCCTACGGCCCCGAGCAGCGCCACGCCCTCGCGGCCCTGCTGCGCGACGCGACCGAGGGCGTCCTCGCACCCCCGGACGACGACCCCTGGTGGGACACCTGGGACGTACGCCGCCACGCCGGCCGGTCCTGGTTCGACCTGCCGTTCCTCGTCGCCGAGAGCTGCTTCTACCGCCGGCTCCTGCACGCCGTCGGCTTCTTCGGCCCCGGCCCCTGGCAGGGCGTCGACCCGTTCCGCCCCTTCAAGCTCGCGGAGCTGGACACCCCCGAGGCGGCGGCCGAACTCACCGCCGCCGACGCCCTCGCCGAACGGCCCCCGCGCGAACGGCTGTCCGCCCTGCTGCACGGCTCGCTCTGGGGCAACCGGGCCGACCTCGGTTTCCGCATCCAGACCGCCGAGTCCGCGGCGGACTCCCGGCTGCTCGCGGACGACAGCGAGGAACTGCTGTCCCTGCTGTCCGGCGGCAAAACGCTCTGCCTGGTCGCCGACAACGCGGGCCGCGAACTGATCCCCGACCTCCTCCTCGTCGACGACCTCCTCGCCCGGGGCAGCGTCGAGCGCGCCCTGCTGCATCTGAAGCCGTACCCGTACTTCGTCTCGGACGCCACCACCGCCGACGCCCTCGACGCCGTACGCCACCTCGTCGCCGCGGAGAACGCCGCCGGGCGACGGCTGTGGTCCGCCCTCACCGACGGCCGGCTCGTGCTGCGGGCCCACCCCTTCTCCTGCGCCCCGCTGCCGTACGCGGACATGCCGGACGACCTGCGCGAGGAGTTCGCCTCCGCCGACCTCACCCTTTTCAAGGGCGACCTCAACTACCGGCGCCTGGTGGGCGACCGGCTCTGGCCGCCGACCACGTCCTTCGCCTCGGTCACCGCGTACTTCCCCGGTCCGGTGGCGGCCCTGCGCACCCTCAAGTCCGACGTGATCGTGGGCCTGGACGCCGCCACCGAGGCCGCGCTGGTGGCCGCGGAGGGGCAGCGGTGGCGCACCGGCGGAGCCCACGCGGTGATCCAGGTGAACGCCGGTACGAACTGAGAGATCCGGGCGCCGCGACGAAAGCGCCCGGGATTCACGCGATGGTGTGATCATGTTCCGCCGCCCGGATGCCGGGTGGGGGCCACGGGTAGGGCCCGGCCATGACGCAGCCGTTCCAACTCCCGCACTTCTATCTGCCGTACCCCGCGCGGCTGAACCCCCACCTCGACGAGGCCCGTGCCCACACCAGCGCGTGGGCGCGGGAGATGGGCATGCTGGAGGGCTCCGGCGTCTGGGAACAGGCGGACCTCGACGCGCACGACTACGGGTTGCTGTGCGCGTACACGCACCCCGACTGCGACGGCCCGGCACTCTCGCTCATCACCGACTGGTACGTGTGGGTGTTCTTCTTCGACGACCACTTCCTGGAACTCTTCAAGCGCTCCCAGGACCGCGCCGGCGGCAAGGCCCACCTCGACCGGCTCCCGCTGTTCATGCCGCTGGACCTGGCCACCCCCGTCCCCGAGCCGCGGAACCCGGTGGAGGCCGGGCTCGCCGACCTCTGGGCGCGCACGGTGCCGGCGATGTCGATGGACTGGCGCCGTCGCTTCGCCGTGGCGACCGAGCATCTGCTCAACGAGTCGCTGTGGGAGCTGTCCAACATCAACGAGGGGCGGATCGCCAACCCCGTCGAGTACATCGAGATGCGCCGGAAGGTCGGCGGCGCCCCCTGGTCCGCCGGTCTCGTCGAGTACGCGACCGCGGAGGTGCCCGCCGCGGTCGCCGGGTCGAGGCCCCTGCGGGTCCTGATGGAGACGTTCTCGGACGCCGTCCACCTGCGCAACGACCTGTTCTCCTACCAGCGGGAGGTCGAGGACGAGGGGGAGAACAGCAACGGCGTGCTCGTCCTGGAGACGTTCTTCGGCTGCGACACGCAGCAGGCCGCCGAGACCGTCAACGACATCCTCACCTCACGGCTGCACCAGTTCGAGGACACCGCGCTCACCGAGGTCCCCGCGCTGGCCCTGGAGAAGGGACTCACCCCGCCCGAGGTCGCCGCCGTCGCCGCGTACACCAAGGGCCTCCAGGACTGGCAGGCCGGCGGCCACGAGTGGCACATGCGGTCCAGCCGCTACATGAACGACGGGGCGACCTCCTCGCGCGGCCCGCTCGACCTCGGCGGCGCGCTCCTGTCCGGCCCGGCCCTGGTCAGCGGGGCGGGGTTCGGCACGTCCGCCGCCGACGTGGGGGCGCTGTTCGCCTCCGCCGCCGCCGAACGGCTGCGCACCCGCGCGCACCTGCCGTACCAGAAGGTCGGACCCTCCCTGATCCCCGACTTCCACATGCCGTTCCAGGTGGAGCTGTGCCCGCACCTGGACGCCGCCCGCCCGCGCCTGACGGCCTGGTCGCACGCGGTGGGCATCCTGAGCGAGGGCGTCTGGGACGAGGAGCGGCTGGCCGCCGCCGACCTGCCCCTGTGCGCGGCCGGCCTCGACCCGGACGCCACCCCCGAGGAACTGGACCTCAGCTCCCAGTGGCTGGCCTGGGGCACCTACGGCGACGACTACTACCCCCTCGTCTTCGGCCACCGCCGCGATGTGGCCGCCGCGCGCCTCACGACCGCCCGGCTCTCCGACTGCATGCCCGTCGAGGGGGAGGCGGTGCCCGTCCCGATGAACGGGATGGAACGGGGCCTGATCGACCTGTGGGCGCGGACCACCGCGGAGATGACCCCCGACGAGCGGCGCACCCTGAAGGCGTCCGTCGACGTCATGACCGAGAGCTGGGTGTGGGAGGTGTTCAACCAGCTCCAGAACCGGGTCCCCGACCCGGTCGACTACCTGGAGATGCGGCGCGCCACCTTCGGCTCCGACCTCACCCTGAGCATGTGCCGGATGGGCCACGGCCCGCAGATCCCGCCCGAGGTCTACCGCAGCGGCCCCGTCCGCTCCCTGGAGAACGCGGCCATCGACTACGGGTGCCTCATCAACGACGTGTTCTCGTACCAGAAGGAGATCGAGTACGAGGGCGAGGTCCACAACGCGATCCTCGTCGTGCAGAACTTCTTCGGCTGCGACTACCCGACCGCGCTGGGCGTGGTCCACGACCTGATGACCCAGCGCATGCGGCAGTTCGAGCATGTCGTCGCCCATGAACTCCCCGTCGTCTACGACGACTTCGAGCTGTCGCGGGAGGCGCGCGACATCATGGACGGCTATGTGGACGACCTGCGGAACTGGCTCGCCGGCATCCTGAACTGGCACCGGCAGGTCGACCGCTACAAGCCCGCCTTCCTGGCCCGCCGCGCCCACGGCTTCGTCCCCGGCCGGGCCCCGGCCCCGCCGTTCGCCCCGGCCCCGGTCGGCTGACGCCCCGCACGGCTCACACCGGCAGGTGTGCCGCCCGGGCCGCGTGATCGACCGCGGCCCGGGCCAGCCCGCGCACGAACGGGTGCGGGCGGCTGCCGTCGCCGGAAAGCTCGGGCTGGAAGAGGGTGGCCAGGAAGAAGGGGTGGCCCGGCAGTTCGACGATCCGGACCTGGCCGTCCTCGTCGTGCCCGGAGAAGCGCAGCCCGTGCGCCCGCAGGGTGTCGAGGTGCGCGGAGGGGCCGTACCGGCAGGAGTACCGCTCGACGCTCCGCTCGGCGCCCAGCACGGACTGCGCGAGCGAACCGGGCTCGACGCGCACGGCCGCCTCGTGGCCGGCCAGGGAGCAGGCGAGCGGCTCGATCAGGAAGTCCTCGGCGTCGGGGTCGTTCTCGGCGTGCGCGACCCCGGTGAGCCCGCACACCGTGCGCGCGTACTCCAGCAGCGCGTGCTGGAAGCCGCCGCAGGTGCCGAGGAACGGGATGCCCTCCTCACGGGCCGTGCGGATCGCGGACAGCACGCCCGCCTCGCTGCGGTAGGGGCTGCCGGGCACCACCCACACCGCGTCGAAGCCGCGCACGACCGCCGGGTCCGCCGCGGCGTCCTCGGAGTGGATCCAGTAGGCGTCCACGACGAGCCGGTCCCGCTCCGCGAGGGAGTCGAGGAACCGCGGGATCCGGATGTGCGACACCACGTCGGGGGAGCGGTCGCCGACCAGGGCGAGCCGGGCGGAACGGGAAGCGGAGGAGGCGGCCTGCGCCGGGCTGTTCGTCATGTCCGCCATCCTCGGCGCGGGCCCGCGTTCACGTCCAACGATGATTTCCGGACCCGCGATAAGCAATGCTGATGCTGCTCGGGTGCGTCTCGGGCGCGTCGCGGGATCATGGCGGCCATGGATCCGCATCTGCTCCGCACCTATGTCGCCGTGGCGCGCCTCGCCTCCTTCTCCGAGGCCGCGCGCGAGCTGGGCTACACGCAGTCCGCGGTGTCCCAGCACATCGCCGCGCTGGAACAGGACCTCGGCGCCGCCCTGCTGACCCGGCGTCCGGTGACGCCCACGGCCGCCGGGGAGCGGCTCCTCGAACACGCCGGGCCGCTGCTGCTGCGGCTCGACGCGGCCCGCGCCGACGTGGTCCGGATGGCGTCCGCGCCCGAGCACGGGCTGACCCTCGCCGTGACCCCGACCGCCCTCGGCCCCCGGACCGTCGCCGCGCTGCCCGCCGCCGGTGTGACCCTGCGGGCCCTCGGCCGCGCCGACATCCCGGCGGCGGTCGCCACCGGCGCCGCCGACCTCGGCCTCGTCGACGGGCTCGCCGCGCCCAGCGACCCGTTGCGGCTGCCCGACGTCGCGCCGCTGACCACGTACGGCGTCGCCGAGGAACCCGTCTGTGTCCTCCTCCCGGCCGCCCACCCCCTCGCCCGGCGCCCCGGACTGCGCCTCGCCGACCTCGTCGACGCCCGCTGGCTGGACGCGCCCGGCGCGGGCCTGCCCCTGGACCGCCTCCACACCGCGGGCGGGGTAGGGGGCGTCCGCACCGCCCTGCGCTACGAGGGCACCGACCTGCGGACGCTCACGACCCTCGCCGCCGCCGGGCACGGCCTGACGGTCCTGCCCCGCAGCTTCACGACGGACGTACCGGGCGCGGTCGCCGTCCCCCTCGTCGAGCCCCGCCTGGTGCACCGCACGGAACTGATCCACGGCGCGGCCCTGCGCGGCCCGGCGGCGACCCTGGCCCGCGAACTGACGGAGCGGCACGGGGAGTGAGGGCGGGGCACGCGCGCGGGGAGAGGGGTGACCCGCTGGCGGCGAGGCGGCGAGGGGTGGAGACGGCGGCGAGGGGTGGCGCCTCCGTGGGGCGCGGTGACCGGCGTGAGGCGCGGTGACCGGCGCGAGCGGCGCTGATGGGTGTGTGCGGCGCTGATGGATGTGCGCGGCGCTGATGGGGTGTCAGTCTCACTCTTTCGTGGCTCGTCGCGCCGTCGTGCGCCGGGTAGATGTCCGCCCGACCGAACCGCGGACCGGAGGCGCGCACCATGGAGCAGACCGCGTTGAGCCCCAAGGCCAGGCCCGGCGACGGGCCCGGCGGCGACGTACCCGACCAGGTTCCGGACCAGGTGCCCGACCAGGCGCCCGACGAGGACCGGCCGTCCGGCCCGGCCCGGCGACCGCATGCCGCGCCCCGCCGTGCGTGGCAGCGGGTGGTCACCCTGGTGTTCGCCCTGGTCACCTGTGTGGTCCTGGTCCTGTCGGGCGTCGGACTCGGCGCGCTGGGCCTCACGGCGACCGGTGTGGGCGCCCTCGCCGAGGCCCGGCGGAACCCGGCCGCCTCCCCGCGCCCCGTCAGCGGTGGGGTGCTGCCGACCACCCCCGTACCGGCGCTGGCCGCGGCCCCCGGCCAGGCCCCGGCCATCGGCGGTTCAACCATGGGCGGTTCGGCCCCCGCCCGCGCGACCCTCGGTGTCGAGGCCGTCGACGCCCCCGGGGGTACGGGCGCGCTCGTCGTCGGCGTGCATGTGCCCGGCCCCGGCTACGGCGCGGGCCTGGTCCGGGGTGATGTCGTCCTCGCCGTCGGGGGCACCCGCACCGGATCGGCGGCCGACCTCGCGCGGGCGATCGCCGCCGCGCGCCCCGGCAGCCCGGCGAGACTCCTGGTACGCCACGCGAACGGCACCCGCCGCTACCTGGTGGCCGTACCGGGGGTGGCCGTCTGAGCCGCGCCGAGCGCTCCCCGGTGGCCGGCACCGGGCGGCCGACCCTCGACGGCAGCCGCACCCACCGGCCCTCACCGACGGGAACCGGCCCTACGGCGCCACCCGGAAGTGGCTGGTCAGGCGGCCCTCGTCGTCCAGCACATGGAACGCCAGTCCGGGCGGCGCCTCCCGGTCGGCGACCGGGTCGCCCTCCCAGGGCAGCCGGAGCGTCCATGTCACCCCCGGCCCGACGACCAGCGGCCGCCCCGCGAACACGGTCGCGGCGGGCGTGTGGGCGTGCCCGGTGACGATCCCCGCGATCTCGGTCCGGCGCTCCAGCAGCCGGGCCAGCGCGGAGGGCCGGCCCAGTCGGTACGCGTCCGGCAGCGGGTGGTGCAGCGCCACCGGCGGGTGGTGGAAGGCCAGCAGCGCCGGCCGGTCCCCGTCGAGGTCGTCGAGGGTCTCCTCGATCCAGGCGTACGTCTGCGCGTCCAGCTCGCCCTCGTCCCGCCCCGGCACGCTGGAGTCGCACATCAGCACCGCCGCGTCGTCGAAGAGACGCACGCTGTTGACGGGCCCGTCGGCGGGCGGCTCGCCGAGCAGCGCCTTGCGGTAGGGCCCCCGGCTGTCGTGGTTGCCCGGGCAGGTGAGCACCGGGAACGGCGCGTCCCCGTCCCGTAGCCCCAGCAGGCGCGCCGCCTCCTCGTACTCGGCCTCGGTGCCGTGGTCCGCGATGTCCCCGGTCACCAGCAGCGCGTCCACCCGGCCGGGCAGGCCCCACAGCAGGTCCCGCACCCGCTCGGCCCGCCGGGTGGCCCGGTCCGTCCCGTCCAGATGCAGATCACTGATGTGCGCGAGTACGAGCATCGCCGTACGCCTCCCTTGGGCCCACTGACTTAATGGAACAGAGGAATCTAAGCATTAGTGCTAACGGATGGGCAATCGGCAACCATTAACGCCCCAGCGTCGTGCTGATCATCAAGGAGTCGCCGCGCGGCAGGCGCGCGGGGCGCGGTGGTCCTCGTCGTGTTCGGCGTGCAGACCCTGTGGCAGGCGCGCCGAGCGAAGGGCGACCCGGCGGCGTGCTGCCGCTCCTCGGCGCCCACCTCGCCCTGGAGAGCTCTCGGCGCGGCCCTGTCTACGGGCGCCCCGGAGCGCACGCGCGCCGACACCCTGCGGCAATGGGGTCGCGTGCGCTGCCGCGGGCGGGCAGGATGCTGCCCGTAGGGCGTGCCGCGCCCTGCCCCAGGGAACTCCGAGCACACGGAGGCATGGATGACCGGCACGTCTGGCCATGGATCCGCGCCACTGACCGCCGACGGCCCGTCCGGCCCCCTGACGCCCTTCACCGTCGACGACTACCGCGCCCGGATGCGGCGGGCCGCCCGCGCCGCCGCCGACGCGGGCCTCGACGGGCTGTTGGTGGCGCCGGGCCCCGACCTGGTGTGGCTGACGGGGTACCGGCCGCCGGAGACCGAGCGGCTCACCCTGCTGGTGCTGCGGGACGGCGAGAACCCGGTGCTGGTGGTGCCCGCCCTGGAGGCCCCGGACGCCGCGGAGGCCCCCGGCGGCCCCGCGCTGGACCTGCGCGACTGGACCGACGGCAAGGATCCCTACGACCCGGCCGTGCCCCTCCTCGGGCCGCGCGGCCGTTTCGGCGTCAGCGACAACACCTGGGCGCTGCACCTGCTCGGCCTGCAGGGGCGACTGCCCGGCACGGCGTACGTCGGGCTGTCCGAGGCCCTGCCGATGCTGCGCGCCGTCAAGGACGCGGCGGAGCTGGAGCGGATGGCGGCGGCGGGCGCGGCCGCCGACCGGGCGTACGAGGAGATCCTGCGGGTCCGGTTCGCCGGGCGCCGGGAGACCGAGGTCGCCGCCGATCTCGCCGACCTGCTGCGGCGGTTCGGGCACTCCCAGGTCGACTTCACGATCGTCGCCTCCGGGCCGAACGGCGCCAACCCGCACCACGAGGCCGGCGACCGCGTCATCACCGACGGCGACATGGTCGTCCTCGACTTCGGCGGACTCAAGGACGGCTACGGCTCCGACACCTCCCGCACCGTCCACGTCGGCGAACCCGACGCCGAGGAACGCGAGGTCCACGACGTCGTACGCGCCGCCCAGGAGGCCGGGTTCCGCGCGGTCCGGCCCGGCGCCGCCTGCCAGGACGTCGACCGGGCGGCCCGCGCCGTCATCGCCGACGCCGGGTACGGCGACCGCTTCATCCACCGCACCGGCCACGGCATCGGGGTCACCACCCACGAGCCGCCGTACATGGTCGAGGGCGAGGAACGCCCCCTCGTGCCCGGCATGTGCTTCTCCGTCGAACCCGGCGTCTATCTGCCGGGCCGCTTCGGGGTGCGGATCGAGGACATCGTGACCGTCACCGAGGACGGCGGGCGACGCCTCAACACCACCCCGCGCGACATGGCGACAGTGCACTGACCCCTCCGAGGAGCCCCAGAACCCCCTCCCCTCCGGACGACAACGGCGCGACCATGACCCAGGCACCGAAACCCACCGCGGACACCGTCCGCCGACTGGTCCGTTCCCTGATGAAGAACGGCGGGGGGAGGGCCGGCGGCGCGGGCGGCGACGGCCCCGACGTACGGCCCGTCACCGAGGAGAGCGGTCCGTGGACCTGGTGGGTCGGCACCCGCCATGTGCTGCGCCTCGCCCCCGACCGGCACGCCGTCGTACGGCAGCGGCGCGAGCTGCGGCTGCGCGACCTGGTCCGGCCGCACGTCGGCGTCGCCGTCCCGGTGAGCGTCGCGCACGGCGAATGGTCCGGCGGCCTCACCTACACGCTCGACACGCGCGTCCCCGGCACCGCCGCCGCCGTGCACGACGTGTCCGCCGTGGGCGAGGACGACCTGGCCGGGCTCCTCGCCGGACTGCGCGAGGTGCCGCAGCGGCAGGCGGAGGCGCTCGGGGTGCCCCGGCTGCCGGCGCGTTCACTGGAGGCCCTGCGGACGGCGGCGGGACGGGCCGCCAAGCAGCTCGCCGGAGCGGACGAGTTCGATCCGGCGCGGCTGGGGCAGCTCACCGCGCCCAACGCCGCGCAGCTCACCGCTCCCGCGGCCGTGCTCGTCCACCACGCGCTGACCGGCGAACACCTGCTGGTCGGCGCCGACGGACGGGTGCGGGGGGTACTGGACTGGAGCGACGCGGCGGTCGGTGACCCCGCCGAGGACATCGCGCGCCTCGCGACGGCGGTCGGCGCGCCCGCGGCGGTCCGCGCGGCGACCCTCGCCGGGTACGGGGCGCGGCCCTGTCTGCGGGGGCTCTGGCTGGCCCGCTGCGACACGGTCGTCGCTCTCGCGGCGGCCGCGCAGGGGCGGGGCGCGGCCGCGCCGCTCCCCGCGCTGCGGGAGCGGCTGCGGCGGGCGTGGGAGCCGATCCTGCTGGAGCGGGTGACCGATCTGCGGGGGGAGGACTGAGGGTCGTGCGGAGTGGCGGGGCCGCTCACCGCGGGGAGCGTCCGGGGGCGCGGGCCGAGGGTCGCGCAGGAGCTCGGGGCGGGCGTGGCACGGCGACCGCGGCTGGTCCGTGGTCGCTCGCGCAGCTCCCCGCGCCCCTGGAGAAACGGGCCTGCCGCCCGCCCTCCCCCCGAAAGGGTGCGGCCTGCGGCGAGGCGTCAGCAGGTGTCGCCGTCGAAGAGCACGGGGCGCAGCCCCGGTCGCTTTCCAGGGGCGCGGGGAACTGCGCGACCGGCCCCGACGGACCCGCAGCCGCCCGCCGCGCGCCGGCCCCCGCCGTGCAGGCCCGGCGTAGGGCGTCGACCCGTCGAGCAGCCCCCGCCCCCGGCCGTCCGCGGCAGCGTCACGGCACCGTCAGTACCACGCAGGACTCGGCCGGCAGGGTCAGGAGGCCGTCCGGGCCCGGGGGGTTCACCGGGTCCCACGCGGCCAGGATCCGGGCCTGCGCCGTGCCCAGGGGGATGGCCGCCGGCTCCTTGCCGAGGTTCAGGGCCACCCGGACGTCGCCGCGGCGGAAGCCGAACCAGCGGGCGTCCTCGTCGTACGCGACCTTGACGTCGGACAGGTCCGGGTCGGAGAGGTCGGGGTGGGAGCGGCGCAGGGCGATCAGGTCGCGGTACCAGGCCAGCATCCGCGCGTGGGGCTCGACCGACGGCTCGGACCAGTCCAGGCACGAGCGGTCACGCGTCGCCGGGTCCTGCGGGTCCGGCACGTCCTCCTCCGCCCAGCCGTGCTCCGCGAACTCCCGGCGCCGCCCCCGCCGTACCGCCTCGGCCAGCTCCGGATCGGTGTGGTCGGTGAAGAACTGCCAGGGCGTGCCCGCCGCCCACTCCTCGCCCATGAACAGCATCGGCGTGAACGGCCCCGTGAGCGTCAGCGCCGCCGCGCACGCCAGCAGACCGGGGGAGAGCGTCGCCGACAGCCGGTCGCCCTGGGCCCGGTTGCCGACCTGGTCGTGGGTCTGGGTGTAGCCGAGCAGCCGGTGCGCGGAGACCCGCGTACGGTCCAGGGGCCGGCCGTGGGACCGGCCACGGAACGACGAGTACGTGCCGTCGTGGAAGTACCCGCCGGTGAGGGTCTTCGCCAGTCCGGCGAGCCCCGCCCGCGCGAAGTCCGCGTAGTAGCCCTGCGATTCGCCGGTCAGGGTCGTGTGCAGCGTGTGGTGGAAGTCGTCGTTCCACTGCGCGTGCAGCCCGGTGCCGCCCTCCGCGCGCGGGGTGACGAGCCGAGGGTCGTTCAGATCGGACTCGGCGATCAGGAACAACGGCCGCCCCACCTCGGCGCCGAACGCGTCCACGGCCGTCGACAGCTCCTCCAGGAAGTGGCACGCGCGCGTGTCGCGCAACGCGTGCACCGCGTCCAGGCGCAGCCCGTCGAGCCGGTAGTCCCGCAGCCACGCCAGCGCGCTGCCGAGGAAGTAGGCCCGCACCTCGTCCGAGCCGGGCGCGTCCAGGTTGACCGCGGCACCCCAGGGCGTGTGGTGCCGCTCGGTGAAGTACGGGCCGAAGACGGGCAGGTAGTTGCCGGACGGGCCCAGGTGGTTGTGGACCACGTCGAGCACGACCCCGAGGCCCAGCCCGTGCGCCGCGTCCACGAACCGTTTGAGGGCCTCGGGACCGCCGTACGGCTCGTGCACGGCCCACAGCGAGACCCCCTCGTACCCCCAGCCGTGCGTCCCCGGGAACGGGCACAGCGGCATCAACTCGACGTGGGTGACGCCCAGTTCCGCGAGATGCCCGAGCCGCTCGGCGGCCGCGTCCAGCGTGCCCTCGGGCGTGTACGTGCCCACGTGCAGCTCGTACAGCACCGCACCCGGCAGTCCGCGCCCCTCCCACGGCACCCGCCACGCGTACCGCCCGTGGTCCACGACCGCGCTCGGTCCGTCCGGGCCGTCGGGCTGACGGCGCGAGCGCGGGTCGGGCCGGACCGGCCCGTCGTCGACGGCGAACCCGTAGCGCGTGCCGTCCGTCGCCTCCGCGTCGGCCGTCCACCAGCCCGGGCGCCCGGGATCGCGCTCCATCGCGTGCGTGGCGCCCTCACAGTGGAGCGTCATCCGGTCGGCTTGCGGTGCCCACACCTCGAACTGCACGGAACGGTTCTCCCTCGGCTGCCGGTCGTGATGGTCGGGGGACGGTCAGGAGTCGTCATGGAGCCTTCCCGTCCATCGTGCGACAAACGAGATCAAGGCGCCCTCGGATCGGCGTGTTTGCCCCGCGCGTCGCACTCTCGCTCGCCATGTCCGAGGATCGTCACCGTTTACCGGTTTTCTGGACACCCCGGCTTCACTGACCGACAATCACACGCGTGACGTCGTCTTTCGAGTTCAACACCTACCCCGCGCGGCTGTCGGACGCCGAGCGCGACCACGCGTTGAGGGTGCTCCGTGACGGCGTCGCCCTCGGCCGCCTCTCCCATGACACGTTCATCCGGCGCATGGAGCTGGCGCTCACCGCCCGCCGCTCCGACGAGCTGGCCGCGCTCACCGCCGACCTGCCCGTCGAGAGCCGCTGGTCCCGGCTGGTCCTCGGCACCGTCGGGGCGGTCTCCGGCTTCGGGGTGAAGCTCCGCCGGGCCTGGCAGGCCGAGCGGCTGCCCAAGCTCCAGCTGCCGCACCCCGCGAGCGGCCACGCCCTGCGCATCGGCCGCGACCCCGCCAACGGGCTGCGGCTCAGCCACGAGACGGTCTCCCGGGTGCACGCCGAGCTGACCCGGCAGGGCGGCATGTGGATCCTGCGCGACCTCGGCTCCACCAACGGCACCACCGTCAACGGACGTCGGGTCATCGGAGCGGCCGTCGTCCGTGACGGGGACCAGGTCGGTTTCGGCCGCATGACCTTCCGCCTCTCCTCCGAGTGACCCCGCCGGCCGAGCCACCGCAAAGCTCTGGCCTGGGATTTACGCAGCGAGTTTCCGAACATGCCTTGTGTTCCGGGGTGTTGACGTACGTTCTCGGCCATGACTGACTGTGCGTACACCATGCACAGCAGGTGAACCGACGGCGTCGCACTCTGGGGAGGTGTGCCCTGCCGCCACTCCTCCGCTACCCGACCGTGGACGAGCTGTCCGCCCGTGCCGCGACCCTCGTCACCCGACATCCGCACCGCGCCCGACTGCGCCGCGTGGGCACCTCACGGGCGGGCACACCGATGTGGCTGCTGTCCGTCGGCCGGGGCACCCGCCAGGCCCTCGTCGTCGCCGGCCCGCACCCCAACGAACCCGTCGGCGGCGCCACGGTCCTGCGGATAGCCGAACGCGCCCTGGCCGACCCCCGGTTCACCGAGGACGTCGACACCACCTGGAACCTGCTGCTCTGCCTCGACCCCGACGGCTCCCGACGCAACGAGGACTGGCTGTCCGGCCCCTACACCCTCGGCCACTACTTCCGGCACTTCTTCCGCCCCGGCTTCCTGGAGCAGCCCGAATGGCTGCCCGACGGAGCGGCCGCCGCCGCCCTGCCCGAGACCCGCGCCCTGCTCGCCCTCCAGGACGAGCTGCGCCCCTTCTTCCAGTGCTCCCTGCACGGCGTCGACGTCGGCGGCGGCTTCGTCGAACTCACCCGCGACCTGCCCGGCCTCGCCGAGTGCGTCGCCCGGATCGCCGGCCGCCTCGCCGTGCCCCGCGAGCTGAGCCCGTACGACACCCTGTACTGGCCGCGCCTCGGCCCCGCCGTGTACCGCATCCCGCCCCCGCGCCGCGGCGACCTGGCCGCCGCGATCACCGAGGCCGCCGTCGAGTCCACCTGGTACCACCCGCACCGCTACGGCACCCTCACCGCGGTCGTCGAAGCCCCCATGTGGGGTGTGGCCGCCGTGGAGGACGGCTCGCCCTCACCCGACGCCCACGCGGTCCTGCGCACCGTCAGCCGGGCGCTGCGCCGCGACACCCGGCTCCTGGAGGGCATCCTCGCCCGCGTCCGCCCCTCGGTGAGCCGCGGCCCGGACGCCGCCCGGCTCCTCGCCCCCGTCGACGACTACGTACTGGTCGGACCCGGCCTCGCCGACGCCTGGGACCCCGACGTCCACGACGGCACCGCCCGCCCCCTGCCCCCGCTCGACACCGCCCGGCTCACCACCCTCGCCATCTCCGGCCGCCGGGTCGCCCTGCGCACCGCCGGGCTGCTGCACCAGCTGGTGACCCGCGCCGGACACGACCCGGCGGGCGCGCTGCCCGAGCTGAACCGGCTCCTCGACGAGTGGTGTGCCGACTACCGCGACCGCTACGGGGCGCGCTGGATCCCGGTGGCCCGCCAGACGGAGTACCAGACCCGTGTCGTCCTCGCCGCGTTCGAGCTGGCCGCCCGCCGGGAGCGTGGCGCTCCCTCCCGCGGTGAACCGCACGCCGAGTCCCGTTCGGGTGAGCCGGAATGGAGTTCCGAGCCCGCCGTGCCGATGCACCGGGAATGACGCACACCACCCTCCACACCGTCCGCGGCGGCCTGCTCGCGGCCCTCGCCCTGCTCACCCTCGGCGCCGCCGCGCCCGCCGAGGCCCCCCTCCCGGGCAACTGGCTCTACGTCACCGTCACCCGTGGCGACGCCCGCTCCGGCGACACCCGCGGCGCGCTGCTGCTGTGCGACCCGCCGCAGGGCCACGCCCGCGCCGCCCAGGCCTGCGCGGAACTGAACAGGGCGGGCGGCGACGTCGGCCGCATCCCCCTGAAGAACGGCATGTGCGTACAGGTCTACGCCCCCGTCCGGGTCACCGCGCGCGGCGTGTGGGACGGCCGGCCCGTCGCCTACGGGCACACCTTCGCCAACCGCTGCGTGATGGCGGCCCGCACGGGCTCGGTGTTCGCCCTGCCGAGCTGACCGCACCGCGCAGGGTGCTCAGGGACCGTCGTCACCCCGGGCGTGGGAAGCCGCCGCCAGCACCGTCCGCATCTGGTGCTCCACCTGGTCGCGCACCGGCACCCACCGCGCCCGGAACCGGTCGGCGAACGAGTCGCTCCACTCGCCGACGAGCTGCTCCAGCAGCGGCGCCCCCGGATCCCCGGCGTCCACCAGCACCCGCCGCAGCATCGCCGCCGCCCGCAGCGGCAGCCGGCGCCCGAAGGCGTCCACGCTGCCCACATACGCCCGCGACACATCGGGCGGCGGCCCCGCCACCCAGTCGCGGGCCAGCCCCGGCACCAGCGCCAGCGCCCACCGGGCGGCCCGCAGAAGAGGCCCCTCGGGGCCCGGCAGCCGGGGCAGCGCCTCGTCGAGGATCCGCTCCACCTCGCCCGCCTCGTCGAGCAGCCGCCGGGACAGCTGCCGCAGCGCCGCCGTCGGGGCCGGGTGCGGGGCGGTGTCGTCCACCAGGTCGCTCGCCCACATCGGGACCTCGACGATCGCGGTGAGCCCGCCGTACCGGTGGGCGTGGTACCAGGTGCTGTGCCGCGCGTCGTCGGGCAGGCTCGGGAACGCCGCGTGTCCGGGGCCCGGCATCACGAACACCCCGGGGCCCGAGGCGGACCAGCCCGCCGCGTCGGAGGCGCTCGTCTCCACCGGTATGCCGAGCTCCGCCGCCGACTTGGCGAACGGCTCGGCCAGCCCCGGCACGTTCTTCGTCAACTGCACCCAGCTGCCGCCGAGATCCGTGCCGTGCAGGGTCACCTGGAGGTAGGGCCGCAGCTCGTCGAGCACCGTCAGTAGCGCCCGGGTCTCGGGCGGCAGCCGGTCCGGCGGCAGCACCGCGGGCGACCACTCCGGCTGCTCCGGCGCGGCCGGCCGGAAGAATCCCAGGTGGTAGTCGAGGAGGGTGCGCGGTGCCGGGGCCGTGTACAGGCTCGCCCCGTCCGGGTCCGCGCACAGCACGAAGTGCCAGGAGACCCCGGTCCGCAACTCCCGGTCCCGCGCCACGCGCTCGGCGAGCGCCAGCACCGTCGAACCGCCCGTCGGCTCGTTCGCGTGGGCGCCCGCGACGACCAGGACGGCACGTCTCGCATGACCGACGGACAGCAGCCGCAGCGGCCGCCCGGCCCGCGAGAGACCGATTCTTCTGAGGGCGCACAGGCTCGGCCGGCGAACCGTCAGCTCCTGCGCGCGCGACTCCAGCTCCGCCACCGTGGGATAACCGGGCTCCAACAGCAGACCCACCCCCGTCCAGTCCACCTGTGTCCACATCCCCGCGTCCGACCTGATCGAGCGCGAGGATGCATGCAGTGTCCGTCGGCGCACGGGGCGGCTCCCAGGGGCGCCCGGAGGCATTCACGGCGACCGGTGCGGATCTCGCCGCTACTCTGCGCCGACCAATCCGCGCCGACCACTCCGCGCCGACCACTCCGCGCCGACTAGTCCCCGTCGACCCGCTCCAGCAGCGCCACCGGCAGCCTCTCGAACAGGTCCGCCACCGGTACCTCCCCCACGAACTCCCGTTCCCCGCCGAGGATGTCGTACCACCGGCCGGCCGGAAGGGCCAGCCGGGTGTCCGCCCAGCCGCCGGCCCCGGCGAGCCGCAGCGACAGCCGGGTGACCGCCGTGACCACCGCGCCGGACCGCGCGAACGCCACGCAGTGCCCGGCCGCCGGCCCGGCCGCCGCGAGCGGCGTGTAGGTCGCCGCGTCACCGAACACCTCCGGTCGCCGTCGCCGCAGCCGCAGCGCGGCCACGGTGACCCGGTGCTTGTCCGAGTCCCCGCCCCGCGCCGCGAACGGCGCCCGGTTGTCCGGGTCCACCAGCGCCCGGTACTCGCCCTCCGTGCCCTGGTAGACGTCCGGTACCCCCGGCATGGTCAGCTGCACCAGGGCCGCACCGAGGGCGTTCGCGCGAATGTACGGCTCCAGTTCGGTGCGCAGGCGCCCGGTGACCTCCGTGTCCGCCCCCGGCCCCCGCGCCACGAACTCGGCGACCGCCCGTTCGTACGCCGGGTTCTGCTCGGTCCAGGAGGTGTGCAGCCCGGCCTCCCGCACATGCTTGAGCAGTGCCCCCTCCAGGCGCTCCGCGTCGGCGGGCCCGAGCCCGAACGCGGTCTGCCACGCGGCCCACGCCAGCTGTGCGTCCGGCGCCCCGGCCCCGTCCCGCGTCACCTCCGCCAGCGTGTCGGCCCACCGCCCGGGGCATTCGCCGAGCACCGCGACCGCCGCCCGGACATCGGCGCTGCGCTTGGTGTCGTGCGTCGACAGCACGGTGCCGGTGACCGGCCAGTCCCGCTGCACGCGCGCGCAGTAGGCGTGGAAGTCCTCCGGGGAGACGGCGGGGCTCCCCGGATTCCCGCCCACCTCGTTCGCGGACAGCAGCGGCACATGGCGGTAGAACGCCGTGTCCTCCACCGACTTGGCCCGCAACGCCGACGACGTCTGCGCGAACCGCGACCGGAACTCCACCTGCTCCGGCCCGTCCCCGAACCGCCCCAGCACCAGATCCCGTACCACGTCGACCGCCCGCGCCTCCTCGGGCACCACGAACGCCGCCCGCGCCTCGGCGGCGGCCTCCTCCGTGACGACCAGGGAGGCGTTCTCGCAGGCGTACGGCCGATAGACCTCCATCCGCACGAGCAGCTCGCACAGCGCGGTGCGCAGCGCCCACGGCGCGCGGTCGCGCAGCACCAGCTCCGGGGAGCGCTCGCACAGCCCGTGCGCCACCCGGGTGAGCCGGTCCACCTCCGCCGCCAGTTCGTGGGTGAGCACCTCGTACGCGGCGCGCCGCGCGGTCGCCGCCCAGTCGCCGCCCCGGTCGGGCTCGGCGGCCGTGAACCGCCGGTACCGGTCCAGCAGCTCGCCCGCGCCCCCCGGGTCGGTGAACAGCCCGTCGACGTGCCGCAGCGCGTCGTAGCCGGTGGTCCCGGCGACGGGCCAGGCCGCCGGCAGGGCCTCGCCGTCGCCGAGGATCTTCTCGACGACGGTCCACCGGCCGCCGGTGGCCTCGTGCAGCCGCCGCAGATAGGCGTCGGGGTCGGCGAGCCCGTCGGGGTGGTCGACCCGCAGCCCGTCGACGACACCGTCGTGCAGCAGCTCCAGGATCTTCGCGTGGGTCGCGTCGAACACCTCCGGCTCCTCCACACGCACCCCGATCAGCTCCGAGATGCTGAAGAACCGCCGGTAGTTCAGCTCCGTACGGGCCAGCCGCCACCACACCGGCCGGTACCACTGGGCGTCCAGCAGCCGCGGCAGCGGCAGCTTCTCGGTGCCCTCACGCAGGGGCAGGACGTGGTCGTAGTAGCGCAGCTCCTGCCCGTCGACGACGAACTGGTCGATCTCCTCGCCCAGCGGCCCCCCGAGCACCGGCAGCAGCACCTGCCCGCCCCGCGCCTCCCAGTCGATGTCGAACCACCGCGCGTACGGCGACCCCGGCCCCTCCCGCAGCACCTCCCACAGCGGCCGGTTGTGCCGGGGTGCCATCGCCATGTGGTTCGGCACGATGTCCACGACCAGCCCCAGCCCGTGCTCCCGGGCGACCCGCGCCAGCTCCCGGAGGCCCGCCTCACCCCCCAGCTCGCCGCGCACCCGCCCGTGATCGACGACGTCGTACCCGTGCGCCGACCCCGGTACCGCCTCCAGTACCGGGGACAGATGCAGATGCGACACGCCGAGCGAGGCGACGTACGGCACGGCGTCCGCCGCGGCGGCGAACGGGAACGCGGGCTGGAGCTGAAGCCGGTAAGTGGCCGAAGGCACGACAGACGTCATAGGGACCTACGTACCCGCCCCTGGCGGATCGGAGCACCCTGACACGCGAGGAGACATGGTTTTCCCGCGGCTACGCCGGCCGGCGCAGCACCGCGAGACTCCGGTCCACCAGCGTCACCCGCTCCCCGGCGCCCACCTTCGGCCCGTCCTCGGGAACCGCGTCGTCCCGCCCCGTGTCCACGACCACCTGCCACTGCCGCCCGTGGTTGACGGGCACCACGAACTCCAGCGGCTCGGCCGAGGCGTTCACCATCAGCAGGAACGAGTCGTCGGTGATCCGCTCCCCGCGCGCGCCCGGCTCGGAGATCGCGTTGCCGTTGAGGAACACGGTCAGCGCCCCCGCGCGGGCCGAGTCCCAGTCCCGCTGGGTCATCTCCCGGCCCTCCGGGGTGAACCAGGCGATGTCCGACAGCTCGTCGTGCGTGCCCTCCACGGCCCGCCCGTGGAAGAACCGCCGCCGCCGGAAGACGGGGTGGTCCTTCCGCAGCCAGACCATCGCGCGGGTGAAGGCCGGCAGATCGGCGAAGGCGTCGGCGCTCCCGTCGCCCCTCTCGCCCTCGCCGCCGCCACCGGCGCTGTCGCCTCCGCCGCCGCCGGCGGACGGCCAGGGCACCCAGGACAGCTCGTTGTCCTGGCAGTACGCGTTGTTGTTGCCCCGCTGCGTACGGCCGAACTCGTCGCCGTGGCTGAGCATCGGCACGCCCTGAGACAGCATCAGCGTGGCGATGAAGTTCCGCATCTGGCGGACCCGCAGCGCGAGCACCTCGGGATCGTCGGTCTCGCCCTCGGCGCCGCAGTTCCACGACCGGTTGTGGCTCTCGCCGTCCCGGTTGTCCTCGCCGTTCGCGTCGTTGTGCTTCTCGTTGTAGGAGACCAGGTCCCGCATCGTGAAGCCGTCGTGACAGGTCACGAAGTTGATGGAGGCCAGCGGGCGCCGCCCGTCGTCCTGGTACAGGTCGGACGAGCCGGTCAGCCGCGACGCGAACTCGGCGAGGGTGCGCGGCTCACCGCGCCACAGGTCTCGCACGGTGTCCCGGTACTTGCCGTTCCACTCGGTCCACAGCGGCGGGAAGTTCCCCACCTGGTAGCCGCCCTCGCCGACGTCCCAGGGCTCGGCGATCAGCTTCACCTGGGAGACCACCGGGTCCTGCTGGACCAGGTCGAAGAACGACGACAGCCGGTCCACCTCGTGGAACTGCCGGGCCAGCGTGGCGGCCAGGTCGAAGCGGAACCCGTCCACATGCATCTCGGTGACCCAGTACCGCAGCGAGTCCATGATCAGCTGGAGGACGTGCGGGGACCGCATCAGCAGCGAGTTCCCGGTCCCCGTCGTGTCCATGTAGTAGCGGGGGTCGTCCGTCAGCCGGTAGTACGACGGATTGTCGAGGCCCCGGAACGACAACGTCGGACCAAGGTGGTTGCCCTCGGCCGTGTGGTTGTAGACCACGTCGAGGATCACCTCGATCCCCGCCTCGTGCAGCGCGCGCACCGCCGACTTGAACTCCAGCACCTGCTGCCCCCGGTCGCCCCAGGAGGCGTACGCGTTGTGCGGGGCGAAGAAGCCGATCGTGTTGTAGCCCCAGTAGTTGTTGAGGCCCATGTCGACCAGCCGGTGGTCGTTCACGAACTGGTGGACGGGCATCATCTCCAGCGCCGTCACACCCAGCTCGGTCAGGTGCTCGATGACCGCCGGGTGGGCGAGCGCCGCGTACGTACCGCGCAGTTCCTCGGGGAGCCCCGGGTGCCGCATGGTCAGTCCCTTGACGTGCGCCTCGTAGATCACCGTGTGGTGGTACTCGGTGCGGGGCCGCCGGTCGTCGCCCCAGTCGAAGTAGGGGTTGACCACGACCGACGTCATCATGTGCGGGGCGGAGTCCAGGTCGTTGCGCCGCTCGGGCGCTCCGAAGTGGTAGCCGTACACCTCCTCGCCCCAGCCGATGGAGCCGCTGATCGCACGCGCGTACGGGTCGAGGAGCAGCTTCGCGGAGTTGCAGCGCAGCCCCCGCTCCGGTGCGTACGGGCCGTGCACACGGAACCCGTACCGTTGCCCGGGCATCACGCCCGGCAGATACGCGTGCCGCACGAACGCGTCCGTCTCGCGCAGTTCCACCGCCGTCTCGGAGCCGTCGTCGTGCAGCAGACACAGCTCGACTCGGTCCGCGGCCTCCGAGAAGACCGCGAAGTTGGTGCCGGCGCCGTCGTATGTGGCACCGAGCGGATACGCCTGTCCAGGCCAGACCTGCATGGATACGACTCTTCCCGTTGTCGCGCGCCGCCGGGGCGACTGTCGATGGGAGTCTCCCCCAAAGTGGGGAACCATCGACGGCATATGTCTTTCTTGCCGCGACGCCGTGCGTCACCCCTCCTCGGGGCGAGAATCTCCGTCGGCTCGCTCCCGGCCCGCCCACGAAACGGAACCGTCGTACGACATGCGGTGGTTGAGAAACGACCTGTCCATCCGGCTGCACCGCCCCCCGCTCCCGGAGTACCCTTCCTTGATCGTTGAGTAGGGGTGAGCTCGGGGGAGCGGAAGGCGGTGCGTGGGTGGGCTCGGGAGGGCTGGAGCTGCCTCCTGGTGACGCGGGCGACACGGGTCACGAGGGGAACTCCACAGATGTCCCGCCCGGCGCGGTGTCCCTGGCACGGCCGATGGAGACGGGATCCATCGGCCCGGAACTGGACTGGAACGCCGAGGCCTGGCTCGAGGTGCGTACCCGCGCCCAGCGGGCCGGCCGCGCCTACATCTGGCTGAACCTCGTCGAACAGCGGCTGCGCGCCGTCGTGGCCGCCGTGCTGCGCCCCATCTACGAACCGGTGCACGGCGACGACTGGGTCGTGGCCGCCGCGGGCCCCGCCGGACAGGAGTGGGTGCAGCGCGCCGTCGCGGTCCGCGAGGTCAGCCGCCGCAAGGGCTATCTGCTGGACCCGGCCGACGACAACGTCCTCAGCTTCCTCACGCTGCCCCAGCTGCGCGAGCTGATGGTCCAGCACTGGCCCTGCTTCGAGCCGTACGTCGACGAGCGGCGCGACGTGGAACTGGCCCTCGACGAGCTGGAGGTCACCCGCAACGTCGTCTCCCGCAACCGGGCCCTGTCCGAGGCCGTGCTCGCCCAGGCCGAGCGGGCCTCGGCGAAGCTGCTGGAGATACTCGGCGCGGGCAGTGACGTCCCCTCGGCGCGCCGGCTGCCCGTCGACGCGGTGGAGGACCTGATCGGCGACCGGTACGCCGACGTCGTCGCCGTCCACCCCGACCGGGTGCGGCTGCTGCGGCAGTTCCCCGCCGAGGACCTCTTCGGTGGCGCCCGCCGCCTCGACGCCATCGGCATAGGCCTCAATCTGCTGGTGCAGAACTTCTCCGGGCGGCGGCTGGTCCGGCTCGCCGAGTCCGGATGCCGGGTCAGGCTGCTGTTCCTCAACCCGGCCTCCAGCGCGGTCAAGCGCCGGGAGCGGGAACTCGGTATAAAGCGGGGCGAACTCAGCCGGGCCGTCGAGATGAACATCCTGCACATGCGCCGGGTCCGCTCCCGGCTGCGCGACCCCGGGGCCTTCGAGATCCAGGTCTTCGACGAGACGCCCCGCTTCACCGCCTACCTCGTGGACGGCGACGGTTCGGACGGCGTCGCCGTCGTCCAGACCTATCTGCGCCGTACCCGCGGCATGGAGGCGCCGGTGCTGGTGCTGCGCGGCGGCAACCGGGTGCTCAAGGCGGATGAGAACGGCGAAGTCGGGCTTTTCGATACGTATCGCGAGGAGTTCGAAGTGGCCTGGGCCGACTCGCGCCCGGTGTCCTGACCCGTGCCGCGCCCCCGGACGGGCCCTGTACCGGCCCTCGCGGCGGCACCGCAGCGGCCTGCGTCGGCTCCCGCGTCGGCTCCCGCGTCGGCTCCCGGAGCGGCTGCCGGGTGGCGGTAGGCGGAACGCGGTCCTCGGATTGTCAGTGGCGCATGCGATGGTGGTGACCACTGGGGGAAAGCACCACCAAGAAGGGGGGCCAGCATGGGTTGGCACCGGCAACTGCTGATCGGCTTCGACCTGGAGACCACCGGGACGGACCCGCGCGAGGCGCGCATCGTCACCGGGGCGGTGATCGAGGTCAAGGACGGGGAGCCGGTCGGCCACCGGGAGTGGCTCGCCGACCCGGGCATCGAGATCCCGGAGGAGGCGGTGGCGGTGCACGGCATCACCAACGCCCGTGCGACGGCCGAGGGCAGACCCGCCGACCAGGTCGCCGACGCCATCGCCGACGTCCTCGTCTCCTACTGGAAGACCGGCGTCCCGGTCGTGGCGTACAACGCGGCCTTCGACCTCACCCTGCTCTCCGCGGAGTTGCGCCGCCACGGGCTGCCGTCCCTGCGGGACCGCCTGGGCGGCCAGGACCCCGCCCCCGTCATCGACCCGTACACCATCGACCGCTCCGTGGACCGCTACCGCCGGGGCAAACGCAACCTCGAAGCGGTCTGTGCCGAGTACGGCGTCCCCCTCGACGCCGCGCACGACGCCTCCGCGGACGCCCTGGCCGCCGCCCGGCTCGCCCGGGCGATAGCCGGCCGCCACCCCAAGGTGGCCGCCCTCGGCCCCGCCGAGCTGCACCGCCGTCAGATCGAGTGGTATGCCGCATGGGCGGCCGACTTCCAGGACTTCCTCCGCCGCAAGGGCAACGCGGACGCGGTGGTGGACGCGACCTGGCCCCTGCGCGAGCCGGCGGACGAGACGGTCCGCTAGGAACGCTCCCTCCCGACGGACCGATCACGGACGCACCACGGATCGACACACGGACGCACCACCGATCGACGCACCGATCGACGCACCGATCGACCACGGACCGACCTGGAGAGCGAGCAGCCGGTGATCTCTCTGCGCCAGACACATGACAGCGACGTGCCCCACTTCTGGGCGCACCAGTCCGACCCGGACGCGCAGTACGCCGCCGCCTTCACCGGCAAGTACCACTACGACCGGGCCGAGTTCGACGCCCATTGGGCGCGGATCCGCGCCGACACCGGCATCGTGCAGCGAACGATCCTGGCCGACGGCGAGGTGGTCGGCCAGATCGCGGTCTTCGGCCCGCCGGACGAACGCGAGGTCACCTACTGGATCGACCGCGCCCACTGGGGCCGGGGCATGGCCACCGCCGCGCTGACCGCTTTGGTGGACCTCGTCCCGGAGCGGCCGCTGTACGCCCACGCGGCCGCCGACAACACCGGCTCGATCCGGGTCCTGGAGAAGTGCGGCTTCGCCGTCACCGGACACGACCGGGGCTTCGCCCTGGCGAGAGCGGCCGAGATCGACGAAGTGACCCTCACCCTGACCTGAGTCCCGCGGTCAGACCCGTGGTCAGACCCGTGGTCAGACCCGCGGTCAGACCCGCGGTCAGAAGGGATACCAGCGCACGGTCTCGTCCCCGTCGCGCAGGGAGGCGACCCGGCGTTCGAACTCCGCCAGCGCCTTGGGGTTGCTCGGCGCGTGCTGGGCCACCCAGGCACAGCTGGCCGTCTCCCGGGCACCGCGCAGCACGGAACAGCCCTCCCACGCGCGCACGTCCCAGCCGTAGGCGTCGGTGAAGGCGTCGTACTCCTCGGTCGGCAGCCCGTAGCGGTCGTGGGACAGCGCCATGACGACGAGGTCGTGCTCGCGCAGATCGCCGGAGAAGGTCTCCAGGTCGACCAGGAGCGGGCCGTCGGGCCCGACATGGACGTTGCGGGGCAGGGCGTCGCCGTGGATGGGCCCCGGCGGCAGATGGGGGACGAGGGCTGCCGCGGCCGCCGCGAAGCCGTCGCGGCGCTCCCGCAGATACGCGGCGTCGGCCGGGTCGACGGCGTCGCCCGCGAGACGCAGCCAGCGCTCGACCCCGCCCAGCAGTTCCCGGCGCGGAAGGTCGACCTCGGGGGAGGGCAGCGAGTGGACCAACCGCAGCAGTTCGGCCACATCACGGGCGCCCGCGGGCCGTACGGGGTCGGGCAGCCGGTGCCACACCGTCACCGGGTGCCCCTCCACGAGCAGCGCCTCGGCCTCGGCCGCCCGCACCGCCGGGACACCCGCCCCGGCGAGCCAGGCCGCGATCCGCAGCTCACGCCGGGCCCGGTCGAGGAGCTCGGCGTCGCGGCCCACCTTGACCACCAGGTCACCGGCGGCGAACACCGCGTTCTCGCCCAGCGCGAGCAGCCGCGCGTCCCGGGCCGCGCCGGGCAGTACGCCCGACGCCACCAGTACGTCCCGTGCCCGTGCCTCGTCCATCCGTCGCCTCCGTGTCCGGCCCCGCCCGTACGGCCGACGCTCCCCCGCGGGAGGTCGGGTTCACGCCATTGCCGGGTCAGTCTCGCATTCGCACAGGTCGGACCGTGTGCGCGGTGTCTTGACGGCCTGTCATGCCCTCAGCCCTGACGGACATGACCGTGGCGACCGCGACGCCGAAGCGTC
>NZ_OLMK01000062.1 GCF_900290235.1 Streptomyces sp. MA5143a
CCAGGAGCTTCACTTCGTCACGCACGCGGTGCCCCGGTGCCGGGCGACCTGAACCGCCCTGGACAAGGGGGCGGAGGCTCCGCCCCAGTACTCAGAGGGCAGGCAGTGGGAGCGCCACCCGCCGCCCGAGGCCAAACTCCTCGGCCTCGTCGTTGCTGACCACCGCAACGGCTCCCGCAGGGATCCCAGGCAGCGTCGCCACGCGGGACGCCACCGTCAGAAGATCCCCCTCACCGGCTCCGGTGACGAAGAAGACGTAGACATCCCCGTCTTCCTCTCCCTCGTCGAAGACTTCCACGTCACCTTGGTCTTCGAGATCGGACAGGAAGCCCTCAACCTCCTCGATCCAGGGAAACGGGTAGGAGCCGTCTGGCAGGCCGGGCGTCGGCAGCAACGGCACGTGGATCTCAACAACCATGGTGGGCACGAAGACATCCTGCCCCCAGAGCCTCCGCCCGGCTCAACCAGGGGCGAGCCTCGCCAGCAGCCCGCTGAGGTTGAAAAGAGCTCACTGCCGGGCCTGGGCGCGCGTGGAACACGCGCTTGTCCCGGCTGAACGGCGTTCACCAAGCCATCCTTGACATCGCCCGCCGACACAACATGCCCCTCACCGGATAAGTCACAGCCCATACGGGACAACCTCTAGGCTGGCTCACTGTCCGCGGACGGCACTCCCACCCCCCTATCTCTCCTGGCAGACAAGATCGAGACTCAGCAGATCGAACGGCCGCCGTGATCGTGGAGTTGGCGCGGCCGATGGTGGGGGAGGAGGCCAAGCTCACGGCAGATGAGTTGCGGTGGATCGCCGGACGGCTCATCGAGAGCTTGACGGAGGTCCTGAACATCGCTGAGAGCCGTGTACAGAGGCTCCCCGCGTACACGAGGAAGCCGGGAAGTAGCCCAAGCCCTCAGAGAGCCCTGGACGCCTTGTCTGGGGGCTCTCTCATGCCCAAGCGCAGATGTTCCTCAAGCCAGGGTCCGACAGGCTTCTGTCTGGGCATCCTTGGCGCATGTCGCTTCCAGTCGTTGCGATCATCATCTCCTGCGCAAGCGCCCTCTTCACTGCCAGCAACATGCTCGTCTCGTTCGCCGCGTACCGCCGAGGTAGGCCCAGAGTGAAGCTCGTGGTAGAGGCTCAAGGGAGGGAGAGTTACGCCGGGCGTTCCGTGTTGAAGCTGCGCTTTATCAATAAGGGTGGAACTGCGGTCTCCTTGGAGGCAGAAGAGTTGCGGCTTTCCATGCTTCCTAAAGGCTGTCCCGTAATAGATCTCCGGCGTGCTCGATAACCTGCCCGTTCCCATCACCCGGCGAGGGCGAGGTTGTGGAGGCGGGCGATGCCGAGCATGGCGTGGTGGACGCCGTCACCCTTGAGACGGCAGTCGCGCAGGATCTTCCAGGTCTTCATGCGGGCGAAGGCGTGCTCGACGCGGGCGCGAACCTTGCGGTGCGAAGCGTTGTGTTCCTCCTTCAGGCCGGGAGTTCGGCCTGGCCGCGTTCGCGGCGGTGCGGAATGACCAGACCGGTTCACCGGTAACCGCCGTCCGCTATCACGATCGTCCTGCCGACAGCGTCTTTCGCGCCGGACAGCTCCCACGCCTTGCAGTCGTTGCGGTTGCCGGGCACCGGCCGGCCTATGGCGACGACGAGTCGGGTGTCAGCGTCGATGACGACCTGGTGGTTGGTGGAGTACCGGTAGTTTCTCGACTGCTCGGCGATGGTGTGGTCGCGGGTGGGCACCAGGGTTCCGTCCACGATCAGCACGGTGTCCTTGCGGAACCGCTTGCGCTGCTGGAGCGCGAGAGACGGTCCGAGGTGGTCGATGACGCGGTCGGCGGCCGACTTCGACACCCCGACCAGCGGGGCGAGTTGGCGCAGTGTGAGGTTGGTGCGCCAGTACACGGCGACCAGCAGGACCCGGTCCTCCAACGGCAGGCTCCAGGGCCGTCCCTTACGGACCGGGTCTACGCCCTCGCGCCGCAACGCGGTAATCAACTTGCTGAACTGACGCGAACTCAGCCCGGTGAACGGGGCTATCCAGGACGGCTCCGACGCCGTGATCACCGGGAGCCGTCTCGCCGGACAGTTTCACAAACCATCGTTCCTGAGACGCCACAAAGGTCCTCTCGGCTCTCGACTGCATGCGAGAGGGAGACACCCTCTGTGTATGGAAGTTGGACCGGTTGGGCCGTTCAACCAAGGACGTGCTGACGATCGCTGAGGACTTGCGCGCGCGTGGAATCGCGCTCCGCATCCTCACTGGCACTCTCGCCGGTAACTACTCGCCCAAGGGGGAGGGAAAATTCTTCTTCACCGTGATAGTTGCCTTTGCTGAGCTTGAGCGAGACATGATCGTGGAGCGCACCCGTGCTGGTCTCGATGCGGCCAAGGCTCAGGGGCGTACCGGTGGACGTCCGTCCGTCATCACTGAGGACGTGCTGACTGGGGCCGAGGCTCGCAAGGCCAAGGGGGAGAGCATCACTGCCATTGCCAAGGCTCTCGGAGTCTCCCGCGCCACGCTCTACCGGCACATTAGGTAGCCCTTCACGCTCCCTGCACCACTTTGAGCCTCTGCCTTCACTGGTAGGGACTCAGTGTCGTTTTAAGGCGTGTCCGGCTGGAGAGACCCCCGGTAGGCTGTCTCAACGGCAGATCAAGGGTGTCCGGCCAGTCCGGGAGCGATCGAGGGAGCGTGTGCTTTGCCGACTGGCAAGGTCAAATGGTTCAACAGCGAGAAAGGCTTCGGCTTTCTCTCCCGTGACGACGGCGGTGACGTCTTCGTCCACTCCTCCGTACTGCCGACCGGCGTGGACAGCCTGAAGCCGGGCCAGCGCGTCGAGTTCGGAGTCGTCGCCGGTCAGCGCGGCGACCAGGCGCTGTCCGTGACGATCCTGGAGCCGGCCCCCTCGGTCGCCGCCGCCCAGCGCAAGAAGCCGGACGAACTGGCCTCGATCGTGCAGGACCTGACGACCCTCCTGGAGAACATCACACCGATGCTGGAGCGGGGCCGCTACCCCGAGCGCACGGCCGGCAAGAAGATCGCCGGCCTGCTGCGGGCGGTGGCCGACCAGTTGGACGTGTAGCTCCCCTAGTCGTGGTCCCCCGCCCGCGGGGCCGTCAGGGGAAGTCGAGTGCGTGCGGGCCGAGGGGCGGTACCAGTCCCTCGGCCGCCGCGCGGGTGAGCAGACCGCGGATCGCCGCGTAGCCGTCCTCGCCCAGGTCCGCCGTGAACTCGTTGACGTACAGGCCGATGTGCTGGTCGGCGACGGCGGGGTCCATCTCCTGCGCGTGTTCCAGCACGTACGGGCGGGACGCCTCGGGGTCGTCCCAGGCGGCCTGGACGGACGCGCGGACCGTGTCCGCGAGGCCGCGCAGCGTCTCCTCGCCCAGCGAGCGCTTCGCGATGATCGCGCCGAGGGGGATCGGCAGACCCGTCGTCGACTCCCAGTGCTCACCCATGTCGGCGAGCTTGTGCAGCCCGTAGTTCCGGTAGGTGAAGCGGGCCTCGTGGATGACGAGTCCCGCGTCGACCTTCCCGTCCCGCACGGCGGGCATGATCTCGTGGAACGGCATGACGACGATCTCGCCGACCCCGCCGGGCAGCGTGTCCGCCGCCCAGAGGCGGAACAGCAGATACGCCGTCGACCGCTCGCTCGGCACGGCCACCGTGCGCCCAGCGAGTTCGGTGCCCGGCTCCCGCGTCAGGACCAGCGGCCCGCAGCCCCGGCCCAGCGCGCCGCCGCACGGCAGCAGGGCGTACTCGTCGAGGACGTACGGCAGGACCGCGTACGACACCTTCAGTACGTCCAGGTCGTCGCCGCGCTCGGCCATGCCGTTGGTGATGTCGATGTCCGCGAACGTCACGTCCAGCGGGGGCGCGCCCGGGATCCGGCCGTGGGCCCACGCGTCGAAGACGAACGTGTCGTTGGGGCAGGGGGAGTAGGCGATCCGCACGGTGTCGGCCGCCCGCTCAGCGCTCGTGCCGCTCGTGCTGTTCCTGTGGCTCATCCGGCTCATGTCGGTCCCAACTCTCCAGTACGGGCGTCAGCTTCCCGAAGGCCCCGGTGAGGGCGGTCAGCGCGTCGCCGATGCGCCAGGCCGCGCGGTCGCGGGGGCCGACGGGGTTGGAGACGGCGCGCAGTTCCAGTACGGGCGTCGTGTGCGCGGCGGCCGCCTCGGCGACCCCGAAGCCCTCCATCGCCTCCGCCATCGCGTCCGGGTGCCGGGTCCGCAGCTCCGCGGCGCGCTCGGCGCTGCCGGTGACCGTGGAGACGGTGAGCACCGTGCCGGTACGGGCCCCGGTCGCCGCGGCGAGCAGGGCCACGAGCGCCTTCGGCGGGTGATGGGTGACGGTGCCGAACCCGAGGTCGGTGACCGGCACGAAGCCGGCCGGGGTCTCCGCGCCCAGGTCCGCCGCCGTGATCGCCTCGGCCAGCACCAGCGACCCGAGCGGCGCCCCCGGCGGGAAACCGCCCGCGATCCCGGCCGACACCACGAGGTCGTACGGCGCCCCGCCGAGCACCCCGGCGGTCAGCGCGGTGGCGGTGGAGGCGGCGGCGAGCGCGGGCCCCACACCGGCGGCCAGGAGGTCGTACACGGTCCCGGAGGCGGTGTGGCGGTGCAGGGACGCCGTCGGGAGGGGCACCTCCGTGCACGGGCCCGGGAACGCGCGTGCCACCGCGTCCCGCTCGGCGGGGACCGCGGTGGCTACGAGGATGCGCATGGGCGGCGTACGCGGATCAGGCGTCCGGGTTCTCGAACTTGAAGTTCCAGACGCCCTTGTACTGCGTGGAGCCCTTCTTCTGCTCGACGACGCTGACCGTCAGTGACTTCTGCGCGGTCTGACCGGGCTGCGTGGCGAACAGGTCGGCGTTCTGGAAGGCCCAGTACGTCTTCTTGAAGGTGTCGGTGGCGGGCTCGCCGTTGATCCACAGGGCCCAGCCGGTCTCCGCGATCTCCGGGTCGACACCGATGCGCAGGGTCTCGCCCTGGGGTACGTCGATCGACTTCGACGGCTTCTCCCTGGCGCACTTCGCGGCCTGCTCGGCGCTGAGGGTCTCGTAGCACTCGGCCTCGGTGCTGACCGACTCGGTGCCGAACGTGACGGTGGCCATCGGCGTCGGCTTGTCGCAGGCAGACAGCACGAGGAGTCCGGCGGAAACAGCGCCGAGAGTGGCTGCGGCGCGACGGGAACGCTGGGAGGTCATGGGCGAAGGCTATCTGGCATGTCCAGGGGTGCCCCTACGTGGGGTACGGCGTGCCGGGCCGGAGGGCGTCACGGCGGTCCCGTTCCGCCCCGGTCACGCCACCTTCGCCCGGGGCGCGCCACCGCGCCGGGCCGAGGAGAGCAGGCCGCGGACCGTGGTCAGCCAGCCGAGGGCGACGATCCCGGCGGCCACGGCCATGCCGAGCGTGCCGACCAGGGGCAGGGCGATACCGATGCCGCCGCCGACCACCCACGCCATCTGCAACAGCGTCTCCGAGCGGGCGAACGCGGAGGTCCGGACGGCCTCGGGCACGTCCCGCTGGATCAGCGCGTCCAGGGCCAGCTTCGACAGGGCCTGCGACAGACCGGCGAACGCGGCCAGACAGGCGATGAAGAACGCGCTGAAGAACACCACCGCCAGCACCGCGACGGCCAGCTCCACCGCCACGACGGTCACGATGATCAGCTCTGGCGCCCGGGACTTCAGCCACGCCCCCACGGCGGTGCCGAGCGCGTTGCCCGTGCCCGCCGCGAGGGCCACCATGCCGAGGGAGACGGCCGCGCTCTGCCCGGGGAGCGGGTGCACCCGCAGCAGGAACGCCAGGAAGAAGATCAGGAAGCCGGACAGACAGCGCAGCGACGCGTTGGCGGCGAGGGCGTGTGTGACCGCCGGGCCGACCGTCCGCAGATTCGGCCGCTTCAACGTCTTCGCGCGGTGCGGGCCGTGCAGATGCTCCGGGTCCGCGGCGAGCAGCGCGATGTCCTCGCCCTTCGCGGAGTCGACCTTGGGCGGCAGCGTGAACGACAGGAACGTCCCCACGAGGAAGATCGCGCAGGCCCCGTACAGCGGGAAACGCGGGCCGAGGGCCTGGAGCCCGGCGCCGATCGGGGCGGCGACACCGGTGGCGAGGAGGCCGCAGAGCGTGACCCGTGAGTTCGCCTTGACCAGGGAGAACGCGGGTGGGAGGAGTCGGGGGACGATCGCGCTCCTGACCACCCCGTACGCCTTCGACGCGACGAGGACACCGAGCGCGGCCGGGTACAGCTCGATGCCGCCCGTCTCCACCGCGCCGACCAGGACGAGCGCGAGGAACGCCCGCGCCAGCATCGCGCCGGCCATCGCGGCGCGGCGGCCGTGCGGGAGGCGGTCCAGGAGGGGGCCGACCACGGGGGCGAGGAGGGCGAAGGGGGCGAGGGTGATGGCGAGGTAGAGGGCGACGCGGCCGCGGGCCTCGTCGGTGGGGACGGAGAAGAAGACGGTGGAGGCGAGGGAGACGGTGATCATCACGTCGCCGGCGCCGTTCACTCCGTGCAGTTCGATGAGCTTGCCGAGGCCGGACTCGCCGGCTCCGTGGGCGTGGGTGGCCTTGCGGATACCGCGAGCCGGGGCGGTCACCGGCCGGTGCAGGGCGCGGGTCAGCGAGCGGACGGCTCCGGTCAGTCGACCTGAACCGCCGCGGGTTCCGCTCCGCTCGGCGCCGGTCACCTCGTCATAGTGCCCCGAGATGGGGGGCGGTAGTGCGGTTACCGCTCGTATGGCGGTGAACAGGGGTGGGGGTGGCTAGGGGGTGGGGGGCGCGGGGAACTGCGCGACCAGCCCCCACCTGCCCGCACGTGCTTGGTTCACGCCAACGCCGGGCCACCTGATCCGATGCCCGGAACACCCCCCGGCCCAAGCCCGGCGCAGCGGAACCGTAACGTCGGTGTGGGCGCCGGGCGCTGGAGAAGGTAGCGTGCATAGCGCGCCCGCGGCGGTTGTTCTCGGCCGCGCGCCTGACGTTCATCCCGCAGAATGGGTGACATAGGTGCGCCCGAGTGCGATCGGGCGCGGACGTCGACGCGGCCCCCTGGTCCGCTCCGTCCGCACCCCCCGCCGAGGGAGGCGCACTCGTGAGACGGCGTAGGAGAGAAGCGATACCTGTGAGCGCAGCGACAACGCGAAGCCGCACCCCCGACCGCTTGTGCGCCGAGGCCGTCGACCTCGCCCGCGCCGCCGCCGAGGAGGCGGCCGCGCCCGGTGTGGTGGGGGAGCACGCGGGGGCCGTCTCGGAGGGCGACCGCGTTGTGACGCACTTCTTCGAGTGCAAGGAGATGGGCTACCGGGGCTGGCGCTGGGCCGTCACCGTCGCCCGCGCCTCCCGCGCGAAGATCGTCACGCTGGACGAGGTCGTGCTGCTGCCCGGCCCCGACGCGCTGCTCGCGCCGGAGTGGGTGCCCTGGAGCGAGCGGCTCCGCCCTGGTGACATGGGTCCCGGCGATCTGCTGCCCACCGACGCGGAGGACCTGCGGCTGGAGCCCGGTTTCTCCGGTGAGGACGAGCCGCCGCCGAACTCCCCGGTCTCCGACGACATGGCCGAGCTGGTGGAGGCGGAGGACGCGGAGGTCGCGGGCGGTGTCCCGGCGAACCTGCCGATCGCGCCGAGCCGCGGCTCCATCGCCGCCATCGCCGAGGAACTGGGCCTGCGGCGCGCCCGCGTGCTGTCCCGGTACGGGCTGCACACGGCCGCGGACCGCTGGGAGGAGGGGTTCGGGGCGAAGACCGCGATGGCCCAGGCCGCGCCCGCGTCGTGCGTCAGCTGCGGGTTCCTCGTGCCGATCGGGGGGTCGCTCGGGCAGGCCTTCGGGGTGTGCGCGAACGAGTTCGCGCCGGCGGACGGGCGGGTCGTGTCGCTGACGTACGGGTGCGGGGGGCACTCCGAGGCGGCGGTCATGCCGAAACCGCCGCAGCCGGCTCCGCCGCGGCTCGACGAGACGAGGGTCGATCCCTTCCCGCTGCGGCCGTCGCCGGACTCCGGGTCGGTACCGGTGGAAGCGGACGCCGAGGCCGAGGCGGATCTGGGTCACTCGTGACCTTGGCTGTGGTGCTCAGGGGCGCCTGATAGCTCGGGGGTGCGCCTGTTGTTGGCGGGTGCGGGTGCGTTGTGGTTGTTCGCGCAGTTCCCCGCGCCCCCTGAAGGCTGGGGCCTGCGGCCCGGCCTTCATTCCACGGCGCCGTTGAAAAGCACGGGGCGCAGCCCCGGTCGCTTTTCAGGGGCGCGGGGAACTGCGCGAACGGCCCCCACCGGCCCGCACACGCCGAACCCACACGCGCCCCCCACCCTCCGAGGCGCCCGGTGTCCCCCGCACGCGGTACGTTCGTGCTCACCGGCGACATGGAAGGTGAACCGTGAGCAAGTTCGTGCGGCCGGCGGCCGAGGGTGCGGATCCGTTCGGGACGGCGCGGTTGCGGCGCGGGGTGCTGGACGCCTGGGCGACCAGCCCGGCGAGGTTCCGTGAGGACGCCAACGCCGAGGAGGACCTCGCCCTCGGCGGGTACCGGGACCGGCTCGTCGTGGAGCTGGCGCAGAACGCCGCCGACGCCGCGGCCAGGGCCAAGGTGCCGGGACGGCTGCGGCTCACCCTCCGCGACGGCGTTCTCGTCGCCGCCAACACCGGCGCCCCCCTCGACGCGGCCGGCGTCGAGTCGCTGTCCACGCTGCGCGCGTCCGCGAAGCGGGAGGGCCACGACCAGGCGGTCGGCCGGTTCGGTGTCGGGTTCGCCGCCGTTCTCGCCGTCACCGACGAGCCCGCCGTCGTCGGCCGGCACGGCGGTATCCGCTGGTCGCTGGCCGAGGCCCGGCTGCTCGCCGCCGACACCGCCCGGCACAGCCCCGGCCTCGGCGACGAGATCCGCCGGCGCGAGGGGCACGTACCGCTGCTGCGGCTGCCGTTCGCGGCCGAGGGGTCCGCGCCGGAGACGTACGACACCGTCGTCATCCTGCCGCTGCGCGACGCCGCTGCCGGGGATCTCGCCGAGCGGCTGCTGAACGCCGTCGACGACGCCCTGCTCCTCGCCCTGCCCGGCCTGGAGGAGGTCGTCATCGAGAACGGTGACGCTCCCGCGCGCACCGTGCGACGGCGCGAGGAGGGGGCGTACGTCGTCATCGAGGACTCGCGGGACGGGGTCACGCGCTGGCGCACGGTCGCCGAGCACGGCGCGATCGAGGCCGCGCTGCTCGCCGACCGGCCCGTGGAGGAGCGGCTGCGGCCCCACTGGTCCGTGACGTGGGCGGTCCCGACGGGGCCGGACGGAGAGCCGGTCCGGCCCCGTACCAGCCCCGTGGTGCACGCGCCGACGCCCAGCGACGAGGCCCTCGGTGTCCCCGCGCTGCTCATCGCGTCGTTCCCGCTGGACACGACCCGGCGGCACGCCGCGCCCGGTCCCCTCACCGACTTCCTCGTGCAGCGCGCGGCCGACGCGTACACCGGACTCCTCGCCGCCTGGCAGCCGGTGACCGAGCAGATCATCGGTCTCGTGCCCGGTCCGCTCGGCAAGGGAGAGCTGGACGGGGCGCTGCGCCAGGCGATCCTGGAGCGGCTGCCGCGCACCGCGTTCCTGCCGCGCGCGCTGCCGCCCGTGGAGGACGACGAGCTGCCCGAGGCGCTCCGGCCGCGGGACGCCGAGGTTGTCGAGGGCGCCGGTGCGGAGACCGTGCGGGTCCTCGCCGAGGTGCTGCCCTGTCTGCTGCCCGCCGGGCTCGAACGGCGCGCGGAGCTGCGCACGCTCGGTGTCGCGCGCCTGCCGCTGGGCGACACCATCGACCGGCTCGCCGGTCTGGAGAAGGCGCCCGACTGGTGGCGGCGGCTCTACGACAGCCTGGCGGGTGTCGACCCGGACCGCCTCTCGGGGCTTCCGGTGCCGCTCGCGGACGGGCGTACGACGATCGGGCCGCGCCAGGTGCTGCTGCCCACCCCGGACGGCCCGCAGACGGCCCCGGAGACCCTCGCCCGGCTCGGTCTGAAGGTCGCTCACCCGGACGCCGCGCACCCGCTCCTGGAGAAGTTGGGCGCCCTGCCCGCGACCCCGCGCGCCGTGCTCACCACCCCGCAGGTGCGGGCCGCCGTGGCCGCCTCGCTGGACGACGAGGGCATGGCGTGGGACGACGAGGACGGCCGCCCGGACGCCGACGAGCTCGCGGAGCTGGTCCTCACCCTCGTCCGTGACGCGGCCCTTGACCCCGGCGACGAGCCCTGGCTGGGCGCCCTCGCCCTGCCCGACGAGGACGGCGAACTGGCGCCCGCCGGTGAACTGGTCCTGCCCGGCAGCCCGTTCGCCCGGATCATGCGCGAGGACGAACTGGCCTTCGTGGACGCCGAGCTGGCCGAGCGCTGGGGCGAGCAGCCGCTGGCCGCGTGCGGTGTCCTCGCCGACTTCGCGCTCGTCCGCGCCACCGACGTCGTCCTCGACCCCGACGAACTGGAGCCCCGTGACGGGGACTTCGCCGAACCCGACGACGCCGGGCTGCTGGACGCCGTCGACGTGTGGTGCGAGGACATCCTCGACCGGTTCCCGGACAGCCCCGTCCCGCCGGTCGCCACCGAGATCGTCGCCGTGCGCGACCTGGACCTCGTCGACGAGGACCGCTGGCCCGAGGCGCTCACCCTGCTCGCCCGGCCCCCGCTGCGGGACGCGCTGGTGCAGCCGGTGCGGATCCTGCTGCCCGACGGCACCCACGAGGTCGTCCGCCCGTACACGGCCTGGTGGCTGCGCGGCCACCCCGTCCTCGACGGGCGCCGCCCCGCCGGTCTCCTCGCGTCCGGCGGCGACCCGCTGCTGCGGGGCCTGTACGACGAGGCCGACGCCACCGGCTTCGACGACGAGCAGGTCCTGCGGGCGCTGGGCGTGCGCACCTCGGTCGCCGCGCTGCTCGACGAGCCGGGCGGCGCCGCCGAACTGCTGGACCGCCTGGCCGACCCGGAGCGTGAGGTGACCGCCGCGCAACTCCACGGCCTGTACGGCGCCTTGGCCGACCTCGATCCCGAACAGGTCACGCTGCCGGACGAGTTGCGGGCCGTGGTGGACGGCGAGGTGACGGTGGTGGACGCCGCCGACGCGGTCGTCGTCGACTCGCCCGACCTGCTGCCCTTCACCTCCGGTGTGCCGCTGCTGCCCGTGCGGCCGTCCCGTGCGGCGGAGTTGGCCGAACTGTTCCAGGTGCGGCGGCTCAGCGAGTCGGTGACGGGCGAGGTGGACTCCGAGGGCGCGGAGCACGACGTACCGGAGTCGGTGCGGGTGCTGCTCGGGCCGGCCACCCCCGCGACCTATGTCGAGCACGAGGAACTCGTCGTCGACGGCGTCGAACTCGACTGGCGCCGCACCGGGGACGGTGTCCTGCACGCCGCGACCCTGGAGGGCGTCGCGGCCGGGCTGGCGTGGGCGGCGGGTCAGTGGCCGCGCCGTTTCGAGGTCGCGGCGCTGCTGGAGGACCCGTCCAGGACGGAGGAGTTGGCCCGCGACCGCTGGTTCGACTGACCGGGCCGGGGCGGCCCGTCGGGTCCGTCCCGGTTGTCACGCCTTGGTGCCCCTCTGGTCGGGGATGCGGATGTGACGTGCGCGACATCTCCGAAAGTCATTCGCATCTCGTACAACCATTCGCCACACTCATGGATCTGATCACCCGAGCCGACCGGCTTCCCGGTGAGCCCCTGGGGTCCCCTGAACCCCCGGCGCCTCCCGAAGCCCTCGGGCTCTCAGACCGACAAACGGATCTCGTGCGACATTGAGCTGCCGCGGGGTCCCTTCCACGTGGGGAATACATTGCACAAGCGTGCCACTCTGGGTGTCATCACCGGCGCCCTGGCCCTGACCGCCTTCGTCGCCCCGGCCGCACAGGCCGACGAGAAGGTCGGCAACGTCAAGGTCTCCAACTTCGTCATCAACGGCGGCAAGCCCGTCGTCGTCGGCGCCACGGGCAAGAAGACGGTCAAGCTGTCCTTCTCCGTCACCGACAACTCCGGTGCGTGGCGTGCCGCCGCGCAGCTGTACCACGGCGGGAGCCTGGAGACCGCGGACAGCGCGGCGGCTTCCGGCAGCACCTGGATCAAGTGCAAGAAGGTCAGCTCCACGAAGTCGACCTGCTCGGCGAACTACACCTTCAAGGCCGGCGCCAACGCGGTCAACAAGGTCGCCGGCACCTGGAAGACCTGGGTGATCGCCCAGGCCAAGGACACCAACTTCATCCAGAAGGACAACGCGAAGTCCTTCAAGGTGCAGCGTGCCACGCAGCTCCAGGGCGCGGACGTCGCCCCGGAGCCGGTCGCCAAGGGTGAGACGGTCACCGTCACCAGCAAGCTGACCCGCGCCAACTGGGACGCCGGCACGAACGCCGCGTACGGCAACCAGTCGGTGACGCTTCAGTTCAAGGCTGCGGGCGCGTCCGCCTACAAGAACGTCAAGACGGTCAAGACGTCCGCCACGGGCGACCTGTCCACCACCGTCAAGGCGTCCGTCGACGGCACGTACCGCTACGTCTTCGCGGGCAGCTCGGGCACGGCGGCGGCGACGGCCGTGGGCGACACGCTCGACGTGAAGTAAGCAGCAGGAAACCGCCGCCGCACGGTCAGCGGTGACAGGCCCCCGGAAACGGAGCCCCCGAACGGCCGGCGAACCCGCCGACCGTGGAGGGCTCCGCTCCGGGGGCTTCGTCACGCGGGGCCCGTGCTACGCGGGGAAGCGGTGGTCCACCCAGCGCCACAGGAACTCCAGGACCGCCGCCGCACCCGCCGCGATCGCGACCGCCGTCCACGGCATCGTCGTCCCCACCAGGCGCAGCGCGAAGAAGTCCTGGAGCGAGGGGACGACCAGGACCAGGAGGAAGGCGCCGCCCATCGCCGCCACCAGGCCGAGGCGCCACCAGGTGTAGGGGCGGGCGATGATCGCCAGCACCCACATGGAGATCAGGAAGAGGGTCAGCGTAGCCGCGCTCGTCTCCGCCTCCAACGAGCCCTCACCCGTGTAGTGGTGACGGGCGATCAGATACATGGCGAACGTGGCCAGTGCCGCCAGCACACCGCCGGGGATGGCGTAGCGCATGACGCGGCGGACGAAGTGGGGTCGCGCGCGCTCCTTGTTGGGGGCGAGCGCCAGGAAGAACGCCGGGACGCCGATCGTCAGCGTGGACAGCAGGGTGAGGTGGCGGGGCAGGAAGGGGTACTCCACCTGCCAGCACGCCACCAGGACGGCCAGGAGCACCGAGTACACCGTCTTCACCAGGAACAGGGTCGCGACCCGCGTGATGTTGCCGATCACCCGGCGGCCCTCCGCCACCACCGACGGCAGCGTGGCGAAGCTGTTGTTCAGCAGCACGATCTGGGCCACCGCCCGTGTCGCCTCCGAGCCCGAGCCCATCGACACCCCGATGTCGGCGTCCTTGAGGGCCAGCACGTCGTTCACCCCGTCGCCGGTCATCGCGACCGTGTGGCCGCGGGACTGGAGGGCGCCCACCATGTCCCGCTTCTGCTGCGGGGTGACCCGGCCGAAGACGGTGCCCGACTCCAGCGCCTCACCCATCTCGTCCCGCCCGGCCGGGAGGCGCCGCGCGTCGACGACCTCTCCCGTCAGGCCCAGCTTCCCGGCCACCGCCCCGACCGACACCGCGTTGTCACCGGAGACGACCTTCGCCCGGACGTTCTGCTCGTCGAAGTAGCGCAGGGTGTCGGCGGCGTCCGGGCGCAGCCGCTGTTCGAGGACGACCAGGGCCGTGGGGCGGGCGTCCCGCGCCACCTCCGGGTCGTCGAGTTCGCGGGTCACCCGTACCAGCAGCAGGACCCGCAGCCCCTGCTCGTTCAGCCGTTCGGTCTCGGTGAGGGCCGGGTCGTCGTCGGGGAGGAGGACGTCGGGCGCGCCGAGCAGCCAGGCGCTGGACTGGCCGTCGCCCTCGCTGAAACGCGCGCCGCTGTACTTGCGGGCGGAGGAAAAAGGCAGCGCCTCGGTGCAGCGCCAGTCCTCGCTGTCCGGACAGGCGTCGATGATGGCCTTCAGGGAGGCGTTCGGGCGGGGGTCGGACTCGCCGAGCGCGCCGAGCACCTTACGGACGTACGCCTCGTCGCTGCCGTTCAGCGGCCGCAGCCCGGTGACGTCCATGCCGCCCTCGGTCAGCGTGCCCGTCTTGTCGAGGCACACGGTGTCGACGCGGGCGAGGCCCTCGATGGCCGGCAGCTCCTGGACCAGGCACTGTTTGCGGCCGAGGCGGATCACCCCGATCGCGAAGGCGACGGAGGTGAGGAGGACCAGCCCCTCGGGGACCATCGGGACGATGCCGCCGACCGTCCGGGCGACGGAGTTCCTGAAGCCGTTCTCCTTCACCACCAGCTGGCTGATGATCAGGCCGATCGCGGTCGGGACCATCATCCACGTCACGTACTTGAGGATCGTGGAGATACCGGAGCGCAGCTCCGAGTGGACGAGGGTGAAGCGGCTCGCCTCCTCCGCCAGCTGCGCCGCGTACGCCTCGCGGCCCACCTTCGTCGCGGTGAACGCCCCGCCGCCCGCGACCACGAAGCTGCCGGACATCACCGGGTCGCCGGGGTGTTTGACGACCGGGTCGGCCTCTCCGGTGAGCAGCGACTCGTCGATCTCCAGGCTGTCCGTCTCGACGCACGCCCCGTCCACGACGATCTTGTCGCCGGGGCCGATCTCGATCAGGTCCCCGAGGACGATCTCGGAGGTGCCGACCACCGCCGCGACCCCGTCCCGGCGCACCGTCGGCTTCGCCTCGCCGATCACCGCGAGCGAGTCCAGGGTCTTCTTCGCCCGCCACTCCTGGACGATGCCGATGCCGGTGTTGGCGAGGATCACGAAGCCGAACAGGCTGTCCTGGATCGGTGCGACGAACAGCATGATCAGCCAGAGGACGCCGATGATCGCGTTGAACCGGGTGAAGACGTTCGCGCGGACGATGTCCACCAGGGAGCGGCTGCTCCGTACGGGGACGTCGTTCACCTCGCCGCGGGCCACTCGCTCGGCCACCTCGGCGGCGGTCAGGCCGCGCGCCCGCCCCGTGGCCGGGGCGGTGGTGGGGTGCACAGGATCGAGGCCGGTGCCCGCGTCGATGTGCGTCATGCCTTCGACGGTACGTGCGGAGTGGGGAGTTCACCCGCCGAGTGCGCCGAAGTCCGACCAGGGGAGGAGGGGCGGGGGCGGGCCTGGTTCCGAGGTCGTACGGGCCCGTGAAACCTCAGGGCGTCTCCGACTCCACCGGCTTCGAGCGCCCGGACTCGGCCGTCGTCCCGTCCGCGGGGGTACCGGCGGCGGACCGCGCGTCCGCCTCCGCGTCCGTGCCGGCCTGGCGGGCCGCGTCCCTCTTGATCGCCGTGTCGCGCTTCTTGACGTACCAGATGCCGATCAGGCCGAGGCCGGCGCCCGCGAGGCAGGTCCACACCCACCAGGTGTGGCCGTGGTCCTCGTACCACCCGTAGAACGGGAGCTGGACGACGAAGAGGACGAACCACAGGATCGTGCCGCCGATGATGGTCGGCACCACGGGGCCCTCCAGGGGCTCCGGCGCCTCGTGCTTGGGGGTCCACTTCGCCATGGGCACAGCTTACGAGTACACCCGGAGCGGCCCCTCCTGGCCTCGGAGAACCGCAGCGCCACACGGGTCTACGCGCGGAGATGGAGTTAGCGGCACTATATGTTCATACTGAAACGGTTTCTGATTGACCACTTCTGTTCGTAGAAAACTCCAACAGACGGGGGAACCTGTTGGGGATTGAGGTTCCGTATGTCCCCGCAGGGCACTCTCGACCGTTACTTCAGGATCTCGGAGCGCGGCAGCACGCTGTCGCGCGAGGTCCGGGGCGGCTTCGCCACCTTCTTCGCGATGGCGTACATCATCGTGCTGAACCCGATCATCCTGAGCAGCGCGAAGGACATGTACGGGCATCAGCTGGACTACGGCCAGCTGGTCACCGCGACCGCGCTCACCGCAGCGTTCACCACGCTCCTGATGGGTGTCATCGGCAATGTGCCGATCGCGCTGGCGGCGGGCCTCGGCGTGAACACGGTCGTCGCGCTCCAGCTCGCGCCGCGCATGTCGTGGCCGGACGCGATGGGCATGGTCGTCCTCGCCGGTTTCGTGGTGATGCTGCTGGTGGCGACGGGGCTGCGGGAGCGCGTCATGAACGCCGTGCCGCTGGGTCTGCGCAAGGGCATCTCCATCGGTATCGGTCTGTTCATCATGCTGATCGGGCTCGTGGACTCCGGCTTCGTCACCCGTATCCCGGATGTCGCCAAGACCACCGTGCCGCTCCAGCTGGGCGCGACCGGTCACCTCGACGGGTGGCCCGTCCTCGTCTTCGTGCTCGGCGCGCTGCTGACGCTGGCGCTGATCGTGCGCAAGGTGCCGGGCGCCATCCTCATCTCGATCGTCACCATGACCCTGCTCGCCGTGATCATCGAGGCGATCGCCAAGCTGCCCGCCGGCTCCTGGGGCCTCACCACCCCGAAGTGGCCGGGCAACCCGGTCGCCGGCCCCGACTTCGGGCTGCTCGGCGAGGTCAGCCTCTTCGGCGGCTTCGGCAAGGTCGGGATGCTGACCGGCGTCCTCTTCGTCTTCACCGTGCTGCTGTCGTGCTTCTTCGACGCGATGGGCACGATCATGGGTGTCGGCGACGAGGCCAAGCTGACCGACGCGGACGGCCAGATGCCCGGCATCAACAAGGTCCTGTTCGTCGACGGCATCGCGGTCGCCGCCGGCGGCGCCAGCTCCTCCTCGGCCACGACCTGCTTCGTGGAGTCCACGGCCGGTGTCGGTGAGGGCGCGCGCACCGGCTTCGCGAACGTCGTCACCGGTGCCCTCTTCGGGCTCGCGCTGTTCCTGACGCCGGTCGCCACCATGGTGCCGTCCCAGGCGGCGACGCCCGCGCTGCTCGCGGTCGGCTTCCTGATCCTCGCGGGCTCGGTCCGGGAGATCGACTGGGCCGACTACACGATCGCGGTCCCGGCCTTCGTGACGATGGTGATGATGCCGTTCACCTACTCGATCACCAACGGCATCGGCATGGGCTTCATCACCTTCGTCGTCCTGCGCCTCGCCGTCGGCCGCGGACGGGACGTCCCGGTCCCGATGTACGTGGTGGCGGCGGTCTTCGGCTTCTACTACCTGATGCCGGCGCTGGGCCTCACCTGATCCCGTGGGCCATCGGTGGGTCACGTGACCCCATGGATCACGTGACCCCGTAGAACTTCTCGGTCTCCTCGACGGCGGTCTGGAAGCGCTGGTCGAAGTCGTCCCGCATGAGCGTCCCGATGACGTAGTCCTGGACGCTCATCCCCCTTTTCGCCGCGTGGTCCCGGAGCCGGTCGAGCAGTTCCCGGTCTATCCGCAGGCTGAGCACAGTGGTCCCCATGTGTACGAGGGTCAGGCGCGTTCCGGGCCGCCGTGCGGCGTTCTCCGTATTAGTCACTCGTTTGAGTGAGAGGAGTGGTGGGACTCACGACCGTGGTTGTGGAGCTCCGGTGGTCTTTAGCGAGAGTAATGAGTTAAGCTAAAGAACATGCCTGACCTGACCCATGGCGACGACGAGGCCGCCGTGAACGCGCTGCGGTCCGCCGTGATGCGCCTGTCCCGCCGGTTGAAGCACCAGCGGGTCGACGAGTCGCTGAGCCCGACGGAGATGTCCGTGCTCGGGACGCTCGCCCGCTGCGGCAGCGCCACCCCCGGTGAGCTGGCCCGCAAGGAGCATGTGCAGCCGCCGTCGATGACCCGCATCGTCGCGCTGCTGGAGAGCAAGGGCCTGGTGAAGCTGGAGCCGCACCCCGAGGACCGGCGGCAGAAGGTGGTCACCCAGACCGAGCGTGCCGAGGCGATGCTCGAGGAGAGCCGCCGCAAACGCAACGCGTTCCTCGCGTCCCTCGTGGAGGGGCTCGACGAGGACGAGTGGGAGGCGCTCCGCGCGGCCGCGCCGGTGCTGGAGAAGCTCGCGCACCTCTGAGCGGGCCACCACCGTACGCCGGTGGTCCCACCGCACTCCGGTGGGACCACCGCCCGCCGGGAAGGCCGTCGGTGCGCCCGCCGGACAGCCCGAGCGCCGTGGTGGACCCGGCATGGGAGGGCCCGGAAACCAGCAGACAGAACAGGAGCGGTGAGGCTCACGCAACCGCAGGACGTACACGTGTTCAGCGCAAGGAGGCGAACCCTTTGAGTACGGGACCCGGAGCAGCTTCCGTCCCCGCACCGACGACCGCCCACGAGTCCCCGCCGGCCCACGGCGTCCCCGAGGCCCCGCCGGATACCACCGGCCCCCGGACCCCCGACGCGACCGCCGCCGCCCCGGCCCCCCTCGTGCTCCCCGGCTCGCCGACGCCCCAGCCCCCCGGGCCCACGGCCCCCACCCCGACCGAACCCCGCGCCACGGCCCCGACGACCTCGTCCGACGTGAGCGCCCCCGATTCCCCGACCGCCACCCCCGAACCGGCGGCCGCGGCCCCTGGGCGGGCGGCCGGCACTCCTGCCCCGGCGGCCGTCACCCCCGAGCCCCCCGCCCCCCGTGAGCGCGTGTCCATGTTCCGGTCCCTGCGGGTGCGGAACTACCGGCTGTTCTTCGTCGGGCAGGTGGTGTCGAACATCGGCACCTGGATGCAACGGATCGCCCAGGACTGGCTGGTGCTGAGCCTGACCGGGTCGTCGACCGCGGTCGGGGTGACGATGGCCCTGCAGTTCCTGCCGATGCTGCTGTTCGGGCTGTACGGCGGCGTCCTGGTCGACCGGTTCCCCAAGCGGCGGCTGCTGTTCCTGACCCAGACGGCGATGGCCGTGACGGGGCTCGCGCTCGCCGCGCTGACCCTCTCCCACCAGGTCCAGATGTGGCACGTGTACGTGGCCGCCTTCGCCGTCGGCATGGCGACCGTCGTCGACAACCCGGCCCGGCAGTCGTTCGTGTCCGAGATGGTCGGCCCCGACCAGTTGCAGAACGCGGTCAGCCTCAACTCCGCGAACTTCCAGTCGGCCCGGCTGGTCGGCCCCGCCGTCGCCGGCGTCCTGATCACCACCGTCGGTACGGGCTGGGCGTTCCTCTACAACGGCCTCTCCTTCATCGCCCCCATCGCCGGTCTGCTGCTGATGCGGACCCGTGAGCTGCACCCCACCCGCCGCGCGCCCCGTAAGAAGGGCCAGTTGCGGGAGGGCCTGCGTTATGTCGCCGGGCGCCCGGAACTGCTGTGGCCGATCGTGCTGGTCGGCTTCATCGGGACCTTCGGCTTCAACTTCCCGGTCTGGCTGTCGGCGTACGCGGACGACGTGTTCCACACCGGCGCCGGCTCGTACAGCCTCTTCAACACCCTCATGGCGGTCGGCTCCGTCGCGGGCGCCCTCCTCGCGGCCCGGCGCGGCACGGCCCGGTTGCGGGTGCTGATCGCGGGCGCCCTCGCCTTCGGGCTGCTGGAGATCGTGGCCGCGCTGGCACCGACGTACTGGATCTTCGCGCTGTTCATGGTCCCGCTGGGGATGTTCGGCCTCACGGTGAACGTCACCACCAACACGGCCATCCAGATGGCCACCGACCCCGTCATGCGCGGCCGGGTCATGGCCCTCTACATGATGGTCTTCCTCGGCGGCACCCCGCTGGGCGCGCCGATCGCCGGCTGGGTCACCGACGCGTACGGTCCCCGGATCGGCTTCGTCGCCGGCGGTGTCGTCTCCACGGTCGCCGCCGTCACGGTGGGCCTGGTGCTCATCAGGTCCGGCGGGATGCGGCTGGCGGTGGGCTGGCAGGGGCGGCAGCCGAGGCTGCGCTTCGTGCCGAAGCGGCAGGCGACCGAGAAGGAGCTGGTCGAGGCAGAGAGGTCAGCGGGAACGCTCGCCAGGTGATCCTTTCCCTGGAAGGGTGACGGGCATGAGTGCCATGAGACTGTTCGCGGCGGTGCTGCCGCCGGACGAGGTGGTGGACGAACTCGGTCTGGCCGTGGCCCGGTTGAAGGGGCTGGCCGGTGCCGACCGGTTGCGCTGGACCGAGCCGCCCGGCTGGCACTTCACGCTCGCCTTCTACGGCGAGGTCGACCCGCCGCTCGTGCCGGAGCTGACGGAACGGCTCGCGCGGGCCGCGCACCGCAGCGAGCCGTTTCCGCTGGCCGTGGCGGGCGGCGGACAGTTCGGTCACGGGCGGGCGCTGTGGGCGGGCGCCGAGGGAGACACGCGGACCCTGCGGCTGCTGGCCGACCGGGCGGAGGCGGCCGGGCGAAAGGCCGGCGTCGACATGGGGCAGCACCGCCGCTACACACCGCATCTGACGGTGGCCCGCAGCCGGGAGGCGTTCGAGGTGCGGCCGTACGTCGAGACGCTGGCGGCGTTCGTCGGGCGCACCTGGACCGTCGCCGACCTCGCGCTGGTGCGGAGCCATCTGCCGACGTCGGGGATGTCGGGGGAGCAGCCCCGGTACGAGGCCGTGGAGCGGTGGGAGCTGGGTCACTGACCGAGCGGCGCCCTCGCGGGACCGCGGGGGCCGTCTCGGGTGGGCCGGGGCCGGGCGGTTAGGCTCGATGGTGTGGACCCGAAGACCCGTAACCGGATCATGGCCGGTGTGCTTGTGCTGATGTTCGCCGTGGTCGCCCTCGCGGCGGCGCTGGGCAAGTGACCGCGCCGCCGCCCGGACGAACGCCGGGGAACCGCCGACCGCCGGGGTGACCCGGGGCCCGTGACGGGTGTCCCGCGCGGGGCGGGCCGGTGGGAGTGGACCCGCGACCCGTGGCCCGTCGCCGGGCGGAGTGACCCGCGCCCCGTGACGGGTGTCCCGCGCGGGGCGGGCCGGTGGGAGTGGACCCGCGACCCGTGGCCCGTCGCCGGGCGGAGTGACCCGCGCCCCGTGACCGGTGGCTCGCGCGGGGTCGGCTGGTGGGAGTGCCCAGTGATTGGCGGCTGGTCGGGCGTGGGGAGGCGTCGACGACCCGTGACTCGTCGGGCGGTCGGAGGTACCTGCGGGCCGTGACGTGTCGGCCTGTCGGCGTGGCCGGTGTCCCGCGCGGGCCCGGCGGGTCGGAGTGACCCCGGGCCCGTGCGGGCCGGTCGTGCGGTTTCCCGCTCGCTCGCTCTTGGGGCGGAGCCCGGTGTTACCAGGCGAAGGCCTCCGGGGACGGGCCCGGGCCCGGGAAGATCTCGTCCAGGGAGGCGAGCAGCTCCTCGCTCAGCTCCAGCTCGGCCGCCCGGACCGCGGACTCCAGCTGTGCGGCCGTGCGCGGCCCCACGATCGGGCCGGTGACGCCGGGACGGGTCAGCAGCCACGCCAGGGCGGCCTCGCCGGGCTCGACACCGTGCTTGTCGAGGAGGTCCTCGTACGCCTGGATCCGGCCGCGTACGCCCGGATCGGCGAGCGTGTCCGCGGCGCGGCCCGAGGCACGCCGGCCGCCCTCGGCCTCCTTCTTGAGGACACCGCCGAGCAGCCCGCCGTGCAGCGGCGACCAGGGGATCACCCCGAGCCCGTACTCCTGGGCGGCCGGGATGACCTCCATCTCGGCGCGGCGCTCGGCGAGGTTGTAGAGGCACTGCTCGCTGACGAGACCGATGGTGCCCGAGCGCCGGGCGGCGATCTCGTTGGCCTGGGCGATCTTGTAGCCGGGGAAGTTGGAGGAGCCGGCGTAGAGGATCTTGCCCTGCTGGACCAGGACGTCGACGGCCTGCCAGATCTCCTCGAAGGGGGTGGCACGGTCGACGTGGTGGAACTGGTAGACGTCGATGTAGTCCGTCCGCAGCCGCTTCAGGCTGGCGTCGACCGCCCGCCGGATGTTCAGCGCGGACAGCTTGTCGTGGTTGGGCCAGGCGTCGCCGTCGGCGGCCATGTTGCCGTACACCTTGGTGGCGAGGACGACCTTGTCGCGGCGGTCACCGCCCAGCGCGAACCAGTCGCCGATGATCTTTTCCGTACGGCCCTTGTTCTCGCCCCAGCCGTACACGTTCGCCGTGTCGAAGAAGTTGATCCCCGCGTCCAGCGCCGCGTCCATGATCGCGTGGCTGTCCGCCTCATCGGTCTGCGGCCCGAAGTTCATGGTGCCGAGCACCAGCCGGCTGACCTTGAGCCCCGTGCGTCCGAGCTGTGTGTACTCCATGGTCCTCCAGCCAAGGCCGTGGAGTGCGCTCTAGGCAAGGGCCCCGCGCCCGGCCGCTGGTGCCTCGCGAGCGGCCGGTCAGCCCTTCAGTTCGGCCGTGTCGTCCTTCGGGGCGGGCCGCTCGGGCCGGTGGTGGGGGAGGAGCAGCGGGGTGGCGAGCATCAGGGCCCCGGCCGCGGCGACCGCCGTGCGCGGGTCGGTGACGGCGGCCAGCAGACCCCACAGGGCGGTCAGCGCGGCGATCGTCAGCTTGCTGGTGACCGACCAGGCGGACAGGGTGCGGGCGACCCGGTCCGGCGGGGTCTCGTCGAGGCGGTACGTGGCCATCACCGGGTTGAAGACGCCCATGCAGGTGATCAGGCCCAGCTCCACGGCCATCACCAGGACGAGCCCGGTGACGCCGGGGTGGATGAACGCCAGCCCCACCGGCCAGCACGCCCGCAGCGCGCCCGTCGCCAGCAGCACCCGGTGCTGCCCGTGCCGGGCGACCAGCCGCCGGGCGAGCCGCGAACCGATCAGACCGCCCACGCAGGGCAGGGCGAAGGCCAGACCGTACTGCCAGGGCGTGAACCCCAGCTCGCCGACCATCAGGACCAGCAGCAGCGGGGCGGTCGCCATGATCAGGCCGTTGACCAGGATCGTGTTGAGGAACAGGGGGCGCAGCGCCGGGCTGGTGAGGATGTACCGCCAGCCGTCGAGCAGATCACGGGCGCGCAGGCGCGGCGCGGCCGGCTCGGGAGGCGTTCCGTCGGCGGGCGCTCCCTCGGCGGGCGCTTCCCCGGGGTGCGCCGGGCGCGTCGACGGGCGCTCGGCGAGGCGCTCGGCGGAACGCTCGGTGTCGCCGATCGCCCGGAGGGCGGTCGCGGAGAGGAGATAGCTGACCGCGTCGGTCACGAGCGTGACCACCGGGCCGAGGAGGCCGATCGCGGCGCCGCCCAGTGGCGGGCCGAGCATGGTCGCCGTCCAGTTGGTGGCCTCGAAGCGGCCGTTCGCGGCGAGGAGGTGCTCCGGGGGGACCAGGGACTTCAGGAACGCGCCGCTCGCCGCGCCGAAGGTGATGTCGGCCGCGGCGACGACGACCGAGACCAGCAGCAGCTGCGGGAAGGACAGCAGGTCGAGGGCGTAGGCCACGGGGACGGTCAGGAGGGCGCCGGCGCGGAGCAGATCCGTCCCGATCATCACCGGGCGCTTGCGGCGGAACTCCACCCAGGGGCCGAGCGGCACCGCCACCGCCGCGCCCACGGCCAGCCCGGTGGCCGCCAGCGCGGAGACCTCCGCCGGGCCGACGTCCAGGACCAGGACCGCGATCAGGGGGAGCGCGTCGAACGCGAGCCGCGTGCCGCAGACGCTGACCGCGTACGCCGCCCACAGCCACCGGAACTCCCGGCCCAGCCGCTGCCCGGCCGCCCCCGCCACCACCTCGGGCCCACCCCTCGTCGCCGTACGCGACGCAGCCCTTGCTCACGCCGACCGCGCCATCCAAGCGAGCGGCGACGCCCCGGGCAAGCCCGCGCCGGGCCCGTGAACGGGTCTTGGCCACACCTTGGCGGCCCCTTGGCGAGGCCGGGTCGCGGCTCAGTCGCGGGGGAACTCGTCGGTCTTGAGGGTGAGGCCGACGACGGTGTCGGTGAGGTCCACGTCGTCCCCGAACGGGATCTTCGTCACCGTGGCGTAGTCGCCGTCCTTCGGCTGGGTGTAGACGTGGCACCTGCCCTGGTACGGGTCGACGATCAGGTAGACGGGGACCCCGGCCTCGGCGTAGGCGAGCTTCTTCGGGCCGTAGTCGTTGGCAGCGGTGCCCTTTGAGATGACCTCCGCCACGAACTCGATGTCCTGGTAGCGCCAGCGGCCCTTGCCGTCCTTCACCGACCGGGCGGCCAGGGCCACGACGTCGCAGGCGAAGCCGTTCAGGTCTCCGGGGAAGTCGATGCGGACGTCCGAGGCCAGCCGCTTAATGGTGTAAGAGCCGTACAACTGTTGCAGGATGTGGAAAGTGATCTCGAAGTGAGTCTGGCGCTGCGGCGACATGAAGATGTTTCCCCCGACGATCTCGACCTTCGTTCCCTCGGGGATGGGCATCTTCTCCAGGCAGTCGAACATGACGTCCAGAGTCAGCTCGCGGCTTCCCTCGGCCATCTCGATCCTGTCTTCAAGGACGGTCATCGTGGCGCTCCTCCCCGGCTGCCGCCGGGTAGCGAACAGCCGCGCGGTACAACGATACGCACGGTGACCAGGACACGTGCGGCGCCGCGGAACTCGGTTGCGGAGCCGGGCCTACGGCAGCTCGTACGGGCCGCCCAGGTCCCACGCCTCGTGCATCGCGTTCGCGAAGGCCGCCGCGATGCGGTGTTCGCCGGAGGCGTTGGGGTGGGTGCCGTCGTAGGTGTCCAGGTGGATGTCGTACCCCGGGGGCGGGGACGCCAGCAGCAGCTCGGAGCGGGGCTCGTCGAGGTCGGCGGCCGTCTTGGCGAGGAGCTCGTTGAAGCGGGCCACCTGGGCGGCGAAGGCGGCGTCGCCCTCGGCGCGGACGTTCGGGATGACCGGCAGGAGCACCATGCGGACCCGAGGGTCGGCCTCCCGCGCGGCGGCGACGAAGCGGCGGGTGTTCTCGACGGTCTGCTCGGCGTCCGTGTAGAAGCCCAGGTCGATCAGGCCGAGGGAGACCAGGAGGACGTTCGCGCGGTGGGCGCGGACCGCGTCGGCGATCAGCGGGGCCATGTGCAGCCAGCCCTCGCCCCAGCCGGCCAGGTGGGCGCGGGGGAAGAGGGGGTCGCCGTCGGCGTACTCGTACGACGTGGGGGCGTCGGTCGCCTTGTCGTAGAGCGACTCGCGCGGGCCGACGATCCCGAAGGGGCCGTCGTACGACGCGCACAGGTGCTGCCAGAGCCGGTAGCGCCACGTGTGTTCGCCCGCGCTCCCGATCGTCATGGAGTCGCCTACGGGCATGAACCTGAGCATGGGCTCATCATGAACGATCGCTACCCATCGGTAGGAGGGACTGGGGCACACACCCCTGTGAGCATCACCACGTGGTGCGGGGACCACGGGCCCGCGAGCTCTGCCACCCCCGCTCCGCCAAGCTCTCCCACCCCCGCCCCACGCAGCGGCATGGCAGGGTGGGAGCCATGCGCCGACCATTCCGCCGTCCCCTGCTCGCCGGACTCGCCGTGCTCGCCGGTGCTCTGCTCGCCGCCGTACCGGCCGTGCCCGCGGTCGCCGACGACGGCAACTTCACGGTGAAGGACCCCAGGATCACCGAGTCCAGCGGTCTCGCGGCCTCGCGTCAGCATCCGGGCGTGTACTGGACGCACAACGACAGCGACGACGGCGCGTTCCTGTACGCCGTGGACAGCAGGACCGGGAAGACGGTCGCCACGGTGACGCTGACGGGTGTCGGCACACCGCGGGACGTCGAGGCGATCTCCATCGGCCCGGACAACCACCTCTACGTCGGCGACATCGGCGACAACCTCGGCGGGACCTGGCAGTACGTGTGGATCTACGAGCTGCCGGAGCCCAAGCAGCTCAAGGACCAGACGCTCAAGGCCACGCAGTACGTCGTGAAGTACGAGGACGGGGCGCGGGACGCGGAGGCGCTGATGGTGCACCCGAAGACCGGGCGCGTCTACATCGCCGACAAGAACGAGGCGGGGGGCTCGCTGTACGAGGGCCCGGCCGAACTCTCCGCGTCCGGCACGAACATCTTCAGGAAGGTCGCCTCCGTACCCGATCTGGAGGTCACTGACGGGGCGTTCTCGCCGGACGGCAAACACCTCGCCCTGCGCTCGTACTTCGGCGCGATCCTCTACGACTGGAACGGCGGGAAGATCGAGAAGGCCGACCGGCTGAGCGTGCCCCTGCAACGGCAGGGCGAGTCCCTCACGTACACCACCGACGGCTCGAAGATCATGTACGGCAGTGAGGGCGCCGCCAGCACGGTCGTCGCCCGCGACGTCCCCGGCGGCGGCTCCGGCGGCTCCGGCAACGGCGGCTCCGGCTCGTCCTCCTCCGGTGGGGGCGGCTCGTCCGCCGGGCAGGACGCCGACGGCACCGGCTCGGGCCTCAAGGTCGGCGCGATCGCCGTCGTCGGCGCCGCCGTCGTCATCTGGGGCTTCAAACGCGTCCGGCGCCGCCCGTCCTGACGGGGCGTTCTCCCACGGCCCGTCAGCCGGTCGTCCGGCGGGCCGTCCACCGCTGCATAGGATCGTCGGCATGGCGCTGCGACCCGTGCATGTGATCGTCAAGGCCGTCGACGCCCCGGCGGTCGGCCGGTTCTGGGCGGAGGCGCTCGGCTGGACCGCCTACCGTCCCGGTGCCGCCACCTACGTCGGTCCCGCCGGCGGGCTCGTCTGGCCGCATCCGGTCGCCCTCGGGGTCGACGTCGTCCCCGTGCCGGATCCCAAGACGCCCGCGAAGAACCGGGTGCACCTGGACATCGCCACCCACTCGGCCGCCCAGCGGACGGAACTGGTCGCGCGGTTGCGGAAGCTCGGCGCGACCCCCGCCGACGTGGGCCAGGGTGACGTGCCGTGGACGGTCCTCGCCGACCCGGAGGGCAACGAGTTCTGTGTGCTGGAGCCCCGCGACGTCTACCGGGACACCGGGCCGATCGCCGCGGTGGTGGTCGACTGCGCCGACCCGCGGGCCATGGCCCGGTTCTGGGGCGAGGCGATCGACTGGGCGCTGCACGAGGTGACCGACGACCACGCGGTGCTGCGCTCCGCCCGGGGGGTCGGCCCGTATCTGGAGTTCCTGCGCACGCCCGGCGTGAAGACCGCGCCGGACCGCGTCCATCTCGACCTGCTGCCCTACCCCGGGGACGACAGGGCGGCGGAGGTGGACCGGCTGCGGGCCCTCGGCGCCACCGATCTCGACGTCGGCCAGGGCGACGTCCCGTGGACCTGCCTCGCCGACCCGGAGGGCCACGAGTTCTGCGTCCTGGCCCCGCACTGACTCGGTCCGCCCGGCCACCGCCCCGGCTGCCGCTCGGGCCCTCGTCCTCGGCCCCCTACGCGACCCCGTCCCCGGCCCGCCGGGCCACCAGGGCCTCCAGGCCGTCGAGGATCCGCTGGAGCCCGAACTCGAAGTGGTCGAAGTCCCGGCCGAACGCGTCCTCGGACAGCCCGGCCAGCATCGGGTAGCGCCCGGACGCCATGAACTTCTCCAGCAGGGGCGCCTGCGCCGCCCAGAACTCCGCGTCGGTGAGCCCTGTGCGCCGCTCCACCTCCGCCTCGTAGAGCTGGGTACGGGCGGCCCCGACCACATAGCCGTCCACCGCGATGATCGCGGAGACCAGTTCGGGGTCGGTCAGGCCCATGGACTTGATGCGGGAGAGCACCTTCTCCATGCCGTCCAGCGCGCTGGGCCCGAGGAGCGGCCGGCTCTGGTTGACCTGGAGCAGCCAGGGGTGGCGGCGGTAGAGCGCGAGGGTCGCCCGGCCCAGGGCCTCCAGCGCGGACCGCCAGCCGCCGTCCCCGAGGTCGGCCGGATCGTCGGAGGGGCGCTGCACCCGGTCCAGCATCAGGTCGAGCAGTTCGGCCTTGCCGGGGACGTAGCGGTACAGCGACATCGTGCCGGTGCCCAGCTCCGTGGCGACCCGCCGCATCGACACGGCCTCCAGCCCCTCCGCGTCCGCGACCCGGACCGCCGCCTCCACGATCCGCTCCAGGGTGAGCCCCGGTTTGGGGCCCCGGCTGGGGCGCCTCCCCGTGTCCCACAGCAGTTCGAGCGTACGGACGATGTCGCCGCTGCCGCTGGTCTGCGTACCGCCGTCACTGCTTGCCATGAGCCGAGTCTAAGTCCCCCCGAAAAAACTGAGTACGACGTACGCGAAATAGGGTACGGTGTACTCAGTTCTAGCGAAGGGGGACCCATGAGCGACGGAAACGGCGACGGGTACGCGGTACGGGCGGAGGGGCTGGAGAAGCGGTACGGCGAGAAGCGCGCGCTCGACGGCTTCGACCTGGCCGTCCGCGAGGGCACGGTCCACGGCCTCCTCGGCCCGAACGGCGCGGGCAAGACCACGGCCGTCCGCATCCTGTCCACCCTCGTCCGGCTCGACGGCGGGCGGGCGACGGTCGCCGGGCTCGACGTGGCCCGGCGGCCCCGAGAGGTCCGGGCGAGGATCGGCCTCACCGGCCAGTACGCGGCCGTGGACGAGGTGCTGACGGGACGGCAGAACCTGGAGATGTTCGGCCGGCTCTTCCATCTCGGCGGCCGGCGGGCAAAACGGCGCGCCGCCGAACTGCTCGACCGGTTCGACCTCGCAGACGCCGCCGACAAGGGTGTCGGCACATACAGCGGCGGTATGCGGCGCCGGCTGGACCTCGCCGCCTCGATGATCCTCGCCCCGGCCGTTCTTTTCCTGGACGAGCCGACCACCGGCCTCGACCCGCGCAGCCGGGGCGAGGTCTGGGACTCGGTGCGGGCGCTGGTCGCGGGCGGCACGACCGTCCTGCTCACCACGCAGTACCTGGAGGAGGCCGACCGGCTGGCCTCCCGCATCACCGTCATCGACCAGGGCCGGGCCATCGCGGACGACACCCCCGACGGGCTGAAGAACACCGTGGGCGGCGACCGTGTCGAGGTCGTCGTGGCCGACCGCGCGGACATCCCGCACGCCGTGAAGGCCGTCGCCCGCGTCGCCGACGGCGAACCGGAGGCCGACGAGACCGAGCTGCGGGTGCACGCGCCGGTGACCGACCGGGTGAACGCCCTGACGCAGGTGGCCCGCACCCTCCAGGACGAGGGTGTCGCCGTCGAGGACATCGGCCTGCGCCGGCCCAGCCTGGACGACGTGTTCCTGCGGCTGACCGGGCACCGTACCGAACCGCCCGGCGAGCGGGGCACCCCGCCGTCCGCGCCGCAGCCGAAGGAGGCCGCCGTATGAGCACCCCCGTCAGCCCCGACGTCCGCCCGAGCGCCGCAACCGGCTCCCGCTCCGACGCCCGAACCGGCTCCGGCGCCCCGGGCCTCGGCGAGCTCACCGACCTCACCGACCTCACCGACCTCCCCGTCCGAAGCCGTACGTACTGGCTGCTCGCCGACGTCGGGAACATCGTCCGGCGCGGCCTCACCCACTACCGGCGCCAGCCGGTCAACATCGCCTGGCAGCTGGGCTTCCCGATCCTTTCCGTCCTCCTCTACGGCTATGTCTTCGGCAGCGCCATGCAGGTGCCCGGCGGGGGCGACTACCGGGACTTCCTGATGCCGGGCATGTTCGCGATGACGATGGCCTTCGGGTTCATCAACACCGCGACCCTCGTCGTCCACGACTCCACCAAGGGCGTCATCGACCGCTTCCGCTCCATGCCGATGGCGCCGTCGGCCGTGGTCGCGGGACGGGGGGTCACCGATCTGGTGGTCGCCTGCGCGGAGTTGGCCATCATGATGCTGACGGCCCTCGCGATGGGCTGGCGCCCCGACGCCGACCTCGGCTTCCTGGCCGCGTTCGGTCTGCTGCTGTGGCTGCGGTTCGCGCTGATCTGGATCGGCGTCTGGCTCGGCCTCCTGGTGCCCAACCCGGAGGCGGCGGGCGGCCTCTTCGTGGTCGCCTTCCCGCTGACGATGATCTCCAGCATCTTCGTGGCCCCGCAGCTCATGCCCGACTGGCTCGGCTGGGTCGCCGCCTGGAACCCGCTCTCCTCCACGGCGGCCGCCACCCGTGAGCTGTTCGGCACCCCGGTCGGCGGCGGTGACTCCTGGATCGAGCAGCACGCGCTGCTGATGGCGGGCGTGTGGCCGGTCGTGCTCACACTGGTCTTCCTCCCGCTGGCGGTGCGCCGGTTCCGGAGGCTGAGCCGCTGAGCCGCTGACTTCGGTCCCTGGCTCTCGGGCCGCACCGAGAGGCGTCCGGCGCACAACGAGGCGTCGGACGCCTTGACGTGTCCATGTGACCTGTCTTCCATGGGGGATGCGGGTGATGGGAGCGCTCCCATCTGTTCCGGGCCCGCGCCTCCCGAGGAGGAAGCAGCGTCATGTTCCGCAGCTTACGGAGAACTCTGGGCGCCCTGTGCGCGGCCGCCGCCGTGCTGGTGCTGCCGCTGGCCGGCGGTGCCCCGTCGGCCGCGGCGGCCGAGGCCGCCGCCGGTGCCGGCTACTGGCACACCAACGGGCGCCAGATCCTCGACGCGAACAACCAGTCGGTGCGGATCGCCGGCATCAACTGGTTCGGCTTCGAGACCGCCAACCACGTGCCCCACGGCCTGTGGTCCCGCGACTACAAGAGCATGATCGACCAGATGAAGTCGCTGGGCTACAACACCCTGCGCATCCCCTACAGCGACGACATCCTCAAGCCGGGCACCATGCCCGACAGCCTCAACTTCGACGGCAAGAACACCGATCTGCGCGGTCTGACCTCGCTCCAGGTCCTGGACAAGATGGTGGCGCACGCCGGGCGGAGCGGGCTGAAGATCATCCTCGACCGGCACCGCCCGGACTCGGCGGGCCAGTCGGCGCTCTGGTACACCTCGACGGTCCCCGAGTCGACGTGGATCGCGGGCCTCAAGGCCCTCGCGACCCGTTACAAGGGCGACTCCACCGTCATCGGCATCGACCTCCACAACGAGCCGCACGACCCCGCCTGCTGGGGCTGCGGCGACACCTCCAAGGACTGGCGCCTCGCCGCCGAACGCGCCGGCAACGCGGTGCTCGCCGCCAATCCCGACCTGCTGGTCCTCGTCGAGGGCGTCCAGTCGTACAACGGCGTCTCGGGCTGGTGGGGCGGCAACCTGATGGGCGTCGCCGACCACCCCGTACGGCTCGACGTGCCGAACCGGCTCGTCTACTCCGCGCACGACTACGCCACCAGCGTGGCCCAGCAGAGCTGGTTCAGCGACCCGAACTTCCCCAACAACATGCCGGGCGTCTGGGACCGGTACTGGGGCTACATCTTCAAGCAGAACATCGCCCCCGTCTGGGTGGGCGAGTTCGGTACGACCCTCCAGGCCACGGTCGACCAGCGCTGGCTGGCCGCCCTGGTGACCTACCTCCGCTCCACCTCGACGTACGGCAACGACTCCTTCCACTGGACCTTCTGGTCCTGGAACCCCAACTCCGGTGACACCGGCGGCATCCTGAAGGACGACTGGCAGACAGTCGACACCGTGAAGGACGGCTATCTGACGAGCATCAAGGCGCCGGGCTTCCCGCCGGGCGGCGGCTCCGGCGATCCGGGCGACCCCGGTGACCCCGGCGGCGGGACACCCGCCTGCGCAGCCGTCTACACCGTCAGCAGCGACTGGGGCGGCGGCTTCAACGCCGAGGTGAAGGTGACCAACAGCGGGACGACCGCGCTCAAGTCCTGGAAGGTCACCTGGACCTGGAGCGGCTCCCAGAAGGTCACGAACATGTGGAACGCCTCGTACACCCAGAGCGGTGCGACCGTCACCGCGACGAACGCCGCCCACAACGGCGCCCTCGCCGCGGGCGCCTCGGCGACCCTCGGCTTCGGGGGCACGCCCGGGGGCGGGGGCGTGCCGAGCGTGAGCTGCACGGCGACCTGAACCGAGGGGCGCCCGGTGACCGCCGGGCGCCCCGTCGGCGTGGGGCGTTCGGGAAGGGCCGGCGCGGGCAGCCGTTCAGGTTGTCCCGGTTACGGGCAACTGGCGTTGTCTGTGGGTAGTTTGAGTAATTCCAATGACTCAATTCAGTCAAGTCTTGGTCGAATCTGTTTATGCGCGGCGTGATCTTCAGGAACCATGCGGCACGGGCCGCGAACCCCGCGGACCTGGAACCCCCCTCACTTCAGAGAGAACTCCATGAAGAGAAGCGCAGCCGTGTTCAGCGGCGCCACCGTCGTACTGGCCGGGACGCTCGCAGCCGCGCCCGCCAGCGCCAGCGCGCCGCACTCCGTGAACACCGTGCAGGTCGCCGCCGCGAAGGTCTCCTGGAAGAAGTGCGCCACCGACAGCGCCCCGACGATGCAGTGCGCGTCGGTGAAGGTGCCGCTGGACTATGCCAAGCCGGGCGGGAAGAAGATCACGCTGGCCCTGTCCCGCGTGCCGCACACCGCGAAGAAGTACCAGGGCCCGCTGCTGGTCAACCCCGGCGGCCCCGGCGGCAGCGGCCTGGGCCTGGCCGGTTTCGTCGCCGGCTCCCTGCCCAAGGCCGTCGCGTCGCAGTACGACGTCATCGGCTTCGACCCGCGCGGCGTGGGGGCCAGCAAGCCCGCCCTGAACTGCAAGCCGGGCTACTTCAACCCGGTGCGCCCGGACTCCGTGCCCAGCACGGCGGCCATCGAGAAGGCCAACCTCGACCGCGCCAAGTCCTTCGCCGCCGCCTGCGCGACCAAGTACAAGGACGTCCTGCCGCACATCAACACGGCCAACGCCGTGAAGGACATGGACGCGATCCGCAAGGCGCTCGGCGCCAAGAAGATCAACTACTTCGGCTACTCGTACGGCACGTACCTCGGCGCCGTCTACGCCAAGCAGTACCCGGACCGTGTGCGCCGCCTGGTGCTCGACTCCATAGTCGACCCGACGGGCGTCTGGTACGAGGACAACCTCGACCAGGACTACGCCTTCGACAAGCGCCACAAGGCGCTGATGAAGTGGATCGCCAAGAACAACGCCACCTACAAGCTCGGCACCGACCCGGCCAAGATCGAGGCCGAGTGGTACGCCATGCGGGCCGCCCTCGCCAAGAAGCCCGTGGGCGGCAAGGTGAAGGTGGGCGCCTCCGAGCTGGACGACACCTTCATCCCCGGCGGCTACTACAACGGCTACTGGCCCATCCTCGCCGATGCGTTCGCCGCCTACGTGGGTGACAAGAACGCCGAGCCGCTGGTCGAGGCGTACCAGAACATCGCCGCCGTCGACGCCTCCGGCGACAACGGCTACAGCATCTACACCGCCGTGCAGTGCCGTGACGCGGCCTGGCCGCGCAAGTGGAGCACGTGGCAGAAGGACAACTGGGCCGTCTACAAGAAGGCGCCCTTCATGGCCTGGAACAACGCCTGGTACAACGCGCCGTGCGCGTTCTGGCCGACCAAGACCCTCAAGCCGGTGAACGTCGCCAACTCGAAGCTCCCGCCGGCGCTGCTGTTCCAGGCGACGGACGACGCGGCCACCCCGTACCAGGGCGGCCTCACCGTCCACAAGCTGCTCAAGAACTCCAGCCTGGTCGTCGAGCAGGGCGGTGGCAACCACGGCATCTCGCTGAGCGGCAACTCCTGCCTCGACAAGTACCTGGCGACCTACCTGAGCAACGGCAAGGTGCCGCACGGCAAGGGTCAGATCGACGCCGTCTGCAAGAAGCTGCCGGACCCGAAGCCGCAGGCCGCGCAGAAGATGTCGGCGCGGTCGGGCGCGTCCACCGCGACGGGCGGTGCCGCCCTGCACGGCATCCTCGGCTTCCGCGGCTGATTCCGCACGACACGGGCAACACCCCGTAGGACGACACGAAGGGCGCCCGGTGACCCCACCGGGCGCCCTTCGGCGTCGTACCGCTGAGCGGTCAGAGCTTCTCGATCACGTAGTCGACGCACTTCGTGAGGGCCTCGACGTCCGCCGGGTCGATCGCCGGGAACATCGCGACGCGCAGCTGGTTGCGGCCGAGCTTGCGGTACGGCTCGGTGTCGACGACGCCGTTGGCGCGCAAAGCCTTGGCGACGGCCGCGGCGTCGATCTCGTCGGCGAAGTCGATCGTGCCGATGACCTGCGAGCGCTTGGCCGGGTCCGAGACGAACGGCGTCGCGTACTTGGACTCCTCCGCCCAGCCGTACAGGCGGGTCGAGGAGTCCTTGGTGCGGGCCGTGGACCAGGCGAGACCGCCCTGGCCGTTGATCCACTCCAGCTGCTGGTTCAGCAGGAACAGCGTGGCGAGCGCCGGGGTGTTGTACGTCTGGTTCTTGCGGGAGTTGTCGATCGCCGTCGGCAGCGAGAAGAACTCCGGGACGTGCCGCCCGCTCGCGTGGATCCGCTCGGCGCGCTCGATCGCGGCCGGGGAGAACACGCCGATCCACAGGCCGCCGTCGGAGGCGAAGGACTTCTGCGGGGCGAAGTAGTAGACGTCCGTCTCGGCGATGTCCACGGGCAGACCGCCCGCGCCGGACGTGGCGTCGACCAGGACGAGGGCGCCCTCGTCGGCACCGGCCACCCGCTTGATCGGGGCGGCGACACCGGTGGAGGTCTCGTTGTGGGTGAAGGCGTAGACGTCGACGCCCGCCTCCGCGACCGGCTCCGGGTGCGTGCCGGGGTCGGAGGAGACCACGGTCGGCTCGCCCAGCCACGGGGCGAGCTTGGCGGCCTTGGCGAACTTCGAGCTGAACTCGCCGAAGGTCAGGTGCTGGCTCCTGTTCTCGATCAGGCCGTGCGTCGCGACGTCCCAGAACGCGGTGGAGCCGCCGTTGCCGAGGACCACCTCGTAGCCCTCGGGCAGGGAGAACAGCTCGCTGATGCCCTCGCGCACCTGGCCGACCAGGTTCTTCACCGGGGCCTGGCGGTGGGAGGTGCCGAGCAGGGAGGTGCCGGTCGCGGCCAGCGCGTCCAGCGCCTCCGTCCGCACCTTGGAGGGGCCAGCGCCGAAACGTCCGTCGGCGGGCTTGATGTCAGCGGGGATCTGGATATCAGCCACGGGTGCGAGCCTATCGGCTCCGCGAAACCTGGGCGAAACGTCGTCCGTCGGATGAGACGGGGCCCGTGCCGGGGCCGATGTCGCGGGCCCGGTCGCTCATCTGGTCCCAGAAACGGCGCATCCCGGCGACCGGCACCCCGCGCTGCCACGGGGCCTCCCGCCGCAGCCGCAGCGAGGCCCACGCCCACGGCTGCCACTTCTTCAGCAGGTCCCGCTGGTGCAGGCAGAAGACCTCGCTGAACTCCATGCGCAGGCTCTCCACCTTGGCCGGGTACGGGCACATCCTCAGCCGGCAGTCGTCCGTGCAGTTCGAGCCGGGCTGCGCCGCGTGCTCCGCCCCGCGCACCGGGCTCAGCCGGGTGCGGTCCTTGTGGACGCACGACGGCATCCGGGTCGGCTCCCGCGCACACAGCTCCAGGATGCGGAACGCGTCCTTCGGACGGTGCGCCCGCTCCCCGAGCACCATCACCAGCAGGACGTCCGCGAGCAGCTGCTGCGCCCTCGGGTCCAGGGTGCTCCAGCCGGTGGACGGCGGTATCCACAGGTTGTGGGCGCGCTGCTCGCCCGGCAGCCCCACCTCCGTGCCGACGCAGGACGCCACGGCCGCCTCGTCGATCCACAGGAACCGCTCCGGCCGCCGCGTCTGGAGCGCCCGCACCGCCAGCTTCGCCGCCCCCGCCACCAGCGGATGCTCCGCGTGGCCCCGGTCGCCCAGCGCCAGCCACTCCCGCACCTGCCCCCTCGGGTCGGAACCGGGGCCGCGCATCGGCTGGTCGGCGGTGACGTCGTCGGGCAGGCTCCACAGCGTCAGGGCGTGCAGCAGCGTCAGCCGCGTGTACCAGAAGGTGCTCTGCCGCAGCAGGTCCCGCGCCTGCTTGACGAGGAACTCGCGGGCCCCGCGGACGGCGCCCGGCCCCGGCCGCCGGTTGGCGGCGAACTTGAACCCCTGGGCCAGCGCCACCCCCAGACCGATGGAGGCGCCGGGCCCGTCGTCGTCGATCGGAGCACGGGCCGCCCCGGTCGCCGCCCGCACCCAGTTGTCCAGGTCGTCACGGGGGCTCGCCTGGCGCCGGCCCATCGCCGACGAGTCCACCAGCAGCGGCAGCAGCCAGGCCCGCATGGTGTTGCAGCTCCATCTGCCCTTCTCCGTCAGAGCCTCCTCCTCCGCCACCCTGCGCTCCTCCCGGTCCCGGTGGTCCGCCAGGTCCCACCCCCACGAGCGGTCCCCGTCCGCCTGCTCCGGCGACAACGCCACCCGGCCCGCCGGGCACCTGCGCGGCCCGGCCTCGACGGCGGCACACGCCTCGTCGAGCCCGCGGCACAACGCCTGGTACGCCCGCTCGCCGCCCGCGCCCACCTCCTTCACCAGCGCCTCCCGCACCCGGCGGTCCGTCTCCTTGCGGCCGATCCGGAACATCACCTCGTACACCGGGTACGCCGGATGCTCGTCGCCCGGCGCGCGGCCGCGCACGGCGGCCAGCCGACGCACGGCCGTGCCGCACTGCTTCACCAGCGCGATCTTCGCCTCGCGGAGCCGGGCGGGGTCCTCGTTCTGGCCGAGCCGGTGCCAGTCCCGCTCGATCTCCTTGACGAGGTGCTCCTGCCGGGGCGCGACCGCGACGCTGTCGATCTCCACGGCCGGGCCGTAGCTCTCCAGCGCCCGCAGCCGGGGACTGCCGCGGTCGTCGGGCTCGCCGTCGCCGCTGTGCCGCCCGACCGCGTGCGAGGCGTCGGCCTCGGCCAGCAGGTCCTTGGCATGCGCGGTCAGCAGCTCCCGCATCCGGTCGACGGGGCAGGTCCGCCGGCCCGCCCCCGAGGGCCCGCACACGCACCGCCCCTTCGGCGACCGGGAGTACAGGGTGAGCGCGATGAGCAGTTCCCGTCCGCCCTGCCGCAGCGCCCGGGCGATGTGCGCGTCGGGCACCGGCGCCTCGGGCGGGGCAGCGGAGGTCGTCGCACCACTGCTCGGCCCGGACGCGGCCGGCGACTCGAAGATCTTCTCCAGGAACCGGGAGCCGAGATACGCCTGCACGATGCTGTGCTGGAAGCGGACCTTGTCGCCGCTCTCGTGGACCAGCCCCATCCGGGTGCCCCAGGTCGCGGCGATCCTGATGTCGACCCTGGGCCCCACCCACCCGCCGGAGCCGCCGGGCGCCCCCTGACAGGGGTGCTGCGGCCTGCTCCAAGGAGCGCCGCGCCTCAGGGCGTACGTCTCCGGGCACCACCTCAGCTCCCCCATCCGCCGGTTCAGCTCGCGGGCGACCCGCCCGTTCCACTCCCGGTTCGGACCCGCCCGCACCGCGAACCCCCGGGGCTCCGACGCGCCGTCCGCGTCGGCGAGGGCCGAGCCCAGCTCCCCGAGGCCCACGTCGGCGCTGTCGGATGCCAGCCCGACGCAGGCGAGCGCCGAGATGTACTCCACCACCGCCAGCCGCGTGTCGTGGTCGATCGGCAGCTCGGGGTGGACGTCCGCGGCGACGAGGGCGTGGATCCACGTCTCCATCAGCTCCGCCCGCAGCCGCCAGCTGTCGTACAGCTGGAGGTCCTGGTCACCGCCGCCGTCCCACAAAGGTTCCAGCAGGTCCTGGGCGTGCAGATCCCGGGCGATCTTCAGATAGATGGGGGACTCTGCCATGTCGGCGGCCTCCACGATGCGGTCCAGCACGGTCAGGTCGGCGCGCCAGCTGCCACTGCCGGCGACGTACCGCAACGCCGCCTCGTTGCTCAGCGGCTCCAGCTCGGACACGGCCGCCTGCATCGCGCGCAGCGGGTCGTGCGGCCGCGACGCGATGACGAGCGGCAGACCCTCCTCGCCGGCCCGGCGGATCGCGTCCCGGATCAGATTGTCCCGGCGGCCGGTCAGGTCGTCCTCCGCGAACGCCTCCTCCAGGCCGTCGGCGAGGACCACGATCCGGTCCGCCCGCTGTCTGAGCCACCGCCAGATCCGGTCGACCTCGCCCTCGGACCGCACCTTCGCCCGCACGATCTCCCGGAACCGGGCCAGCGCCAACTCGCCGAAGTCCAGCGGCTCGTCGCCCTGCACGTCCCGCAGCCGCACGGGGATGGGCACCGCCCCCACCGCGGCGAGCTTCTGGGCCAGCCGGACCAGCAGCGCGGTCTTGCCGACGCCGACGCCCCCGACGACGACGTGCGGGCGCCGGACCTTCTTGTCGTTGAGGTTCTTCATGAGGGCGTTGCAGAGCTGGTCGCGTCCGACCACCTCGTCCATCAGGCTCCCGGCGGTCTGCACCAGCCGGCCGGGGTCGTGCCGGGCCTGGCGGGTGCAGTAGCGGCGGACCTGCCACAGGCGCCAGGACAGGAAGAGGAGGGTGGAGGCGGCGAACAGCAGCAGCGGCATCGCGACGCCGCTGACGGTGTCGCACGCGGCGGACTTCTCCTCGCACCACGGCTGCGGCCCGACGTCCTGCACCCACCCTTTGATGTCGGTTAGTTCCAGCAGCGCAAGGACCGACCACAGGACCAGTGCCGCCGTCAGCACGGCGGCCAGCGCCACCAGCACCGTAGTGAACGGCGGGTTCCACCACCGCCCGGCGCGGGTGACGCCCCGGTGCAGCAGCCAGCGGCCGCGCAGATGCCAGAAGACCGAGACGAAGGGGCGTCGGAGATGCGCCCAGAACTCGTGGAGGGGGCCCGCCTGCGGTGGTCCCGTGACGATCTTGACCTTGTGCGGGTGGAGTGCGTATCCCATCGACCACCACTCCGTCGGCTCGGCCGGGATCGGCCGGGGGCCGACGCTTCCGGGCGCGGGATGTCGGGGCGGAGGGATCCCTGCCTTCAGTTCACCAGCAGGGGCCCGCCCCCGCCACTCGACGCGGCACGGGTCACCGGCCGCCGACCGCGGGCGAGGGCGAGAACCGCACCGGCAGCTCCACCAGCCCCCGCAGCCAGGGCGAGGGCCGCCGGACGAGGTTCTCCCGCGGTACGGCGAGGTCGAGGTCCGGCAGCCGGTCCAGGACCACCTCGATACCGGTCCGGGCGATGACCTCGGCGATCTCCCGCGCCGGGAACGGGCAGCGGTGCTCGCCGTGACCGAAGGAGAAGTGCGCGTTGTTGCCGCCGGTGAGCGCGGAGCCGTGGGTACGCACGCGGGGGTCGGAGTTGGCGCCCTGGAGGCCGAGGACGACGAGGTCCCCGGCGCGCAGGGCACGGCCGCCGAGCCGGGTGTCCCGGGAGAGCCAGCGGCCGGCCGCGTTCTGAATGGGCGCGTCCTCCCACAGCACCTCGTTCATGGCCTCCGCCACACTGCTGCGTCCGCCGAACAGGGAGGCCGCGAACCGCTCGTCGGTCAGCATCAGCCGCAGGGAGTTGCCGATCCAGTCGGTGGTCGGCTGGTGTCCCGCGGCCAGCATGACCATCACGTCGTGCGTGACCTCCTCGACGGAGAAGCCGTGGCCGGAGGCGTTCACCAGCAGCCGGGACACCACGTCGTCGGCGGGACGCTCCCGCCGCTCCGCCACCAGCCGGGTCATCGCCGCCGTCAGCCGTGCCTCGGCGGCCTGCGCCCGGCCCTGCCCGTCGAGGATGTCGGTCAACGCCGCGACCAGGTCCGGCCCCTGCTCCTCCGGGAAACCGAACAGGTACGCCAGCACACGGACCGGCAGCAGCGCCGCGTACTGTGCGACGAGGTCGGCCCTGCCCGCCCCGCACACCGCGTCGAGCAGCTCGTCCGCGAACCGCTCGGCGTGGCCGCGCAGCGTGAACGCGTCGACCGCCTCCAGCGCCTCGCCGAGCAGCGCCGCACGCCGCCGGTGCCGTTCGCCGACCGAGCCGAGGATCGACGGCTGCTTCCGGCTGATCACCGGCAACAGGGGCCAGTCGGCGGGGATGTTCGGCCACTGGTTCCACAAACCGGAGTCCCTGCTGAACAGTTCCGGGTCGCTCGTCACCTGGTGCAGCTCGCGGTAGCCCAGCACCAACCACGCCGGCACGTCCCCGTCGAGCAGCACGGGGACGACCTCGCCGTGCTCGCGCCGCAGTGCGCGGTAGAGGGCGGCGGGGTCACCGTGGAAGCGGGCGCCGGTCAGGGCGACGGGGGCGGGGGCGGGCCCGGAGCCGGGGCCCGGTCCGGGTGTCCGGCCGTCCCCGCCGTGCTCAGAGGTTGCGAAGTCCAACTAGTACCTGCTCCAGGATGTCCAGATCGATCAGCGTGGCCTTGTGCGGGTGCCGGGCGCTGACCCGGCCCGCGGCGAGGAGGTCGGACAGCAGCACCTTGGTGATGCTCACCGGCAGCCCCAGCCCGGCGGCGATCTCCACGACCGCCGTGGGCCGTTCCGTCAGCCGCAGGATCGCCGTGTGCTCCGACTGCATCCCCGGCACCGGCTGCGACTCGGCGGTGACCAGGGTGACCAGGTCGAAGGGGGTGCCGGGCGCGGACCGGCTGCGTCCTCCGGTGAGGGTGTACAGCCGGTCGGGCAGGTCGTCCCTGCCGGGCCGGCTCATGACGTACGGGGCGCCAGAGCCGTAGCCGAAGTAGCCGAGGTGGTCGCCGTCGTCGCGGGGGAAGCGGGGCCGGTGGTGGAGGAGGTGGTCGAGGCCGGGGTGGTCGACCGGGTGGGCGCGGCGGTCGGGTCCGCGGGGGACTCCGGCCGGTGGCGCGGGCGGGCGCTGAGGTGCTCGCCCAACTGCTCCACCAGTTCGCTCATGGTGTGTCCGACGAGCCCGGCGTCGGCCTCCTCGTCCGTGACGACGGCCAGATGCGCGCCCTCGCCCGCCTCCACGATGAACAGGACCCCGCCGTGGAACTCCGCCATCGCCGACCGCACGCCGCCGCTGCCGTCGCCGAACTCCACGGAGGCGCCGTGGGACAGCGACTGCATGCCGGCGGCGATCGCGGCGAGCTGGTCCGCCTGGTCCACGGACAGCTCCGGCGTACGGCACAGCTTCAGCCCGTCCCGCGAGAGCACGAGCGCGTGCCGGGCGCCCGGAGTGCGTTCCAGCAAACCCTCCATGAGCCAGGTGAGCCTGTCGTCGGCGGTGGTGCCGGTGCCGGTCATGGGGTGGGGTCGCCTTCCAGGTCGGGATGCGGATGGGGGTCCGGATGGGGGAGGGGTGCGGGGCCGGCGCCGGTGCCGCCGGGGTCCGGATACGGGGGCACCGGGGGCGCGGGGGTGTGGGACGACGGCGCGTGGGCGGAGGGCGTGTTGTCGTCGCCCGGCGCGGGCCGGTCGTCCCGCTGGGGGTCCCGGGCCAGCTCCCGCAACGCGTCCAACTGCCACTGGATGTCCCGCACCGACTCGGATTCCGGCGGAGGCTCGGCCTGCCACGGGGTGTCCCGGACCGGCTCGACCTCGTGAGGCGGGGTCTGGGTCGGCCCGGCCTGCCATGCGGTGTCCCGCACCGGCTCGGGCTCCTGCGGTGAGGTCCGGGCCGGCTCGGCCTGCCAGGCGGTCTCCCGGACCGGCTCGGATTCCCCGAGCGGGATACGGGCGAGTCCCGGCTGCCACGGCGTGTCGCCCACCGGCTGCCACGGATCGTCCCGCACCGGTTCGAACTCCCACCGCGCGCCGCGCACGGGCTCCGGCTCCCAACCGGGGTCCGTTACGGGAGCGGTCGGCTCCCACTCGGGCTCCGGCGCCGAGGACGTCTCCCAGGTCGCCCCCCGGGCGACACCCCACTCGGGCTCCCGTGCGGGCTCCAGCGCGAGGGGCGGTACGGCGGTGCCGGGCGACGGGACCGGGGCGTCCGGGACAGGGCCGGCCACCTGCTCGCCGACGGGCTCGCGCACCGGCTCCCGCAGAGGCTCCGGCAGGAGTTCCCCTGCGTACTCTGACCGGGCCTCCCGTACGAGGCCCGAGGCCGGCAGACCCTCCCGTCCGGCGTCGGGCAGACCGTCCCGTACGGGTTCCGGGAGGCTCTCCCCGCCGGGGCCCGGAAGGAACCCCGTCCCCGGTCGCGGGAACGGCGTCCCCGGTTGCGGGAACGGCGTGCCCGTCGTGATCGGCGCACCGGGCGTACCCGGCGGTTCCGTGCTGTCCGGCCGCTCCAGGCTCTCGCTGTGCTCCGGCCGCCCCGCGTTCTCCCCGTGCTCCGCCCCCTCCGTGCGCCGGTGGAGGCCCGTGGACGGTTCGTCGTCCGTGGACGTGCCCTGGACGAAGGCCTGGTCGAGGCCGCTCGTGCCGCGGACGGCGCGGCGGAAGCTGCTGAAGCGGACGGCGCCGGTGCTGGCGTCCTCGGCGGGGCGGGAGTCTCGGGCCGGCGGGGCGTCGGCGCTCTGGGCGCGCGTGCGGGCCTCGGCCTCGGCGAGGGACCGGCCCCGGCGGCGCCGGGGGAGGCCGCCGGGGCCCGTCGGGGGCTCCTCGGGGCCGGGGGCGGCGCCGTACGGGGACGGGGACTCGTGGGTCGGCGTCGGTTCGTCGTCCAGGTCGTGCGGTGCGGGCACGGCGGCGTACGGCGTCGACCGCTCGTCCGTCGGGGCCGGGGTCTGCGCGGGCGCCGCCGGCACCGTACCGGCCAGCACGTCCTGCGGGACCAGCATCAGGACGCCCGTGCCGCCGCGGGCGGAGGGGCGGAAGGAGACCTTGAGGCCGTGCTTGCGGGCGAGACGGCCGACGACGGCGAGACCGAGGCGGGTGCCGGTGAGGCCGGTGAGGTCGGAGTCCTCGCCGGAGACGGCGCGTTCGGCGCGGCGCAGCTGGACGTCGCTCATGACGAGGCCCGCGTCCTCGACGGAGATGATGACGCCGGTCGGGACCTCCTCGACGTAGACGTGGACCTCGGCGGTCGGAGGTGAGAAGTTCGCCGCGTTGTCGAGGAGTTCGGCGAGCGCGTGCATCACGCCCTCGGCGGCGTGCCCGGCGACGGCGGACTCGCTGGAGGAGTGCAGCCGGACCCGGCGGTAGGCGCCGATGCGGCCCATCGCGCCCCGCAGGATCGACTCCATGGGGATGGGTCTGGCCCAGCGGCGCCCGGAGCGGGCGCCAGCGAGGACGGCGACGGAGTCGGCGAGGCGGCCCGCCTGGGCGGTGCGGTGGTCGAGGTGGAGCAGGTCGGCGAGGACGTCCTCGTCGGCGTGGCGTTCCTCCATGGCGCGCAGGTCGGCGAGGGTGCCGGTGGCGAGGGCCTGCATCCGGCCGGCCACGTTGGCGGTGACGGCGAGGGCGGCCGTGCGCTCGGTCTCGGCCTGCCGGGCGCGGTCGAGGAGCCGGGACCTCTCCTCCTCGGCCTTGGTCTCCAGTTGGGCGCGCTCGTCGGCGAGCCGGCCGCGCTCGTGGTCCAGTTCGGCGGTGAGCCGGGTCCGTTCGCGGGCGTAGTCGGCGGCGATCCGGGCGCGGTCCTGGAGGAACTCCTCGGTCAGCCGCGCCCGTTCCTGCCCGAACTCGGCCGTCAGCCGGGCCCGTTCCTGGAGGAGCATCCCGGTGTCACGGGACACGGCGTCGAGGCGGTGCCGCAGCGACCGCGCCGACTGCCGGGCGTGGACGGCGACCGCGACGGCGAGCGTCAGCAGCAGGGCGGCGGCGCCCGCGCCACCCGCCACCGGGACCCGTAAGGACGCGGGTGCGAGCGCGACCGAACCGCCGGCCGCGGCTGCGGCGAACACGGCGGTGACCAGGGGCAGGGGCAGGACTGAGCGGAGCGCTGGGCGGTCGCCCGGAGGGCGTGGGGGGCTGGGCGCGGTCATGGGCTGCTGTCCTCGGTCGGTTCTGGACTCGGTAACTCAGTCGGTTCCTGGCCTCGGTAACACGGTCGGTTCCTGTGCGAGAAGCGACACCTGGTGCTCAATTGGGCGTCACTATATGAGAGTTCGTGACGGGGGTCGGGCGGTTTCCGGTTAGCTCACCAGAATCCGGCCATCGCCCCGGTACCGGCCCGCCGTCACCGCGTGGTCACTGTCAGTGGTGGGATGCATGCTGGAGGGATGGAAGGTCCAGGGGAGACGCGAGCAGGGTCACGGTCCGGGCCGGCGGCGGAGCGGCCCGCGACCGGGGCGCGGTCGACGGCGGAGCGGCACTCGTCCAGGTCGGTGACGGCGGCCGGGCTGCGGGCGGCGCTGACGGCGGCCGTGCGGGGCGAGGTCGCGTTCGACACGACCGCGCGGGCACTGATGACCATGGACGCGTCCAACTACCGCCGGGTGCCGCTCGGCGTGGTCGCGCCCCGGGACGCGGACGACGTGGCGGCCGTCCTGGCGGTGTGCCGGGAGCACGGCGTGCCGGTGGTGGCGCGCGGCGGCGGCACGTCGATCGCCGGCCAGGCCACGGGCACGGGCGTCGTCCTGGACTTCACCCGCCATATGAACCGGCTGCTCGCCCTGGACCCCGAGGCGCGCACGGCCGTCGTCCAGCCGGGCCTGGTCCTGGACCGCCTCCAGGACGCTGCCGCCCCGCACGGCCTCCGCTTCGGCCCCGACCCCTCCACCCACAGCCGCTGCACCCTCGGCGGCATGATCGGCAACAACTCCTGCGGCTCCCACTCGGTGGCCTGGGGCACCACCGCCGACAGCGTGCGCGAGCTGTCGGTCCTCGACGGCAGGGGCAGGTCCCGCCGCCTCGGACAGGACTGGTCCGGCGCCCCGGACGGGCTCCGGGCCCTGGTGGAAGGGGAGTTGGCGCTGCTGCGCACCGGCTTCCCCGACCTGCCCCGCCGTATCTCCGGCTACGCCCTCGACACCCTGCTCCCCGAGCGGGGCGCCGACGTGGCCCGTGCCTTCTGCGGCTCCGAGGGCACCCTCGGCGTCCTCACGGAGGCGGTCGTACGCCTCGTCGAGGCTCCCCGCGCGCGTGCCCTCGCCGTCCTCGGGTACGCCGACGAGAGCGCGGCGGCCGAGGGGGCCCCCGCGCTGCTCCCGCACGGCCCGTTGACCGTGGAGGGCATGGCCGCGGACCTCGTCCCCCCGGGGACGTCCGGGCTGCCGGCGGGCGGGGCGTGGCTGTTCGTGGAGACCGGCGGGGACACGGCCGCCGAGGCGCGGGCGCGCGCCGAGGCGATCGTGCGCGCGGCGGACGCGGCCGACGCGCTGGTGGTCACCGACACCGCCGCCCAGCGCGCCCTGTGGCGGGTCCGCGAGGACGCCAGCGGGACGGCGACGAGGATGCCCGACGGCAGCGAGGCCTGGCCCGGCTGGGAGGACTGCGCGGTCCCGCCCGCCCGACTCGGCGCGTACCTCCGGGACTTCCGCGGCCTCCTGCGCGCCCACGACCTGCGCGGCACCCCCTACGGCCACTTCGGCGACGGCTGCATCCACGTCCGTATCGACTTCGACCTCCTCACCGAGCCGGGCGTCGCCCGCTTCCGCCGCTTCTCGGAGGACCTCGCCGACCTGGTCGTCTCCCACGGCGGCTCCCTCTCCGGGGAACACGGCGACGGCCAGGCGCGGGCCGAACTGCTGCCGAGGATGTACGGGCCCGACCTGATCGCCGTGTTCGAGCGCGCCAAGGCCCTCTGGGACCCGGACGACCTCCTTAACCCCGGCATGCTCGTCCGCCCGGCCCCCCTCGACACCAACCTGCGCTTCGCGCCGCTGCCCCGCGACCCGGTCCCGGTGGTGTTCGGATACCCGGAGGACGGCGGCGACTTCTCGGCGGCCGTACGACGCTGCGTGGGCGTCGCCAAATGCCGTACGACGGAGGCGGCTGCGGGCTCCGGCGCGGTCATGTGCCCCTCCTTCCGGGCGACGGGGGAGGAGGAGCACTCCACTCGCGGCCGGGCCCGCCTCCTGCACGAGATGCTGGCCGGAGAGGTCGTCACCGACGGCTGGCGCTCGCCCGAGGTGCGGGACGCGCTGGATCTCTGCCTGTCCTGCAAGGGCTGCCGCTCGGACTGCCCCGTCGGCGTCGACATGGCCACGTACAAGGCGGAGTTCCTCCACCACCACTACGCGGGCCGCCGGCGCCCCGCCGCCCACTACACGATGGGCCGCCTGCCGGTATGGCTCCACCTGCTCGCCCGCACCCGCACGGCCGGCCTCGTCAACCTCCTCGCCGGAGTACGCCCCTTGGCCGGCCTGGCGAAACGGCTGGGAGGGATCGCGGGGGAGCGGGACCTGCCGAGGCTGGCGCCGGTGCCGTTCTCCCGGTGGTACCGGGGGTGGGTCGGGGAGCGGGACGAGGCGGACGGGCGGGAGGAGGGTGTCGGGCCGGACGGGAGTGCCGTGCCGGAAGAGGGTGTCGGGTCGGACGGGGGCGTCGCGCCGGACGGAGGTGTCGAATGGGTCGAGTGTGGGGAGCGGGACCGTCCGGAGGGGTGGGGAGTGCGGTGGGGGCCGAGGCAGGTCCGCCGCCCGCCGGTCCCCGAGGAACTGGCGGTGGGCACCCTTGACGAGGCCGGGCTTCGGGCGGGCGGCGAGGCCGAGCTCGGGGCGGGTGCCGAGGACGAGTTCGGGGCGGCGGGTGACGAGGCCGGGCCTTGGGCGGGTGCCGAGGGCGGTGGGCGCGACGGGGACGGCGACGCGTACGGGCTGCCGCCGGCCACCGTGCTGCTGTGGACCGACACCTTCACCGAGTACCTCTCCCCGTCCGTGGGACGGGCCGCGCTGCGCGTGCTGGAGGCGGCCGGGCTGGAGGTGATCGTGCCGCCGACGCGCGGGACGAGGCGGAAACCGGCCTGGCGGAAGCGGCGAAAGGCGGGCCAGGAGACCGACCTCGCACAAGGGGCACTCGCCCGCACCCTGTTCACGTCGCGTCAGGGCAGGCTCTGCTGCGGCCTCACGTACATCTCGACGGGCCAGCTAGACCAGGCCCGCGCGGTGCTGCGCCGCACGCTGGACCTGCTGGACCCGTTCCTCGCCCCCTCCTTCTCCCCCTCCCCCTCCCGCGCCCCGGCCGGTCTGCCCCTCGTCGTCCTGGAACCGAGCTGCGCGGCGACCCTCCGCTCGGACCTCCCCGAGCTGCTCCACGACGACCCGCGGGCTGCCAGGGTGGCCGCCTCCGTCGTCACGTTCGCCGAGGCACTGGAGCGCTACGCCCCCGGCTGGACCCCTCCCGCGCTCGACCGCCCGGTGGTCGGCCAGACCCACTGCCACCAGCACGCGGTACTGGGCGACGCCCCCGACCGCCGCCTCCGCGCGGCCGCCGGCCTCACCGGTGACCTCAGCGGCGGTTGCTGCGGACTGGCCGGCAACTTCGGCTTCGAGAGGGGCCACTACGAGGTGTCCGTCGCCTGCGCCGAGGAGCAACTCCTCCCGGCGGTCAGGGAGGCGACGGACGACACGCTGATCCTGGCGGACGGCTTCTCCTGCCGGACACAGCTGGAGCACCTGGCGGGACGGCGGGGTGCGCACCTGGCGGAGGTGCTGGCGGAAGCGCTGGACCGGGGGAAGAGAGAAGAAGGATGAGGTCACCCGAACTGGGCCGTGTGGCGGTGCTGTCGGACATCCACGGGGTGCTCCCCGCGGTGGAGGCGGTACTGGCGGAGCCGGACGTGCGTGCGGCGGACCGGATCGTCCTCACCGGTGACATCACGGCGGGCCCACAACCGGCCGAGGTGCTGGACCTGTTGCGCGGGGAGGGCGACCGGGTGGTGTGGATCAGGGGGAACGCGGACCGTGAACTGGTCGAGTACCGCCGGGGCGACCGCGCCACCATCCCCGACCCCATCGGCCCGTACGCGGCGGAGGCGCTCAGCGGCGAACAGGTCGACTTCCTCGCGTCCCTGCCGAGGACGCGCACCCTGACCGTCCGGGGCCTCGGGCCCACCCTCTTCTGTCATGCGACGCCCCGCGACGACGAGGAGGTGGTGCTGGTCGACTCCCGCCCCGCCCGCTGGGCGGAGGTCCTCGCGGACGTACCCGCCGACGTCCGCACGATCGTCTGCGGCCACACGCACATGCCCTACACCCGCCTCGCGGAGGGCCGCCTGATCGTCAACCCGGGCAGCGTCGGCATGCCGTACGGCCGCCCCGGCGCGCACTGGGCGCTGCTGGGCCCCGGCGTCGACCTCCGCACGACCTCGTTCGACATCCCCGCCGCCGTCGCCCGCCTCACCGCAGCATGCGGCTACGAGGACATCGCCGCCTGGGCGGACCACTACCTCAACGCCCGGACGACGGACGCGGAGGCGCTGGCGGCGTTCGGCCCGAGGGACGGCAGAGGCGGCGCGTGAACGGGGGCGCGTGAACGGGGGCGCGTGCGGCCGGGGACTCCGTCCGGCGTCAGCCGAGGTCCGTGACGTCCCCGAGCCCGGTGGCGCGCCCCTCCGCGTCCCACTCGACCTCCTGGATGCCGACCACGGCGTCCCGGTTGAGCGGGCCGAAGACATGGGGGAAGAGGACGTCGTCGCCGACGCCGGGCGGCGGGGCGGGTGCCGCCGCCTCGAACTCGACACGGGCGTCGAGCCGCTCCTCGTCGAGCATGAGCACGTGCAACGGCCTGGGGACGTCCCGGTAGAACGCGTTGACGACCGCAACGGTCGTGGCCTCGTCCGGCGAGCAGTGCACGAACCCGTCCTCGGCGAGCGAGGCGGGAGCGTAGGGCTGATCGGGCCGGGCGTTCCAGGCCTCGGGGGATACGACGTGGTGAATCATTGCCTGGTTATACAACAGGCGACGGGCCGGCCGTTCACCGTGTCAGTGGCGTCACTCGGGTGCAAGGTCCGCATCACGTACAGGAACGGGGCACGGGCCGGGGCCCGTCCTCACTGATGGCCCCGGCCTCGCGCTTCTCTGTCAGTCGAGCTACCTCAGCCGCTGCCCACGACTCTCGGCCACCCGTAGCGCGTCGCCGAGGGCCTCCGCCAATCTCTCCGCGATGAAACGAAGCTCCCCCCTGGGGGCGTCCGGCAATAGTTCATGGGCATGGCCCAGAAGCTCGGCACCCATCCCGAGTTGGATGGACTCCACGGCGTCCGCAAGCCGCGATACCGGCCCACCTTGATCATCGGTGATGACGTAGCAAGGCTTCCTCTCAGGGCCGGACCAGGGCAGCAGGCGGGCGACGCGTGGTGGGTCCGATGCTTCCTCGTCTGCGGTGGCGCTCACCAGGTGACATCCATCCCGTGTGTCCGGCGCGGGCAGGACACGTTCAGGCCGAGGGAGGCCATGGCCGGTTGCCGGCGTTGCTGTTCGCAGATGGTGACGTACGGGCGTACGGCGATGGTGGCGGTGCCGTCGAGCAGACCGTGGAGGCCGTAAGGGCTGCGATGGGTGGGCAGCGCAGCGTCTGGCGTCGCTGGCGGGGCGGGCGCCGGAATCGTGGGCAGGGAACGGGCACGGTGTCTACCGTGAGGCTTGCCGAGGGCACTCATCCACGCGATGAGACCACGGATAAGGTCGGTCATGTCATCAGCTCCGTCCATGTCTCCCGAGAGGAACGCGACCTGGCAACCTTATCGCTTTTCGCGAATAGTGGTGATGATTTCCAGGGGGAATCGCTAAGTCGCTTACCGTGTGAAGCAGCAAAGCTCGCACACGAGTGGTCCAGGAGGGCTCCTTTGGGCACGAGTAGGTGGGTCAGCGCCTCGATGCCTTACCTGATGCCGCGTGAGAACGGGCAGGGTGACGCGTGGGCCGCTGATGCGGCCGTGCAGGGCCGCCGGGGCACGCAGCGAATCGTGTACGCCGGTGAGGCTCCCGCACCCGCCGAGGTTGCGAGACTGTTCGGGCTGCCGGAGGGAGAGCCGGTCGTCGTGCGCCGTCGGGTCATCCTTCTCGACGATCAGCCGAACGAGCTCACAGACACCTACTATCCGACCTCCATCGCCCGCGGCACCGCTCTGGCCGGAACGGCCAAGATCCGGGGCGGAGCCGTGACGCTGCTCGCCCAACTCGGACACGTCGGCGCTCTCGTACGTGAGGATGTCGTCGCGGACATGCCGGACGAGGAAGAACGGAAGGCTTTGCAGACCGCGCCCGGTGAGCCGGTTCTGCGGCTGACCCGGCTCACCTTGGACCGCGACGATCAACCGATCCAGATCGACTGCATGGTGATGCCGGGGCGACGGCAGCGGCTCCGATACGAGATCAGGATGGAATGACCGTGCCCAAGGCCCAGCCCGAAAGCCCCGACCGCCGCTCGCTGCATGAACGCATTGCCGCCGACCTGCGCGACGAGATCATGAGCGGAGAAATCCCCCCCGGGAAGCAGCCTTCCTTCCACGGCCCACCTGAAGGCCCGCTTCGACGCGTCCAACGCCACGGTGCAGAAGGCGCTGCAGTTGCTCAAGGACGAACGTCTGGTGGTCGGGCGGGCAGGTGCCGCGGTCACCGTTCGGGAGCACCGGCAGCGGACCGTGCGACCCGCCTCCTTCATGGCCCCGGCTTCGCCCGGAGACCCGTATCGCTGGCTCGCCGAGGCGGCCAAGTCCGGCGTGAGCGCACGCAGCACTCTCCTCGACGTGGGCGAGCGCCGGCCACCGGCGGACGTGCGCACGGCGCTCGGCCTCCCGGAGGACGGCCTGGCGCTGCTCCGCAGCCAGATCCTGTTCATCGACGGGGAGCCGGTCGAACTCGTGCAGTCGTACTATCCGCTGGACATCGCCCGTGGCACACCCTTGACGGGCCGCCGGAAGATCCCGGGTGGAAGTCCCACGCTCCTGGCCGAACTCGGCTATCCGCCTCGCCTCAGCGTCGACCGCGTCTCCGCCCGGGTGCCCACCCAGAGACAGTACGAAGCGCTGAACCTCCCTACCAGCCTTCCGGTGCTGCGTACTCTTCGTGTGGTGCACAGCGATGACGAACGCGTCATCGAGGCGACGGTTCTGGTGAAGGCCGGCCATCTCTATGAGCTGCAGTACGAGTTCACGCCTGAGTGAGGGCGCGTTAGTGAAATCTGACCCGCGCGTAGAGGCGGTGGGCGCCATGTTGCAGCCTTGTCCACGGGAGGGCCGCTAGCGCCTGACCTGCGGGTGGGGATGCACTTTCATTCCGATCGGGCTGCGGGAGACCGGCCGATTCTGGTCAAGGCGGCGGAGGGTGTAGGCGCGTACGACCACGCCGCAGCTGACGAGCGATCTGTGTACGGGGCGTTGAACTATCGTCGTGATCCCGTCGGCGGCGCGCCGTCACTAAGACGTGGGAGATGCCGCCCGCACGGGCCGTTACGCCCTGCAGGACCTCAAGAAGGTCTGGCACTGCTTGGCGCGATTCACCCAGAGCCGCACACCATCCGCTGACTAGGCACCTTGTCCAGCCGAAGCCGAAGCCGAAGCCGAAGCCGGCGCTCAAGCGTCGCTCCCCGCCCCGGTCTCCTCGACGAAGTCCCTGATCGCCTCGGCGAGCCGTTCCGGCTGGTCCTCGGGTACGAGCGTCGAGGAGTCCTCGATCTCGATCAGCCGGCCCTTCGGGTACAGCGCGGCCAGCCGGGGGCCGTGTTCGCGCGGCATCAGGCGGTCCTCCGTGGCCCACACGACGAGGACGGGACGGTCGAAGTCCCGCAGCCCCTCGCTCCACTCCAGCAGGACGGCCCGGCCGGGCGCCGACGTGGCGAACTTGGCGAAGTCCCGTCGGATGGCCCGGCTGCGGGTCGCGGGGCCGAACCACTCGGCGAGGATCTCGTCCGGGATGCCGCGCAGGCTCATCCCGCCGTATCCGCGGGGGTTGTCCCGGAACGCGGGGACCCGCATGAGGCGGGTCAGCAGCCGGACGCCGCCGGGTACCTTGCACACCGTGGCCAAAGCCTTGGCAGGGCCGGGCGGGAAGTTGTCGAACGCCTCGCAGGCGACCAGCACGAGCCGCCCGACCCTGTGGCCCCGCTCCTCCGTCACCAGGAACTGGCCGCCGCCCCAGTCGTTGAGGACGAGCGTCACGTCGTCCAAACCCAGCCGCTCCATGAACTCGCCCAGCAGCCGTGCGACGCCGCGGTGGGACAGGTCGGCGTCCGGTCTCATCGGCCGGCGGTGGCCGCCGAGCGGCAGCGTGGGCAAGACACAGCGGTAGTCGTCCAGGAGCGGCACGACCTTGCGCCACTGCGTCCCCGTCATCGGCAGCCCATGGCCGAACACGAGCACCGGCCCGCCCCCGCCGGTGTCCTGATAGTCGATCGTCCCGGCCGACAGCTCGACCTCCGGCACCACGCCACCCCCGTCCGACAACGCGCCCTCACCGGGACCGGCGGGGCCAGGTCCAACCTAGACCCGCTTCGGCCGCCTGGGCCCTCGGCCCTCGGCCGCAAAATCATGTGAGACACAACCGCAGTGGCGCCTACCCTCCGGGAATGGATCTTCGCGAAGAACTTCCGGGCGACGGACAGGCCGTACGGGGCGTTCACCTGGGGGCGTTCGGTGACCACGGCCCGGTCGTGGCCGACCTGCTCGACACCCTGCGGGACACCCTCACGGCCGACGACGGCCTGTCGCTGGTCGCCGAGCACGACGGACAGGTCGTCGGGCATGTCATGTTCACCCGGGGCCTGCTCGACGCTCCTCGGCGGCTGGTCGACGTGCACATCCTCAGCCCGCTCGCCGTGGCGCCGGCGTTCCAGCGGCAGGGGATCGGCTCGGCGCTGGTCCGGCACGGGCTGAGCATCCTCGCCGAACGGGCGGTTCCCCTGGTCTGGCTAGAGGGCGATCCCGGCTACTACGCGCGTCTCGGCTTCGAGCCCGGCGGCGGGCTGGGCTTTCGCAGACCGTCCCTGCGGATCCCGGACGGCGCCTTCCAGGTGCACAGGCTCCCGGCGTACGAGTCATGGATGACGGGGACCCTGGTCTACACGGAGCCCTTCTGGCGGCACGACGCCGTCGGCCTCCGCGACCCCGACGCGTGACCGTGATGCGTGGCCCCAGCGCGTGACCTCGACGCGCGACCCCGGCGCGTGATCATGCGCGGGTACGCGCAGTGCGTGCAGACGGCACAGTACGTGCGTCCGTCGCAGCTCTCATCCGGCCCCCGAGCCCGCCCCCGACCCCCCAGCCACCCCCTTCGCCTTCCTCCGCCCCACCTGTGTCCGTACCGCCCCCATGCTCGCGCCGATCACCAGCGCGATCGCGAGGGACTCCGGCGCGGACAGGGTCTGGTCGAGGACGAGGAAGCCGGCGGCCGCCGCGAGCGCGGGCTCCAGGCTCATCAGGACGGCGAACGTGGAGGAGGGCAGACGGCGCAGCGCCAGCAGTTCCAGGGTGTAGGGGAGGACGGAGGACAGGACGGCGACGGCGGCGCCCAGCGCCAGGGTCGTCGGGGCGAGGAGCCGGCCCCCTGACTCCACCACCCCGAGCGGCAGGAACAGCACCGCCGCGACGACCATGGCCAGCGCCAGCCCGTCGGCCTGCGGGAACCGTCGGCCCGTACGGGCACTGAAGACGATGTACGCCGCCCACATCGCCCCGGCGGACAGCGCGAACGCCACACCGACCGGGTCGAGGTCGCCGAAGCCGCCGCCCCCGCCGCCGAGGAGGAAGACGCCGCACAGGGCGAGTCCGGCCCACACGAGGTTCACCGCGCGGCGGGACGCGACGACGGACAGGGTCAGCGGGCCCAGCACCTCCAGGGTGACGGCGGGGCCGAGGGGGATGCGGGCGAGCGACTGGTAGAAGAGGCCGTTCATCGCGGCCATGGTGATGCCGAAGGCCACGACGGTGCCCCAGTCGGCGCGGGAGTGCCCGCGCAGCCGGGGGCGGCACACCACGAGCAGCACGAGCGCGGCCACCGCCAGCCGCAGTGTCACCACGCCGAGCGCCCCGGCCCGGGGCATCAGGCTCACCGCCAGCGCGCCGCCGAACTGCACCGACACCCCACCGGCCAGCACCAGCCCGACCGGCCCGAGCGCACCGAGACCCCGGGCCCGCGCGAAGCGGGGGGAGGCCGGAGAGGGGGTGGCGGGGGTGGCGGGAGCGGAGGAGGTGGGAGACGGGGCGGTCGACACCGCAGGGGTGGGTGCGGGCCGGTCAGCACGGGGAGGTGTCACGGGGGCCGTCCAGGGAGCGGGGAAGGAGGTGGTGCGTTCAATGTGGATGACTGCACAGTCCAGGCTAGTGGACTAAGACAGGGGTGTAAATCTTTTTGAGGCTTACGCATCCCCCTGGGTACCCCTCCCTTCCCGTACTAAAAATGCAAGCATGCTTGCTTGTTTATGGTCGCCCTGCCATCCTCCCCCCATGGCCGACCCGACGCCCGTCATCGACGACCTCCGTGCCGAGAGCGATGAACTCGACGCCCTCGTCGCCGAGTTGCCCGTGGAACGGTGGGCGCTCGCGACCCCCGCGCCACGCTGGACGATCGCCCACCAGATCGCCCATCTCGCCTGGACCGACCGGGCCGCGCTGCTCGCCGTGACCGATCGGAAGGCGTTCGCCCACGAGGTGGAGAACGCGCTGACGCAGCCCGGCGACTTCGTGGACAACGGCGCCGAGGAGGGCGCGGACAAGCAGCCGGACCGGCTCCTCGCGGACTGGCGGGCGGGGCGCGCGGCCCTGGAGGACGCGCTGCGGGCCGCTCCCGACGGCGAGCGGTACCCCTGGTTCGGGCCGCCCATGTCCACCGCGTCCATGGCGAGCGCGCGACTGATGGAGACCTGGGCCCACGGCCAGGACGTCGCCGACACCCTCGGCGTGACCCGTGTCCCCACCGACCGGCTCCGCCATGTCGCCCGCCTCGGCGTCCGCACCCGCGACTTCTCCTTCGGGGTCCACTCCCTGACCCCGCCCTTCGAGGAGTTCCGCGTCGAACTCGCCGCCCCCTCCGGCGCGTTGTGGGCGTACGGCCCCGAGGACGCCGCCGAGCGCGTCACCGGACCCGCGCTCGACTTCTGTCTCCTGGTCACCCAGCGCGCCCACCGCGCCGACCTCGCCCTGCGCGCCGAGGGCGCCGACGCCGACCGCTGGCTGGATATCGCCCAGGCCTTCGCGGGCCCGCCGGGGCCGGGGCGTGGGCCGGGGGAGGCGGCGCGATGAGCGTGCTGCGCATCGGCAACGCCTCCGGGTTCTACGGCGACCGCTTCGACGCCCTGCGCGAGATGCTCACCGGCGGCCACCTCGACGTCCTCACCGGCGACTACCTCGCCGAGCTGACCATGCTCATCCTCGGCCGCGACCGCCTGAAGGACCCCACGGCCGGGTACGCGCGCACGTTCCTGCGCCAACTGGAGGAGTGCCTCGGCCACGCCCACGAGCGCGGCGTCCGCATCGTCACCAACGCCGGGGGCCTCAACCCCGCCGGACTCGCCGACGCCGTACGGGCGCTCGCCGACCGGCTCGGCCTCCCCGTGCGGGTCGCGCACGTCGAGGGCGACGACCTCACCGCCCGGCACCCCGGCAGCCTCGCCGCGCACGCCTACCTCGGCGGCTTCGGCATAGCGGCCTGTCTGCGGGAGGGCGCCGACGTCGTCGTCACCGGCCGCGTCACGGACGCCGCGCTCGTCACCGGGCCCGCCGCCGCCCACTTCGGCTGGGGACCCGGCGACCACGACCGTCTCGCGGGCGCCGTCGTCGCCGGGCACGTGCTGGAGTGCGGGACGCAGGCCACCGGCGGCAACTACGCCTTCTTCGCCGACGGCGACATCCGCCGCCCCGGCTTCCCGCTCGCCGAACTCCACGAGGACGGCAGCAGCGTCATCACCAAGCACCCCGGCACCGGCGGCTTCGTCGACACCGGCACCGTCACCGCCCAGCTGCTGTACGAGACGGCCGGCGCCCGCTACGCCGGACCCGACGTCACAGCCCGCCTCGACACCGTACGGCTCACCCAGGACGGCCCCGACCGGGTCCGCGTCCAGGGCGTACGCGGCGAGGCACCGCCCCCCACCCTCAAGGTCGGGCTCAACCGGCTCGGCGGCTTCCGCAACGAGGTCGTCTTCGTCCTGACCGGCCTCGACATCGAGGCGAAGGCCGCCGTCGTGAAGGCTCAGATGGCGGACGCCCTCGCCAAGTCGCCGCCGACGGAGGTGCGTTGGGAGCTGGCGCGGACCGACCACCCCGACGCCCCCACCGAGGAGACCGCCAGCGCGCTGCTCCGCCTCGTCGTACGGGACCCGGACCCGGAGGCCGTCGGCCGTGCCTTCAGCGGAGCCGCCGTCGAACTGGCCCTCGCCAGCTACCCCGGCTTCCATGTCCCGCAACCGCCGGGGAAGGGCGCCCCCTACGGGGTCTTCGACGCCGAGTACGTCGACCAGGGGGCCGTGGAGCACACCGCCGTCCTCCACGACGGCCGCCGGATCCCCGTCCCCCCGCCGCACGACACCCTCGTACCGCGCCCCGTCGACGAGCCGCCCCTGCCGGAGCCCCTCCCGGCCGGGCTCCCGACCCGTCGGGCGCCCCTCGGGCTGGTCGCCGGGGCCCGCAGCGGCGACAAGGGCGGCGACGCCAACATCGGGCTGTGGGCCCGTACCGACGACGCCTGGCGGTGGCTCGCCCACACCCTCACCACCGACCGGCTGCGCGCCCTCCTCCCGGAGACCGCCGCCCTGCCCGTCACGCGTCACCCGCTGCCCGGACTGCGCGCCCTGAACTTCGTCGTCGAGGGCGTCCTCGGCGCGGGCGTCGCCTCCCAGCACCGCTTCGACCCGCAGGCCAAGGCCCTCGGCGAATGGCTCCGCTCCCGCCACCTGGACATCCCGGAGGTACTCCTGTGACCGCCCGCCGCCCCGCCCCACCGGAGCCCGCCGCACCTCCGGAGCCCACCGCCCCACCAGAGGTCCGCCCCGCCCCTTCGGAGGCGCACCGGTGACCGTCCTCGCCTCCGCCCTCGACCCGGGCGGCCCCGACCACACCGCGAACCGCGAGGCCATGCTCGCCAAGCTCGCCGAACTCGACGCCGAGCACGCCAAGGCCCTCGCGGGCGGCGGCGAGAAGTACGTCGCCCGGCACCGGGGCCGCGGCAAGCTGCTCGCCCGCGAACGCGTCGAACTGCTCCTCGACCCGGACACGCCCTTCCTGGAACTGTCCCCGCTGGCCGCCTGGGGCAGCGACCACACGGTGGGCGCCTCCCTCGTCACCGGCATCGGCGTCGTCGAGGGCGTGGAGTGCCTGATCACCGCCAACGACCCGACCGTACGCGGCGGCGCCTCCAACCCGTGGTCCCTGAAGAAGGCGTTGCGCGCCAACGACATCGCCCTCGCCAACCGGCTGCCCTGCGTCAGCCTCGTCGAGTCCGGCGGCGCCGACCTGCCCTCCCAGAAGGAGATCTTCATCCCGGGCGGCGCCATCTTCCGCGACCTCACCCGGCTGTCCGCCGCCGGCATCCCCACCATCGCCGTCGTCTTCGGCAACTCCACCGCGGGCGGCGCCTACGTCCCCGGCATGTCCGACCACGTGATCATGGTCAAGGAGCGGGCGAAGGTGTTCCTCGGCGGCCCGCCGCTGGTGAAGATGGCCACCGGCGAGGAGAGCGACGACGAGTCCCTCGGCGGCGCCGAGATGCACGCGCGCGTGTCGGGTCTCGCCGACCAGTTCGCCGTCGACGAGCACGACGCCCTGCGCCAGGCCCGCCGTGTCGTCGCCCGCCTCAACCACCGCAAGGCCCACCCGGACCCCGCACCCGCCGCACCCCCGAAGTACGACGCGGAGGACCTGCTGGGCATCGTCCCGGCCGACCCGAAGGTGCCCTTCGACCCCCGCGAGGTCATCGCCCGCATCGTCGACGCCTCCGACTTCGACGAGTTCAAGCCCCTCTACGGCCCGAGCCTCACCACCGGCTGGGCCACCCTGCACGGCTATCCCGTCGGCATCCTCGCCAACGCCCAAGGGGTCCTGTTCAGCGCGGAGTCGCAGAAGGCCGCCCAGTTCATCCAGCTCGCCAACCAGCGCGACATCCCGCTGCTGTTCCTCCACAACACCACCGGCTACATGGTCGGCAAGGAGTACGAGCAGGGCGGCATCATCAAACACGGCGCGATGATGATCAACGCGGTCAGCAACTCGAAGGTCCCGCACCTGTCGGTCCTGCTGGGCGCCTCCTACGGTGCCGGCCACTACGGCATGTGCGGCCGCGCCTACGACCCCCGCTTCCTCTTCGCCTGGCCCAGCGCCAAATCCGCCGTCATGGGCCCGCAGCAGCTCGCGGGTGTCCTGTCGATCGTCGCCCGCCAGTCGGCCGCCGCCAAGGGACACCCCTACGACGAGGACGCCGACGCGGCCCTGCGCGCCATGGTGGAGCAGCAGATCGAGTCCGAGTCGCTGCCCATGTTCCTGTCCGGGCGGCTGTACGACGACGGCGTCATCGACCCGCGCGACACCCGCACCGTCCTCGGCCTGTGTCTGTCGGCCATCCACACCGCCCCCTACGAGGGCGCCCGCGGCGGCTTCGGCGTCTTCCGGATGTGAGGGACCACGTGATCACTTCAGTGCTCGTCGCCAACCGGGGCGAGATCGCCTGCCGGATCTTCCGCACCTGCCGTGAGCTGGGCATCCGCACCGTCGCCGTGCACTCCGACGCCGACGACACCGCCCTGCACACGCGCGTCGCCGACCAGGCCGTACGGCTCCCGGGCGCGGCCCCCGCCGACACCTACCTGCGCGGCGACCTCGTGGTGAAGGCCGCCCTCGCCGCGGGAGCGGACGCCGTGCACCCCGGCTACGGCTTCCTGTCCGAGAACGCCGACTTCGCCCGCGCCGTCCTCGACGCCGGCCTCACCTGGATCGGCCCGCCCCCCGAGGCGATCGAGGCCATGGCGTCGAAGACCCGCGCCAAACAGCTCATGGGCCTCGCCCCCCTCACCGAGGTCACCGAGGCCGACCTCCCGGTCCTGGTGAAGGCCGCCGCGGGCGGCGGCGGCCGCGGCATGCGCGTCGTCCGCGACCTCGACGACCTCGACGCCGCCCTGGAGGCCGCCCGCGCCGAGGCCACGAGCGCCTTCGGCGACGGTGAGGTGTTCATCGAGCCGTACGTGGAGGACGGCCGCCACGTCGAGGTGCAGATCCTCGCCGACACCCACGGCACCGTCTGGGCCCTCGGCACCCGCGACTGCTCCCTCCAGCGCCGCCACCAGAAGGTCATCGAGGAGGCCCCCGCCCCCGGCCTCCCCCCACACCTCGAAGCGGAACTGCGCACCCTCGCCGTACGCGCCGCGCACGCCGTCTCCTACGTGGGCGCCGGCACCGTCGAGTTCCTCGTCGCCGACGGCCGCGCCCACTTCCTGGAGATGAACACCCGCCTCCAGGTCGAACACCCGGTGACGGAGGCCGTGTTCGGCCTGGACCTGGTCGCCGAACAGCTCCGCGTCGCCGAGGGCGCCGCCCTGCCCCCCGAACCCCCTGCCGCGTACGGCCACGCCGTCGAGGCCCGCCTCTACGCCGAGGACCCCGCCACCGGCTGGACCCCGCAGACCGGCACCCTGCACCGGCTGACCGTCCCGGACGACGTCCGCCTCGACACCGGCTACACCGACGGCGACGAGATCGGCGTCCACTACGACCCGATGATCGCCAAGGTCGTCGCCCACGCCCCCACCCGCGCCGAGGCCCTCCGCAAGCTCGCCGGGGCCCTGGACCGCACCACGATCCACGGCCCCACCACCAACCGGGCCCTGCTGATCAGTTCCCTGCGCCACGACGAGTTCACCGCGGCCCGCATGACGACGGCCTTCTACGACCGCCACCTGCCCCACCTCACCGCCCCCGCCCCCGACCCGCACGCCCCTCTGGCCGCCGCCCTCGCCGACGCGCGCGCCCACGGCGACCCCCGCTTCGGCGGCTGGCGCAACCTCCCCTCCCGGCCCCACACCAGGTGCTACGAACTGGCCGGCGAGGAGCACGAGGTGACGTACCGCCACACCAGGGCGGGCCTGGAGGCCGACGGCGTGACCGTCGTCCACGCGGACGCCGACCGGGTCGTCCTCGAAACCGACGGCATCCGCAGGACGTACGAGGTGACGCGCTACGGCGACACCCGCTACGTCAACACCACCGAGCTGAGGGCCCTGCCCCGCTTCCCCGACCCCACCACCACCCAGGCCGCCGGCTCCCTCCTGGCCCCCATGCCGGGCACGGTCGTCCGCCTCGCCGACAACGCCGAACCGGGCACCCCGGTCGAGGCGGGCCAGCCCCTCCTCTGGCTGGAGGCGATGAAGATGGAACACAAGATCACCGCCCCGGCACCGGGAACCCTGACGGCCCTGCACGTGGTGGTGGGACAACAGGTGACACCCGGCATGTTGCTGGCGGTGGTGCAGCCGACTTAAGGGGCGCGGGGCTGTTTCGACATGCGGCTCCGCCGCGTGAGCGCGACCAGCCCCCACACACCCGCACCCTCCCAAACGACCGACGCGCCCACCCCAGGAGCCCTTCATGTCCCCCGTGATCGAATCCGAAGAACACCAAGCCCTACGAGCCGCGGTCGCCGCCCTGGGCAAACGCCACGGCCGCGACTCCACCCCGGAGGCCCTCTGGTCGGAGGCCGCCAAGCTCGGCTACCTCGGCGTCAACCTGCCGGAGGCATACGGCGGAGGCGGCGGCGGAATCGCCGAACTCTCCATCGTCCTGGAGGAGCTCGGCGCCGCGGGCTGCCCCCTGCTCATGATGGTCGTGTCGCCCGCCATCTGCGGCACGGTCATCGCCCGCTTCGGCACTGACGCCCAGAAGACCGAATGGCTCCCCGCCCTGGCGGACGGCACCCGCACCATGGCCTTCGGCATCACCGAACCCGACGCCGGCTCCAACAGCCACCGCATCACCACCACGGCCCGCCGCGACGGCGTCGACTGGCTGCTCACGGGCCGCAAGGTCTTCATCTCCGGCGTCGACAAGGCCGACGCCACCCTCATAGTCGGCCGCACCGAGGACGCCCGCACCGGCAACCTGAAGCCCTGCCTGTTCATCGTCCCCAGGGACACCCCCGGCTTCGACTACCGGCCCATCGACATGGAACTCCGCGCCGCCGAGCGGCAGTTCGAGCTGACCTTCGACGACATGCGGCTGCCCGCCGAGGCTCTCGTCGGTGACGAGAACGCCGGCCTGCTCCAGCTGTTCGCCGGCCTCAACCCCGAACGCGTCATGACCGCCGCGTTCGCCATCGGCATGGCCCGCTACGCCCTCGCCAGGGCCGTCGAGTACGCCCGCGAGCGCACCGTGTGGCGGCAGCCCATCGGCGCCCACCAGGCCATCGCCCACCCTCTCGCCCAGTCCCACATCGAACTCGAACTGGCCCGCCTGATGATGCAGAAGGCGGCCCACCTCTACGACAGGGGAGACGACGCGGCCGCCGGTGAGGCCGCCAACATGGCGAAGTACGCCGCCGGTGAGGCGTGTGTGAAGGCCGTCGACCAGTCCGTGCACACCCTCGGCGGCAACGGCCTCACCCGCGAGTTCGGCCTCGCCTCACTGATCACCGCCGCACGCGTGTCCCGGATCGCCCCCGTCAGCCGGGAGATGATCCTCAACTACGTCTCCCACCAGACCCTCGGCCTGCCCAAGTCCTACTGAACCGCCGACCCGTCCCCCACGCTCCGAGGTGTCGACGCCCCGGAGGCCGGCACGGCGGCCACCGGGCCCGAGCCGCGCACGCCGCAGCCCACACCAGCCGTACTGCCAGGAGGAACCATGTTCCGCAGCGAGTACGCAGACATCCAGCCCGTCGACCTGCCCATCCACGACGCCGTCCTCGGCCACGCCGCCGACCACGGCGACACCCCCGCGCTGATCGACGGCGCCGACGGCACCACCCTCACCTACGCGCAGCTCGACCTCTTCCACCGGAGGCTCGCCGCCGCCCTCACCGAGGCCGGCCTCCGCAAGGGCGACGTCCTCGCCCTGCACAGCCCCAACACCCTCGCCTACCCGACCGCCTTCTACGCCGCCACCCGCGCCGGGGCCACCGTCACCACCGCGCACCCGCTCGCCACCGCCGACGAACTCGCCAAGCAGCTCACCGACTCCGGCGCCCGCTGGATCATCACGGTCTCACCCCTCCTCGACACCGCCCGCGCCGCCGCCGAACGCGCCGGCGGCATCCGGGAGATCCTCGTCTGCGACAGCGCCCCCGGCCACCGCTCCCTCGTCGACCTGCTCGCCACCACCGCCCCCGAGCCGGCCGTCGCCCTCGACCCGGCGGCCGACCTCGCGGTGCTGCCGTACTCCTCCGGCACGACCGGCGTCCCCAAGGGCGTCATGCTCACCCACCGGTCCATCGCCACCAACCTCGCGCAGCTCGAACCCGTCATGCCCGCCGCCCCCGGCGACCGCGTCCTCGCCGTCCTGCCCCGCTTCGACCTGGAGACGTATCTGGCCGCCATCGAGAAGCACCGCATCACCCACCTCTACGTGGCGCCGCCCATCGTCCTCGCCCTGGCCAAGCACCCCGCCGCCGAGCGCTACGACCTCTCCTCGGTCCGGCACGTGCTGTCCGCCGCCGCGCCCCTCGACGCCCGGCTCGCCGCCGCGTGCTCCGCCCGCCTCGGCCTGCCCCCCGTCGTCCAGGGCTACGGCATGACGGAACTCTCCCCCTGCTCCCACCTCGTCCCCCTCGACCAGGCTGCCGCCGCGCCCCCCGGCACCGTCGGCAAGCTCATCGCCGGCACCGAGATGCGGATCGTCTCCCTCGACGACCCCGCCCAGGACGTCCCCGTCGGCGAACCCGGCGAGGTCCTCATCCGCGGCCCCCAGGTCATGAAGGGCTACCTCGGCCGCCCCGACGCCACCGCCGCCATGATCGACGCCGACGGCTGGCTCGCCACCGGCGACATCGCCCACTGCGACGCCGACGGCTGGCTGTACGTCGTCGACCGCGTCAAGGAACTCATCAAGTACAAGGGCTTCCAGGTCGCCCCCGCCGAACTCGAAGCCCTCCTCATCACCCACCCCGGCATCGCCGACGCCGCCGTCATCGGCCAGTACGACGCCGACGGCAACGAGGTCCCGCACGCCTTCGTGGTCCCCCACCCCACCACCACCGGACTCACCGGGGGCGAGGTCATGATGTACGTCGCCGAACGCGTCGCCCCCTACAAACGCGTCCGCCACGTCACCTTCATCGACGGCGTCCCCCGCGCGGCCTCCGGGAAGATCCTCCGCCGAGAACTCAGGGAGCGCCTGTGACGGACACCCCCCAGCCCCTCGTACGCACCGCACACCACCGCGGCATCACCACCCTCACCCTCGACTCCCCGGCCAACCGCAACGCCCTCTCCGCCGACCTCGTACGGGACCTGTCCGAGGCCCTCGCCCACTGCGGCAAGGACGACGCCACCCGCGCCGTCCTCCTCACCCACACCGGCACCACCTTCTGTGCGGGCGCCGACCTGCGCCGACCACCCCGCCCCGAAGCCCTCGTCGGACTGCTCCGGGGGATCCTCGACCTCCCCAAGCCGGTCGTCGCCCGCGTCACCGGCCACGTCCGCGCCGGCGGCCTCGGCCTCCTCGGGGCCTGCGACATCACCGCAGCGGGCCCCGACGCCACCTTCGCCTTCACCGAGGTCCGCATCGGCGTCGCCCCCGCCGTCATCTCCCTCACCCTGCGCCCCCGCACCGACCCCCGCGCCCTCGCCCGCCACTACCTCACCGGCGAACGGTTCGGCCCCGGCGAAGCCGCCCGTATCGGCCTGCTCACCGCCACCGGACCCGATGTCGACGCGGTCCTCGAACCCGTCCTCGACGGACTGCGCCGAGCCGCACCGAGGGCCCTGACGGAAACGAAACGCCTGCTCACGGCTAAGGTGCTGGAGAACTTCGACCTGGACGCGGGCGAACTGACCCGGCTTTCGTCCCGGCTGTTCGACTCCGACGACGCCCGCGAGGGCATGACGGCCTTCCTCGAAGGACGGGAACCGGGATGGGTGCTGTGAGCACGGCGGATACATCGACGGGCAGATCCAAGGACACGACGGCGGAAACGGACACGGCCATGGCCACGGACACCGCCGCCGTCGCCGAACGCGGCCCCAAGCAGGACCGCAGCCGCGTCACCCGCAAACGGCTCCTCGAAGCCGCCGTCTCCTGTCTCGCCGAACACGGCTGGGCCGGCTCCACCGTCTCCGTCGTCGCCGAGCGCGCCGGCGTCTCACGGGGCGCCGCCCAGCACCACTTCCGCACCCGCGAGGACCTGTTCACCGCAGCCGTCGAATACGTCGCCGAGGAACGCTCCCTCGCCCTGCGCGACCTCTTCCCCCACGGCCCCGCCGACCGCCCCGCCGTCGTCGCCGCCCTCGTCGACCTCTACACCGGCCCCCTCTTCCGGGCCGCCCTCCACCTCTGGGTCGCCGCCTCCAACGAGGACCAGCTCCGCCCCCGCGTCACCGAACTGGAGGCCCGCGTCGGCCGCGAGACCCACCGCATCGCCGTCGAGCTCCTGCACGCCGACGAGACCGTCCCCGGCGTCCGCGAAACCGTCCAGGGCGTGCTCGACATGGCCCGCGGCCTCGGCCTCGCCAACCTCCTCACCGACGACACCGGCCGCCGCGACAAGGTCGTCGCCCAGTGGGCCGCACTCCTCGACGAGGTCCTGGACTGACCCGCCCGGCTACGGGCTGAGCCGCTCCACCCGCCACGACCCGTCCGGCAGCGCCACGTACCGCAGCCGGTCGTGCAGCCGGTTGTACCGGCCCTGCCAGAACTCCACGCTCGTCGGCACCACCCGGAAACCGCCCCAGTGCGGCGGCACCGGCACCTGCTCGCCCTCCGGGTACCGGGCGGTCAGCTCCGCGTACGCCGCCTCCAGCTCCGCCCGCGACGAGATCACCGAGGACTGCGCGCTCGCCCACGCCCCCAGCTGCGACCCGTGCGGCCGCACCCGGAAGTACGCCGCCGTCTCGTCCCGGCCCGTGCGCCGCGCCGTCCCCGTCACGATCACCTGCCGGGCGATCGCGTGCCACGGGAAGACCAGCGACACCTGGGGGTTCTCCGCCAGGTCACGCGCCTTGCGGGAGTCGTAGTTCGTGTAGAACACGAAGCCCCGCTCGTCGTACGCCTTCATCAGCACGGTACGAGAGCTCGGGTGCCCCTCCGCGTCGACCGTCGACACCACCATCGCGTTCGGCTCGAACAGCCCGCCCTCCTGCGCGGCCTCCAGGAACCACCGCCCGAACTGCTCCATCGGGCCGACGGCCAGCTCGCTCTCGTCGAGCCCGTCGGCGCGGTACTGCTTGCGCATCACAGCGGGATCGGGCACGGGCTCCAGACCGGGATCGTTCACATGGTCATCCTGCCGTATCGCCCACGGCACCCGCCGACCGACGGCCCGCCCGGCCGGCTCCCCACCCGCATGTGGCACTGAGTGCCGCACACCCTCCCCAAACATGGCACTCAGGCGTATCGTGCAGGAACATTCTGGATGGACCCCCGAACAGCCGATCCCCCTGTCGCACACATCACGAGGAGCCGCCTGATGTCCGACTTCGTACCCGGTCTCGAAGGAGTCGTCGCGTTCGAGACGGAGATCGCCGAACCGGACAAGGAGGGCGGCGCGCTCCGCTACCGCGGCGTCGACATCGAGGACCTCGTCGGTCACGTCTCCTTCGGAAACGTCTGGGGCCTGCTCGTCGACGGCGCCTTCCGCCCCGGCCTGCCGCCCGCCGAGCCCTTCCCCATCCCCGTCCACTCCGGCGACATCCGCGTCGACGTCCAGTCCGCCCTCGCCATGCTCGCCCCCGTCTGGGGCCTCAAACCCCTCCTCGACATCGACGAGGAGCAGGCCCGCGCGGACCTCGCCCGCGCCGCCGTCATGGCCCTGTCCTACGTCGCCCAGTCCGCCCGCGGGCAGGGCCTGCCCATGGTCCCGCAGCGCGAGATCGACAAGGCGCAGTCCGTCGTCGAACGCTTCATGATCCGCTGGCGCGGAGAGCCCGACCCCAAGCACGTCGCCGCCGTCGACGCCTACTGGACGAGCGCCGCCGAGCACGGCATGAACGCGTCCACCTTCACGGCCCGCGTCATCGCGTCCACCGGCGCGGACGTGGCGGCCGCCCTCTCCGGAGCCGTGGGCGCCATGTCCGGCCCCCTGCACGGCGGCGCCCCCTCCCGCGTCCTCGGCATGATCGAGGAGATCGAACGCACGGGCGACGCCGACGCCTACGTCAAACAGGCCCTCGACAAGGGCGAACGCCTCATGGGCTTCGGCCACCGCGTCTACCGCGCCGAGGACCCCCGCGCCCGCGTCCTGCGCCGCACCGCCCGTGAGCTGGGAGCCCCCCGCTTCGAGGTCGCCGAAGCCCTGGAGAAGGCCGCCCTCGCCGAACTCCACGCCCGCCGGCCCGACCGCGTCCTCGCCACCAACGTCGAGTTCTGGGCCGCCATCGTCCTCGACTTCGCCGAGGTCCCGGCCCACATGTTCACCTCGATGTTCACCTGCGCCCGCACCGCCGGCTGGTCCGCCCACATCCTCGAACAGAAGCGCACCGGCCGCCTCGTCCGCCCCTCCGCCCGCTACACCGGCCCGGGTCCCCGCAGCCCCCGCGAGATCGAGGGCTACGAGGACATCGCGCACTGACACGGCAGCCCCGGCGGCCCCCGGGACTCACGCGGGGCTGAGCAGCCCCGCGTGATGCCGCTCCGCCACCAGCGGGTGCGCCCGCAGCTTCCCCTTCAGCTCGTTGAACCCGTACTCCGCGAACAGCGGGTTGGCCGGATCGTCGGTCACGCCCGGCGCGGCCGAGGCGTACGGGAAGACCAGCGGCTCTATCCGCGCGTCCAGGCGCGGATTGTAGAAGAACGGCACCGAGAACCGCTCGGTCGCCCCCGGCGGGCTCACCACCCGGTGGTTGGTCGCCACCAGGTACCCCTGGGTGGCCACCTCCAGCAGCTCCCCGAGGTTCACCACGAAGGCCCCCGGGATGGGCGGCACCTCATGGAACAGCCCGTCCTCCCGCTCCACCTGCAACCCGCCCACCTGGTCCTGGAGCAACAGGGTCAGGAACCCGTAGTCCTTGTGGGCCCCCACCCCCTGGTCGGCGCCGTCCCCGGCACTGCCCGGATACCGCACCAGCTTCAGATGCGGGTGCGCCCCCTGTCCGAAGATCGGCGCGTAGAAGTCCGCCGGGGCGCCGATCGACACCAGCAGCTCCCGCAGCAGCCGGTCGGCGACGCCGCTCAGCCGGTCGATCCACCCCAGCGCGACCTCCCGCAGCTCCGGCAGCGACCGGGGCCACTGGTTGGGCCCCTGGAGCCACCAGTACGCGGGCTCCCCGTCGGCCGGCACCCGGGCCGGCCGCTCGGCGCCCACGTCCAGCTGGTCCCGCCAGTCCTGCCGGCCGCCGGTCCGCTCGTCCCCGGTGCGCGTATAGCCCCGGAAGTGCGGTGACCGCACGTTGTCGATGGCGAGCCGCTCACTCTCGGGCAACGCGAAGAACTCCCGCATGACCCGGGTGAGCCGCTCGATCTCCGTCTGCTGCACCCCGTGCCCGACGAGCTGGAAGAACCCCACATCGTGCGCCGCGCTGTGCAACTGCGCGTGCAACAGCCCGCGCGCCTCGGGCCCGCGCTCGGCCGCCGAGAGATCGATGATGGGAAGCTGCTGATACATCATGAGACACGTCCGCAGGGTGTACGGGAGCCCGCGCCGACGCCGAGGGTGGGGCGGGGCCGCGGGTGCCAGGGGGAAAGGGCAGGACAGCAGAACGGGAAAGACCGAAGAGGCCGATCTCAGGCGGAACGCCGACAGCCCATGCTTGTGACGCGCACGAAATCCACGTGCCGGCGTCGAACAAGCATCAGAACCATGCCCCCAGAATACTCCGCCCCTCACAAACGCAGACGACCCGCGGGCTCAGGTCTCTCATCCAAAGGAAGAGAAAGCCGGCCGGACGTACCGGCGAGCCCACGGGTCGGGTGACTGCTTGAGATTGGGCCGGCTGCGCGTGCGATCACACGCTGGTCCGGCACCGCACTGTGCGTGGTGCCGGGCCGCTAGCCCGCAGCCACCTCACGCGTCCGGTTGTCATACATCTGCCGAACCACCTCCCTTCTCGTGTACCGCACACCCTAAGAAGGGGTCCGCGGGCGCTCAAGTGATTTTCCGAGAGAATTTCGCCGGGCCCCTCCGCGGCCGACCCGCGGGCCTTCGAGTTGCCGGAGCCGGAGCGCGGGGATGTGCGGTTGCGGGATGTGCGGGTCGAGGAGGACGGCATCCGGGTGCGGCTGGAGGGCTAGGGGCCGACCGTGGGTGGCAGCTGAGTCCCGCTGCCCGACGGCGTGGGGCGGGTCGTGGCTTTCGCCTGCTCAGGGCAGTTGGACGGTCGGCGACCCTGGTTTCTTGATGAGATTTGGTGTGCTGATGTGTTGACCTCTGTTTGAGATCTCTTCTACGTTGCGGAAGCCACAGAGCCGCCGACCTGCTGTCGAGGTTTCGCGGACGCAACTGCCCAGAAAGGGATGTCGTGCCACGAAAGAACCATCGCGGGACCGCTTGTCTGGGGGCGCTGCTGGCCGGCGCCACGGTGTTCGGCGGGGCCCTCGCCGCCCCGGCGTCCGCCGCCTCCGCGTCCGACTCCTCCACCGGCAAGGCCGTCCTCCCGGTGAGCGCCTTCAAGGGCGTCAACTGGGCGGACCCGCGTGACAACTACGCCGACGACGCGGTGGTCCCCTCGGGTCTGTCCACGTCCGACAGCTACGCCACCACCTACGCCAAGTCCCGCGCGATCATCGGCGGGTTCGCGAAGCTCGGCGCCAACACGGTCCGCCTCCCGGTCAACCCGACCTCCGTGAACGGCCCGTTCTGGAAGTCGTACCGGGGTGCGATCGACGCCGCCACCGACAAGGGCTTCAAGGTCATCCTGGGCTACTGGGAGGCCGACAACGCCAAGGACGGCAAGATCGACGACCAGGCCGCCTGGGACCGTATGTGGGCGCGGATCACGTCGTCGTACGCGGGCGACTCCAAGGTGTACTTCGAGCCGATGAACGAGCCGTTCGGCTACACCTCGCAGGAATGGCGCGATGTCGCCGCCCGCTGGGTCAGGACGCACCGCTTCGTGCCGCGCGACCGGATCCTCGTCGGCGGCGTCAAGTACAGCGAGGACGTCAAGCCGGTGTGCGCCGACAGCCGGCTGAACGGCACCCGTATCGCGCTGCACAACTACGGCTTCTGGCACACCGACTGGACGAGCGTCGAGCAGTGGAAGGCCGACTTCAAGGAGCGCATCGGCACATGCGCCTCGCGCACGATCCTCGACGAGTTCGGCGCCTCCATGACGACCGGCCTCGACTACAACGGCCCGGTGGGCGGTTCCAACGAGGTCGCGTACATCCAGGCCGCCACCGACACCATCCGGGAGCTGGGCCTCGGTTCGGTCTACTGGCCGGGACTGCGCAACGGCGACACATACTCACTGACCACCCTCCAGGGCACGGGCACCCGCCTCAGCCTGAAGGTCAACAACCAGAGCGGACTGGACCGTCTGCACTGGGCCTGGAAGCGGTGACCACCGACCGGGCGGCGGCCGCCGTGAGATGCGGGGCCGCGGCGCGACACCGACGCTGACTCCCCTCCGGGTCCGGCGCCCCTGGCGAGCGGGCCCGGAACCCGGACGGCGCCCGGCGGGCGCCGAGATGCGCCGCCGCAGGACCCGGCGCACGATGGGAGAGGGGCGTTCCGGCCAATGGGCTGAGGGGTGTTGGAATCCGGGGCGGGCATGCGCGAGGAGTAGGGGAGAACCATGAGGAAATCCCTGGTGGCCACGCTCGCCGGATCGGTGGTGGCCCTTCTGCTGGCCGGACCCGGTCCCACCGCGTCGGCGGCTTCCTCGTACTGCGAGGACACGACGCCCAACTCCTCGATCCTGTTCTACAAGCGGAGCACCGGTGAGGCCGCCACGGGCACGCTCTCCGACGGCCGTTGGCAGTACAAGACCGCGTTCGACCTCCCCACGGGCTACACGCACGCGGCGGCGAGCCGCGACTCGATCGTGCTCTACAACACGAACACCGGGGCCGGTGAGGCGGGCACGTTCGAGGCGGGCCGCTACGAGCAGGTGCAGAGCTTCGACGACTTCTCACGGGGCTGGACCCATGTCGAGGCGGCCGGTGACACGGTGCTCTTCTACAACTCCCGTACCGGCCAGGGCGTGACGGGCACGCTCACCGGCGGCGAGTACCAGCACGGCCAGTTCTACTCCACGTTCAGCAAGGGCTGGAGCAGCATCGCCGCCTCCTGCGACACGGCGGCGTTCGCGGCCGGAAACCGGCTGGGCTTCGGGACGCTTCAGGACGGCCTCTACACGCACCAGGGCGCACGCAACGGAGCGCCGCTGGGCACCCTGACCGCGACCGAGGACTCCCTGCTGGCCCTGGCCAGGACCGGTTCGCGGCTCCAGGCCAGGGTCGCGACGGCCACGGACGGCTCGGTCGGCACGGTCCGCGGGATCGGTACGACGGGACTGTGGGACAAGGTGGGCCGGACCTCGGACTCGCTATTCTTCTACAAGACCGACGGCACCGCCTGGACCTCGACCCTCACCGACGGCAACTACGCGAACGTCGGCTCCCTGGCGAACGTGTCCTCGGGCTGGACCCTCATCGAGGGCGGCGTGTAGCCGGACACCGAGGGCAGATGTGCGGCCGGAGATCGAGGGCGGCGGGTGACCGGTCCCGGCGACCCGCCCGCGCGTCAGTCGTGCAGGACGGCGAACACGGCGCGGGCGCGGCTGCCGTCCGGCAGCTCCCAGTGGCCGGAGACATGTCCCAGGGCGTCTGCGGGGCGGTCGGCCACGGCGTCCGGGGCGGGCCGCAGGACCCGGTGCAGACGGAGGGTGAGGCCCGGCGCGACGGCGATGCCGGTGGCGTCCTTGTCGTCCTCGGCGGAGGGCGCGTCGCCGGCGGCGGCCGGCGGCAGCGGCGCGGAGCCCGCGTAGGAGCGGACGATCTCGTGGTCCGGGGTGTCGGTGAGACTCTGGGCCTGGGCCTGGGCGCGGCCCTCGAACAGGGCGAGGAGCTCCGTGACGAGTACGGGGTCGTGGCAGCCGTCGTAGACCCAGCGCGTGCCGAGCACACCGTGCTCGGTGGTGCCGATCAGGGCGTGCTCGGCGCCGTCGAGGGGGGCGCCGCGGTAGGTGAGGGGCACCAGGTAGTGGACGGGTTCGGGGCCGGCGGTGTCGGTGGCCACCATGAACTCGACGCCGACCTCGCCCGCCGGATCGTCGAGCCGGAACCCCCCGGCCCTGGCCAACCGCGGCTCACCCGCGCCGCCCAGGTACCACGGGCGGCCCGGCAGCCAGGCGGTGAGCAGTTCGAGCTTGGTGGGCGTGAGCGTGGTGCGGTGAATGATCGCCATCCCCCGATTCTCCGCCCGCCCACCACCACGACGCGAACCCTTTCCGGCGACGACCGCGCTCCTGCCCCCCGTCGGCTCCTGCGCACCCGGCCGACCACCGGAGCGCCTACGGGGCCGCCTTCCCCAGCGTCTCCAGGTCCAGGGCCGCCGCGATGCGGACGGCGACGTCCTCCGCGTAGAGGGAGTCGGTGCGTTCGAACGGGGTGCGGCCGGCGCCCCGGAGGAACGTGACGACGCCGAGGGTGCGGCCCCGGCTGCGCAGTACGGCGCAGAGGGCGTGGACCGTCTCCGGCGGCCACTGGCGGGCGGAGGCCCAGTCGCGGGCGGCCTCCGGGGCGGCGGACCCGGCGCTGGCGCGTACCGATCCGGCCCGTTCCACGCATTGCAGCGCGGGGTGCCCCCGGCCGTAGCGGACGGGGATGCCGGCGTGTCCGGCGAGGTTGCTGGGGCCGGGCGCGCCGGAGGGCGTGGCGGCGGCCCGCACGAGCCGTACCGGCCCGTCGTCGGCCGGCGGGGTGCCCGCGACCCGGTCGATGAGGGCGTGGTCGGCGAAGCCGGCGAGGGCGAAGTCGAGGTGCACGGTGGCGGCCTCGCCGGGGTCCTCGCACTCGGCGGCGGCGCGTGCCGCCCGGTGGAGCTGGTTGACGCGGAAACGGAGGAGGGCGGCCTCCTGTTCGCTCTGCTTGGCCTCGGTGATGTCCTGGAAGAGCCACCCGACCCCGAGGGGGACGGGTTCCTCGGCGAGCGGTGAGGCGAGGCGGAGGAAGCCGCTGCGCCAGCAGCGACGTTTCTCCCCGTCGGGGGTGCGGACGCCGACCCAGATCTCGGCGGGCGCGGGCGGCGCGCCCTCGGCGAGGACATGGGTGAGGGCGCTCTCCAGCTCCTCGACGCCCTGGGTGAGGAGTTCTCCGAGGGGCCGGCCGAGGACGGCGGTGCGGCTGATGCCGAGGCTGCGGGCGGCGTGCGCGTTGACGACGGCGGCCCGCAGGTCGGCGTCGACGAGGACGACTCCCCACGAGGCGTCGTCGAAGAGGGCCTCGCTGAGCGCGATGGACCGCTCCAGGTCGATCTGGGCGTGGACCTCGCTGAAGGCGCAGTACAGGCCGGCGGGTTTGCCGTCGGGTCCGCGCACGGCGGCGGACTGGGTGCGCACGAGGACCCGTCCGCCGTCCTTGGTGACGAGGGCGAACTCGTGGACCTGCCGTCCGGAGGCGTGCATGGCGGCCATCAGCCGCGTCTCGACCTCCTCCGCGTCGGCGGTCCGTACGGCCCAGTCGGCGAAGCCGCGCCGTCCGACGGCTTCCTCGGCGCTCCAGCCGAGGATGCGTTCCGCCTCGCGGTTCCAGTGCGTGACGACCCCGTCGGCGTCGAAGGCGCACAGGGCCGCGTCCATGCCGTCGAGGAGGGCGGCGAGGAGGTCCGCGTCACCGGGATCCACGGAGTCCACGGCGTCCTCCGTGTCGATGTCGTCGATGTCGTCCGAGCCGTCTGTGGCGTCGGTGTCCTCGCCGTCGCCGCTGTGCACGCTCTGATCGGTGTCGTCGATCCGGCCGCCGCGGCCGGTGCCCGGACCGTTCTTTTCGGGCTCGTCGGGCCCCAGTGCGTCGGTGGCCCCTTTACGCCGGGAAGCACTCACCTGAACCCCCTGCAGGCTGCGTTGCGTCCGCACGTACGGCGCGTCGGTTCGCTCACTCGTCATCATTCAACTCGAACGTGACCCAGCCCACATCTGGTTCACGCAAGATTTGGACGAAATCGTTGTACGCCGGATTTCCTTCTCACCGTTCCCACGCACCACCGCTCTACACACCCGAAGGGCGTATCGGTGGCGCCGGGCGGGAGCGGTGCCGGCCCAGGTGGCGGGCGGTGTCAGCGCAGGTAGAAGATGCGGTCGCCGTACTCCCGGAAGATGTGGTCGTTCCAGTCGAGGCCGCCGTCGACGTTCCCGGACCGCAGCAGCGGGGGTTGTACGCCCCGGTCGGCGAGATCGGCCGCGGCGGTGGCCATGACCGCCTGGAGGAGCGCGGAGGTGACGACGGTGGAGGCCGGGGCGAAGGGGGCGGGCACGGCGTCGTGGGTGAGTTCGGCGTCCCCGACGCCGATCTTGGAGTCGAGGACGAGGTCGCAGTGGTCCTTGAGGAAGGTGCCCGAGGAGTGGCGTGAAGTCGTCGCCGTGGCGTACGCGACGGAGGTGACGCCGACGATTTTCACACCGAGTTCGCGGGCGTGCCGCGCCATCTCGACGGGCAGGGCGTTGCGCCCGGACAGGGAGATGACGATCAGGAGGTCGCCGGCGCGCAGGGGGCTGCTGTCGAGCACGGCCGTCGCCAGTCCGTCGACCCGCTCCAGCGCGGAGCCCAGCGTCGCGGGCAGCACGTCGACGCCGACGGCGCCGGGCACGGCCAGCAGGTTCATCAGGGCGAGGCCGCCGGCCCGGTAGACGAGGTCCTGGGCGGCGAGGGAGGAGTGACCGGCGCCGAACGCGAAGAGACGGCCGCCGTCGACGACCGTGTCCGCGACGAGTTTCCCGGCGGCGGCGACGCTGTCGGCCTCCTCGTCCCGTACGCGCTCCACCAGCCCGATCGCCGCGTCCAGGAAACGCCGTGCCGCCGCAGTGCCGTCCGCCATGCCCGCACCCCTCCGTCCGTCCGACCTGCGATCACGTTAGAGGTCTGGACCAGTGGGGTGTCAATACGGCGGTCAGGGAGAAGGCCGGGGCGAAGGTGCGAAAAAGGGTGGGAGGACGGCGCACCTTCCGGTGCCCCGGAAGGGCATCCTTGGAGGGCACCCCGGGAAAACGGCAGCGACGGCCCGGTTGTCGGTGGGATGCGTAAGAATTGAGTCCAGGGCCAGCGCAGCGAAGCCGCTGAATCTCATCGAGGGGCACGTATGTCCGGACTGATCGACACGACGGAGATGTATCTCCGCACCATCCTCGAACTCGAAGAGGAAGGTGTGGTCCCCATGCGGGCCCGGATCGCCGAGCGCCTCGATCAGAGCGGCCCGACGGTCAGCCAGACGGTCGCGCGCATGGAGCGTGACGGCCTCGTCTCCGTCGCGGCGGACCGGCATCTGGAGCTCACCGAGGAGGGCCGCCGCCTCGCGACGCGCGTGATGCGCAAGCACCGCCTCGCGGAGTGCCTGCTCGTCGATGTGATCGGCCTGGAGTGGGAGCAGGTCCACGCGGAGGCCTGTCGCTGGGAGCACGTGATGAGCGAGGCCGTCGAGCGCCGTGTCCTGGAACTGCTCCGCCACCCCACGGAGTCGCCGTACGGCAACCCGATCCCGGGCCTGGAGGAGCTGGGCGAGAAGGACGGCGCGGACCCGTTCCTCGACGAGGGCATGGTCTCCCTCGCGGACCTCGACCCGGGCAGCGACGGGAAGACCGTCGTCGTGCGCCGGATCGGCGAGCCCATCCAGACGGACGCCCAGCTGATGTACACGCTGCGGCGCGCGGGCGTGCAGCCCGGTTCCGTGGTGAGCGTGACGGAGGCGGCCGGCGGGGTGCTCGTGGGCAGCGGCGGCGAGGCCGCGGAGCTCGCGGCGGAGGTCGCCTCGCACGTGTTCGTCGCCAAGCGCTGACGCCCCCGCCCGGCGTGCCGGCAGGCGCTTTCCGGCCGGGCCCGCGGACGGGTCACGCCCGCCACCTCGACCGTCCGCCGGCCGCCCGCCGAAGTCCGAGATTCACTGCGCCGAATCGCAGCGCGCGGACCGTTCGCGTGCGAGGCTTGCCCGTGAGGCATATGACCTGAGGGGCTCTTGGCCGCCCGAGACGGCGATCTCGCGGTGGCGGAGGAGGGGGCGGGGCGGATGTGCCGTGGACGTGAGGAGGGCCCCGGCGCCGCACGGCGCCGGGGCCTGTCCTCCCCTGTGCTGACCCGGAGCCCCGAGCTCCCAGGGTCATCCCCCTCGGACCGTTTTCCCCGAGCGGTCCGCCTCCCGTTGAAGATCTCCCCTGGGTGGCGGCGGGCAATCCTTCAGGAGGGTCACTCGAACGAGGGGTGTTGTCGCCAGGAACGGCATCTTCGAATGTGTATTCGATAACGTGTATGGCGTGGCGTGGCGTCGCGTCGAGCGGCCCGTCCCGGACCGACCCACGCATCCCATACGTAACGTGCCGATCGATGCGCGCGCTGTAACAACAAGTGCGCGCCGTTCGAGCGGCGCGCACCACGGCGCGAACAGCAAGGGCAGCACGACAGCGGTACGACAGCGGTACGACAGCGGTCAGGACGACTGGACCATCCGGTTCGAAGCGCGGCGAGAGCTTCGGCGGCGAGCGGTCCGAGCGGGAGTGTGGGGGGTGCCAATGACGCGGCGCATCGACGTGACCGGAACGGGCGGCGTGAGTCTCGCTGCCTGGGAGTTCGGGGACCCGCCCAAGACCGGGGACATACCCGGCGACCCGACCGGCGGACGGACCGAGCCGGCAGCGGGGGAGAAACCCGGCGGTGAGCCGGGGCCCGGCGTCCTGTTATTGCACGGCCTCATGGGCCGCGCCTCGCACTGGGCGCCCACCGCCCGCTGGCTCTCCGAGCGGCACCGCGCCGTCGCCCTGGACCAGCGGGGCCACGGCCGGAGCGAGAAACCGGAGCAGGCCGCCTACACCCGTGAGGCCTACGTCGAGGACGCCGAGGCGGCGATCGAGCAGCTCGGCCTCGCCCCCGTCGTCCTCATCGGCCACGCCATGGGCGCGCTCACCGGCTGGCAACTGGCCGCCAAGCGCCCGGACCTGGTGCGCGGTCTGATCATCTGCGACATGCGGGCCTCGGCGCTCGGCGCCGCCTCCCAGCGGGAGTGGGAGAGCTGGTTCAAGGCCTGGCCGCTGCCCTTCGCGACCCTCGCCGACGTCCGCAAGTGGTTCGGCGAGGACGACCCCTGGGTGGAGCGCCCCAACCCCTCGCGCGGCGAGTTCTACGCCGAGGTCATGCACGAGGGCCCCGACGGCTGGCGGCCCGTCTTCGACCCCGAGCAGATGCTGAAGTCCCGCGAGACCTGGGTGTACGACGCCCACTGGGAGGAGCTGACCCAGGTCCAGTGCCCCACCCTCGTCGTCCGAGGCCTCGACGGCGAACTGGGCCGCGCCGAGGCCCAGGAGATGGTCCGCGTCCTGCCCCACGGCCAGTACGCCGAGGTCGCCGACGCCGGCCACCTCGTCCACTACGACCAGCCCGACGCGTGGCGCGCCGCGATAGAGCCGTTCCTGGACGGCTTCACCGACTGAGCGAGCCGCCCCCGGCCGCCAGGACCCCGACCTCCGGCGTCGGCCGCGGTGATCGTCGCGCGGCGAAAATCCCTGTCCCGGTGGACGGAAACGGCGGAGACTCATGGCATGGCTGACATGGGGGCGTTCCGGCAGGCGGTCATCGAGTGGGCGGCGGGCGGGCCCGGCGACCAGGCGCGGGACCTGGCGGTGATGGCCGGTGTCCGGGCGGTCGTGCTGCTCGAAGGGCCGAGCGATGTCGCGGCCGTCGACGCGCTCGCCGCGCGACGCGGACGGGACCTCGCCGCCGAAGGTGTCTGCGTCCTGCCGATGGGCGGCGCGATGAGCGTCGGCCGCTTCGCCGGGCTCCTCGGCCCGTCGGGCCTCGGACTCCGCCTCACCGGGCTGTGCGACGAACGGGAGCGCGGCTACTACGCCCGCGGCTGGGAACGCGCCGGCGCGGCACCAGAGGGGTACTTCGTGTGCGCGGCGGACCTGGAGGACGAGCTGATCCGCGCGCTCGGCCCGACCCGCGTCCAGGAACTCGTCCGCGCGGAGGGCGACCTGCGCCCCCTGCGGACCTTCCTCCGCCAGCCCGCCCAGCAGGGCCGTCCCGCCGGGCAGCAGCTCCGCCGGTTCTTCGGCACGAAGAAGGGCCGCAAGATCCAGTACGGACGAGTCCTCGTCGAGGCCCTCGCCCCCGACCGCGTACCCGCCCCGCTGGACGACCTGTTCGCCACTCTCTGATCACCCGATCACCGTTCATCGGGAGGGGAAGAGGACGGTGGCGCTGGAGGCAGTGGCTCCGTTATCGGCGGCCGTCCCTGCCGCACGCGTACGCGAGCGGCGAGATCAGCTCCTCCGCGTCCGGCAGCCAGCGGTTCGCCGGAGTGGGGCGACGCGCCCACTGCACGGCTCCCCGCGAGCCGTACCGGGTCGGTGGAGCCGCCACGTACTCGCCCTCGCCCAGCGCCCTGAGGTCGAGCGACAGCGGGGACCAGCCCAACTTCCGTACCAGATCGGGGACCTTGACCGACGCGCCCGGCAGCACGAAGAAATGCATCCGGCGGTCCGGCGTCCAGGTCACCGGACCGAGCGTCAGATCCATGCGCTCCATGCGGGCCAGCGCCAGCAGGCCGGCCGTCTCGGGAACGTCGATCGTGTCGAACGTACGCCCTGTCGGCAGCAGGATCGACGCGGTCGGCTGCTTGGACCACAGACGGCGTGCGACGGTCGCACTGCCTGTCGCCTGGGTCGCCCAGTCCTCACGCGCCGGGTGCGCGCCGGGGGTCGCGCACGTGGTGTTGCCGCAAGAGCAGTGCTGCACCCCGTCGACTGCTTCCAGCCACGTACCGGGAAACACATCCCAGTGACGTTCCTCGGCGTATCGAACGGCGGTGTCCAGCAGCGTTTCACCACGCTGCTTCGGGATTTGGGCAGCTTCAGGGCCCGCGATGGTCTCTTCCACGATGAACACAACTCTAGCGCTCATCAGTGGTTACGGATGTCACATGTTCGGGGGAGAGCATCGTCGATCTGGCCGGGGCGCATGGGTGCATGTCCGGGGGCGCGCGGGCGGGATCACCGAGTGAGCCGGGTAGCCACGTGTGGGGTACAGCATCCGTGTTTACCCCGGCAATCGTGGAATGTCTCGCATCTTCGGTATGTCGGCGGGGCATTGATCTTCGAGGCCGGATCCCTTCGACAGCTGGGTATGCGCTTTCGGTACGCGCGTTCGGCGCGCGCACCGAGTCGGATGTCCGTGTGTCGGAAGGGGAACGGCCGCCAAGGGAACGTCAACTCGAAGCGTGGGCAGGCACCACAGCCACAGGGGGTACGCCATGGCCGCAAGGCCGCTCGTCGCCAGGCAGCCGAACGAACGGCTCCAGGCGCTCATCCAGGAAGCGGGCTGTTCCAACGCCGGGTTGGCCCGGCGGGTCAACATGTGCGGCGCGGAGCACGGACTCGACCTCCGCTACGACAAGACGTCCGTCGCGCGCTGGCTGCGCGGACAGCAACCGCGGGGCCGGGCTCCCGCGATCATCGCCGAGGCGCTGGGGCGCAAACTGGGCCGTACGGTCACGATCGACGAGATCGGCATGGCCAACGGCAAGAACCTCGCGTCCGGCGTCGGGCTCCAGTTCTCGCCGACGGTCCTCGGGGCCATCGAGCAGGTCTGCGAGCTGTGGCGCAGCGACGTGGGCCGGCGGGACTTCCTGTCGGGGTCGTCCGTGGCCGCCTCCGCGCTCGTCGAGCCCAGCCGCGACTGGCTGATCTCGGCGCCGGACTCCCAGGTGGCCCGCTCGGCGGGGCCGAGGGTCGGTCTGGCCGACGTGGCGGCCGTGACGGCGATGACCCAGGCGCTCGTCGACCTCGACCACCAGTACGGCAGCGGGCATGTCCGGCCCGTCGTCGTGCACTACTTGAACAGCGTCGTCTCGGGGCTGCTGGCCGGCTCGTACCGGGAGGCGGTGGGCCGCGAGTTGTTCGCGGCGGTGTCCCGACTGACCGAACTCGCCGGGTACATGGCCGTCGACACCGGGCAACCCGGGCTCGCCCAGCGGTACTACATCCAGGCGCTGCGGCTCGCCCAGGCCGCGGGCGACCGCGCGTACGGCGGCTATGTGCTCGCCGCGTCCATGAGCCATCTCGCCGCACAGCTCGGAAACCCGCGCGAGATCGCGCAGTTGGCGCGGGCGGCGCAGGAAGGGGCGCGTGGGCGCGCCACACCGCGCGCGGAATGCATGTTCTACGCGGCGGAGGCGCGGGGGCACGCGCTGATGGGCGACGCGCGCGCCGCGCAGGCGGCGGCCGGACGGGCCGTCGAGGCGCTGGAGGCGGCGGACTCGTCGTCCGGGGACGACCCGACGTGGATCAGGCACTTCGACGAGGCGTATCTCGCCGACGAGTTGGCGCACTGCCACCGGGATCTCGGGCAGGCGGAGGCGGCCGCGCGGCAGGCCGAGGAATCGCTGGCCAGGCATCCCGAGTCGCGGGCCCGGCGGCGGGCGATCGGCTATGTGCTGCTCGCCACGGCGCAGGTGCAGCAGCGCGAGGTCGAGCAGGCGTGCCACTCGGGCCTGAAGGCCGTGGAACTGCTCGGGTCGCTGCGGTCGAACCGGGGGGCCGAGTATCTGGAGGACCTCCAGCAGAGGCTGGAGCCGTTCCGGGAGGAGGCGGTGGTCAGGGAGTTCGGGGCGCGGATGGAGCTCCAGGCGGCGTAACTCCTGCCGGAGGGGCCCCGGTCGTGCTGAGGCTCGTGCTGCCGGCGGGGCGGCCCGGTCGCCGCGCGGCCGGGGTTCGGCGGGCCGGGGTTCGCGGGGCCGGGGCCGGGGCGCTCGGTGGGGTGCGGGTGGTGCTGAGGTGGTTACGGGGAACCGGTAGCGTGAGGCGACGATTCCGCAAGTCCCCCGTTCGTAGGAGTCCCGGTGACGCAGAGTGGACAGGGCGAGGAGCCCTCGGCGCGGCCCGCGCGCGAAGGCATCGTGCTGCCCTCCGACGGTGGGGCGCCGCTGCACCCGAGCGAGTTGCCCCCGGCTCCCCTGCCTCCCGGCGCGTCGGCCCCGCGGTGGAACCAGGGCGGTCATGACGCGCGGGACGTGCGGGACCAGCCGCCCGCCGGCTCCTGGGGCGGCGCCCCCGAGTGGGGCGACCAGAGCGCTCGGGCAGGCGCCCCGCCGCTGCCCCCGGAGGGGCCTTCGCAGGGCGGGTACGGGGCCGAGGGGACTCAGACCGGCTACGGCACGGGCGGGCCGTCCCAGGCCGGGTACGGGGCCGAGGGGGCGCAGGCCGGGTACGGAAGCGACGGGTCGTCGCAGGCCGGATACGGAAGCGACGGGTCGTCGCAGGGCGGGTACGGAAGCGACGGGGCCGCGCAAGCCGCGTACGGAAGTCACGGGTCCCGGGGCGGATACGGAACGCAGGAGGCGTCCCGGGCCGGTTACGGGGCGGAAGGGACTTCGCAGGCCGCGTACGGGGCGCAGGGCGGGTCGCAGGGCGCGTACGGCGCGCCAGGGGCGGCGCAGGGGCTCTACGCGGGCGACGGGTATGCCGGGGGTGCTTCCGGGATGCCGCTGCCGCCGGTCGCGGGAGAGGTGTCGCTCGCGTCGGGCGGGGCGCCCGTGCCGTCGGCGCCGCCGCTGGACGAGGGCGCCACCCAGTTCCTTCCGCCGGTGCCGTCCGCCGGTCCGCTGCCCGGGGACGAGGCGGCTACGCAGTACATACCGCCGGTGCCCGCGGCTCCGGAGGCCGCCACCCAGTTCCTGCCGCCGGTGGGGCCGGGCGCGCTGCCGCCGGAGGCGTCGGCGGACGCGACGGCGTACCTCGGGCGGGTCCCGGACCACGGTGCCGGGCCCCTGCCGCCCACCGCGAACCCGGACGCCGAGCCCACCCAGTACATACCGCCGGTGGCCGCCCAGCCGCAGGCCCAGGCCCCGGACCGGCCCCAGGCGTACGGTGCGCCGCAGCAGCAGCCGGACGTGTTCGACAGCCTCTTCCGCAGCGAGCCCGCGGGCGCCGGACCTGCCGGGGCCACGCAGCAGATGCCGAGGATCGAGCAGCCGTACGGCGCGCAGGCGCCGCAGGGTCCCGGTGGTCCTGGCAGTCACGGCGGCCCCGGCGGCCCCGGTGGCCCCGGTGGTCCGGGTGGCCACGGAGGTCAGTCCGGGCGGGCCACCGCGAGACGTGACGGCGGGGGCTCGGGGGGCGGCCGTACGCGCTCCAAGGTGCCGCTGATCGCCGCCGTGGGCATCGGGATCGCCGTTCTCGGCATCGGGGCCGGAGCCCTGATGGCGAGCGGCGGCAAGGACGACCAGGGGCAGGGCGACGACAAGACCGTGACGGCGTCCGAGCCGTCGGCCGAGGAGTCGTCGGCCGAGGCGGCCGACCCGGCCAAGGAGCAGGCGGTCGCGCTGGACAAGCTGCTCGCGGACAGCGGCAACAGCCGCAACAGCGTGATCAAGGCGGTCGGGAACATCCGGTCCTGCACCAACCTGGGACAGGCCGCCACCGATCTGCGCAACGCGGCCAAGCAGCGCAACGACCTCGTCACCAAGCTCGGCGAACTGTCCGTCGACAAGCTGCCCGACAACGCCGCCTTGACCACCTCGCTCACCAAGGCGTGGCAGGCCTCCGCGTCCGCCGACAACCACTACGCCGCGTGGGCCGACCAGGTCGCCGGCAAGAGGAAGCTCTGCAAGCGGGGCCAGGCCCGCTCCACGCCCGAGACCCAGGCGGGCAACCAGGCCAGCAGCACGGCGAGCGCCGAGAAGACGAAGGCCGCGCAGCTGTGGAACGGCATCGCCGGCAAGTACGGCCTGACCCAACGACAGGCGGGCCAGCTCTAGGCCGGGTCCGGCCAGCGCCCCTCCTGGCCCGGCGGCCGTCAGGAGGGCAGGCCCCGGCCGGTCACAGCTCCGCGTCGACGAGGGTCTTCTCGACGTTCACGAAGCCCTCGCGGGCGGCGACCAGGCGGCCCTTGCGGACCACCTGGAAGGTGACCTCGGGGTTGATCAGGCGGGGGAAGCCGGCGGCGGCGATCAAATCCTCGAAGCGCCAGGTCAGCGGCGGGGTCAGCCCACCCGTGGTGACCCTCATCCCGTTGTCGAGGGCGTGGCGGATCGCCTGCGCGGTGACCTCGCGGTCGTCGATCCTCTCGATGACGGACGTCAGCACGGTGTACGCGATCCAGGTGGTCTGCACCCCGGGGTCCGCCGGGTCGATCCGGTTGTCGTCGAAGGCGTGCTCGCGGATCACCTTCTTCATCCGGTCCCAGCGCTTGTCGGTCTCCACCGGGTACCAGCCGGTGACGTACGTCCCCTCGTACGGCCCCGACCTGCCGCCGGTCGCGTCGACGAGGGACTGGTCGACGCTGCCGAGCACGGAGGCGGTGCGCACGGCGGGGTAGTCCTTGCGGTCCCGGCGGAACGAGTCCATGAACGTGGAGGTGCGGTCGCCGAGCGCGGGCACCACGCACCCCCGCTTCACCGGGTCGCCGGAGGCCCGCCGCAGCGCCTGCCGGGCGTGCTCCGCGTACTCGGTCGCGTCCTCGGCGGCCAGCTGGTCCTCGGCCCCCCGGTGGCCCCCGGAGCGCAGCCCCGAGTTCAGCAGCAGCGGAAACTGGTCGCCCGCTATGGAGTCGGGGCGGACGAGGGCCACGGGGCCGCAGGCGCGCGCGAGCTGCTCACCGAGGCCGGCCATGAGCGCGGCCTGGCCGCCGTTGACCGGGTAGGACAGGGCGCTGGAGAACTCGTCGTCCGTCACGCCGTAGCCGCCGATGTAGGGGATGCCGGCGGACTCCAGCGGGGCGAGGAAGGAGCGGCCGTGCTGGCTGTAGGAGCCGACGACGGCGACGGCGTCCTCCTTCGCCGCGCGGCGGGCGCACCGCGCGGCGCCCACGGTGTCGTTGTGGTCGTTGCAGGTGAGGACGCGCAGCTCACGGCCGTTGATCCCGCCGCCCGCGTTGATCCAGCGGGCGTACGCCTTGGCCATGGCGGGCATGCCGGGCTTGTTGGTGGCGGGGGTCTTCTCCGGCGCCCAGGTCATGACGGTGATGGGGCCGTCCCCCGAATCCCCCGTGACGCCGGACACGACCCCGCACCCGGCGGCGAGCGACGCGGACAGCGCCAGTGCGACGACTCTCGCGGTACCTGCCCGTTTCGTCCAGGTACGGCGGAAACCACGGGGACGGTGGGGCCTGGGACGGTCTACTGGGGTGCGTCGCCTGCCGGTCATGGCTCCGCACGATTCCGTCACATGACCAACCCGGGCGTGACGATCGGTCAACGGAAGGTGACCGGGAGGTGAATTGCGGGGAGCTACGATCGTATTTTCGAGAGAGTGCAGAGAGGAACGCGGGAGCGATGACCGTCCAAGGTTCGGAGACCTCTTCCCGTCGTGGGCGTCGCTCATCCACCATGGGCGGCATGCCACTGAACGACATGCCTTGGTGGCGCTGGCGCAGCAATGTGCGCTCCGCGCTGCACATGCTCTCCGATCCGGTGTTCCAGCGGGACGTCTGGCTGGCCGGCGTCGACGGCTACGGTGACGTCACCGACGCCGTGTACCGCCTGGTCGAGGACACCTGGCTGGACAACTGGTCCGCGGAAAAGTACGTGGGCGCGATCTTCCGCGACGCCCAGGAGGCAGCGCTCGTCGACACCGCCGTGCTGCGCGTACTGCGGATCATGCACCAGGTGGGGCCGGACGCCCCCGTCTCCGCGTACCTCGACCACCCCGCGTGGCCCGAGGCGGTCCGGGCGGCCCGCGAGGCCCATGTGCGCCTGACGGTGAGCGACGGCGAGGACCCGGACACACCGCCGCGCACGCTGGAGGTGCTGCGGATCATGACGCGGGCGGCGTAGCCGGTCCGTTCCGGTCCGCGGGACGATTGCCGACATGGGTACGCCATATGGGACCCTGTCGGGCATGAACGCGCAGCCCACTCCCGCCGCGGCGCCCGCCGACCAGTACGTCCTCACCCTCTCCTGCCCCGACAAGCAGGGCATCGTGCACGCCGTGTCGAGCTACCTCTTCATGACCGGCTGCAACATCGAGGACAGCCAGCAGTTCGGCGACCACGACACGGGTCTGTTCTTCATGCGCGTCCACTTCTCGGCGGAGGCCCCGGTGAGCCTGGACAAGCTCCGGGCGAGCTTCGCGGCGATCGGCGACTCCTTCCACATGGACTGGCAGATCAACCGCGCCGAGGACAGGATGCGCGTGGTCCTGATGGTCAGCAAGTTCGGGCACTGCCTGAACGACCTGCTGTTCCGGGCACGGATCGGGGCCCTGCCGGTCGAGATCGCGGCGGTCGTGTCCAACCACACGGACTTCGCCGAGCTGGTGGCCTCCTACGACATCCCCTTCCACCACATCCCGGTCACGAAGGACACCAAGGCCGAGGCCGAGGCGCGGCTGCTGGAGCTCGTCCGGCAGGAGAAGGTCGAGCTGGTGGTGCTCGCCCGGTACATGCAGGTGCTGTCGGACGACCTCTGCAAGCAGCTCAGCGGGCGGATCATCAACATCCACCACTCGTTCCTGCCGAGCTTCAAGGGCGCGAAGCCGTACCACCAGGCGCACGCCCGGGGCGTGAAGCTCATCGGGGCGACGGCGCACTACGTCACCGCCGACCTCGACGAAGGGCCGATCATCGAGCAGGAGGTCGAGCGGGTCGGCCACGGGGTGACCCCGGAGGAGCTCGTCGCGATCGGCCGGGACGTGGAGTGCCAGGCCCTGGCCCGCGCGGTCAAGTGGCACGCCGAGCGCCGCATCCTGATGAACGGCCGCCGGACGGTGGTGTTCGCGTAGCCGAGGGCACGGCGGAGTCGCGGGGCGGCCGCGGCGCATGCGTGATCGCTCGCGCGGTTCCCGGTCGTCTGCGCCCCGCACCCCGCCCCTGACCGGCCCGCCTCCCCGGCCTGTCCGGTCACATGCGGCTCATGGACGCCGCCGCGAAGAGGACGTCCCGGATGGCGTCGCGGTCGCCCGTCTGGCCGGCCGCGGCCTCCTCGGGAGGGACGTGGCCCGCGGCGAGCCGACAGAACTCGACGCCGTCGAGGGCGACGTGCGCGACCTCGTGCTCCGGGGAACCGACCGCGGCGGGGGAGTCCAGCGGGATGAGCCACTCGCCGCCGCCGGAACCCTCGATCTCCAGACGGAGACTGCGTCCGGGCGCGCCGACCGACACGAGATGGCGGCCCGCCGCGGGCGACCGTGACGCGAGGCCCGTGCGCCGGCGCTCGGCCAGCACCAGGGGCAGCATCCGGGCCGCGAGGTCGATCATCCCGTGCAGATGACGTCCCGAGGGCGCCGTGTACGGGTAGTCCACCGCCTCCGCGATGTCCTCCGCGTGGATCCAGCACTCGAACGCCCGGTCGAGCATCGCGTCCCGCAGCGGCAGCTCGAACCCGCCGTACGAGACGACGAGCCGCCCGGACCCCTCCGCGTCCTCGTGGCCGACGGCTTCCTCGGGGCCGCCGCCCCTGAACGACGTCGTACGGACGATGTCGTGGCTCTGCTCCCGCCAGGGCCCGCGGATCGCGCGGCCGGGCGGGAGGTGCGCGGCCTTCCAGTACGCCTCGGTGCGCGCGTCGGGAGCACGGCTGTCCGGGGCCGCCGCCAGGTGCTCCAGCGGGTCCTCCAGCCCCAGCGAGGTCGCCACGAGACCGTCGACGGTCAGCAGGTGCGCGATGACCCCGGCGACGGTCGTCCGCCGGGTCACCGGGCCGTCGCCCTCGAACCAGCGGAGCCGCACGGGCGCGTGCCAGTCGGTGTCGTCGATGTCCTGCAACAGCGCGTCGAGCCGGGCCGCCTCCGCGTCGTACGGCGCCGCCCAGGCCGGTACGGGGATACGGGGCGCACGGCGGTCCAGGCAGCTCCGCAGGACCCGGGTGCGCAGCGACGGGTCGAGGTCGAGGCTCTCCGGCGGGTGCAGCAGGCCCACGGCCTCCCGCAGCCGCCGCGCCTCGTCCGCGCACCCGCCGCACACCCCGAGATGCTCCTCCACGGCCGCAGCCTCGTCCCCCGAACACACGGCCAACGCCCACGCCCCGAGCAACGCCTTCAACACCCGGTGCTCCAGCACGAGGGGGGAGGGGCCGGGTACCGGCGCCGCGCCGGAGGCGTTCGTCGCGTCGTTCACGTCGTACCTCCGGGTTCGGGTGGGGTACCGGAGGGGCGGGTGTCGTGGGCCGTGGCGAGGAGTTGGAGGCCGAGGCGGAGGCGGCGGCGGGCCTCGTCCTCGGTGACGCCCAGGTCGGCCGCGGTCCGCCGGTAGTCGCGCCGCTGGAAGTACGCCAGTTCGAGTGCGGCCCGCAACGGCGTGGGCATGGCCTGCACTATGTAGTCGGCGCGGGCGGCGACCGACGCCTGGTGGACCTTGCGCTCCAGCTCCTCGGCGCTGCCCTCGCCGCCCTGCGCGAGCGCGGCGGTCTCGTTGGCCCGCAGCCGCTGCACGGCCAGCCGGTGGCTGAGTGCGGCGATCCACGAGCGCAGGGGCCCCTGCTTGGGGTCGTACGCCTCGGGGTTCTCCCAGATCCGGACGAACACCTCGCGGGTGATGCCGTCGGCGGCCCGCTCGTCGTCCAGGACGCGGTGGGCGAGACCGTGCACGAGCGAAGCGAACCGGTCGTACAGCTCACCGAGCGCGGCCGCCTCGCCGCACGTCAGCCGCTGCCGCATCCTCAGGTCCCACCGGGGCGGTGCGTCCTGCGTCGCCATACGGCCCCCTCACCCTGCTCTGGCCTGCGCCGTTCCTGTCGCGGGCCGTTCCGGCCGGCCCTTGGCCGAGCCGTCGTCCCGCACTGAGTCCCACCCGTGTGCACCGGCGTCCAGCCTGTGTCCGGTCCGTGCGCACCCGTGTGTCCAGCCTGCGTGCATCGGGTTCTCGAATGTAGTCGGCACCGCTGACCGCGCACGCCCCTTTATGGCAATGTGCGCCCCTCGTGGCGCCGAAGGTGGTAGAGGCCTCCTCCGCTGTGCTGTTCAGGCCGCCCACATGGGCGTCCACCGGTCCGCAGGGGTCCCGCGCACCGTTTCCGCCGCGCGAAAACGGCCACTCGGAACCGCACTTGTATCGATCTCAATCGCTTGTTGATCGGTTTTCGATCACTAACGACCGTACTCGATGTAAATCTCACCGAAAAGGCCCCTGAAATGGCTCGGTTGCCACGCGCTTTCGGCGGAGCAGGGGTGTTTCATGGAACGACGGCGGGGCAGCCGCGCAGCAGGAAGCGGTGTGTTGGCTTCCGGTTCGGCGACTGAGAGGCATCGCGGTGGAGTTCAAAGTGACCGACGGCGAGCAGGGTGAGTGGGCCGTGCTGCGGGTGTCGGGTGAGATGGATCTGGTGACCTCACCGGTGCTCCGTCAGCGGGTGCACGAGGCGGTGGCCGACGGCCGCCGCAGTCTCGTCCTCGACCTCTCGGGTGTCGTCTTCTGCGACTCCAGCGGAGTGGGCGTCCTCATCGCCACCCGCCGCCTCATGCGGTCCTGCCGGGGACGGCTGCGGCTGATCCTCCCGCCCGACGGCAGGGCGGGCGGTCCGACGGAGGGCGCGCACGTCAACCGCGTCATGGCCGCCCTCGGCGTCCGCCGTCTCTTCGACGTGCACCCGGACGTCACGTCGGCGGTGGCACCGGAGCCCGAGGGCGAGGCCGACGCCCTCTCGGCCTGATCACCACCGGCTCCACCGGCCCGTCCTCCCCGCGCCCACCCGTGTCCCGGGTGCCACACAGTTGTCCCGGAATTCCCGCAGTCTTGGTACAAGCGTCGCTTTCGCGCTCCGTACCGCGCGCGGACGTCGTACGCTCCGTGCGAGGAACACCGACAGGCATGGATCAAGCATTCCACTCGACGTAAGGCGGGCCCGAAAGAACATGGTCAGCAGCGAGTACGAGCGCCGGATCGCCGCCCGGTTCGCCACCTTCGACCAGGACGGCAACGGCTGGATCGACCGCGAGGACTTCAGCGCGGCGAGCAAGGCGGTGCTCAACGAGTTCGGCACTCCCGCCCGTTCGGACAAGGGCCAGGCCCTGTACGGCGGCGCGGAGGCCTTCTGGCAGGGCATGGCCGGGATAGCGGACCGGGACGGCGACCAGCGCATCACCCGCGACGAGTTCGTGAACGGCGCGGTCAAGCGGCTGCGCGACAACCCCGAGCGGTTCGCCGAGATCGCCCGCCCCTTCCTGCACGCGGCCCTCGCCGTCGCGGACGCCGACGGGGACGGCTCGGCCACGGTCGACGAGACCGCCCGCATCCTCAAGGCGCTCGGCGTGCCCGAGCACATCGCCACCGCCACGGCCGCCACCCTCGACACCAACACCGACGGGAAGGTCGACGAGGTGGAGGTCGTGACCGCGTTCGCCCGCTACTTCACCGTGCCGGAGTGATCACCGGAGGGGTCCCGTCCGATCGGGTCCGGTCCGGCATGGTCCTGTCCGTTGCTATCCGGTCCTATCCGGTCCGGTTCGTGACCCCTTCCGGCCGGTTCACGCATAGCGTTCGCGCAGTTTGTACTTGAGGACCTTCCGCAGGGTCTCGTTGCGCGGCAGGGCGTCCACGATCTCCACCTGCTCCGGCAGTTTGTGGACGGAGAGCCCTTCCGCGCGCAGATACGACGTCACCGCCGCCAGGGTCAGCGCCTCGGCCTCGGGCGGCTGTTCCAGGACCGCGCAGACCCGTTCCCCGCGTTCGGTGTCCGGCAGTCCGATCACCGCCACGTCCCGCACCCCCGGGTGGCGGTGCAGCAGGTCCTCGATCTCCTTGGCGGAGATGTTCTCGCCCTTGCGGATGATCACGTCCTTCAGCCGCCCGGTCAGCACCAGGTGCCCGCTGTCCGTCAGCCGGCCCAGGTCGCCCGTGACGAAGAACCCGTCCGCGTCGAACGCCGCCGCCGACTGCTCCGGGTCCAGATAACCGCGGCAGACGGCCTCTCCCCTCAACCGCACCTCGCCGTCGACGATCCGTATCTCCATCCCCTCCGGCGGACGCCCCTCCGTGGTCGCGAGGTTCTCCGCGGAGTCGTCCGGCGCCCCCATCGTGATCATCGGGACCTCCGTCATGCCGTACCCGTGGGTCAGCTGCACGCCCATCTCCCGTACGACGGAGTGGTAGAGCTCGGGCGGCTTCGGCGCGCCGCCGCCCGCGAGCAGCCGCAGCGAGGGGACGACCGGGACCCCCGGCTGCTTGCGCTGCTCGGTGAGGAACATCGAGTAGAACGCCGTCGACCCACCCGCGACCGTCACCCCGTGCTTGCGGTAGCCGTCCAGCGCGGCGGGCAGCGCGAAGTGCTCGAACAGCACGGCCGGGAACCCGTACAGCAGGAGCATCACCATGTAGTCCGGGCCGCCTATGTGCGCGTACGGGAAGGCGATCGAGCCCACGTCGTCGCCGGTCAGGCGGAGCGCGTGGGCGAGGCAGGAGCCACCCGCGATGAGGGAGCGGTCCGTGTGGAGGACGCCCTTCGGGTCGGAGGTGGTGCCGGAGGTCCAGTAGATCCAGCGTACGGAGGTGCCGTCGGCCGGCGGGGCGGGCAGGACCGCAGGATCGCCGTCCGGGAGGGCGTCGTACGCCTCGAAGACCCCCCGGGCACCCAGCCGCCGCGCCATCCCGGTGTGGTCGAACCCGCGCCACTCGCCCGGTACGGCGAAGAACTCCGCCTTCGACTCCCGGAGTGCGAAGCCGACCTCGCGGTCCCGGTAGAAGGGGATGACCGGGGACTGCACGGCACCGAGGCGGGCCAGGGCGAAGGACAGCAGGGCCGTCTCGATGCGTGTGGGCAGTTGCCAGGCGACGACCGTGCCGGGGCGTACGCCCCTTGCGTACAGGCCCGCCGCCACCCGTTCGGCGCGGGAGCGCAGCTCGCCGAAGCTCAGGGTGCGGTCGTCCTGGAGGAGGACGGGCCGGTCGGGGGTGAGCGCGGCGCGGCGGTCGAGGAGTTCCCAGAGGGTGCGGGACGTGCCGAGCGCGTGGGCGGTTTCGTTCACAGCGGCCCCCTGCCTGGAGGACTCGTCCATTGAGCTGACGAGCTGTCAGATAGTGGGCAGAGCGTAGGCCGGGGCGCCTTGTCGGTCCAGGGGTGTGCCACTAACCTGCTCGACAAGGATCTGACGGTCCATCAGATATGGGGTGTCAGTGATATCGAGTGGGGGATCCATGACCGAACTGCCCCGCATCATCAGCGTCGACGACCATGTGATCGAGCCCGCACACCTCTTCGAGACCTGGCTGCCGCGGAAGTACCGGGAGCGCGGCCCCCGACCGCTGACCGCCGGTATCGGCGAGCTCGCCTATGTCGCCGGGAAGTACCAGATCACGATGGACCCCGAGGGTCAGCCGACCGACTGGTGGATCTACGAGGACCTGAAGTTCCCGTACAAGCGCAACATCGCGGCCGTCGGCTTCGACCGCGACGAGATGACCCTGGAGGGCATCACCCGCGAGGAGATGCGGCGCGGGTGCTGGGACCCCAAGGCCCGGCTGGCCGACATGGACCTCAACCACGTCGAGGCCTCCCTCTGCTTCCCCTCGTTCCCCCGTTTCTGCGGGCAGACCTTCGCCGAGGCGCACGACAAGGAGGTCGCCCTGGCCTGCGTGCGCGCCTACAACGACTGGATGGTCGAGGAGTGGTGCGGCGACAGCGGCGGCCGGCTGATCCCGCTGTGCCTGATCCCGCTGTGGGACATCGACCTGGCCGTCGCCGAGATCCGCCGCAACGCCGCTCGCGGCGTCCGGGCCGTCACCTTCTCCGAGATCCCCACCCACCTGGGACTGCCCTCCATCCACTCCGGCTACTGGGACCCGTTCTTCGCGGTGTGCCAGGACACCGGCACCGTCGTCAACATGCACATCGGGTCCAGCTCCCAGATGCCCGCCGCCTCCCCCGACGCCCCGCCCGCCGTCCAGGCCTCGCTGTCCTTCAACAACGCGATGGCCTCGATGATGGACTTCCTCTTCAGCGGCGTCCTGGTGCGGTTCCCCCGCCTCAAACTCGCCTACAGCGAGGGCCAGATGGGCTGGATCCCGTACGCGCTCGAACGGGCGGACGACGTGTGGGAGGAGCACCGTGCCTGGGGCGGCGTCCGCGATCTGATCCCCGAGCCGCCGTCGACGTACTACTACCGGCAGATGTTCTGCTGCTTCTTCCGCGACAAGCACGGCGTCGCCTCGCTGGACGTCGTCGGCCGGGACAACGCGACCTTCGAGACGGACTACCCGCACGTCGACTCGACCTTCCCGCACACCAAGGAGGTCGCCCTCGACCATGTGAAGGGCCTCGACGACGAGACGGTCTACAAGCTCATGCGCGGCAACGCGATCCGCATGCTCGACCTCGACCTCGACAAGTGACGGGCGGCCCCCGGTCATGGATCTCGCGTACAGCCCCGAGGAGGAGGAGTTCCGGGCCGGGCTGCGGGAGTGGCTGGCGAAGGTCCTGCCCACCCTGCCGCCGAAGCCGTCCCCCGACGACTGGCCCGCACGGCGCGCGTACGACCTCGGCTGGCAGCGGACGCTGTACGACGCCGGGTACGCCCACGTCCACTGGGACGCCTCCCCGACCGTCCGGCTGATCTTCCTGGAGGAGACCGAGAAGGCCGGCGCCCCCTATGTCGGCGCCAACTTCGTCGGACTGCTGCACGCGGGGCCCACCATCGCCGCCGAGGGCACCGCCGAGCAGCGGGCGCGCTGGCTGCCGCCGGTGCTGCGCGGCGAGGAGGTGTGGTGCCAGGGGTTCAGCGAACCGGACGCCGGATCCGACCTCGCGGCGCTGCGCACGCGCGCCCACCGCGACGGCGACGACTATGTGGTCACCGGATCCAAGATCTGGACCTCCCACGCGGAGGTCGCCGACTGGTGCGAGCTGCTGGTGCGGACCGACCCGTCGGCGCCGAAGCACCGGGGCATCTCGTGGCTGGCCATGCCCATGGACGCGCCCGGGGTGACCGTACGGCCGCTGCGCACGCTCGCCGGGTCCACCGAGTTCGCCGAGGTGTTCCTCGACGAGGTCCGCGTCCCGGTCGCCAACCGGGTCGGCGAGGAGAACGACGGCTGGCGCGTGACCATGGTGACCCTGTCGTTCGAGCGGGGCACGGCCTTCGTGGGCGAAGTCGTCGCCTGCCGACGGGTGTTGGGGGAGGTCGCGGAGGAGGCACGGGCCAACGGGCGGTGGGACGACCCCGAGGTCCGGCGGCGGCTCGGACGGCTCAACGCGGAGTTCCGGACGCTGTGGCGGCTCACCCAGTGGAACGTCAGCGAGGCGGAGTCCTCCGGAGGGGTGCCGGGGGTGGGGGGTTCGGTCTTCAAGCTGAGGTACTCGCGGGCCCGGCAGGAGCTGTACGACGCGGCGGCGGAGGTGCTGGGGCCGGAGGGGGTCGATCTCGGGCGGGCGTGGGTGCTCGATCGGCTCAGTTCGTTGTCGTACACGATCGCGGCGGGGACGTCGGAGATTCAGCGGAACATCGTGGGCGAGCGGATTCTTGGGCTGCCGAAGTTGTGAGGGCGGGGCGCCTAGGGCGCGTTGCGAAAGTAGCGTCGTCTGCC
>NZ_OLMK01000053.1 GCF_900290235.1 Streptomyces sp. MA5143a
AGTTCCCGTACGTGGGGCAGCCGTTCCTCGGTGTACGTGTCGAGCAGAGCTTCGTCCGCCGCGCCGGAGAGGACCAGATCGAGTTTCCACGACAGGTTCAGCACGTCCCGGGCGCCCGAGCACATTCCCTGACCCGCGAACGGCGGCATGAGGTGGGCGGCGTCGCCCGCGAGCAGCAGCCTGCCCGCGCGCCACCGGTCCGCCGTCAGCGCGCGGAAGCCGTAGACGTGGTGGCGCAGCAGGTCCGCGTTGTCCGGAGTGACGTCGAAGGGGGCGAGGAGCCTCCACGCCACATCCTCGCGGTCGAGGTCGGCCACGCTCTCCCCGGGCAGCCGCATGAACTCCCAGCGGCGGTGGCCGGGCCCGCTCGCGACCACCGTCCTCGGCCGTGCCGGGTCGCAGATCTGCACGTTGGCCGGGCTGAACGTGCGCGGCTCGTGCAGGGACACGTCGCACAGCAGCCAGTCGTAGGAGAATCCGAGGTCGGTGACAGGCACGCCCATCCGGTCGCGTACGAAGCTGTTGGCGCCGTCGCAGCCCACCACCCAGGACGCCGTGAACGTCCCGGTGGCGCCCGCGGACACCATCACACGGTCGCCGTGCTCGGTGATGTCCGTGACCGCGTGCCCGCGCACGACCGTCAGGGTGCCCAGCTCCGCGCCGCGCGAGATGAGTGCCGCTTCGAGGTTCGGCTGGTGCATCGTGGTGGCGTCCGGCCAGCCGTAGCGGCCCTGCCGCGCGAACTCGATGCGCAGCAGGGTCTTTCCGTCGGCGTTGCGCCAGTCGTAGGCGTCGGCCGGTTCGCCGAGGCGGGCGAAGGAGGGCGCGATGCCCGCCCTGGCGAGGATCCTCGCCGTCTCGCCGTCGAAGCTGGTGGCCCTCGGCAACTCGTAGGGTTTCTCCCAGCGTTCGAGCGCCAGCACCCGCCGGCCCTTCGCCGCAAGCAGCACCGACAGCAGCTGTCCCACCGGGCCGTAGCCGACCACGATCACATCGGCGTCGGTCCGGTTCGCTTCCGTGCCCGTCATACCGGCCTGCGCGACCGCACGCGGTAGTCGGGGTCGGCCCTCCTGGGCGGTTCACGCCGGGCGAGCGCCGCGTCGATGGCGGGCTGGAGGCGCGCGAGCTTCTGGGCGCGGGCCTGTTCGTCGCGCTCCTGGAACTCCGGCATCACCTCCCGCGCGAACAGCTCCAGGGACTCACAGATGTGCTCGTGCTCCATGCCGCCGCCCTGCACGATGAGGATCGCCTGGTCAAGGCCGGCCTCCTCCTGCGACCGCAGGTATCGCCGGATCTGCTCCGGGGTGCCGATCGCGCCGCGGGCGGGGTTGCCGAGCTCGCCGCCCAGCCCGCCCATCGCGGCGCGGCCCATGCCGTACTTGCGGCGGTCCCGCTGGAACTCCTCCCACAACCGTGTACGGCCGGGGGCGTGGTCACCGAAGGCGATGTAGTGGCCGAGCCCGTAGGTGAAGAACTGCACGCCGTCGGCGGCCCGTTCGACGGCCGTGGCTTCGTCCGGATGACACAGCATCGGGAGGACGGCCGCCACCTGCGGGTTCACCGCGAAGCCGGCGGGCACGCACTCCTCGGAGGCGATCGTCGCGTAGTAGGCGTCGACCCACTTGCGGGTCTCTGCGGGCTCGGCGAACGAGAAGTTCAGGGCACCGAGCCCCTTGCGGCCCGCCGTGAGGATCGCCTCGCGGCTGCCGCAGGCCATCCACAGCGGAGGGTGCGGCTTCTGGACCGGCTTGGGCAGCACATTGCGGGGCGGCATGGACACATACGTGCCGTCGTAGCCGGCGAAGGGCTCCTCGACGAACATGCGCGTGACCGCGTCCAGCGCCTCCGCCCACTGGTCGCGCTTGGTGGCCGGGTCGATTCCGAACCCGGCCAGCTCCATGAGGGTGGTCGACTCACCGGTGCCGAAGTCGTACCGCCCGCCCGACAGCAGGTCCAGGGTGGCGGCCCGTTCCGCGGCCCTGGCGGTCGGGTTGAACGCCGGCGGCAGGGTCGCGATGCCCTGACCGATCCGGATGCGGCGGGTCCGCTGGCTCACCGCCGCCAGGAACAGCTCAGGCGCGCTGAGGTGCGAGTACTCCTCCAGGAAATGGTGCTCGGAGCACCACACGTGGTCGTATCCGAGCCGGTCCGCCAGCTCGATCTGGTCCAGCGTCTCGTCCATGAGGCGCCGTTCGGAGTCCTCCGCCCACGGCCGGGGCAGCTGGTGCGAGTAGAACAGTCCGAACTTCATGCGACGGAGCCGCCTTCCGTGTCGTGGGATCGGGCGCGCAGCACGAGCGCCCGGGCCGCGAGCCGGTAGCCGTCGGCTCCGAGACCGAAGACGACACCGGTGGCGATCGGGCCGAGGACCGACTCGTGCCGGAACTGCTCCCGTGCCCACACGTTCGACAGATGGACCTCCACCCACGACCGCGGGTAGTTGGCGAGAGCGTCCCGCAGGCTCCAGCCCGCGATCATCAGGGCGCCCGGGTTCACGATCGCGCCGACCGTGTCGTAGTTGTCCTGCACGGCCCGCACCATCTCGCCCTCGCCGTCGTACTGGAGGGAACGCACCCGCCAGCCGGCCTCGGCGACCTCCTCGGCGACGTACTTCTCGATGTCGGCCAGCGTGTCCGTGCCGTAGATCTCGGGCTCGCGGCGGCCGAGGATCCCCAGATTGGGGCCGTTCAGCAACAGCACTTCACTCAAGGAACACCTCGCATACGAAGGGGAATACGGAGGGCACTTCAGGCCGTCGCCCACCAGCTCACCAGAAAAGGCGTGGGGACAATACCCAAAGAGTCTGCAAGGGAGAAATGCAGGGGATTTCAGGGGGGTGTGTAGGGGGTTTCGTGTCTCGTAATTCCCTGCCTAATCTGCTAGCGCCTGCCAAACCCTCAACGAGAAAGGCCGGATGTGACGAGCATCGAATTCCCGGCGTGGCCGCAGTACGACGACGCGGAACGTGCCGCGCTGAGCCGCGCCCTGGAGCAGGGCCAGTGGTGGCGCATGGGCGGCAACGAGGTGAAGCTCCTGGAGCAGGAGTTCGCCGCATACCACGGGGCCGAGCACGCGCTGATGGTGACGACGGGAACCCACGCGCTGGAACTCGCGCTCCAGGTGCTCGGGGTCGGTCCCGGCGACGAGGTGATCGTGCCGGCGTTCACGTTCATCTCCTCCTCGCAGGCGGCCCAGCGGCTCGGCGCCGTCGCCGTCCCGGTCGACGTGGACCCGGACACCTACTGCATCGACGTCGCCGCGACCGAGGCCGCGATCACCGACCGGACCCGCGTGATCATGCCCGTGCACATGGCGGGACTCGTCGCCGACATGGACGGCCTCGCCAAGCTGGCCGACGACGCCGGCGTGGACCTGCTGCAGGACGCCGCGCACGCGCACGGCGCCGAATGGCAGGGCCGCCGGGTCGGCGCGCTCGGCTCCGTCGCCGCGTTCAGCTTCCAGAACGGAAAGCTCATGACCGCGGGTGAGGGCGGCGCCGTGGTCTTCCCGGACGCCGCGCGGTACGAGGAGGGCTTCCTGCGGCACAGCTGCGGCCGCCCGCCCACGGACCGCGGCTACTTCCACCGCACGTCCGGCTCCAACTTCCGTATGAACGAGTTCTCCGCGGCCGTGCTGCGGGCCCAGCTCGCCCGCCTCGACTCGCAGATCGAGACCCGCGAACAGCGCTGGCCCCTGCTCGCGCGGCTGCTCGCGGACATCCCCGGTGTGGTCCCGCAGGGCGGCGACGGCCGCTGCACCCGCAACCCCCACTACATGGCGATGTTCCGCATCCCCGGCATCACCGAGGAGCACCGCAACGCTGTCGTCGACGCGCTGATCGAGCGCGGTGTACCCGCGTTCATCGCGTTCCGCGCCATCTACCGCTGCGAGGGGTTCTGGGAGACCGGAGCGCCCGACGAGTCCGCCGAGGCCATCGCGCGCCGCTGCCCCAACGCGGAAGCGCTCATGCGCGACTGCGTCTGGCTGCACCACCGCACCCTGCTCGGCAGCGAGGACCAGATGCGGGCCATCGCCGACGCGGTGGCCGCCGTCCTGGCCGGGTCGTGAGCGTCCGGGTCGCGGTGGTCGGCCTTGGCTGGGCCGGCCGTACGATCTGGCTGCCCAGGCTGGACGCACACCCCGCGTTCCGGCTCACGGCGGTCGTCGAGCCCGATCCGGCGGACGAGCACCGGACGTACGGCGTCCCCGTCCTGGCCGACGTGGACGACCTCACCCCGGACCTCGCAGACCTGGCCGTGGTGGCGGTCCCCAACCACGCGCACGCCCCGGTCGCCGAGAAGCTGCTCCGTAAGGGCATCCCGGTCTTCCTGGAGAAGCCCGTGTGCCTCACGACGGGCGAGGCCGACCGGCTCGCCGAGGCCGAACGCGCGGGCGGCGCGGTCCTCCTGGCCGGCAGCGCGGCCTGCCATCGCGCGGACATCCAGGCCCTGCGGTCCGTCGTCGACTCCCTCGGCGAGATACGGCACGTGAACCTGTCGTGGGTACGGGCGCGCGGAGTGCCCGGCGGCCGGGGCTGGTTCACACGGCGGGCCCTGTCCGGCGGCGGTGTGCTCGTCGATCTGGGCTGGCATCTGCTCGACACGCTGGCGCTGCTGCTCGGACCCGTCACCTTCGAGCAGGTCGGCGCCACCGTGTCGGCCGACCATGTGAGCGGCCGTACCTGGCAGGCCGGATGGCGCGGGGACGAGCCCGACGGCGCGGCACCGGGACATGACGGGGTGCCCGGCGGCGACGTCGAGGACACCGTGCGCGCCTTCCTCGTGACCGAAGGCGGAGTCTCGGTGTCGCTGCACACCTGCTGGGCCTCGCACGCGCCGGTCGACGTCACGACCGTCGAGGTCCACGGCAGCGCGGGAACGGCCGAGTTGCGCTGCACCTTCGGCTTCAGCCCCAACCGGGTACCGGCCCCGGTGTTGACGCTCACACGTGGCGGCGAGTCGAGCACCGTACCCCTGCCGGACGAACCCCTCGGCACGGAGTACGACCGCCAGGTCGACGCGCTTCCCGGACAGCTGCGGGACCCGGCCGCGCCGGGAAGGGGAGGACGGGCCGCACGGCACACCATCGGCCTCGTCGAACGCATCTACGCCTCGGCGAGGGGTGTCACACCGGGCCCGGCAGGGTCGGAACGATCACCGGAGGAAGTCGCGTGGAGGGAGCCGACGTGGACGGCGCGCTGAGTCTCGCGGGCAGGCAGGCGGTGGTCTTCGATCTGGACGGAGTGATCGTCGACAGCTTCGGCGTGATGCGGCAGGCCTTCGCGCACGCCTACACGACCGTCGTCGGACCGGGACCGATCCCGTTCGAGGAGTACTGCGGGCACATGGGTCGGTACTTCCCGGACATCATGCGGATCATGGGGCTGCCTCCGGAGATGGAGGAGCCGTTCGTCAAGGAGAGCCAGCGCCTCGCGCACGAGGTGCGGGTCTTCGAGGGCGTACCGGAGGTGCTCGCCGCGCTGCGCGCCCGCGGGCTGCGGACCGCGATCGCCACCGGCAAGAGCGGTCCCCGGGCGCGCTCACTGCTCGGCACCCTCGGTCTGCTGCCGATGTTCGACCACGTCATCGGCTCCGACGAGGTGCCCCGCCCGAAACCGGCGCCGGACATCGTGCTGCGCGCGCTGAGCCTGCTCGACGTGCCGGGCGACGCGGCGGTGATGGTGGGCGACGCGGTCACCGACATCGCCAGTGCCCGTGGGGCCGGCGTCACGGCGATCGCCGCGCTGTGGGGTGAGACCGACGAGGCGACGCTCCTCGCGGCCGGACCCGACGCCGCCCTCCGCGACCCGCTCGGCCTGCTCGGCCTGCTCGTGGAGACGGGCGCCGAGCAGAGGTGAGCGGGCCGCGCGCGTGACCCCGCGCCCCGGGTCCCGCGCCGAGCCCTCGCCAGTTCCGTACCGTCGGCGGCCAGATCCGTCACGCCCGTCTGCTGGGGAGCCTCTCCCCGGCAGGCGGGCCACTGCTTTTCAAGAAACGCGTAAGACAGGCCGTGGACTTTAGGGGGGTCTAGGGGAATGGTTTCGGGTTTTCTCCCCCGGTACGGCGCATGAGAATTCAAGAAAAGCGCGTCACTGGAGGACGGGTAGGCATGCTGCGGACAGAATTCATTCGACCCCTTTCCCGAATTCTGACCGACCACGCGGCCCGCTTCTCGGACAAGGTCGCCTTCCGTGACGCGCGGCGTACCGTCACCTATGCCGAACTCGACACACGGACGCGCCGTCTCGCCGGCCGACTCGCCGATCTGCGGCTCGGCCCCGGCGACCGGGCGATGATCCTCCTGGGGAACCGGGTGGAGGTCGTCGAGAGCTACTTCGGTGTCCTGAGGGCCGGCGCGGTCGGCGTCCCGGTCAACCCGCATGTCTCCGACGCCGAACTCGCCTACCTGCTGGAGGACAGCGGCGCCCGTGTCGTCATCACGGACGAGGCGCGGCTCGACCGGCTGCTCAGGGTCAGGCGTCCCACGGTCGGCGTGATCGTCGTCGGCGACGGCGAACCGCCCGCCGGATGTCTGGCGTTCGAGGACTGCGTGGGCAGCGAACCGGCCTCGGCCGCACCGGACGACATGGAACTCGACGACGTCGCCTGGATGCTCTACACGTCCGGCACCACCGGCCGGCCCAAGGGCGTGCTGTCCACCCAGCGCAACTGCCTGTGGTCCGTGGCCGCCTGCTACGTGCCGGTGCCCGGCCTCACCCCCGACGACCGCGTGCTGTGGCCGCTGCCCCTCTTCCACAGCCTCTCGCACATCGCCTGCGTCCTCTCCGTGACCGCGGTCGGCGCGAGCGCCCGCATCCTCGACGGATTCGCCGCCGAGGACATGCTGGACGCCTGGGCCGAGGAGCGGCCCACCGTCGTCGCGGGTGTGCCGACCGTCTACCACCACCTCGTCCGCGCCGCCCGCACCCGCGGCTTCACCGCACCCGACCTGCGCGTCGGCATCGTCGGCGGCGCGATCACCACCACGGCCCTGCGCCGCGACTTCGAGGACCTGTTCGGCGCACCCCTCATCGACGCCTACGGCTCCACGGAGACCTGCGGCTCCATCACCGTCAACTGGCCCACGGGCGCCCGGGTCGAGGGCTCCTGCGGCATCCCCGTACCCGGCCTCGCCGTACGTCTCGTCGACCACCGCACCCTCCTCGACGTACCCGACGGGACGGAGGGCGAGGTCTGGGTCAAGGGCCCGAACGTCATGCTCGGCTACCACAACCAGCCCGAGGCCACCGCCACGGCACTGCGCGACGGCTGGTACCGCACCGGCGACCTCGCCCGCCGCGACCGCGCCGGCTACGTCACCATCACCGGCCGCATCAAGGAACTCATCATCCGCGCCGGCGAGAACATCCACCCCGCCGAGATAGAGCACGTCCTGCGCGGCCGGCCGGGCGTGGCCGACGTCGCCGTCGCCGGCAAACCCCACGACGTCCTCGGTGAGGTGCCGGTCGCCTACGTCGTGCCCGCACCCGGCGGCTTCGACCCGGCCGCGCTGCTGTCCGCGTGCCGTGAGCAGCTCGCCTACTTCAAGGTCCCGGCCGAACTGCGCGAGATAGCCCACGTCCCGCGCACCGCCTCCGGCAAGGTCGTCCGCCACCGACTCGCCGAGGCCCCGGCCCGCCTGCGCGCGGTGAGCGGCGGCTGGTACGACACGCTGTTCCGGCTCGACTGGATCCCCCACACCATGACCGGAACGCCCACGCCCGGCCTGCGGTGGGCCGCGATCGGCGACGCGACGACGACCGACAGCCTGGGCACCGCCCCGGACGGCGAGGCCGGGGTGACGGTCCACCCCGACCTCGCCTCACTCCTCGCGGCCGGCACCGCGCCCGACGCCGTCCTGCTCACCGACCCGGACACCCTGGACGCCGCGGTGAGCGCGCCACAGCTGGCCGGGACCCGGCTCGTCGTCGTGACCCGCGACGCCGTGGCAACCGGCGGCACCGAGACCGCCGAACCGGCCCGGGCCCGGGTGTGGGGACGCGTCAGGTCGCAGCAGGCGAGCCGGCCCGGCCGGATCGTGCTCGCCGACCTGGACGACGCCGGACCGGAAGCCGCGGCGGCCGTGCGCACGGCCGTCGGCGACGGCGTCACCCAGTTCGCCGTGCGCTCGGGTGTCGTCCTGGTGCCCCGGCTGGCGAGGGTCTCCGCCGACCTGGAACGCGACACGGCCATGGTCGACGGCAACGGCACCGCGGTGGTGGTGGGCGCCGACACCCCGCGCGGAGCCGCGATCGCACGGCACCTCGTCACCTCCTACGGCGTCCGCCGCGTCCTGCTCGTCGCGAGGCCGGGCCGCGGCGACCGCGCCGCCGAACTGTGGGCGCGGCTCGGCGAGGCACGGGCGACCGCGCAGGAGGTGCTCGTCGAGTGCGATCCCGCCGACCGCGAGGAACTCGGGCGCGCCCTGCGCCGGGTGCGCGGCCGGCTCGGCATCGTCGTGTACGCGGACGAGCCCGGCGTCACCGCGAAGGCTCCGGCCGACCCGGCGGCGTCTTCCACGGAGGCTCCGGCCACCCCCGCGGAACGCGCCGCCACTCACCTCGCCGAGCTCACCGCCCCCCGCGGCCCGTCCGCGCTCGTGCTGTTCACCTCCACGGACGCGGTCCTGGGCTCCCTGCGGCATCCGGAAACCGCCGCCACGGGCGCGTATCTCACCGCGTACGCGGGGCGGCTGCGTGCCGACGGCGTGCCCGCGCTCGCCCTCGCCTGGGGCGCCTGGACCGACGAGGACGCGGACGACCAGGGGGACCGCGGCGTTCTCCCGCACATCGCCCTGACGCTCCTTCAGGCGCTCGCCATGTTCGACGCCGCGCTCACCGTCGACGAGTCCCAGCTGGTCGCCGCCGGACTCGACCTGCCGGCCACCCCCACCGACGCCACCCCGCCGCCCCTCCTCGGTCTCGTCGACACACCCACCGGCGCACCGGCCCCGGAACCCGCCCGCGACGGCGGCGCCCTGCGTGACGCGCTCGCCGCCCACTCCGAGCGGGAGCGCGTACGGCGGCTCCTCACCCTCGTCAGGGAACAGGCCGCCGAGGTCGCCGGGCTCGCCGGGCCCGACGTGGTCGGCACCGACACCGCGTTCACCGATCTCGGCTTCACCTCCGTGTCCGCCGTGGAGCTGCGCAACCGCCTCGCCGCCGCGACCGGGCTGCGTCTGCCCGCCACCACCGCGTTCGACCACCCGACCCCGACGGCCCTGGCCCGGTGGCTGGACGGTGAGCTGCACGGGCACACCACCACCGCCCCCGCCGTCGCCGCCGCACGCCACGCGGACGAGCCGATCGCCGTCGTGGCCATGGGCTGCCGGCTGCCCGGAGGCATCGTCGGCCCCGACGACCTGTGGCGGCTCGTCGCCGCCGGAGAGCACACCCTCTCGCCGTTCCCCGAGGACCGCGGCTGGGACGTCGACGCGCTCTTCGACCCCGACCCGGGCCGTGAGGGCAGGTCGTACGTCCGCGAGGGCGGCTTCCTCGACGACGTCGCCGGTTTCGACGCCGAGTTCTTCGGGATCTCGCCGCGCGAGGCGCTCGCCATGGACCCGCAGCACCGGCTGCTGCTGGAGACCTCCTGGGAGGTCTTCGAACGGGCGGGCATCGACCCGGCCACCCTGCGCGGCACCGACACGGGCGTCTACTTCGGGCTGATGCACCACGACTACGCCGCCGAGTACGCGGGCGGCCGTACCCCCGCGCCCAGCGGCACCGAGGGCTACCTCGGCACCGGCAACGCGGGCAGCATCGCCTCCGGCCGCGTGGCCTACACCTTCGGCTTCGGCGGCCCGGCGGTGACCGTCAACACCGCCTGCTCGTCCTCGCTCGTCGCCGTCCACCTGGCGGCCCAGGCACTGCGTTCGGGGGAGTGCTCGCTGGCGCTGGCCGGCGGCACGACCGTGCTGTCCCTGCCGGACGTCTTCGTGGAGTTCTCACGGCAGCGCGGGCTGGCGCCCGACGGCCGGTGCAAGGCGTTCGCCGCGGCCGCCGACGGCACGGGCTGGTCCGAGGGCGCCGGTGTGCTGCTGCTGGAACGGCTCTCGGACGCGCGGCGCGGCGGGCACCAGGTGCTGGCCGTCATCCGCGGTACCGCGATCAACCAGGACGGCGCCTCCAACGGCCTCACCGCACCCAGTGGCCCCGCCCAGCAGCGGGTGATCCGCCAGGCGTTGGCCAACGCCCGTCTCGCGCCGTCCGACGTGGACGCCGTCGAGGCACACGGCACCGGCACGGCCCTCGGGGACCCCATCGAGGCACAGGCGATCATCGCCACCTACGGGCAGGACCGGCCGGACGACCGCCCCCTGTGGCTGGGGTCGCTGAAGTCGAACATCGGGCACACCCAGGCCGCCGCCGGGGTCGCGGGCGTCATCAAGATGGTGCAGGCGATGCGGCACGGCGTGCTGCCGCGGACCCTGCACGTGGACGAGCCGACCGGTGAGGTCGACTGGTCGGCGGGAGCGGTGGAGCTGCTGACCGAGGCCCGTCGCTGGCCGGAGACCGGACGGCCCCGCCGGGCGGGCGTGTCCGCCTTCGGGATCAGCGGCACCAACGCGCACGTTGTAGTCGAACAGGCACCGAACACCGACACGGAGGCGGCACCGGACGACCAGCCCCGGCGAACCCCCGTCGACCTGCCCGTCACCCCGCTCGTGCTCTCCGCGAAGAGCACCGCCGCCCTCAGGGCCCGCGCCCGGCAGCTGCTCACCTGCTCCGCCGACGTCCCGCAGCCGACCGACGCCGGCCACTCCCTCGCCGACCTCGGGCACTCCCTCGCCACGACGCGCGCCCACCTGCCCGAGCGGGCCGTGGTGCTGGCCGCCGACCGCGCCGAGGCCGTCGCCCGGCTGGAGGCCCTCGCCCGGGGCGACGCGGAACCGGGCGTGCTCACGGGCACCGCGGACGGCGACGGCGCACTCGCCGTTCTGTTCACCGGCCAGGGCAGTCAGCGGCCGGGCACGGGCCGCGAACTGCGCGAGCGCTACCCGGTGTTCCGGGACGCGTTCGACGCCGTGTGCGCCGCGCTCGACGAACAGCTCGCCGGGCATGTGCCGTACCCGGTGGCGGAGGTCGTCCTCGCCGAACCGGGCACCGACAAGGCCGCCTGGCTCGACCAGACCTGCTACACCCAGACCGGGATCTTCGCGCTGGAGACCGCTCTCTACCGGCTCGTCGAATCCCTGGGCGTCACCCCCGACCACCTGGCCGGACACTCGGTCGGTGAACTCACCGCCGCTCACGTGGCCGGCATTCTCACCCTCGCCGACGCGGCGAAGCTCGTCGCGGCACGCGCCCGCCTCATGCAGTCCCTCCCGTCCGGCGGGCGCATGATCGCCACCACCGCGCCCGAGGCCGACGTCCTGGCGCTGCTCACCGAGCGCATCGCGATCGCCGCCGTGAACGGGCCGCGCGGCGTGGTGGTCTCCGGCGACGAGGACGACATCACCACGCTCGCCGAACGCCTGGTCACCGCCGGCCACCAGGTGCGCGGTCTGACGGTGTCGCACGCGTTCCACTCGCCGCGGATGGAACCGGTCCTCGCCGAGTTCACCGAGATCGCCGCCACCGTCACGTACCACCCCGCCCGCATACCGGTGGTCCCCAACACCACCGGGACCCACGCCGCCGACGGCGACCTCACCACGCCCGAGTACTGGGCCCGGCACATCAGGGACGCCGTCCGCTTCGCCGACACCGTCACCACGCTGACCGACAGCGGCGTCACCGCGTTCCTCGAACTCGGCCCGTCCCCTCATCTGACCGCGGCCGTCGGGGAGTTCTCCGACGCCACCTGCGTGGCCGCCATGCACCGGGGCCGGCCCGAGGCGGAGGGCGTGCTCGCCGCGCTCGGCAGGCTGTACACCAGCGGCATCCACATCGACTGGGCGGACGGCTTCTCCGGCACCGGCGCCCGACGCGTGGAGCTGCCCACCTACCCCTTCCAGCGCACTCGTTACTGGCTGGCCGACGGCGCTCAGGGGGCGGGAGCCGCAGCGCGTACGGCGAGCGGGGCGCTGTTCACCGTCGAGTGGACCCAACCGCCGGCCGGGGTGCGGGCGCTGGAGGAGCCTCACGTCGTGCGGGTGCGCACGGCCGAGGACGTCGTGACCGCCGCCCACGGGGCCCCGGCGCACCTGCTGACCGAGGCGACCGGTACGACCGACGCGCGTGACCTCGTCACGCGCACGCTGGAGATCGTCCAGGCGTTCCTCGCCGAACCACGCCTGGACGCCGCCCGGCTCGTGGTCGTCACGCGGGACGACGGCGGTCCGGAGAACGCGGCCGTACGGGGGCTGGTGCGCTCGGCGCAGTCGGAGCATCCGGGGCGCCTGCTCCTGCTCACGACCGACACCATCACCGAGGCCGACACCCTCCCGCTCGCCGCCGTGCTCGCCACCGACGAGCCCGAAGTCCGGCTGCGGAACGGCGAGCTGGCCGCCCCCAGGCTCGTACGAGCCCATCCGGACCGCGAGGCGCCCGCGCTCGATCCCGACGGCACGGTGCTCGTCACCGGCGGCACCGGTTCGCTCGGCGGACTGGTCGCACGCCACCTCGTACGGGAACACGGCGTACGGCACCTGCTGCTGGTGTCGCGGCGCGGCCCGGCCGCGGACGGAGCGGTGGAGTTGAGGTCAGAGCTCAGCGAACTGGGCGCCGAGCCCCGGATCGTCTCCTGCGACGTCGCCGACCGCGCCGCGCTCGCAGCGCTGCTCGGGGACCTCCCCGCCGAGCACCCCCTCACCGCCGTCGTGCACACCGCGGGTGTCGTCGACGACAGCGTGGTCACCGGGCTCACCGCCGAACAGATCGACCGCGTGTACCGGCCCAAGGCCGACGCCGCCGTCCACCTCGACGAACTCACCCGTGAGCTGGACGTCCGGGCGTTCGTGCTGTTCTCCTCGGCGGCGGGGGTGTTCGGCAACCCCGGGCAGGGCGCCTACGCCTCCGCCAACGCCTTCCTCGACGCGCTCGCCGAGCGACGGCGCTCCCTCGGCCTCCCGGCGGTGTCGCTGGCCTGGGGCTACTGGTCACACGGCGACGGCATGGCCGCCCGGCTGAGCGCCGCCGACGTACGGCGCACCCGGCGCTCCGGCATGGCCGGGCTCTCCGCGCGGGCCGGACTCGCGCTGTTCGACGCGGCCCTGCGCAGCACGCCCGCCGTGCTGGTGGCGGCGCGAGTGGACCTCAACGGAGCGGGCGTCGACGGGACACCCGTACCCGCCCTGCTCCGCGCCTTCGCACCGGCGGCCCAGGCCGCGCCCGCACCGGGGGAGAGCGGCGGCCTCGCGGCGCGACTGGCCGGGCTCGACGAGGCCGGCCAGGAGGAGGAGCTGCTCGGCCTGGTCCGCGGCGGCGCCGCCGCCGTACTGGGCCACGCGGACCCCGACGCCCTCGCGGCCGACCGAGCGTTCAAGGAAGCCGGCTTCGACTCACTGATGGCCGTCGAACTGCGCAACCGCCTCAACTCCCGCACGGGCCTGCGATTCAGCCCCACCCTCCTGTTCGACCACCCGACCCCCCGCGCCCTCGCCCGCCACCTCCGCGCCGAACTGCTCGGCGCCACGCCCGACCACGCCATCCCGACGCGCACCGCGCCTGTGGACGAGCCGATCGCCATCGTGGGCATGAGCTGCCGGTTCCCGGGCGGCGCGCACAGCGCCGAGGAGCTGTGGCGGCTGGTGGCCGAGGGGACCGACGCCGTCACACGGTTCCCCGCCGACCGCGGCTGGGACCTTCGGTCGCTGCACCACCCGGACCCGGACCACCCCGGCACCTCCTATGTGGTCCACGGCGCCTTCCTCGACGACGCGGCCGGATTCGACGCCGACTTCTTCGGCATTTCGCCCCACGAGGCCCTCGCCATGGACCCGCAGCAGCGGCTCGTGCTCGAAGCCTCCTGGGAGGCGCTCGAACACGCGGGCATCGCCCCGACCTCGCTGCGCGGCGAGCCGGTCGGTGTGTTCGTCGGCGTCAACAGTCAGGACTACGCCCGCAGCCTCGACCAGGTCCCCGAGCACGTGGAGGGCTACCGCATCACGGGCATCTCCGCCGGTGTGGTCTCCGGCCGCGTCGCGTACACCCTCGGCCTCGAAGGGCCCGCGGTGACCCTCGACACGGCGTGCTCGTCGTCCCTGGTCACGATGCATCTCGCGGCCCAGGCCCTCCGCTCGGGGGAGTGCTCGATGGCGCTCGCCGGGGGCGTGACGGTCATGGCGTCGCCGGAGCCGTTCGTGGAGTTCTCGCGACAGCGGGGGCTGGCTGCGGACGGCCGGTGCAAGGCGTTCGCGGCGTCGGCGGACGGCACCGGCTGGTCCGAGGGCGTCGGTGTGCTGCTGCTGGAGAGGCTCTCGGACGCGCGGCGGAACGGGCACCGGGTGCTGGCGGTAATCCGGGGCTCGGCGGTGAACCAGGACGGTGCCTCGAACGGCCTGACCGCGCCGAACGGGCCCTCGCAACAGCGCGTCATCCGGCAGGCGCTCGCGACGGCGGGCCTCGCACCCTCGGACGTGGACGCCGTCGAGGCGCACGGCACCGGGACGACTCTCGGGGACCCCATCGAGGCACAGGCGATCATCGCCACGTACGGGCGGGAGCGGCCGCAGGGACAGCCCCTGTGGCTCGGTTCGGTGAAGTCGAACATCGGGCACACCCAGGCCGCCGCCGGTGTCGCCGGCGTCATCAAGATGGTGCAGGGGATCCGCCACGGCGTGCTGCCGCGGACCCTGCACGTGGACGAGCCGACCGGTGAGGTCGACTGGTCGGCGGGAGCGGTGGAGCTGCTGACCGAGGCCCGTCGCTGGCCGGAGACCGGACGGCCCCGCCGGGCCGGTGTGTCCGCGTTCGGTGTCAGCGGTACGAACGCGCACGTCATCCTGGAACAGGCCCCGCAGACGGTGCACACGGGCGTCGCGTCACCGGAGCTTCCCGCCGTCCCCTGGGTGATCTCCGCGCGCACGGAGGCCGGCCTGCGCGGACAGGCGGCGAAACTGGCCTGCTTCGCCGCCGACGACCGGATCGACCCGGTCGGGGTGGCCCACTCCCTGCTCACCACCCGCGCCGCGCTCGACCACCGGGCGGTCGTGGTCGGCGGAGACCGTACCCGGCTGGTCGCCGGACTCGCCGCGCTGGCCGCTGACGAACCGCTGACCACGGGCGTGGTGCGCGGGGCCGCGAGGGGCGGGAAGCTCGCCTTCCTGTTCACCGGGCAGGGCAGCCAGCGGCCCGGCATGGGCCGGGAACTGCGGATGCGTCACCCCGTCTTCCGGGACGCCTTCGACGCGGCGTGCGCGGAACTCGACCGGCACCTCGCCGGACAAGCCGACCGCCCCCTGCGCGAGATCGTCCTCAGCGAACCGGGCACGGACGAGGCCGCGCTGCTCGACGAGACGCTGTACGCCCAGAGCGGCCTCTTCGCCCTGGAAACGGCGCTGTTCAGGCTGTACGAGTCGTGGGGCGTCCGCCCCGACTACGTCGCCGGACACTCCCTCGGCGAGCTGTCCGCCGCCCACGCCGCCGGCATGCTGTCGCTGGCCGACGCGGCGGCCCTCGTCGCCGTACGCGGGCGGCTCATGCAGGCGCTGCCCCGGGGCGGTGCGATGGCCGCCGTCGCGGCCACCGAGGACGACGTCGCCCGCGCGATCGCCGCGCACGGCGGCGCCGTGGACATCGCGGCGATCAACGGCCCCACTTCCCTCGTGATCTCCGGTGACGAGGACGCCGTCCTCGACGTGGCCGACGACTTCCGTACCCGCGGCCACCACGTGAAACGGCTCCGGGTCAGCCATGCCTTCCACTCGGCCCGCATGGACGGCATGCTCGACGAGTTCCGCGCGGCCGCCGAGGCGGTGACGTTCCGGCCGCCGTCCGTGCCCCTCGTGTCGAACGTCAGCGGCAGGCTCGCCGGCCCCGAGGAACTCTGCTCGCCCGACTACTGGGCCGTGCACGCCCGCGCTTGCGTACGGTTCCACGACGCTGCCGTCACCCTGCGCGACCTCGGCGTGCGGACGTACCTCGAACTCGGACCCACCGGTGTGCTCAGCGCCACGGTCGCCGGGATCCACGGGGAGGAACCCGCCGTCCCGGCGCTCGCCGAGGGCGAATCCGAGACCGTCACCGCGGTCGCCGCCCTGGGCCACCTGCATGTGCGGGGTGTCCCCGTGGACTGGTCCGCGCTGTTCGGCGGTGTCACACCGGAGCGGGTCGACCTGCCGACCTACGCGTTCCAGCACCGGCGGTACTGGCCGGAAGCGGCACACGGGCGCGGTGCACGCGTGTCCGCGCCGACTCCGATCGCCGTGAACCCGCACCAGCCCGAGCGGGCCGAACACCAACGGGACGCGTTCGAACAGGACGAGTCCGTGCTGGCGCTGGTCCTGCGGGCCACGGCCGCGGTGCTCGGGCAGTCCGATCCGGCGGCGGTCGACAGCACGCGGGCCTTCCGCGATCTGGGCTTCGACTCGCTGGCCGCCGTCCGCCTCCGCAATGAGCTGACCAGGGCCCTCGGCCTGGAACTCCCGGCGACCGTCGCGTTCGACCATCCGACGCCCGCCGACCTCGCGGCGTTCCTGTCCCCGAGGGGCGGGAACGAGCGCGACGACGCCCCCGACCCGGCGGCGCCGGTCGCCGCCGCGCCCGACGAGCCGATCGCCATCGTCGCGGTGGCCTGCCGGCTGCCCGGAGACGTGACGTCCCCGGAAGCGCTGTGGGACCTCGTGGCGTCCGGCACCGACGCGGTCACCGGATTCCCCGTCAACCGCGGCTGGAACCTGGAGGAGCTCTTCCACCCCGACCCGGCCCACCCCGGGAGCTCGTACGTCCGCGAAGGCGGCTTCCTCCATGACGCCCCGGGATTCGACGCGGGCTTCTTCGGGATCTCGCCGCGTGAGGCGCTGGCGATGGATCCGCAGCAGCGGCTGCTGCTCGAGACGTCGTGGGAGGCGTGCGAACGCGCGGGCCTGGACCCGGGCGCGCTGCGCGGCCGACCAGTCGGCGTGTTCACCGGCATCGTCCACCACGACTACGTGACCCGGCTGCGCGAGGTCCCCGAGGGCTACGAGGGCTACCTCATCACCGGGGCGGCCGGAAGTGTGGCGGCCGGGCGGGTCTCGTACCTGTTCGGCTTCGAGGGGCCCGCGGTGTCCGTGGACACGGCCTGCTCATCGTCGCTGGTGGCGATGCACCTGGCGGCCCAGTCGCTGCGCGCGGGGGAGTGCTCGATGGCGCTGGCGGGCGGGGCGACCGTGATGGCCAGCCCCGACGCGTTCATCGAGTTCTCGCGGCAGCGGGGGCTGGCGGCGGACGGCCGGTGCAAGGCGTTCGCGGCGTCGGCGGACGGTACCGGCTGGTCCGAGGGGGTCGGTGTGGTGCTGCTGGAGCGGTTGTCGGACGCGAGGCGAAACGGCCACCAGGTGCTGGCCGTCCTCAGCGGTTCGGCGGTGAACCAGGACGGCGCCTCCAACGGCCTGACGGCCCCGAACGGTCCGTCACAGCAGCGGGTCATCCGCCAGGCCCTGGCGAACGCGGGCCTGACGGCGTCCGACGTGGACGTGGTGGAGGCGCACGGCACGGGCACGACGCTCGGGGATCCGATCGAGGCGCAGGCCCTGCTGGCGACGTACGGGCAGGGGCGGCCGGAGGGCCGGCCGCTGTGGCTGGGCTCGCTGAAGTCGAACATCGGGCACGCCCAGGCCGCCGCCGGTGTAGCGGGTGTGATCAAGATGGTGATGGCCCTTCAGAAGGGCGTCCTGCCACGGACATTGCACGTGGACGAGCCGACGCCGCAGGTGGACTGGTCGGCGGGCGCGGTGGAGTTGCTGACCGAGGCGCGGGAGTGGCCCGAGGTGGACCGTCCCCGGCGGGCGGCGGTGTCGTCCTTCGGGATGAGCGGGACGAACGCGCACCTGATCCTGGAACAGGCCCCGGAGACCCGCGGACCCGAGCAGCCCGAAGACGCACCCGAACCGGATGTCGTTCCTCTGCCGCTGTCCGCCCGCAGCCAGGAGGCCCTCCAGGAGCAGGCTCGTCAACTTCTGTCCCGTCTGGGCGAGTCGGACGCCGGCTCCCTGCGGCTGGTGGACGTCGGCCGTTCGCTGGCCGTCACGCGTGCCGCGCATCCGCATCGTGCCGTGGTCGTCGCCACGGGAGCCGGACAGGCCCGGGACGCGCTGGGCGCGCTGGCCCGGGGTGAGGACCACGCCGGGGTGGTCACCGGGACCGCGGGCGCCTGGGGCAAGTCGGTGTTCGTCTTCCCCGGGCAGGGGAGCCAGTGGGTCGGCATGGGTGCCGAGCTGCTGGATGCCTCGCCCGTGTTCGCGGAGCACATGCGCGCGTGTGCCGAGGTGCTCGATCCGCTGACCGGCTGGTCGCTGCTAAAGGTGCTGCGCGGGGGCGGACTGGAGCGCGTCGATGTGGTCCAGCCCGTGACCTTCGCGGTGCTGACGGGGCTGGCGGCGCTGTGGCGGCACCACGGGGTGAGGCCCGCCGCGGTGGTGGGCCACTCGCAGGGTGAGATCGCGGCGGCGTACGTGGCGGGCGCGCTGAGTCTCGCCGACGCGGCGAAGGTGGTGGCGCTGCGCAGCCGGGCCATCGCCGAGCGGCTGGCCGGACTCGGTGGGATGGCCCACCTGAGCGTCGGTCAGGAGCAGGCCGTCGAGCTGCTGGAGCGCTGGGCAGGGCGTCTGGAGGTCGCCGCGCTCAACGGGCCCGCCTCGACGGTCGTGGCCGGAGACGTCGACGCTGTGGAGGAGTTCCTCGCGCACTGCGCGAGCGAGCGCGTGCAGGCCAAGCGGATTCCGGTC
>NZ_OLMK01000117.1 GCF_900290235.1 Streptomyces sp. MA5143a
CCGGTGCCGGTACGGGGGTGGAGGGTGACAGACCCGATCGCCCGGTCGGCGCCGAGGTCGATCTCGATCCACACCGGGGTGGCGCTGACGTCGGCGGAGGGGAAGTCGATGCTGGTGAAGCCCTTGGCGCCGGTCACGCTGGTGAGGTTGCCGTCGAGGAGCCGGGTCTTGCCCCAGTCACCGTTCTCCAGTGTGTAGTTGGCGGTGACGGCGGTCGCGGCGGTGGGGACGGCGAGTTCGGCGAGCTGGAGACGGTACTTCGTGGTCTCGTCGACGGGAGGCGTACCGAGCTTGGTGGCCTGCAGGCGCACGTAACGGGCGGTGGTGGTCTTGAATCCGTACGTCTGCACGAGCCCGCCCGGGTTGGGCTCGGCAGTGACCGTGCGGGCGGTGGTGTAGGTGCTGGATCCGTCGGGGCGGGTCTGGATCGTGAAGTCGACGGGGAAGCCCGCCGTGCCGCCGCCGACCGCGGGGG
>NZ_OLMK01000017.1 GCF_900290235.1 Streptomyces sp. MA5143a
AAAAGCAGGGGCTGCGCCCCGTGCTTTTCCCCGCACCCGTCCCCCTACCTGTTCGTGGCCGCGACCCACCGCTCGAGAGCCTGCCGCGCCGCCCCGGAGTCGATCGACTCCGCGGCCCTGGCCATCCCGCCCCGCAACTGCTCCGCCAGCGGCGCGGACGCAGGCTCCAACGCCACCAACGCGGCCGCCGAGTTCAACAGCACCGCATCCCGCACGGGCCCGGTCTCCCCGCCCAGCAGCCGCCGCGCGACATCCGCGTTGTACGAGGCGTCGGCCCCGCGCAGCGCCTCCACGGGCACCAGCTCCAGGCCCACCTCGCGCGGGTCGAACGCCTCCTCGGTGACCTTGCCGTCGCGCACGATCCACACCCGCGACGTCGCCGTGGTCGTCAGCTCGTCCAGCCCGTCGTCGCCGCGGAACACCAGCGACGAGTTGCCGCGTTCGGCGAAGACACCCGCCATGATGGGCGCCATTCGGGGGTCCGCGACGCCGACCGCCTGGGCCCGCACCTTCGCCGGGTTCGCCAGCGGCCCGAGCGCGTTGAACACCGTACGGATGCCCAACTGCCCACGCGCGGCGGCCACATGACGCAGCGCCGGGTGGAACTTCACCGCGAAGCAGAAGGTGATGCCCGCTTCCTCGGCGACCTCCGCGACCCGCTGCGGGGTCAGCTCCAGATTGACGCCGAGCTTCTCCAGTACGTCGGACGCGCCGGAGGCCGAGGACGCGGCCCGGTTGCCGTGCTTGACGACCTTGGCGCCCGTACCGGCGACGACGATCGACGACATCGTGGAGATGTTGACCGTCTTGGCGCCGTCGCCGCCCGTGCCGACGATGTCGACGGTCCGCCCCGACACCTCGATCACCTTGGCGTGCTCGTACAGCGCCCGCACCAGCCCGGTGATCTCGTCGACGGTCTCGCCCTTGGCCCGCAGCGCCACCACGAACCCGGCGATCTGCGCGTCCGTCGCCTCACCGCGCATGATCTGGTCCATCGCCCAGAACGTGGCGCCGGCGTCCTGGTCCTGCCCGGCGAGGAGCGCGTTCAGCACCTGCGGCCAGGAACGGTCCGCCGCGGTGTCGCCTCCGGCGGGGGTCACAGCGCTCATCAGCCGCTCCTGGTGGTCGTAGCCGCGGGGACGGTCACCGCCCGCGGACGCGAGGTCATCGATGGCTCTCACCCTATCCAGCTCCGAGCACGGCGAAGGGCCCCCGTCCGAAGATCGGACGGGGGCCCTTCGACCGTGTGTGGCGACGCGGGGGATCAGTGGTGGCCGTGGCCGCTCGTGATCTCCTTGTACTCCTCGACGCTGGGCTTGAGGATCTGGTTGTCCTCGCCGTAGTAGCCCTTGCTCAGCTTGGCCCGCAGCTTCTCGCGACGCGTGATCTTGCGGGTGACGCCGTTCTCGTCGACCGCGGGACCGATCTCGGCCGGCTTGTACTGCTCGTGCGCCGTGAGCGTGTGCAGCTGCTCCTGGCTGAGCGGCTCGTGGACCTCGATGAACTCACCGTGCGGCAGGCGCTTGATGATGCCGGTCTCGCGACCGTGCAGGATCTTGTCCCTGTCGCGGCGCTGGAGGCCGAGGCAGACGCGCTTGGTGACGATGAACGCGAGGACCGGGGCCACGAAGAACGCGATCCGCACGAACCAGGTGATGGCGTTGATCGACAGGTGGAAGTGGGTCGCCCAGAGGTCGTTTCCACCACCGATCAGCAGAACCATGTACCAGGTGATCCACGCGACGCCGAAGGCCGTACGGGTCGGGGCGTTGCGCGGGCGGTCCAGGATGTGGTGCTCGCGCTTGTCGCCGGTGACCCAGGACTCGATGAACGGGTAGACCGCGATCGCGACCAGGACCAGCGGGAAGATCACCAGCGGGATGAACACACCCAGGACGAGCGTGTGACCCCAGAAGTTGATCTCCCAGCCCGGCATCACACGGATCAGGCCCTCGGAGAAGCCCATGTACCAGTCGGGCTGGGCGCCGGTCGACACCTGGTCCGGACGGTAGGGACCCATCGTCCAGATCGGGTTGATCGTGGCGATCGCCGAGATGATCGCGATGACACCGAAGACCAGGAAGAAGAAGCCTCCGGCCTTGGCCATGTACACGGGCAGCAGCGGCATGCCGACGACGTTGTTGTTCGTCTTTCCGGGGCCCGCGAACTGCGTGTGCTTGTGGTAGAAGACCAGGATCAGGTGCGCCACCATCAGGCCGAGCATGATGCCGGGCAGCAGCAGCACGTGCACCGAGTAGAACCGGGCCACGAAGTCGCCGCCGGGGAACTCCCCGCCGAAGAGGAAGAACGACAGGTACGTGCCGACGATCGGCACGGACAGGACCGCGCCCTCCATGAAGCGGACACCGGTGCCGGAGAGCAGGTCGTCCGGGAGCGAGTAACCGGTGAAGCCGGTGAACATGCCGAGGACGAACAGCAGGAAGCCGAACAGCCAGTTGACCTCACGCGGCTTGCGGAACGCGCCGGTGAAGAACACGCGCATCATGTGCACGAACATGCCGGCGAGGAAGACCAACGCGGCCCAGTGGTGGATCTGCCGGATCAGCAGACCACCGCGCACCTCGAACGAGATGTGCATGGTCGAGTTGAACGCCTCGGACATCAGCTGGCCCTGCAGCGGGACGTACGGGCCGTGGTACTCCACCTCGTTCATCGACGGGTGGAAGAACAACGTCAGGTACACACCCGTGAGGATGATGATGATGAAGCTGTAGAGGCAGACCTCACCCAACATGAACGACCAGTGGTCGGGGAAGATCTTGCGCATGTTGGCCTTGGCCAGGGAGTAGATCCCGAGCCGGCCGTCGGCCCAGTCGGCGACGCGCTCGCCGGCCGGTGCCTTCCCGCGCTTGTCGCGCGCGTCTGTGGTGGTTGCAGTGCTCATCCGCGCTCCCAGAAGGCAGGACCGACGGGCTCTTCGAAGTCGCTCAGGGCTTCGAGGTAGCCGTCTTCGCCGACGGTGATCCGCAGCTGCGGCAGGGCGTGACCCGCGGGACCGAAGATCACCTGGCCCGCGTCGGCGAGGTCGAAGGTGGACTGGTGGCAGGGGCAGAGCACGTGGTGCGTCTGCTGCTCGTACAGGGAGATCGGGCAACCGACGTGGGTGCAGATCTTCGAGTAGGCCAGGATGCCCTCGTGACCCCACTCCAGTGACTTCTTGGACTTGATGTTGTCCGGCTGGATCCGGACGATCATCAGGGCGTCCTTGGCGATGTTCTTCTGGAAGTCGTGGTCGTGCTCGTCGAGGCCGTCCGGCATGGCGAAGGTCAGCGACCCGACCGCGACGTCCGCGGGACGCAGCGGCTCACCCGTGTTCATGTTGACGAGCTTCTTGCCCTTGGCCCAGGTGGTGTGCCGCAGCTTGGTGCCGGGCAGCGGACCGAGGTCGCGCAGCAGGACGACACCGGCGAGCGGGACCATCGCCATCGCGCCGATCATCGTGTTGCGCACCAGCTTGCGCCGGCCGATGCCCGACTCGGCGGCACCCTGCTTGAAGTCCGCGTGGACCTTCGCGCGGACCTCGGGAGAGGCCTCGATCGGGTGACGCTCGTCGGCGACCTCCACATCGGACATCAGGGTGCGGGCCCAGTGGACCGCGCCCGCGCCGATGCAGAACAGGGCCAGGCCCAGCGTGCCGCCCAGCGCGAAGTTCAGCGCGCTGATGTGCCCGATCGGCCAGACGTAGATCGACCGGTCGACGGGGATCGCGACATACGAGGCGATGAACGCGATGGTGGACAGCATCGACACCGTGAACAGCAGGGCGACCGTGCGCTCGGACCGCTTGGCGGCCCGCTCGTCGATGTCCTGGATCCGGTGCTCGTGGGGCGGGAGGCCGGGGTCCGCGAAGGGGTTCTCCTCGTCCGCGACCTTCACCGCGCCGTGCGCGTCGCCCTGCTCAGCAGGCAGGTTCTCTTCTGGAATGTCTTGGCTACTCATGACTTCTTGGCCTTTGCGGTCCGAGCGGCGACCCACACGGCGACAGCGATCAGCGTGCCGAGACCGAAGACCCAGCCGAACAGGCCCTCGCTGACGGGACCGAGTCCGCCGAGGCTGAGGCCACCGGGCTCCACGGTGTCATCGCTGTTGACCGCTTCGAGGTACGCGATGATGTCCTTCTTGTTCTCCTCCGACAGCGTGGTGTCGGGGAAGGACGGCATGTTCTGCGGGCCGGTCTGCATGGCCTCGTAGATGTGCTTCGGGTCGACACCCTCAAGGCTCGGCGCGTACTTGCCCTCGGACAGCGCACCGCCCTTGCCGGTGAAGTTGTGGCACTGAGCGCAGTTCGTCCGGAACAGCTCGCCGCCCTCGGCGATGTCCGCGCCCTCGGGGTTGTACGCGTTCTCGGTCGGGATCTCGGGACCGGCGCCCAGCGAGGCGATGAACGCCGCGAGCTGGTCGATCTCGGCCTGCGAGTAGATGTTCTTCTTCTTCGGGATCTGCGCGCCGGGCTGCTGCGCCGGCATACGGCCCGTGCCGACCTGGAAGTCGACGGCCGCCGCGCCCACGCCCACCAGGCTCGGCCCGTCGGAGGTGCCCTCGCCGCCCTTGCCGTGGCAGCTTGCGCAGCCCACCAAGTAGAGCTTCTTGCCCTCCTCGATGGTGAGGGTCTGGGCGGTTTCATCGGCCTGCGCCTTGTCCGCGGGCGCGAAGGCGGTGTACAGCCCCCCGGTGGCCGCCAGCGCGATGAGTAGGACGACGACCGCCGCCAGCGGATGGCGTCGTCGTGCGGAGAGCTTTTTCACGGATTACCCCGGTGTCAGGATCTTCTGCGTCGGTGCTTCTGGAAGGGTCGTTCTCGGGATCGAGGCGGGCATACGGTCCGCCCGGCTCGTCCGCCCGATTACTTGATCATGTAGATCGTGGCGAAGAGGCCGATCCAGACGACATCGACGAAGTGCCAGTAGTAGGACACGACGATGGCCGCGGTCGCCTGCTCGTGGGTGAACCTCTTGGCCGCGTAGGTGCGCCCGAGGACCAGCAGGAAGGCGATGAGGCCGCCCGTCACGTGCAGGCCGTGGAAGCCGGTGGTCAGGTAGAAGACCGAGCCGTACGGGTCGGACGAGAGCGACAGGCCCTCGTGCTTGACCAGCTCGGTGTACTCGAAGACCTGACCGCCGATGAAGATCGCACCCATCACGAACGTGACGATGAACCACATCCTGAGCTTCTTCACGTCCCCGCGCTCGGCGGCGAAGACGCCGAGCTGGCAGGTCAGGGAGGAGAGCACCAGGATCGTGGTGTTGGTCGCCGAGAACGGGAAGTTCAGGGTGTCGGCCTTCTCGGCCCAGAACGTCGGACCCGTCACCGATCGCAGGGTGAAGTACATCGCGAAGAGGGCCGCGAAGAACATCAGCTCGGAACTCAGCCAGATGATGGTTCCGACGCTGGTGAGGTTCGGCCGGTTGACCGACGGGTGCGCGTGCCCGGTATCTACTGTCGTTGCTGTCGCCACGACCGACATTATGTCGGTCGCTTATCCCGCCCTCACTCCGGGGGGTGCCGTTCGGAGTGTTGCTCCCTTCCGTACCGGTGTTGACGTGGTGTTCAAGGGAGTAGCATCCGCGCATCGGTCCCTGTCCGTACGACGTCTGAATCTTCTGCGTAACGGAGGAACAATGCGCCCGACCGCCACGGTGCTGGTGTACAGCGACGACTCCAACACCCGTGAACAAGTACGGCTGGCGACCGGCCGGCGCCCCGCCCCGGACGTCCCGTTCGTGGAGTTCCTCGAGTGCGCGACCCCCGCGGCCGTCGTGAAGGAGCTGGACAAGGGCGGTATCGATGTCTGCGTCCTCGACGGTGAGGCCGTGCCCATGGGGGGCATGGGCCTGTGCCGCCAGATCAAGGACGAGGTCTTCGAGTGCCCGCCGGTGCTGCTGCTGATCGGCCGGCCGCAGGACGCGTGGCTGGCGACGTGGAGCCGCGCGGACGGTGCGGTGACGCTGCCGGTGGACCCGGTGGAGTTCGCGTCGGCGCTGGCGTCCCTGCTGCGCGGGAAGCGGGCGCTGAGCGCCTAGGCCGTACTCGCCCGCGCCCCTGAGGACCCCTTGAGGGGGCGCGGCCCTTCCCTCACGCCGATTCGGGGCGCAGGCGGGCGTGGATCTCGGAGCGGGGGGCCTGCTTGGTGCCGGCCGTGAGGGCGCTGCCCTCGCGCCACTTCTGCCAGTCGAGGTTCCAGTCGCCGAAGCCGTTGCCGAAGGGGGCCATGGTGTCGCCGGCGGAGTTGACGACCTTGACGATGTCGCCCTCGTTGATCGTGTCGTAGAACCACTCGGCGTTGGCGCTGCTCATGCCGGTGCAGCCGTGGCTGACGTTGGCGTAGCCCTGGGAGCCGGTGGACCAGGGGGCGGCGTGGACGTACTCGCCGCTGTTGGTGACCCTGACGGAGTTGTGGACGACCAGGTCGTAGAAGTCCGACGCGCCTATGCTGGCGCTGGTCATGCGCACGGTGCCTTCCTTGGCCAGGACGACCTTGACCCCGTTGCGGGTGTCGTAGCCGGGCATCCCCGTGGTGACCGGGATCTCCTTGATGACCTTGTCGTTCTTGTAGACGGTCATCTGGTGCGCGGCGGCGTCCGTGACAGCGATGATCTTGTCGCCGGTGGTGAGCGTCAGGGGGTCGGCCTTGCCGCCCCAGAGGCGGTCACCGATCTTTATGCCCTCCAGGTTGCTGCGGACCTTGATGGTCGCGCCCGCGGGCCAGTACTCCTTGGGCCGGTAGTGGAGCTTCTTGTCGTCCACCCAGTGCCAGGCGCCCTCCGCGGCGGGCGTGGACTCCACCTTGAGCGCGCGTTCGACGACTGCCCTGGCCGCCTTGTCCTTGACGGCCCTGCTGAGTTCGGCGGTGACGGGCTGGCCGACGCCGTACTTGCCGCCCTTGGGCCCGAAGGTGACGTTCAGGCGCTTCTTGGCGAGCGGCCGGCCGGTGTCGAAGGACCGCTCCTCGCGACCGGGGGCGCCGTCGTCGTCCTCGGTGCTCACCCGGACCGTGTAGCGGGCGTTGGCGGCGAGCGGTGAGGTGGAGTGCCAGCGGCTGCCGTCGGCGGAGAGTTCGCCCGCCACGTAGCGTCCTGCGGCGTCCACGGCGGTGACGTCGGTGATGCGTCCGTCGTCCTCTGCGGTGACTTCCAGGGGCTTGTCCGGGTCGGCCTTCTCGCCGTCGCCGGAGGGGGTGTTGAAGGAGACCTGGTCGCCCGCGTCGTACGGCTTGCCCGAGAGCGGGTGCCCGCCGGAACCGCAGGCGGTGACGCCCGCTCCCAGCGAGACGACCAGCAGGGTGCAGCTGAGGACCGTGCGGTTTCGCGCTGTAGTGCTCATGGCTTCAACGTAGGAACGGCCGTGGGGCGCGGCGCGCCGAGTGGGCCGAGTGGGGGACATCCGGTGTGGCAAACGAGGGAAGCCCGGACCTCCTGTCGGAGTGTCCGGGCTTCCGCCGCTCAGCGCGTGTTACTGGTTCTGGTTCTCTCCGCGGTAGTACTCGAAGACCCAGCCCCACAGGCCGACCAGGATGACCGGCAGGGAGAAGTACAGCAGCCACCAGCCGAAGACGACGCCCAGGAAGGCCAGCGCGCCGCCGATGCCGAGGGCGAGCGGCTGCCAGCTGTGCGGGCTGAAGAAGCCCAGCTCGCCCGCGTCGTCCGCGACGTCGGCCTCCTTGTTGTCCTGTGCGCCGACGTCGACCCGCCGGGCCGTGAAGGCCAGGTAGTAGCCGACCATGATGCACAGGCCGAAGGCCAGGAAGAGCGCCGTGGTACCGGCCGGCTCCTTCGACCACACGCCATAGACGATCGCCATGGCGAGGACGAAGACGCTCAGCCAGATGAACATCTTGCCCTGGATCTTCACTTGCCGGCCTCCTTGCCGCTGCCGCTGCCCGCGAGCTCGTTGGCGCGGGGAGCGCCGTGCGCGAGCTGCTCGAGCGCGGCGATCTCCGGGTGGTGCAGGTCGAACGCCGGGGATTCGCTGCGGATCCGCGGCAGGGTGAGGAAGTTGTGCCGCGGCGGCGGGCAGGAGGTCGCCCACTCCAGGGAACGGCCGTAGCCCCACGGGTCGTCGACGCCGACGGGCTTGCCGTACTTGGCCGTCTTCCACACGTTGTAGAGGAACGGCAGGATCGACAGGCCGAGCACGAAGGAGCTGATCGTCGAGATCGTGTTCAGGGCGGTGAAGCCGTCGGCCGCCAGGTAGTCGGCGTAACGACGCGGCATGCCCTCGGCGCCCAGCCAGTGCTGGACGAGGAACGTGCCGTGGAAGCCGATGAACAGCGTCCAGAACGTGATCTTGCCGAGGCGCTCGTCGAGCATCTTGCCCGTCCACTTCGGCCACCAGAAGTGGAAGCCGGAGAACATCGCGAAGACGACGGTGCCGAACACCACGTAGTGGAAGTGCGCCACCACGAAGTACGAGTCGGAGACGTGGAAGTCCATCGGGGGCGAGGCCAGGATGACACCGGTCAGACCACCGAAGGTGAAGGTGATCAGGAAGCCGGTCGCCCAGAGCATCGGGGTCTCGAAGGACAGCGAGCCCTTCCACATCGTTCCGATCCAGTTGAAGAACTTCACGCCGGTCGGTACGGCGATGAGGAACGTCATGAAGGAGAAGAACGGGAGGAGCACGCCACCGGTGACGTACATGTGGTGCGCCCACACCGTGACCGAGAGGCCGGCGATCGCGATGGTCGCGCCGATCAGGCCCATGTAGCCGAACATCGGCTTGCGGGAGAAGACCGGGATGACCTCGGAGATGATGCCGAAGAACGGCAGCGCGATGATGTACACCTCTGGATGGCCGAAGAACCAGAAGAGGTGTTGCCAGAGCAGTGCGCCGCCGTTGGCCGGGTCGAAGACGTGGGCCCCGAACTTGCGGTCCGCCTCCAGGGCGAACAGCGCGGCCGCGAGGACCGGGAAGGCGAGCAGGACCAGGACACCGGTCAGCAGCACGTTCCAGGTGAAGATCGGCATGCGGAACATGGTCATGCCCGGTGCGCGCATGCAGATGATCGTGGTGATGAAGTTGACCGAGCCGAGGATCGTGCCGAAGCCGGAGAAGGCCAGACCCATGATCCACATGTCGGCGCCGACACCCGGGCTGCGGACCGCGTCCGACAGCGGGGAGTAGGCGAACCAGCCGAAGTCGGCCGCACCCTGCGGGGTGAGGAAGCCGGCCACCGCGATCAGTGAGCCGAAGAGGTACAGCCAGTACGCGAACATGTTCAGCCGCGGGAACGCCACGTCGGGCGCGCCGATCTGCAGCGGCATGATCCAGTTGGCGAATCCGGCGAACAGCGGCGTCGCGAACATCAGCAGCATGATCGTGCCGTGCATCGTGAACGCCTGGTTGAACTGCTCGTTCGACATGATCTGCGTGCCCGGACGGGCCAGCTCGGCGCGCATGAGGAGCGCCATGACGCCGCCGATGCAGAAGAACGCGAACGACGTGACCAGGTAGAGCGTGCCGATCGTCTTGTGGTCGGTGGTCGTCAGCCACTTGACGACGACCTCACCGCGGCGCTGGCGCCGGACGGGCTGCTCGTCCTCGTAGTGGGACCCCGCCGCCTCGGCACCCTGAGGTTCGTTGAGGATGCTCACAGTACGTTCGTCTCCCGGTTCTTCTCGTGCTTCGTCTGCTCAATACCGGCCGGGACGTAACCGGTCTGGCCCTGCTCCGCGAGCTCCTTGAGGTGCTGCTCGTAGCGCTCGGGGGAGACGACCTTGACGTTGAAGAGCATCCGCGAGTGGTCCACACCGCACAGCTCGGCGCACTTGCCCAGGAAGGTGCCTTCCTGGTTGGGGGTCACCTGGAAGGCGTTGGTGTGGCCCGGGATGACGTCCTGCTTCATCAGGAACGGCACCACCCAGAAGGAGTGGATGACGTCACGCGAGGTGAGGACGAAGCGGACCGTCTTGCCCTTGGGGAGCCAGAGGGTCGGGCCGGGGTTGCCGGTCTGCGGGTTCTTCTCACCGGGGATACCGCAGGTGTAGACGCCGCCGGCGTTGGCCGGGAAGTCCTTCTTGTACCGCTCCGGGATCGCGGCCAGGTTGGCGTCCTTGGCCGCGTCGCCGGTGGAGCCGTCGACGTTCTCGATGTAGTTGAAGCACCAGCTCCACTGGAAGCCGACCACGTTGACCGTGACGTCGGGCTTCTTGGACGTGTCGAGGAGCTTCGACTCGTCGCGGGCGGTGAAGTAGAACAGCACCGAGACGATGATCAGCGGAACGACCGTGTACAGCGCCTCGATGGGCATGTTGTACCGGGTCTGTGGGGGAACCTCGACCTTGGTGCGGCTGCGCCGGTGGAAGAAAGCACTCCACAGGATCAGGCCCCAGACCAGTACGCCCGTGGCGAGCGCGGCCGCCCAGGAACCCTGCCACAGGGAGAGGATCCGCGGAGCCTCTTCCGTGGTCGGGGTGGGCATACCAAGGCGAGGGAAGTCCTTGTATGTGCAACCGGTGGCGGTCGCCAGGACCAGGCCCGCAGTCAGTGCCTGCAGCAGCTTCCGCCGCATCGGGCGCCGCGGCGAGCGGTCGGAGCCGTTGGGACTCACGTAGCGCCTTCCCGAGAGTCTCGCCCGCGCAGGTCAGGCTGCGGCCTTCTCGCTGGTCGGTCGCCGCCCTGCGGCGGGCAGGGGTTTGGATGTTTATGCGGACCAAACCCTACTGGACGCGATTTGGGGTCGCGCGGGGAGGGGGGCCCAACACTCCGTGGGTCATGCCGTGCGCCTAATAGCTCGACAGTTCGGGGGGTTTGGCGGGTTCAGGCAGGTTGTGGTTGTTCGCGCAGTTCCCCGCGCCCCCGTTTCACTCGCCCCGAGGCTTTAGCGTTGACCTGTGGCGTACTTCGACTCTGCTTCCTCCGCTCCCCTCCACCCCGTCGCACGGCAGGCGCTGTTGGCCTCCCTGGACGAGGGGTGGGCCGATCCCGCCCGGCTGTACCGGGAGGGGCGGCGGGCGCGGATGCTGCTGGACGCGGCCCGTGAGGCGGCCGCCGAGGCCGTGGGGTGCCGGGCGGACGAGCTGGTGTTCACCTCGTCCGGGACACGCGCGGTGCACTCCGGGGTCGCCGGGGTGCTGGCGGGACGGCGGCGCGCGGGACGCCACCTGATCGTGTCGTCCGTCGAACACTCTTCGGTGCTGCACGCGGCGGAGGTCCACGAGGCCGGGGGCGGGACGGTCACCCACGTGCTGGTGGATCGGTCGGGAGCGGTGTCCGCGCCCTCGTTCGCCGAGGCCCTGCGCCCCGACACCGCGCTGGCGTGTCTGCAGTCCGCCAACCACGAGGTGGGGACGGAGCAGCCGGTGGCCGAGGTGGCGGCGGGGTGCCGGGAGGCGGGGGTGCCGCTGCTGGTGGACGCCGCGCAGTCGCTGGGGTGGGGCCGCGTCGACGGGGACTGGTCGGTCCTGACGGGGAGTGCCCACAAGTGGGGCGGTCCGTCCGGGGTGGGGCTGCTCGTCGTGCGCAAGGGGGTGCGGTTCGCGGCCCAAGGACCCGCCGACGAGCGGGAGTCGGGGCGGGCCGCCGGGTTCGAGAACATCCCGGCGATCGTGGCGGCGGCGGCCTCGCTGCGGGCGGTTCGGGCGGAGGCCGCAGCGGAGTCCGTACGGCTGCGGGAGCTGACGGAGCGGATCCGGACACGGGTGCCGGCGTTGGTGCCGGACGTGGAGGTGGTCGGACATCCGGAGCGGAGGCTGCCCGGTGTCGTCACCTTCTCCTGTCTCTATGTGGATGGGGAGACATTGCTGCACGAGCTGGACCGCGCGGGGTTCTCCGTGTCGTCCGGGTCCTCCTGCACGAGCAGCACGCTGACGCCGAGCCATGTGCTGCGCGCCATGGGGGTGCTGAGCGAGGGCAACGTACGGGTGTCGCTGCCGGCGGGCACGGCGGAGGAGGACGTCGAGCGGTTCCTGGCGGTGCTGCCGGGGGCGGTCGCCGCGGTGCGGGAGAAGCTGGGCGCGCCGGCCCCGGCCGCCGTGGTGCGCGAGGACGCCCTGGTCGTGGACGCCCTCGGCAAGCGGTGCCCCATCCCCGTCATCGAGCTGGCGAAGGTGATCGCGGACGTCCCCGTCGGCGGCACGGTCCGTGTCCTCTCCGACGACGAGGCGGCCCGTCTGGACATCCCGGCGTGGTGCGAGATGCGGGGCCAGGAGTACGTCGGAGAGGAAACGGCGGAGCGGGGCTCGGCGTATGTGGTGCGCCGGGTGGGCTGAGCCGTCAGGCGGGGTGGGCCGTCAGGTGAGGTGGGCCTTGACCTCGCCGGCGGCGTCGTCGCCGTACGCCTTGGTGAAGCGCTCCATGAAGTGGCCGCGGCGCAGCTGGTACTCCTGGGTGCCCACGGTCTCGATGACCAGCGTGGCGAGCATGCAGCCGACCTGGGCCGCGCGCTCCAGGGAGACGCCCCAGGCGAGCCCGGAGAGGAAGCCGGCGCGGAACGCGTCGCCGACGCCGGTGGGGTCGGCCTTGCGCTCCTCGTCCGGGCAGCCGACCTCGATCGGGTCGTGGCCGACGCGCTCGATGCGGACGCCCTGCGCTCCGAGGGTGGTCACCCGGTGGCCGACCCGGTCGAGGATCTCCGCGTCCGACCAGCCGGTCTTGTTCTCGATGAGGCCCTTCTCGTACTCGTTGGAGAAGAGGTAGGTCGCGCCGTCCAGCAGTATCCGGATCTCCTCACCCTCCATGCGGGCGATCTGCTGGGAGAAGTCGGCGGCGAAGGGGATGCCGCGCGAACGGCACTCCTCGGTGTGGCGGAGCATCGCCTCCGGGTCGTCGGCGCCGATGAGGACCAGGTCGAGGCCGTCGACGCGGTCGGCGACGGTCTTCAGCTCGATGAGACGGGCCTCGCTCATGGCACCGGTGTAGAAGGAGCCGATCTGGTTGTGGTCGGCGTCGGTGGTGCAGACGAAGCGGGCCGTGTGCAGCGTCTCGGAGATGCGCACGGAGGCCGTGTCGACGCCGTGCCGGTCGAGCCAGGCGCGGTACTCGTCGAAGTCGGAGCCGGCCGCGCCGACGAGGATCGGCTTCGTGCCGAGCTGTCCCATGCCGAACGCGATGTTCGCGCCGACACCGCCCCGGCGGACGTCGAGCTGGTCGACGAGGAAGGAGAGGGAGACCGTGTGCAGCTGGTCCGCGACGAACTGGTCGGCGAAGCGGCCCGGGAAGGTCATCAGATGGTCGGTGGCGATGGAACCGGAGACTGCGATACGCACGGCGAGGACACGCTCCTGCGGAGGGAGAGGGGATTGACAGTTCACGCTACCGGGTCGTCCGGGCCCTCAGAAGCAGGCAAAACTACCCGATAGTAGGTCTTTCTTCGTGGGGTTCCCGGTGCGTACGGTGCCGATATGACGAACCCCAAGATCCACGGCACCGTCCCGTTCGACCCGGACGGCGGCCTCGCGGCGCTGCGCGGCGACTGCGCCCGGATGGCACCGCACTGGGCGGCCCCCGCGAAGGTCATTACGGCTCCGGTGCCCCCTTCGCTCATCCACGGGGTGACGGTTCCCGCGACCTCCGCGCGGCTGGTGGACGCGATGTCGGACTACGGCGACTGAGGGGTCCGCCGCGCACCCGCTCGACGGACAGGGAACCGTCGGCTCCTCCGCCGCGTCCCATCGCTGTCCCCCGTATAGGGGAGGCGGTGTACGACCAGCCGAAGGAGCGATGCGGTGAACGCCGAGCGACCCGACCACCCCGAGAAACCGGACGAGGGCACCCGGCCCGACGCGACCGAGGAGCTCAGGGCTGCCGGGGACCGGGCCGAGGCGGCCGGGAAGACCGACTCGGCCGAGGCCGAGGGGGCTCCCGCCACGGGGGCCGGCGACGACGAGGCGCGGGAGGCCCGTACGGGGGACGTGCCCGAGGTCGCCGAGGTCGGGCAGGCCGAGGCCGCCGAGGTCGAGGACACCCGGCGGGCGGCACGGCGGCGGTCCCGCGTGGTCGTGGCCTCCGTGGCCGCGGCGGTGCTGCTCGTCGGCGGCGGTGGGGCGTTTCTCGCGGCGACCACGTCCGGTGGGTCCGGCGATGGCTCCGGGCGCTCGGCCGGCTCCGACGGCACTCCTCCGCCGCTGGCGCTCGACGGCTACGGCGGCAGCGGTTCGAACGGCATCGCTCCCGGTGAACCCGACCCCAACGGGGTGACGTACCAGGCCGACGGCAAGCTGCCCGACGGCCCGGACTCGGCCCCCGTGTACCGGGCCGAGGGGCAGGTCACGGCCGCCGAGGTGGCGCGGCTCGCCAAGGCGCTGGGCGTCGACGGCGAGCCGAGGGCCGAGGGCGAGAGCTGGCGGGTCGGCACCACGGGCGACGGATCGGGCCCCACCCTCCAGGTCGGCAGGAAGGCGCCGGGCGCGTGGACGTTCAGCCGGTTCACACCGGGCACCGACAACTGCCAGAAGGTCGTCGTCTGCACCGCCGTGCCCCCGGCCGGTGACGCCGACCCGGTGAGCGAGGCCGCGGCGAGGAAGGCGGCGACGCCGATCCTCAAGGCCGTCGGCCAGGACGACGCCAAGCTCGACGTCTCCCGGCTCCTCGACGACGTCCGCGTGGTGAACGCCGACCCCGAGGTCGGCGGGCTGCCCACGTACGGCTGGGCGACCAACCTCCAGGTCGGCGCCGACGGCACGGTGGTCGGCGGCAGCGGCAATGTGAAGGCACCGGTGAAGGGCGACAGGTACCCGGTGGTCGACGCGGAGCGGGCGCTGAAGCTGCTGAACGAGTCGGGGCAGGGCGTCGGCCACGCCCGCGAGGACGGCACGCCGTCGCCGTCGATGCCGCGGACCCTGCCCGTGCCGGTCGAGGACGCGGTGTTCGGGCTGGCCTCCCACCAGGTCGGCGGCCGGCCGGCGCTGGTGCCGTCCTGGCTGTTCGAGGTGCGGCCGCGGAAGGCCGCGGAGGGCTTCACCGTGACGCACCCGGCCGTCGACCCGAAGTACCTGGCCCCCTCCGCCCAGCCGGAGGAGCCGACCGAGGGGCCCGAGGACCCGAACGTCCCCGGCGACCGGCCGCCGGCCGACCCCACGACGCGGAACGTCCCGGTACAGGGCTACACCGCCGACGGCAGGGAGCTGACCGTCAGCTTCTGGGGCGGGGTGTGCAGCGAGTACACGGTCACCGCGACCGAGAAGTCGGGCGAGGTGACGGTCACCGTGACCGGCACCTCCCAGCCCGGCCGGGTCTGCGTCATGATCGCCAAGGCGATGGAGCGCACCGTGCGACTGGACGGGCCGCTGGGCGACCGCGAGGTGGTCGGACCGGACGGCGAGGAGATCCACGAGGGCGGGATCCGGGAGACGCAGCCGCAGTAGGGCCGGCCGCGAGCCGGGAACGGACGAAGGCGGCGCCCCCTTCGGAGGGGGACGCCGCCTTCGTCGTGCTCAGCGCGCGCCGTACGGGCCGTGCTCAGCGCGCGCCGTACGGCGTGCGGGCGGGCTCAGCTGAAGGAGTCGCCGCAGGCGCAGGAGCCGGTCGCGTTCGGGTTGTCGATGGTGAAGCCCTGCTTCTCGATGGTGTCGACGAAGTCGATGGTGGCGCCGCCGAGGTAGGGGGCGCTCATGCGGTCGGTGGTGACCTTCACACCGTCGAAGTCCTTGACCACGTCACCGTCGAGCGAACGCTCGTCGAAGAAGAGCTGGTAGCGCAGGCCGGAGCAGCCGCCGGGCTGGACGGCGACGCGCAGCGACAGGTCGTCACGGCCTTCCTGGTCGAGCAGGGCCTTGACCTTGGCCGCGGCGGCGTCGGTCAGGATGATGCCGTCGGTGACGGTGGTGGTCTCGTCCGATACGGACATCTACATCTCTCCCGGGTTGTACGGAGACTGCTTGCCGACGAGTGCAACCGCCGGGGTCCCGGATTCATTCCGTCCGGGGCGAGCGGTTTTCCACCGCGTCCTTCTTCATGCTCGCACATGGCCCGCGTGCTGGGCACCGGCCGCCGCACGGGTGTCCGGTCGGCCCGCCGGGATTCATGTCACATCGACGCTATGGGCATCGTCAACGTGACGTGAAGCGGTTATGATAGATAGCGTCATTTCGACGAAAAGGCTAGCCCGTATGTCCCGCCGGCTCCCCTCGGGCCGGCGAGCCGCAGAACAGAAAGGGTGCGTGTCGTGACCACCGCCCAGACCCCGGAGCTCGACGTACAGCCGACGCCCCTCGCCCTGCTGCTGCTCGGCCGTGAGGCCGACCCGAGGAGCGAGCGCGGAGTCGACTGCCCCGGCGACCTCCCCTCCCCCTCCGACCCCGACCTGGTGGAGCGTGCCCGGGCGGCGAAGGCGAAGCTCGGCGACAAGGTCTTCGTGCTCGGCCACCACTACCAGCGCGACGAGGTCATCCAGTTCGCGGACGTCACGGGCGACTCCTTCAAGCTGGCCCGGGACGCGGCGGCGCGGCCCGAGGCCGAGTACATCGTCTTCTGCGGTGTGCACTTCATGGCCGAGTCGGCGGACATCCTGACCTCCGACGCCCAGAAGGTGGTCCTCCCCGACCTCGCCGCCGGGTGCTCGATGGCCGACATGGCCACCGCCGAGCAGGTCGCCGAGTGCTGGGACGTGCTGACCGAGGCCGGCGTGGCCGAGCAGGTCGTGCCGGTCTCGTACATGAACTCCTCCGCCGACATCAAGGCGTTCACCGGCAAGCACGGCGGCCTCATCTGCACCTCGTCGAACGCGAAGCGGGCCCTGGACTGGGCCTTCGAGCAGGGCGAGAAGGTGCTGTTCCTGCCCGACCAGCACCTGGGCCGCAACACCGCGGTGCGGGACATGGGCATGTCGCTGGAGGACTGCGTCGTCTACAACCCGCACAAGCCGGGCGGCGGCGTCACGGTGGAGCAGCTGCGGGCCGCGAAGATGATCCTGTGGCGGGGCCACTGCTCGGTGCACGGCCGCTTCAGCCTGGACTCCGTGAACGACGTACGGGCCCGCATACCCGGGGTCAACGTCCTCGTCCACCCCGAGTGCAAGCACGAGGTCGTGGCGGCGGCGGACCACGTCGGGTCCACCGAGTACATCATCAAGACGCTGGAGGCGGCCCCCGCCGGTTCCAAGTGGGCCATCGGCACCGAGCTGAACCTGGTGCGGCGGCTGGCGAACCGTTTCGCGTCCGAGGACAAGGAGATCGTCTTCCTCGACAAGACGGTCTGCTTCTGCTCGACCATGAACCGCATCGACCTGCCCCACCTGGTGTGGACACTGGAGTCGCTGGCGGAGGGCACCCTCGTCAACCGGATCGAGGTCGACAAGGAGACCGAGGCGTTCGCGAAGCTGGCACTGGAGCGGATGCTGGCGCTGCCGTAGCCCGCGCGGATGCCGGCGTTGCCGTAGCCCGCACACGCCGCGCGCTCACCCCGAGACGGGCTTCCGCTCGGGGTGGGCCGGGTCGAGTGAGCAGAGGGTGCCGTCGGAGATCGCCACGACCAGCGCACCGCCGTAGAGCAGGGCCCGCTGCCGGGGCGAGCCGATGAGCGCGGGCGCCGTGCGGGGCAGCGTCTCCCACAGCAGGGTGCCCCTGCTCTCGTCGAGGGCCGCGATCCGGCCGCTGGAACTCACCAGGTAGACGGTGCCCGCACGCCGGTCGTGCACCGGGGTGCCCGGCTTCTCCAGGCTGGTCCTGACCCGCCAGAGCCGCTTGCCCGTCCGCGGCGAGACAGCGGTGACCCGGCCGCTGGACTCGGTGAACAGCACCTTCCCGTCGGCCATCGCCGGCCTTCCCTCGTACAGCTCGGGCAGCTTGACGGTGGTGCGGGCACCGCTGTCCGGGTCGACGAGCACGAACGACGTGAAGCCGCTGTCGACCGAGGTGTCGGGGGCCCGCTCCAGGGCCAGGGCCACCCGCCCGTCGTACTCCTCCAGGAGGGTGGCGTCGAGCGGGACCTTCAGCCGCCGGGCCGATCCGTCGGTCGTGTCCACCGCCACGAGCAGGGCGTGCCCGATCGCGGCCCGCGCCTCCCGGGTGTTCGGGACGCAGTACGCGTACAGGCGCGTGTCCGTCGTCGTGGTCCGCTCACAGTTGTGGCCCGCGGGGAACTCCGCGGTCCAGCGCGCGGCACCGGAGCGCGGCGCCCGGGCCGTCGCCCTACGGCCGCCGACTTCCGGGGCGAGGACGAGGTCGCCGGCGAGGACAAGGGGAAGGGGAAGCTCGGGGTTGGTGACCTCACGGGTCCACAGCCGCTCGCCCGTCCCGGCGTCGAGGGCGAGGAGGTAGGAGGGGTCCTGGACCGGGGCGCCGGAGGACACGCTCTGGTGCACCAGCACGATGCCGTCCCGGACGCCGAGGACCGACGAGTAGTACGACCCCCGCTCCGTGCCGGCCGGGGCGGTGTCGGCGCGCCACACGGTTCTGCCGGAGCGGCCGTCCACCCGGACCGGCAGGATCCCGTCGCCCCCGCAGTAGACGGCGTGCCCTTCGACCACGCACTCGGGGTCACTGCCCGACATGCCGTTGTCCGCCTCCAGCGGCTTGCGGGCCCCGGACGCCGCGGTCTCGTACACCGTCGTCTGCCAGGGCTTCCAGCCGCTCGGGGGCGCCACCCAGCGGGGGGTCGGGGACGGCCCGGGGGTCTTCGCCTCACCGCTCTCCGCGAAGCCGGGCGCCAGCAGATACGCCGTCAGCGCGAGGACCAGCGCGCCGACGGTTCCGGCCGCGGCCAGCACGGGGCGGCGCCGGAGCCGGCGCCCGGGTCGGGTCACGGCGTGGACGTCCGTGGCCGGTGTCACGGTCGCCGGCTCCTCCGGGTCCCCCTCGGGCAGGACCGCCGCGAAGGCCTCCGCCAGCTCGTCGAGGCCGGGGCGGTCGGCGGCGTCCTTGGCGAGGCACTGCTCCAGGATCGCGCGCAGCGGAGGCGGCACCTCGTCCAGGACGGGCGCGTCGTGGATCACCCGATACGCGGTCAGATAGGGGCTGTCGGCGTCGAAGGGGCCCTTGCCGGTGAGGGTGTACACCAGCAGGCTGCCGAGGGAGAAGACGTCCGAGGCGGGGCCGACCGTGCGGGCGTCGGTGAGCTGTTCCGGGGACATGAAGGGCGGGGTGCCGATCATCTGGCCCGTCTCGGTCAGGGTGTGGTTCTCGGCGGCGCGGGAGATCCCGAAGTCGATGACGCGGGGGCCGTCCCCGGCGATCAGGACGTTCGCCGGTTTCAGGTCGCGGTGCACGACACCGGCGCGGTGGATCTCCCGCAGCGCCTCGACCAGGCCGAGGGCCAGGCGGCGCAGTTCGCCGTCGCGCAGCGGGCCCCGGTCGCGGATCCGCTGGGCGAGCGAGGCCCCGGGCACGTACTGGGTGGCCATCCAGGGGCGCACGGCCTCCGCGTCGGCGTCCACGACGGACGCGGTGAAGGCCCCGCTGACCCTGCGGACGGCCTCGATCTCCTGCCGGAACCGGGTGCGGAAGACGGCGTCCTCGGCGTACTGGGCGTGCACCACCTTCACGGCGACGTCGCGCCCCGACCGGGTGCGCGCCCGGTAGACGACGCCCATGCCTCCGGTGCCGAGCCGGTCGACCAGCCGGTAGCCGCCGACCGATTTCGGGTCGTCGCTGTGCAGCGGCACGCCCGCATCCCTCCCCCGTGCGATCTGTGCAGGCCCTGAACGCCATGAAGGCGTGAAACCGTGAAGTTGTGAGCCGTGAAGCCGTGATGGTGCGGCCCGTGAAGCCGTGAAGCCAGTCGAGCGCCAGGATACGTAATCCGGGGAAGCGCGACGGCCGGGCACCGGGCCATGTCGGTCCGGTGCCCGGCCGTGCCGGTCGGGGGGTGTCACACCCCGGCGGTCTCCGTCCGCTCGGTGCCGGCCTCCGTCGCGGCGGACGTGGCGCCCGCGCCCTTCAGGGCCTTCTTCTTCGCCCGGCGTTCCTTGCGGATCTCGACCATCGTGTAGAGGGTCGGGACCAGCAGCAGGGTGAGCAGGGTCGAGGTGATCAGACCGCCGATCACCACCACGGCCAGCGGCTGGGCGATGAAGCCGCCCTCGCCGGTGATGCCCAGGGCCATGGGCAGCAGGGCGAAGATCGTCGCCAGGGCCGTCATCAGGATCGGGCGGAGGCGGTGGCGGCCGCCCTCGATGACCGCCTCGACGGTGCTGTAGCCCTGTCGCCGGTACTGGTTGATCAGGTCGATCAGCACGATCGCGTTGGTGACGACGATGCCGATCAGCATCAGCATGCCGATCATCGCCGGGACGCCCATCGGGGTGCCGGTCGCGACCAGCAGGCCGATGGCGCCGGTGGCGGCGAACGGGATGGAGACCAGCAGGATCAGCGGCTGCACCAGGGACCGGAAGGTCGCCACCAGCAGCATGAAGACGATGGCGATCGCCGCGAGCATCGCGAGGCCCAGCGAGGCGAACGCCTCGTCCTGGTCCTGGGAGACACCGCCGATGTCGGCGGTGGCGCCCGCGGGGAGCGTCAGTCCGTTCAGCTTGGCGGTGAGGTCCGCGCTGACCGCGCCCGTGTTGTCGCCCTTCGGCTTCGCCGTGATCGTGGCGGCCCGCTGGCCGTCGATCCGGGTCATGGCGACCGGGCCGTCCACCAGCTCGACGTCCGCGACGGCGCCGAGCTTCACCGGGCCGAGCCGCAGGTTCTTCAGCTCGTCCAGGGTGTCGGCGGGCTTCGCCGACGTGATGACGATGTCCCGCTCGGTGTCGTCGAGGATCGCCCGGCCGCTGGTCGTGCCGCGCACGGCCTGGGCGACGGCGGCGCCGAGGGTCTGGTCGTCGAAGCCGGCCGCGGCCGCCTTGTCGGTGGCCCTGACCGAGATGCGGGGCACGCTCTGGGAGAGGTCGCTGGTGACGTCGGTGACGTTGTCCAGCGTCGCGACAGCGTCCCGGACCTGCTCGGCCGCCTTGCGCAGGACATCCGCGTCGGCGGCCTTCACGACCACGCTCAGGTCCTGGCTGCCGAAGGCGTCACCGACCGCGATGGTCGTCGTACCGATGCCGGACAGGTCCTTCAAACCGTCCTCGACGCGCTCCTGGACGTCCTCGGCGGTCGCCGAGTCCTCCAGCATCACGTTGTACGAGGCCTGGTTGGAGTCGGTGCCGCCGCCGAAGGCCGCCATGAAGCCGGAGGAGCCGATGGTGACCTGGTAGTCCTTGACGCCCTCGGTGCCGGCGAGCAGCTTCTCGACCTTCTTCGTCCGCTCGTCCGTCGCGGCGAGGCTGGTGCCGGGCTTCAGCTCCTGCTTGATGCTGAGGACTTCCTGGTCGCCCGGGTCGAAGAAGTTGGTCTTCAGCAGCGGGGCCATGCCGAACGTGCCGAGCAGGACGACCACCGCGATGACCACGCTGGTGAGGCGGCGCCGGGTCGCGAAGCGCAGGACGGGCACGTAGAAGCGCTGGAGGCGGCTCCTCGCCTCCTTCTCCTCGGCCTTGCGGCGCGCCTCGTCGGCGTCCTCGGGCGTGCCCTTCGGGGCGCGCAGGAACCAGTACGACAGGACGGGGACGACGGTCAGCGAGACGAGGAGGGAGGCCAGCAGGGCCGCCGTCACCGTCAGGGAGAAGCTGCCGAACAGCTCGCCGACCATGCCGCCGGTGAGGCCGATCGGGAGGAACACGGCGACCGTCGTCAGCGTGGACGAGGTGACCGCGCCGGCGACCTCGCGGACCGCCTTGAGGATGGCCTCCTGGCGCTCCTCGCCGTAGCCGAGGTGGCGCTTGATGTTCTCCAGGACCACGATCGAGTCGTCGACGACACGGCCGATGGCGATGGTGAGCGCGCCGAGGGTGAGCATGTTCAGGGAGAGGTCGCGGGTCCACAGGACGATCAGGGCGAGGACCACCGACAGCGGGATGGACACGGCCGTCACGAGGGTGGACCGGATCGACGCGAGGAACACCAGGATGACGAGGACCGCGAAGAGCAGTCCGAGCGCGCCCTCGGTGGTCAGGCCGTCGATGGACTTGGAGACCGCCGGGCCCTGGTCGCTGACCACGGTGACGGTGGCGTCCGAGCCGAGGTCCCGGCGCATGTCCGCCAGCTTGCCCTCGACGGCCTCGGAGATGGCGACCGCGCTGCCGTCGCGGTCCATGGTGACCATGACCGCGAGGCTGGGCTCTCCGTTGGTGCGGGTGAGGGAGTCGGCCTTGGCCTCCTCCTCCTTGACGGTGGCGACGTCGGCGAGCCGTACGGGCTTCTTGCCGCCCTCGCGCCGCACCCGCAGGTCCTGGATCTGCTTCAGCGACGTGTAGCCGCCGCCGACCTGGACGGTGCGGTTGGCGCCGTCCTCGTCGAAGGAGCCCGCGGGCAGGGTGACGCCGCCGGCCTGGAGGGCCTGGGAGAGGGCCGCCGTGGTCAGGCCGGCCTTCGCGAGCTTCGCGTCGTCGGGGGTGACGGTGACCTGGACGTCCCGTACGCCGTCGACGGTGACCTGACCGACGCCGTCGATGTCCTCCAGGGTGGGGACGACCGTGCGGTCGATCCGGTCGGCGAGGGCCTGCTGGTCCTGGTCGGAGGTGACGGCGAGGACGACGGTCGGCATGTCGTCCGTCGAACCGGCGATCACCTGCGGATCCACGTCGTCCGGGAGCTGCGCGCGGACCCGGTTGACGGCCTGCTGGACATCGGCGACGAGCTGGTCGGTGCCGGGGCCGTAGTCGAAGGACGCCATGATCAGGGCGTTGCCCTCACTGGCGGTGGACGTGACGCCCGTGATGCCGTCGACGGATTCGAGGCTGTCCTCGATGGGTTCGACGACCTGCTTCTCGACCACGTCCGGGGAGGCGCCCTGGTACGGCGCGAGCACGGACACCATCGGCAGTTCGATGGTGGGCAGCAGTTGCTGTTTGAGCTGGGGTATCGCGATCGCCCCGAAGGCGAGCGCGATGATCGACACCAGACCGACGAGGGCCCGTTGCGCGAGGCTGAACCGAGACAGCCAGGACATGGGTGACCGGATCTCTCTTCTTGTGGCAGGAGCGAAAGGACGAGCGCCGATGTGCGCTCACCCCACACCCTGGCCCACGGAGGAGCCCGATCCGTCGCTCCGCGGGTCCATTTCCTTATCCCGCGCATACTCCGGCCGCAGTAGTACGGGGGGAGTTCACTCCACCCTTGGGCGTACCAGGCCCGACTCGTACGCGAAGACCACCAGCTGGGCCCGGTCGCGGGCGCCGAGCTTCGCCATGGCCCGGTTGACGTGGGTCTTCACGGTCAGCGGGCTCACTTCGAGACGCTCGGCGATCTCGTCGTTGGACAGGCCGGCGGCGACATGGACGAGGACCTCGCGCTCCCGGCCGGTCAGGGTGGCGAGCCGTTCGGAGCGGGCGGAGTCGGATTCACGGTCCCCGTCGGGGTCGTCCGACTGGGCGAGGAAGCGGGCGATCAGGCCCTTGGTCGCGGACGGCGAGAGCAGCGCGTCCCCGCCGGCGGCGACCCGGATGGCGTTCAGCAGCTCGTCCGGTTCGGCGCCCTTGCCGAGGAACCCGGAGGCTCCGGCGCGCAGGGACTGCACGACGTAGTCGTCGACCTCGAAGGTGGTGAGGATGACGACCCGGACGTGGGCCAGCTCGGGGTCGGCGCTGATCATCCGGGTGGCGGCGAGTCCGTCGGTGCCGGGCATCCGGATGTCCATCAGGACGACGTCGGCCCGCTCCTCCTTGGCCCGCCGTACCGCCTCCGCGCCGTCCGACGCCTCCCCCACGACCTCCATGTCCGGTTCCGAGTCCACGAGCACCCGGAAGGCGCTGCGCAGCAGGGCCTGGTCGTCGGCGAGCAGGACGCGGATGGTCATACGGGGTCCCCCGGTGCGGTGGTCAGGGTCGCGCGGGTGCTTCCGCGCGGGCCGTGCGGCTGGTGAGCGGCAGGATCGCATGGACGCGGAAGCCGCCTCCGTAGCGGGGGCCGGTGGTGAGGGTGCCGCCGAGGGCGGTGACGCGTTCGCGCATGCCGAGGAGGCCGTGCCCGCCGCCCGCGCCGTCGGCGTCCGACGTGCCGACGTTCCGGGCGCCGTTGTCGAGGACGGTGATCTCCACGTTCGGTCCCACGCGGACGACGCTGACCTCGGCCTTCGCCTGCGTCCCCGCGTGCTTCTGCACATTGGTGAGGGCTTCCTGGATGACGCGGTACGCGGCGAGGTCGACGGCGGCGGGGAGGGTGCTGCCCTCGTCGGCGTGGACCACGTCGACGGCGAGGCCCGCGCTGTGGAAGGTGCCGACGAGTTCACCGAGCCGGGTCAGGCCGGGGGCGGGTTCGGTGGGGGCCTCGGGGTCGCCGGACTGGCGGAGCAGGCCGACCGTGGCGCGCAGTTCGCCCAGCGCGGAACGGCTGGCCTCGCGGACGTGGGCCAGGGCCTCCTTGGCCTGGTCGGGCCGCTTGTCCATGACGTGTGCGGCGACGCCGGCCTGCACATTGACCAGGGCGATGTGGTGGGCGACGACGTCGTGCAGGTCGCGGGCGATCCGCAGGCGTTCCTCGGCGACCCGGCGGCGGGCCTCCTCCTCGCGGGTGCGTTCGGCCCGCTCGGCGCGTTCCCGTATCGCCGCCACGAAGGCCCGGCGGCTGCGGACCGCGTCCCCGGCGGTGGCGGCCATGCCGGTCCAGGCGAAGATGCCGATGTTCTCCTGGTCGTACCAGGGGGCGGGGCCGACGAGCATGGCCGTGGCCGTCAGGGCGGTCATCGTGAGGAGGCCGACGCGCCAGGTGGTGGGGCGGTCGGTGGTGGAGGCGACGGTGTAGAGGGCGATGACGGCGGCCATCGCGACGGGGGCGCGGGGGTCGCCGGTGACCAGCTCGGTGAGGGTGAGCGCGGAGGTCGCCGCCAGGACGGGCAGGGGGGAGCGGCGGCGGGCGACGAGGGCGGCGGCGGCGAGCACCATGAGGGTGACGCCGACGGCGTCGGGGGTGCGGGTGCCCCACTTGTCGGGGTGCTGGGCGTGGGGGTCGACGAAGGAGCCGGCGAGCATGCAGGTGAGGACGCCGAGAGCGAGGGCCGCGTCCAGCGCGAGGGGGTGCGCGGTCAGCCAGGTCCTGGTGCGCTGGAGGGTGCTCACGGGGGTTTACGGTACGGGGCCCTGGCGGGGGGCGGTAGCCGTGGGGTTCGTCCCCGCCGCCCCTACCCGTCCCGTCCCAGGGGCCGCCGCCCCTTCGACCCCGCGTCGGCGCCTTACGGCTCGGGGGGCGGGTTCGTCGGCGGGTGCGGGTCCGTTGTGGCTTGTCGCGCAGTTCCCCGCGCCCCTGGGAAGGGGGCTGCGCCCCTTCCCCCTTGCTGCTAGCCCGGGATCAGGCCGTCGTCGCTGAGCATGTCCCGGACTTCCTCCAGGGTCGCGTCCGGGGACGGGAGGATCAGCTCGGAGGGTTCCAGGGCCTCGTCCGGGAGGGCGGTGCCCAGTTCCCTGACCTTGGACAGGAGGGCGTGGAGGGTGCGGCGGAAGCCGGGGCCGTCGCCGCTCTCCATCTCGGTCAGTAGCTCGTCGTCAAGTTTGTTCAGCTCGGCGAAGTGGCTGTCGGCCAGCTCCACCTGCCCCTCCCCCATGATCCGTACGATCATGTCGCCCTCCTCAGGCACGGGACTCACACGGGATGACTACTGCTTGTCGAAGCGGGGGGTGTCCTGGCGCTGGGACTGCTGCTGGGCGGAGCCCTGGCCGCCCTCGATGGCCTGCTGCCCGGACGTGCCTCCCGCCAGCTCCGCCTTCATGCGCTGGAGTTCCAGCTCGACGTCCGTACCGCCGGAGAGGCGGTCCAGCTCGGCCTGGATGTCGTCCTTGTGCATACCGGACGGGTCGTCGAGGGCACCGGAGGCGAGCAGTTCGTCGATGGCGCCGGCGCGGGCCTGGAGCTGCGCCGTCTTGTCCTCGGCGCGCTGGATGGCGAGACCGACGTCGCCCATCTCCTCGGAGATGCCGGAGAAGGCCTCCCCGATCCGGGTCTGGGCCTGGGCGGCGGTGTAGGTCGCCTTGATCGTCTCCTTCTTCGTGCGGAAGGCGTCGACTTTGGCCTGGAGCCGCTGGGCGGCGAGGGTGAGCTTCTCCTCCTCGCCCTGGAGGGTGGAGTGCTGGGTCTCCAGGTCCGTCACCTGCTGTTGGAGCGCGGCACGCCGGGAGAGCGCCTCGCGGGCCAGGTCCTCACGGCCCAGCGCGAGCGCCTTGCGGCCCTGGTCCTCCAGCTTCGAGGACTGGGACTGGAGCTGGTTGAGCTGGAGTTCCAGACGCTTGCGGGACGTGGCCACGTCGGCCACACCGCGCCGCACCTTCTGGAGCAGCTCCAACTGCTTCTGATACGAGTAATCGAGGGTCTCGCGCGGGTCCTCGGCCCGGTCAAGGGCCTTGTTCGCCTTCGCGCGGAAGATCATCCCCATACGCTTCATGACACCGCTCATGGGCTTCGCGCGCCCCCTTCTGACGGACTCCAGCTCACCGGTCTCTCGACAGAACCCACAGTACGGGCCCCGCATCCATTACCGCACTGTTCGGGGACGGATGCGCTCCTCCCCAAGGACGACTGTGGACGGCTCCGATCCGGCGTAGGGAGTAGGTGTCCCCCGGGGTTGTGTACGGGCGGACCCCCGGAAAGCGTCAGCTTCCCTACGGACGAATCTTCACCGCACTCCCCCGTTTCCGTCTTCTCCGGTTCCCCGGTCCACGTTCGGTCCCGTTCTGTCCCCAGCACAGACGCCGGGTGTTGCCGGATCGTTCCCCGCGGGACTGGGGTCCATGCCCCGGCACCCCGTACCCTTGGGTTTTGTGTTTCGTAGCCGCGCCAAGAGCGAGAAGGAAGCGGTCGCCGAGAAGGCGTCGGTGACCGACTCCAAGCAGACCCGTGACCCGCAGGCCCCCAAGGGGCGGCCCACTCCCAAGCGGAGTGAGTCCCAGTCCCAGCGTCGCAGCGTCGCCAACACGCCGACGACGCGCAAGGAGGCAGCCAAGCGTTCCCGTGACGAGCGGCGCGCCGCGCTGGAGAAGCAGCGCCAGGCGCTGGCCACCGGCGACGAGCGCTATCTGCCCGCGCGGGACAAGGGCCCGGTCCGCCGGTTCGCCCGCGACTACGTGGACTCGCGTTTCCACATCGCCGAGTTCTTCCTGCCGCTGGCCGTCCTCATCCTCGTGCTGAGCATGGTGCGGGTGCCGGCGTTGCAGAACATCGCGCTGTTGCTGTGGCTGTTCGTGATCATCCTGATCGTGGTCGACTCGGTCGGCCTGGCGATCCGTCTGAAGAAGCAGCTGAACGTCCGCTACCCCGACCAGAACAAGAAGGGCGTCGTCGCCTACGCCCTGATGCGCACCCTCCAGATGCGTCGCCTGAGGTTGCCGAAGCCGCAGGTCAAGCGCGGAGAGCGGCCCTGAGCACGACGGCTTTCTCCGGGGACGCCGCCGAGGCCTGGCTCAACCGGCTGGGGACGCTGCGTGAGGTCGTACGACAGGAGCTGGTGGCCCGCCAGGTCGACGAGCAGATAGCCGCGCGTTTCCCCGTGGGGCAGCGGTTGCGGGTGCTCGACGTCGGGATGGGGCAGGGCACACAGGCGCTGCGGCTGGCGCGGGCCGGGCACGAGGTGACCGGGATCGAGCGGGAGCCGCGGCTGATCGCCGTGGCGCGGGAGGCGCTGGCGGCGGAGCCCGAGGGCATCCGCGGCCGGATGCGCATCGTCGAGGGCGACGGCCGGGACACCGGTGTGCACTTCCTGCCGGGCGGCTTCGACGTGGTCCTGTGCCATGGCGTGCTGATGTACGTCGAGGAGCCGGACGCCCTGCTGGCGGGGCTGGCCCGGATGCTGGCGCCCGGCGGGTTTCTGTCGCTGCTGGTGCGCAACGGCGACGCGCTCGCGATGCGGGCGGGGCTCGCCGGGGACTGGGCGGGGGCGCTCTCGGCGTTCGACACGACCGCGTACCGGAACCGGCTGGGCCTCGATGTGCGGGCGGACCGGCTGGACACGCTGACGGACACGCTCGGGGGGATCGGGGCGCCGCTGCACGCGTGGTACGGGGTGCGGGTGTTCACGGATCTGGCGGCCGACGACGCGGTCGTGCCGGAGAGCCGGGAGGCCCTGGAGGCGTTGCTCGCGGCGGAGGAGCGGGCCGGGCGGACCGATCCTTATCGCCAGGTGGCGGCGCTGCTGCACGTGTGCGGGGTGCGGGGTTAGGGTTCGCGCCCCCCGCCGCCCCTTCCCGTCCTGCGAGGAACGGCCCCCGCGCCCCTTCGAGGGGCGCGGGGGCCGTTCCTCGCCGTTACGCCTCCTGGGCGTGGAGGCTCATCGGGCCGTAGATCTCCGTCGTGTCCTCGAAGAGGCGGACCTGGTCCGCGCCGCCCTCCAGGAGGGCCTTCCACTGTTCACCGATCCATGACTCGGCATCCCCCTGGGTCGTGAACTCCTCGGGCTGGACCGCGGGCTGGACCTCCGTCCCGTCGGCCTTCTCGAACCGCCACGTCCATGCCGCCATGTGAGCCTCCGTAAGTACCGGCCCGGCACCGCTCACCGGCGCCGGGCAAGATCGGGTTCCCCCTGAGCCTAGTCGGACGCACAAGACCTGCGGGTGTTCCTCGGGACGCGGGAAAATCGAAGGCGTGGAACTGACACTGCTCGGCACCGGCGCCCCCGCGGGGCTTCCCCGCCCCGACTGTCCGTGCGCGGCGTGCGCGACCGCGCTCGGCGATGCCGCGCGCGGGGCGACCGCGCTGCTCGTGGACGGCACACTGCTGCTCGACCTCACTCCCGGCGCCGCTCTCGCGGCCGCGCGCGCCGGGCGCTCTCTGACCGGCGTACGCCAGGTGCTGCTGTCGCATCCGCACGCCGGGCCCGCCATGGAGGTTCCGGCGGGTCTGCCGCAGCCGGGGCGGGTGCCGGACGGGCGGGAGCTGGCGCTGCTGACCGGGCACCGGGTGCGGGCGCAGGCGCTGGACTCGCCGGGCACGGGGTACGCGGTGACCGGGCCGGGCGGCCAGCGGCTGCTGTATCTGCCGCCGGGGAGCGCGCCCGCCGGGCTGGAGGAGCGGTCGGCGGAGCCGTACGACATGGTGCTCGCCGATGTCCTGGGGCGACCCGACGCCCTGGCACGGTTGCGGGCGGCGGGAGCCGTGGGGCCGACGACCGATGTCGTCGCCGTCCATCTGGACCATGACGTGCCGCCGGGTGGTGAGTTGCCGCGCCGGCTCGCGGCGGCGGGCGCGCGCGCCGTGCCGGACGGGACGACGCTGGCGGTGGGCGCCTACGAGGACGTGCCGGACGTACCGCGTCGCACGCTTGTGCTGGGCGGGGCGCGGTCCGGGAAGTCGGTCGAGGCGGAGCGGCGGCTGGAGGCGTTCCCGGACGTGCTGTACGTGGCGACGGGCGGCACCCGGGGCGGGGACGGCGAGTGGGCGGCGCGGGTCACCGCGCACCGCGAGCGGCGGCCCGGTTCCTGGCGCACCGTCGAGACCTGCGACCTCGTCCCCCTGCTCAAGGAGGAGGACGGGCCGCCGCTGCTCATCGACTGTCTGTCGCTGTGGCTGACGGACGTCATGGACGAGGTGGGGGCGTGGGACGACGCGGAGTGGGCGGGCGGTGGGGAGCGTGCGCTCCGGGCGCGTGTGACCGAGTTGGCGGAGGCCGTGCGGCAGACCCGCCGGACCGTCGTCGCCGTCTCCAACGAGGTCGGGTCGGGGATCGTGCCGGCCACCGCCTCCGGGCGCCGCTACCGGGACGAACTCGGGCGGCTGAACACGGCGTTCGCGGCGGAGTGCGAGCACGTGCTGCTGGTCGTGGCGGGTCAGGCGGTGTCGCTACGGGGCTGAGGGGTCGGGCGGCGGGGCCACGGGGGCGGCCGGAAGCGCTGTGCGGCGCGCGATGATCCGGTGCGCGCGGGGCGGGAAGGGGGCGCAGGAGCGGGTGGCGACCACTTCGTAGCCCAGCGACCGCAGTTCGGCGAGGAGGTTGCGCAGGGGCATCAGATGGAGCGGGCGGGGCCGGTCGTGCGCCCGGCCCGGCCACCGGGGGACCATGGTCAGGGTGCCGAACGGGCGTGCGGGGTCCGGCACTTCGACGAGGAGATGGCCGTCGGGGCGCAGGATCGTGCGGGCGGCGCGGAGTTCCGCGCGGGGGTCGGCGGTGTGCTCCAGGTGGTGGAACATGCTGACCACGTCGTAGCGGGCGCGCAGCCGGGCGGTGATCTCCGGGTCGGTGAGGAGGCCCTGGTACGCCTCCTCGATCCGCCCGGCCGCCCGCGCGCGTTCGACGCGCGGGGTGGGGTCGACGCCGTCGAACGCGGTGTACGGATGCACCTCGCGCGCGGCCTCCGGGAAGTAGCCGTGCCCGGTGCCGACGTCGAGCCAGCTCTCCGGCTCGATGTACGGCAGCATCGCGCGGGCGGCGGTGCGGTGGTGCCGGCGGCGGAGCCGGCCGGCGAGTTCGGAGCGGACGTGCCCCTCGGTGGGGTGCCGGTGGTGGCGCAGGAGCAGCCCGTCGGCGGTGGGCCGGGGGTTCTGGAAGGCGTGGGAGCAGTCCCGGCACTCGTCCACCACGAAGGTGCCCGGTGTGCGCCGGGACCCCTCCGGCGCCCGCACCCGCGTCCGCAGCCGCCGCGAGCCGCACCAGGGGCAGTCGTCCCGGCGCGCTTCCCGAAAGGGATCGACACCCGGGGCGGGCGGGCCGGGGTCCGGCCGGGGGGTGGGGGGCATGGCGGCTCCTGGGGGCGAGGGGAGAGTAAGCGGATATGAGGACATTCACCGCAGAACGGTACGTAGACGATCGCGATCCGGAGCGCAACGACGTGCCCTCGGCTGGGCGACGAGCCGTGGGGAGCCCCCGGACGGGGAGGGGAGGGGAGGGGAGGAGAGGGCGGGGGAGGGCGGGGCCCGGCTCCCTCGCTCGCGGGCCCGCCCCACCCCCGCCGCCGCCCCTGGGCTCGCCGTCGGCCCGTCGCCCCCGCCCCGGTCGGTTCGGGGTGTGGGTCCGGGTGCGGTCGGTGTGCGGTCGGTTTCGGTGTGGCGCGGTCGTGTTCGATCGCTGCCGGTACTGTTCGGCGAATGAGCTCGCTTAATCTCGACGACTTCACCGATCTGATCGAGCGCCCCGACGGCGGGGTGCGCCGCGACGCCGAGGCGCGGCGGGAGAGGCAGATCGTGCCGCCCGGGGCGCTGGGCCGGTTGGACGACCTCGGTGAGTGGCTGGCGGCGGCGCAGTCCGCCGTGCCGGTGCGGCCGATCGGCCGGGCCCGAGTGGTGCTGTTCGCGGGCGACCACGGCGTCGCCGAACTGGGCGTCTCCGCCCGACCCGCGGGCACGGCGGACCAGTTGGTGCGGGGCGTGCTCGACGGAAGCAGCCCGGTGGCGGTGCTGGCCCGGCGCCTCGACGTACCGGTCCGGGTGGTCGACCTGGCCCTGGACTGCGACCCCGGGTCGCTGCCCGAGGAGGTCGTACGGCACCGGGTGCGGCGCGGCTCAGGGCGTATCGACATCGAGGACGCGCTGACCCTTGAGGAGGCGGAGGCCGCGTTCCGGGCGGGCGTCGCCGTCGCGGACGAGGAGGCCGACTCCGGGACGGACCTGGTCGTGCTCGGGGACCTCAGCGTCGGCGGGACCACGGCCGCGGCCGTCCTCGTCGCCGCGCTGTGCGGGACCGACGCGTCGGTGGTGACCGGGCGGGGCGGCCGGGCGATCGACGATCTGGCCTGGATGCGCAAGTGCGCCGCCGTACGGGACGCCCTGCGGCGGGCGCGGCCCGTACTCGGGGATCAGTTGCAGCTGCTGGCGGCGGTGGGCGGGGCCGATCTCGCCGCCATGACCGGGTTCCTGCTGCAGAGCGCGGTGCGGAAGATGCCCGTCATCCTCGACGGCGTGGTGTCCGCGGCGTGCGCGCTGGTCGCCCAGCGGGTGGCCTTCCGGGCGCCGGACTGGTGGCTCGCCGGGCAGAGCAGTGGCGAGCCGGCGCAGGCCAAGGCGCTGGACCGGATGGCGATCGAGCCGCTGCTGGACCACGGGGTGAAGGTCGGGGAGGGCGCGGGTGCGCTGCTCGCGCTGCCCCTGGTGCAGGCCGCGGCGGCGCTGGCCGCGGAGCTGCCGGAGCGTGAGCCGACGGAGCCCGAGAAGACGGCCGACGACAGCGGGACCGAGGAGAAGAACCTCGCGGAGGAGTACGACGCGACGTAGGACGCCGCCGGGGGCACACCCCACCATCAGCGGGGCACACCCCCGTGGCGGGAGCGGAACGGAACGGCCGGCTCGGCACCCCCCGAGCCGCGCCGCCCCGGTCACGCACCCCCGGTCACGCGCCACCCTGCTCACGCGCCACCCCGCTCACGCGCCGCCCCGCTCACGCGTCACCACCCGAAGGGGCACACCAGCGGCCGGGAGCGACCGGCGGACCGGCCATAGGATCCGAATATGGCCATTGCCCCAGTTGCGACCCCTCAGCGCGGGTTCAGCATGGCGCTCGGACGGCTCGGCGACCCGGCGGACGGGCAGTGCGTGATGCTGGAGTGCGCCGACGAGCGGGGTGAGCCGCGGGCCCTGTTGTCCTTCGTGCCGTGGGGGCCGCACGGGCTCTCCCTCGACCTGATGCGACGGGACCGCGACGCCGACAACGGGCTGATGGAGTTCATGGTCATCGACCTCCTCCAGCGGGCCGACGAGATCGGGATCACGCAGGTCTCGCTCAACTTCGCGATGTTCCGATCGGTCTTCGAACGTGGCGCGCGCCTCGGCGCGGGACCGGTCCTGCGGCTGTGGCGGTCGCTGCTCAGCTTCTTCTCCCGCTGGTGGCAGATCGAGTCGCTGTACCGGGCCAACGCCAAGTACCGGCCCATCTGGGAGCCGCGGTTCCTGCTCTTCGAGAAGAGCGCGGACCTGCCGCGCATCGCCGTCGCCGCGGCCCGCGCGGAGGGCTTCCTGGAGGCGCCGGGACTGCCGAAGTGGCTGCACCGCAGACACCTGGAGTCACGCCGGTGACCGCGTAGGGGGACGGGCGTCCGGCGACGGACGCGCGGCCGTCCGCGTCGGGACCCGGCGTCCGGAAAGACGCACGGGACATGGGGACGAGGACGTACACAGATGCGGGCCGGCGGATGAACGGGGCCGGCCGGGCGGCCCGCGCCGAATGGGGGCCGTTGTACGACACCGTGCGCCCGGCCCTGGCGCGCCGGCTGCGGGCCGCCCCGATGACCGTCGCCGCCGTCGGTCTGGCGGCGGTCGTCCACGTGGTGCACCGGCAGTCCTGGGGCTACGGGTTCATCGAGGGCGTGGGCGCCGTACGGGCCGAGGACCCGCTGTGGCTGGCGCTGCTGCGGACCCCGCTCTCCCTGTTCGTCCCCGCGCTGGATCTGCCCGTGTGGGGTGCGCTCGCGCAGATCCTGCTCGTGTTCGGGATCGCGGAGATCTGCCTGGGGAAGGGGCGGACGCTGGCCGTGGCGTATCTGGCGACGCTGGCCGGCACGCTGTACGCGCGCGTGGGCATCGCGCTCGGCCCCGACGTCCCCTTCGTGGGGCTGCCCGCCTCGGACGCCCAGGTCGTCGACACCGGGCCGTCGGCGGCCGTGGTGGGCCTCGCGGTGTTCCTCGGGTGGCGGTTGCGGGCGCACGTCACGGCGGGCGCGGTCGTCGTGGCGATGGTCGTCGAGGTGCTGGTCAAGGAGAACCTCGCGGGCAAGGAGCACCTGGCGGCGATCGCGGCCGTGCTGGCGCTGTGCGGGCTCCTGGCCGTGCGTCAGCGGCGTTCCGCCCGGTCGGGCGGTGGCGCCGGCCCGGAGGGCAGGTCCGGGGTGCCGCCGATCCAGTCCTGGAGACGGCGGCTCGGGCCCGACCAGCGGCGGTCGTGACGGTAGGACCGCAGCAGGGCCCTGGCACGGGCGCGCGGGCGGCGGCGGTAGAAGCGGCGGGCCCAGGCGGAGGTCGGGCGGGCCAGGCGGACGGCTCCGACGACGGCGATGAGGGGGATGATCACCCCGAAGATCGCCGTGCGGGCCTTGCCTTTGCTGAGGGCGATCAGGGCGATGAGGAAGTTCGTGCCGATGGTGAGCAGGGCGGCGCCCCGGTCCTGGAGCTCCTCCTCGCTGAGGTCGTTGACGCCGAAGGGCAGGAAGCCGCTGAGGACGAGGCCCACCAGGGCCGCCGTCAGCACGACCATCTCGACGCTCTTGCGGCCCTGCTCCGACCAGTACACGTCGTCGAGGTGCAGGATCAGCGCGAACTCGTCCAGCACCAGCCCGGCGCCCATGCCGAAGATCACGGCGGAGAACAGCGAGCCGAAGCCGTGCCCGTCGGAGGCCACCGAACCGAAGCCGCCGGCGACGGTGAGGAGGACACCGGGGACGACATGGTGGATGTGGACGCCGCCGCTGCCGCTGATGTTGCGGAAGGGCCCCTTGCCGGCCCGGATGAGCCGGGTGATGAGCCGGGTGATCAGGAAGGTCAGGACGAACGCGGCGAGCGCGAGGAGCAACGGCAGTTTGCCCGGCTCGGTGATGTTCCGTTGCCACCAGTGACCCATAGGGGCACTTTATGCGGATACGCCCCGACTGCCTCGCACAGTGCTGCCGTTCGGGCCTCCCCGGCCCCTCTGGGCGCCGTTCTCGCCTCACCGGCCGCCGGGTAGCCTGCGCCGGTGTCCACGACCCCGGCGCCCGCGCCCACCCTCTCCGACGGCCTGCGTTTCGCCTTCGGCACCCTGACCGTGCTGCCGGTGTGGGTGCCCCGGTGGGACCGCGACGCCGCACGGGTGGGAATGCTGTGTGCGCCCGCCGCCGGGCTGGTGGTCGGCGCCGCCGCGGCCGCGCTCGGCGGGCTGCTGCTGTTCCTGGGCGCGGGGCCCCTGCTCGCCGCCGTGGCCGGGGTCGCCGTACCGGCCGTGCTCACCCGGGGACTGCATCTGGACGGGCTCGCGGACACCGCCGACGGGCTGGGCAGCGGCAGACCCGCCGAGGACGCGCTGCGGATCATGAAGCAGTCGGACATCGGTCCGTTCGGCGTCATCACCCTCGTACTCGTCCTGTTCGCCCAGGTCGCCGCCCTCACCGAGGCGTACGGGGAGTCCTGGGCCCTGGGCACGGTCGCGGCCGTCGTCGCGGCGACCACCGCCCGGCTGGCCCTGACCCTGGCCGCCCGCACCGGCGTTCCGGCCGCCCGGCCCGAGGGGCTGGGGGCCGCGGTGGCGGGCGCCGTGCCGATGCGGGGCGCGGTGCTGGTGACGGCGGTCGTGGGGTGCGCTGCGGCCGGCGCGGGCGCACTGCTCGGGCCGTACGACCTCGCCCGTACGGTGCTCGCGGTCGCCCTCGGCTGCGCCGTCGCCGAGTCGCTGCTGCGGCACTGCGTACGGCGGTTCGGCGGGGTGACCGGCGATGTGTTCGGAGGGCTGGCCGAGACGGCGGCGACGGCGGCGCTGGTCGTGTTCACCCTGGGGTGAGCCCGGGGGCGGCCGTCGGGTGACCGGCCGACCGGGGCGGCCCGCCGCGCGCCGGGGTCAGCAGGCCTCGCGCCACACCCCCAGCTCCCACTTCTTCAGCAGGGAGCTGAGCCGCAGCCGCCGGGACTCGGGGCAGAAGTCGGCCGTCTTCATCTCGTACTCGACGTGGAAGACCGCCTTGTCCGCGTCGACGAACGGGGTGAGGGTGTCGCACTCCTCGTACTGGGCGCACTGTTCGTTGACCGCGAAGTCGAAGTCGTCGACGAGGGCGGGGATCTGGTCGAGGTCGTTCTTCAGGCCCACCGCCAGGCCCCGTTCATGGGCGAGGCGGGCGACGAGACGGTTGTAGCGGAGCTGGTCGGCGGCCTTCAGGGGGAAGCCGGTCCGGTTGCGGTAGCCGTCCATGTTGTCCGGCTCGACCGCGTCGAAGCCCTTCTCCGCGCACATGTCGATCCGGGCGGCCATCAGCGGTTCGAGGACGTCGAGGCGGCGGATGTCGAGCCAGCGCTCCCCCTCCCAGCCGTTGCCCCTGCCGATCACCGACTCGGGGAACTCGTCGGCGTCCGGACGCCAGTCCTCCCAGGCGCCGGTGGACAGATAGCAGATGACCTTGCGGCCGTCGTCGTGGAGGCCGTCGACGGTCTCCGCGGAGTGGTCGAAGCCGTCGATGTCGTACACGGGCACGTCGACCGAGGTGTCCAGGCGCCCGCTCAACTGCCACTGCCAGTCCGTGCCGGGCTTCGGCCGCCACCGGTCGCCCGTCCTCGGGCCGGCGTCCGCGCCCGGCTTGTCGTCGGGGGCGGCGGCGCAGCCCCCGACCAGCAGGAGCAGGGTCAACAGGGCGCTGCGGGCGGGGGCGCGTCTCATAGCAAGGGCTCCGGGGCGGGCGGCAACATACTCCAAGGATGATCGCCGACCCGCACCCGCACGCACCGACCTCCCGCTGTGCGACGTCGGCACCACGCCGCGGGCCGTGGCTCGTTCGTGGCCCGTGACCACCGTCCGCACGAGTGACCGACATCGGCTACCCGTGACAAGGGTTCCCCCTATGCCGAAGTCATGGGGATCTCCCTGCATGGGCCGGGCGGAAAGTCAGGGAGGCTGGTGGCAGCGAACGCCGTCCGGCCGGCCGGTGCGGAACCGGCCCCCGCGCCCCAGATCCGACGGACCGAACAAGGGCCTAGGCTCGTGCCCGGCACGTCGACCCGATCCGTTCGGCTACCCAAAACTCAATCGGAAGCGAGATTTCACCACCGTGACTGCTCTCACTCTCAGCACCGCCGCCGCGTCCGGCCTCCGCGCCGACGCGATCGTGGTCGGTGTCGCGAAGGGCGCCAAGGGCCCGGTCGTTGCCCCGGGTGCCGAGACCGTGGACAAGGCGTACGACGGCAGGCTGGCCGGCCTCCTGGAGACCCTCGGCGCCTCGGGCGCCGAGGGCGAGGTGACGAAGCTGCCCGCCCCGTCCGGCTTCAAGGCGCCGCTCGTGGTGGCGGTGGGCCTGGGAGCGGAGCCCGACAAGGACGGCTCGTTCGGCGCGGAGACGCTGCGCCGGGCGGCCGGTGCCGCGGCCCGTGCCCTGGCCGGCTCGAAGAAGGCGGCGTTCGCCCTGCCGCTCGCCGACACCGACGCCGTGGGTGCCGTCGCCGAGGGCGCGCTGCTCGGCGCGTACTCGTTCGACACCTACAAGGAGAACGGCCGTCAGGCCAAGGACGGCGCCAAGGCCAAGGGCGGCAAGGCCCCGCTCGCCGAGGTGGCGCTGCTCGGCGCCAAGCCGCGCGACCGCGCCCACAAGGCCGCCGTCGAGCGCGCCGTCGCGGTCGCCGAGGAACTCAACCGCGCCCGCGACCTGATCAACACCCCGCCGAACGACCTCGACCCGGCGGCGTTCGCCGCGATCGCGCAGGGCGCCGGCAAGGAACACGGCATCAAGGTGACCGTGCTCGACGAGAAGGCGCTCGCCAAGGGCGGCTACGGCGGCATCCTCGGCGTCGGCGCGGGCTCCGCCGCCACGCCCCGGCTGGTGCAGCTGACCTACACCCACGCGAAGGCCACGAAGCACCTGGCGTTCGTCGGCAAGGGCATCACCTACGACTCGGGCGGCATCTCTCTGAAGCCCGCCGGGCACAACGAGACGATGAAGTGCGACATGAGCGGTGCCGCCGCCGTGTTCGCCGCGGTCGTCGCCGCCGCGCGGCTCGGCCTGGAGGTCAACGTCACCGGCTGGCTCGCCCTCGCCGAGAACATGCCGTCCGGCACCGCCACCCGGCCGGGTGACGTGCTGCGCATGTACAGCGGCAAGACGGTGGAGGTGCTGAACACCGACGCCGAGGGCCGGCTGGTGCTGGCCGACGCGCTCGCCAAGGCGTCGGAGGACGCGCCGGACGCGATCGTCGACGTGGCGACGCTGACCGGGGCGATGATGCTGGCGCTGGGCAACCGGACGTTCGGCATCATGGCGAACGACGACGCGTTCCGCTCCGCCGTGCACGAGGCGGCGGAGGAGGTCGGCGAGGCCGCGTGGCCGATGCCGCTCCCGGACCACCTGCGCAAGGGCATGGACTCCCCCACCGCCGACATCGCGAACATGGGCGAGCGGTACGGCGGCGGGCTCGTCGCCGGCCTGTTCCTGAAGGAGTTCGTGGGCGAGGGCATCACGTGGGCGCACCTCGACATCGCGGGTCCGGCGTTCAACGAGGGCGGCCCGTTCGGGTACACCCCCAAGGGCGGTACGGGTTCCGCGGTGCGGACGCTGGTGCGGTTGGCCGAGCGGGCCGCCGCGGGTGACCTGGGCTGACGTCCGCCACCGCACGACATCCGAGGGGCGTGGGCGACCGCGGTCCGGCTGTGGCCGGTCGCGCGGTCGCCCGCGCCCCTTCGGCGTTCGGCCCCGTCACATGTGAGCGTGTGGTGTCTCACACCCCGGCCCGGCGTCTCGTTCCCTCCCGACAAGTGCGAAGATGGGGCTCGGCAGGACAGGGCCCCCACCACAGGGCCGAAGAAGAGCGGCCGGACACCAGCCGCCGCCCGGTCACTGGAGACCGGCGTACGGCGCACATGCATGGAGGACGTGACGTGGCGAACGACGCCAGCACCGTTTTCGACCTAGTGATCCTCGGCGGTGGTAGCGGTGGTTACGCCGCGGCCCTGCGCGGGGCGCAGCTGGGCCTGGACGTCGCCCTGATCGAGAAGGACAAGGTCGGCGGCACCTGCCTGCACCGGGGATGCATCCCCACCAAGGCCCTGCTGCACGCGGGCGAGATCGCCGACCAGGCCCGCGAGAGCGAGCTGTTCGGTGTGAAGGCCACCTTCGAGGGCATCGACGTACCGGCCGTCCACAAGTACAAGGACGGTGTGATCTCCGGTCTGTACAAGGGCCTTCAGGGGCTGATCGCCTCCCGCAAGGTCACGTACATCGAGGGTGAGGGCCGGCTGTCCTCCCCCACCTCCGTCGATGTCAACGGCCAGCGCGTCCAGGGCCGCCACGTCCTGCTGGCGACCGGCTCCGTGCCGAAGTCGCTGCCGGGCCTGGAGATCGACGGCAACCGCATCATCTCCTCGGACCACGCCCTCGTCCTGGACCGCGTGCCGAAGTCGGCGATCGTCCTCGGCGGCGGTGTCATCGGCGTCGAGTTCGCCTCCGCCTGGAAGTCCTTCGGTACGGACGTCACGGTCATCGAGGGCCTGAAGCACCTCGTCCCCGTCGAGGACGAGAACTCCTCCAAGCTTCTTGAGCGCGCGTTCCGCAAGCGCGGCATCAAGTTCAACCTGGGCACCTTCTTCTCGAAGGCCGAGTACACCCAGGACGGTGTCAAGGTCACCCTCGCCGACGGCAAGGAGTTCGAGGCCGAGCTGCTGCTCGTCGCCGTCGGCCGCGGTCCGGTCTCCGCCGGTCTCGGCTACGAGGAGCAGGGCGTCGCCATGGACCGCGGCTACGTCCTGGTCGACGAGTACATGCGGACGAATGTCCCGACCGTCTCCGCCGTCGGTGACCTGGTGCCGACGCTCCAGCTCGCGCACGTCGGCTTCGCCGAGGGCATGCTGGTGGCGGAGCGTCTGGCCGGTCTGAAGGTCGTCCCGATCGACTACGACGGTGTCCCCCGTGTGACGTACTGCCACCCGGAGGTCGCCTCCGTGGGCATCACCGAGGCCAAGGCCAAGGAGATCTACGGCGCGGACAAGGTCGTCGCTCTGAAGTACAACCTCGCGGGCAACGGCAAGAGCAAGATCCTCAACACCTCGGGCGAGATCAAGCTCGTCCAGGTCAAGGACGGTGCCGTGGTCGGCGTCCACATGGTGGGCGACCGCATGGGCGAGCAGGTCGGCGAGGCCCAGCTGATCTACAACTGGGAGGCGCTGCCCGCCGAGGTCGCGCAGCTCATCCACGCCCACCCGACGCAGAACGAGGCGATGGGCGAGGCCCACCTGGCCCTGGCCGGCAAGCCGCTGCACTCGCACGACTGACCCTCGGTCGACGAAGCGACGATCCAGACTTCCGCAATTCGTTAAGGAGCAACAGAAACCATGGCGGTTTCCGTAACCCTTCCGGCGCTCGGCGAGAGCGTCACCGAGGGCACCGTCACCCGCTGGCTGAAGGCCGAGGGTGAGCGTGTCGAGGCCGACGAGCCGCTGCTCGAGGTCTCGACCGACAAGGTCGACACCGAGATCCCCTCCCCCGCCGCCGGTGTCCTCGCGTCCATCAAGGTCGCCGAGGACGAGACGGTCGAGGTCGGCGCCGAGCTGGCCGTGATCGACGACGGCACGGGCGCGCCCGCCGCCGCCCCCGCCCCGGCCGCCGAGGAGGCTCCGGCCCCCGCGCCCGAGCCCGCCGCTGCCGCGCCCTCCACCGAGCAGGCCGCCCCCGCTCCGGCCCCGACCGCCGCGGCCGCCGCCGGCGCCGGCTCCGCCGAGGGCACGGACGTGGTCCTGCCCGCGCTCGGCGAGTCCGTCACCGAGGGCACCGTCACCCGCTGGCTCAAGGCGGTCGGCGACAGCGTCGAGGCCGACGAGCCGCTGCTCGAGGTCTCCACGGACAAGGTCGACACCGAGATCCCGGCGCCCACCTCCGGTGTGCTGCTGGAGATCGTGGTCGGCGAGGACGAGACCGCCGAGGTCGGCGCCAAGCTGGCCGTCATCGGCGCTCCCGGTGCCGCCCCGGCCGCCGCTCCGGCTCCGGCCGCCCCGGCTCCGGCGCCCGCCGCCGAGGCCCCGGCCCCGGCTGCCCCCGCGCCCGCCCCGGCCGCCCCCGCGGCTCCGGCCCCCGCGCCGGCCGCCCCCGCCGCGCCGGCCCCGGCGCCCGCCGCCGCTGCCCCGGCCGCCCCCGCTCCGGCGCCCGCCCCGGTGACCCCGGCTCCGGCCGCCGCCGCCCCGGCCGCCGCCAAGGCGACGGACGAGGGTGCGTACGTGACCCCGCTGGTCCGCAAGCTCGCCGCGGAGAACGGTGTCGACCTGGCGTCCGTCAAGGGCACCGGTGTCGGTGGTCGTATCCGCAAGCAGGACGTCATCGCCGCCGCCGAGGCCGCGAAGGCCGCTGCCGCCGCCCCGGCCCCGGCCGCCGCGGCTCCGGCCGCCGCCGCGTCGAAGAAGGCCCCGGTCCTGGAGGCGTCCCCCCTCCGCGGCCAGACCATCAAGATGCCGCGCATCCGCAAGGTCATCGGCGACAACATGGTCAAGGCGCTGCACGAGCAGGCGCAGCTGTCCTCGGTCGTCGAGGTCGACGTGACCCGTCTGATGAAGCTGCGTGCCAAGGCGAAGGACTCCTTCGCGGCCCGCGAGGGTGTGAAGCTCTCCCCGATGCCGTTCTTCGTGAAGGCGGCGGCCCAGGCGCTGAAGGCCCACCCGGCCATCAACGCCCGGATCAACGAGGCCGAGGGCACGATCACCTACTTCGACACGGAGAACGTCGGCATCGCCGTGGACTCCGAGAAGGGCCTGATGACCCCGGTCATCAAGCACGCGGGCGACCTCAACATCGCCGGCATCGCCAAGGCCACCGCCGACCTGGCGGGCAAGGTCCGGGCCAACAAGATCACTCCGGACGAGCTGTCCGGGGCGACCTTCACCATCTCCAACACCGGCTCGCGCGGCGCGCTCTTCGACACGATCATCGTGCCGCCGAACCAGGTCGCGATCCTCGGCATCGGCGCCACGGTCAAGCGCCCCGCCGTGATCGAGACGGAGGAGGGCACGGTCATCGGCGTCCGCGACATGACCTACCTGACCCTCTCCTACGACCACCGTCTGGTCGACGGCGCCGACGCGGCCCGTTACCTGACGGCGGTCAAGGCGATCCTGGAGGCGGGCGAGTTCGAGGTCGAGCTCGGCCTGTAAGGGTCCACCACCGCAGTACGACGGTGCCCGTCCGGAGCTTCCGGGCGGGCACCGCTGTTTTCCCGGGGCGGCACGTCGCGTAGGGGCTTCGCAGCTCGGCCGGTACGGGTCTTTACAGACGGGGCCGTCATGGGAGCGTGTAAGTCTCGTCTCACCTGCGAGAAAGCGCCCCCGTGCGCCCCTCATGGTCGGCGTCGCGGCTTTATTGTCTATGGGTCAACGCCCTTGGGGCTCAGTCCCCCGCCGAAGGAGCCCGCATGACCACCGCGCCCGTCGTCCACTCGCTGCGCGAACAGATCCGCGAGCACATCGTGGAGGGGATCGTGAGCGGGCGCTGGAAGCCGGGTGAGCGGATCGTGGAGCGGCGCATCGCGACGGAGCTGGAGGTCAGCCAGACGCCGGTGCGGGAGGCGCTGCGCGAGCTGGAGTCGCTGCGGCTGATCGAGTCCGCGCCGAACAAGGGCGTACGGGTGCGGAACCTCACGGCGGCCGATCTGGAGGAGAGTTACCCGGTCAGGGCCGGTCTGGAGGCGATCGCTGCGGAGCTGGCGGCCGAGCGGCTGGCGGGGGACTGCTCGGCCCTCGAGCCGCATGTCGCCGCGCTCTACGAGGCGGACCGCAACGCCGACGGCACGTCCCAGGTACGGCACACCGTCGCCTTCCACCGCGAGCTGGTCCGGGCCGCCGGCAACTCCGTCCTGCTGCACACCTGGGAGGGCCTCGGCATCGAGGTCTTCACGGCGCTCAGCATTCGCTGGCTCGGCACGGTGCAGCAGTCGTACGCGGAGGAGCACGAGGAGTTGGTCGCCGCGTTCCGCCGCCGGGATCCGCGGATCGCGGACCTGGTCAAGTCCCACGTCCTGGGCTGCGCCCCGCACACCGACGACGAGCCGGCGTAGCGGTTCCGGGGCGACCGGGCGCTCGTTTTCGGCCGCCGGTGAGTGGGTGTCGGGGACCGTTGCCGACTGCCGGTCCGTGCTTTTCATGAAGGGCGGGCCGTAGGCCCGTTCCCTTCAGGGGCGCGGGGAACTGCGCGAGCAACCCCCACCCACCCGCACCCGCCCCACGCACCCCACACCCCCCGATCTATTGGGCGCACCCCCGCTCAAACGCCGCCCCACCTGCGAAAACCCCGCCCCACCACGGCACCCGGTGTCTCCGCCGAAGGCACCCCGTGCCGACTTTCTCGTGATCAAGAGGTTTTGCTCAAGAACCCTTTGATCGATCATCGATCAGCGGGTTACAGTCGCCGACGGGCTTCCACCGAAGCCCCAGCCCTGTCCTGCCAAAGACCAAGGGCACCCCCGAACCCTTACCGATGAGGGAACCCCCTTCGACTGAGGAAGGCGGCGCAATGACCGACCCCAACGCCATCCAGCCGAGCGCGCTCGACCAGCTCCCCGACCGGGATCCGGAGGAGACCGCCGAATGGCAGGCCTCGCTGGACGCCGTCACCAAGGCGGCCGGCCCGCACCGTGCCGCGTACCTGATGCGTCGCACCCTGGAGCGCGCCGAGGGCAACGGCATCGCGCTGCCCAAGCTGCTCGAGACGGACTACGTCAACACCATCCCCACCGCCGCCGAGCCGGGCGTCCCCGGTGACGAGGCGCTGGAGCGCCGCATCACCGCGTGGAACCGCTGGAACGCGGCCGCGATGGTGACCCGCGGCTCCAAGTACGGCGTCGGCGGCCACATCGCCACCTTCGCCTCCGCCGCCTGGCTCTACGAGACGGGCTTCAACCACTTCTTCAAGGGCAAGGAAGCCGACGGTTCCGGCGACCAGCTCTACATCCAGGGCCACGCCTCCCCCGGCATCTACGCCCGCGCCTTCCTCGACGGCCGGCTGAACGAGGCCCACCTCGACAACTTCCGCCGCGAGTCCGCGGGCAACGGCCTCCCGTCGTACCCGCACCCGCGGCGTCTGCCCTGGCTGTGGGAGTTCCCGACGGTGAGCATGGGCCTCGGCCCGCTCTCCGCCATCTACCAGGCGCGCTTCAACCGCTATCTCACCAACCGCGGCATCAAGGACGTCTCGGCCTCCCACGTCTGGGCGTTCCTCGGCGACGGCGAGATGGACGAGCCCGAGTCGACGGCGGCACTCGCGCTCGCCTCCCGCGAGGGCCTGGACAACCTGACCTTCGTCATCAACTGCAACCTTCAGCGCCTCGACGGCCCGGTCCGGGCCAACTTCAAGATCGTGCAGGAGCTGGAGGCCCAGTTCCGCGGCGCCGGCTGGAATGTGATCAAGAGCCTGTGGGGCTCGGCCTGGGACGAGCTGTTCCAGCTCGACACCACCGGCGCGCTCGTGCGCCGGCTGCGCGAGGTACCGGACGCGCAGGTGCAGACGTACCAGACCCGCGACGCCGCTTACATCCGCCAGGACTTCTTCGGCAAGGACCCGGCGCTCGTCGAGATGGCGAAGCTGCTGAGCGACGACAAGATCCTGGAGTGCTTCCACCTCTCCCGCGGTGGTCACGAGGCGCGCAAGGTGTACGCCGCGTACAGGGCCGCCGTCGAGTTCAAGGGCGCGCCGACAGTGATCCTGGCCCAGACCGTCAAGGGCCACACCCTCGGCGAGGGCTTCGCGTCGAAGAACGCCAACCACCAGATGAAGAAGCTCTCGGTGGACGAGTTCAAGACGATGCGGGACCTGCTCGACCTGCCGATCAAGGACAGCGACTTCGTCGACGGCGTCGTGCCCTACGGCCACCCGGGCGCCGACTCCGCCGAGGTCCGCTACCTCCAGGAGCGCCGCGCCGCCCTCGGCGGCCCCGCGCCGGCCCGCCGCGTCCACCCGGTGGCGCCGCTGCCCGCCCCCGCCGAGAAGGCCTTCGCCTCCTTCGACAAGGGCTCCGGCTCCCAGAACGTGGCCACCACCATGGCCTTCGTCCGCCTGATCAAGGACCTGGTCCGCGACAAGGAGACGGGCAGGCGCTGGGTGCCGATCGTCCCCGACGAGGCCCGCACCTTCGGCATGGAGAGCCTCTTCCCGTCCCTGGGCATCTACTCGCCCAAGGGCCAGACGTACGAGCCGGTCGACCGTGACCAGCTGATGTACTACAAGGAGGCCGAGAACGGCCAGATCCTCAACGAGGGGATCACCGAGGCCGGTTCGATGGCCGACTTCATCGCCGCGTCGACCGCGTACTCCACGCACGGCGAAGCGATGATCCCGTTCTACATCTTCTACTCGATGTTCGGCTGGCAGCGCACGGCCGACCAGATGTGGCAGCTCGGCGACCAGCTCGGCCGCGGCTTCCTCGTCGGCGCGACCGCCGGCCGTACCACGCTGACGGGCGAGGGCCTCCAGCACGCCGACGGTCACTCGCCGGTCATCGCGGCGACCAACCCGGCCGCCCTCACGTACGACCCGGCCTTCGCCTACGAGGTCGCGACGATCGTGAAGGACGGTCTGCGCCGGATGTACGGCGAGGCCGCGCCCGGTGAGGACCCGAACGTCTTCTACTACCTGACCGTCTACAACGAGCCGCTCCCGCAGCCCGCGAAGCCGGCCGGTCTCGGTATCGACGAGGGCATCGTCAAGGGCCTGTACCGCTTCAACACGGCCGAGTCCGCGGGCGTGACCGTCCCGGCGAACGCCCCGCGCATCCAGCTGCTGGGTTCCGGTACGGCCATCCACTGGGCGCTTCAGGCGCAGAAGCTCCTCGCCGAGGAGTGGGGGATCGCGGCCGACGTGTGGTCCGCGACGTCCTGGAGCGAGCTGCGCCGGGACGCCCTGGAGGCCGACGCGGCGCTGCTGCGCGGTGAGGAGCGCGTCCCGTACGTCCGCCAGGCGCTCCAGGGCGCCGAGGGTCCGGTGCTGGCCGTGTCCGACTACATGCGCCAGGTTCCCGACCAGATCGCCCAGTGGGTCGAGCAGGACTACTCCTCCCTCGGCGCCGACGGCTTCGGTCTCTCCGACACCCGCGAGGCGGCCCGCCGGCACTTCGGTGTCGACGCGCAGTCCATCGTCGTGGCGGCGCTCGCGCAGCTGGCGAAGCGGGGGGAGACCCGGGCGGCGGCGGTGAAGGAGGCCCGCGAGAAGTACGGGCTGTGAGGGTGTGGGGCGCCTTCTGAATGGGGGGCGCCCGTCGGACGGCGGGTGCGGGTGGTTCGTGGTTCCTCGCGCAGTTCCCCGCGCCCCTGAAAAGCGTCCGGGCTGCGCCCGTGCTTTTCATATGAAGGGCGGGCCGCAGGCCCATCCCTTCAGGGGCGCGGGGAACTGCGCGAACAACCCCCACCCCCCGTACCCGACAACGCACCCCCACCGCCCTCCCCCCGGAGGGCCCGGCATGATGAACGCATGCGCGCTGCCCGGCTCATCAAGATGGTGCTGCTTCTCCAGTCCCGCCCCTCCATGACCGCCGCCGAGCTGGCCCGTGAGCTGGAGGTGTCCGAACGCACGGTCACCCGGGACGCCCAGGCCCTCTCGGAGGCCGGTGTCCCCGTGTACGCGGATCGTGGGCGGGCCGGTGGCTACCGTCTGATCGGCGGTTACCGCACCCGGCTGACCGGTCTCGCCCGCAGCGAGGCCGAGGCGCTGTTCCTCAGCGGCGTTCCGGGTGCCCTGCGCGAGATGGGCCTGGAGGACGCCGCCTCCGCCGCCCGCCTGAAGGTGTCGGCGGCCCTCCTCCCCTCCCTCCGCGACGCCTCGCGCACGGCGTCCCAGCGGTTCCACCTCGACGCGCCGAGCTGGTTCAAGGAGCCGAAGACCCCGGAGCTGCTGCCCGTCGTCGCGGACGCCGTGTGGGACGACCGGCGGATCACGGCGCGCTACCGCAGGGGCGACACCGAGGTCGAACGGCGGCTGGAGCCGTACGGTCTCGTCCTCAAGGCCGGCGTCTGGTACCTGTGCGCCCGCGTCGCCGACTCCGCCGCCCCCTCGGTCCCCGGAGCCCGCCCCGGCCGCGAGGCTCCGGTCCGCCCCGACGCCCGTCCGGACACCGGCTCCGGCACCCGCTCCGCTCCCTTCCGTACGTACCGCATCGACCGGTTCAGCAGCGTCGAGGCCGAGGACGCCCGCTTCACACGTGACGAGGACTTCGATCTGCCGGCGTACTGGGACCATCAGGCGGAACGTTTCTCCCGCTCGATCCTGCACGCCGAGGTCGTCGTACGGCTGTCCCCGGAGGGCGTGCGGAGGCTGCCGCACGTCGTCGATCCCGTGTCGGCGCGGGACGCCCTCGCGGCGACGGACGACGCCCCCGACCCGCACGGCTGGGCGACCGTGACGCTCCGGGTCGAGTCGGAGGACGTGGCCCGCACCCAGCTCACGGCGCTCGGGGCCGAGGTCGTGGTGCTGGCACCGGAAAGCCTGCGGAGCCGTTTCGCGGAGGACGCGCGGCGGCTCGCCGAGCTGTACCGGGGAGCGGCGCAGGGCTGAGAGGGGCCGCACGGGCCCGTCGGGTCGGGCCGGCGGGCGTGGCCGATCCGTGGTCCTCCACGTGCGTCCGGCCCCCTGAGGCCCGATGCTGGACCCGTGATGGACGAGACGGAGTTCTGGGAGCTGGTGGACACGACCCGGGAGGACGCCGAGGGCGACCCGGAGGACCAGGCCGACCTGCTCGTGGAACGGCTCGGCCGACTGGACCCGGAGGCGGTGCTCGACTTCGCCCGCCACTTCGAGTCCCGCTACAACCGCGCCTACACCTGGGACCTGTGGGGCGCCGCCTGGGTGCTGCTCGACGGCGTCAGCGACGACGCGTTCGACTTCTTCCGGTGCTGGCTGATCGGCCAGGGCCGGGAGGTCTTCGAGGGCGCGGTGCACGACCCCGACGCGCTCGCCGATCTGCTGGACGACTTCGACGAGGAGATCGACGGCGACGGCGAGGAGTTGGGGTACGCCGCCGACGAGGCGTACGAGCAGCTCACCGGTCTCGTCGCGCCGGACCTCGGCATTCCGCCCGCGCCCGGCGAGCCGGAGGGCTCCCCGGTCGACTTCGAGGACGAGTCCGCGCTGGCCGAGCGCTACCCGAAGCTCTGGGAGCGTTTCAGGCCCTGAAGCCCCGGCTGGGGGTGCGCGGCAGACAGGCGGGGGTCTGCTCGGCGGTGTACGTCCGGGGCTCCTGGTGTTCCCCCTCGTGGCCGCGTGCCGGGTGTGCGGGCGCGGACGCCCCGTGCGGCGGGGCCGAGTTGGCGCGCTCCAGCGCCGAGGCGGTGACGGCGGACGGGCCGAGCACGACCACGGCGGCCGCGCAGGCCACCGTCCAGGGGCCGCGCAGGGCGGCGGACCAGGTGCGCCGCCCTGCGCGCGCCGGGCTCTTCGTACGGTCGCCGATCATGTTCCCCACCTCCGGTCGATGTGACACGACGACGGTAGGGCGGGGATCTTGGAGGAGTCTGTGGGACCGCGGCGGGCTGTCTGTGAACCTCACGGGATCCGGGCCGGCCGCGGGGCCGGGATCACGACCGGCCCTGGAGACGGGCCGCCAGTTCCCTGATGGCGGGCAGGCGTTCGGCGAGGGCCGCGCCCGGGCAGCTGGTCATGTAGCCGTCGCTGTGGCCCGCGAGGGTGGGCAGCAGGACGGTGGTCCCGGCGGCGTAGCGGCTGCGGCTGTTGCTGGAGGTGAGGCGCACACTGCCGCGCGGGTCGCTGTCGGAGAGGCCGAGTTTCCAGGCGACGAGGGCGGCGATCGCGTCGGTCATGGCCCGGGGGACGGGGACACCGGCGGTGAAGGTGCCGAGGGCGGCGATACCAGCCGTGCGGTGGTTGAAGCCCTGGGTGTGGGCGCCGGTGACGGGGCGGTCGACGCCGCCCGCACGGCCCTCGTAGATGGTGCCGCAGCGGTCGACCACGAAGTTGTAGCCGATGTCGTCCCACTCCCGGGTGCCGGTCTGGCCGGCGTACAGATAGCGGATGATGCGGGGCGCGTCGGCGCAGTCGTAGCCGTTCGGTGAGTCCGTGTGATGGATGAAGACGGCGGCGACCTGGTCGTCGTAGCGTGCGGGCGGCTGGCTGCGGCCGTCCCCGGCGAGCCAGCGGCTCCTCGGCACGATGGGCGGCCGGGGTGCCTGGTGCGTCTTGTGCGACTGGGAGGGCCGGGCCGCCACGGGGCTGGGAGCCCGGCCGCCCGAGCCGTCCACGCCGATCGCGCACAGCACCAGCGCGAGGACGGCGGCGACACCGGGCAGACAGGCCAGCGCCAGGAGGACGGGGCGCGACGGGCGGGGGAGCCCTCGCCGGGTGCCCCGGTGGCGGGCGGGCCGGGGGGCGGGTGCGGTCCGCGCGGCGGTGGCGCCGCGCGGACCCCGTATTCGCGCGACCGTGAGGCCGCGCGGAGTCCGTGTTCGGCGCCGCCCCGCACGGAGTGGCCGACGTCGTGGCGATCCCCGCGACTTCCGGAACACACGCATGCACCGAGCCTCACTCCGATGCGCCCCCGCCGCCCTGTGGGTTGCGCCACCCGGGTGAACGGATTGGAACCATCGTCCCGGTCCGGGTCGTTTTCACGATTCAGGCGGACGGGCGTACCGGTGGCCGATTCCCGCACGCCACCGGCGTGCCGTGCGGGCGTGACTGATCACTGCGCCCACCCCACGCGTACTACTGGGTCCCGAAAGAGAGAGGCGCTGGAGTGGACGTGCTCGACATCCTGCTGATGCTGGTGATCCTGGCCTACGCGGCGTCCGGTTACCGTCGCGGCCTGGTAGCGGGATGTGTGTCCCTCGCCGGTTTCGTGGGCGGCGCGGTGGTGGGCGTGTGGATCCTGCCGTGGATGATGGAGCTGGTCGAGCCGGGCACCCCCGCGGCGACGGTCACGGCGGTGCTCACCGTGCTGGTGCCGGGTGTGATCGGGCACGAACTGGCGGGCCGGCTGGCGCTGCGGCTGCGCCGCGAGATAGACCGCAGCCCGCTGCGCGTGGCCGACGGCATAGGCGGGGCGGCGGCCAATTCGATCGCCGTGCTCATCGTGGCGTGGGTGGCCGCGAGCGTCCTCGGGGCGTCCTCGTCGCCGCTGGTGACCAACTCGATCCGCAACTCCGCGCTGCTGGGCGCCGTGCAGAACACCATGCCGGACACCACTCCGACCTGGTTCTCCAACGCCACGTCCGCGCTGACCGAGGCGGGTTTCCCGCAGGTCTTCAACCCGTTCGAGAACGAGGCGACGGCCGAGGTCGCCAAGCCCTCCGGGGACAGTGTGACGGCCGCGGCGACGAACGCCGCCAAGCGCAGCACGGTCAAGATCGAGGGCGTCGCGGGGACGCAGGGCCGCGAGGGCAGCGGCTTCGTGTACGCGCGCGAGCACGTGATGACGAACGCGCACGTGGTGGCGGGCATCGACGACCCGAGTGTGCGGGTGGGCGGCGTGGGCCGGGCGTTCGAGGGGCGGGTCGTGCTCTTCGACCCGGAGAAGGATGTCGCGGTGCTCTATGTGCCGGGTCTGGAGGCGCCGGTCCTCCGCTTCGACGACACCGCCTCTCGGGGTGACGCGGCGGTCGTCGCCGGGTACCCGGAGGACGGCGGGCTCGACCTCCAGGCGGCCACGGTCGCCAGCCGCATCGACGCGACCGGCCGGAACATCTACAACACGGACGCGGTCACCCGCGAGATCTACTCGATCCGCTCCACCGTCCGCCCCGGCAACTCCGGCGGCCCCCTCCTCACCACCGAGGGCCAGGTCTACGGCGTCGTCTTCGCCCGCTCCACGTCCGACGCGGAGACGGGGTACGTCCTGACGGTCGACGAGGTCGCCCCCGAGGCGAACAGCGCGGCGAACGCGACGAAGGCGGTGGACACCGGGGAACTCGTCACGTCGTGAGCATGCCGGGGAGAGGGTGGGCTGGAGAGCGTTGGCGCCGTGCGGGGGTGGGCGGTTTCCCGCCGTCATGCGCGGCGCACGGTGGCACTCCCCTGTGACGCGGGTCAGGGCGGTGGCATGCCGTCGGCGTGGGCGTCACCGTGACGTCGCGTCAGAGGTGGACGCCCATCAGCACGTCGTCCACATAGGCCCCGTCGAGCAGGAACTCCTCGGGCAGGACGCCCTCCACCACGAACCCCTCGGACTCGTACAGCTTCCTGGCCGGGGTGTTGTGGCCGAGCACCCGCAGGGTGAGCCGCCGGGCGCCCCGGCCGCGCGCCTCCTCCAGCGCGGCCCGCACCAGCGCCCGCGCCACCCCGGCCCCGCGCGCCTCTTCCGCCACGGCGAGCCCCTGGATCTGGCGGACATGCGCGTTGCAGTCCAGCGAGGTGGGCCGGCCCAGTCGGAGGTAGCCGACCACGTCGCCGCCGAGTTCCGCGACGAGATGGTCGCCGGGGCCGAAGCGGTCGTCGAAGAACGGCTTGTACGGCTGCCGGGGGCGTTCCTGCACCGAGTGCAGCGTCGACCAGGTGGCCCGGTCGAGCCGGGCGAGCGCGTCCTCGTCGTCGGAGGTCGCGACCCGTATGAGGGGAAGCGGCATACGGACAACTGTACGGGGACGCACCGCGACAGTCCGGCGGCTCGGCCGGCCGCGGCGGGCCCGGTCCGTTGTTTCGCCGTACGGAGGGGCAGGATGGGGGGCATGGACACAGATGCGCCCGTGGCGCCCGGTTCCCGTGTGGTGATCGCCGGGGCGTCCGGCCTGATCGGTTCGGCGTTGGCCCGGTCCCTCACCACCGACGGTTACGAGGTACGCCGACTCGTGCGGCGTGCGCCGCGCTCGGCGGACGAGGTCCGCTGGGACCCGGAGGCCCAACAGGTCGACGCGGCCGGACTGGAGGGGTGCGCGGCCCTCGTGAACCTCGCGGGCGCGGGAGTCGCCTCGCGCCGCTGGACCGACGCGTACAAGGAGACGATCCGGCGCAGCCGGGTGCTCGGCACGAAGGTGCTCGCCGAGGCCGTCGCCTCCCTGGACGCACCGCCGAGCGTCTTCGTCGCCGGCAGCGCGATCGGGTTCTACGGCGACACGGGCGACCGGGTGGTGGACGAGTTGGCGCCGGCCGGGGCGGGGTTCCTGCCGTCGGTGTGCGTGGAGTGGGAGGCGGCGGCGAAGCCCGCGGCGGACGCCGGTGTGCGGACGGTGTTCGCGCGGACCGGGCTGGTCGTGGCGCGCGGCGGGGGCGCGTGGGGGCCGCTGTTCCCGCTGTTCAAGGCCGGGGTGGGTGGACGGATGGGCGACGGGCGGCAGTACTGGAGCTTCATCTCCCTCCATGACGAGGTCGCGGCGCTGCGCCACCTCATGGAGACGCCGTCGCTGTCCGGGCCGTTCAATCTGACGGCGCCCAGCCCGAGGACCAACGCGGAGATCACGGCGGCGATGGGCCGGGTGCTGCGTCGGCCCACGCTCCTCCCCGTGCCCGCGGCCGCCCTCCGCCTCGCCCTCGGCGGGGTCTCGTCCGACGTCCTCGGCAGTACGCGCGCCGTACCGACCCGGCTCCTGGAGTCGGGCTTCGTGTTCACGCACCCGGACATCGAGGCGGCGATCCGCGCGGCCGAGACGGACTGAGGCGACCCCGACCGCACGCGACGCCCGGTGCCTGGGCGCGGCCGGGTCGCGGCCGGCGCCCTGGGCGGACCGGGTCGCGGCCGGCGCCCTGGGCGGACCGGGTCGCGGCCGGCGCCCCTGGGCGGACAGGTTGTTGTCTGGCACCCCACGGGCGGACCGGGCTCGCGCCCAGCACCCCACGGGCGGACCGGGCTTGCGCCCAGCACCCCACGGGCGGACCGGGCTTGCGCCCAGCACCCCACGGGCGGACCGGGCTTGCGCCCAGCACCCCACGGGCGGACCGGGCTTGCGCCCAGCGCCCCACGGAGGGACCGGGCTTGTGCCCGGCGCTTCCGGGGCTCGCCAGGGGCCGGCGCGGACCCTCATCGCGAGCCCCCGGCCTCCCGGGTCCGCACCGCACCGGCCCCCCGGCCGAGCCGGTGGGGGTGGGACCAGGGAGGCGTCGCGGGGACGCCGGGCGCACGCACCTTCCCGGCATGCCCCCGTGCGAGGGTCGCGCGCGACTTCCCCGGTCAGCGCCGAGAACCGCACCCTCGTCCCGAACTCAGGTATTCCAGAAGGCGGTTGAGGGCATGACGTCCCCAGCAGCCGCGCGACCTCGGGAGGGGCACGTGCTTGAGTCGGTGTACCAATCGACGTACTCAGCGGACACGGAGACCGTGGACGTCATCGTCGTCGGAGCCGGCGTGGCCGGCCTCGCCGCGGCCGGACATCTGACCAGGGCGGGTCTGACGACCACCGTCCTGGAGGCCGCGCCCGCCATCGGCGGCCGGATGTCGACCGAGAAGATCGACGGCTTCCGCCTCGACCGCACCGCCCAGTTGCTCTGCACGTCCTACCCCGAACTGCGCCGCACGCCGGGCCTGGACACCCTGCCCCTGCGCCCGTTCGCCCCGGGAGTCCTGCTGTACGCCGACGGTCACCACCACCGGGCCGGCGCCACCCCGCCCCTACGGAGCGCAAGGGGCGCACTCACAGCCGCGCGCGCCCTCGCAAGCGCCCCCAGGCTGCCCCGGAACGGAGGCCGCGCACAGGGCCGCCTCCAGGCCCGGCCGGCGGGTGTCCGGCCGGGCCGGCTGGGCGCCCCGGCCGACCAGTCCCGGCTGGCCATGGCGCTGGCCCGACTGGCCGCGACCGCGCCGGAACGGCTCGCCACCCGCGTGGAGCTCCCGATCGCCGAAGCCCTCGCGACCCGAGGCTTCCCGCCCCGGACGATCGACGGTTTCGTACGGCCCCTGCTGGCCGCCCTGCTCGCGGACCCGGCCCTGCGGACCTCCAGCCGCTGTGCCGATCTGGCCCTGCACGCCTTCGCGACGGGCCGGTTGTGCCTGCCGGAGGGCGGCGCCGACACCCTCCCGGAACTGCTCGCCGCGGCCCTGCCGCCGGGCACCGTCCGTACCGGGGTCAGGGCCACCGCGATCAGCACGACCTCGGTGACGACGGCCGACCACGGTGAACTCCCCTGCCGGGCCGTGGTCCTGGCCACGGACGCCCGGTCCGCGGCCGAGCTGCTGCCGGGGCTGCGCGTACCGGACTTCCACCCGGTGACCGTGCTGCACCACGCCACCGACGAACTCCCGCCGGGCGAGGGGGCGCTGATCCTCGACGCCGACCGGGGCGGCCCCGTCTCTCACACGGCGGTCATCAGCCAGGTCGACCCGACCCGGGCACCGGCGGGCCGCGCCCTCATCACCTCCACGGTGCTCGGCACACCGCCGGACGCGGCCCATCTGGACGCCACCGTCCGCGCCCAACTGGCCCGGCTGTACCGCACGTCCACGGCCCGGTGGGAGCTGCTGGCGGTCCATCACGAGCCCGAGGCCGTGCCCGCGATGCCCGCGCCGCACGACCTGCGGCGCCCGGTGCGGCTGCTGGCCGGTCTGTACGTCTGCGGCGACCACCGGGACACCAGCACCGTCCAGGGCGCCCTCCACTCGGCGCGCCGGGCCGCCCACGCCGTCCTCACGGACCTGGACGCCCACCCGACACCCATGGAGGAGGCCCTCGAGACGGCCGCCTGACCGAGGCACGGCGAGGGGCGCCCGGAGGGTCTCCGGGCGCCCCTGAGCGTGCGGCACAGGGGCCGCCGCACGCCTCCTAACCCAGAGCGGCCACCTTGTCCCGGTAGCCCCTCACCGGGGCGGCGTCCCGGTACGGCTCCAGACGGCGCTCGAAGTCGCGGACGTACTCCACGGCGCGCACCGAACGCATCTCCGCGGCCTGCCCGGCGGCCTCCGCGCCCAACTGGCAGGCCTGGTCCAGCTCACCGAGCCCGAGGCGGGCGGAGGCGAGCACCACCCGGCAGAACAGGCGGCTGCGGGCGAAGGCGGGCGCCCTCAGCTGGAGCGACCGCTCGGCATGCTGGGCGGCGGCGCGGTACTGCTGGAGGTCGCGGTGGCTGTGCCCGAACTCGTCGGCGAGCTGGGCCTCGTCGAAGAAGCGCGCCCAGTAGGGGACCTCGTCGCCGGGGCGGGCGGCCTCCAGGGCCCGTTCGGCGCGGACCAGCGCAGCCGTGGAGGCCCGTACCTCACCGAGGACCGCGTGCCCGCGGGCCTCGACGGCGTGCAGCAGCGACTGCACGACCGGCGGCACGGCGGACCCGACGCCCTGCTGGGCGACGCGCGCGAGCTGCACGGCCTCCCGTCCGTGCCCCAGGTAGACCGCCTGCCGGCTCATCGTGATGAGGACGTACGCCCCGTACGCCCGGTCGCCCGCCGCCTGCGCCAGGCGCAGCGCCTGCACGAAGTACCGCTGGGCGAGCCCGTGGGCGCCGATGTCGTACGAGGTCCAGCCGGCGAGGCGGGTGAGGTCGGCGGCGGCCGCGAAGAGCCGTCGGCCCACCTGTTCGCCGTAGGCGCCGCGCAGCATCGGCTCGGCCTCGTGCTCCAGGTAGCGCACGAGGGCCTGGCGGGCGTGGCCTCCGCCGTAGGCGTTGTCGAGGGCGCGGAAGAGTTCGCCGACCGAGCGGAGGGCGGCGATGTCCCCGGAGGTGACCTTCTGGCCGGGGCCGCGCTCGGTCTGGCTGCGCTGCCGGGGGACGGCCGGGCGGCCCTGCGGGGGGACGCGGGTGGCGGCCGGGTCGCCCCGGCCCACCCGGTCGTCGGCGCGGCCGATCAGCCAGTCCCGGCTGGGGACGACGAGTCCGGCCGGGGTGAAGGCGATCTTCCGCAGTTCGGCGTGGCTGCCGGAGTCCTTGCGCCACAGACCGCTGACGATGTCGATGGCCTCCTCGGGGGTCGCGGCGAACTCCAGCCCCGCGTACACGGGGGCGCAGGCGTCGAGCCCGAGGTCCTGTGCGGTGAGCCTGCGGCCGAGGCGGCGGGTGAACACCTCGGCGATGAGCGCGGGCGTGGTGCCCCTCGGCTGCTGGCCTCGCAGCCAGCGGGTGACCGAGGTCTTGTCGTATCTGAGATCGAGGCCGTGTTCGAGACCGAGCTGGTCCACACGACGCGCTAGTCCCGCGTTGGAGAACCCCGCTTCTGCGATGAGGGCGGCGAGCTGGCGGTTGGGGGTGCGCTGCGCGGGTCGTTCCGTCATCTGCGGTGCGGTCTCCTGCCTTCCGGGTGTCGGCGCGGTGCCCGGATTGCCTGGTGAGAAGCCTTTGCGGCCTTGTGAACGGCGTGAATGTAGCGGAGAGTAAGCGCCCGATCGCACACTTCCGCGTCGGTTCATCCGATCGTGTGAGGATTGGCCGCATGGCTGACGGGGCGAAGGCGCGGCGTACGCCGGCGGTCGCCGCCCCGTGCGCCGCTGGGACGGCCGTCGAACATCGCGCGGTCCTACGGTCGTACAGTGGCGTGGGCGCGCCACGCGCCTGACAGAGCTATCGCGGTACCGCCGCACGGCCGTACCGCCGAGGGAGGCGCTTGCCGTGAGTGGGTTGCGGTTCGTCCGCATGGGGTTCGGCACGGAGGCCGTCGAGTACCAGGAGGCCTGGGACGAGCAGCGCCGGGTGCACGCGGCGCGCTTCGTCGACGAGGTCCCCGACACCGTGCTGCTCCTGGAGCACCCGCCCGTCTACACGGCCGGCCGGCGCACGGCCGACAACGAGCGCCCCCTGGACGGCACGCCCGTCATTGACGTGGACCGCGGCGGCAAGATCACCTGGCACGGGCCGGGCCAGCTCGTCGGGTACCCGATCCAGAAGCTGCCGCGCCCGGTGGACGTCGTGGCCCATGTGCGCCGCCTGGAGGAGGCCCTGATCCGCACGTGCGCCGAGTTCGGCGTGGAGACGACGCGGGTGGAGGGCCGCAGCGGGGTGTGGGTGCTGGGCGACCCCGTCGAGCAGCGTCTCGGCGGTCTCTCCCTGGACCTCGACCCCCGGATGCACGACGACGAGTTCGACCCCCGGCTCAACGGTCCCGAATACGCGCCCTCCAACGCGGGGCAGCGGCGCGAGGACCGCAAGATCGCGGCGATCGGGATCCGGGTGGCGAAGGGCGTCACGATGCACGGCTTCGCGCTGAACGTGAACCCCGACAACCGCTGGTTCGACCGGATCATCCCCTGCGGGATCCGCGACGCGGGCGTCGCGTCCCTCGCGACGGAGCTGGGTCGCGACATCACGATCGCCGAGGTCCTCCCGGTCGCCGAGAAGCACCTGCGGGAGGTACTGGAGAACGCGGACCTCCGGCCGAGGGTCGTGGAACGCGCGTCGGCGTGAGGTCCCGGCGGGCCGGGGGCCCGCCGCCCGGGGAATGCGACCCGAGAGCCGAAGGTTGCCCACCTCGGGGAGCGACAACAGCACGGGCGTACCCTGGGGTGCGCCGAAGAATCGAAGCTACAGGGAGCCGATGTGTCCGCAGTCTCACCCGACGGACGCAAGATGCTGCGCCTGGAGGTCCGCAACAGCCAGACCCCCATCGAGCGCAAGCCCGAGTGGATCAAGACCCGGGCGAAAATGGGTCCCGAGTACACCGCGATGCAGAAGCTCGTGAAGAGCGAGGGCCTGCACACGGTCTGCCAGGAAGCCGGCTGTCCCAACATCTACGAGTGCTGGGAGGACCGCGAGGCGACCTTCCTCATCGGCGGCGACCAGTGCACCCGCCGCTGCGACTTCTGCCAGATCGACACCGGCAAGCCCGAGGCGCTCGACCGTGACGAGCCCCGCCGCGTCGGCGAGTCCGTGGTCACCATGGACCTGAACTACGCCACCATCACCGGCGTCGCCCGCGACGACCTCCCCGACGGCGGCGCCTGGCTGTACGCCGAGACGGTCCGCCAGATCCACCAGCAGACCGCCGGCCGCGAGGGCGGCCACACCAAGGTCGAGCTGCTCGCCCCGGACTTCAACGCCGTACCGGAGCTGCTCCAGGAGGTCTTCGCCTCCCGCCCCGAGGTCTTCGCGCACAACGTCGAGACCGTCCCCCGCATCTTCAAGCGCATCCGCCCCGGCTTCCGCTACGAGCGCTCCCTGAAGGTCATCACCGAGGCCCGCGACTACGGCCTGGTCACCAAGTCCAATCTGATCCTCGGCATGGGCGAGACCCGCGAGGAGGTCAGCGAGGCGCTCAAGCAGCTGCACGACGCGGGCTGCGAGCTGGTGACCATCACCCAGTACCTGCGGCCGAGCGTCCGGCACCACCCCGTGGAGCGCTGGGTCAAGCCGCACGAGTTCGTGGAGCTGAAGGAGGAGGCCGAGGAGATCGGCTTCTCCGGTGTGATGTCCGGCCCGCTGGTCCGCTCCTCGTACCGCGCCGGCCGGCTGTACCAGATGGCGGTCGAGAAGCGCGGCACCTACGTCGCGTCGCAGGCCGTCTGACCGTCCCCCTCGGCCTGTGGGAGCTCACTTCCGAGCCCCCGCAGGCCGTCTCCCGGCGGCGATGCGCCGACACGCCGTACGGCCAGTCGAGTGGCACGGAGTGCCAGGCAAACGTGTGAATCTGAGCACAAGAACCTACTGGCCAGTAATGGCCAATTGTCCGCGGCCCTGACCGTTCTCCCAGATGGGGGCACTGTCAGGGCCGCGTCGACGTTTGAGCGCCGCCAATCCAGGCTTCATGGGCGTTTGACCGGTCGGTCACGCCCTGGTAACACCAATCAGTGACCCTGGTTTCACACCCGGTACAGACCCGCCCCGCTCACCCGATCCCTAGGGGGGACCTCATCATGCAGGCCGCACCCGTCCGCGCCACGGCGATCCCGTCGTTCACCGATGCACTCCGTGCCGTCGAGTCGCTGCTCCTCAGCAGCGGCCAGCGCACCGCCCGCCGCAACGCCTGGACCTCCGTCCTGGAGGACCGACGCCGCGCCAAGGACCGCGTCGAGACCGAGCGCGTCCTCGAGGCCGCCGTCTCCACGCGCACCTCGTGACGCACCACGGCTGACGCCCCACCCCGGCCACCCACGGCCCCGTGAGCGGGGGACGAGCCGACCGCCCGAAGGCTCGACCGCGATCCGCACCGCGGCCGCTCAGGCGCCGCACAGCGACCGCCGCTCAGGTGTCGCACCGTGGCCACCGAGGCCGCACACCGTGGCCGCTCAGGCACGACCCCGCACCACCGAGGCACACCGCCGCCGCCCGGCGCCGCTCCCCCCGCGTCGTCGCCGGTCACCGGACCCCACCGGCACCGCCGTCGTCCTCGCTTCCCCGGACACGTAGACTTCGTGCCATGGCGAGGAAGGAACCCGCAGCGGACGCTGCGAACCCCGGGCGACTCAAGCAGATCGCTCTGACGTACAAGATGACCCGCAGGGCCGACAAGAAGATCGGTCTTGTACTCGCGGCTGTCGGAATCATCACCTTCGGTGTCTTCCTCGCGATCGGTTTCTTGATCGGTCACCCCATCTATCTCGGCATCCTCGGCCTCCTGCTCGCCTTCCTCGCGACGGCGATCGTCTTCGGACGGCGGGCCGAGCGGGCCGCGTTCGGGCAGATGGAGGGCCAGCCGGGTGCCGCCGCGGCGGTGCTGGACAACGTGGGCCGAGGCTGGACGACCACCCCGGCGGTCGCGATGAACCGCAACCAGGACGTGGTCCACCGGGCCGTCGGCAAGGCCGGCATCGTCCTGGTCGCCGAGGGCAACCCGAACCGGGTGAAGAGCCTGCTGGCCGCCGAGAAGAAGAAGATGGCCCGGATCGTGGTGGACGTGCCGGTGCACGACCTGATCGTGGGCACCGGCGAGGGCCAGGTCGAGCTGAAGAAGCTCCGCACGACCATGCTGAAGCTGCCCCGCGTCCTGTCCGGCCCCCAGGTGACCGCCACCAACGACCGGCTCCGCGCCATGGGCGACCTGATGAGCAACATGCCGCTCCCCAAGGGTCCGATGCCCAAGGGCATGCGCATGCCGCGCGGCGGGAAGATGCGCTGACCTCCCCCGACTGACACCACTCCTCGTACGACGAAGGGGGCGCCCGGAATCCCCGGGCGCCCCCTTCTCGCGCGCGTAGCGGACGTGTCGCACGCGGCGACGCTAGATCCGCACCTCCACCGTCCGCGCCAGGCGGTCGTGGAGGCCGCGGCCGTCGCGGTCCCAGACGAGGGCGGGGAGGGCGAGGCAGAGCAGGACGCTGCGGACGACGGCGCGCCAGGGGTTCACCGTGCCGGTCTCCTGGGCGATCACCCGCAGGCCGAAGAGACGCTTGCCGGGGGTGAAGCCCACCGTGCCCAGGGTGAGGACGTGGAGCAGGAGGAAGATGAGCAGGGCCCAGTTGCTGGTGGCCTGGTCGTAGCCGTCGGTGATCAGGCCGTATGCGATCAAGAGGCACAGCCCCCAGTCGACGGCCAGCGCCCCGAGACGGCGGCCCGGGCGGGCGATGGAGCCCGGCCCCTGCTCCGGCAGACCGAGCTGCTCGCCCCGGTAACCGAAGTCGACACCCGCGTCCTCGGCGGCCGCGCGGGGGCCGGAGAGCCACGATCCGATTGCTTGCCTCTTGTCCACCCGAACACCGTACTGCGACCGTTCTGCCATTCGGACAGGTGGGGTCACGTACGGGATGTCCGGTTAACTTGTGCGAAACAAATGGGTCACGTACGAGAAATCACCCGTCCCTAGGGTCGAGAGCAGCGTGTGCCACCGCACTGGCCGCACGAACGAACTACCACCCCGGCGGGATGGTCGGGAGTAGGAGGAGCTGGATGTTCCAGAACGCCGACGAGGCCAAGAAGTTCATCGCGGACGAGGACGTCAAGTTCATCGACGTCCGCTTCTGCGACCTGCCGGGCGTGATGCAGCACTTCACGATCCCGGCCGAGGCCTTCGACCCGGCCGAGGAGCTGGCCTTCGACGGCTCCTCGATCCGCGGCTTCCAGGCCATCCACGAGTCCGACATGGCGCTCCGTGCCGACCTGTCCACCGCGCGCGTCGACCCGTTCCGCCGCGACAAGACGGTCAACGTCAACTTCTTCATCCACGACCCGATCACGGGCGAGCAGTACTCCCGTGACCCGCGCAACGTGGCGAAGAAGGCCGAGGCGTACCTCGCGTCCACCGGCATCGCCGACACCGCGTACTTCGGCCCCGAGGCCGAGTTCTACGTGTTCGACAGCGTGCGCTTCAAGACCTCGGAGAACGAGTCCTTCTACCACATCGACTCCGAGGCGGGCGCCTGGAACACCGGTGCGCTGGAGGACAACCGCGGTTACAAGGTCCGCTACAAGGGCGGCTACTTCCCGACCCCGCCGGTCGACCACTTCGCCGACCTGCGTGCGGAGATCTCGCTGGAGCTGGCCAAGTCCGGTCTCCAGGTCGAGCGCCAGCACCACGAGGTGGGCACCGCCGGCCAGGCCGAGATCAACTACAAGTTCAACACGCTGCTCGCCGCGGCCGACGACCTCCAGCTCTTCAAGTACATCGTGAAGAACGTGGCCTGGCGCAACGGCAAGACCGCGACCTTCATGCCGAAGCCGATCTTCGGTGACAACGGCTCGGGCATGCACGTCCACCAGTCGCTGTGGTCGGGCGGCTCCCCGCTCTTCTACGACGAGGCCGGTTACGCGGGCCTGTCGGACACCGCCCGCTACTACATCGGCGGCATCCTCAAGCACGCCCCGTCGCTGCTGGCCTTCACCAACCCGACGGTGAACTCGTACCACCGTCTGGTGCCGGGCTTCGAGGCCCCGGTCAACCTGGTGTACTCGCAGCGCAACCGCTCCGCGGCCATGCGTATCCCGATCACGGGTTCGAACCCGAAGGCCAAGCGTGTCGAGTTCCGCGCGCCCGACTCCTCCGGCAACCCGTACCTGGCCTTCTCGGCCCTGCTGCTCGCGGGCCTCGACGGCATCAAGAACAAGATCGAGCCGGCCGAGCCGATCGACAAGGACCTCTACGAGCTCGCCCCCGAGGAGCACGCGGGCGTCCCGCAGGTCCCGACCTCCCTCCCGGCCGTCCTCGACTCCCTCGAGCGCGACCACGAGTTCCTCCTCCAGGGCGACGTCTTCACGCCGGACCTGATCGAGACGTGGATCGACTACAAGCGCGCCAACGAGATCGCGCCGCTCCAGCTGCGTCCGCACCCGCACGAGTTCGAGCTGTACTTCGACGTGTGATCGGCGCCTGAGCGCGTACGTTCGGTCGGCGCCCCCGTCCTGGCTTTCCAGGGCGGGGGCGCCGTCGTATGGTTTCCTGCACGACTGTTCGATGGACAACGGGGAGACACGGGGATGACCGAACAGGACGACAGCGAGCGGGAGTTCGACCTTCGGTGGGCGGACAACGCCGAGCACAAGGAGCCCTCCGCGCGGGCCCGGATGCTGGCCGCGCGCTGGAAGGAGAATCCGCCCGCGCCGCAGCCCTTCCGCGCCGATCCCGGCCCGCGCGCACCGCGCCGGTCGTCGTGGGTGTCGACGCTCGTGGTGTTCGGCTGTGTGGCCGGGCTGATCGCGTTGATCGGCTACCTCAACTACCGGTCCTCGTACTGAACCCGTCCCCCGCCGCCGGCCCCTGGAGCCGTGGCCGCCGCCCGAGCGCACAATGGAGGGCGGGACGGGTGCCTGCCTGAGTGCGGGGTGGTACGGATGTCGAACCGGTTCCGGAGTGATCCCCGGCTGACCGCGCGGATGACGATCACGTTGTTCCTGCTCGGGTTGTTGTACGTGCTGTTCGCGGCCGCGTTGATCGCGTTGCTGAAGTCGTGGGTGCTGGTCGTGGCGGCCGCGGCCCTGCTCCTGGGGGCGCAGTACTGGTACTCCGACCGGGTCGCCCTGTACGCCATGCGCGGGCGGGTCGTGGAGGCCGAGGAGTATCTGCGGCTGCACGGGGCGGTGGACCGGCTGTGCGCGGTCGCGGACGTCCCGAAGCCCCGGGTCGCGGTGGCGGACATGGACATGCCGAACGCGTTCGCGACCGGGCGGAACGCCGATCACGCGGTGGTGTGCGTGACGACCGGGCTGCTCAGAAGGCTGGAGCCGGACGAGCTGGAGGGTGTGCTCGCGCACGAGCTGTCGCATGTGGCGCACCGCGATGTCGCCGTGATGACGATCGCCTCGTTCCTCGGGGTGCTGGCGGGACTGGTCGTGCGGTTCGCGTTCTACTCGCACATGTTCGGCGGGCGCAGGGACCAGAACACCGCCGTCGTGTTCAGCGTGGTGATGGGGGTCGCGGCCGCCGTGTACGTGCTGAGCTTCCTGCTGATCCGTGTCCTGTCCCGGTACCGGGAGCTGGCCGCCGACCGGGCGGGCGCGCTGCTCACCGGGCGTCCCTCGGCGCTCGCCTCCGCGCTGACCAAGGTCACCGGCGACATGGCGCGGATCCCGACCCGGGACCTCAGGATTTCGCAGGCGTTCAACGCCTTCTACTTCACCCCCGCCCTGGGCGACCACCCGCACCTGGCCCGCTTCTTCGCCACCCACCCGCCTCTGGAGCAGCGGCTCGACCAGCTCGGCAGGATCTCCGTGGAGCTGGGTCAGGCCCCCGCGTCCGGGCCGGGGAAGGCGGGCTGAACCGCCATGGGGCTGCTGGACGTGCTCCTCGGCCGTACGAAGCCGGTGCCGCCGGACCTGGACCGGCTGTTCGCCCTTCCCTCCGCCGCGGTGACACTGGAGGCCGCGGCCTCCCTCACCCCGACCGGGACCGGCGCGGTGTGCTTCGCGTCGGTGGAGGGCGCTGCCTTCGACGACGTACGGCGGGAGGTGCGGGCGCTGCTCAAGGCCGACACCGACGCCGCCGGGGGCGAGGAGCGGGACGCGGCGGGTGTCGAGGCCGTGCGGGACGAGTACGGGTACTCCTGGCTCGTCTGCCGGCGGCGGCCGCAGGAACTGCCGGACCTGGTGGGTGATCTGCACACGGTCAACAGCGCCCTGGAAGGCGGCGGGTTCGGGCCGCAGCTGCTGTGTTCGATGGTCGGGTTCCGGGGCGGTGACGACAGGGAGCGGCGGCTGGGGCTCGTCTACCTCTACAAACGCGGCACGTTCTATCCGTTCGCGCCGCTGCCGGGCGAGGCGGACCGGCGGGACAACGCGCTGGAGCTGCGGGTCAGGGCGGTCCTCGCGGAGGACCTGCGGATCGAGCCCGACCTGCGCCGATGGTTCCCCCTCTGGGGTGCCCCGGGGCTGTGACCGCCCCGGGGCACGGGCCGCTACCTACTTGCCGCTCTTCTGCCGCTCCTGCCGACGGGCCTCGAAGGGCCGCTCACGGCGGTAGCGGCGCTCCCACTTCGCCTGCTGGTCGCGGCGCTCGCGGTAGGCCCGGTAGGAGGCGGGCTGTGCGCCGCCGCTCGACGACGACGGCGACGACGTCGAGCCGCCGCGGGTGGTGCGGCCGTGGCGGATGTACAGGTAGAGCAGCCCGACCGCGGCGAGCCAGAGCAGTTCGTTCGAGAAACCGAGGACGACCAGGACCGCGGTCGCCGAAAGGATCAAGGTGCCCATGGCGGGCCTCCTTGGGTGGGCGTGGATGGTGGCAGCGATGCCCGTCCCGCACGGTCCGGTGCCGGACGCTCGGCTGCGCCCGTCCAGGATGCTGGGCGGGCTGATCCGCCCGCATCCGAATATCGCGGACGGTGGGGCGTCCGGAGGCCGTCGGAGGGGTGGTGGTCGGTGGTGGAGGGGTGATTGTCAGTGGTGTCCGGGAGGATGGGCGGACGGGACGACTGGTGTTCGGGTGGAGGCGGCGGCATGGGGGAAGCGCGGCGGTATGTCGGAGTGGCCGAGCGGCGGGCGCGGCTCGGGGTGGGGCAGCGATTGGCCGGATCCGTGCGGGCGGCGGGGCCGGAGGAGGTCGCCGACTCGCTGGTGGCGCTGCATGGCTCGGACCCGGCGACGGTGTACCTGGCGGTGGGCGCGCGGCTCGCCGAGCCGGCGCGGACCGTGGCCGACACCGAGCGGGCGCTGTACACGGACCGGACCCTGGTGCGGATGCACGGCATGCGGCACACCGTGTTCGTGTTCCCCGCCGGTCTGACGGCCGTGGTGCACGCCTCGACCGGCATCACGGTCGCCGCGAGGGAACGGGCCGCGCTGCTGAAGGACATGGCGGCGGCCGGGGCCCCGGACGCGGCCTGGCTGAAGGAGGTCGAGGAGTCGGCGCTCACCGCGCTGGCCCGGCGCGGTCAGGCGACGGCGGCGGAACTGGCCGAGGACGAGCCCCGGTTGAGGGAACGGTTCGTGTACGCGGCCGGAAAGCCCTACGAGGGGATGCACACCGTCTCGACGCGGCTGCTGAGGGTGCTGGGCGTGGAGGGCCGGGTGGTGCGGGGCCGGCCGCTCGGTTCGTGGACGTCGAGCCAGTTCCGCTGGGCCGTGGCCCCCGCGCACCCCGAGCTGGATGTGGCGGAGGCGCAGGCGTCGCTCCTCGGGCGGTGGCTGGCGGCGTGCGGTCCGGCGACCGAGGCCGACCTGAAGTGGTGGACGGGCTGGCGGGTCACCGAGGTCCGCCGGGCGCTCACGGCGATCGGGGCGCGGGCCGTGACGCTGGACGAGGGCACGGGGTACGTGGTCGCCGGGGGCGAGGAACCGGTCGCCGCCCCGGCCGAGCCGTGGGCCGCCCTGCTGCCGGCCCTCGACCCGACCGCGATGGGCTGGCGGGAACGCGACTGGTATCTGGCGCCGGACATGCTCCCCGCCCTGTTCGACCGCAGCGGCAACGTGGGTCCGACGGTGTGGTGGAACGGCCGCGTGGTCGGCGGCTGGGCCCAGCGGGCGGACGGCGAGATCGTGTGGCGCCTGCTCACGACGGAGGGGATCGGTACGGAGGCCCGCCGGGGGATCGCCGAGGAGGCCGAGCGGTTGCGGGCGTGGGTGGGCGAGACGCGGGTCACGCCGCGCTTTCGGACGCCGGTGGAGAAGGAGTTGGGCGCCTAGTAGCTCGGGGGTGCGGGTGGGTTCGGCGGGTGCGGGTGCCTTGTGGTTTCTCGCGCAGTTCCCCGCGCCCCTGAAGGCTTCGGGCCTGCGGCCCGGCCTTCAGCCCGAAAAGCACGGGGCCCAGCCCCGGTCGCGTTTCAGGGGCGCGGGGAACTGCGCGACCAGCCCCCACCGACCCGCACCCGCCGAACCCACCCGCACACCGGACCGCGGTGCCGGGCGCCCCAAAAGAAGCGGCGCCCGGCACCCCCGGCTCACTTGGGCGGGCACTCCTTCCACGCCAGGTGGTAGATCGTGCTGATGTCGCCGTCCGTCGAGTCCATCGTCATGAAGCTCGTGCTGCTCGCCGGCGACGAACCCCGGCTGACACGCAGCTCCGTGTTGATGTTGAAGTTGCGTTCGACACCGCACGGCGCCCACACCAGCTGGCCCCAGTCGGTCTCGTCCGTGGCCTGCCAGTTGTCCTCGCGCGGGCCGTTGAAGACGTGGGTGCGGGCGGCCGTGTCCGGGGAGCCCTGGAAGTAATACGAGGCCTTCTGCGTGCCGCTGGCGCCGCGTTGGAGTGAGGCGAAGCCTCGGTAGTCGACGCTCGCGATGGCGTACGTGAAGCCGCCCGGCACATGAACCCTCAGGTTGAGCTGGCAGTTCTTGCGGAACGCCGTGGAGGGCGCGCCGCCGCCGACCTGGGCGAGGTAGTCGCTGTAGGTCACGGTGAACGCGGTGTTGTCCGGGGAGACGGCGACCGCCGTCGTGCCCTGGGGACAGCCGGAGCCGTTCACCGTGGCGACCTTGATGATGATCTTGTCCGGCGGCGGGTTGTCGAAGGGATCCGTCGCGTGCGCGGGAAGCGCTCCGGCGAACAGGGCGGCCACGGCGCCACCCAGGAGGAGACCACGAACCATGGGGGGTTCTCCCATCATAGGCATGCACATGTCAATAGACATGCGCGACGTCCCCGCACACCTGTGAAAGAGCTGTGAAGGCTGCGGGGCGACCGCATCGTATGGACCCCTGGCGGGCACGGCTAGAGCGATCTCCGGCCAACCCTGGCGGCCGGAGATCGCCCTTTTCCAAGACCCCCGCCCCCAGCACCGCCGACGCGCCGTTTCCACCCCGGCGATCCCCCGCGCCCCGCGGCGATCCACGGTCCCAACGCACCGGTGCCGCCCACCCCGAGGGGCGGACGGCACCGGAAGGCCGAGTCAGCGGGCCGGCGTCAGCGGCAGTACCGCATCAGCGCCCGGACCATGTGGCACGTGGTGTCCGACGGCGGGTGCACACCGATCACCTCGGCGGTGGTCCGGATCGTCTCGTTGCGCGCCTGGTTCGGCATGTAGACACCGGAGTCCAGCAGGGCGATGGCCAGACGCATCGCCTTCAGACGCCGGTTGTGCGTGATGTACCACTCCCGCGGACGGCCCGGCGGCAGTGTGTGCTTCACGACGGGCTCGTACGGCAGGTCGAGCAGGACGGGATGCTTGACGGTTGACTGGGTGGGCAGCGGCTTCGACTTCAATGCGGCAGCGGGCACGGACATCCTCCTGTCGCGGTCTGGGCGCCGCCGGAAATCCCCCGTCGGCCACCCTCGAACACTGCTTCTATTTTACTACCCCCCACTGACAATCGCCCCTGGCCAGAAGGCGTTTGAGTCGTTCTGTGACAGGGGTGGAACACGGGTTTTCGAGGGCCCCGGGACGCCCTCCGGCAGGCCGGGAGCAGTTGGCTACGGTGGGGCCATGGAGATCTGGATCAACCCGGCCTGTTCCAAGTGCCGCAGCGCCATCAGCCTGCTCGACGCGGAGGGTGCCGACTACACCGTCCGCCGCTATCTGGAGGACGTCCCGAGCGAGGACGAGATCCGTGGGGTCCTCGACCGGCTCGGGCTCGAACCGTGGGACATCACCCGCACCCAGGAGGCCGCCGCGAAGGAGCTCGGCCTCAAGGAGTGGGCGCGGGACGCCGCCACGCGCGACCGGTGGATCGCGGCCCTCGCCGAGCACCCGAAGCTGATCCAGCGGCCCATCATCACCGCGGAGGACGGTACGGCGGTGGTGGCCCGCACGGAGGAGGCGGTACGGGACGCGCTGTCGCGGTAGGCGCAGCCTCGACCGCCCCACCCCCGACCGCCCCCGACTCATGTGTGACGCAGGTTACTTCGGAGACTGGCGTAACCGTTGAGTAACCTCGTTCGGTATCTCGTACATAGCGGCGTACGCTCCCCTACCTCTCAGGAGGCGCGAATGTCGCGCAGGAGAACTCTCAGTACGAAGAAGAAGATCGCGCTGTTCGTCAGTGCGGCGGCGGTGGCGGGTGGCGGGGCCTTCACCATGGCGGCCACCTCGAACGCGGCGCAGACCGCGGCGGATTCCAGCGTCTGCCAGGGTCTCGCCACCGCGCTCGGCAACAACCAGAAGTTCATCGACGGCCAGCGGGCCGCCCCGGACGCGCAGTCCGAGGCACGGATCGCCAACCGCGAGGCCGTCATCAAGCAGATCAAGGTGCAGCAGGAAGCGTCCGGCTGTGTGGTCGGGGAGTCGGCTCAGGGCTCCCAGGCGGCACAGCCCGCGCAGCCCGGCGGCGCGGAGACCGGGGGGTCGGCTCAGGACCCCCAGGGCGACGAGGCCGCAGGGAACGCGGGCGGCGCCGGGAACGCGGGTAACGCCGACGGTGCCGGCGACGCGGGCGGCGACGGCGGTGCCGGGGGCGGCCAGCAGGTCTGCAACGGGTCCACCGTCACGCTCTCCGGTGAGGGCGGCGCCCCGGCCGCGTCCAGCAACCAGTTCCCGGCCGGAACGAAGCTGAAGGTGACCAACCTGGACAACAACAAGTCCACGACCGTGGAGGTCACCTCGGTCTCCGGCAGCTGTGTCCTGCTGAACAACTCCGCGTTCGAGCAGGTCAGGGAGCCCGGCAAGTTCCTGATCCGCCGGGCGCTGATCGAGAAGGTCGGCTAGAACGACGACGGCCGGCCCCGCTGTTCCCGCCGGGGAGCAGCGGGGCCGGCCCCGTCGCGGGTCCGGCCGAGCCGGGTCGGGGGTCGGCCACCGTACGGAGGGGGTGGCCGGCCTCGCGACTCCGGTTCGAACTCGGTCCGCACCGTGCCCGATTCGCGAATCGGAACCGGACGCGCGGGTGGTGACTGCCGCGTCCGACCGGCGTCCGCGCGCTGCTCGACCGGGTGGAGCGGATCAGACCGGTCCGGCGGGTGGGCGGGGCACCCACGACCGGCGGCCGACCCGTCGCTGGTGCGAACACTCTCAGGAAAGGCCGTCGGAGCTCCGGGGCGTGAACCGCACCACAGCGATGCCCGGTAACACGGGGTTCACATGCGAGCAATGATCGGGAAATCGCATGTTGACAGGCTGCCCGGCATCAGCGCGGCGTTTCAGTGCCGCAGCGCCGCAGCACCCGCACATGCGCCTAGTGACCCACCCCGAAGGATGTGTCCCGTGACCTTCAAGGCTGAGTACATCTGGATCGACGGCACCGAGCCGACGGCCAAGCTCCGCTCCAAGACCAAGATCATCGCGGGTGAGCCCGCCGGTCTGGACGCGCTGCCGATCTGGGGCTTCGACGGGTCCTCCACGAACCAGGCCGAGGGCCACTCCTCGGACCGTGTGCTCAAGCCGGTCTTCACCTGCCCCGACCCGATCCGCGGCGGCGACGACATCCTCGTCCTGTGCGAGGTCCTGAACATCGACTTCACCCCGCACGAGTCCAACACCCGTGCCGCGCTGCGTGAGGTCGCCGAGAAGTTCGCCGCTCAGGAGCCGATCTTCGGTATCGAGCAGGAGTACACCTTCTTCCAGGACGGCTACCCGCTCGGCTTCCCCAAGGGCGGCTTCCCGGCCCCGCAGGGCGGCTACTACTGCGGTGTCGGCGCCGACGAGATCTTCGGCCGTGAGGTCGTCGAGGCGCACCTGGAGAACTGCCTGGAGGCGGGTCTGGGTCTGTCCGGCATCAACGCCGAGGTCATGCCCGGCCAGTGGGAGTTCCAGGTCGGCCCGCTCTCCCCGCTCGAGGTCTCGGACCAGCTGTGGGTGGCCCGCTGGCTGCTCTACCGCACCGCCGAGGACTTCGGTGTCTCCGCCACCCTCGACCCCAAGCCGGTCAAGGGCGACTGGAACGGCGCCGGCGCGCACACCAACTTCTCCACCAAGGCGATGCGCGAGGGCTACGACGCGATCATCACCGCGTGCGAGTCGCTCGGTGAGGGCTCGAAGCCGCTCGACCACGTCAAGAACTACGGCGCGGGCATCGACGACCGTCTGACGGGTCTGCACGAGACCGCCCCGTGGAACGAGTACTCCTACGGTGTCTCCAACCGTGGCGCCTCGGTGCGTATCCCGTGGCAGGTCGAGAAGGACGGCAAGGGCTACATCGAGGACCGCCGCCCGAACGCCAACGTCGACCCGTACGTCGTGACGCGGCTCATCGTCGACACCTGCTGCTCGGCGCTGGAGAAGGCCGGCCAGGTCTGATCGGCCGCGCCTCGCGCGAAGCGTCCCGGAGGGCGTCCACCGTTCACGGTGGGCGCCCTCCGGCGTTGTCGGTGGGGCGTGCGAGGGTGAGCGCATGACGATCGACGGGGGCGGCACGGCCGCGGACGGCCTGGCCTCGGACGGCTTGGTGACGGACGGCCTGGCCATCAAGGTGAAGACGGAGAACTGGCAGGAGCACGCCCGGATCACGGCCGGGGAGCTGCGGGAGCTGGTGGGCCGGATCGGCGGCGCGGACGACCGGTTCCTCGTCGTGCAGCGGATCCCGGACGTGCCGGACGTCTTCGTCCAGGTGTGGCACGAGCACGGCAGCGGGGAGTACCAGCTGGAGCACCGGGAGGGCCGCGACCGGTTCTTCGGGACGGTCCTCGCCGACCGGGAGCGGGTCGCCGAGGCGATGACCGGGTGGGCACGGCGGGCGGACGGCTGGGACAGCGGCATCGACTGGACCCCGCTCGACCACGACCCGCCCACGGACGTGCCGGAACTCCCGGACGCGGTACGGGAACAGGTCGAGGAGCGGGTGCGGGTCCTGCTGGCCTGCGGGTACGACGACCGGGCGCGGCTCACCGAGGCCGCCGAGGACTACCTGGTCGAGGGCGACGACCGGCCCGTCTCCCCCGCGCAGGCCCGCCGGCTCGTGGACCGGCTGTGGACGGAGCGGCTCGCGGAGCAGGAGACCTGGGAGGGCACCACCGATCCCGAGCGGATCACCCGCGCGTTCACGGCACTCGGGGCCGCCGGGATCACCGCCCGGGAGAACTTCACCTGCTGCCGCACCTGCGGTATCGGTGAGATGGGCGGCGAGAGCACCGACGGCGACCGGGGCTTCGTGTTCTTCCACACCCAGTGCACCGAAGGCGCCGCCGCCGGACACGGATTGATGCTGCTGTACGGCGGGTTCGACGGGTCGGCCGCCACGACGACGTCCGTCGGGCACGAGGTCGTGGCGGCCCTCGCGGCGCAGGGACTGTCCGCCCAGTGGGACGGAGATCCCTCCAAGGCCATCACCGTCAGGCCCTTGGATTGGCGGAAACACCTGGTGGGATGAGGTGGTGACCCGTCCGCGCTGGTTTGGGGAAGCGTCCGAGGAGTGAGAGCGGGGTCCTCTCGCGGGGCGGTGTCTGCTTCAATGGGGCCATGGCCAGCTTCCAGAACAGCCGCGCGACGGGTCGCCACGACCTCGAGCCCTTCTGGCCTTCCCGTCAGCACCACGACTTCGACCGGGTGTGTTGCCGCGCGATGAACGCGCCGGCCCTCTAAAGCCGCACACCCCGGCCTTCGGTCGGCGCGACACGACGTACGTCCCTCGGCGGAGCCGACCACGAACTCGGTCGCCGAGGTTTCCCGGACGAACCTCTCGCGCGAAAGAGCTGACCTCTCATGGCGAACACCCGTTCTCTCTCGACCGCTGCCACCCTCACCGCCGCACCGGGACCCGCCCCGGCCGCCGCCCCCTCCGCCACCGGTTCGTCCCGCCACCGGCTGCGTGCCGTGGGCCGGGACGAGGTGGTCGACGTCGCGGACTTCCTGCCGCCGGGCACCACCTGGCTGCCCGCGCCCCAGCACACCCTGCCCACGCTTCCGGGTCAGCCGCCGATGGTCGGCTATCTGGTCCTCGTACCGGCCGACCGGCAGCCGCCGTTGCTGCCGTTCGCCGTCGCGGGGGCGGGGCCGGCCGACAGCGCGGGCCCCGAGGCCGCCGTGCCGGGCGACGGATCCGGCGACGAACTGGTCCGTGTCGACACCGTGCGGCGCACCGCCCAGGTGAACGGGCGGCCCCTCGATCTGACCTACCTGGAGTTCGAACTCCTCGCGCATCTCGTGGCGCATCCCCACCGGGTCCACACCCGCGACCAGTTGGTCACCACGGTGTGGGGCTACGGGCATGTGGGCGACGGGCGGACCGTCGACGTCCACATCGCCCGGCTGCGCCGCAAGCTGGGCGCCGAGTTCCGTCAGGCGATCCAGACCGTACGGCGGGTCGGCTACAAGTACGCGCCGCCGCTGGCCCGTTGACCTCGGCTCCGCCCGGCCCGTCGACGGTGCCGGCCGGCGGGCGGATCTTCTGAGAGCAGAGCACCGTTCCGTACGGGGCGCCCGGCGGGCAGAGTCGGCGGTATGAGACTTCTGATGCTGGGTGGTACGGAGTTCGCGGGTCGCGCCGTCGTGGAGTCGGCGCTGGCCCGCGGCTGGGAGGTGACCGTCTTCCACCGGGGACGGCACGAACCCCCCGCCGGGGTGCGGTCGTTGCTGGGCGACCGCACCGCTCCGGACGGGCTCGCGGCGCTCGTCGACGCCTCCGCCGCCGTCGCCGCCTCCGGCGAGGGCGGGTGGGATGTCGTCGTCGACACCTGGTCGGCGGCGCCGCGAGCCGTCCGGGACACGGCCCGCCTGCTGGCCGGTACGGCCGGACGGTATGTGTATGTGTCGAGTTGCTCCGTGTACGCCTGGCCGCCGGCCGCCGGGTCCGACGAGAGCGCGCCGGTGGTGCGGGGCGCGGCGGCGGACGCCGGGCAGACGGACTACGCCCGCGACAAACGGGGCGGGGAGCTGGCCGCCGTCGAGGCGTTCGGCGCGAACCGGTCGCTCCTGGTCCGGGCCGGACTGATCCTCGGGCCGTACGAGAACGTCGGGCGTCTGCCGTGGTGGCTGGGCCGGGTCGCCCGGGGCGGGCCGGTGCTGGCGCCCGGACCGCGTGACCTCCCCCTGCAGTACATAGACGTCCGCGATCTCGCGGGCTGGGTCCTCGACGCCGTGGAGCGGGGGGCGAGCGGGGCGTACGACGTCGTCGGGCCGCCGGGGACGACGACGATGGGGGAACTCCTCGACGCGTGTGTGCGGGTGACGGGCGGACCGGCGGACCTGCGGTGGACCCCGGCCGAGGCGGTGCTCGGGGCGGGGATCGAGCCGTGGACGCAGTTGCCCGTGTGGGTGCCGGAGGGCAGCGACCTCCATGGGGCGCTGCACGGGAGGGACGTCTCCCGTGCCGTACGGGAAGGACTGCGGTGCCGGGGTGTCGAGGAGACCGTGCGGGACACCTGGGAGTGGTTGCTGGGCCTCGGCGGGGTCGCGCCGCAGCGGCCCGACCGGCCCGCGGTGGGGCTCGACCCGGAGGTTGAGGCCAAGGTGCTGGGCGTGTAGGGGGTGTGCGGGGCGCGGCCGGGGAGCCGGCCGCCGTCCGCCTGCCTGCCTGCCTGCCTGCCTGCCTGCCTGCCTGCCTGCGCGAACGTCGCGCCCCGATGCTCCACACGCCGTGAGCGCTCGACAACTCCAAGTCGTGCGAGGGGTGTTGAAACCCGGTCTCCACACGAATCTCTCATCAATTTGTGAGTCGGCTGAACACTCCTGGGACTCACCGCGTATCTGAGGGAGCCGCTTCACTCCTGTCGGGCGCCTCGATGCCCCGCAAGGAAGTCAGAGGAGTTCCATGGGACGCAACACACGGAAACGACGTTCGCCGCTGGCCGTTCGGGCCATTGCCGCATCCGCGGCGCTCGCGGTAGCGGGCGGCGGTCTGGTCTGGGCGAATTTCTACGCCTCAGCAGGCGAGTCGAAGTCCAAGCCGAATACCACGTTCGCCGCTGCCCAGGTGGCCACCATCGCCTGCCCGGACGTCGGCCAGAAGCTGACGAACGTTCCCCGCCAGGCGCGCGCGGGAGTCGCCAAGGAGCTGGCACTGCTGGACCGGCAGATCACCGAGGCCTACAAGCGTCTGGCGGAGACCCGTCAGGCCCAGTCCCGTGACGCCAACTTCGTCAACAACGCCATTCTCGGCCCGCTGAAGTCCAAGCGGTCGGCCACCATCGACCGGATCGGCATCAACATCCGGCGTGTGGGCGGCCAGGTTCCGCAGGGCATGGCGCAGCTCGCCACCTGCCAGAGCAAGACCGACCAGGCGCAGACCAACGCCGGTGGCGGCCAGAACCAGGGTGGTCAGCAGGGCGGCCAGAACCAGGGTGGCCAGCAGGGCGGCCAGCAAGGCGGCCAGCAGGGCAACAACGGCCAGGGTCAGGGCCAGGGCGGCAACGGCCCGGTGGCCGGGGACTTCATCAACATCAACCAGGTCCAGCCCAACGGCGGCCCCAAGGGCGTGAACGGCAACGGTCTCGCCGCGAACGGCAACGGTGGTTCGCGCGGCTCCTTCACCACGAACTGCGGAAACAACAAGAACGAGATCCGCAACTCGGACAACGTGATCGTGGCCCCCGGCGTCAGCAACGGTGCCCAGCACCAGCACGACTACGTCGGCAACCAGAGCAACAACGCCTTCGCGAGCGACCAGCAGCTGGCCAACGCGCAGACGTCCTGCCAGAACCAGGGCGACAAGTCGTCCTACTTCTGGCCGGTCATCCGCATCCAGGACGGCACGCAGGACATCGACCAGGGCAAGCCCGGTGGTGGCGTCGACAAGAACGTCGGCAAGATCGTCGAGCCGAACCAGGTCCAGCTGAAGTTCGTCGGCAACAAGCGCGGCCCCGTCGTCGCGATGCCGCAGGCCCTGCGCATCATCACCGGTGACGCCAAGGCCTTCGTGAACGGCCTGGGCAACGCCAACACCAACTGGAGCTGCACGGGCTTCGAGAACCGTGTGGTGACGGACAAGTACCCGGTCTGCCCGCAGGGCAGCTCCGTGGTGCGGACGTCCTTCTTCCAGAGCTGCTGGGACGGCAAGAACATCGACAGCGCCAACCACCGCACCCACGTGAGCTTCGTCAAGGGTGACGGCAGCTGCGCCAACGGCTTCAAGGCGATCCCCCAGCTCCAGGTCCGCCTGGTCTACAACGTTCCGGCCCCGCAGATCCAGAACGGGCAGGTGAAGAACGCGTACGCGGTCGACTCCTTCCCGGAGAACCTGCACAAGCCGATCACCGACCACAACGACTTCATCAACTTCTTCAACCAGAACACGATGAACAAGATGGTCAACTGCATCAACAACGGTCAGAACTGCACGTAGTACCGAAGCGGTCCTGAACGACCGAAGCCGGCGGTGGGAATTCCCACCGCCGGCTTTCGTGTGTGCCGTGTGCCGGGCCCGCGCGGTCGAGGACGGCGGGCGCGGCGCCCGGCTATCCGCTGTGGCCGCCGCCGCTGTGGCTGCCGCTGTCGTTGTGGCTGCCGCCGGGGTTCATGTGCTCCGAGCCCTCCTGGACATCCCCGCCGAGGGAGCCCTGGAGCCCGGCGACCGTCTTCTTCTCGCCGACGGCGACCCACTTGCGGCCGACGAGGTAGTAGCCGCCGTAGTCCTTGGCGCCGGCGAGCCATTCCGCCTGGCCGCGGTCGGTGGCGAAGGTCGCGAGGACGAACTTGCCGTCGAAGTCGCCGTCCTTGTTGGTGCACAGGGCCTGGCGGATCGTGTCGGCGTCCGTCTGCATGTCCGGCTTGCAGCCCACCTCGCCGGCGATGTGCTCCAAGGTCCCGGTGGCCGTCTTGGGAACCGCCGCGGCCTTCTCGTCGTCCGAGCCGCAGCCGGTCAGCGCCAGCAGGGCCAGGGCCGCGCCGATCGCGCTCCCCGCGAGCCTCTTCCTCGTCACACTCATTCGTACGTACCTCCGGGTGCAGCGTGCCGCCACTGTCGACACAGGGGCACACAGACATGAACAGTCCGTCGCGACGCGCGGTGCTGGGCTCGGCCGGTGCCATCGGCCTCGGAGCCTTCCTGGAACGGTCGGCCCCGGCCCACGCCGCGGAGAGCCCCGGTGGGGGCCCCGTCTTCGATACGGCTCCCGCGCGCTCGGCGCTCAATCGGCGCGCCCCTGGAAAAGCGGGGTGCTGCGGCCCCTGTGCTTTTCCGATGAAGGGCGGGCCGCAGGCCCGACCCTTCAGGGGCGCGGGGAACTGCGCGAGGAACCCCCACCCACCCGCACCCGCCGACGGACAGCGCACTCCCAACCCCCTGGCGCCCGGCCCCACCCAAGCGGAGCGGCAAGGTGACCATCTCATCATTCGCTCGTTCTGCTGAACGTGCAGTCACAGGATGTCGCCCCGCGCCCCGCACGTTCCCGCGACCGAGAGGCGGTGGTGGATGTCGGCCAGGCGGAGGCCGCCCTCGTCGAGCACTACCCGCGTCTGGTACGGCTCGCCTACCTCACGCTGCCCCCGGCGCTGGGCCGGAACCGGCGGGTGCTGACGGCACACTCGTTGACGCAGCGGGCCCTGCCGAGGGGCCGCCGCTCGACCTCGTCGATCCCGGCGCGGGCGACGGGGCGGGACCGTGATCCGGGGTACACCTACGTCCGCCTCCAGGTCGTGCGCTCCGCGCTGGAGGCGGGGCTGTCCCCGTTCCGCGGCGCCTCCTGGCCCAAGCGGTCGCAGCTGCCGCCGTTGCTGCCCCGGGTGTGGGGGCTGCGCCTGTTCCCCCGGCCGGGCGGCGCCGACGAGCTCGCCCTGGACCAGCGGCTGTCGGCCCTGTCGGCCGCGGCCCGTGCCGCGTACGTGCTGCGCGGGCTGGAGCGGCTCCCCGACCCCGCCGTCCGGACCCTCTTGGAGCAGGCGGGCGTCGAGGACCCGGCGGCCGCGCTGGCGGAGGCCGCCTCCGTACCTGCCGAGCGGTACGACCTGCTGGCCTCTCCCGAGTTCGACCCCTGCTCGCTGCACGCCCGGCCGACCGATCTCATGCGGCGCCGGCACCATGTGCGGGCCGCGCTGGCCGCGACCGGCGCGGTGCTGGTGTGCGGGGCGCTGCTCGGCCTGCCGGGCGACGCGTGGGGGCCGGACGGCGCGGCGGCTCCCCCGTACGCCCGGAACCCCGCCGCCCAGGCCGCCCTCGATCCGGGCCGGTTGACGAGGGCGGCAGCCACCGTCTGGGAGGCGACGGGCCGCAGGGACTTCTCCACCTGGCCGGCGCGCGGTGACCTCACCGGCGACAAGGACCTGCTGCGGCGCGCCCTCGCCGTGTGGGCCCGCCCCGGCGAGTCCGTGCAGACCTCGGTGACCCCCGGCACCCAGGCGGGACCGCCGCCCGGTCCGCCGCAACTGCTGTACGCGGGCGAGGTCGACACCCTGCGGGTGGTGCTCCTGTACGACGGCCTGCGCGTCGCCCGCTACGCCGAGCCGCTCGACGACCCGGGCGTCGCCGCCCTCGACCTCTCCCGGGTCGACGGGGCGACCGGCGGCGGGGCCGGCGCGCTGCTCCTGGGCCGGGCCGACGGCAACGTCCGCTATCTGACGGCCCCTTGGGTGCGGAAGGCGGCCGTACGGGATCTGGCGCGGCCCTCGGAGGAGGTGGCGCCGCTCACGCTGTCGAAGGACGGGGGGACGGGGCCGTTCGCCAGCCCGGCGGTGCGGACCGGCCGGTGCGCGTCCTGGGACGTGCTGCAACTGACCGAGGCGTCGGGGCGGACCCGGCTGCTGACCGACCTGGCCGAGGTGGTCCCCGCCCACCTCACCGTGGGACGCCCCTCGTCGGCCCCGGCCCGGGAGGCCACGCGGGCGCCGGAGGCGTGGGCGCCCTTCGCCTGCTCGCTGGCCGCCGTACGGTCGCAGGGCGTACGGGCCGTGAACGCCTGGCCGTTCGCCCGGCAGCCGTTGCCCGACGGCAGCGGCACCGCCGACTGGGTGTGCACCCGCGCCGAGACCTGGCGGGGCGCGGGCGCCCGGGTGCTGGCCCAGTTCGGCACCCCCGGCGGTGCCTTCGTCACCGCGGCCGTCGACGAGGTCCCCGCCTGCGGCCCCGCCGACCCGCATGTCCTGGCCGCCGCCCCCTGGAAGTCCGCGGCGGGCGAGTCGTACCTCCTCGCCGCCGGCGCGAAGGACACCGTCTCCGTCGAGGTCAGCGGCGGGGTGACGGGCTCGGCACCGGGAAACGTCCTCGCCGTACCGGCGAAGGCCGGCGCCCGGACGCAACTGAAGGGCACGCTGGCCAACGGGCGGACGATCAACGGGCTTCAGCCGGCCGCCCGGTGAAGGGGCCCACGCGGAGGGGCTGAGCGGCGGAGGTGCGTCGAGCCGCGCGGGCAACGCCCCCAGCGCGCCCCTCTCCCACCGCCCCACCGCACCACCGCCCAACCGCCTCACCGATCTCCCTGATCCAGCCGCTCAAAGGCCGGAATCGATCGGTAAAGTGTTCGTATGAGAACCGGTGTGCGCCGCAGGATGGGTGTGGAGGAGCGGCGGCAGCAGTTGATCGGCGTCGCTCTCGACCTCTTCAGCCGACGCTCGCCCGAAGAGGTCTCCATCGACGAGATAGCGACGGCGGCCGGTATCTCCCGGCCGCTCGTCTACCACTACTTCCCCGGCAAACTCAGCCTGTACGAGGCCGCGTTGAAGCGGGCTTCGGAGGATCTCGCGGACCGTTTCGTGGAGCCCCGCGAGGGCCCGCTCGGGGCTCGCCTGCTGCGGGTGATGCGCCGTTTCTTCGACTTCGTCGACGAGCACGGCCCCGGTTTCTCCGCGCTGATGCGCGGCGGCCCGTCCTTCGGCTCCTCCCGGACGAACGCCCTCATCGACGGGGTGCGCCAGGCGGCCTATGTCCAGATCCTGTCGCACCTCGACATCAAGGACCCGCCCGCGCGCCTCGAACTGCTCGTCCGTTCCTGGATCTCCCTGGCCGAGTCCACCGCTCTCATCTGGCTGGACGGCCGCGAGATCCCGCGGCGGGAACTGGAGATCCAGCTCGTGCACGACTTCGCCGCGCTCATGGCGGTGAGCGCGGCGTCGGACGAGGACATGGCGGCGATTTTGCGCCAGGTGATCGCCGACGAGCCGGAGGACGGCCCGTTCGGCGATCTGATGGGGCGCCTGGTGCTCCTGGCGCAGCCGTGACGGGCGCGCGGGCCTGGCTCCTCTAGACCTCGTACTTGGCGTAGGAGGGGTCGAGGTCGCGCACCTCCGCCGAGGCGTGGAAGGCCAGGCCCTCCGCCACCTTCACGTGCTCGCGGAGCAGGCCCAGCACGTTCTCCGTCAGTGTCGCCTTCGTCTCGTCGGTGCGGCCGGCGAGCAGGCCCAGCGTGACGTGCACGACGCCATGCCCCTCGGTGTCGGGTCCGACCGTGGTGTCCTCGGTCCGCCGGAACTGGGTCTTGCAGGCCTCCGGCTTGGCCACGGCGGTCCGTACGACCTCCTCGTGCAGGGCCTTCGCGAACGCGGGCCGGTCGAAACCATCGGAGAGTACGGCGGAGTAGTCCACGGTGATCTGCGGCATCGATGCGCTCCTCGGCAAGGTGGTCCAGCGGGTGTGGAAAATCAGCTCACCCTAGCCGGAGGCGGAGCGCCAGCATCGCGATGTCGTCGTCCCGGTCCCGCCCGAAGCAGTGCAGCAGGGTGTCGCACAGGGCGACCGTGCCGAGCGGGGCGTCCGCCGCGGCGGTCCGCAGATGCTCCATGGACACCGACAGGTCGATGCCGCGGGTCTCGATGAGTCCGTCGGTGACCATGAGGAGCCGGTCCGTGGGCCAGAGCGTCGTCTCCGTGGGCTCGGGCCGGTCGAGGCCGAGCCCGAGGAGCGGCCCGGACGCCTTCACGTACTCGGCGCTGCCCGCCTCGTGGACGACCAGCGGCGGGATGTGGCCGGCGTTGGCGACACGGAGGCGTCCGCTGCGGGGCTCGACGAGGGCGAGGCAGACGGTCGCGGTGACGTCGGGGTGGTAGTGCTGGAGCATCTGGTCGAGCCGGGCGGCCAGCACTCCGGGGTCGGCCTCCTCCACCGCGAAGGCCCGCAGGGCATGGCGGATCTCGACCATCACGGTGGCCGCCTCCAGGGAGTGCCCGACGACGTCGCCGACGGCGGTGAGGACGCCGCCGCGGGTGGAGACGGCGGCGTAGAAGTCGCCGCCGATCTCGGTCTGGCGGGACGCCGGCACATAGCGGACGACGACTTCCAGGCCGGGGAACTCGGGCACCTGTTTGGGCAGGAAGCTGTGCTGGAGGGTGAGGGCGACATGCCGTTCGACCTGGTACATGAGCAGTGGCTGCGCGGCGAGCGCGGTCGCCTGGGCGAGCCGGGAGACGAGGCCGGTGGTGTCGGTGGGCGTGGCGTGGGTGCCGCTCAGGGGCAGGGCGACGCAGACGGGGGTTCCGCCCTCGGTGCGGGCCAGCACCAGACGGGCGTCCTCGCAGACGCCGGGCCGGAAGAAACCGGCGGGCCACAGCGGGGCGGGGACGACGGTGTCGTGCGCCCGCGGGTCGGCGGCGGTGAGGCGCCGGATGAGGCGGCCGACGGCCTCGTGGGCGCCGGCGTCGGGGAGCGTGGTGCGGGCGCGGGCGTGGGAGGTGCCGCTGTAGAGCTCGCCGTCCTCGCCGAGCACGAACACGGCGGCGGGCGACCGGGTGAGCCGGGCGGCGCCCTCGGCGGCGGCCGCCGCGAGTTCCCCGAGGGTGCGGGCGGCCTGGACGTCGACGATGGTCTCGGAGAGCAGGGTGAGCCGGCGGACGAGGGCCTCGGCGCCGTTGCGCATACGGGCGCCGCGTACGGCGGCGCGGACGACGGCCTGGATCTCCTCGGGTTCGGCGGGCACCGTCAGATAGGCCTCGCCGCCGGCGTCGAGGCCCCGGCAGCGGTCGCCGGGGGCGATGGCGGCGGCGGAGAAGTGGACGACGGGGAGGGCCGCCGTCGGGGGCTGTGCCTTGAGCCGGCGGCAGAGTTCGAAGCCGCTCATGTCGGGGAGGCCGACGTCGACGAGGGCCAGGTCGGGCAGGGCGCCCGAGCGGAGGCGTTCGTCGAGTTCGGCGAGGGCCTCGCCGGCGCTGGCGACGGGGACGACACTGTGTCCGGCTCTGCGCAGCACGGCGCCCATGGCGTAACGGCCGGCGGCCGCGTCGTCCACCACCAGAACGGTGGTGCGTCCTTCGTCGGCCAGGAGACTCATACGGTTGCTCGTCCCTGAGGCTCGGGTGGTGCAGGCCCTCTCCGCCTGCACCACCCAAGCTAGCGTCCTACCGGTCCGAGCGGGCGAATACCGCCACGGTCCGCCCCGGAACGGCGAACGTGCCGGATTCCGCCTCGTACGACGCGGACTTGACGGTAGAGTCCGCGCCCTCCGCCTGCACCGGGTGCAGGGCGTAGGCCGTTCCGGCGAGGTCCGTCACCGTCTGCTTCGCCTTCTCGGGGGTGGCGTTGAAGACGACGACGAGGTCGCCGAGCTCCATGGTGATCACGCCGGGGGTCTCGTCCTTGCCCGACAGCGGGAAGGAGAGCTTCGACTGGACCTGTCCGGTGGTGTCGAGGGAGAAGTCGCCCTCCGTCGAGCGGATCCGCAGCAGGTCCCGGTAGGCCGCCGAGGCGCCCTCGATCTGGTCACAGCCGACGGAGACCGTGGTCAGCAGGGGCTTGGCGTACGACCACTTGGCCTTGTTGTCGGTGGCCGGGGGCAGGCCGCGGCCGAAGCCGTTGCCGTCGCGGCAGTCCCAGTGGATCGCGTTGAACCAGTCGCCGCTGTCGTAGGAGTTGCGGTCGAGGGACTTGGAGCGCAGCAGGTCGGTGCCCGCCTGGGAGAGGGAGGGGCCCTGGGAGAGGGCGGCCGTGGCCATGGCGAGGACCTGCATGCGCGACCGGTCGGCGGCGCTCGTCGACTTCGGCAGTTTGAAGGCCAGCGCGTCGAACAGTGACTCGTTGTCGTGGGCGTCGACGTAGGCGAGGGCGTCGCCGGGGGCCTTCGCGTAGCCGGCGGCGCTGCCGTTGTAGTCGACCTCGGAGCCCTTGACCTCCTTGCCGCTGGTGTCGGTGAACCGGTAGTCGGCGAGGTTGCCGCTCAGGCCGACCTTGACGAGGTCCTGGTAGTGCAGCAGCCGGGACTTCTGCTCGGCCGGGGTGCCGTTGCCCGCGGAGGAGTTGGGCTCGGTGTAGAGGCCGGAGGCGAAGCCCTGGACGCCGGGGTCCTCGTCGAAGGGGCCGCCGCCGCGGACGGCGTCACGGGCGCGGTCGGAGAAGGTGGCGATGCCGGTGCCGGCCATGTTCTTCTGCGTGGCCTGGGTGAAGCGGGCGTCGTCGGCGACCTCGCCGAAGTTCCAGCCCTCCCCGTACAGGATGATCTTCTTGCCGTCGACGCCGTCCTTGGCGGGGGTCAGCGCGTCGAGGGCCTTGCGGACGGCGAGGATGTTGGCCTTGGGGTGGTGGCCCATGAGGTCGAAGCGGAAGCCGTCGACCTTGTACTCCTTGGCCCAGGTGACGATCGAGTCGACGACGAGCTTGCCCATCATCGTGTTCTCGGGCGCGGTGTTGGCGCAGCAGGTGCTGGTCGCGACGGAGCCGTCGGCGAGGAGCCGCTGGTAGTAGCCGGGGACGACCTTGTCGAGGACGCTGGTCTTGGCCTGGCCGCTCGCGGTGGTGTGGTTGTAGACCACGTCCATCACGACCCGCAGCCCGTCGTCGTTGAGCGACTTCACCATCGTGCGGAACTCGACCGTGCGCCGGGTGCCGTTCGGGTCGGTCGCGTACGAGCCCTCGGGGACCGTGTAGTGGTACGGGTCGTAGCCCCAGTTGAAGGCGTCCTTCGCGGCGGCCTTCGTCACGCACTCCTGCTGCTGCTCGGAGTCGGCGGCGTAGGAGCCGAGGTCGCAGTCGGGGGTCGCCTGGTCGGCCTTCCTCTCGGGGATGGTGGCGATGTCGAAGGCGGGCAGCAGGTGCACGTACGACGTGCCGGCCTTCGCCAGCCGCCGCAGGTGCCTGGAGCCGGCGCTGTCCTGGTCGGTGAAGGCGAGGTAGGTGCCCTGGTCCTTGGCGGGGACCGTCCTGTCGGCGATCGAGAAGTCGCGGATGTGCAGCTCCTGGATCTGCGCGTCCTTCAGCGGTACCGCCTTCGGCTTGTCGTACGACGTCCAGCCGCGCGGGGCGAGGGAGCGGTCGGCGAGGTCGACGACGAGGCTGCGCTCCGAGTCGGTGGTGAGGGCGACGGAGTACGGGTCGGTGACCTTGTTGGTGACGACCTTGCCGACGCTGGGCGCCCACACCTTGACGGTGTACCGGTAGGGCTTGCCCTTCCAGGACTTCGGGCCGGTGACGGACCAGACGCCGGTGGCGCCGTTCCGCTTCATGGCCACCTTCGTGCCGTCGAGGTCGAGGGAGACCTGCTGGGCGGTGGGCGCCCAGACGGCGAGGGTGGGGCGGCCGTCGCGGAAGGTCGGGCCGAGGTCGGCGTCGGATCCGTCGTAGAGGTCGTCGAGCACACCGGCGATCTGCACGCCCGTCGCCGCGAGCACGGCGCCGTTCGCGGCCCGCTGGGAGGCGACGAGCTGGCCGCGCAGGGCCTCGCGGACCCGGTCGCGGTCACGAGGGTCGACGGTCCAGGCGGTGTACGCCTTCAGGTGCGGGTACTTCGCCTTCTGGGCGTCGGTGAGGGACGACTTGGTGAGGCGGAGCCAGCGCTCGTCGGTGCTGGTGAGCGCGCCGTCCTTCACCTTGATCGAGCCGGTGCGGGAGTACAGCAGCTGGGTGGAGGCGGCGGCCTCGTCGCCGTTCCAGGCGAGGGTGTTCCGGTCGATCCAGATCGCCTTGGAGGTCGTCAGGTCGAGGGCGGCGGCGGACCCGGCGGGCTGCGGGAGCAGGTACTTCTCCTGGCCGCTGAGGAGCCACACCTCGTGACCGTTCGCCTTGAGATCGAGGGACTGGTCGGAGGGGAGGTCCTTCTCGTCGCCCTTGTGGAGGATGTAGCTGAGGCTGGTGGCGCCCTCGGCGAGGGGCACCTCGAATACGGCGCCGTACGCGTCGGTCCGCACCGGCTCCAGCGGCTTGGACCAGTCGGTGGGGTTGGCGGCCCCGGCCCAGACGTGCAGGCCCCAGCCGTCGTACGTGCCGTCGGCACGGTGGTAGTGCAGGACGGCCTTGGACGTGTCCTGCTCCGGGTACTCGCCGGCCGGCTTCTCCGTGCGGACGGCCTCCTTGCCCTGCTCGACCCAGATCTCCCCGGTCCTGGTGACGTCGATGGAGCGGTCGGCGGAGACGTCCTTGGTGCCGTCCTTGTCGATGACGAGGTAGCCGACGTTCGAGGCGCCGGGCTTCAGCCTGACGTAGGCGAAGGCGCCGTAGGCGTCCCGTCCGACGAAGTCGTGCCCCTCCGGCCAGGTGGTGCCCTCACCGTCGGCGATGTCGCCCCAGGCGTACAGCCGCCAGTCGGTGTAGTCGCCGTCGGCGCGCTTGTAGTGGACGATCGCGTAGTCGCGGGAGGAGGCGGTCGGGATCTCGGGAGCGGGCGGGGTGCCGGTGGTGGAGGTCGCCGTGGCGCTCGCGGTGCGGCCGGCCGAGTCGATCACGACGGCCTTGTAGCGCAGGGCGGTTCCGGCGGGGACGTCCTTGCCCACGGTGTGGGTGACCTTGTAGGGGGCGTGGTCGGCGGAGCCCAGCGTCCTCCACTTGCCGTTGCCGGTCTGGGCGGCGAAGACGACACGGTTGAGCTGACCACCGTCGACATCCGCGCCGATCTCGACGGTGCCGGTGGCGCCGGCGGCCGGGGCCTTGAGCGTGAGGGACGGCTTGGCGGCGGGCTTGGCGAGCGGGCCTGCGGCCTTGAGGACGACGGAGGAGCCGGCCGGGACGGTGACGGTGACCTTGCGGTCGGAGTCGCTCTTGACCTGCTCCTTCGTCCCGTAGATGCCCTTGAAGGTCATGCCCGCCGAACCGGTCGCGAAGGTCGCCGACTTGGCGTCGTCCGCGTTGTTGAAGGCAACGACGTACTCGACGCCGGTGCGGGCGTCGGTACGGGAGAAGGCGTAGACGCCGGCGCCGTCGGCCGCGTAACGCTCGGTCTGGACGCCGTCGGCGAGGGCCGGGTGAGCCTTGCGGAGCCCCGCGAGCGCGCTGATCCGCCGGTAGAGCGGCGCCTTCGTGTCGTAGGCGTCCGTGGCGTGGGTGCGGTCGGTGCCCAGCTGGTCGTCGTCCAGGTAGTCGGCGACCTTGGAGGCGAAGAGGGTCTGGCGGGCGTCCTTGTCGCCGCCGGCGCCGGTGAAGCCCTGTTCGTCGCCGTAGTAGACGACCGGGTTGCCGCGGCTGAGGAACATCAGCTCGTTGGCGAGCCGGTCCTTGGCGAGCAGCTCGGCGTCGCCGGCCTTCGGGTCGTCCTGCTTGAGGAAGGTCCCGATGCGGCCCATGTCGTGGTTGCCGAGGAAGGTGACCTGCTCGTACGCGTTGGCCTTGTCGGTCGTGTACTTGTAGTCGTCACCGAACACGGCGGCCAGCTTGCGGGCGCTGCCGCCTTGGGAGGCGTACGAGCGGGCCGCGTCCTGGAAGGGGAAGTCGAGGGTGGAGTCGAGGCGGCCCTGGGTGACGTACGGGGAGGTCACGGAGGTGTCGGCGGAGTAGACCTCGCCGAACATGAAGAAGTCGTCCCGGCCCTTCTTCGCCGCGTACGCGTCGAGCGCGGTCGCCCACCGGGTCCAGAACTCGGTGTTGACGTGCTTGACGGTGTCGATGCGGAAGCCGTCGATGCGGAAGTCCCTGACCCACTTCTCGTAGATCTTCTCCATGCCCTCGACGACCTCGGGACGCTCGGTCCACAGGTCGTCGAGCCCGACGAAGTCGCCGTAGGTGGCGGACTCGCCGGCCCAGGTGGAGTCGCCCCGGTTGTGGTACATCGTCGGGTCGTTGAGCCAGGCCGGGACCTTGAGGTCCTTCTTCGACGGCGGCACGACGGGCGTCCGGGGGAAGGACTTCCGGTCGACCTTCGGGAACGCCTTGGCGCCGTCCGCGTAGTCGGCGTCGTCGAAGGGCCTCCCGTCCTTGGTGAGGTAGGGGAAGGCGCCCTTGGAGAGGTAGTCGTAGGACTTCTGCTCGTAGTCGACGACGTCCGCCGTGTGGTTGGTGATGACGTCGAAGAAGACCTTCATGCCCTTGGCGTGGGCCTTGGAGATGAGGGTCTCCAGGTCCTTGTTGGTGCCGAAGTGCGGGTCGACCTTGGTGAAGTCGGTGATCCAGTAGCCGTGGTAGCCGGCCGAGGCGTTGGCGCCCGTGCCCTGCACGGGCTGGTTCTTGAAGATCGGGGCCAGCCAGATGGCGGTGGTGCCGAGGCCCTTGATGTAGTCGAGCCGCCGGGTGAGGCCCTTGAGGTCGCCGCCCTGGTAGAAGCCCTTGTCGGTGGGGTCGTACCCGGTGGCGAGGCGGGAGCCGGTCAGCCCGCCCTTGTCGTTCGACTTGTCCCCATTGGCGAAACGATCCGGCAGGACGAAGTAGAACTGTTCGCGGGTCAGGTCGTGGCGGGCGGGCTCGGCGGCCAGCTTCGCGTCGGACGGCGGCGGGGGCGGTGCCGCGGCCCCCGCCGCGAGCGGCTGGACGAGCGCTGCGGTCAGCGCGGTCACGGTGACCGCGCCGACCACGGCGGCCCGTTCGGCACGGGCGGTACGGCGCCTCGACGGCGTCGGCCATCTGGGTATCACAGAGGGACTCCTAGCGATGACGGCTCTGGGGGCGTTGTGAAAGTCCCGCACAACACCCTCTGGTGGGTCCGACCCCGCGCGACCGTATCGCCGCCGAAAGGTTTTCAGCAAGAGGCTTGAAAGCACCGGTAAGTGCTTTCAGTTCGGCACGAGAGGGTCAACAGCCGGACTTACCGGCATGGATCGCCAGTGCGGTGTTCGAGCCGAGGGTGGCGGTGAACTGACCGGAGCCGTTCACGGACACCGTCGTGTTGTTCTGGACGTTGCAGTACGTGCCGGCCGGGAGCGAGGTCTGGTACGTCCGGGTCAGGCTGCCCGACTCGTGGTTGATGGCCACGAAGCCCTTGCTGCCGCGCCCGAAGGCGATCGCGTCGCCCCCGTTGTCCCACCAGTCGGTGACGGACTCGCCGCGCGTGGCGTTCCGGAAGGGCACCATGCGCATGATCTCCGGCCAGGCGTGCTGGCACTTCCAGCCGTCCTGCCAGCAGGCGTTGACGGTGCCTCCGTTGGGCGGTCCGGCGTCCGTGGAGGAGAACTCGTAGCCGGAGTGGATGTCCGGGGCCCCGTACGGGTACGCCAGCATGAAGACGTTGGCCAGGGTGTAGGTGGCGTTGTCCTTGTAGCTGAGCGTGGAGCCGTTGCGCTCGGTGTCGTGGTTGTCGACGAAGACACCGGCGACGGAGCTGTTCATATAGCCCCAGCCCTCGCCGTAGTTCTTGAGGTAGGCGAGGTTCTCGTTGTTGAAGACCCGCTTGAGGTCGAACGCGTAGCGGAACTCCTGGACGTCGCCGTTGCCGGTGTACTCGGTCGGCTGGACGGCCTCGCCGGCGCCGTAGATGGCCTCCTGCTTCCAGTAGACCGACGGGTTGGTCAGCCGTGACTTGATGGCGGCCAGGTCGGCGGCCGGGATGTGCTTGGCCGCGTCGACGCGGAAGCCGTCGACGCCGTAGCCGAGCAGGGTGTTCATGTAGCCGGCGATGGCCGAGCGGACGTAGTCCTCGCCGGTGTCCAGGTCGGCGAGGCCGACGAGTTCGCAGTTCTGGACGTTGGCGCGGTCCTGGTAGTTCGTGATCTGCGCGGTGCAGTTGTCGAAGTCGAACGAGGAGTACAGACCGGGGTAGGTGTACTTCGTGTACGACGAGCCGCCGGTGCCGGTGCCGCTGCCCGCCGCCATGTGGTTGACGACCGTGTCGACGACGACCTTCACACCGGCCGCATGACACGTGTCGACCATGTTCCTGAAGGCGGTGGCGTCACCGAGGCGGCCCGCGATGCGGTAGCTCACGGGCTGGTACGACGTCCACCACTGCGAGCCCTGTATGTGCTCGGCGGGCGGCGAGACCTGGACGTATCCATAGCCGTTGGGGCCGAGAGTGGTGGTGCACTCCTTGGCCACCGAGGCGAATGTCCACTCGAAGAGGACGGCGGTGACGTCCTTCGCGCCGGGAGGGGAGGCGTACGCGCCGCCCGTGGGGACGGTCAGCGCGAGGGACGCGCCCGCCACGAGGGCGAGTACGCCGGAGAGGGTTCTGCTGGCCATGTGGGGTCCTTCTCCGTTGAAGGGGTCCTGGGGGCTCCGAAGGGGAGTCAGGGAGCCGGTGCGCGCAAGATCCGTTGCCGATTCTTGCTGCAAGATGGCTGAAAACTTTCAACCGCCCAGAAGGTACGAGCCAGTTCACGGAACGGTCAACCCTCCCGACACACGTTCTTCACCGCCGCGAAATGTCTTCACAGGCACCGGGGTTGAGGAAGGGCGGGGGCGCTCAGCACAGGTACTCGGGGCGAACTGAGTAGGTGCGCTCTGTCGGGCGGTGCCGCGCGGCCGGGACGCTGACGGCATGACTCGACGACAGAGCAACTTCGCCGCCCAGCCGTTGATGGTTCTCGTGCTGGCGGTGGCGTCATCGGCGATGTGGGCCGCCTGGCTGGGCTGGGACCAGCAGCCCGATGTGCACCCCGACGGTTCGACGACCGGACCCTATGCGGCGTGGCAGGTGATCGGGCTGGTGCTGACCCTGTTCGCGGCGGTGTACTGGGCGGCGTCGCACCGGTACTTCGTGGGCGCGGTGGCCGGGACCACGGCGGGGCTGACCGTCGCCGCGTTCTACGACTGGTCGGACGACGCGAGCGGCCTCTTCGTCATCGGCGTGGGCATGGTCATGCTGGGAAGCCTCGCCGCGACGGCCACCGCCTCGGCGCTGATCGCCGCCGCGAAGGGGGGCGGCGGCCGGGTCATGGCGTGACGGCGGCGCCCGCGGACGACGGCTGAGGCCCGCCGCCCCCTTCCGGGGCGGCGGGCCTCAGCCGTCGCGCGTGTGGACCGCGGTGGTCGTACCGGTCAGGCCGTCGTCCACCACACGGTGGTGTCCGCCGGCAGCTTCGCCTCGTCCCCGGCGACGGTCGGCTCGCCACTGGCGACCAGGACCCGACCGTACGCGGGGATCGTGACCGACTCGCCCGTGGTGTTGGCGACGCACACGAAGTCGCCCCGGCGGAAGGCGAGGACGCCCTCGGGGGCCTTCAGCCACTCGACGGAGTCGCCCGCGCCGAGGTGGGGCTGCTCACGGCGGACGGCGAGCGCGGTGCGGTACAGCTCCAGGGTGGAACCCTCGACGCCCGTCTGCGCCTCGACGCTCAGGTCGCCCCACTCGGCGGGCTGCGGCAGCCACGAGCCGCCCGCGCCGAAGCCGTACGAGGACCCGGTGCGGGTCCACGGGATCGGCACCCGGCAGCCGTCACGGAAGCCGTCCTGGCCGGCGCCACGGAAGTAGGCGGGGTCCTGGCGCACCTCGTCGGGCAGGTCGACGACGTCCGGCAGGCCCAGCTCCTCGCCCTGGTAGACGTAGGCCGAGCCGGGCAGCGCCAGCATCAGCAGCGTCGCCGCCCGGGCGCGCCTGAGGCCCAGCTCGCGGTCGCCGGCGAGGCGGATCTGCGTGCCGAGGCCCGGCGCGTTGGCGAAGCGGGTGGCGTGGCGGGTCACGTCGTGGTTGGACAGCACCCAGGTGGCGGGCGCGCCCACCGGGCGCATCGCGTCCAGGGTGCGGTCGATGACGACCTTCAGCTCGGCCGCGTCCCATTCCGTCGACAGGTACTGGAAGTTGAACGCCTGGTGCAGCTCGTCCGGGCGGACGTAGTTCGCCGTGCGCTCGACGGTAGGCGTCCAGGCTTCGGCGACGAAGATTCGCTCCCCGGCGTACTCGTCGAGCACCAGACGCCACTCGCGGTAGACGGCGTGCACACCGTCCTGGTCGAAGAACGGCATGACATCGTTGCCCAGCAGTTTCAGCTGCTCGTGGGAGCCGAGGTCGGGCAGGCCCTCGGCCTTCACCAGGCCGTGCGCCACGTCGATGCGGAAGCCGTCGACGCCCATGTCGAGCCAGAAGCGCAGGATGGAGCGGAACTCGTCGCCGACGGCCGGGTGCTCCCAGTTGAAGTCGGGCTGCTCGGGCGCGAACAGGTGCAGGTACCACTCCCCCGGCGTGCCGTCGGGCTCCGTCACCCGCGTCCAGGCCGGACCGCCGAAGATCGACTCCCAGTCGTTCGGCGGGAGCTCGCCGTTCTCGCCCTTGCCGGGGCGGAAGTGGTAGCGGTCGCGCAGCGGCGAGCCGGGGCCCTCCGCCACCGCACGCTTGAACCATTCGTGCTGGTCGGAGGAGTGGTTGGGGACGAGGTCGACGATGACCCGCAGGCCCAGGTCGTGGGCGCCGCGGATGAGCGCGTCGGCGTCCAGCAGATTGCCGAACATGGGGTCGACGGCGCGGTAGTCGGCGACGTCGTACCCGGCGTCGGCCTGCGGGGAGGCGTAGAAGGGGGACAGCCAGACGGCGTCCACACCGAGGTCACGCAGGTAGGGCAGGCGGGAGCGCACGCCCTCCAGGTCGCCCATGCCGTCGCCGTTGCTGTCGGCGAAGCTGCGCGGGTAGACCTGGTAGATCACCGCGTCCCGCCACCAGTCGCGGCGGGAGGCGACCGTGGCGAGCGCGGAGTTGTCGGCCGGGTCGATGGCGGAGTGCTGGCTCATGACGTCCTTGGTACGTAAGGGAGTGCGGGGCATCGGAGTCTCGGATCGGTCGACGAGGCGGCCGCGGTGACAGCGGGGTCTGGGGGTCCCCCCTGCTCGGAGAGCTTGGGGGAGGGCACCGCGGCCGCCACCCGTACGGCAAGGCGTACGGGAGTCTTCGAGGTGGCGGGCTCAGCCCTTGGTGCCACCGGCGGTCAGACCCGTGACCAGGTTCTTCTGCACGAGGTAGAAGAACGCGGAGACGGGGAGCGCGACGAGGACCGCCGTGGCGAACATGAGGTTCTGCTGGGCGTCGTGCTCACTGACGAAGCTCTGCAGGCCGACCGCGAAGGTGTACTTCGTGTCCGACAGCATGAACGTCGAGGCAAAGGCGACCTCCCCGAACGCGGTGATGAAGCTGTAGAACGCGGCCACCGCCAGCCCGGGCTTGGCGAGCGGCAGGATGAGCCGCGCGAACGTGCCGAAGGGGGTCAGCCCGTCGACGCGTCCGGCCTCGTCGATCTCGAACGGGATCGTGTCGAAGTACCCCTTCAGCAGCCAGGCGCAGTACGGCACGGCCGTCGAGCAGTAGACGAGGATGAGACCAAGGTAGCTGTCGATGAGCTGGAGTTCCGACAGGATCTCGTACATCGGCACCATCAGTACGGCAACCGGGAACATCTGGGTCACCAGGAGCACCCACATGAACTTGCGGTAACCCGGGAACCGCATGCGGGAGACCGCGTAGCCGGTGGTCGCGGAGATCAGCACACCGATGACGGTCGTGCCGAGCGACACGACGAGGGTGCTGACCAGCCAGTCGAAGAACCCCGTCTTCTGGAGCACGAACGTGTAGTTGTCGAACGTCATCTTGCCCGGGATGCGACCGGGGTGCAGATAGTCGTCCTTGTCCGGGCCGAGGGAGAGGAAGACCAGCCAGGCGATCGGGAAGAGCGCGACCAGGCTCGCCACGATGAGGACGGCGTGCGAGGTGAGGGAGCCGGCGAGGCCGCGCTCACCACGCCCGCGCGGGGGGCGCGGGGTGGCGGTCGGCGCGGGCGAGGGGTCCGCCGCAGCCGTGGTCTTGACGGTCGTGGTGCTCATGGGGGCTCCTGCCTCAGATCGCGAGCTGCTGCTCATCGCGGTTCAGCCAGCGGCGGTAGACGGAGGTGAAGACGATCAGGATGGCCAGCAGCAGGATGCCGTAGGCCGCCGACTGCGCGAAGTCACGCGGCTGCTGTCCGAAGCCGAGGTAGTACGCCCAGGTCACGAGGATCTGCGCCTCGGGCGCGGTGTCGCCGAACAGCAGGAAGATGACGGCGAACTGGTTGAAGGTCCAGATCACCCCGAGCAGGACGACGGTGGAGCTGACCGAGCGCAGACCCGGCAGGGTGACGTACCGGAAGCGCTGCCAGGCGCTCGCGCCGTCCATCTCGGCGGCCTCGTACAGGGAGGCGTCGATGGACTGGAGGCCGCCGAGCAGCGAGACCATCATGAACGGCACACCGCACCAGGTGTTCACCATGATCGCGGCGAACCGCTGCCAGAAGGTGTCCTCCAGCCACAGCGGGGCCGGCAGGTGCAGGGCTTCGAGGGCGGCGTTGATGATGCCGCCGTCGGCGAGCATGAACCGCCAGCCGAACACGGTGACGAAGGTGGGCACCGCCCAGGGCAGGACCAGGATCAGCCGGTAGAAGGTGCGGCCGCGCAGCTTCTGGTTGAGCAGCAGCGCGAGACCGAGGCCGATGACGTAGTGCAGGGTGACGCAGAGCGCCGTCCAGACGATCGTCCAGATGAAGTGCGACCAGAAGCGGTCGTACGCGGTCGGGCCCCACAGGATGTCGGCGTAGTTGTCGAAGCCGATGAACTCGTAGGTCGCCTCGATGTGGTTGACGCCGATCGTGCGCGCCGAATTGAGGCTGTTGGCGTTGGTGAGCGTGAGGTAGAAGCCGCGGACCAGCGGATACACCACGAGGACACCGAGCACGACGACCACCGGGGCGATCATCGCGTAGGCGTACCAGTGGCGCTGGTAGGCGTGCTTCAGACGCGACAGCGGACCCGGGCGCCCGCCCTGCTCACCGCGGCGCTTGCCGGTCGCTCGGTCGATGGCGACTGTCATCGTTCGACACCTTCTGGAAGATCACTGGAAGATCGGGCCGGCCGGTACACGGGCCGGTTCCGGCTGGTACGCGGGCCGGGTGGCCGCCGCGTCCGTCCCCCGACAGGTCGGTCGGACGCGGCGGCCACACGGGGTCACTTGCTGTAGTCCGGGACCAGCTTGGCGATCGAGGTCTCCGCGCTGCTCAGACCCTTGTCCAGGGACTTCTTGCCCCCGGCGATGGCGAGCAGCTCGGTGTCGAGCGGGCCCCACAGCGAGCTGTACTCGGGCAGCTCGGGACGCGGCTGGGCGGCGGCGAGGACCGTCTGGTAGCCGGCGATGCCCGGGTCGGCCTTGACCTCGGTGGTGTAGGCGTCGTCACGCGTGGGCAGCGTGGAGTTCTTCAGGGCGATGGTCTCCTGGGACTTCGCCGAGGTCATGAACTTCACGAACTTCAGCGAGGCCTCCTGGTGCGCCTTGTCGGAACCGGCGTAGACCGAGAGGTTGTGGCCGCCGGTCGGGGCGCCGGCCTTGCCGCTGGAGCCGGCCGGGACGGTGGCGATGCCCAGGTTGGCCTTGTCCTTGAACGCGGCGCCCTTGTAGAAGTTCGTGATCTCCCACGGGCCCTGGATGATCGAGGCGACCTTGCCGTTGACGAAGGCGTCCTGGATGTGGGCGTAGGCGTCGGCGGTGGTGTCCGCCTTGTGCAGGCCCTTGCCGTCGAACAGGCTCAGCCAGGTCTCGTAGCCCTTCACGGCCGCGGGGGACTTGACCGTGATCTTCTTGGCGGCGACGTCGACGGTGTCGGCGCCCTCGCCGTAGAGGAAGGACTGGGCGTAGTACGCCTGGGTGGAGCCCCAGTAGCCGTCGACGCCGGTCTTGCTCTTGATGGTGGCGGCGGCCTTCTTCAGGTCGGCCCAGCTCTTGGGGGCCTCCTTGATGCCGGCCTTCTCGTAGAGCTCCTTGTTGTAGACCAGCGCGAGGGTGTCGGTGACGAACGGGACGCCGTAGGTCTTGCCGTCGTACTGGGCCTGCTTGATCAGGTTGGGCTGGAACTTGTCCTGGTCCGCGAGGGCCTCGGTGCCGTCCAGGGGCAGGAAGAAGCCCTTCTTGGCGAAGGCGGGCGTCCAGCCGACCTCGGAGCGCAGGATGTCCGGGGCGCCCTTGGAACCGGCGGCGGTGTCGAACTTGTTCTGCGCCTGGTCGAAGGGCACGTTGACGTACTTGACCTTGATGTCCTTGTTGGCGGCCTCGAACTCCTTGACCAAGGCCTTGTACGTCGGTGCCTCATTGGTGGCGTTGGACGTGTCCCACCAGGTGATGGTGACCGGACCGCCGGCCGAGTCGCCGCTGTCACTTCCGCCGCAGGCCGTCGCCGCGAGGGCGAGGGACGCCACCAGCGCGGTGGCCGCTATGCCACGCCGCATGAGATCTCCTTGAGGGTTAAGCCCGTGTGCTGGGAGAAGGGCCCCGTCCGCCGCTTCCTCCGAGTGCCGGCACGCCGTTGCCGCCGCCGGGCGTGGCCGAACGTAACAGCGATGTAAGCCGGACGAAAGACCTTGCTGCAAAAAGATGCAAGAAGCGGTGATGGTTACTCCGTCGTGACCTGCGCTCAACTGCCCCGCTACCCGGCATCGGGGCCGATCAAGGAGGGTGTGGGTGGTCGTGAAAGACTCTGCAAGCTCTTGCCACACCGGGGCAGGGACGGGAATCATCAGCCCGTCAGCTCTTGCGAAATCCATCTCTACGCGCAGGGGCGCCCCCACGGACACCGACCAGAATCACGAGGGACCGCGATGACGCAGCAGCCCGCAGTGGGCCGCACCCCCGCCCGCACCCGACGCCGGGCCGGTGGGCAAGCGGATGCCCGGCCGGTACAGTCCGGTCCTGTGACCACACGGCTTGCCGACATCGCAACCCAGGCGGGGGTCAGCGAGGCGACTGTCAGCCGCGTCCTGAACGGGAAGCCGGGCGTCGCCGCGACCACTCGCCAGTCCGTCCTGGCCGCCCTCGACGTCCTGGGCTACGAGCGGCCGGTACGGCTGCGGCAGCGCAGCGCGGGTCTGGTGGGCCTCATAACCCCGGAGCTGGAGAATCCGATATTCCCGGCGCTGGCCCAGGTCATCGGGCAGGCACTGACCCGGCAGGGTTACACCCCGGTCCTCGCCACCCAGACTCCCGGCGGATCCACGGAGGACGAGCTGACGGAGATGCTCGTCGACCGCGGTGTCGCCGGCATCATCTTCGTCTCCGGGCTGCACGCGGACACCTCCGCGGACATGCAGCGCTATGAGCAACTGCGGGCGCAGGGTGTGCCGTTCGTGCTCGTCGACGGGTTCTCCCCCAAGGTGCAGGCGCCTTTCATCTCACCGGACGACCGTGCGGCGATGAGTCTCGCGGTGACGCATCTGGCGTCGCTGGGCCACACCCGTATCGGGCTGGCCCTGGGCCCCAAGCGGTTCGTGCCCGTGCAGCGCAAGATCGAGGGGTTCGTCCGCACGATGCAGGAGCAGTTGGGCCTGGACGCCGCGGCCATCGAGACCGAGCTGGTCCAGCACTCCCTCTACACGCTGGAGGGCGGTCAGGCGGCGGCGACGGCGCTGATCGACCGGGACTGCACGGCGGTGGTGTGCGCGAGCGACATGATGGCGCTGGGCGCGATCCGGGCGGCCCGGCAGCGGGGCCTGGAGGTCCCCCGGGACGTCTCGGTGGTCGGCTTCGACGACTCCCCGCTGATCGCCTTCACCGACCCGCCGCTGACGACGATCCGCAAGCCGGTCCCCGCGATGGGGCAGGCGGCGGTGCGCACGTTGCTGGAGGAGATCGGCGGGACTCCGGCGCCCCACAGTGAGTTCGTGTTCATGCCGGAGCTGGTGGTGCGGGGGTCGACCGCTTCGGCGCCCGGGGATCGCAGTCGTACTTAAGGCGGAGAGAACGGGGGTGGGGACAATACGTGCGTATGAGGCGACCCCTGGTGGTACCCCGGAGAACGTGCGGAGAGAACCCGACCAGAGGATGATCGGTGGGGGATGGCTTATCTGGCAGACTCTGTGCCCATGGGTGAAACGACCGTGACGACACTGGAGGAAGGCCGGGAGCAGGCCGCTCCGCGGTCCGTCACGGACGCGCCGGAGCAAGGGCGTCTGCACCGACTGAGGGCTCCGCGCCGCCCGCGTGTCTGGTTCGAGATCCTGCTGATCGCGGTGAGCTACTGGACGTACTCGCTGATCCGCAACGCGGTCCCGGAGCAGAAGGCCCAGGCCCTCACCAACGCCGACTGGATCTGGTCGGTCGAGCATCACCTGGGGATCGCCGTCGAGCAGACGATCAACCATGCGGTGAACTCGGTCACATGGCTGATCGTCGGCATGAACTACTACTACGCGACGCTGCACTTCGTGGTCACGCTCGGTGTCCTGGTGTGGCTCTACCGTAGTCATCCCGGTCGGTACGCGGCGACGCGTCTGGTGCTGTTCGCGACGACGGCGGTGGCCCTGGTCGGCTACTACTTCTACCCGCTGGCCCCGCCGCGCCTGATGACCGGCGAGAACTTCATCGACACGGTCGTGGTGCACCAGACCTGGGGCTCCATGGCGTCCGGCGACCTGAAGAACATGTCCAACCAGTACGCGGCCATGCCCTCCATGCACATCGGCTGGTCCCTGTGGTGCGGCCTGACGATCTTCGCGCTGGCCTCGGTGCCGTGGGTTCGGGTGCTGGGCCTGCTGTACCCCACGCTGACGCTCGTGGTCATCGTCGCGACCGCCAACCACTTCTGGCTGGACGCGGTCGGCGGGATGCTCTGCCTGGCCTTCGGCTACGCGGTGGCACGGCTCTGGTACGGATCGATGCCGTACGCGCTGCCGCGCCAGGTGACCGCGGGCGACGGGGGCCGCATGATGGCGCCGGTGAAGGCGTAGCGCGCGACGCTCGCGCCCCCGCGAGGCGTTCCGAAGCCCTTCTCAGTCCCGGTTGCGGCCACCGGTGATACTTGTTACTCCCGGCCGGTCACGTCCCGTAGAACAAGTCCTCCACGACTGCCCGAGCCCGCCGCGTGGTCCTCCGGTAGTCGTCGAGCATGTCCCCCACATGACCCGGCCCATAGCCCAGGTAACGCCCCACCGCGGCCACCTCACGGCTGTCGGAGGGGAACGTGTCGCCGGCCCTCCCCCGCACCAGCATGACCGCGTTGCGGACCCGCGTCGCGAGGACCCACGCCTCGTCGAGGGTCGCCGCCTCCTCGTCCGTGACGAGGCCGGCCTCCCGCGCCGCGCCCAGCGCGGCCCGCGTACGGGTCGTGCGCAGGCCCGCCTCGCGCCGCCCGTGGCGGAGCTGGAGGAGCTGGACGGTCCACTCGACGTCGGAGAGACCGCCGCGGCCGAGCTTGGTGTGGAGGGTCGGGTCGGCGCCGCGCGGCAGCCGCTCCGACTCCATCCGGGCCTTGAGCCGGCGGATCTCGCGGACCGCGTCCTCCGCGAGTCCGTCCGCCGGGTAGCGGAGCGGGTCGACCAGGTCGCCGAAGCGGCGGCCGAGGTCCTCGTCCCCGGCGACCGGCTCGGCCCGCAGCAGGGCGTGGGACTCCCAGACCAGGGACCACCGGCGGTAGTACGCCTCGTAGGACTTCAGGGTCCGTACGAGGGGCCCCGACTTGCCCTCGGGGCGCAGGTCGGCGTCGATGAGGAGCGGCGGGTCGGCGCTGGGGAGCTGGAGCAGGCGGCGCATCTCGGCGACGACCGTGTTCGCGGCGCGGGCCGCCTCCTGCTCGTCGGCGCCCTCCCTCGGCTCGTGGACGAACAGGACGTCGGCGTCGGAGCCGTAGCCCAGTTCGTGGCCGCCGAAGCGGCCCATGCCGATGACGGCGAACCGGGTGGGCAGGGTGTCGCCCCAGCCCTCGCGAACGACGGCGCGCAGGGTGCCCGCGAGGGTCGCCGCGGTGAGGTCGGAGATCGCGCCGCCGACCAGGTCGACCAGCGCGCCCTGGTCGGCGGTGGCCGGGGACGCCTCGGTGCCGTAGGAGCCGACGATGTCCGCGGCGGCCGTACGGAAGAGTTCGCGGCGCCGTACGCCGCGTGCGGCCGTGACGCCCTGGGCGGCGCCGTCGGCGCGGCGGACGGCGGCGAGGATCTCCTGTTCGAGGTGGGCGCGGCCGCGGGGTTCGAGGCCGCCGGCGCCGCCGTCCCCGTCGCCGAGGAGGGCGACGGCCTCGGGGGCGCGCATGAGGAGGTCGGGGGCGAGGCGCCCGGCGGACAGGACCCGGGCGAGGTTCTCGGCGGCGGCGCCCTCGTCGCGCAACAACCGCAGATACCAGGGGGTCTTGCCGAGGGCGTCGGAGACCTTGCGGAAGTTGAGGAGTCCGGCGTCCGGGTCGGCGGAGTCGGCGAACCAGCCCAGCAGGACGGGCAGGAGGGTGCGTTGGATGGCGGCCTTGCGGGTGACGCCGGAGGCCAGGGCCTCCAGGTGGCGCAGGGCGGAGGCCGGGTCGGCGTAGCCGAGGGCGACGAGCCGTTCGCGGGCCGCGTCGGCGCTCAGCCGGGCCTCGCCGGGCGCGAGTTGGGCGACGGCGTCGAGGAGCGGGCGGTAGAACAGCTTCTCGTGCAGTCGCCGTACGACGGCCGCGTGGCGCCGCCACTCGCGGTTCAGGTCGGCGACCGGCTCGGTGCGCAGGCCCAGCGAGCGCCCGATGCGCCGCAGGTCGTTCTCGCCCTCGGGGACGAGATGGGTGCGGCGCAGCCGGTAGAGCTGGATGCGGTGCTCCATGGAGCGCAGGAAGCGGTAGGCGGCGTCGAGCTGGGCGGCGTCGACGCGGCCCACGTATCCGCCGGCGGCGAGGGCGCCCAGCGCGTCGAGGGTGGTGCCGCTGCGCAGCGAGGTGTCGGCGCGCCCGTGGACCAGCTGGAGCAGCTGCACGGCGAACTCGACGTCCCGCAGGCCGCCCGGTCCCAGCTTCAGCTGGCGGTCGATCTCGGCGGCCGGGATGTTCTCGACGACCCGGCGACGCATGCGCTGTACGTCGGCGACGAAGTTCTCCCGCTCGGCGGCCTTCCACACGAGGGGTTCGAGCGCGGCGACGTACTGCTCCCCCAGGTCGAGGTCCCCCGCCACCGGGCGGGCCTTCAGCAGGGCCTGGAACTCCCAGGTCTTCGCCCACCGCTGGTAGTAGGCGAGGTGGCTGCTGAGCGTCCGTACGAGCGGGCCGTTGCGGCCCTCCGGCCGCAGATTGGCGTCGACGGGCCAGATGCTGCCCTCGACGGTCGTCTCGGAGCAGATCCGCATCATGTGCGAGGCGAGCCGGGTGGCCGCGCGGACGGCTGCCTGCTCGTCGGCGCCGTCCGCGGTCTCCCCGACGAAGATGACGTCGACGTCGGAGACGTAGTTCAGCTCGTGGCCGCCGCACTTGCCCATCGCGATCACCGCGAGCCGGCACAGCGCCGCGTCCTCGGGCGCGGCCGCGCTCGCCATGGCGAGGGCCGCGCGGAGGGTGGCGGTGGCGAGGTCGGCGAGTTCGGCGGCGGCCTGGGCGACATCGGTGGTGCCGCACACGTCACGGGCGGCGATCGACAGCAGACAGCGGCGGTAGGCGACCCGGAGGGAGACGGGGTCGGTGGCCTCGGCGAGGCCGCGTTCGAACTCCTCGACCCCCGGATGCAGGTCCTGCGGTTCGTAGGTGACGAGCGCCTGCCAGTCGTGCGGGTGCCGTGCGAGGTGCTCGCCCAGCGCGGCGGACGCGCCGAGCACACCCAGCAGCCGGTCCCGCAGGGGCTTCGCCGCGGTCAGCGTGTCCAGCACCTTGCGCCGGTCCGTGTGGTCCGGCTGCCCCTCCAGCAGCCGGACGAGCCCCGCGAGCGCGAGGTCCGGATCGGCGGTCGCCCCCAGCGCGTCCAGCAGCACCGGATCACTGCGTACGGCCGCCAGCTCCGTACCCTCCAGCAGCCGCTCGGCCGCCGAGGGATCCGTGAAACCGTGCCGCAGCAGTCGCGAGAACGTGCTGCTCCTGCGCCCCGGCGCCGTCATCCCCGGCCTCCCGTATCGATCGAGCCCGATCAAGGATCAAGGTCGTACGGCCCGAGCCTAACCGGAGTACCGGAGGGCTGACGCCGGGCCTGCCCGGTAGGACGGTCGCGGCCGCGTGCATCAGACGGCCCCCGTCGCGGCGTACCGGCAGCCTTCGAGGCGGCGGTACCACCACACGTCGGGGCGCCACTGCCGGCGTACGTCGGCGAAGGGGTCGGGGAGGGTGCGGTCCAGGTAGCCCGCGTCGAGGGCGGCGACCAGGCGCCCCAGCTCGGTGCGGGGCCGCAGCGGCAGGCCGCGCAGAACGGCGCCGAGGACGTCACGGGCGTGCCGCACGTCCCTGAGCGAGCAGCCGCGGCACCCGCACTCCTCCAGGGAGGGATAGCGGGGCCGGCGGCCGGGAGGCGCGAGGAACGCCCGGTAGCGCCGGAGCGCGCGGTCGGTGACGCCGGGGAAGACGTCGCAATGGTTCGACAGGGCCTCGAACCGGTGGACGGCGAGGCTGGTGCGGGCCGAGAGCCCGTGGATGCGGTCGGGTGAAGGCGTGTCCCACCTGAACGGACGGTGTCGTACGCGCCGTGCCGCGCGCAGTGCGCCGGGCCGGTTACGCGGCATCGGCCTTTCGGTGGGCGGTGGGCACATCGAGGTACGCGGTCATGAGCACATCATGACGCAACCTCGCGGCACATGGCACGTGACGCACGCCATGGGGCCGACGGTCCACGACCGTCGGCCCCACTCGTCGCTACGGCGGAAAACCGCTCTGACCTGCGCCTACAGCACCGGCAGGTTCTTCCGCAGCTCGAACGCGGTGACCTCGGAGCGGTACTCCTCCCACTCCTGCTTCTTGTTGCGCAGGAAGAAGTCGAAGACATGCTCGCCGAGGGTTTCCGCGACGAGGTCGCTGCGCTCCATGAGGGCCAGGGCCTCGCCGAGGTTCTGCGGGAGCGGCTCGATGCCCATCGCGCGGCGCTCCGCGTCGGAGAGGGCCCAGACGTCGTCCTCGGCGCCCGGCGGGAGCTCGTAGCCCTCCTCGATGCCCTTGAGGCCGGCGGCCAGCAGGAGCGCGTACGCAAGATACGGGTTCGCGCCCGAGTCCAGGGAGCGGACCTCGACGCGTGCCGAGCCCGTCTTGCCGGGCTTGTACATGGGGACCCGGACCAGGGCCGAGCGGTTGTTGTGGCCCCAGCAGATGTACGAGGGGGCCTCGCCACCGGCGCCCGCGGTGCGCTCGGTGCCGCCCCAGATGCGCTTGTAGGAGTTCACCCACTGGTTCGTCACCGCGGAGATCTCGGCCGCGTGCTTGAGCAGGCCCGCGATGAAGGAGCGGCCCACCTTCGACAGCTGGTACTCCGCGCCGGACTCGTAGAACGCGTTCCGGTCGCCCTCGAAGAGGGAGAGGTGCGTGTGCATGCCCGAGCCGGGGTGCTCCGAGAACGGCTTCGGCATGAAGGTCGCCTGGACGCCCTGCTCCAGTGCCACCTGCTTCATGACCAGGCGGAACGTCATGATGTTGTCGGCCGTCGACAGCGCGTCGGCGTAGCGCAGGTCGATCTCCTGCTGGCCGGGGGCGCCCTCGTGGTGGGAGAACTCGACCGAGATGCCCATCGACTCCAGCATGGTGATCGCCTGGCGGCGGAAGTCCATGCCGACGTTCTGGGGGGTGTGGTCGAAGTAGCCCGAGTTGTCGGCCGGGGTGGGGCGGGAGCCGTCGAGCGGCTTGTCCTTCAGCAGGAAGAACTCGATCTCGGGGTGCGTGTAGAAGGTGAACCCCAGGTCGGAGGCCTTGGCCAGGGCGCGCTTGAGGACGTAGCGCGGGTCGGCGAAGGACGGGGAGCCGTCCGGCATCAGGATGTCGCAGAACATCCGGGCCGTACCCGGGGCCTCCGCGCGCCACGGCAGGACCTGGAACGTCGACGGGTCCGGCTTGGCGATCATGTCGGACTCGTACACCCGGGCGAAGCCCTCGATGGCGGAGCCGTCGAAGCCGATGCCCTCGTCAAACGCCTGTTCCAGCTCGGCAGGGGCCACGGCCACGGACTTCAGGAAGCCCAGCACGTCCGTGAACCACAGGCGTACGAAACGGATGTCGCGCTCCTCCAAGGTACGGAGCACGAACTCCTGCTGCTTGTCCATCTTCCGCTTCCACCCATTCCTTGCTGGTCAGGCCGTCCTGCTCCCGAGCGACGGGATGCGGTCGGGCGTCTGAGCATCCCACCACAACACCATTTCACGCGTGTTGCGCACCTTGATCGGCGGACCGACCACGGGCTGAACGGCAGGCGTACGGCAGATGTACCGCGCGCGGCACCGCTCAACCGCTCCGCTGCCCATCTTGCCTGCTCGCGCGCCCCCGCGTAACGCCCACGGCGTCCGGTATACGGCCGCGGCCGTACCCGTCCGTAACGCCCTGGTCATCACCGCGCGCCTCTCCCGCCCCGCGCGCGACCATGGGGGAGGCGGGATCCCTCGTTTACGAGAGGGAGCCCATCAAATTACGATCAGCTGGTCCTACTGTCCCATCCGCCTCATCCCCCACTAAGGACTCAACCCATGGCCGCCAAGAACACCAGCAGCGCGGCGCGCAAGGCGCGCATCGAGGAGATGCGCCGTGCCGAGCGCTCCCGTGAGCGCCGGAACCGGATCCTCGTGATCGGCGCCAGCGTGGTGATAGTCGCCGGCCTCGTCGTCGGCGGCACGGTCCTGATCCGCTCGCAGGCGGACAACAACAGCGACAGCAGCAGCACGGCGAGCGACGCCAAGGGCAAGGGCAAGTTCACGACGGACGCGGACGGCGTCAAGACGTGGAGCACCAAGCTCACCCAGAACCACGTCACCAAGTCGGTGACCTACCCGATGACGCCCCCGGTCGGCGGCGACCACAACCCTGTCTGGCAGAACTGCAACGGCGACGTCTACGACAAGGCCGTCAAGAACGAGAACGCCGTGCACTCCCTGGAGCACGGCGCGGTCTGGGTGACGTACAACGACAAGGCCTCCGAGGCGGACGTCAAGGCGCTCGCGGCGAAGGTCAAGAAGACCCCGTACACGCTGATGAGCCCGGTCGAGGACCAGAAGGACCCGATCATGCTCAGCGCCTGGGGGCACCAGCGCACGGTGACCAGCGCCACCGACCCGAACGTGGACAAGTTCTTCCAGAAGTTCGTCCAGGGGGAACAGACGCCCGAGCCGGGTGCCGCCTGCACCAACGGCATTTCCTGACGACCGGCGAACGCGATCTGGAACAGTGGGACAGATGAAGCACATCGGTTGGATCGCCTCCGGCGCCGCGGCGGTACTCGTCGCGGCCGGGGCGATCACGTACGCGGTCGCCGACGGCGACGACTCCGGGCTGAAGGCCCCCGCCACGGACTCCGCGGACGCGGGGTTCGCCCGGGACATGGCGGTCCACCACCAGCAGGCCGTCGAGATGTCGTACATCGTCCGTGACCGCACGGACGACGAGGAGATCCGGCGGCTCGCGTACGACATCGCGCAGACCCAGGCCAACCAGCGCGGCATGATGATCGGCTGGCTCGACCTGTGGGGGCTGCCGAAGGTGTCGTCGCAGAAGCCGATGGCCTGGATGGGCATGGGTGACATGTCCTCCGGCGAGGACGGCTCCCTGATGCCCGGCATGGCGACCGACGCGGAGATGGCGAAACTCGGCAAGCTCAACGGCAAGCAGGCCGAGATCTTCTTCCTCCAGCTGATGACCGACCACCACAAGGGCGGCATCCACATGGCGGAGGGCTGCGTCGCCAAGTGCACGGTCGGCGTGGAGAAGAAGCTGGCCCAGGGCATGGTCAACGCCCAGGAGTCCGAGATCGCGCTGATGACGGACCTGCTGAAGGCCCGCGGGGCCGCCCCCCGCCCGTAGGACGACACCCGCCCGCGCCCCCACCGGCCCGCCCGACACCTCGTCGAGCGGGCCGACGGCTGTGACACGGCGGGCCCTCGATGCATCGGGGGCCATGACGCCCCGGGGACGTATGCCGCAAATCCCTTGCACATACGGTTCCTTGGGGTGTCGATACGTTCGCTTGGGGGCTTCTTGGCCCAGCCGTGCCCCGAGCCATTCCCTGGCATGAACGGTTCATCGCGAGAGTGGCCGAGGCCGAGTGATCCACACGCATCCACCGGATCCGCTCAGCCCACCCCACCCACTCGCGACGAACCGCATCCCAGGGGGTTCATCCATGAGATCCACGAGGTCACGGCGTGCCGCGCTGCGCGCCGGCGCGAGCCTGGCCACCGCACTGCCCCTGCTCGTCGGCGCGCTGACGCTGGGCGCGCCCACGGCGCAGGCCGCGCCCCACCCCGGACGGGACACCCTGCGGGGGACGAGGCCCGCGTGGGCCACCGCCCAGGCCGACCGGGGAGCCGCCGCCGACAGCTCCTCCCTCTCCCTCCGCGTCTATCTGGCCGGCCGGGACGCCGACGGGCTGGCCGCCTACGCCAGGGCCGTCTCCGACCCGTCGTCGGCGTCGTACGGCAGGTATCTGAGCGCCGCGCGGGCGCGGGCACGCTTCGGCGCGACCCCCGCGCAGGTGTCGGCCGTGAAGTCCTGGCTCACGGGGGCCGGACTGCGGATCACCGGCACGACCCGGCGCTATGTCACGGTCACCGGTGACGTGGCCGCCGCGGAGCGGGCCTTCGGCACCCAGCTGCACAACTACCGCAAGGACGGCCACACCTATCGCGCGCCCACCGCGACGGCCTCCGCACCGGCCGCCCTGAACGGCGCCGTCCTCACCGTCACCGGCCTGGACACGGCACCCCACCGGGCCACCCACGACGACCAACTGCCGCCGCCGGGCGCCGTGTTCCGCAACGCCGGGCCGTTCTCCTCGTACTACGGCTCGAACATCGCGAGCACCCTGCCGGACGCGTACGGCAAGAAGATCCCGTACGCGGTGAAGGGCTACACCGGCCGGCAGCTGCGGGCCGCGTACGGCGCGGGCCGGTACACCGGCAAGGGGGTGCGCGTCGCCATCACCGACGCGTACGCCTCCCCGACGATCGCCGCGGACGCGGCCGCCTACGCGGGCGGGCACGGCGACGCGCCGTACGGCGCGGGCCAGTTGCGGCAGGTCCTGCCGAAGAACTACACCCACACCGAGGACTGCCAGGCATCCGGCTGGTACGGCGAGGAGACCCTCGACGTCGAGGCCGTGCACGCGGTCGCTCCGGACGCGAGGATCACCTATGTGGGCGCCTCGTCCTGCCAGGACGACGACCTGCTCGACGCGCTCGGCCGCATCGTCGACGGCCATCTGGCCGACATCGTCTCCAACTCCTGGGGCGACATCGAGGCCCATCAGACGCCGGCCCTCGCGGCCGCCTACGACCAGGTGTTCCAGCTGGGCGCGGTCGAGGGCGTCGGCTTCTACTTCTCCTCCGGCGACGACGGGGACGAGGTCGCCAACACCGGGACGAAGCAGGTCGACACCCCGGCGAACTCGGCGTGGGTGACGGCGGTCGGCGGTACGTCCCTGGCCGTCGGCAGGAACGACACGTATCTGTGGGAGACCGGCTGGGGCACGCTCAAGTCGACGCTCGCCGACGACGGCGGGAGCTGGACGGACTTCCCCGGCGCCTTCACCTCCGGCGCGGGCGGCGGCACCAGCAGGACGGTCGCCGAGCCGTTCTACCAGCGGGGTGTCGTCCCGCACGCCCTCGCCACGGCCAACAGCGCGGCCGGCAACCGCGTCGTCCCGGACATCGCGGCGATCGCCGACCCCAACACCGGTTTCCTGGTCGGGCAGACGCAGTCCTTCCCGGACGGGTCGCAGCGGTACAGCGAGTACCGGATCGGCGGCACCTCCCTCGCCGCGCCGGTCGTCGCGGCCGTCCAGTCCCTCGCCCAGCAGGCCCGCGGCGGCCGGCCGCTCGGCTTCGCCAACCCGGCCATCTACGCCCGCTACGGCACGAAGGCGTACCACGACGTGACCGACACCCCCGTCAGCGGCACGGGGCTGGCCGTGGCCCGCGTCGACTACGCCAACACCTACGACGCCTCCGAGGGGCTGGTCACATCCGTGCGCACGCTCGGCCGGGACAGCTCCCTGACGGCGGTACGCGGCTACGACGACGTGACGGGCGTGGGATCGCCCGCGCGGGGCTACGTGGAGTCGTACGTCCGATGAGGTGAGCGAAGCGCGCCGGGGTGCCCTCACCCGCTTCGAGAAGTGATCAGGAGGCGAGACCGCGGTGCGCAGGCGCCGCGGTCTCGCCGTGTCGTTGGCCCCCGCGCGCGAGGGCCGGCCTCAGCGCTCCCGCGCGGCCAGGTCCGCGAGCACGCGGTGCAGCGGCTCGGTGGCGCGGCGGCGGTACTCCTGGATGGCCCAGCCGTTCCCGTCGGGGTCGGTGAAGTACATGAACGTGGCGCCGTCGTCGGGGGCGTACTGGACGGGCTCGGAGACGTCGAGCCCCCGTTCGACGAGTTCGGCGCGGGCGGCCTTGATGTCGGCGACGCAGAGCTGGAGGCCCTGGTAGGAGCCGGGGGCCGGCTTGGGGCCGGGGGCCATCTCCCAGATCATGTCGCCCAGCGCGATCGAGCAGCCGGATCCCGGCGGCGTCAGCTGGACGATGCGCATACCGGGCATGACCTCCTGGTCGATGTCGACGTGGAAGCCGACCTTGTCCCGGTAGAAGTCCCGGGCCCGGTCGATGTCGGTCACGGGCAGCGGGAGCACTTCGAGCGAGATGTCCATCTGGTCCTCCAGGTCGCCGTCGACAGGAGCGCGGAAGCGCCGCACGCCGGGGCGTACGCCTCCGGCGCGCACCTCACGCGAACTGCCGGCGCGTCCGACTGAACGGTTTTCCCTCACCGAAGCGGAAATCCACGCCGGGCGCCACCGGATCGGGGCGATACGGGGACGATCCCGGGGTGCGCGACTCACCCCCGGCGGGGCGGGGCGGGCGCCCTCAGCCCCGTACCGGCTCCGACTCACGCCCAGGGACGTGCGAGGCCACCAGGCGGCCCACGGCCGGCTGTGCGGAGCGTGTCGCGGTCGCGCGGCGGGCGTCCACCACGTGGGCGACCGCGGCGACCCCGAGGCCGAGGACGGCGAGGCCCGCTCCGACGACCGCGGGGGACGTGGTGCCGAGGCCCAGGGAGAGGGCGAGGCCGCCGATCCAGGCGCCGCCGGCGTTCGCGAGGTTGAAGGCGGCCTGGTTGGCGGAGGACGCGAGGGACGGGGCGGAGGCGGCCTTCTCCATGACCATCAGTTGAAGCGGCGAGCCGGTGACGAACGCGGCGACGCCGAGGAGGACCACCGCCAGGGCCGCGCTCCACTGGGCGGACATGAGCACCGGGAACAACGTGAGGACCGCGACCAGGGAGGTCAGGCCGCCGAAGAGGGTGCCCCGCATCGAGTGGTCCGCGAGACGGCCGCCGGCCAGGTTGCCGATGGTCGCTCCCACGCCGAACAGGGCCAGCAGCAGGGTGACGTCGCTGTCGGTGTACCCGGCGGGGCCGGTGAGCATCGGGGTGATGTAGCTGTAGGCGGAGAACAGCGCGGCGAAACCGGCGACGGTCGTACCGAGGGCGAGCCAGACGGGCAGGGAGCGCAGGGCGCCCAGTTCGCCGCGCAGGCCGGTCGCCGGCGCCGTGGCGTGGTCGTGCGGGAGCAGCGCGGCCAGCGAGCCGATCGCGGCGAGACCGATCACGCTCACACCGAGGAACGTGACCCGCCAGCCGAACTCCTGGCCCATCAGCGTCGCCACGGGGACACCGGCGATGTTCGCGACCGTCAGCCCGAGGAACATCAGCGAGACCGAGCGGGCCTTGCGCTCCGGTGCGACGAGGCCCGTGGCGACGACCGCGCCGACACCGAAGAAGGCGCCGTGCGGCAGGCCGCTGAGGAAGCGGGCGGCGAGCAGCCAGTGCTCGTCGGGGGCGAGCGCGGAGAGCGCGTTGCCGGCCACGAACAGGGCCATCAGGCCGATGAGGACCGTGCGGCGGGGCATCCGGGCCGTGGCCGCCGCGAGCAGCGGGGCCCCGACGACGACGCCGAGCGCGTACGCGGAGACGAGGTGGCCGGCGGCGGGGATCGAGACACCGAGGTCGGCCGCGACGTCGGGCAGCAGGCCCATCATGACGAACTCGGTCGTCCCGATACCGAAGGCTCCTACGGCGAGGGCGAGCAGGGCCAAGGGCATGGGGAGACCTTTCGGGAGGAGGAGAGCAGGGGAAGGACGGATCCCTCGGGATTCCTCCCCCACTATATGTTCACTGACGGAACAAACTCTCCGGGCTCTCCATTCCCACCCCGCTGACCTGCGAGATCAGCGACCTGACGTGGTGATCGTCACCCGTGCCGCCACCGGCAGGTGGTCGCTGCCCGTCGCCGGGAGGGTCCAGGACGCCATCGGCTCCAGGCCCCGGACCATGATCTGGTCGATGCGGGCCATCGGGAACGACGCCGGCCAGCTGAAGCCGAAGCCGTCGCCGGCCGCGCCCTGGGTGGAGCGCATCTGGGCGGTGACGGCGTTCAGGGCGCGGTCGTTCATGGTGCCGTTGAGGTCACCGAGGAGGACCACGTTCTGGATGGGTTCGTCGGCGATGGCCTCGCCCAGCGCGTTGGCGCTCTTGTCGCGCTGGCGGGCGGTGAACCCGGCCTCCAGCTTCACCCGCACCGAGGGCAGATGGGCGACGTACACGGCCACCGGGCCCTCGGGGGTGGTCACGGTGGAGCGCATGGCGCGCTCCCAGCCGAGCTTGATGTCGACGGGCTCGGTGGCGCTCATCGGGTACTTGCTCCACAGCCCGACGGTGCCGACGACCTCGTGGTACGGGTACGTCGCCGCGAGCGCCTTCTCGTACACCGGCACCGCGTTCTCCGTCAGCTCCTCCAGGGCCACGACGTCCGCTCCGGAGGCGGCGACGTCCCCGGCGGTGCCGGAGGGGTCGGCGTTGTCCGCGTTGACGTTGTGGGTGACGACCATGAGGTCGCCACCGCCGCCGGTCTTGCTGGTGACGAGTCCGCCGAAGAGGTTCAGCCAGACGATCGTGGGGACCAGCACCGCGATCAGCGCGACCACCGATTTACGGACGATCGCCAGGACCAGCAGCAGCGGGATCGCGATGCCCAGCCAGGGCAGGAACGTCTCGGTCAGACTGCCCAGGTTGCCCACGCTGTTGGGGACCTGGGCGTGCAGCACCATCCCGAGCGCGACGAGCAGGGCGAGGACCGCGACGACGACACCGCGCCGCCAGATCCCGCGGTCGCCTCTCCAGCCGCCGAACCACCGGCCGAGCAGGCGCCGGAGCCGGGTTCCTTCGCGGCCCTCGCCCGTGCCGCCGCCGCCCGTCTCCGTCATGTACGCCTGCGCCATACCGTCGCCTCACAACCTGCCGTGCACATCGTCCCCCGCGCCCGGGGAGTGCCGGCAAGTCCACGACACCGGGGTGTGGTGCGGGACTTCGCGGCACCCCCTAGACCCTAGGGGATGATCGCCGTCGATCCTGCCGCCGCGTGGCGGCCGTACGGGCACGAGGACGAACAACCCGCTGTTCGGAGTTCCGAACAGCGGTGAACGGGTGAGCTCTGTAACGGAATGCGAACATTCGCTGTGACTCAGCTCGCAGGCGGACGCAGCCCTTCGAGCACCGTGTCGACCATGACCTCCGCGAGGTCGTCGGGGAGCGGCGAGTCGGGACGCATGACGGTGCGCACGAGCATCGGGCCGAAGACGAGGTCGCCGATGAGGTCTATGTCGACGTCGGCGCGGAGTTCACCGTTGCCCTGTCCGCGCCGCAGGACGTCGGCGAGGATCCGGCGGCGCGGGGTGACGACGTTCGCGTCGTAGGCGTCCCAGATCTTGGGGCTGGACTTCATCTGGGCGAAGACGTTGTGCAGGATCGCCGAGGAGCGGTTGACGAGTCCGCGTCGGCGGACGGCCTCCAGCAGGACGACCAGGTCGTCCCGCATGGAGGTGCCGGGCAGCACCGGATCGGGCGGTTCGGCGGCGCGCAGGACGTCGACGAACAGCTCCTCCTTGCCGCGCCAGCGGCGGTAGATGGTGGCCTTGCCGACACCGGCGGTGCGGGCCACCCGTTCTATGGACAGCTCCGAGAGGGGCACACCGTCCTCCAGGAGCTTCATCACGCCCTCGATGATGGAGCGCTCCACGGCCTCACTGCGGGGCCGCCCCCGCACGGGGCTCACTTCCCGGGCCCGTCCGTCCTGGGCCCAGCTTCCGGCGAGGCTCACGGTCCACTCCGTCTCTGTCGTCGCACCGGGCTGATTCTCCCCCGGCCGCGCCCCCGAATGCCGCCCCCCTGCGCCCCGTTGGCCGAACCTCAGTGTTCCTGGGCCACCAACTCGGCCTCCTTCTCGTCCGGTTGGCCGCCCGTCGGCCGGCCCGGAAGGAAGACGGCCATGGCGACCGCGCCGAGGACGGCCACGGCGGTCCCGCACAGCGCCGTCACGTGCATGGCGTGCAGGAAGGCGTCGTGGGCCGGGCCGACCAGGGACGCGCCCCGGTCGCCGAGACGGGCGGCGAGACCGAGGGTGGCCTCGATGGACTCGGCGGCGGCGTGCGGGGCGCCGGCCGGGAGCTTGTCCTCGATCCCGGAGCGGTACGCGGTGGACAGCACGGAGCCGAGGACGGCGATGCCGAGGGCGCCACCGACCTGGCGGAAGGTGTTGCTGAGCGCGGACGCGGAGCCCGCCTTCTCCCGGGGCAGGGCCTGCATGATGACGACGCTCAGCGGGGTCATGACGTGGGCCATGCCGACACCCATGAGGAAGAAGATCACTTCCAGGAGCCAGATCGGTGTGTCCCCATCCAGGACGGCGAACGCGGCCAGCATCCCGGCGATCAGCAGCATGCCCGCCGTGCACACGGCGCTGTTGCCGAAGCGGTCGACGACGAGTCGGGCGCGCGGCGCGAACACCAGCTGGGCGACGGCCAGCGGCAGCATCAGCAGACCGGTCTGAAGGGGCGAGTAGCCGCGGACGGTCTGGGTGTAGAAGACCGAGAAGAAGGTCACGCCCATCAGGGCGAAGAAGACCAGGCCGATCACACCGATGGCCGCGGAGAAGACCTTGTTCCGGAAGAACGAGATGTCGATGGACGGATGGTCGCTGCGCTTCTCGAACACGACGAACGCGGCGAGGACCGCGAGACCGGCGGCGATGGCGCCGAGAACCGTGGCGTCGGAGAAGTCGGCGAGCTGGCCGCCCCGGATGATGCCGTAGACGAGCAGCACCAGACCGACGACGGAGAGCAGCACACCGACGGGGTCGATCCGGCCCGGGTTCGGGTCGCGGGAGTCGGGGACCAGCCAGAGCATCAGGCCGAGCGCGAGGACGACGATCGGCACGTTGATCAGGAAGACCGAGCCCCACCAGAAGTGGTCCAGCAGGACACCGCCGGTGATGGGGCCGATGGCGATGGCGAGGCCGACGCCGCCCGCCCAGATGCCGATGGCCTTCGGCTGCTCCTCGCGCTCGAAGACGTTCATCAGGACGGCGAGGGTCGCGGGCATCACGAAGGCGGCGCCGAGACCCATGACCGCGCGGAACGCGATGAGCTCCACCGGCGAGCCGGAGCCGGCCGCCAGCGCCGAGCCGACGCCGAAGACGACCAGACCGCCGAGCAGCACCTTCTTGCGGCCGAGCCGGTCGCCGAGCAGGCCCGCGGTGAACAGCAGTCCCGCGAAGACGAGCGTGTAGGCGTTGATCGCCCACTCCAGCTCGCTCTGCGTGGCGCCGAGACCGGTCGGCTCTGGGGTGGAGATCGTCTTGATGGCGACATTGAGGATCGAGTTGTCGAGCACCACGATCAGCAGGCTCAGCATCAGCACGCCGAGGATCGCCCAGCGGCGCCGGTGCACCGCTTCCGGTATCCGGGATTCAGGGGCTGCGGAAGTCATGCCTTCGAGAGTAGGCCATTTTCGATACGGGACCGTCTCGTATCGAAATTCTTTTACCGAGGTCTTACGTGCGGGTGCCTGAACGGTCACACGCACCCGCTCTGGCCCTCGCCGGGTCGAGGTGCCACCATGGAGTCGGTCCGGGGACGCCGTCAGGGCGCCTCGAGATGACATGAAGGAGCCGTGGCAATGACGCAGCTTTCGGCTGCCCAGACGAAGCCCTCCGACGGCAGCAAGGCGCTGTACGGGGGCAAGGGCACACGCCGCATCACCGTCCGCGACATCGCCCTCGCCAAGGAACGCGGCGAGAAGTGGCCGATGCTCACCGCGTACGACGCGATGACCGCGTCCGTCTTCGACGAGGCCGGGATCCCGGTCATGCTCGTCGGAGACTCGGCGGGCAACTGTCACCTGGGGTACGACACGACCGTGCCCGTCACCCTCGACGAGATGACCATGCTGTCGGCGGCCGTCGTCCGGGGCACCAGCCGTGCCCTGATCGTCGGCGACCTGCCCTTCGGCTCCTACCAGGAGGGCCCGGTGCAGGCGCTGCGCTCGGCGACCCGGCTGGTGAAGGAGGCCGGGGTGGGCGCGGTGAAGCTGGAGGGCGGCGAGCGGTCGCACGAACAGATCCGGCTGCTGGTGGAGTCCGGCATCCCCGTCATGGCCCACATCGGTCTCACCCCGCAGTCCGTCAACGCGATGGGCTACCGGGTGCAGGGCCGGGGCGAGGAGGCGGCGGCGCAGCTGCTGCGCGACGCGAAGGCCGTGCAGGACGCCGGCGCGTTCGCGGTGGTCCTGGAGCTGGTCCCGGCGGAGCTCGCCGCTGAGGTCACGCGCGTACTGCACATCCCGACCGTGGGGATCGGTGCGGGGGCGGAGACCGACGCGCAGGTGCTGGTGTGGACCGACATGCTCGGGCTGACCGGCGGGCGGATGCCGAAGTTCGTGAAGCAGTACGCGGACCTGCGGGGCGTCATGACCGACGCGGCGAAGGCGTTCGCGGAGGACGTGGTCGGCGGGACGTTCCCGCTGGAGGAGCACTCGGTCCACTAGGCCGTCGGCCTGGTGGCCCTACAGCCACTGCGGTACGGAGCAGCCCGCCGATCTTCCCCCAGTCGGCGGGCTGTGGCGTTGGGGCGCCTAGAAGACTC
>NZ_OLMK01000055.1 GCF_900290235.1 Streptomyces sp. MA5143a
GGGCGGTGCGAGCCCTCGCCGACGACGGCGTGACCACGTTCCTGGAACTCGGCCCGACACCACACCTGACGTCGTCCGTCAACGACACCCTCGACACCCCGGCGTGCGTCCCCACCCTCCGCCCGAACGAGCCCGAGCTCCGGACCCTCCTCACCGCCGTGGCCACCCTCCACACCCGTGGCACCCCCCTCGACTGGGCCGCCCTGCTGCCCGGCGGTCGGCGCGTCGACCTGCCGACCTACGCCTTCCAGCACCAGAACTACTGGCTCCTGCCCGACCCGGCCGCGGCCACCGACGCCACCGGGCTCGGCCTCACCAGCCCCGGGCACCCCCTCCTCGGCGCGATGACCGAACTGCCCGACACGGGCGGTTACCTGTTCACGTCCCGGCTCTCCCCGCGGACGCACCCGTGGCTGGCGGACCACGTCGTCGCCGGAACCGTCCTCATGCCGGGCGCGGGCTTCGTCGATATGGCGCTGCACGCCGCGCGGGAGACCGGCTGCGCCGGTGTCGAGGAGCTGATCATCGAAGCGGCCCTGCCGCTGCCCGAGGAGACCGCGGCCGATGTGCGGGTGACCGTACAACCCGCCGGGGACGACGGGAGCCGCGGCTTCACCGTCCACTCGCGCCCCGCCGGAAGCGAACCCGGCGCCCCGTGGACGCGGCATGTGGCCGGAACCCTGGGCGGCGCGACCGGTGAAGCGGCGTCGTTCGACCTCGCCGTATGGCCGCCGCAGGGCGCCGAGCCGCGCGACGCCGCCACGCTCCACGAGACGCTGGCCGCGGCCGGCTATGACTACGGGCCGGCGTTCCAGGGCCTGCACACGGTGTGGGTGCGCGGCGAGGAGATCTTCGCCGAGGCCGAACTGCCCCAGGACCGGCACGACGAAGCCGCGCGCTACGGCATCCACCCCGCGCTGCTCGACACGGCACTGCACGCCAACACCTTCCGCGGCGAGGCGGACGCGGGCCAGGGCCGGACACTGCTGCCCTTCGAGTGGAGCGGTGTCCGGCTGTACGCGACCGGCGCCGAGCGGGTGCGGGTGCGGGTCGCCCCGGCCGGAGGGCCGGACCGGATGGCGTTCCAGCTCGCCGACGCCACCGGTGCGCCCGTCGCGTCGGTCGACGCGCTCGTGCTGCTGCCCGTGGACAACGACCGGTTCGGCGGCGGCCGGCGGGGCGACCACAACGCGCCGCACCGTGTCGAGTGGACCGAGGTCCCGTTGCCCGCGGCAGAGGGCGACTTCGACGCCGTACCCGTCATGAGCGCGGGGGACGTCCGCGAACTCGCCGAGGCGACCGCTTCCGGGGCGCCCGCGCCCGGCGTCCTGCTGTGCGAACTCACCGGCGACGGACCGGAACCCGCCGCCGTGCACGCCCTCACCACGGACGCTCTCGCGGTCGTCCAGGCGTGGCTGGACGAGCCGGACCTGGAGGACAGCAGGCTGCTGGTGGTCACCCGGGGAGCCGTGAGCACCAGGCCCGGTGATCCGGTCACCGATCTCGCGGCGGCAGCCGCCTGGGGCCTGCTGCGGTCCGCCCAGTCCGAGAACCCGGGGCGGCTCGTCCTCGTCGACATCGACGAGGAGTCCGCCGGGGCCCTGCCGGCCGCGCTCGCCTCGGGCCAGGGACAACTCGCCCTGCGCGACGGCCTGGCGTGCGCTCCCCGGCTCACCAGGAACCACGGCCGCCTCCTCCCGCCCGCCGGGGCCGAGGCGTGGCGGCTGGAGACCGAGGGCGGCGGCACCCTCGACAGCCTCGCCCTGCGTCCGGAACCCGCCGCGCTCGCCGAGCTCGGCCCGGGGGAGGTGCGGGTCGCGGTACGGGCGGCCGGACTGAACTTCCGTGACGTCCTCATCGCGCTCGGCGTCTACCCGGGCCCCGCCTCCATGGGCAACGAGGGCGCGGGCGTCGTCATGGAGACCGGGGCGGACGTCACCGCGTTCGCGCCGGGAGACCGGGTCATGGGCATGTTCCCGGGTGCCTTCGGTCCGGTCGCGGTCGCCGACGAGCGCAGCCTCATCCGCGTACCCGAGGGCTGGACGTTCGAGCAGTCCGCGACCGTACCCATCGCGTTCACCACCGCCTACCACGCGCTGCGTGACCTCGCCGACGTGGGGGAGGGCCGGTCGATCCTCATCCACGCGGCCGCGGGCGGCGTCGGGATGGCGGCCGTGCAGCTGGCCCGGCACCTCGGGGCGGAGGTGTTCGCCACGGCCAGCCCCGGCAAGTGGGACTTCCTGCACCGCCTCGGCATCGACGCGGCCCACCTGCACAGCTCGCGCACCCTCGACTTCGAGCGGCACTTCCTGGACACCACCGAGGGCCGCGGCGTCGACGCCGTGCTCAACGCGCTCACCGGCGACTTCGTCGACGCCTCGCTGCGGCTGCTCGCGGACGGCGGACACTTCGTGGAGATGGGCAAGACCGACCTGCGGGACGCCGAACGCACGGCCTCTGAGCACCCCGGTGTCGCCTACCACGCCATCGACCTCGGCACCGGGGACAACACACGCATCCACGAGATCCTGGCCGAGCTCGCCGTCCTGTTCGAGCAGGGCGCCCTCCAGCCGCTGCCGCTCACCGCCTGGGACCTCGCCGACGCCCGGGACGCCTTCCGGTACATGAGCCAGGGCCGGCACATCGGCAAGAACGTGCTGCTTCCGCCGCGTCGCCTGAACCCGGACGGCACCGTCCTCCTCACCGGCGGCACGGGGTACCTCGCGGGCATCCTCGCCCACCACCTCGCCGACCGCCACGGCGTCCGCAAGCTGCTGCTCGTGAGCCGTCGCGGTGCGGCTACGCCCGGCGCCGACGCGCTCGCGGCCGGGCTCGCCGAACGGGGCGTGGACGTATGGATCGAGGCGTGCGACACGACGGACCGGGAGGCACTCACCGCGCTGCTCGCCACCGTCCCCGAGAGCGCCCCGCTCACGGGTGTCGTCCACGCGGCAGGCGTGCTCGACGACGGTGTCGTCACCACCCTGACCCCGGAGCGGGTGTCGGCCGTGCTGCGGCCCAAGGTGGACGCCGCGTGGAACCTGCACGAACTCACCGAGGACCTGGACCTCGACGTGTTCGTGCTGTACTCCTCCCTCGCCGGGCTCCTCGGTGGCCCCGGCCAGGGCAACTACGCCGCCGCCAACGCCTACCTCGACGCCCTGGCCCAGCACCGCGCGGCCGGGCACCGGGCGGGGCTCTCCCTCGCGTGGGGCCTGTGGGAGCAGGGCGGCAGCATGACCGGCCGGCTCAGCGAGGCCGACCGGCAGCGACTCGCCAGGGGCGGCCTGGTGCCCCTCACCGCCGAGGACGGCATGGCGCTGTTCGACGCCGCCCTGCACGGCTGCGAAGCGGTGAGCGTGCCCGTGCGGCTCGACCTCGGCGCCCTGCGCGCCCAGGCCGAGCAGGGCGCGCTGCCCGCGCTGTTCCACGGGCTCGTCCAGCACACGCGTCGCGCCGCCAACTCCGAGGGCGACACCGCCGACGGGCTCGCCCAGCGGCTCGCCAAGGCCGGGCGGGCCGACCAGGAACGCATCCTGCGCGATCTCGTCACCGCGGAGACCGCGACCGCCCTCGGCCACGCCTCGGCCGACGCCGTCAACCCCGCCCTGCCGTTCAGCGACATCGGGTTCGACTCGCTCACCGCGGTCGAGCTCCGCAACCGGCTCACGGCCGCCACCGGCGTCAAGCTTCCCGCCACGCTGATCTTCGACCACCCCACGCCGAACGCGGTCCTGGCGCTGCTGATCGCGGAACTCGGCCAGGACGTCGACGACGTCGCCGTACTGCTCGCCGGACTGGACGGTATCGAGGCCGGCCTCGCCTCGATCGAGCCCGGCGAGGCCGAACACGCGCAGGTGCGCAAGCGGTTGGAGGCCCTCGTCGCGCAGTGGGACGCGCTGGGCGACAGCGTCGCTACAGCCGACGGCGGCGAGGTCGACCTCGACGCGGCCACCGACGAGGAGATGTTCGAGCTCATCGACAGCGAGTTCGGCGAGTCCTGAGCACCCGCGCCCTGCGTCCGCGCTCCGCCCGACGCGCCCCCAGCCCTCCCGAGACAGCACCCCCTCACTTCCAGGCACCACCGAGGAGATCACCGCCATGGCGAATGACGACAAGCTTCGCGACTATCTGAAGCGTGTCCTCGCTGACGCCCGCCGTTTCCAGAAGCGCGTGCGGGAGCTGGAGGGCGAGCGGCACGAGCCGATCGCCATCGTGTCCATGGCGTGCCGGCTGCCCGGCGGGATCTCCTCGCCCGAGGAGCTGTGGGACGTGCTCGCCGCGGGCCGCGACGGCATGAGTGCGTTCCCCGCCGACCGCGGCTGGGACCTCGACCGTCTCTACCACCCGGACCCCGACCACCCAGGCACGACCTACGCCCGGGAGAGCGGCTTCCTGCACGACGCGGCGGAATTCGACGCGACGTTCTTCGGGATCTCGCCGCGTGAGGCGCTGGCCATGGACCCGCAGCAGCGGCTGCTGCTGGAGACCTCGTGGGAGGTGCTGGAGCGGGCCGGCATCGACCCGACCTCGCTGCGTGGCAAGGACGTCGGCGTCTTCTCCGGTATCACCTACCACGACTACGCCACGGGCGGTGGCAAGGTTCCCGACGGAGTCGAGGGCTACATCGGCACCGGCGTCTCCAGCGCCGTCGCCTCGGGCCGTGTGGCGTACACGCTGGGGCTGGAGGGGCTCGCCGTCACCGTGGACACGGCGTGCTCGTCGTCGCTGGTCGCCCTGCACCTCGCGGCGCAGGCACTGCGGTCCGGCGAGTGCTCCCTGGCGCTGGCCGGTGGCGCGACGGTGATCTCGACGCCGGGGCCGTTCATCGGGTTCTCCCGACAGCGGGGGCTCGCCGCCGACGGGCGCTGCAAGGCGTTCGCGGCCGGGGCCGACGGCACGGGCTGGTCCGAGGGTGTGGGCGTGCTGCTGCTGGAGCGCCTCTCGGACGCCGAGCGCAACGGGCACCAGGTGCTCGCGGTGATCCGCGGTTCGGCGGTGAACCAGGACGGCGCGTCCAACGGCCTCACCGCTCCCAACGGCCCCACCCAGCAGCGCGTCATCCGTCAGGCCCTCGCGGCCGCGCGGCTCGCTCCGTCCGACGTCGACGCCGTGGAGGCGCACGGCACCGGCACCACGCTGGGCGACCCCATCGAGGCCCAGGCGCTGCTCGCGACGTACGGACGGAACCGTCCGGAGGACAGCCCGCTGTGGCTCGGCTCCGTCAAGTCCAACCTCGGCCACACCCAGGCCGCGGCGGGCGTCGCGGGCGTCATCAAGATGGTGCTGGCGATGCGGCACGGCATCCTGCCGAAGACGCTGCACGTCGACGCACCGACCCCCGAGGTCGACTGGTCGGCGGGAGCGGTGGAACTGCTGACCGAGGCGCAGCCCTGGCCCGGGAACGGTCACCCCCGCCGCGCCGCCGTCTCCTCCTTCGGCATCAGCGGCACCAACGCCCACGTGGTACTGGAACAGGCGCCGCAGGCCGAGAAGACCGCCGAGGAGCCCCGCAGGCCCCTGCCCGTCGTCGCCCTGCCGCTCTCCGCGCGCGGCACGGCCGCCCTGTCCGCCCAGGCCCGCCTCCTCGCCGCCCGTCTCACCGACGGTGACACCGACCTGCTGGACGTGGGCTACTCCCTCGCCGCCACCCGGGCCGCGCTCACCGACCGCGCGGTCGTCATGGCGGCCGACCGGGAGGAGGCCCGTACGGCGCTGGAGGCGCTCGCCGAGGGCCGGAGCCACCCGCGGGCGGTCGTCGGCACCCCCGTACCCGGCGGCCTGGCGATGCTGTTCACCGGTCAGGGCTCCCAACGGGCGGGTATGGGAAGGGAGTTGTACGAGGCCTTTCCGGTGTACGCCTGTGCGTTCGACGAGGTGTGTGAGGCGTTGGACCGGCATCTGGCCGGTCATGTTCCGCATGGTGTCGCCGAGGTGGTGTTCACGGATCCGGAGGGTTGGCTGGACCGGACGGTGTACACGCAGTCGGGTCTGTTCGCGGTGGAGACCGCGCTGTTCCGGCTGGTGGAGTCGTGGGGTGTCGTTCCCGATGTGGTCGCGGGGCACTCGATCGGTGAGCTGACGGCCGCGCACATCGCCGGTGTGCTCGACCTGGAGGACGCGGCGAAGCTGGTGGCCGCGCGGGCGCGGTTGATGCAGTCGCTTCCCGCCGGAGGCGCCATGATCACCACGAGTGCTCCGGAGCCGTACGTCACGGGCCTGCTCAGCGGCGACCTCGCCATCGCCGCGCAGAACAGTCCCGCCAACACCGTCGTCTCCGGTGACGCCCGGGAGATCGCCGCCCTGCGTGACGTACTGGCCGAACAGGGGTACCGGGTACGGGAACTGACGGTGTCCCACGCGTTCCACTCACCCCGCATGGAACCGGTCCTCGACGAGTTCGCCGAGATCGCCGGAACCGTCACGTACCACGAGCCACGCATCCCCGTCGTGCCCAACACCACGGGCCTGCCCGCGGAACCCGGGCAGCTCACGACGCCCGAGTACTGGGCGCGACACATCAGGCAGACGGTGCGCTTCGCGGACACGGTCACCACACTGACCACCACCCTCGGGGTCACGACCCTCCTCGAACTCGGCCCCGCCGCGCACCTCACCACGGCCGCCACCGAGACGATCAGCGACGGCAGCGCCCGGTGCCTGCCCACGCTCCGTGCCGACCAGCCCGAACCCGGCGCCCTGCTGACCGCACTCGGCGGGCTGCACACGCGCGGAGGGACCGTCGACTGGGCCGGCGTGTACGCGGACACGGGCGCACGCCGTACCGAGCTGCCGACCTACCCCTTCCAGCACGAGCACTTCTGGCTCGTCCCCGAACAGGGCACGGACGCCACCGGCCTGGGGCTCACGGCGCCCGACCACCCGCTGCTCGGCGCGGCGGCCGAGATCCCCGAACCGGGCGGGTTCCTGTACACGGCGCGGCTCTCGCAGCGCGTCCACCCCTGGCTCGCCGACCATGTCATCGGGGACGCGGTCATGTTCCCCGGCGGCGGCTTCGTGGAACTCGCCCTGCACGCGGCACGTGAGGCCGGGTGCGACGGGATCGGTGAACTGACCGTCGAGGCACCGCTGCCGGTGCCCGAGCGCGGTGGCGTCGATCTGCGGGTGACGGTCCGGCCCGCGGCCGACGACGCCTGGACCTGCGTCGTCCACGCCCGGCCCGCCGACGCCGCTCCGGGCACGTCCTGGACCCGGCATGCCACCGCCGTGCTGACGGACCCGCCCGCGCCCCGGGAGCGGCAGGGAGACGGCGAAGGCGAGTTCATCGGCGAGGTCGAGCTGCCGGACGACGAGCACGACGACGCCCTCCGCTACGGACTGCACCCGGCACTGCTCGAAGCCGCCGTGCGCGTGGGGGACGCACACGCCGGAACGCAGCCGGTGCGCTGGAGCGGGGTTCGGCTGTTCGCCACGGGCGCGACCCGGCTGCGCGTACGCGTCGCCCGTGCGGCGGCCGACCGGCTCTCGCTGTGGCTGGAGGACTCGACGGGGGCGCCCGTGGCGTACGTCGACGAGGTGCTGCTCGAAGCCGTGGCGCCCGAGCGGGCGTCCCGCGCCGCGCCGACTCCGTACCGACTGAGCTGGACGCAGATCGCTCAGCCCACCGCGGCGGCACTGGACGCGGTGACGGTCCACTGCGCGGCGGACGTCACCGCGCTCGCCCATCGCGAGGACGAACCGGCGCCCGCGTACCTGCTGTTCGAACTCTCCGGCGGGGATGACGCAGAGAGCGGCGAGGGGGCGGGCCTCACGGACATGCCAGGGGCTGTGGGCGGCCTGACCAGCAGGACCCTGAGCCTGCTTCAGGCGTGGCTCGCAGAGCGGGCGTTGGAGGACACGGGCCTCCTGGTCGTCACCCGGGGTGCCGTCGCGGTCGGGGACGGAGGCGGGATCACGGACCTGGCGGCAGCGGCCGCGACGGGGCTCGTGCGGTCCGCGCAGTCGGAGAATCCCGGGCGCATCGTGCTCGTCGACCTCGACGACGGTGGTCCGGACGACGTGCTGGGCGCGGCCGTGGCCTGCGACGAACCGCGACTCGCCGTTCGGGGCGGGACGTTCCTCGCACCGCGGCTGACGCGCTCCGGCCTCGAACCCGAGCCCGAAGGCCGCGCCGAGTCCTCGGGCACCATGCCGCCCCTCCACGACACGGTGCTCATCACCGGTGGCACCGGCGCACTCGGACGGCAGGTCGCCCGTCACCTCGTCACCCGCCACGGCATCCGCAGCCTGGTTCTCGCCGGCCGGTCCGGCCCCGCGGCGCCCGGAGCCGCGGAACTGCAAGGCGAACTCACCGCGCTCGGCGCGAGCGTCCGCATCGAGGCCTGCGACCTGGCCGACCGCGCGGCGGTGGCCCGACTGCTCGGATCCATCGAGGACCTGAAGGCCGTCGTGCACGCGGCCGGCGTACTCGACGACGGCGTCGTCACGGCCCTGAGCCCCGAACGCCTCGCACCCGTCCTGGCCGCCAAGGCGGACGCCGCCTGGCACCTCCACGACCTCACCCGCGACCACGACCTCGACGCCTTCGTGCTGTTCTCGTCCCTTTCGGGTGTCATGGGCGGCGCCGGACAGGGCAACTACGCCGCGGCGAACGCGTTCCTCGACGCGCTCGCCCAGCACCGCCGGGCGGCGGACCTGCCCGCCACGTCCCTCGTCTGGGGCATGTGGGCCGACGGCATGGCCGGCACGCTCGACACCACCGGCACCCGGCGTATCGCCCGCGGCGGCATCGCCCCGCTCACCACCGAGGAGGGCATGGCCCTGCTCGACGCCTGCCTGACCGGAGCCGACGTGGCGCCCGTCGTCGCGAAGCTGGACCACGTGGCCCTGCGCGCCCATGCCGCCGGAGGCGTCCTGCCCCACCTGTTCCACGGTCTTGTGCGCGCGGGCCGCCGAGCCGTCAATGTGACGGCCGACACGACCGGTCTCGCCACCCGCCTGGCCGCCCTGAGCGCCTCGGACGCCGAACGCGCCCTGCTGGACCTCATCCGCGGTGAGGCGGCCACGGTGCTCGGCCATTCCGGCGCCGACCACGTGGGTGTCCACCACGCGTTCGCCGCGATCGGCTTCGACTCGCTGACCGCCATCGAACTGCGCAACCGGCTGGCCGACCGTACGGGCGTCCGGCTGCCCGCGACCCTCCTGTTCGACTACCCGACACCGGCCACCCTCGCCGCCCACCTCCGGTCGGAACTGGCCGGTGACACCACCGCCGTACGGGGCGCCGACACCGCTCCGGCCCCCCGCGACGACGAACCGATCGCGATCGTCGGCATGGCCTGCCGGCTCCCCGGTGGCGTCTCGTCGCCCGACGAGCTGTGGCGACTCGTCAGCGAGGGCGGCGAGGGCATCACCGACTTCCCCGCCGACCGGGGCTGGGACCTCGACGCGCTCTACGACCCGGACCCCGACCGGCCGGGCACCTCGTACGTCCGGTCGGGCGGGTTCCTGACGGGCGCGGGCCGCTTCGACGCGGGCTTCTTCGGGATCTCGCCGCGTGAGGCGCTGGCGATGGACCCGCAGCAGCGGCTGCTGCTGGAGACGTCGTGGGAGGCGTTCGAGCAGGCCCGGATAGACCCGGTCGGGCTGCGCGGCAGTGATGTCGGTGTGTTCGCCGGCGTGTCCGCGCAGAACTACGCCGTCCGGCTCGGCGCGACCGCCAGGGACCTGGAGGGTTACATCGGCACCGGCAACGCGGGCAGTGTCGCCTCCGGCCGGATCGCCTACACCATGGGCCTTGAGGGCCCCGCGGTGTCCGTCGACACCGCCTGCTCGTCGTCCCTCGTGGCCATCCACATGGCGGCGCAGTCCCTGCGTGCCGGTGAGTGCTCGATGGCGCTCGCGGGCGGTGTCACCGTGATGGGCACCCCGGACACCTTCGTGGAGTTCTCGCGGCAGCGCGGCCTGTCGGCGGACGGCCGTTGCAAGGCGTTCGCCGCGTCCGCGGACGGTACGGGCTGGGCCGAGGGCGTCGGTGTCGTGGTGCTGGAGCGGTTGTCGGACGCGCGGCGGAACGGCCACCGGGTGCTGGCCGTCGTCCGCGGTTCGGCGGTGAACCAGGACGGCGCGTCGAACGGTCTGACGGCGCCGAACGGTCCGTCACAACAGCGCGTGATCCGCAAGGCGTTGACGGCCGCGGGCCTGACGGCGTCCGACGTGGACGTGGTGGAGGCGCACGGCACGGGCACGACGCTCGGGGATCCGATCGAGGCGCAGGCCCTGCTGGCGACGTACGGGCAGGGGCGGCCGGAGGGCCGGCCGCTGTGGCTGGGCTCGCTGAAGTCGAACATCGGGCACGCCCAGGCCGCCGCCGGTGTCGCCGGTGTGATCAAGATGGTGCAGGCGATGCGGCACGGTGTGCTGCCGAAGACGCTGCACGTGGACGAGCCGACGCCACAGGTGGACTGGTCGGCGGGCGAGGTGGAACTGCTGACCGAGGCCCGGGAGTGGACGCGGGAGGAGCGTCCGCGGCGGGCCGCCGTGTCGTCGTTCGGTGTCAGCGGGACGAACGCGCATCTGATCCTGGAACAGGTCGTTGAGCCCGAGCTCCGGGAAGAGCCTGCCGTCACGGACCCGGATGTCGTCGCGCTGCCGTTGTCGGCGCGGAGCGGCGCTGCTCTGCGGGACCAGGCTCGGCGGCTTCTGTCGTACGTGGACGAGCCGGCCGGTGCGCGGCTTGTGGACGTGGGCCACTCGCTGGACGCCACCCGTGCCGCGCATCCGTACCGCGCCGTGGTGGTGGCGACCGGCCGTGCCCAGGCGCGGGCGGCGCTGGGGGCGTTGGCTCGCGACGAGGAGCACCCGGGTGTGGTGTCCGGGACCGTGGGTGTGGACGGGAAGGCGGTGTTCGTCTTCCCCGGGCAGGGGAGCCAGTGGGTCGGCATGGGCGCCGAGCTGCTGGATGCCTCGCCCGTGTTCGCGGAGCACATGCGCGCGTGTGCCGAGGTGCTCGATCCGCTGACCGGCTGGTCGCTGCTGGAGGTGCTGCGCGGCGGCGGTCTGGAACGTGTGGATGTGGTGCAGCCGGCGACGTTCGCGGTGATGACCGGTCTCGCGGTGCTGTGGCGGCACCACGGTGTCGTGCCGGACGCGGTCGTCGGGCACTCGCAGGGGGAGATCGCGGCGGCGTACGTGGCGGGCGCGCTGAGTCTCGCCGACGCGGCGAAGGTGGTGGCGCTGCGCAGCCGGGCCATCGCCGGTCAACTCGCCGGACTCGGCGGCATGGTGCACTTGAGCGTCGGTCAGGAGCAGGCCGTCGAGCTGCTGGAGCGCTGGGCCGGGCGTCTGGAGGTCGCGGCGGTCAACGGCCCCGCGTCCACGGTCCTGGCGGGTGACGTCGACGCTGTGGACGAGCTGCTGGCGCACTGCGCGAGCGAGCGCGTGCAGGCCAAGCGGATCCCGGTG
>NZ_OLMK01000057.1 GCF_900290235.1 Streptomyces sp. MA5143a
TGGCGTGCTGCCGAAGACGCTGCACGTGGACGAACCGACCCCGCAGGTGGACTGGTCGGAAGGCGCCGTCGAACTGCTCACCGAGGCCCGGGAGTGGACCACCGCCGACGGCCACCCGCGCCGCGCCGGCGTCTCCGCGTTCGGCATCAGCGGGACGAACGCCCACGTGGTCCTGGAGCAGGACCTCAAGGCCGAGTCCGAGACGGCGCCGCCCATGGAGCCGGCGGTGACGCCGTTGGTGCTGTCCGCTCGTGGGGCGGCCGCTCTGACCGGGCAGGCACGGCGGCTGCTGTCGCACATGGAGGACACCGGGTCCCTGTTGGACCTGGCGTACTCGCTTGCCACGGGCCGGGCCCGCTTGTCCGAGCGTGCCGTGGTCATCGCGGATGACCACCGGGAGGCGAGTGCGGCGCTGGTGGCACTGGCCGCCGGGGAGTCGCACCCCGCACTGGTGTCCGGGAGCGTCGGCGACGG
>NZ_OLMK01000187.1 GCF_900290235.1 Streptomyces sp. MA5143a
CATCTCCTCCTGGACGGCGGGGTTCTCGTAGTTGAGGTCGGGTTGGTGGGCGAAGAAGCGGTGCCAGAAGTACTGCTTGCGGACGGGGTCGAAGGTCCAGTTGGAGACTTCGGTGTCGACGAAGATGATGCGGGCGTCCTGGTACTGCTTGTCGTCGTCGGCCCAGACGTAGTAGTCGCCGTAGGGGCCGTCGGGGTCCTTGCGGGACTCCTGGAACCACGGGTGCTGGTCGCTGGTGTGGTTCATGACGAAGTCGATGATGACGCGCATGCCGCGCTGGTGGGCGGCGTCGACGAACTCCACGAAGTCGGCGAGGTCGCCGAACTCGGGCAGGACTGCGGTGTAGTCGGAGACGTCGTAGCCGCCGTCGCGCAGGGGGGACTTGAAGAAGGGCGGGAGCCAGATGCAGTCGATGCCCAGCCACTGCAGGTAGTCGAGTTTGGCGGTCAGGCCCTTGAGGTCGCCGATGCCGTCGCCGTTGCTGTCCTGGAAGGACCGGACGAGGACCTCGTAGAAGACGGCGCGTTTGAACCACTCCGGGTCCCGGTCCTTCTGCGGCGTGTCCTCGAAGGTGT
>NZ_OLMK01000060.1 GCF_900290235.1 Streptomyces sp. MA5143a
CGGTGTGCTGCCGAAGACGCTGCACGTGGACGAACCGACCCCGCAGGTGGAGTGGTCGGAGGGCGCCGTCGAACTGCTCACCGAGGCCCGCGACTGGCCCGTCACCGGCCACCCGCGCCGCGCCGCCGTGTCCTCCTTCGGAGTCAGCGGCACCAACGCCCATCTCATCCTCGAACAGGGCCCGGAATCCGCGCCCGCACCTGAGCAGGCGCCCGCCGATCTGCCCGCGACCCCGCTCGTGCTCTCCTCCCGGGGAACCACGGCACTGTCGGGGCAGGCACGACGGTTGCTGACGCACATGGAGGAGAGCTCCCAGTCCCTGCTGGACCTGGCGTACTCGCTCGCGACCACGCGTGCTCCACTGTCGGAGCGTGCCGTGGTCGTCGCCCGCGACCACGATGAGGCGCGCGCCGCCTTGGCCGCGCTGGCCGAGGGCGGAGCACACCCCGGCCTGGTCACCGGCAGCCCCGTCCAGGGGCGGCTGGCGGTGCTGTTCACCGGGCAGGGCAGCCAGCGCGTAGGCATGGGACGGGAGTTGTACGACGCCTTTCCGGTGTACGCCCGCGCGTTCGACGAAGTGTGTGAGGCGCTCGACCGGCACCTCGCGGGTCATGTTCCGCACCCTGTTGCCGAGGTGGTGTTCACCGATCCGGAGGGCTGGCTGGATCGAACGGTGTACACCCAGTCGGGTCTGTTCGCGGTGGAGACCGCGCTGTTCCGGCTGGTCGAGTCGTGGGGTGTGCGGCCGGGGCAGGTGGCTGGTCACTCGATCGGTGAGCTGACGGCCGCTCATATCGCCGGTGTGCTGGGTCTGGAGGACGCGGCGAAGCTGGTGGCGGCGCGGGGGCGGTTGATGCAGTCGCTGCCTGCCGGCGGCGCGATGATCACCACGACGGCTCCGGTGGAGACGGTCACCGGTTTGCTGACGTCCGGCACGGCTGTCGCCGCGTACAACAGCCCCGGCAACACGGTGATCTCGGGGGAGGAGGGAGAGGTCGCGGCGATACACGGGACACTCACCGAACAGGGCCACCGCGTGCGGGAGCTGACCGTCTCCCACGCCTTCCACTCGCCCCTGATGGAACCGATCCTGGACGAGTTCGCGGCCATCGCCGGGGCCTTGACCTTCGAGCAGCCCCGGATCCCGTTCGTGACGGCGGCGGAGGGCGACCCCCTCACACCCGAGTACTGGGCCCGCCACATCCGCGACTCGGTCCGCTTCGAGCAGGCGGTGCGCACGCTCGCCGACCAGGGCGTGACCACGTTCCTGGAACTCGGCCCGACCCCGCACCTGACCTCGGCAGTCAACGACACCCTCGACACCACGGCGTGCGTGCCCACCCTGCGCGCCAACGAGCCCGAACCACACGCCCTGTTGACCGCAGTCGCCACCCTCCACACCCGCGGTACCAGCCTCGACTGGTCCGCACTCCTGCCCGGCGGCCGACGCGTCGACCTCCCCACCTACGCCTTCCAGCACCAGGACTACTGGCTCGTACCGGGCGACCACGCACCCGTCGACGCCACCGGTCTGGGCCTCACCACCCCTGCCCATCCGCTCCTCGGCGCGATGACCGAGCTGCCCGAGAACGGCGGCCATCTCTTCACCACGCTGTTGTCCTCGCGGACGCACCCGTGGCTGGCCGACCACTCCATCGCGGGTACGGTCCTGATGCCGGGCACCGGCTTCGTCGAACTCGCGCTGCACGCCGCACAGGAGACGGGGTGCGGAGGCGTCGACGAACTCGTCATCGAGACACCGCTCGTCATCCCGGACGGTGCCGCCGTCCAGCTCCAGGTCACGGTCCAGCCGCCGGCCGGGGACGGCGGGCGGGCGATCGGCATCCACTCCCGTACGGCCGGCTCGGCATCCGAAGCCGCCTGGACCCGCCACGCGAGCGGCACCCTCACCGCGACGGCCGAGCCCACGGACTTCGACCTCACCGCCTGGCCGCCCGAGGGCGCGCGGCCCATCCCGCTCGACGGCGCCTACGAGACGCTGGCCGACGCCGGGTACCACTACGGCCCCGCGTTCCAGGGGCTCGAGCGGGCCTGGAGTCTCGGCGACGAGGTGTTCGCCGAACTCACGGTGCCCGATGACGACGCGAGCGCCTACCACATCCATCCGGCGCTGCTCGACACGTCGTTCCACGCAGCGATGTTCGCCTCGCGCCGGGACGACACCGACGGCACTTCGACGCTCCTGCCGTTCGCCTGGAACGGCGTCACCCTGCACGCCACCGGTGCCGCCCACGTCCGGGTCCGGATCTTCCCGGCCGGGCCGGACGCCACCGCCGCCCAGATCGCCGACGGCACGGGTGCCCCGGTCGCCACCGTCGCGTCGCTCGTGGCGCGGCCCGTGGCTCCCGAGCAGCTCGAGGCGGCCGGCCCGGCGGACTTCCTGTACCGGCTGGGCTGGACGGAGAGCGCCGCCTCCCGGCCCGGTGTACTCGACGCCGTCCCCGTCTCCGGCGCGGACGACCTGCGGGGCCTGGACGTGCCGCCGCCGGTCCTCCGGTTCGACGTACGCGGAGATACCGGCCCCGAAGCCGTCCACGCGGCGACGACGCACACCCTCGCGTTCCTCCAGGCCTGGCTCACCGCGCCCGCATTCGACGGCACCCACCTGCTCGTGGTCACCCACGGGGCGGTGGCCACCGGGAGCGACGACCAGGTCACCGACCTCGCCGCCGCGGCGGTGCGGGGCCTCGTCCAGTCGGCCCAAGCGGAGAACCCGGGCCGTATCACCCTCCTCGACACCGACGACCCCACGGCTGACCTCCCGGCCGCCGTACTCACTCTCGGCGAACCCGAACTCGCCCTACGCTCAGACAAGTTGTACGCACCCCGCCTGGGCAGGGACACCGGCAGGGGCACCTCCACCGAGCTCGACCCGGACGGCACCGTCCTGATCACGGGCGGCACCGGTTCACTCGGCCGCCTCCTGGCCCGCCACCTGGTCACCCACCACGGAGTCCGTAACCTGCTTCTGGTCAGCCGCTCCGGCCCCGAGGCGCCCGGCGCCGACGACCTGCGCACCGAACTCACCGCCCTCGGCGCCGGTGTCCGTATCGAAGCCTGCGACATCACCGACCGGGAAGCCCTCGCGGCACTCCTCGCCGGCAGCGCCGGGACATCCCTCACCGCCGTCATCCACACCGCCGCCGTCTTCGACGACGGCATCGTCCGCACCTACACGCCGGCACAACTCACGAACGTCCTCGCGCCCAAGGCCGACGCCGCCTGGCACCTGCACGAGCTGACCAAGGACCGCGACCTGGACGCATTCGTGCTGTTCTCGTCGGCGACGGCGACCGTGCTCGGCGCGCCGGGCCAGTGCGGTTACGCCGCCGCGAACGCCTACCTCGACGCCCTGGCCCACCACCGCCACGCCCTCGGCCTGCCCGCGACGGCGCTGGCGTGGGGTCTGTGGGCCCAGTCGGCGGAGCTGCTGGGCCACGCGGATCTGCGGCGCATCCGCCGCACCGGCATGGTCGCGCTCTCCGACGAACACGGCCTCCGCCTCTTCGACAGCGCGCTGGCCATGCCGCACCCCCACCTGATCCCGGCCGAACTGGACCACGACACCCTGAGGGCCCGGGCCTCCCGCGACCAGTTGACACCGGTCCTCAGCGGGCTCGTCCGCGCCCCCCGCCGTGCCGCGAGCGCGGCCGGCCCGACCGGCGGCGACACGGGCGCGCTGTCGGCCCGGCTGGCCGCGCTGAACGAGACGGAGGCGCGGCGCACGCTCCTCGACCTGGTCCGCGGTGAGGCGGCGGTCGTACTGGGGCACGCGTCGGCGAACCTCGTCGAGCCGGAACGGGCCTTCAACGAGATCGGTTTCGACTCCCTCACGGCCGTCGAGCTCCGCAACCGGCTGACCGCCCTCACCGGGATCCGCCTGCCCGCCACGCTGCTCTTCGACTACCCGAGCCCCGAGTCGCTCACCACCCACCTGTGGTCCGAACTCGACGTGACCGAGGCCCCACCCGCCCACGCGAGCGCGACCTCCACGCGGCCCGCCGCCCCCGTCACCGCCCCGAGCCCCGCCTCCGACGAGCCCATCGCCATCGTCGGCATGGCCTGCCGACTGCCGGGCGGGGTGCGCTCACCCGAGGACCTCTGGGACTTCGTCAAGGTCGGCGGAGACGGCATCGGCCCGTTCCCCACCGACCGCGGCTGGGACCTCGACACCCTCTACGACCCCGACCCGGAGAACGCGGGCACCTCCTACGTCCGCGAGGGCGGCTTCCTGCACGACGCGGCCGACTTCGACCCCGCCTTCTTCGGCATCTCACCGCGCGAGGCCGTCGCCATGGACCCGCAGCAGCGGCTCATGCTGGAGACGGTCTGGGAGACGTTCGAACGCGCGGGCATCGACCCGGGAGGTGTGCGCGGTGAGGACGTCGGCGTCTACACCGGCCTGATGTACCACGACTACGCCTCGGGCCTGCGTGAGATCCCGCGGGAGGTCGAGGGTTTCCTCGGCCTCGGCACGGCCGGCAGCGTGCTCGCCGGCCGGGTCGCCTACCTCTTCGGGCTCGAAGGGCCGACGATGACCATCGACACGGCCTGCTCGTCGTCGCTGGTCGCCCTTCACACGGCGACACGGGCGCTGCGCGCGGGCGAGTGCTCGATGGCGCTCGCGGGCGGTGTGACCGTCATGTCCAACCCGGGGACGTTCATCGAGTTCTCCCGGCAGCGTGTGTTCGCCGCCGACGGGCGCTGCAAGTCGTTCGCGGCCGCCGCCGACGGCACGATCTGGTCGGAGGGCGTCGGCATGCTGCTGCTGGAGCGGCTGTCGGACGCGCAGCGCAACGGGCATCACGTCCTCGCCGTGGTCCGCGGCACCGCGGTCAACCAGGACGGCGCGTCGAACGGCCTCACCGCCCCCAACGGGCCGTCCCAGCAGCGCGTCATCCGCAAGGCGTTGGCCGACGCCGGTCTGGCCCCGGCCGACGTGGACGCGGTCGAGGCGCACGGCACGGGCACCGCGCTCGGCGACCCGATCGAGGCCCAGGCGATCATCGCCACCTACGGCCAGGACCGCCCCGAGGACCGGCCGCTGTGGCTCGGCTCGCTGAAGTCCAACATCGGGCACACCCAGGGCGCCGCCGGTGTGGCCGGTGTGATCAAGATGGTCCAGGCGATGCGGCACGGCGTCCTGCCCAGGACCCTGCACGTGGACGAGCCGACCCCACAGGTCGACTGGTCGGCGGGTGCCGTCGAACTCCTCGCCGAGGCCCGCGACTGGCCGGAGAACGGCCACCCCCGCCGCGCCGCCGTCTCCTCCTTCGGCATCAGCGGCACCAACGCCCATGTGATCCTGGAACAGACGCCGGACAGCCCTGTCACCCCCGACGGGACGTCACCCGACCCGCTGCCGGTGACCCCCCTCGTCCTGTCCACCCGAGGCCCGGCCGCCCTCGCGGACCAAGCCCGGCGCCTGCTGGCGCACACGGAGGCAAACCCCCCGTCCCTGCTGGACCTGGCGTACTCGCTCGCGACCACCCGCGCTCCACTGCCGGACCGTGCCGTTGTCGTCGCCCGCGACCACGACGAGGCACGCGCGGCCCTGGCCGCCCTGACCGAGGCCGGCGGCCACGACGCTCTGCTCACCGGCAGCCCCGTCCAGGGGCGGCTCGCGGTGCTGTTCACGGGGCAGGGCAGTCAGCGGGTGGGGATGGGGCGGGAGTTGTACGAGGCCTTCCCCGTGTACGCCCGTGCGTTCGACGAGGTGTGTGAGGCGTTGGACCGGCACCTGGCCGGTCACGTTCCGCATCCCGTCGCCGAGGTGGTGTTCGCCGACCCCGACGGTTGGCTGGACCGGACGGTGTACACGCAGTCGGGTCTGTTCGCGGTGGAGACCGCGCTGTTCCGGCTGGTGGAGTCGTGGGGTGTGCGGCCGGACCAGGTGGCCGGTCACTCGATCGGGGAGCTGACGGCCGCGCAC
>NZ_OLMK01000084.1 GCF_900290235.1 Streptomyces sp. MA5143a
ATCCGCGACCGGAATGCCGAAGTCGGGGGTGCCGTCGGCCTTCCAGTAGATCTTCTGCACGCGGGTGCGGCGGTTGGGGTCGTTGAGCGGGGAGCCGCTGATGTCCTTGTAGCTGCGGTCGTGGTAGACGAGGATGTCCGACTTGCCGTCCTCGGAGACCGTGAACTGGTTGTGCCCCGGGCCGTACTGGCTGGTGGCGGCGAAGCTGGCGAAGACCGGGCCGGTGCTCTTGGCCCATGACGAGGCGCTGAGCAGATTGGCCGAGGCGGACGCGGTCAGCATGCCCATGCAGTAGTTGGCGTCGGTCGCGCTGGCCGAGAAGGTCATGAAGACCTTGCCGTTGCGCTGGAGCACGGCCGGACCCTCGTTGACCGTCTCGCCGCCGGCGGTCTCCCAGGCGGCGGTCGGCCGGCTGATCATGACAGGAGCGCCGGTGATGGTCCACGGGTTGGACATCTGCGCGATGTAGATGTTGGTGCCGCGGCCGACGGCAGGGTCGTTCTGCGCCCAGGACAGGTAGCGGGTGCCGTTCACGTCGAAGGTCGTCGCGTCCAGGGAGAAGGTGTCCAGCGGCAGCGCGATACGGCCCTTCACCGTCCAGGTGCCCGTGATCGGGTTCGCGTCCGCGCACTCCAGGACGTAGGGCCGGATGTGCCAGATGTTGTTGGCGTCACCGGCGGCGACGTAGATGTACCACTTGCCGCCGATGAAGTGGATCTCCGGGGCCCAGATGTAGCCGCCCATCGTCCCGGTGGCGGGCCTGGTCCAGATGGTCGTCTCAGAGGCCGAGGTGAGCCCCTGGATCGTGGTGGCCCGGCGCAGCACGATGCGGTCGTACGCCGGCACGGTCGCGGTGAAGTAGTAGAAACCGTCGGTGTGCTTGAAGATGTGCGGGTCGGCCCGCTGCTCGGCGATGGTGTTCGTGTACGTCACACCGGGCGACGCGGGCACGGCGGCGCGGGCGGTACCGGCCGAGATGCCGGTGAAGGCGGCGGCCGCGGAGCCGGCCATCAGGCCGAGGATCGTCCGACGGGTGAAGTCAGGTCTCACGGAGTGCTCCCTTGGTGCGGGCTACGATGTGCGGAAATACCCCCTCCCCGCCCGGTATTTCGAACATCGTTCGCAAGTTCGGCCAAAAGTTAGGTTCTGCACTTGCGGGAGTCAATGCTTCCGGCCAAGGCGTTTTCTGGCCGAACCCCGTTACTGAGCAGTACTCCTCGGGTTCCGTGTTCGCCCGCAGTCCCGGCGCCCCGTTGAGCGGAACGAATGATCTCGCGCGTGCGGCGAGGAGTACGGGGTGCCGCAGGACTGGGAGCCGGAGGGCCTGATCGAGGCCTGGACGCCGCTGGAAGACGGCATGAAGCGGGTGCGGAACAAGCCCGGTACACCGCAACCGCCTGGCCCGCCCATCCGGGACCTCATCCGATCCAGTGCGACTCGTAGGGGTGCGCACAGCGCCGCTTGAGGGGATAGTCAGGCTGGCGGAGGTCGATCCACTCGTTGATGCACGGGCGGTCGAAGTCGCCCTTGAAGCGCGAGCAGAGGCAGCCGAAGCAGCCCCGGTATCTGTCGACCTCCTCGGGCGGCACCTCCACACCTGCGCGCTGCAGGATCTTCCGGGCCTCGCGTTGGGCATTCACGACCAGTGATGCGGCTTCCGCCAACGCCTTGGCCTGCTCCGGGGGCATCTGGATCGGGGTCGTCGGATCGGACACGCACATCCTCCTGAAGGTGGTCGAGGCCCCGTTGTAACGAGATTCGGTCGGCGAGCCCGCCAGGACGCAAACCGGCTTACGCCGCATGCCCGAACACTCTCCACCGTGTGGAGCAGCCGACGAGCGGTCACGTAGCGCAACGCGTCCGTTCGCCGTAGATGTACGAGAACAGAGCCGTGAGTCCCGTGGGTGCACGAGAACCGAGGTCTCTTCCGTGTGAACCCACCGGTTCACCGACGTGCTTCAGGCCAGTGGATCCGTGGGTTCGGGTGCAACACGAGGATGCTGAGTGAGCCGAAGAGCTTCGGCCAGAACTTCGGCGTCGACCTGTGCCAGTGTCCTGTCGCCGTAATCAAGGTTGTCGTACTCGTCGTCCAGGTTGGCAAGTTGTTCGACCAAGGGCAGTTCGTGCCCGAAGCGCTGGTGGATCCGGAAGGCCAGCTCGCGTGGTGTCAGCTCGTCGGCCAGCGTCCGGGCGGCGAGTGCTCGTGCGGCGGCTTCCTGTCCGGCAACGCTGTCTGCTGGGTAAAAGGTGAGGCCCAACTCACGGAGTGCTGGGGGAAGGAGATCGTGGACGTCGTAATCCGCCTCCGCTCGTGTGCACGCGGCCAGCATTCGCAGGGCGGGACTGTCGAGCCCGGCGACGAGCGCGTCACAGGCGCCAGTGACGACATCGGTCGCACGGATCTCGCCCATGCTCCAGAGAACGGCACGGTCCTGAAGCTCGCGGGCTGCTGGTTCGGTCGACGTCATCTGTCCATGATCTCGTCACCAGGTTGAGCAAAGCGAGCCTCTCCCAGAAGCGCGCGTACTGAGTCCGCGTAGCGGATGGCGGTCTTCTCCTCGATGCCGAAGGCGAGGGCGAGGTGGAGTGGGTCGGCGCCGTGAGTGAGGGCGTCACCGGGCTGGCGGTCGGCGCGAGGTCGTTCGAGAGTGGTCGTGAGGTTGCGGGTGGCCCGGAGTTCGCCGGCCGGGCCGAGCTCGACGGCGGTCTTCTGGGTGTGCGCCAGGCCGCCCGCACAATCGCGGGGCATCGCCGGAACCCACGGCGTCATCGGTAGACCGGCCCGACAGTGGGGTTCCGGTGAAAGCGCCTCAGTCCCGCTGAAACTCACGGCCGACCTGCCGGTTGCGATCAGGTCACCAGCCGCGGACCGGCAGGCTCGCACGAACCGCCCACTCAGCGAAGCTCCCGCCCCGCCGCCGAGACGAACGCCGACCAGGCGGCGGCGCCGAGGAGCAGCACACCGCCGGCCGGGTTCTTGCTGTCACGGACGGGGACGACGCCGGGGAGATCGTCGGAGACTTCGACGCACTCGTCGGGCTCACCGCCGCTGTGGCTCGACTTGCGCCAGGAGAGGGCGGCGCCGGTGAAGTCGCCGGCAATCTCCACGCATTCGTCCGACGTGCCTGCGCTGTAGCTGCTCTTACGCCAAGTCGCGGTCCGCAGATCGGGAGCGGTACGCATCCTCGTACTCCTTGGCCGCCTGCTCGATCAGGGCGAGGGACGCGGCAGGCGACAGCGCCGCACCCCCTAGCAGATCGTAGGTGAGCGTGGAGCGGGCCACCACGGCCGGATCGTCGAAGAGGCGCCCCGTTTCGGCCCCTTGGGAGTACATCACCGGTGGTGCGTCCTCGAAGGTCATCAGCTTGAAGACGCCTCCTGCACCGGCGGTCGCCCCCTCCGCCAGCGGCAGCACCTGCACGATGATCCGGTTGCGTCGGACCATCGCCGCGATGTGCCGGAGCTGCTCCGCCATCACCACCGGGCCGCCCACCGGGCGCCGTAGCGCCATCTCGTCCAGCACCGCCCAGTACCGCGGCCTCCTCGGGTCGCCGAAGACGTGCGCGCGGGCCTTGCGGGCGGAGACCCGCTCCTCCACCACGTCCTCCGTGAGGACCGGGTCGTACGCTCGCACCACCGCCCGCGTGTACCCCGCCGTCTGGAGCAGCCCCGGTACCAGGATCGGCGCCCAGTCCTTGATCGTGAGGGCCAATCCCTCGAACTCCACCACGTCCGCGAAGTGATGCTCGTACGGGGACTTCCTCGCGGCCTCCACGTTCCGCGTGAAGAACCCATCCGTCCCCAACACCTCGTCCGCCATCCGCGCGAACTCCGGCTGCATCCGCCGTACCCCCGCCTCCAGCATCCCCACGTACGCCCCGCTGATGAACATCGCCGCCCCCAACTCCTCCTGGGTCAGGCCCGCCCGCTCGCGGCGGTGGCGGAGTTCCGCGCCGCTCCCGAGCGTAGATGCGGAGCGTGGTCGTCCGTACGCGAAACGTGAGGGCCCGGGTCAACGAACGGGTTTGTTGGTAAATTGGACTAGACCTGTTGTCGCCCGCAGTCGTCCGCTGTCGTCGTACGACGTGCCCGAACCGGAAGGGGCCCCATGGCCACGCCCGTCCTCCTTGAGGTCATCGCCCTGGACGCCAGGGATGCCGTCGCCGCGCAGACCGGCGGAGCCGACCGGCTGGAACTGGTCGCCGACATGCGCGCCGACGGGCTGTCGCCGACCGTACGGACGTTCGTCGAGGTGCGGGCGGCCGTGGACATCCCGGCGCGGGTGATGCTGCGGCTCGCCGACGGGTTCGCGGCGGGAGACGCGGACGCGCTCGTACGGGTCGCGTGCGACATGCGGGCGGCCGGGGCCGAGGAGTTCGTGCTCGGGTTCCTCGACCCGCTCGGCGATCCCGATCTGCCCGTTCTGGAACGGCTGGTGGCCGAACTCGACGGCTGCCGCTGGACCTTCCACCGTGCCATCGACCGCGCCGCCGACCGCGACGCCCTGCGCGGGCGGCTCGCGGACCTGCCGGGGCTGGACACGTATCTCACGGCGGGCTCGGCGGACGGCGTCGACGCCGGACTGCCGACCCTCCTCGCGGAGGCCGCCCGGCGCGGCGAGCCCGGCTACGCCCCGCGGCTCATGGTCGGCGGCGGTCTCCGCCTCGACCACCTGCCCCGCCTCGGCGCCGCCGGGCTGGACGCCTTCCACATCGGCGGCGCCGCCCGCCCCGGCGGCTGGGACGCGCCGGTCGACGCCGAGGCCGTACGGGAGTGGCGGACCGCGCTCGACGCGGGCGTCTCCACCGCCGTGGCCCTCTGAGGGCGAGACCGGGAGACGGCGTGCGCCGACGCCCAGGGCCTGGGGATCGCTCCGCTCGCGCGTACGCGGCACCTCCGACGCCCGCACCCGGGCGGAAAGTCGTCCGCTTCCCGGTGGCTCCCTGGCCGTACGCCGGCCGGTCTTTGGCAGGGGCTCAGCGCGGGTCAGCCGGTAGCCGCCCTACGTGGTGGGGTTCCTCGCACTGACGCTCCCACCTCCGGGCACTTCCCGTCGGCGGGGCCGCGGCATACGATCCGCGGATTCCTTCCAGCCGAGCCAGCCGAGTGGGTGGGGGCCTCTTGATCGCCATCGCCGTGACCGGGCACATGGACCTGACCGAGGCGAGCGTTCCCCTCGTCCGCAGGGCCCTGCGGGAGTTCCTCGGGCCGCACGCGGAGGAGGGGATCACCGGGCTCTCATGTCTCGCCGGCGGCGCCGACTCGCTGTTCGCGGAGGCGGTCCTCGCGCTCGGCGGCCGACTGGTCGCGGTGATCCCGGCACGGGACTACCGGGACCTTCAGGTGGGCGCCGAGCAGGCGGAGACGTTCGACCGGCTGCTCGGGGCCGCGGCCGAGGTGCTCGTCCTCGGCCACGACAGCGCGGGCGGACAGGCGTACGAGGACGCCAACCGTGAACTGGTGCGGCGCGCCCACCGGTTGGTCGCCGTCTGGGACGGCGAGACGTCCACCGCCCGGGGAGGCACCGCCACGGCCGTGGCCGCCGCCCGCCGCGCGGGCCTGCCCGTGGACGTCGTCTGGCCGGCGGGCGCGCGCCGCGAGACCAGGGGGTGCGCCTCGGAGACGTGAGCCGGGCGCAGCCCCTGGCGGCGGCTCCGTCACGCGTACGGGTCGAACGCGATCCCCGACGGCTTCGCCTTCGCCAGGTTGGACTCGAAGCTGCCGTCCTTCAGGCCGAAGTTGGCGCTGCCGAAGTCGTAGGCGACCAGCTTCTCGCGGATGCCGGACGGGTAGCCGTTCCAGCCGACGAGCGGCGGGTACTGCCAGGTTCCCTTGTGGTTCTCCGGGGGTTCGTCGCCCGAGCCCGCGAGGCGGAAGCAGTGCGTGCGGACGCCGTCCTTGTGGTAGACGATCTTGGCGTGGGTGCCGTCCCAGCGGACCGCCGACGCCGGGTGGACGCTGAAACCGCCGTGCGCGGACGTCGACACGTACTGGGCGGTGCCGTCCCGCACCCAGACGGCCACGTGCTCCCAGTCGTGGCGGTGACCGCCGATGCTGGAGCCGGGGACCGCCTGGTCCTTCTCGAAGTAGAGGTCGTACAGGACCGCGCACCAGCCGTTGTTGCACTTGGAGCGCGCGTAGCCGTTGGTGTTGTCCAGGTCGGACGCGTCCCGGCAGCCGCCGTTGAGCGCGCCGGTGGGCTTCAGGCCGCCGTTGACCGTGCCGTCCGGGCCGATCGCCGGGGTCGAGTAGCAGCCGTCGGTGTCGTAGTCGTAGGCCGGCTGCCATGTCCTCTCCAGCGCTTCCGCGTTGGCGGGCAGGGCCCCGGGCGGGGCCGCGAACGCGCTGCCGGCCACGCCGACGACCAGGGCGAGGGCGCCGCCCACGGTGAACACGGATCTCTGCAGACGACGGGACCTGCCTGAGCGCGGACTTGTCTTCACTGCGACCTCCTGATGGACCGCGGCGCGGGGGACGCCCGGGGGCCGGGGTGGGGCACACCGACGGGGATGGCATGCGCAGGTCAGATTCGCGCTACTGGCCGGTAGTGCACAAGAGGCGGGAGGTGTCGGAGTGATGAAGAATCAAACGTTGTGAAGACGCTGTGAGTTCGCCGGACCGGTTGGCCGACGGCACGTCACCTGGTGACGTGATGTCACATCACGGATCGATATCCGCCACGTAGTTGTTGTGTGCGAAGTCGCCGCGAGAGCCCTCCCGGCGATCATTTCGCCCCTGTCCCGCGTGCATAGTTGTGTCCGCCCCGGCCAAGCCGGGGCATGACAAGTTTCAGTCACAGGGGGAACGGCTCCATGCCATTCATACGTCGCCGCGGTCTCACGGCCGCCGCCGCCGTGATCGCCGCGGTCATGGTCACCACCACCGCATGCAGCAAGTCCGACGAGGGCGGCGCGAAGGCCTCGGGCGAGACGACCGCCCAGGCGGGCGCCGGCTCGGACGTCGACACCGGTGAGAACGAGGGCGGGGGCGACACCACCATCGGCGGCTTCAAGCTGCCCGAGGGCGTGCCCACCGAACTCTCCGGTGACGCGTTGCAGAAGTGGAAGAACGGCGGCTGGCAGGACTTCGACGACTGGGCCTCCAAGGCGGAGGACTTCGCCAACCCCTACATCGCGGACTTCTGGACCCCCGAGCGCATCGCCAAGGCCAAGGCCCAGATGCCCACGCGGCTGCCGGAGATCGCCGACGCGGGCAACGTGTCGAAGGGGTCGAACAAGACCACCAAGGTCTGGCTGCCCGACGGCTCGGTGAAGCGGCAGAACGCCTCCAAGGTCAAGGCGACCTACCACAAGAACGCCGCCCCGGTCGGCAAGCTCTTCTTCACCACCCCCCAGGGCTCCAGCGTCTGCTCGGCGGCCGTGGTCAAGGACCCGGCCCACCCCGGCAAGTCCAACCTCGTGTGGACCGCCGGCCACTGCGTCCACGCGGGCAAGGGCGGCGGCTGGTACCGCAACATCGCCTTCGTCCCGTCCTTCAACAACACCGGCAGGCTGAACATCAGCCAGGCCTCCGCCAACTACCGCGCGAGCAACGTCTCCCCGTACGGCCTCTTCTGGGCCGACTGGGCCACCACCTCCGGCACCTGGATCAAGGGCGGCAACGCCAGCCAGGGCACCGTGGCCGCCGCGTACGACTACGCCGTCCTCCACGTGAAGCCGGAGAAGGGCGCCAAGTCGCTGGAGGAGCGCGTCGGTTCCGCGCTCCCGGTGTGGTTCAACGCCCCGGCCGCCAACAAGGTCAAGAACATGAAGGTGCGCGGCTACCCGGCCGAGGCCCCGTACGACGGCTCGAAGATGTACCACTGCCAGGGCGCCACCAAGCGCTTCGTCCTCGGCTACAGCTACCCGAGCGACTACCCGGCGCAGTACATGGTCGGCTGCACCCTGAACGGCGGCGCCTCCGGCGGCCCCTGGTTCATGAGCCACAAGGGCCGTACCTACCTGGTCTCCAACAACTCGCTGAGCGACCGCTCCACGTTCATCACCGGCCCGCGGCTGGGGAAGAACGCCAAGGAGGTCTACCTGGCCACCAGCAACAAGTTCAAGTAGGCCGACGCGCGTGAAGCGGCCCCCGGTGACCTCGTCGGTGGCCGGGGGCCGCTCCGCGTTCGCAGGGTGTCAGGGGCTCAGGGGGTCCCGCGCTCGGGCCAGCTGCGGCGGCAGCGGAGCCGCGTGCGTCACGATCAGGCCCGACACCGCACGGGTGAGGGCCACGTACAGGCGGCGCAGGCCCGTCCGCTCGTCCGGCTCGCCGTCGACCACGGCCCGCGGCTCGTCCAGCACCACGTAGTCGTACTCCAGACCCTTCGCGAGCGACGCCGGTACGAGGGTGAGGCGGGTCTCGTACGTCGTCTCCTCACCCGGCGCGAGGTAACCGATCCCGGCCGCCGTGAGGGCCTCGGCCAGCGCCGGTACGCGCGCGTCGGCGGCGATCAGACCGACCGACCCCTCGTTGCGCAGCAGCTCCTCGCAGGCGGCGATCACCCGTGTGTCGTCCTCGGCGGGCCGTACGTCGAAGAAGCCCGGGTTCTCCCGGACGGAGGCCACCGGGGTCAGGCCGGGCGCGATGTGGGGGAGCAGCCGGGAGGCGTAGGTGATGACGTCGGTCGGCACACGGAAACCCGCGGTCAGCTCCTCGATGTGCGCCTCGGCCTTGCCCAGGTGGGCCAGGGCCTCCTGCCAACTCCGGGTCGCCCACGGGGTGGTGCCCTGCGCGAGGTCCCCGAGGACGGTCGCCGAACCGGTGGTGCAGCGGCGGCCGACCGCCCGGTACTGCATGGGGGACAGGTCCTGCGCCTCGTCGAGGACGACATGGCCGAGGGAGTGCGTGCGCTGCACCAGGTCGGTGGCCTCGTCGATCAGCACGGCGTCGGCGGCGGACCACTTGGCCGTCCTCACGCTCCGCGCCGGCTTCGCCCAGAGGATCGTCTTCTGCTCGTCGTCGGTCAGTACCCCCTGCGCGTGCTCGGCGAGGAAGTCGGCGTCGGCGAGCAGCCGCAGGACGAGCTTGGCGGGGTCGACGGGCGGCCAGATCGCCTTGACGGCCGCCTTCACGGCGGTGTTGCGGGCCACCGCGTCCTGCACCCGGTCGTCGGGCGCCTCACCGGAGCGTTCCATCTGCACGAGCACCGCGTGCGCGATCCGCTGCGGCAGGGCGTCCCGGGCGGCGCCGTAGCGGATGTCCCGGTCGAGCAACTCCTTGACGATGTCCTCCAGTTCGTACGCCGGGACGCGCCAGCGGCGGGACCCCCGTACGACCACGACGGGCTCGGTGGGCAGGGTGACGTGCGAGCGGACGGCGCGGCGGAGCACCTCCGCCATCCGGGCGTCGCCCTTGACGACGGCGGCGGCCGCCTCGTCCGTCCCCCGCACCTCCACATGGGCCACCAGGTCGTCGACGGTGGCCTGCTTGACCTCCAGCTCGCCCAGTGCCGGGAGCACCTGCTCGATGTAGTGCAGGAAGGAGCGGTTCGGGCCGATGACGAGGGTGCCGGTGCGGGAGAGACGCTCACGGTGGGCGTACAGGAGGTAGGCGACCCGGTGCAGGCCGACGGCGGTCTTGCCGGTGCCGGGGCCGCCCTGGACGCAGAGGCTGCCGGACAGGTCGGAGCGGACGATCTCGTCCTGCTCGGGCTGGATCGTGGCGACGATGTCCCGCATCGGGCCCACGCGGGGGCGCTCGATCTCCTGCTGGAGCAGCTTGCTGGTGGTCGCCGCCTCGGCGGGGTCGGAGAGGTGCTCGTCCTCGTACGCGGTGAGGTCGCCGCCGGTGTAGCCGAAGCGGCGGCGCAGCCCGACGTCCAGCGGGTCCTTCTTGGACGCCCGGTAGAACGGCTGCGACACGGGGGCGCGCCAGTCGATCACCATCGGGTCGCCGTCCGCGTCGTGCACATGCCGCCGCCCGATGTAGAACCTCTCGCCCTGCGCACCCTCGGCCCGGTCGGCGCCGGGGGCGTGCAGATAGTCGAGGCGGCCGAAGAAGAGCGGGGTGTCGCTCAGGTCGGCGAGGGCCTTGATCCGCTCGTCGATCTGGCGGGCGAGCACCTCCGCGTTCACCCAGTTCGCGGTCACGTCCCGGATGTCCAGCGCCTCCACGTCCTCCCGCATGGCGCGCAGCGCGGAACGGGAGGCGGCGAGGTGGTCGCGTTCGCGGGTGAGGGGATTGATCTCTTCGTCGGCGGGCGCGGACAAGGGAGTGCCTCCGGGGGCCTACGGGATCCACGGGATCCGGTGGTGGGGGTGAGCCGGCCGGTTTCCGTCCGGACGGCGGCGCTCCACGAGCGGGAGGCGGGCAAGGGCGGAGAGTTTAGGCGAGACGAGGGGGAGAGGGCCAACGGATTTCGGCGCGCCGGGTGAGGGTCCGGCCGCCGTACCCCCTAGGGGGCGGGTACGCCGGGGGTACTAGGGGGCGCCAGGACCTGAGGGTGAGCGGAGGGCTCAGCCAGTTCCATCCATGGACCGACGCCATCCACGGGCGGACGTTCCACCATGGATACATGAGTGCAGCGACCTTCATCCCAGCCTCGGCCGCCGGCCGACCCGGTCCGCCGTCCGGTGCGACCGGCCTCGACGACCGTCACCCCCGCCACCGCCTCGCGGACGCCCTGAGGGCCGTCAAGGTCTTCGCGGGCGCCGCCTTCGGCGTGATCGTGCTCGGGGAGTACGCGGAAGAAGCGGGCATACACCGCCCCACCTGACGCGCCCCGACCAGCGTGACGGGCCCCCGGCCCGCCTGACGCACCCCGGCCCACCGACAGGCCCCGACGGCATCACGTCGGAGCGAGGGGTCACCTGCCCTTCCGGGGCCCCGCACCGACGCCGCGCGGCCCGCACCCACTCCGAGTCCGTCGCACACCCGCCGCCGGCCCGACGCCGGTATCCGCCGCCCGCATCGCACTCAGGGCGACGGCCACCGTCATCGTCGGCCGCACGACGCTCAGAGCGTCCCGAAACCATTCCTCCCACCCCCCGCATGGCCGGAGCCGGTCCCCCCTGGCTCCGGCCATGCACCACGCCGACCACAGGCGAGGGTGGCAGCTTGCGCCGGGGCGCCGTCACCGCCGGGAGTCGGGCGTCGTCGGACGCCGGGCGTCGCCAGGCGTCGCGCGGCGCCCCGCTCAGGCGTCGCGCGGCGGTCCGCTCAGGCGTCGTCCGCCAGGATTTCGTCCGCGTCCATGATCCGGTAGGCGTAGCCCTGTTCGGCGAGGAAGCGCTGGCGGTGGGCGGCGAAGTCCTGGTCGATCGTGTCGCGGGCGACGACGGAGTAGAAGTGCGCCTGGTGGCCGTCGGCCTTGGGGCGCAGGACCCGGCCCAGCCGCTGGGCCTCCTCCTGGCGGGAGCCGAACGTACCGGACACCTGGATCGCGACGGTCGCCTCCGGCAGGTCGATGGAGAAGTTGGCGACCTTGGACACCACCAGGACGTTGATCTCGCCCTCGCGGAACGCGTCGAACAGCTTCTCGCGCTGCGCGTTCGACGTCTCGCCCTTGATCACCGGAGCGTCCAGATGGGCGCCCAGCTCGTCGAGCTGGTCGATGTACTGACCGATGACGAGGATCTGCTGCCCGGCGAAGCGGCGGACGATCGCCTCGGTCACCCGGCGCTTGGTCGCGGTCGTGGAGCAGAAGCGGTACTTCTCCTCCTGCTCGGCGGTGGCGTAGGCGAGCCGCTCGGAGTCGGTGAGGTTCACCCGGACCTCGACACAGTCGGCGGGCGCGATGTAGCCCTGCGCCTCGATCTCCTTCCAGGGCGCGTCGAACCGCTTGGGCCCGATCAGGGAGAACACATCCGACTCCCGCCCGTCCTCACGGACGAGCGTCGCCGTCAGACCGAGCCGCCGCCGCGCCTGGAGGTCGGCGGTGAACTTGAAGACGGGCGCGGGCAGCAGATGCACCTCGTCGTAGACGATGAGGCCCCAGTCACGGGAGTCGAACAGCTCCAGGTGCGGGTAGACACCCTTCCGCCGCGTCGTCAGCACCTGGTACGTCGCGATGGTGACCGGACGGATCTCCTTGCGGGTCCCGCTGTACTCGCCGATCTCGTCCTCGGTCAGCGAGGTCCGCTTCACCAGCTCGTGCTTCCACTGCCGGGCGGAGACGGTGTTGGTGACGAGGATCAGCGTGGTCGACTTCGCCTGCGCCATGGAACCGGCCCCGACCAGCGTCTTCCCCGCGCCGCAGGGGAGGACGACGACACCGCTGCCGCCGTGCCAGAAGTTCTCCACGGCCTGCTTCTGGTAGGGCCGCAGCGCCCAGCCGTCCTCGTGCAGCTCGATCGGGTGCGCCTCGCCGTCGACGTACCCGGCGAGGTCCTCGGCCGGCCAGCCCAGCTTCAGCAGCGTCTGCTTGATCTGCCCCCGCTCCGAGGGATGCACGGCGACGGTGTCCGGGTCGATCCGGGCGCCGACCAGCGGGGCGATCCGCTTCGACCGCAGGATCTCCTCCAGGACCGGGCGGTCGGTGGTGGTGAGGACGAGGCCGTGTGCGGGGTGCTTGCTCAGGGTGAGCCGGCCGTAGCGGTCCATCGTCTCGGCGATGTCGACGAGCAGCGCGTGCGGCACCGGGTATCTGCTGAACTCGACCAGCGCGTCCACGACCTGCTCCGCGTCATGGCCGGCGGCCCGCGCGTTCCACAGCCCCAGCGGTGTCACGCGGTAGGTGTGGATGTGCTCCGGAGCCCGCTCCAGCTCGGCGAACGGAGCGATGGCCCGACGACACTCGTCCGCCCGCTCGTGGTCGACCTCCAGGAGCAGGGTCTTGTCGGACTGGACGATGAGACAGGACACACATACCTCCGGATATAAGGTCGTCTCATGACAGAACCAACGCCTGTCACAGCACGGGCTATGCCCCGTGCCCGACGCCGGAAGGGCGTCCCGGCCGGCGCGCCGGGGATGCGCGCCGCTATCTATGTTCGCCTATCGCGCGAAACCGACGAGACGACTTCGCCGGAACGCCAGCGCGCGTCCTGTGAGGCGTTGTGCGAGGCAAGCGGCTAGGAGGTCGTGGCCGCCGAGGAGGACATCGATGTCTCGGGCTTCTCGCGCGGGCTCGACCGGCCGGGCCTGCAACGCATCCTGACCAGGCTCGCCGAGCTGGACGTGATCGTGTTCTTCAAGATCGACCGCCTTGCGCGCTCGACGGTCGACTTCGCGGAGATCATGCGACTCGCCGAGCACCAGAGCGTTGCGCTCGCGTCGGCGACGGAGCCGCTCGACCTCACGTCGTCCGTCGTCCATGGGCCGAGCCATGGCGAAGGTGATCGCGGTCTTCGCCGAGCTGGAGTCCGACACCATCGGGATGCGGGTGTCCAGCGCGCACGAGCACCTGCGCCGCGAGGGCCGCTACACCGGCGGTCGGGTCCCGTACGGGTACATGGTCGTCCCCAACCCCAACGGGGCGGGCAAGGTCCTCGCGGTCAACGAGGACGAGGCCAAGACGATCAAGCGGATCGTGGAGCGGGTCCTGACCAAGGACTCGCTCATGCAGATCGTCAACGACCTCAACAAGGAGGGCGTCCCGTCGCCAGGCCACACCTCACGCCAGACCACAGGCACGCGCAGCGACTCCAAGCAGTGGTCCACGACGACGCTGCGCAGCATGCTCGGCAACCCTCAGTTGCTCGGCCAGGTCATCGAGGACGGAAAGCCGATCCTGCGGACGGACGGTCCGCCCCTGGTCAACCGCCCGCCGATCCTCGACAGTCCTACTAGTAGTGCCTGGTCAGGTTCACTCGCCGGTGGCGTGTCCGTTTGATTGCTTGTG
>NZ_OLMK01000061.1 GCF_900290235.1 Streptomyces sp. MA5143a
AGGCGGTCCGTACCCTCGCCGACCAGGGCGTGACCACGTTCCTGGAACTCGGCCCGACCCCGCACCTGACCTCGGCAGTCAACGACATCCTCGACACGACCGCCTGCGTGCCCACCCTCCGCCCCGACGACCGCGAAGCGCGCGCCCTGTTGACCGGTGTCGCCACTCTCCACACCCGCGGCTCCAGCCTCGACTGGCCCGCGCTCCTGCCGGGCGGCAAGCACGTCGACCTCCCCACCTATGCCTTCCAGCACCAGCCGTACTGGCTGGACACGGCACCCCGGACGTTCGACGTGACGTCCGCAGGGCTCTCGGCGCCCGAACACCCCTTGCTGCAGAGCAAGCTCGACCTGCCGGGCTCGGGCGGGGCCGTGTTCACCGGGGTGATCTCCAGGAAGTCCCAGCCGTGGCTGTGCGACCACTCCATCGCGGGTACGGTCCTCATGCCCGGCACCGGTTTCGTCGAGCTCAGCCTGCACGCCGCGCAGGAGACCGGGTACGCCGGCGTCGACGAGCTCATCATCGAGGCGCCCCTCGTCATCCCCGAGCACGGTGCGGTCCAACTCCAGGTCGCCGTACAGGCGGACGGGGGCCTGACCGTCCACTCACGGTCCGAGGGGGACGACCCCGGAATTCCCTGGACCCGCCACGCGAGCGGCACCCTCACGACCACGGCGGAGCCCGCGGACTTCGACCTGGCCGTCTGGCCGCCCAAGGACGCCCGGCCCCTCTCCCTCGACGCGGCGTACGAGGCGGTCGCCGCGGCCGGGTACCACTACGGGCCCGTGTTCCGGGGGCTCACGGCCGCGTGGACACGCGGTGACGAGGTCTTCGCGGAGGCCGCGCTGCCCGAGGAACACCACGAGCAAGCCGCCCGCTACGGCATCCACCCCGCGCTGCTGGACACCGCCTTCCACGCGTCGATGCTCCACGGCGACCACGAAGGAGGGGAGGGGCGGACGGTGCTGCCGTTCGCGTGGAACGGAGTCACCCTGCACGCGGCCGGCACCCCGCACATCCGCGTCCGTGTGGTCCGGTCCGGCAGCGGTGCCACCACGGCCCAGCTCGCGGACTGCACCGGCGCCCCCGTGGTCAGCATCCGGTCCGTCGTCGCCCGACCCGCGGCCACCGACCGGCTCGCCGCGCCCGCCCCGGGCGCCGAGTCCCTCTACCGCGTCGAGTGGCACAAGGCCGTCACTCACCCCACGAAGGAGGAACCGGCCACCGTACGTGTCAGCGGCGCGCACGACATCGCCGAACTCGTGGCGGCGTCGGCCGACGGATCGCCCGTACCCGAGCTGATCGTCCTCGACGTCGCCCGCGCGGCAGCGGAGAACGACGGTGGTACGGAAGGCCCGGCAGCCGTACACGCGCTCACCTCGCACGTCCTGTCCGTCGTGCAGACGTGGCTCGCGGAGCCCGCTCTCGACGGCACCCGGCTGCTCGCCCTCACCCGGGGCGCCGTCGCCGTCGACGCCCACGACCCCGTCAACGACCTGGCCGCCGCGGCCGTGTGGGGCCTGCTGCGGGCTGCCCAGTCGGAGCACCCGGGCCGGGTCGTCCTGGTCGACGTGGACGACGAGTCGGTCGACCAGGTGCCGGCCGCGTTGTCGAACGGAGAACCCCAACTCGCCCTGCGCGGCGGTACCGCGTACGTCCCCCGGTTCGTCCGGGGTGCCACGGACGCCGGGGCCGGCCGCACCGGCGGCGAGCGGGACACGACACCGAGGACCCTCGATCCGGACGGCACTGTCCTCGTCACCGGCGGCACAGGCTCCCTCGGGGCACTCGTCGCCCGCCGGCTGGTCACCGAACACGGCGTCCGCCACCTCGTCCTGACCAGCCGCAGCGGGCCCAACGCCCCCGGAGCCCCCGAACTCGAGGCCGAGCTGACCGCACTGGGCGCATACGTCCGCGTCGAGGCCTGCGACGTCACCGACCGCGCCGCGCTCGCCGCGCTGCTGGACACCATCGCGCAGAGCGCGCCGCTCACGGCCGTCGTCCACACGGCGGGTGTGCTCGACGACGGTGTGCTCACCGCTCTCACCGCGGAGCGGCTGTCGACCGTCCTGCGGCCGAAAGTCGACGCGGCCTGGCACCTCCACGAGCTCACCAAGGACCTGGACCTGGCCGCGTTCGTGCTGTTCTCGTCCGTGTCCGGGCTCATGGGCGGCGCCGGGCAGGGCAACTACGCCGCAGCCAACGCCTACCTCAACGCCCTCGCCCACCGTCGACGCACGGAGGGCCGGGCCGCGCTCACCCTGGCGTGGGGACTGTGGGACCAGGCCGGCGGGATGACGTCCGGGCTCACCGAGACCGACCGCAAGCGGCTGTCACGCGGCGGACTCGCGCCGCTCGGCCCGGACGAGGGCCTCGCCCTGTTCGACGCGGCGCTGGCCGACGCGGCACTGCGCGGGGGTGACACCCTCGCCGTGCCCGTACGGCTCGACTACACGGCCCTGCGCGCGCAGGCGGCCGACGGGACGCTCCCGCACCTGCTGCACGGGCTCGTCCGGCGCGTCCGCCGGGCCGCGACCGCGCCCCTCACCGGGACGGAGGTCGAGGAACCCCTCGCGGCCCGGCTGGCCGGGCTGTCGGCCGACGAGCAGGAAGAGATCCTGCAGGCGCTGATCAGGAGCACCGCCGCCCAGGTCCTCGGACTGCCCGCCGCGGAGAGCTTCCCCGCCGACGCGTTCTTCTTCGAGGCGGGCTTCGACTCGCTGACCGCCGTGGAACTGAGGAACCGGCTGAGCGAGGCCACCGCCGTACGGCTGTCGTCGACGTTCGTGTTCGACCACCCGACCCCGCAACTGCTCGCCGAGCAGCTGCGGCTGGAACTCACCACACAGGAGGCATAGGCGTGTTCGACGTGGATCGGTACCTGCGGACCCTGGGTCACGCGGGACCGGCGACGGCCACCCTGGAGACGCTCACCCGGCTGCACCGCGGGCATCTGGAGGCCATCCCCTACGACAACGGCCATGTCGCCGAGCTCGACCTGGACAACATCGCCGTCCTCGACGTCGACGAGACGTTCGAGACGGTGGTGTGCGGCAGGCGCGGCGGAATCTGCACCCAGCTCAACGGCATGTTCCGGCGGCTGCTCGCGGAGCTGGGCTTCGAGACGGACCTCATCGCGGCCAGCACACTGTTCCCCGGCAACGTGTTCGGTCCGCCGATCGAGCACATGCTCGTCCGGGTCCGGCTCGACGGTGACGACTGGCTGGCCGACGTCGGGTTCGGCGGGCTGTCCTTCGTCGAGCCCCTGCGGGTGTGCGACGAGGTGCAGACGCAGGACGGCACCGACTACCAGCTGGTGCGCGAGGGCGAGTACCACGTGCTGCGGTACCGCAACCGTGACGCGGACTGGCGGACCTCGTACCGGTTCGTGCCGAAGCCGCGCACGGTGGACGAATGGGAGGGCGCGTTCGACGCCATGGTCGGGCCGGACGCACCCCGGGGAGCGGTCGAACCGATCATCCGGAGGCGGCGCCTGGTCGGTGATGAACAGCTCACCCAGACCGGCAAGTTGTGCTCGACCGTGCGGGACGGGCGGGAGCGGATCGCGCACGCCATGGTGCACCGCGACGAGCACGAGAGGGTCGTGGCTGCCATCACGGCCCCCGCCAACCCTGGGCAAGACCTTTCTTGCAAAAGAAAGGACCAAGAAACAATGGATGTTCGGTGATCGCTTTGTCAAAAGGGTTAGGAAAGCATTAAGACACAGCGACAGTGTGCGCTTCTGCACGGCGCGGGCTCATAGGCTCGTGGGTGTGGAACAAAGCTGCGATAGCAGCCTTCAAAGGTGTTTCTGCGTGTAAGGAAGAGTCGGCGCACGGTTCCGGTCTCAGCAATGTCCTTCAGGCCAGGGTCGCGCGAAGCGGCCTCCTCGGCTCGCTCATCGAGCGCACGGACGCCGTGGCCGAACTCAACCGGCTCCTGGCCGACGCCGAGGCGGGCCACTCCAGGCTTGCCGTCATCCAGGGCGCCCGTGGTACGGGCAAGAGCCGACTGGTCCACGACTACCTCGACGCGGTCTCGGGGCCGGGTGTCCGCACCGTCGCCATGACAGCCTTACCGGACGACGCCGAGGTGCCCTTCGGGGTGCTGAGGCAGGTCGGCGTCGGCACCCCGCTGCCCACCCCGCTGTGCGACCGGCGGGAGGCGTGGCCCGAGGAGGAGGCGGCGGCGGACGCGCACCGTGTCGCCAGGGAGATCACCGCACTGGCCGAGCACGAGGTCCTGGTGATCTCGGTCGACGACATCCACTACGTCGATCCCGAGTCCCTGGACTACATCGTCCACGTCATGTCCCGGCTGAGGTCCGCCCGCGTCCTCGGGATCGTGACCCACGACGCGGGCCGCGGTCCCGCGGTACAGCGGCTCCTCCCGCTGTACCGCACGCCCGGTCTCGGACACATCACCCTGCACCCACTGTCCCTGGACGGGGTGGCCAGGCTCGCCGCCCGCCACCTCGGCGACACCACCGCGTACCCGCACACGGCGGAACTCTTCCTCCGCAGCGGCGGCAACCCGCTGGTCCTGCAGTCCCTCCTGCTCGGCCGGGGCGAGGCGGAGGGCGACACCGTGTCGATACCCGGCGGTGGCCGCGAGGCCGCCACGCACGGCGACCGCGTCGCCGCACCACAGGACGAGAGTCTGCCGGCCTCCGAGGCGGCGGCCCTGCACGTACGGATGGCCGAGTGCATGTTCGAAGGTGGGGCGCCGGCCCGGTGCATCGCGAAACATCTCCTCAGCGCCGCCTGGTCGGACGCCCCCTGGGCCGTGGCCAACCTCCGAGCCGCGGCGCGGGACGCGGTCCGGGAAGGGCATCTGTCCCAGGCCCTGCGCTACCTCGACCTGGCGCTCGGCGGCACCACCGACGCGCGGGAACGCGCCGCCCTCCGTGCCACCGCCGCCCGGCTCGAATGGTGCCACTCACCCGCCTCCGCCGCCCGTCATCTCGCCGCCCAGCAGGCCGACTTCTTCGCGGGGCACCTCGGGAACACGGAAGTGAGCGACCTTGTCTGGCGGCTGGCCTGGTACGGGCAGGTGGACGACGCGGTGGCGGTGCTCGCGGCGCTGCCCGGCACGCACCCGCAGCACCGGGACCTCGCCGACTGGCTGGGGGCCGTGTACCCGGAGCACGCCGTATCCATCGAAGCACCACCACCACCGACGCCGCGGTCGGACGGCGAGGAGACCGGCGATCCGTGCTTGGCGCTCGCCGCCGACCTGGTCCGCATCCTGGCGACCGGCCCCGACCGGCAGGCGGCCTCCGCTGCCGAACTCGCCCTCCAGACCGGCTGCCTCGACGCGGACTCGGTGTGGAGCGGTGTGGTCGCGCAGACGGCGGTCGTGGTGCTCATCCAGGCCGACCGCCTGGACACCGCCCAGGCATGGTGCGACAAACTGCTCGGCGACACGGCGCTCGACGGCACCGGCCTCACCTGGCGTGCCGTGTTCACCGCGCTGCGCGGCGAAGTGGCCCTGCTCCGGGGCGACCTCACCACCGCGCATGACGACGCGCGCCGCGCGCTCGACCTCGTTCCGCCCCAGGGATGGGGCGCCACGATCGGCCAGCCCCTGGGGTGCGCCGTCCGCGCGGCCATCCGGCTCGGCAGGATCGGCGACGCCGACGCGTACATGAAAACCGGGGTACCGGACGCGATGCTGCAGAGCCGCTACGGGCTCTGCTACCTGTACGCGCGCGGCGAGCACCGCCTCGCGACCGGCCGGGGACACGCCGCACTGGCCGACTTCCGCGCCTGTGAGGCGCTGCCCACGCGCCTGGGCCCCGGCCTCACCGGACGCGTGCCCTGGCAACTCGGCGCCGCTGCCGCGTGGTTGCAGCAGGGCGACAGGAAGGAGGCCCGGCTGCTGCTGCGGCCCCTGCTCGACCGCCACACGCTGAGCGGAAGGGACCGAGGCGCCGCCCTTCGGCTGCTCGGCCGTGCCACCCGCCCCGAGCGCGGCGTCCATCTGCTCGCCCAGGCAGTGGAGACCCTGGAGGACTACGGGGACAAGTACGAGCTGGCCGCCGCCCTGGCCAACCTCAGCGAGGTGCACGAGCGGCTCGGCAACCAGCGCGCGGCACGGGACACCGCCCGCAGGGCCTGGCTGTTCGCGAGGGAGGCGGGCGCGCTGTGGCTGTGCCGCCTGATGATCCCCGAGGGCGCACCACCGGAGCCGTCCCCGGGCCGGGCCGCGGCGCTGACCGAACAGGAACGCCGGGTGGCCGCCCTCGCCGCGGTCGGCTCCACCAACCGGGAGATCTCCGAACGCCTGCACATCACGGCGAGCACGGTCGAGCAACACCTGACCCGCGTCTACCGCAAGTTAGACGTCAGCGGGCGCCGTGAACTGCCCCCGTGGCTTGCGGCGGACAATGGCGCCGGGCCGAGGTGAGGCGGTAGCGGGTGCCGTTCGGACCACCTCGCGTCCCGAGCCGAGCTGGTCCGAACGGCACCCCCTCGCGGTCACGAGCCCGTCGATGCGTCCTGACCTCCGCGAGCCGCCCGCTCGACGAGCGCCGCGATCTCCCTGAGGTGCGGCGCCAGGAAGAAGTGCCCGCCGCGATACGTCCGCACATCGCACCGCGCCGTCGTGTGCGTCCGCCACGCGGCGGCCTCCTCGGCCGTCACCTTGGGATCCCGGTCGCCGGTCAGCACGGTGATCGGGCAGGACAACGGCTCGCCCGGATGGTGCCGGTAGGTCTCGGCGGCCTTGTAGTCGCTGCGTATCGCGGGGAGCGTCATCCGGACCAGCTCCTCGTCCGGTATCTCCATGTCGTCGCCGGCCAGCCGGAACACCTCGGCGATCAGGGCGTCGTCGTCCAGCAGGTACGTCGACTCCTCGCGGTGCGTGGAGGGCGCCCGGCGGCCCGACGCGAACAGCTCCAGCGGTACGACACCCCGTCGCCGCAGTCGTGTCGCCACCTCGAACGCGACCGTCGCCCCCATGCTGTGCCCGAACAGCACCAGCGGCCGGTCGAGCCACGGCACCAACTCGTCCACCACGAGGTCCGCGAGCTTGCCCAGTTCGTCCACACACGGCTCGGCACGCCGGTCCTGCCGCCCCGGATACTGGACGGCCAGGACCTCCGACGACGGCGCGAGCGCCCGTGACAACGGAAAGTAGAAACTGGCCGAGCCTCCGGCATGCGGCAGGCAGACGACACGCGCCGCCGCCCCCTCAGCCGGATGAAACCTGCGAATCCATGGTGATCCTGCCGACATGACCGCCCTCACTCCCGGGTGCAACCGCGTCAGCCTTCACCAAGACCACCGTCCGCCGCCAGCGGATCGGACCGAATTCTCGGGTGGTTAGGGGGGTGTTCAAGGGACGGCGTCCGAAACCGCCAGCGATATAGGGCGGTGTTGCGGAGGGCGGCGTGAATCACCGGCACATAGGGGTCTATTAAGGGGGGTGCAAGGGCTTGAGTAATGCGAACCTGGCGGATGTACCCACTCGGTGGAAAGCGGCGGAGACAGTGCGGTCCCCGTTGCCGCCGAGCGTCGGTGAGCTCGTTTTGTGAATGTCTGGGCAGGTGGCACATGAAACTGGTCGAGCGGGACGGAAGCGTCTTGCGGCTCCGTACCTTCTTCGAGGAGTGCGCGAGAGGGCAGGGACAGCACGTCCTGCTCGACGGTCCCCCGGGCAGCGGCCGGACCGGGCTCCTGCTCGACCTCGTCCGGTACGCCGAGCAGTCCGGCGCGCTCGTGCTGCGCGCCGAAGCGACACCCGTCGAGAAGACCCTCCCCTTCGGTGTACTGACCCAGCTGTTCGACAGCCCCGGAGTGCCCGCGGACATGAACGCCCTGCTGGCCGCCCTGTCGGGGCTGCCGGACACCCCCGAGAGCCACAACGAGATCCACCACGCGTTCCGCCGCCTCGTCGGTGACGGCCACCCGATGGTGATAGCCGTCGACGACCTCTCTGCCGGCGACGAGCCCTCGTTGCGCTGCCTCTCCCATCTCGCCCGCAGGATGAAGGCGCTTCCCATCCTGCTGCTGGTCACCGACCACGCCGAGACCCACGGCACCCAACCGGTGCTGTGCGCCGAGCTGTACCGGCAGCCGGCCTTCCACCGCATCCCCGTCAGGCCGCTCACCCGCGAGGGCGTACACCGGCTGCTGGCCGCTGAACTGGGCGAGCACGCCGCCGACCGGTTCGCCGCCGACTTCGGCGATCTCAGCGGCGGCAACCTGCGGCTGCTGCACGCGCTGATCCACGACGCACGGGCTGGGAGCGCTCCCCATCAGGCCTACGCCCGCGAGCTGCTGCGGTGTGTACGCCGCGGGGAACCCGAAGTCCTCGCCGTCGCCCGCGCCCTCGCCGTCCTCGGGGACAGCGCCCGTCCCCAGCACATCGCCCGCCTCACCGGTCTGGGCACCGGCACCATCACCGGCACCCTCGACACACTGACCACGGCCGGACTTCTCGACGGCACCCGCTTCCGGCACCCCACCGCCGCCCGCGCGATCATCGACGACCTGCCGGTCGACCAGGCGGGCGACCTGCACCGCCGGGCCGCCGAACTGCTCCACCAGGACGGCGCGCCCGCCACTGTCGTCGCGGACCGGCTCGCCCGCGCCGGGGAGGCCCAGGAGAGCTGGGAATGCGACGTGCTGCGCGAGGCCGCCCGCCAACTCCTCGCCGAAGGCAGGGCACGCGAGGCCGTCGACCACCTGACGATGGCCGAGGGATCCTGCCGAGAACCCACCCTGCGCGCGACCGTCCGGGCCGAACTGGCCGACGCCCAGTGGCAGGTCAACCCGTTCGCCGCGGCCGGGCACCTCGCACCGTCGGTCGCCGCCGTGCTCGCCGACCGGCTCGGCACCCGCGAGTGGACCGACGTCGTACGCCGCCTCGCCTGGCACGGCCGGGCCGACGAACTGGCCCGCGTTCTCACCCATCTGAAAAGCCGCCAGATCGTCGCCGAGAAAGAGGAGTTCCGCGACCTGTCGACCTGGCTGGCCTGCACCCACCCGGGCCTCGTCCACCCCACCCAGCCCCGGGTGACGGCCGACACCAGGCGCTTCACCACCGAACCCTCCCTCTCGGCCGCCGCCGAGGTCGCCGGGCACCTCATCAGCGGACTCGGCCGGGACTCCCTGCCCCGCATCCACGGCATCATCGGCGACTTCCGCTGGTCCGGCGACTCACCCTGGGGCGGCGAGGCCTGCCTGCTGGCCCTGCTGGCGCAACTCTACGGCGGGCAGGCCCAGCAGGCGCTGGACTGGTGCGACAAGCTCCTCGCCGACCCGCGCTGCGCAAACACCCCCGCCTGGCAGGCGGCCCTCACCGCCGCCCGCGCGGAGGCCTGTCTGCGCCTGGGCCACCTGGTCCAGGCCGCCGAACAGGCCGAGGAGGCGCTGTCCCTCATCACCCCGGAGAGCTGGGGTGTCGTCATCGGCCTGCCGCTGGGCACCGCGATCACCGCCGCCGTCCGCATCGGCAGGCTCGAACTCGCCGCACGCCACGTCAACCGGCCCGTGCCCGACGCGCTGCTCCAGACCCGCTACGGACTTCACTATCTGCACGCCCGCGGCGAGTACGCGTCCGCCGCGGGCCGCCACCGGGCCGCGCTCGCCGACTTTCTGCTGTGCGGCGAGCGCATCCGGGCCTGGGGACTGGGCGGCGCCCAGATCGTTCCCTGGTGCACCAGCGCCGCGGAGGCCTGGCTACGGCTCGGCAACCGCGACCAGGCCAAGTGGCTGCTCGACGAACACCTCGCACGGCTCGGCGGCGGTGACTCCCCGCACCGCGGCCTCGCGCTGCGCGTGGCCGCCGCGCTCGGCCCGGCGGGCCGCCGTACGAAACTGCTCGGCGAGGCCGCCGACATCCTGAGCCGGCACGGCGGCCGGTACGAACTCGCCCTCGTGCTCACCGAACTGGCCGACGCGCACACCACGGCGGGCGAACGCCGCAGCGCCCAGCGCGTCGTCCGCCGTGCCTGGCACGTCGCCAAGTCCTGCGGCGCCGAGCGGCTCTGCGAGCAACTGCTGCCCGAGGGCAACCCCGCACAGCTGGAGCGGTCCGCGGCCACCTCACTGACCATGGCCGAGCGCAGGGTCGCCGGGCTGGCGGTCGTCGGGTACACCAACCGGGAGATCGCCGCCATGCTTCACGTCACCCCCAGTACCGTCGAACAGCACCTGACCCGTGTCTTCCGCAAACTCGATGTCAGGCGCCGGGAGGACCTGCCCGCCGAACTCCACGCCCGCCATCCGGACACCCGCCTGGTCGGCTGACCACCACCGAGCCACCCTCGTCACCGCACCCCCCGGCCCCAGGAGCACCCGTGCAGAGCGACACGAGAGACAACAGCAGTGAACGCGGCAAGAGCAGCGAGCACAGCAGGAGCGACCAGGGCGGCGGACCCGGCCGCGTCCGCGTCGAGCTGGGCGAGCGCTCCTACGACGTGCACATCGGCGCCGGCGTCCGCCACCGGCTCGCCGAAACAGTGGCCGAACTGGGCGCGGGCAGGGCCGTGATCGTCTCGGCGCGCCCCGCCGACCTCGTCCCCGACCCCGGCGTCCCGTACCGGCTGATCGAGACGCGGGACGGGGAACCGCACAAGACGCTGGCCACGGTCGGCGAACTGTGCCGCCGGTTCGCCGACGCCGGCCTGACCCGAGGCGACGTCGTCGTCTCGTGCGGCGGCGGCACCACCACCGACACCGTCGGTCTGGCCGCCGCGCTCTACCACCGGGGCGTCCCCGTGATCCACCTGCCGACCTCCCTGCTCGCCCAGGTGGACGCCAGCACCGGCGGCAAGACCGCCGTCAACCTGCCCGAGGGCAAGAACCTGGTCGGTACGTACTGGCAGCCCAAGGCGGTGCTCTGCGACACCGACCACCTCGCCACCCTGCCCGAGCGCGAATGGCGCAACGGCTACGGCGAGATCGCCCGCTGCCACTTCATCGGCGCCGGCGACCTGCGCGGCCGTACCACCGTCGAACAGATCACGGCGAGCGTGCGGCGCAAGGCCGAGATCGTCTCGGCCGACGAACGCGACACCGGACCGCGCCACCTGCTCAACTACGGCCACACCCTGGCCCACGCGCTGGAGACGGAGACCGGCTTCGACCTCCGCCACGGCGAGGCCGTCGCCATCGGCACGGCCTTCGTGGGGCGGCTCGCGGGCGCCCTCGGCCGCATCGACCAGGCCCGGACGGACGAACACCTCGCGGTCGTACGGCACTACGGGCTGCCCTGGCGACTTCCGGGCTCGGCGGACATCGACCGCCTCATCGCCCTGATGCGGCTCGACAAGAAGGCCGCGGGCACCGCGCCCGGCCGGCTCGCCTTCGTCCTCGACGGCCCGGACGGCGCCGAACTCGTGCCCGACGTGCCGGAGGAGGCGGTGAAGGACTGCCTGGCCGGCATGGACCGCGACTGAGCCGTGCGCCGGCCCGGCTTCCTCGGGGATGCTCGGCTCACCTCGGCGGGGCCTCACCAGTCGCGTGGTGACGGCCTTGTGTGGAGACCGCGTCCGAAGAAGGACAGGGGAGCCACGACAGGCACGGCCTGGACCCCGGCATCAGCGTGAACCGCTTCGCCGCAGGACCTGGTCGACGCCGACCGCGACGACGACGAGGGTCCCGGTCGCGACATCCTGGTAGAGACTGTCGATGCCCGCCTGAGTGAGGCCGGAGCGGAGCACAATGACGATGAGGGCCCCGATCAGCGTGCCGATGATGCTGCCCCGGCCGCCGAACAAGCTGGTGCCGCCGAGCACGACGGCGGTGATGCTCTCCAGGTTGGCCGTCTGGTAGGCGTTCGGGTCGGCGTTGGCGATCCGGCCGAGGGCCTGCCAGGCGGCGATGCCGTAGAGGAATCCGGCGGTGACGTAGACCGAGAGGACCGTGCTCCACACGTTGATGCCGGTCAGGCGGGCGGACTCGGGTGCGTCGCCGACGGCGTAGACGTGCCGGCCCCAGGCGGTGTTGGCGAATACGTACCAAAACAGCCCGTAGAGGCCCACGAGCAGGAACGTCCCCCAGGTGAGGCGCATCGCTCCGAGCTGGATGCCGTACCCCCAGAACAGGAGCAGATCAGAGGTCACCTGATAGCTGCGCGAATCGGAGTAGAGCCTGCTCACCGCGAAAACGACGGTCAGGGCGCCCAGGGTCACGATGAAGGGGGGCAAGCCCAGCCGGGCGACGAGCAGGCCGTTCACCAGTCCCAGGAACGTCGCCACGGCCAGGCCGAGAAGCAGAGCCCCCCCGGGGTTGCCACCTTCGAAGGCGAGTTTGGCCATGACGATCGTGCCGAGGACCGCGATGGCGCCGTTCGAGAGGTCGATGCCGGCGGTGAGGATGATCAGGGACTGGCCCAGTGCCAGAGTGCCGATCACGATGGACTGCTGGAGCACCAGCGAGAGGTTCTGCGACGTCAGGAACGTATCCGTGATGATCGAGAAGACCACCACGGCAATGACCAGAGCAGTGAGAGGGCCGATGGCCGGCGTGCGCAGGGCGTACCGGAGTCTCTCCCGGAGCCGGGCGTGCCGTTCACTGCCGACGGCGTGGCCGGTGACAGATGTTCTCATCGGTCAGCCTGATCCCCTTCGACCGCTCGACGTCGGTACGTCATCCCCAGCAACGCTTCAGTCCCCAGTCCGTATTCTGAGACGCCAGTCCGTCCACCGGCTTGTCGGTGATGAGCACGGTGCCCGTGTCAGAGAGTCCGTGCGGCTTCTTGCCGCTCTTGGCGTACTCGATGACCGCGTCGACGCCTCGCGTGGCCATCCTGACCGGGAACTGCATGACCGTGGCCGCGTACTTACCGGACCGGACGTCGCGGACGCCGTCGCACCCACCGTCGATGGAGCCGATGGTCACCTTCTGGGTGAGGCCGCGGGCCGCCATGGCCGCGGAGGCGCCGCCCGCCACCGGCTCGTTGATCGTGTAGACCGTGTTGATGTCGCTCGTGCGCTCCAGAAGGTTCTCCGTCGCAGCCTGTGCCGGATTGCGTTCTCCATTGGTGTTCGCCTGTCCGCGAATCGCCGGGGAGTCGCTCGCGATGCCGAAGCCCTTGAGGAACCCCTCGTGACGCTGCTCGCTGACGGTGGAGTCGTCAGTGCCGTCGAGCATGATCACCTTGGGCGGCCGACCGGCGAGAGCGGCCCTGAGGTAGGCGCCCTGGAGGCGTCCCGCCTCGACGTTGTCCGTCGCGTAGGTGGCGTCGGTCGCGCTCGGCGGCTCGGTGGTGGAGTCCAGCGCGATCACCACAATGCCCTGCCGACGGGCCTCCGCGATGGTGCTCAGGAGCCCCGTGCCGTTCGAGGGGGTGATGAGGATGCCCTTCACACCGCTGGAGATGAGACTCTCCATCGCGGCGACCTGGCCCTCGTTGTCCCCGTCGAACCGGCCGGCCAGGGCGATGAGCTCGGCGTCGTTCTCCGTCGCCGCCGCCGCGGCGGCCTCGCGCAGAGTTACGAAGTAGGGATTGGTCTCGGTCTTGGTCACCAGGCCGATCTTGACCTTCCCTGACCCCGCGCCACCGCTGTCGCTCTGCCCCCCGCCGCATCCGGCGGCCCCGAGAAGGAGACCGCCCGCCATGAGGAGCGCCGCTCCCCGTCGGCACCGCCACTGACATGCGCGCTCGCGGCTCGAACGGTCGTGTGTCATGGTCACGCCCTCCTCTGGCCGGTCCAACGCCCCACGATCCCCATCTCTGCCTCATGTGTCGAGATTATTCTGAAAGGTAACGTAAGCGTGCTTTGGCCTACCGTTGGCCACGGGGCGGATTTCCGCCGAGACCTTGCACTCTCAGCGCCGCCGCACGGAGGAGGCGAGGTACGCGTGACCGGTTCGCCGCTGCTCGCACTGCATGGCATCTCCAAACGGTTCGGTGCCGTGCAGGCCCTCAAGGACGTCGAGCTGGAGGTCCACGCGGGCGAGGTCGTCGCCCTTCTGGGGGACAACGGCGCCGGCAAGTCCACTCTCGTCAGGATCATCGCGGGCGTCGCAGCGGCCGACGCCGGCGTCATCGAGTGGGAGGGCCGGGCGGTGCAGATCAGGACCCCTCAGGTCGCCCAACACCTCGGTATCGCGACCGTGTACCAGAACCTGGCACTGTGTGACGGCCTCGATGTGGCCGAGAACCTCTTTCTCGGCCGGGAGCGGAGACGTCCCGGTGTCCTGGGCCGCCTCTTGCGGCACATGGACAAGAACAGCATGCGCGAGGAGGCACGTCGGCAGTTGGACACACTGGGCATTCGCGTCCCCGACGTGCGCACCCCCGTTGCCGCGCTGTCGGCGGGCCAGCGGCAGACGGTCGCGATCTCTCGGGCGCTCCTGGGCAAACCGAAGGCCGTCCTACTCGACGAGCCCACCGCGACACTCGGCGCACAGCAGGCGGGCCATGTCCTCGACATGGTCGACGAGCTCCGCGAACAGGGGGTCGGGGTGATCCTCATCAGTCACAACATGGGCGACGTCAAGGCCGTCGCGGACCGGGCCGCGGTGCTGCGGCTCGGCTGCAACAACGGCTTCTTCCATGTGTCGACCGCATCTCAGGACCGGATCATCTCCTCCATCACAGGGATCTCGAGCAGCCCCTGACCCGCGCAGGATCCGCAACCCCGCGCGGGACCGGAAAGCCGGTGCCGAACTTGTTTCCCACCCGGTTCCCTCATCACTCCGGGCCGGTGGAGCTCGAGCGTGGGCAGGGACGCGGGCCCCTTCGAGACCAGTCCTGCCTCACCCGCTTGGCCCACTCGCGCCGCCGACGCCGCACCGAGCGTGCGCTCGCCCGATGGCCCTCGGTCATCACCACCGAGATCGTCTCGTTCGACCGCCCGGTCTCGGCCGCTCATCATTCTGAGCGGTGCGGTCGAACACCAGGTTGCCGTGCCGGTCCCCGCGTGCGGCGGCGACCAGGGCGTAGTCGGTGGTGATCGACTCCTCCGGCACGTACTCCTCGCCGCCGAAGCTACGGACCTCCGTCGGTGGGGAGGCCAGTGCTACGGCGCCGGGCGCGTCGTAGCGCCAGGGAATGCCACCGTCGGCGATCGGAGTGCCGACCCCGGCCGGGGTGTGGAAGGCGGGAATGCCGCACGTGCCGGCCCGCAGCCGCTCGGCCAGAGTTCCTTGTCCGTCCCGCCCCAGGTCAGCTCGATGAACGCGCCGCGCTGACGCTGCTGCGGGCCGGAGATCGTGCCGGACCGAACAGATCCCCGGTGCGCGCCGAGGCGCCGACGTGACATCTGAGGTGCTTCTGCCGCCGTGCACCGGCGAGGAGTCTGCGTGGACGGGAACCTGACGCGACGGGCATCGCGGGGCTGCTCCGGCGATGCCCGTCGCGCAGTGGGACAAGGTGCCCCGGCAGAATCCGTCTGTGCAGCTCGTGCCGATCAATGCCGTTTCCTGGCTCGCATTCCCTGATGTGCTCTTGGGGCCCGCTCACCAGAGGGCGCCCTGCTCGGCTGACGGGCTGGGCGTCGGAGGTGTCGCGGTCAGGTGCACGCGCGGCGTCTTTCATCTTCTCCAGTCCCAGCTCGTGCTGGGCTGGTCACTCCTCGCGGCGGGCGATCACCCGGAAGGCGTTGGAGAAGCGGCTGCGGCGGATCAGTGGGGCGAGGAGCCGGTCCAGGGCGTACATCGGGAAGCAGAACGGTATGCCCGCCCGGAAGACCGTCTTCGTGACCGCGGCGCCGAGACGGCCCGGGGGCTCGGGCAGCCAGGGCTCGTCGCGGAACGGCAGCAGCCGCAGCACGTACAGCCCTACGAGCGCGGTGAAGTCCACGGGGATGTGGGACTCCTCACGGTCCGTCGCCACCACCGTGAAGCCCAGCTCGGTGAGGGCCCGGCGCAGGTTCCTCATGGTCACGAAGTGCTGGTGCTGAGGCTGGAACCACGGCAGCCAGTACCGGCCGAAGAGGCGGCCGAAGGGCGACTCTGGGTTGGGTACCTCGATGATCAGGTGGCCGCCGGGGCGGAGCACGGTGTGAACCGCGGCCAGTTGGGCCCCCGGGTCCGTGGTGTGCTCCAGGCAGTGGAACATGCTCACCGCGTCGTACTGGCCGGCGAGTTCGTCCGCGAGGTCGGGGAGAAAGCCCTGGTAGGCCCGCTCGATGCGCCCCGACTGCTGCGCCCCGAGCACATGGGCGCCGATGTCGAGCCCGTCGAAGGCGGTGCCGGGCAGTGCTTCCTTGGCCGCCAGGCAGAAGTCACCGCCCGCCGTGCCGACGTCCAGCCAGCGTTTCGGCTGGGCGTGCCGCCGCATGGCCACGGCCCGGTCGCGGTTGCGTTTCCTCGCGGCGTCGCTGTCCAGGGCGCCGCCGATCTTCTCGGCGTACAGGCCGTCGTAGAAGTCCCGGTAGTAGAAGTCCAGTCCGGCGGCGCTGAGCTGCGGGTTCTGGAAGGTGTGTCCGCAGTCGCGGCACTGGTCCAGGGTGAAGGTGCCGGGCTTTCGCTGCAGGTGGTCCTTGGTGCGCAGACGGCGACGCAGCTGCCGCGCGCCGCACCAGGGGCAGTCGGTGCGGCGCGGCTCGAAGAACCGGTCTATGCCGTCGGCCAGCTCTGCCTGGTACGCGGGGCGCAGGCGGGCGACGCGTTCGGCGTCGGAACCAGGGGGCGGTGGGGCGGGTGGGGCGGGTGTGTCGGGGGTGTCAGGGGGCTGGTTCGTGGTGGCCATGTCCGTGGTCTCCTCTCGTTCCACTCTTCGGCACAGCGGTCGCCCTGCCGATCGGTCGCTCACCGCTCCCGTGACTCCTGCGGCTCCCGTGACTCCTGCGGCGCCCGTGACTCCTGCGGCGCCCGTGACTCCTGCGGCGCCCGGGGCTTCTGTGCCGCGAACTTCTCCAGGTACGCAGCCGCGGCCGCCGCCCCGCCCGCCGCACGGAAGGAGTCCCCGACGCGCCGGGCCGCCGCGCGGTAGGCGGGCCCGTCGAGTACGGCGTCGAGGGCGGCACCGATCCGTCGGCGGTCGGCGCGCCCGAAGCGCACCCGCACTCCGGCGCCGGCGCCGGTGACCTGGGCGGCGATCAGTGGCTGGTCGTCCCGGATGGGCGCGACCACCAGCGGTACGCCGTGCCACAGACACTCGGCGACGGTGTTCTGCCCGGCGTGGCTGACCATCGCGGACGCCCGGCGCAGGAGCGGCAGTTGGGGGATCCGGGGCAGCACCAGGAGGTCGGCGTCGGACTCTTGGTCGAGTACCCCTCCGGGGTCGGCGAGTACCGCCTGCAGCCGCCGCCCGCGCTCCCGCGCGGCGGCCGCGCACTCGGCGAGGAAACGCGCCCCCAGGTCGGTGTTGGCAGTGCCGAGTGAGACCAGGACGGTGGCCCGGTGCTCGTCGAGCCAGTCCCAGGGGAAATCGGCGGCCGGGCGCCCGGTGAACGCCGGACCGACGTACCGCAGCTGCGGCAGCTGAGGGCCCGGGCCCGCGAGTTCGGGGGTGGTGAAGGAGAGCACCAGGTCGGGGGAGAAGCGCGGATCGTGGGTGCGCCCCGGGTCGCCGAGGCGGGCGCGCAGCTCCGCGACGAGCCCGGCGGTCCACTGAGCCACCTTCGGCATGCCGTCCAGGGCGTCGCTGAACTCCGCCGGGGTGGTCGACGCGGTGGCGTACGGCACCCCGAGGCGCTCGGCGACGAGGGCACCGGCGAGGGTCTGCTGGTCGGCGACGACGACATCGGGCCGGAACCCCTCGACCGCGCGGCGCACACCGGGCGCCATCGCCCCGGCGAGCGGCACGAGGAACTCCTCCCACAGGAAGCGCAAGGCTGCGGCACCGCGCAGGGCAGCCGGACGTTCCGGGAGCGTGGGCACGTCGCACGGGTACACCTCGGCGTCGGGCCCGGCCAGTTCCCCGACGAACCCGGGCAGTCCGGCCCAGGCGGCCCGGTGCCCGCATCTGGTCAGCTCGGCGGCCACGCTGACCGCCGGGTTGACGTGCCCGACCAGGGGCGGCACGACGAACAGAAAGCGGCTCACGGCGCGACCAGCTCCCGGTGGCCGTCCCGTAGCCAGTCGAGCAGCAGCGGGACGACCGTCTCGGGGGTGCCGACGAGCACGGAGTGCCCGTGCCCGGGCACCGTCACGGTGCGGCAGCGGGGCAGCAGCGATTCCAGCCAGGGTGCCGTGTCGGCCAGGTCGGAGGTAGCGCCGTACACCGCGCAGACCGGCACGTGCAGGCTCTGCCAGGACTCCTCGGCGGGGACGGGGCAGGACGCGATGTCCTCGGCGATGGAGGTGCCGTGCAGCAGCCGGGTGGCCCAGCGCACCAGGCGGGCCTCGTGGCGGCCGTAGGTCTCCTCGATCCACGGCAGGGTGCGCTCGTCGTGGAGCTGGTGGGCGGAGCCGGCCAGGATGCCGCTCATCTTCTTTGCCCAGGCGGCGGTCGGAGGCTCGGACTCGAGCATCAGGATGCCGGCGACCCGCTCCGGGCGGCGCAGCGCGTAGGCGAGGGCGACGGTGCCGCCGAAGGAGTTGCCGATCAGGTGGACGGGCCCTTCCAGGGCGAGGGCGTCGAGGAGCGCGTCCAGGTCGCCGCTGAAGTCCTCGATGCCGTAGCCGCGCGGGGGGCGGGAGCTGCGGCCGTGGCCGCGCTGGTCGTACATCACGACGTCGTGTCCGGCTGCGGCGAGCGCGGGCGCGATGGTGAAGTAGTAGCTGGTCAGGTTGTCGGTCGCGATGCCGTGCACGAGGACGACCGTCTGGGGCGGGCCCGGTGCCGGGATGGGTGCGCCGTTCAGCCGCTCCACGTTCAGCCGGATCCCGCCCGCCTCGATCGTGGTCACCGCAGGCATCCCGCGATGTACTGCACGAGTTGTCCGACGGTCAGTCCGATGATGTCGGAGAGTTCGAGCGAGGCGAACCAGGCGGGGAAGTCGACCCGGTCGCCGTAGCGCCCGCCCAGCTCGGCGGTGAGCGTGACCAGGTCGATGGACTCCAGGTCGAGGTCCTCCACGAAGCGGGTGTCGGAGGTGATCGGGGTGTCGTCCAGTTCGAGGTCGTCGAGGACCGTGCGCAGAGCGTCGGTGATCTCGGCGAGGACCGCGGCGTACGCGGGGCCGGTGGTGGTGGGGCTGGTCATGATGGGCTCTCCTCGGTCCAAGCGACGGCGTAGGTACGGGTGGGCAGCCCCGGCGGGTTGGTCACATCGGCGAGCCGGATGCGCCGCAGTCGGCCGGAGGGCGCCCGGACCGTGAGGGCACGGGCGCCGTCTTCGACCTCGACCGCCGTGAAGTCCCGCGGTCGGCCGCCCAGTCCGGTGCCCTCGGCCTTGGCCGCGGCTTCCTTGGCGGCCCAGAACCGGGTCAGCGGGCCGGGGCCGCCGCCGAGCCCGGTGAAGAGCGCCCGCTCGGCTGGGGCGAGGACGGCGTCGTAGGTCGTTTCGGGGCGCTCGACGATCTCCTCGATGTCGATGCCGGTGCCGGTGCCAGGGCTGTCGGCGGCGGGGTGGACGAGTGCGACGGCGGCCTCCCGGCAGTGCGCCAGCGACAGCTCCAGAGGCGGGAGTTCTCTGCCGTGTACGCCCTCGGGGCGCGGTCTGCCGCCAGGGTCGTTGGCGACCCGTATCTCGGCGGGGAAGACGGGGCCCGCGCCGTGCGCCCACAGGTGGCGGCGTACGGCGTCCTTGGCGGCGATACGGCCGAGCAGCCACTGGCGCCGGCCGCGCGGGGGGTGCCCGGCGTACTGCTCGCGCTCAGGGCCCGCGAGCTGGCTGCGCATGTATATCTCGCGGGATGCGGGGTCGGGCCAGCGTTCGAAGACCAGCTGCCAACCGCCCTCCTGGGTGACCGACAGAGTGTTGTGCTCGGGCCATCGTTTGACCGGATCGACCTCGGGCGGCGAGTCGAAGCGCCGGTCCCGCCAGCCACGGATCTCGGCCCAGACCTCGCCGTCGCGGGCGAGCTGCGCGTCAGCCACCAGGGCGGTGTCCGTCACGGTGGTGACCCTGATGTGGCAGTCGAGTGCGGTGCCCTGTTCCGGTGGCGGGCCGTGGAAACGGATCTCCTCGACGCCCGTCGGGAAGACGATGGTGCGGTCGGAGTGCGTGGCCATCAGCCAGTAGCCCAGCAGCTGACCGACGTTGTCGAGGAGCGCGCCGGGCGCGGACGGGGTGGTCAGGACACCGCGGACGTGCCGCTCGCCGAGCGCTCCGATCTCGGTGATGCCGCGGAACCGTGGCCCGTGGAACATCCAGCGGTCGTCGTACATCTGCCGCGCGGACACAGCCGGACGGCTCTCCGGGGCGTCCGGCCGCCACGGCCGTGGGCGGGGCGCGGTGTCGTGCCCGTGGGCGGTCTCGACCGTGGCGCGGGCCTGGCGCCCGAACTCCACGGCGTAACGCCCCTGTCCCTCGGGCCGGACCGTGACCGTGGCCTCGGTGGGCGGGGCGGCGACGGTCCACTGCAGGAACCGGGCGTCGTGCACGGCCACGGCCCTCCCTGGGCCGGGCACGGCGTCGATCATGTGCTGCACCAGGGTGGTGGCGGGCACCACGGGCCAGCGGTCGGCGATCTCGGGCCAGTGCGCGGGCTGCCGGAAGAAACAGTGGTCGGCGAGGTACGGCATGGTGTCGAGTGCGATGCGCAGGGTGATGGCGCAGGGGGTGACGGCAGGCGGCGGCACCGCCCTGGTCGCCGCGGGCCCGGGGGGCGGCGCCGCGGGCGCGGTGCGGCGCGGGGCCGCTGCCGCGGCGAACAGTTCCGCCAGTTCCGCTGCCGTGTCCGCCGTCTCGCCGAGCAGCGAGCGCAGTTCGGCCGCCACGGGGCTCCGCGCGGCCACGGCCGCGAGCCGGTCCATCCCGGGTGCGGGTGCCGCGCGCAGGGTGCTGCGGAGCCGGTCCCGGGTGGCGGCGTCGAGCGAGACCAGCCCGGAGCCGAGGGTGAGGGGGACGACGGTGACGGGGGCGGGGACGGGGACGGCTCGCGGGCTCTCCGCGGCCGTACGGACGGTCTCCGCCGCAGGGTCGGTCTCCGCCGTACGGGCAGGCGCCGCCGTCGACCGAGGCATGGCCCCCGCGCGCAGCGCCGCGAAGTCCGGCTCGGCACCGTGCGACCAGAGTCCGGCCGCCACCCGGTACAGCTGCGAAAGCCCGCTGTGCCGGGGCGTGTTGGCGCTGAGCGTCAGGCACGCGCGGCTGGTGAGGGTGTCGTCCACGAGAGCCGGCAGCTGGCCCTGGCCCAGCTGTACGAAGGCCCGGAACCCGGCGTCGTACAGGGCCGTGGTGAGCTGCCGGAAGCGGACCGGTTCGAGCAGGTGGCGCACGAAGAGCGCGCGCGCTGCGGCCTCGTCGGCCGGGAAGGGCGCGGCGGTCGTGGCGGACCAGACGGGCACCCGGGGCGGGTGCAGCGTGAAGCCGCGCGCGGCCTTCTCGATGGAGGTGAGGTACGGGGCGAGCATCGGCGTGTGGAAGCCGGACTCGAAGGGCAGCAGCCGACCGAGCACTCCCGCGCCGCGCAGCCGCCCGATGAGCGCCTCGACCTGGTCGTGAGGCCCGCAGACGACAGTCTGGTGGGGCGCGTTGTCGTGCGAGACGACGACGTCCGGGTACGCCACGAGCTCGGCATCCACCTGGTCCGCACCGGTGCCGAACGCGGCGAAGGCGAGCCCCGGGACGCGCAGCGCGGCCGGGTCGAAGTCCCGCAGGAAGGCGTCGACCTCGGCGTCCGCGTACATCCCGGCGACCGCCATCGCCGTCCACTCCCCCACACTGTGCCCGGCCAGCGCGTCCGGCCGGACGCCGATCCGGGCGAGCGCTCCGGCGAGCAGCCGGCCGAGGCCGACGACGGCCGCGCCGTGCCGGGCGACGTCGCCCACGCGGGCGTCCGGCCAGTGCGGCGTCGGCAGGTCGAAGTGGCGGGCGACGTCCTCGGCCCGCGGTTCGAACTCGGCCTCCAGCCCTGGGCAGAGGAAGGCGATCTTCCCGCCGCCCATGCCGAGCACCGGCCGCGGCGCGCACCAGACGTCGCTCCGGCCGCCCCATGTCCGGGCGCGGGCGACTGCCTTGCGGGCCAGGGCGAGGCGGCGGTCGGTGGGGTCCAGGACGGCGACGCGGGCGCCTCCGGCTCCCCTCGCTCCGCCCTCGGCGGCGGCCGCGCGCAGCTCGGTGTCGTCGGCGTCGAGCAGTTCGGCGAGGTCCTGCGGGGTCGCGGCGGCGAGCCGCAACAGCCGGGGCGGCTCGGCCACTTCGGCACGGCCCGAGGAGGCAGCAGGCCCGGCGCCCGGGCCGCCGGGTGCCGGGGCCGCAGGCGCGACGACCGGAGCCGATGCCGGTGCGGGAGCCGACGCCGGGGCAGGCGCCCATGCCGGGGCGGGCACGGGCTCCGGTACCGACTCCAGGACGACGTGGGCGTTGATCCCGCCGAAACCGAAGGCGCTGACCGCGGCACGTCGGACCTCCCCGTCCCAGGTCCGGGCCTGCTGGGCCGGAGCGAAGCGGGTGACGCGGAGCGCCGGGTGCGGGTCGTCGCAGTGCAGGGTCGGCAGGAGCATGCCGTGGTGCACCGCCAGGGCCGCCTTGACGAGGCCCGCCACACCCGCCGCCGGCATCGTGTGGCCGATCATCGACTTCACGGAGCCGATCACGGCGTCGGGCCCGGCGTCCGGGTCCGGCGGCCCGAACACGTCGGCCAGCGCGGCCAGTTCGGCCCGGTCGCCGCCGGGGGTCCCGGTGCCGTGCGCCTCCAGGAGGCCGAGCGACCCCGGTGCCGCCGGGTCGAGCCCCGCTTCCGCCCAGGCGAGCCGGACGGCGCGGGCCTGGCCGCCGGGGTCCGGATTGACCAGGGAGCCGGCCCGTCCGTCGCCGGCCACGCCGACGCCGCGGACCACGGCGTAGATCCGGTCGCCGTCGCGCCGCGCGTCCGCGAGCCGTTTGAGTACGACCACGCCGGTGCCCTCGCCCATCAGCACGCCGTCCGCGTCCCGGTGGAACGGGCGGATTCGTTGGGACGGCGACAGCGCCCGCAGCCGGCTGAAGACGGACCAGATCGTGATGTCGTGGCAGTGGTGTACGCCGCCCGCGAGCATCACGTCACAGCTGCCCGCCGCGAGCGCGCCGACGGCCTGGTCGAGTGCGACGAGCGAGGAGGCGCAGGCCGCGTCCACGGTGTAGGCGGGGCCACGCAGATCGAGCCGGTTGGCGACCCGGGACGCCGCGAAGTTGGGCACCAGGCCGATCACCGACTCGGGGCTCTGCTCCGCGCCGAGCGCGGCCGTGAACGCCATCCGTACCGCGTCGAGCCGCTCGCCGTCAAGCTCGGGCAGTAACTCGTGCAGGGTGCGCACCAGTTGGGCGGACGTACGCATCCGCTGGTCGAGTCGGGCGAGCCCGTCGCTCAGATAACCGCCGCGGCCGAGCACGACACCGACCCGGGAGCGGTCTTCGGGCAGTGCGGCGTCCCCCGCGTCGGCGAGCGCGGCCGCGGCGGTGCGCAGTGCGATCAGCTGGTCGGGTTCGGTGCCGGGCACGGAGTCCGGCATGAGCCCGAAGACGGTCGGGTCGAAGGCGGCGAGCGCGTCGAGCCCGTCGACGAAGCCGCCGCGGCGGCAGTAGACGCCATCGAGGCCGCGCCGTCCGTCCGGGTCGTAGTAGGTGTCCGCGTCCCAGCGGGCCTTGGGCACCTCGGAGATGGCGTCGGCGCCGGTGACGAGGTTGTGCCAGTACGCGGCCAGGTCACAGGCGCCGGGCAGGGTCACCGCCATGCCGACGATGGCGACGGGCTGCCGGTGCCGCGGGGCGGTCGGTCGCATCGTGGGGCTCACCGGCCCGACGCCGTCAGGACGACCTCGTCGGTCTCCGGCTCGCCCCAGGCCAGCTCCCGCAGCAGCGCGAGCACTCCTTCCTCCGGGTCGATCAGCTCGATGCCGCGGCGCGCGTACTCCCGGCCCAGCTCAGGGCGGACCATGCCGCCGTGCGCCCCGGCCGGTGCCCACGGGCCCCAGTGCACGGTGACGGTACGACTGCCGGTGCCGGCGCGCCAGAGGCGGCCGAGGCGGGCGAGTGCGTCGTTGGCGGCGGCGTAGTCGGCCTGGCCGCGGTTGCCGTACACCGCCGAGACGGAGCCGAACATGACGGTGAAGGCGGGCAGTTGGGGAAGTCGCCGGAGAGCCGAGAGCAGTGCGCGGGCGCCGTCCACCTTGGTGCCGTAGACCCGTTCGAAGGAGACGGGGTCCTTCTCGGCGAGCAGCCGGTCCTCGATCACTCCGGCGGCGTGTACGACCCCGTCGATCCGGCCGTACGTCGCGTACGTCTCCTTGACCGCCTGCTGCACGGCCTCCGCGTCCCGCAGGTCGAGTGCCCGGTACCTGGCCCTGCCGCCCGCGTCGTGTACCTCGGCCAGGGTCGCGGCGATCTCGCGGCGGGCCAGGACGCGGCCCGCTTCGCGGTCGATCTCTGCGGTGCTCAGACCGCCCCGGGCGGCGAGCGCCGCACGCAGCGCGGGCAGGTCGGTGGCGTGGGCCAGCTCGTGCTGGCCGCCCGCGCCGTCGTCGAGCGGCGTACGCCCGAGCAGTTCGACCCGGCAGCGTGCGGCGGCGGCAAGGGCGAGGGTGAACCGGGCTGTGATGCCGCGCGCGCCGCCCGCGAGGACGACGACCGACTCCGGGCCGAGCCCGAGTGCCGCGACTGCGGCGGCGCCGGAGGAGGCGGGCCCGGCGCCGGAGGAGACGGGCGGGCCCAGAGGGCTCTCGTACGGTACCGGGGCGCGGCGGAGCCCGCAGGTGCGCAGCACGACGGGCTCCCGGTCGGGCGCCAGCAGTTCCCCGACGAGTGCCTCGGCCTGCTCGGTGGCGGGCTCGTCGGGGTCGAGCTCCACGGCGCGGACCACGGTGTCGGGGTATTCGCGGGCCGCGGTGCGCACGAAGCCGTCGAGGCCGCTGGTGTCGTCGGGGAGGCGGGGACAGAGCAGTCGGCGCGGGCCGCGCAGCAGCAGTTCCTGGAGCACGGTGAGCTTGGCGGGCAGCAGTTGCTGTTCCGCACCCGCGAGAGCGCCCAGGTGCAGCACTCCGTCGACCGGGCCGGTGTGCCCGGCGAGCTGTGCGGTGTCCGGGCCGCCACGGGCGGCGAGCGCGCCGAGTGCGGTGAGCCGGATGACAAGTGCCCGTGCGAGTGGCGTGTCGTCCGCGACGATCAGGAACCGTTTCCCGCGCAGCTGTGCCGCGCCTTCGGCGCCGGGCACGGGTGCCGGGTCGAGCGGGGCGGGCCGCAGCAGATAACGGTGGGGAGCCCGGCCGGTGAGCGGGTCGGGGGACCCCTCGGCGACGGGGGCCGGGGTGGCGAGGGCGGGAGCCGGGTCCGGGTCGGCGAGCGCCTTGACGCGGGCCCGCAGCCAGTCGGCGATCCCGGCGGCGGTGCGCTCCCGGGTCAGCTCCTCCAGGTCCGCGTCCGGCAACGACCGCAGATCCGCACCCGAGCCCAGCAGCCGCCGTCCCAGCTCCCCGGCGATCTCCGTCCGCTTGATCGAATCCACACTCAGATCCGCCTCCAGATCCGACTCCGCCCCCACCATCTCCACCGGATATCCCGTACGTTCCGCGATCACCGCCAGCACCTCGGCCAGCACATCCACTCCCACCGGAGCGGGAGCGGGGGCCGGAGCCGCAGCGAGAGCGGCCGGAGCCGGGGCCGGAAGGGGTTCGGGGGTCGGCAAAGCCGCCTGCGGCGCGGGCGAAGCCCCGAGGTAGCCGAGGAGCACGTCCCGTTGTGCGGCCAGCATCTCCCGGCTGTTGCGCAGGAACTCCCGGAGCAGTTCTTCCCGTTCGCCCATCGTCGTCGCCTCACTGGTCCGCTCTCCGGCCCGCGGGATGCCCGAGGTGCGCCGGGCCGGGCGCAGCGCTCCCGGCACCGGCCGGCCGTCCGCCGTTCGTACGAGGTGGCCGTCGACCGTCCAGCCCGGCCGCTCCGGCACGGCGGCCGGGTCGGCGAACGCCGTGTCGCGTCCGCTGAAGAGCCGTGCGGGCGCCACCGGGACACCGGCCGCGGCGAGCCGGGCCAGGGCCTCGAGGTGACCGCGCAGGCCCGCGTCGGGGCGGGGTTCGAACGGGACGGCGACGTGCGGTCGGTCGCCGAGGATCTGGCCGACCAGACCGGTGAGCACCGTGCCGGGCCCGCACTCGACGAAGATCCGCGCCCCGGCGTCGTACATCGCCTCGATCTGCTCGGCGAAACGGACGGGGGCGGCGATCTGCTCGGCGAGGTCGGCCCGTACCCGGGCGGGGTCCGAGGCATAGCGGGTGCCGGTGAGATTGGCCCAGACCGGGAACTCGGGGGCGCGCACGGCGTACGCCGTCAGGGTCTCGGCGAAGCGGGACACGGCCCCGGCGACCAGCGGGCTGTGGAAGGCACAGGCGACGGGCAGCGGGCGGACGGCGAACCCGGCGGCGGTGAGCGCGTCGACGGCTTCGGCGACGGCGTCCCTCGGGCCCGAGAGCACGCTCTGCGTGGGCGCGTTGTGGTTGGCGACGACGACCCGCTCGGCCAGGCCCGCCCCGGCGAGCACCCGGGTCACCTGCTCGGCGGAGGCCACGGCGGCGGCCATGGTGCCGGGATCGGACCCCTGTGCGCCGATCGCGGCGAGGATCGCCTCGGCCCGCTCCCGGCTGAGGTCACCGAGCGTGTCGGGGTCGAGGGCACCCGCGGCGCAGAGCGCGACGAGTTCGCCGTAGGAGTGCCCTGCGGCCATGTCGGGGCGGACACCGACCGCGGTGAGGGTGTCGTACGCGGCGAGGCCGACCGCCCCGAGCGCGGGCTGGGCGTGGCGGGTGTCGGTGAGCCGGGCGACCTGTGCGGCGCGTTCGGCGGCGTCGAAGGCGGCGGGCGGGAAGAGGGCGGCGGCCGGGGCGTGGTACAGGTGGCGGCCGAGTTCGGGGAAGGCGGTGAACAGCTCGGCGAACATGCCGGGGCGCTGGCTGCCCTGGCCGGGGAAGAGGAACGCCACCTTGCCACCGTCGTCGCCGTCGGCCGCCACGGCGGCGGCGCCTGTGGCCGGGAACACTCCGCTTCTCCCGGGCGTGCCGTCGAGGAGGTCCCGTATCAGGTGCGGGAGTTCGGTGACGGACCCGGCGACCACGGCACCGAGGAGCGGGCCCGGGCCGGTCTCCGCGCGTTGTGCGGCGGTACGCGCCAGGTCCCGCAGCCGCCAGTGGCCGCTCGCCGCGAGGCCGGCGAGTTCCTCGGCCGCCGCGCGGGTGCGGAAGACGAACAGCTCGGCGGGCCAGACGTCGTGGCCCTGGCGCGGCGGCGCTCCGGCGTCGGCGTGGGCCCGCAGCACCACGTGGAAGTTGGTGCCGCCGAATCCGAAGGCGCTCACCCCGGCGACGCGGCGGGCGGCGGGCTCGGCCCAGGGCCGGGCCTCGCTGTGGAAGACGAAGGGGCTGTCGGGGCCGGTCCAGACGGGGTTGGGCACGTCGATGTGCAGGGTGGGCGGGCGCACCCCGGTATGCAGGGCGAGCGCGGTCTTGATCAGTCCGGCGAGACCGGCGGCGCACTTGGTGTGCCCGATCTGGGACTTGACGGAGCCCACGACGCAGTTGCCGGGCGCGGCCCCGGCGTCCTCGAACAGCCGGGTGAGCGTGCTGAGTTCGGTGCGGTCGCCGACGACGGTGCCGGTGCCGTGGGCCTCGATCAGGCCGACCTCGGCGGGCGAGACGCGGGCCTGCGCGTAGGCGCGTTCCAGGGCGGCGCGCTGGCCCTCGGGGCGCGGCGCGGTCAGGCCGAGGGAGCGGCCGTCGCTGGCGCTGCCGACGCCCTTGATGACGGCGTAGATCCGGTCGCCGTCCCGCTCGGCGTCGGTGCGGCGCTTGAGTACGAGACAGGCGACGCCCTCGCCGAGTGCGATGCCGTCGGCGGCCGCGTCGAACGTGCGGCAGCGGCCGGTGGGCGAGAGCGCGTGCGCGGAGGAGAAGAGCAGGTAGTCGTTGATGCCGTTGTGCAGGTCGGCGCCGCCGCACAGGGCCACGTCGGCGGCGCCGAAGGCCAGTTCCTTGCAGGCGGCGTCGACGGCGGCCAGGGAGGAGGCGCAGGCGGCGTCGACGGTGTAGTTGGCGCCGCCGAGGTCGAGCCGGTTGGCGATCCGGCCGGCGATGACGTTGGCGAGCATGCCGGGGAAGGAGTCCTCGGTGAGCTTCGGGAGCTGCTCCTCCAGGTCCTCGGGAAGACGGCCGATGTACGAGGGCAGGACGCTGCGCAGCGTCGCGGCGCCGGAGATGTCGCTGCCCGCCTCGGCACCGAAGACGACGCAGGTCCGCTCGCGCGGGAAGGACCGGCGGTCGAGCCCGGCGTCGGCGAGCGCCCGCCTGGCCGCCTCCAGGGCGAGGAGCTGGACGGGTTCGATGGCGGCCAGGGAGGCGGGCGGGATTCCGTAGGCCAGCGGGTCGAAGGGGATCAGAGGCAGGAAACCGCCCCACTTGGACGCGGACACGTCGTCCGCCTCGGCGTCCGCGCCGAAGTGCAGCGCGGGATCCCAGCGGGTGTCCGGGACCTCGGTGATCGCGTCGGCGCCGGCGAGCACCTGGGCCCAGTAGGCGGGCAGGTCGGCGGCGCCGGGGAACATGCCGGCCATGCCGACGACGGCGATGTCGAGCGGTTCGGGAGTGGGGGCCGGGTTCCGTGCGGGTACCGTACCGCCCGCGTCGCGTACGTCTGCGGCGAGTTCGGCGGTGCGGCGTCCGTAGAAGTCGGCGGCCCCGTCGGTGACCGCGTGGTGCAGGGCGTCCACGGTGGTGACGGCGGAGCGGAGCACGGCGACCTCGCCGGCCATGAACATGCCCGCTTCGCGCTGGCGCTCCTCGTCGACGTCGAGCAGCTCGTGGCCGACCCGCTCGACGCCCTTGCTGGCGATGCGCAGGCGGCCGACGTTGAGCCGCTCCAGCTCCTGCCAGACCTGCCGCTCGGGTATCCCCTGAGTCCGCAGCTCGTCCTTGACCTCCTGATACGTGTCGCTGAACGCGCTGGGCAGACAGCGGGTGGCGTGGCCGGGCGCGGTGCGCAGGAGCGTGGTCGACCTGGCGTCCAGGGCCGCGCGCTGGAACAGTGGCCGGATGGCACCGCACTCGACGGCCTCCTCGGTGAAGAGGTAGCCGGTGCCCATCAGAACGCCGAAGACGGCACCGCGTGTGGTGAGCGGGGCGGCGAGCGCGGCGACCATGGCGGCGGAGCGCTCGTCGTGGATGCCGCCCGCGAACAGCACCTGTACGTCCTGTGGGTCGGCGGCGGCACCGCCATCGGCGTGACCGTCGTCGGCCGCCGCGTCGAGGAAGTCCTCCAGGACGGCCAGTTGCGCCTCCCAGAGCGGGAAGCTGTTGCGCGGCCCGATGTGCCCGCCGCACTCGGCGCCCTCGAAGACGAAGCGCCGGACGCCGGCCGCCAGGAACTGGCCGAGCAGCCCGGGCGACGGCGCGTGCAGAAAGGTACGGATGCCCTCGGCCTCCAGAGCGGCCGCCTGGGAGGGACGGCCGCCCGCGATGACGGCGTGGCTGGGGCGCAGCTCACGGACGGCCTCCAGTTGGGCGGTACGTATCTCTTCCGGAACGAAGCCGAGGATGCCGACGCCCCAGGAGCGGTCGCCGAGCGCGGACCTGGTCTGCTCGAGCAGGGTGCGGGTCTGCTCGGGCCCGGCCAGGGCGAGCGCGACGAACGGCAGTCCGCCGCCGTCCGCGACGGCCGCCGCGAACCGTGCCTGGTCGCTGACCCGGGTCATCGGGCCCTGGACGACCGGCAGTGTGGTGCCGAGCGCCCGGCACATCGGCGAGCCGCCGCGCAGCACGGCGCCGTCGTTCGCCACGGCGGCGTCGATGCCCTCCCTGACGGCGGCGAGGGCGCGGTCCACGGTGCCGTACCGCTCGGCGAACCGGGCGGCGAGAAAGGCATCCTGGCCCAGCGGCAGGGGCCGGTCGCGCAGGACGGCCGGGAGACCGGGGCGGCTTCGGTCGAGCACCCGGCAGCCGTCGACGACGACGGTCTCGGTGCCGTCGGCGGCGCGCAGCAGACCGGCGACCGCGGGGGCCGTACCGGCCTCGTCGAGCAGTGCGAGCTGGATGTCCAGCACGACTCCGCGGGCGCCCGCGAGCACGGCGGCGGCCGCGGTGTGCGGCCCGATGCCGCCGCAGGCCCACACCGGCAGATCGGCCGGTACGGCGCCGAGGACGCGCTGGAGCAGCACGAAGGTGGAGTGTTCGCCGCAGGGGCCGCCGGACTCCTCGCCGCGCACGACGAGCCCGGTGACACCGTCGGCCACGGCCCGGACGGCCTCGCCGGGGCCGCGGACCTCGGCGAGCACGGCGGGGTCCGCGGCGGCGGCGCGGGCGGTGGCCCGGACCTCGGCGACGGTCCAGGGCGCGTCGGGGGCGAGGAGCACGGTGCACGGTCCGGCGGCGGCCGGGTCCGCGGCCCGCCGCGTTCCGGCGGGCGCCGGGGCCCACAGCTCTTCGGGGCGCAGCGCACAGTCGGCGGGGACCCGCACGCCGTGGCGGCCCGGGGCCCACTGCCGCAAGAGGGTCAGGGCCTCGCGGGCGGCGCGGGCGCCCGGGCCGAGGTCGAGGACACCGGACCCACCGGCCCGGCATACGGCGGCGGCGAGGCGGGGGTCTGGTGCACCCAACGGGCTGACACCGATAACGGTGTGCGTCATGGGGGGAGGCTCCTCTGTGCGATCGAGGGGGTGTGCGATCGGGACGAGCGGATTGGTGCACGCCGCGCCCTTTGGAGCTGATGACCCGTCAGATACTAATGGGTAGTCAGTTATCTGGCTGCACCCCTGACACCGATCGATGAACAGGAACCGCAATGAGTCGGACTCGGTCGCCGCAGAGCTCGGCCATGTCGTCGATGTCGGAAATCGGCTTGACCGCCGGCCGTGACCGCACGCCTTACCGCGCGGACTCTCAGCCTTGATTCACCGATCCACGGCCGGTCCGGAGCCTGGACATGAGGGTGAGCAGCCGTGGGTGTCCGATTCGCCCCTGCCTGCCGCGGTCCTGGTCGCGTTCGCGGCAGGCACGGATGACCGTGGGGGCCCGTGCCTGCCGCGCTTCCGCTGGGTTGCGTCCGCTGAAGTTACAGCGGGCAGGTGATCTGGAAGACGACCGTGTGGGGGTCGTTGGGGGTGGGGCAGAGGAACTGGTCGTAGCGGGTGTCGTTGTCGACGAAGCGCTTCAGCCAGGAAACGCTGTACTGGGCGATCGTGGTGTTCGGCTTGGCGAAGGTGAAGTGGTCGGTGTCCTTGAGCACGATGAGTGACTTGTCGGGGGCGTTGGCCAGCCCGTTGTAGAAGGGCAGGGCGAAGTCGTCGACGGAGGCGACGGTGTCACCGTCGGCGCCGAAGATCATGGTGGGGACCGTGATCCGGCTGGAGACGTTGCTGAGGTCCCAGGGTGCCAGCGGGATGGCCGCCTTGAGCGACGGGGTGCTCGCCGCGCTCTGCAGCGAGCCGCCGCCGCCCATCGACCAGCCCATCACGGCCAGCCGGGCGGGGTCGATCCGGTTCTTCACCGTGCTCTGGGCCGTCAGATAGGTGAGTGCGGCGAGTTGCTGCCTACTGCGGTCGGTGGGGAAGTCCCACAGCGCGTTGGTGTTCAGGGTCATCACCACGAAGCCCTGGGAAGCCAGCCGGGGTCCGTACCAGGCGATGTCCGACTGCGAGGCGAGGAAGCCGGGCATGATGGCGATGGCACCGAAGGTGCCCTCGCTGGTATCGGTCGGGTAGTAGACGGTGCCGCTGTTGAAGCCTTGGCCGCTGCCTGCCGGCACGGTGACCGAGCCGATGTCGAAGGGACCGGTTTCGGCGGTGATGCTCTCCAGGGTCGGGGCCGGGCCGCGCTCGTAGGGGTTCTGCGAATCAGCCTGGGCCGGGGTGGCGAGGGCGGTCGCCATGACGACCGCGACGATCGCCGTGAGCGCTCGGAACGGGAGCAGTTTCACGGGGGGTCCTCTCGGACAGGCTGTCAGTTGGTGTAGATGACGGGAGAGTCGCTGACGCTGCTGTCGACCACGGGGGCGTAGGTGGCGGTGAAGTAGCCGTTGGCCGTGCACAGCGCCGAGCCGGAGACCTTGATGAACCTCTGGTTGGTGAAGGTCAGACTGTTGTCGCTGTTGGAGCTCACTGCGGAGAGGCTGGGCGCCTGGTAGACACAGGTGATGGAGCCCAGCAGAGTGGAGAGCGCCACCGTGGTCTGGATCGCCCTGCCCGGGGCCGCGGTCACCGTGACGGTGCCGTCGGAGGAGGCGGCTGTGTTGTAGGGCAGGCCATCGACGGTGATGCTCTGCACCCCGAAGACGCCGAAGACGTTGCTGGTGCAGCCGTTGAAGGTCTGTGAGGTCGCGGACTCGGTGGCGGTGCCCGGGGCGGCGGGGTTCGCCGTCACCGTGGCGGAGAGTGTCGATTCGGCGCAGGTGATGCCGGAGGTGCCGTTGCCGCTGGTGGCCAGGGTGGCGTTGGTGCCGCTCGCCAACGATGCGGTGAGTACGTCGCCGACGGAGACGGCGTTGCCGTCGGCACTGCCGTAGGTGAGCACGGCGGTGTCCGCCGGGGCGGCGGTGGCCGGGAGGATGGCCAGGGCCGTCGAGGCGGCTGTGGCGACCAGGGTGGAGACGGCGTATCTGCGCATGCGGGTTCCTCTTCCACTTGCATGGGTGACGAGCAGGGTCGGGCCGCTGTCCCGGGGGAGTGGGGGGCAGCGGCTCGCGCATTGCCGTTCCCGGGTGAGATGGAACGGCCGGACCGGCCCGGTCTCAGACCTGGCGTCAGAGACTCGGTGCACTTGTTGCGGCCTTGCAGGGTGCGTGACACTTTCGGCCCCGGCTGCTCTACGACCGCGGGCCGCACGAGAAGAAAACCTGTGAGAGTTGTAAACCTGACGGGTATTCAAGTCAAGGCACGCGCACAAGAGGGCGCGCGCGCAAGTTCGAGGAAGGATGCGGAATGGCAGCAGGCTCGTCGGCACGGCCTCCGCTGGTGCTGCCCGGTACCCGCACGGGACGCGATCCGGAGCGTTCCCTGCGGCGTGGACCGCGCCGCACCCCGCCCGAGGTGGTCGCCGCCAACCAGCGTGACCGGCTCCTGGACGGTTTCGTCCGCACCGTTGCCCAGGTCGGCTACGCCCGCACCCGGGTCAGCGACATCTGCCAGGCGGCAGGCGTGACCAGGCCGGTCTTCTACGAGCTGTTCAAGGGCAAGGAGGACGCCTTCCTCGCTGCCCACCAGTACGGCACCTCCCTGGTCTTCAGCGCCATGGAGGAGGCCCACGCCCAGGCCTCCGACTGGCCGGGTCGGGTGCGCGCCGGGCTCGGCGCGCTGCTCGGCATCCTCGCCAACGCGCCCGCATTCGCCGTCATGGCCATCGTGGAGATCGACGCGGTCGGCCCGGCCGGGCGGGAAGCACGCGAGGAACTGTTGGCCCGGTTCCGGGACTTCTTCACCGACCTGCACGAGGTCGAACTTCCCGTCCCGACCGAGGAGTTGGTCGACATGGTGATCGGCGGGGTGTACTCCGCGATCTACCGGCGGATCGCCGCCGACCGAACCGCCGAGCTGCCCGGCCTGCTGCCCGGCCTGGCCTTCTCCGTACTGGCCCCCTTCCTCGGTCCGGAACGCGCAGCTGCCGACCTGGCCGACCTCGCCGACCCGGCGCCCTCCGCCAGCCCCGTCCCGGCCTGCCTGGCCCGGGAGACCTGATTCCGAATACAGCGGAAGATCGCGTCATCGCCCCGGAAGGATCCACTCCCGTCGCACGTGCAAGCTGTGGCACGCGTCCACCGGAGCGATGGCGTACCAGCCATCCCAAGGCCCCGCACCCAATGAGCGACTCCTCATCAACGCTCCCGGACACCAGCCGCTGTAGCCTGGCGTCGACCCAACGGTGCCGCCAACATCACCGAGGCGACCCGGCTGCTGCGGGAGACGCTGACCATGGCGCTTTGTCGACCCGCATGACGCGCGGCACCACGTGGCGCGGCCCTCGCCCACTCGGCGGCGTCTGCTCCTGACCCGCTGAGAGGGCCTGCACGCAGGCGACCCGGGAGGCCAAGATCACGGCGGCGAAGATCCGCCATCGCCCCGCGCTTCGACTGGGGTGCAGTCGTGGGAGGAATCGGGAGTTGGCGCGCAAACCGGGCCGGGAACGGAGCGTGTGAGCGAAGGGCGCCTGGCCAAGCAGCTTCAGGAGGTCCAGGTCGAGCGGGACGAACTGGCGATCGCGGAACGGGTGTTGAACCGCCTGGCCGAGCAGGTTCAGGCCGAGGCTGTCGCTCCGGCATCGGCGAAGGTGGCCGGGCGGGCAGTCCTGCTCATCCCGCACCGCAGCGATGCGGCCGACGAGGGGGCGCTGCCCGGCGACTACCGCAAGATCCTGGCGATCGTGCGGGAGGCCGACGGCCCGGTGCAGGTCAGGGCGGTCCGCGAGCGGATGGGCCTGGACGCCTCGGTGCGCGGGAAGCTGGAGCCGCTGCGGGCGAAGATGACCAAGCTCGCCGACCGCGGCTGGCTGCATAAACGGGGCGACGGGCGGCTCACCGCGCGTCCGTGACCGCGCGAGCCGGCTGTAACTGGCGCGCCGCCGAAGGCAGTTGAGTTTAGTGTGAAGAAAAACAACGGTCTCGCCGAGGGCCCTGACGGCCTCGTTTACACCGCCCGCCTGCCGCTGTCGAGCGCGACCTTGAACTATCTCGCCGGCCTGATACGCGGCCACCTGAAGAAGATCGGCTCGCGGTGGCGGGCGCTGCCCGCCGGGAAGATCGCCGGCATCGTGCTGGCGGTGCTGCGCTGTGACCAGCGGTCTGGTGATCTGGCCGGCGGGAACGGGGTGCACCGCACCACCGTGAGCCGGTGGGTGCGCGAGGTCGTCGGCCTGCTGGCCGTCCGCGCCCCCGCCTGGACCGCGCGTTGAAGAAGATCACCCGAAAGGGCGGTGGCGTCGTCCTGCTGGACGGCTCCCTGATACGCACCCGTCGGCGCACCGGGGCGGACAACCGGCCGAACTACTCGGGCAAGCACAAATGCCATGGCCGACCTGGGGTTCGTCGGCCTCGACGACGGTCCTCCTGACGCCGATCCGGCGGTAATCTGCGGCTACAAGGCGGCCCGGAACCGGCTCCTGACCCGCGGCCAGAGGCTGTCCAACAAGGCACTGGCCGCGGTGCGGGCCCCGGTCGAGCACGGCTTTGCCCATCTCAAGAACTGGCGCGTCCTCACCAAGTGGTGCGCACCGACCCGAAGTGGGCGACCGTGCTGGTCAGGGCCCTGCTCGTGCTGACGAACCGGGAAGTCACCCGCTGACTGACTACCTTGTCGCTGGACTATCGCCCCGGACCTGCCCGGGCCGCCCGACGCCTACGCACACCAGACCATCTGACGTGCAGCTTTCACGATGCACCGGGCTCACTCAGAGCTGGAGACGAGATGACCACGGGTTTCCCGCTGACCGTCGGGCGTGCTCCGGTCCTGCGGAGTTTCTGACCCGTGGTCACCATGCGGACTGCTGCCTAGTGGGCGGTCCCGGCCAGCTGCGGGTAGAGGGCTGCAACGCCTTCGGCCAGCCTGGACTGCACCTGGCGGCTGAAGTCGTCCGCGATGATCTCGTGGGCGTCGGCGGCGATGCCGTCGACCGCGATACGGGCGATGTCGGCCGGGTCGGACTTGGGCTCGCTGCTCTCCTTGGTCAAGTCGGTGTCCATGTAGCCGACGTGCAGTCCGGCCACCCGGATGCCCTGCTGCGCAAGGTCCATGCGCAGGGAGTTGGTCAACGACCACTGCGCGGCCTTGGCGGCGCTGTAGGCGCCGACCTGCGGAAAGCTGAGCCAGGACAGGGCGGAGAGGATGTTCAGGATCGCGCCGCCGCCGTTGGCCGCGATCTGCGGGGCGAAGCCCCGGACCACCGAGAGCGTGCCGAAGTAGTGGGTCTCCATCTCCAGGCGGATGGCGTCCTGGTCGCCGGCGAGCAGGGTGGCGCCGGTGGAGATGCCGGCGTTGTTGATCAGGACGGTGACGTCGCCGGTGGCCCGGACCGCGGCGGCGACGGAGGCGGCGTCGGTGATGTCGAGCGCGATCGGCTTGGCGCCGGGCAGGTCGACCTGGTCGGGGTTGCGGGCTGCGGCGTAGACGGCGGCGCCGCGGTCGAGCAGTTCGGCGGCGAGGGCGCGGCCAAGACCCCGGGTGGTTCCGGTGACGAGAACGGTGCTGGTGGACAGGTCCACGGACGACTCCTGGTGCAGGTTGTGGTGTCGGGGGATGGGGGTATCGGTCAGGCGGACAACTGGTTGAGCTTGCGGATCTGCCGGTCGAAGGCGCGGGAGGGCGTTGTCACGTTGTTGGCTCTGTGACTGCCTGACGGCGCGTGGGGGCAGGGTGGGCCGAATTTCACACACCAGCGGCGGACCGTCTCGTACGAGACGACGACACCGCGCTCAAGCCTCAGTTCCTCGACCTCGCGGAACGACAACGGGAAACGGTGGTACAGCCACACACAGTGGGAGATGACCTCTACCGGGTACCGGTGCCCCTTGTACGACGGCGACGCGCCCCCCACGGACGACCCTTCCCAGGCTGATCAACCAGAAGATCACCCCGCCGGTCAGCCAACATGACAGTGCCGGCAAGACCGACGACCTGATGCCCGGCATCGATGAGTTCGCGGACGACGGTGGAACCGATGAATCCGGTTGCGCCGGTGACGAATACGCGCATGGTGCAATCCTTCGGTGAAATGACATGGTGCGGCCCTGGCGCCGTATCGAAGGGGCGCCGTGAACCGGTGATTCCATCGTCCGAAGGGGAAGCGCTCCAAGTCCAAAGCCTGTTTCGCAACGGGCAATGCAACTCAGGCATCACCACACGTCAGAAAGACTTTCAGAAGCGTTCCCACGTCGCTGCGGACTACGCTTGCGGGCATGCCCGACTCAGCTCCCGCGCCGGACCTCGATCTGCGGCTGGTGCGGTACTTCATCGTCGTCGCCGAGCACCGGCACTTCGGCCGCGCCGCCGAGGCCCTCTACATCACCCAGCCGTCCTTGAGCCGTCAGATCCGCCGCCTCGAAGAGCAATTGGGCGCTCGCCTGCTGGACCGCACCCCGCAGGGCAGCCAGCTCACCGAGGCCGGGGAGGTCTTTCTGCCCCGTGCCAAGGCGCTGCTGCGCTCGGCCGCCCAGGCCGCGGCCTACACCCGTGCCGCCGCCGAGCCCAGCCGGATCACCATCGGGTACACCATGGGCCTCATCGTCACCCCGGCGGTGCGCGAGCTGCGGCGCCGGCACCCGGACGCCGACGTGCAGGCCTTGCATCTGGCCTGCAACGAACCGCGCGCGGCCCTGCTCGATCACCGAGTGGACGCGGCGGTGACCCGGCTGCCGTTCCCGACCGACCAACTGCACGTGACGGTCCTCTACGACGAACCCCGCTTGCTGCTGGTACCTCTCGGCCACCGCCTGGCCGGCAAGGAATCCGTCACCCTCGACGACATCGCCGACGAACCCCTTCCCCGGGTGCGGCGATCCGACCCGGTCTGGAGCGCCTTCTGGCGCATAGACCCCCGGCCCGACGGAAGCCCGGCACCCGATGGCCCGCTCGTCGAGGCCGTCGAGGACAAGTTCGAACTCATCGCCGCCGGGCAAGCCGTGGCTATCGGCCTCCGCGCCCCCGGCCTCCGCCCCGACGTCACCGCGGTCCCCCTGCACGGCGTCGAGCCGAGCCACGTCGTGCTGGCGACCCGGGCCGGCGACCACAACCGCCTGGTGGCGGCCTTCCGCAAGTCCGCCCAAGCCCACCTCACGGGCGACCTCAGTGAGCCCGGTGCATCGTGAAAGCTGCGCGTCGGCGCTGTCACGTTGGTTAGCCGGGTGGGATGATCTTCTGGTTGATCGTGCTGGAGGGGGCTGTCCGTGGGGGCCGTGTGGCCGTCGCACAAGGGGCACCGGTACCCGGTCGAGGTCATCTCCCACTGCGTGTGGCTGTAATTCCGCTTCCCGCTGTCGTTCCGCGAGGTCGAGGAGCTCATGCTCGAGTGGGGATCGTCGTCTCGTACGAGACGGTGCGCCGCTGGTGCGCCAAGTTCGGGCAGCGATACGCAGGCGCGCTGCGCCGGCGGCAGCCCCGGCCGGGTGACAAATGGCACCTGGACGAGGTCTTCATCAAAATCAACGGCGAGCAGCGGTACCTGTGGCGGGCCGTCGACCAGGACGGCAACGTCCTGGACATCGGGCCTTGCCCCCGAAGAGTGGACACCCGTTCGTGTTGTTATGCGGCGAGTGTCAGGGTAGCTGACTGCTGTTCGTAGACGTTCGGTGCCTGCTGTCCGTTCGCCGAGTGCCGTCGGCGGGTGTTGTAGCGGGTGGTCCAGAGGAAGACCGCCAGGCGGCAGGCGTGGGCCCCGTCGAAGCGGCGGGCGCCACAAAGCGTCTCGCGTTTGAGGGCGGCGTTGAACGACTCGGCGAGTGCGTTGTCCGCAGTCGTGCCGACCGCTCCCATGGACTGCCGTACCCCCAACTCTGCGCAGACATCGGCGAATTCACGAGAGGTGTACTGCGCCCCGTGATCACTGTGGAACGCCGCGCCGGCCAGGCTGCCGCGGGTCGCCTCGGCGGCCCGGAGCGCGTCGGTGACCAGCTCGGTGCGCATGTGGTCGGCGACCGACCAGCCCACCAGACGGCGCGAGAAGCAGTCGATCACCGTCGCCGGATACAGGAACTCGCCGTCGCCCACCGGCAGGTAGGTGATGTCCCCGACGTACTTCATGTTCGGTGCGCTCGCGGTGAAATCGCGCCGCAGCAGGTCCGGCACCGGGGTGGCGGACGGTTCGGGCACGGTCGTGACCTGGCGCTTGCGCAGCCGCAGCCCGGCGATGCCGAACTTGCGCATGACCCGTCCGACGCGCTTGTGGTTCACCGTATCGCCGTCGTCGCGCAGCTCGGCGGTGATACGGGGGCGGCCGTAGGTGCCGTCCCACTCGGCGTGCACGGCCCTGATCCGCTCGGCGAGAACGGCGTCGGCCCGCTCGCGCGCGGCCCGTGCCGCGCGGCCGGCCCGCTACTTGTAGAAGCTGGAGCGGGCCACCCCCAGCACCTGGCACAACCGCTTCACGCCCCAGGCGTGGTGGTGGTCCTCGACGAACTGGAAGCGGCTGGTCACCAGGTCATCTCTTGTGCGAAAAACTTCGTCGCCTTGCGCAGGATGTCCCGCTCGGTGGCCAGTTTCTGGTTCTCCTTGCGCACCGTCGCCAGCTCACGGCGCAGGGCCTCGTTCTCGGCCTGAAGCTCTTCGGCCGTCGGCGGGGAATCCACCGTGTTCTTCTCCGTGCTCGTACTCGTCGTGCCGCCCCCGACGTGGCGGGCCCGTTCGGTCCGTACCCAGTTGCGCAGCGTCTCGCGACTGATCCCCAGATCCTTGCCGATGCCCTCGAAGGTGTGGCTCGGGTCCGACAGGTACAGCGCGACAGCGTCCGCCTTGAACTCGGGCGAGTAGACCTTCATCACCATAAGAGATCCCTCCTCCCCGGCCCCTGGCGGGGCCGGGCTCAGAGGTGTCCACCACTCGGCGACAGGTCCCCACGACCCTGGGCATCCCGTGATCACCGGTGCCTTGTCGAGAACGACACAGTCCTGAGGCTAACGTGAACGGGTGAATCAGCTCTGGGCATCGTTGATCGGTGTCGTACTCGGCGGAGGCATGTCCTACCTGGCCCACTTCACCACCGCACGCCAGGCCGCCCGCACCGAGGACAGCGCCAGGCTACGCAACTGGCCGAGGCCCGCCGTGCCGAACGGCTCGACGTGATCGGGCCTTGGCCCGGAAATGCCCCGGAACAGCTGGTCAGAGGTGGGATAGCAGTGGGACATATCAGGAGTTACTCTGCACTTCACCCCGCGGCTTAGATGCACGCCGGGAAGGGCGCCTGGCAGGTGAAATGCCTGGTCAGGCGCCCTTCTTTGGCGTCTAGAAGAAGCCCAGCCTCTTCGGCGAGTACGACACCAGAAGATTCTTCGTCTGCTGGTAGTGGTCCAGCATCATCTTGTGGGTCTCGCGGCCGATGCCCGAGCCCTTGTAGCCGCCGAACGCGGCGTGGGCGGGGTACGCGTGGTAGCAGTTCGTCCAGACGCGGCCCGCCTGGATCGCACGGCCCGCTCGGTACGCCGTGTTGGCGTCCCGCGTCCACACACCGGCCCCCAGCCCGTACAGTGTGTCGTTGGCGATCTTGATCGCGTCGTCGAAGTCGTCGAACGACGTGACGGACACGACCGGCCCGAAGATCTCCTCCTGGAAGATCCGCATACGGTTGTGGCCCTCGAAGATCGTCGGCTGGACGTAGTAGCCGCCCTTCAATTCACCATCGTGCTCGATGCGTTCACCGCCCGTGAGGACCTTGGCCCCTTCCTGCCTGCCGATGTCCAGGTAGGAGAGGATCTTCTCCAACTGGTCGTTGGACGCCTGTGCCCCGATCATGGTGTCGGTGTCCAGCGGGTGCCCCGTCTTGATCTGCTCCGTGCGGGCCACGGCCGCCTCGAGGAACTCCGCGTAGTGCCCACGCTGCACCAGCGCCCGCGACGGGCACGTGCACACCTCGCCCTGGTTGAGCGCGAACATCGTGAACCCTTCGAGGGCCTTGTCGCGGAAGTCGTCGTTCGCCGACCACACGTCGTCGAAGAAGATGTTCGGCGACTTGCCGCCGAGTTCGAGCGTCACCGGTGTGATGTTCTCCGAGGCGTACTGCATGATCAGACGTCCGGTCGTCGTCTCACCCGTGAACGCCACCTTCGCCACCCGCGGGCTCGACGCCAGCGGCTTCCCCGCCTCCACCCCGAACCCGTTGACGATGTTCACAACGCCCGGCGGCAGCAGGTCCGCGACCAGGCTCAGCCACACATGGATGGACGCCGGAGTCTGCTCCGCCGGCTTGAGCACGACCGCGTTGCCCGCCGCCAGCGCCGGCGCCAGCTTCCACGTCGCCATGAGGATCGGGAAGTTCCACGGGATGATCTGCGCGACCACCCCCAGCGGCTCGTGGAAGTGGTACGCCACCGTGTCGTCGTCGAGCTCCGCCAGCGAACCCTCCTGCGCACGCACCACCCCCGCGAAGTACCGGAAGTGGTCGATGGCGAGCGGGATGTCGGCGGCCAGCGTCTCGCGCACCGGCTTGCCGTTCTCCCAGCTCTCGGCGACCGCCAGTTTCTCCAGGTTCGCCTCCATCCGGTCGGCGATCTTCCGCAGGATGTCCGAACGCTCCGTCACCGACGTACGACCCCAGCCGGGCGCGGCCGCGTGCGCCGCGTCCAGCGCCCGTTCCACGTCCTCACTCGTACCGCGCGCGATCTCCGTGAACGGCAGCCCGTTCACCGGACTCGGGTTCTCGAAGTACTGCCCGCGCGCCGGCGGCACGTACTCACCGCCGATGAAGTGGTCGTATCGCGCCTCGTAGGAGACGACCGCGCCATTCGTACCAGGTGCTGCGAAACGGGTCATGGAATACCTGCCTCCCCAGAAGCGCCACCCGCCGTTGGGCGGCTCTCGTGTGGAGGCTAGGAATCCGACGGTTGCAACGACGTTGCGCCGCGACCCGTGGCGAGGACACCTCCGGCCTCCCGCATGCAGCGCCGTCCCCTCCCCTCCCTCCCCCCTCCCCTCCGTCCAGTCCGCCCTTCCGTCCCGCCGTTCCTCAGGGACGTCTCCGCTGTGCCCATCCCTTCGGCGCCCTCAGCTCCCTCTCCAGTTCCCGCAACCGCGCGCGTACCGCCGGGGTGGGGCGTACGGCCGCGAGGGCGCGCCATACGTCAAGGTCATCCTCGCCCCAGGGCGCGTGTGCCCAGTCGGCCAGCAGGTCGGGATCGCGGCGGGCCATGAGAGCCGTGCGCAGCCCCTCGGCGAGCCTGTGACGCAGGCGGACGACCGCCGGGGCCTGCGAACCAGGCAGCAGCGGACCTGCGTACCCCGTCGCGGCCGACGTCACCGCACCCGTCTCCAACCTCCTCTCCACGACCGCCACATCGGACTCCACCGGAACCATGAGCCGATACGGACGCGAACCGAGCAACCCGGGGCCGAGCAGTCTGCGCAGCCTCGCCAGCTCGGCCCGCAACGTCACCGGCGTCACCGACTCGTCCTCATACAGGGCACAGAGCAACTCGTCACCGGAGAGCCCTTCCGGATGCAGGGCGAGCAGCACCAGGATCTCGCTGTGCCGTCGGCTGAGCCTCACCTTCCTTCCCGCCACCAGCAGTTGCGCCTCGTCCCGACCCAGGGCCGTCAGCTCCAGCGCGTCGGCAGGGGCGCCGGGCGGTGCGAGCAGGGCCAACTGGGACTCGGCGGCCCTAGCCACCGCCTGCACGAAACCGAGACTGTGCGGGTGTGCCAGCCGGTCGCCACCGGTGATGTCGATCGCGCCGAGCACCCGACCGGTGCGCGGATCGTGCACCGGCGCCGCCGCACACGTCCACGGCTGCACTTGCCGTATGAAGTGCTCAGCCGCGAACACCTGCACCGGCCGGTCGACGGCGACGGCCGTACCCGGCGCGTTGGTCCCGACCTCGGACTCCGCCCAGCGCGCCCCGGGCACGAAGTTCATCCCGTCCGCCCGGCGTCTGGTCGCCGGATGTCCCTCCACCCACAACAGCCTGCCCTGCGCGTCGCACACGGCCAGCAGATGCTCGCCGTCCGCCGCGAACGTGCCCAGCAATTCCCGGACCAGCGGCATCACCCTGGCGAGGGGATGCTCCGCGCGATAGGAACCGAGGTCACCGTCCGTCAGCTCCACACGCGCGGTGCCCTCCGGCCCGACGCCGGCTTTCGCGGAGCGCCGCCATGAATCGGCCACCACGGAACGGACCGGCTGGGCCACCGCGCCGCCCTGGGTGAACGCCTCGTGCGCACGGCGCAGCACCCGCACTCGCTCGACAGGGTCGGCTCCCGCCTCCAGAGCCACCCATGGATCGGTCAACTCGGCCTCCCGGCAGTCCGTGCATGGCAGGGTCCATCGTCAACCTCGTGCCCGCGCCCGACAAGCCGTCAGACGTACCCGGCGGTTCCGCCTTCACGGCCTCAGACGGCGTTGACCAGACGTATGTACCGGGCCCAGTCCCAGTGCGGCCCGGGATCGGTGTGGTCGGTGCCCGGCACCTCGTGGTGGCCGATGATGTGGTCGCGGTCCTTGGGGATGTCGTATCTGTCGCAGACTTCCGAGGCGAGGGCCGCCGACTGCTCGTACAGGGCGCCGGTGAAGTACTCGGGGCGCTCGACCCACCCTTCGTGTTCGATGCCGATGCTGCGTGCGTTGTAGTCCCAGTTGCCCGCGTGCCAGGCGATGTCCCGTTCACGGACGCACTGGGTGACTCTGCCGTCGGCCGATCGCAGGACGTAGTGCGCGGAGACCTGCTTCGCCGGGTCCCAGAAGACGGGCATCGTGTTCTTGTAGGTCGTCTGCGTCACATGAATGATCACCAGGTCGACGGGGTGGCTCGTCGGGCGGTCCGCCGCCGTGTAGTTGGCCTCGCTCGCCGGCTCCCACAGGGCGAACGCGTGGTCCACGGGCGCTGGGTGGGCATCCGCGCGAGGACTCGGGAGCAACGCGTAGGGGATCGCGGCGAAAGCGGTGCCTTTCAGCAGCCGCCGCCTGCTCGGCAACGCTTCGGCTCGCTCCATGGGGTCTGCCTTTCAGAGGGGGCTGAATCCGAACTGCGGGGAGGGGCGCCCGTGTGTGAGACGCATCCGCAGGTCGAACGGCTGCGCCTCACGTGATTCACGGTACGGCGATCAGCCCGTGCGCCGTCGAGGCGTGGGAAAAACGGTGGAAAAGCAAGCCGTTGTGGACAACTCCGCCACCCTCAGGGGTGAGATGGCCGTGACCGCCCGCGACTGGAGGACTGCTCCTCCCTCTTCGGCGCACCCGCGCACTGTGCGCGTAACGCCCGGGGACCTCTGCGGTTACGCCCGCACCCCGACTGTCGCCGGGTCGTCGAGCACCGCCCGCACCACCGAATGGGCCGCGCCCAGCAACGGTCCCTCGGAGCCGAGGCGCGACACGGTCACGGCGCACGCGGGCCCCGCTGTCCGCCGGGCCAGCTCACGTTCCAGTGACGGGACGAGCCAGGGTGCGAGAGCGGCCAGAGCACCGCCCAGGACCACCGTCTCGGGGTCCAGCAGATTGACCGCGCCGGTCAGCGCGATACCCAGCGCGGTACCGGCGCCGCGCAGCGCCCGGCGTACCTCCTGGTCCCCGGCGGCGGCCCGCTCGGCGAGCTGCTCCACCCGGTCCTCGCCCGGCTCCAGCCCGGCCGCACGCAGCACGGCCTCCTCGCCGGCGTACTGCTCGAGACAGCCACGCCCCCCGCACGCGCACTGCGGGCCCTCCGGCCGTACGGGGACATGGCCCAGCTCGCCCGCGAAGCCGCGGGTGCCTCGCAGCAGTCGGCCGTCCACGACCACCGCGCCACCGATACCGATCTCCGCGGAGACATGCAGGAAGTCGCGTGGCGTCGCGGCGCCGAGCCAGAGCTCGGCGAGGCCGCCGAAATTGGCCTCGTTGTCGACGGTCAGCGCCAGACCGTCGGGGAGCAGTGCACCGAGGTCCGTGTCCTGCCAGTCGAGGTTGGGGGCACGCACCACGGTGCGGGCGTCCCGCGCCACCAGTCCGGGCACGGCGACCGCGAGGCCCGCCGCCCACAGTCCCTCCTTCTCGGCCTCGGCGACGACCTGCCGTACGAGCGCCGTCAGCTCGTCGATCACCGGCTCGGGGGAGCGGCCGCGGTTGGTCCCCTGCCGCACCGCACGCGCGCGTACCGCGCCGCGCAGGTCCACCGCGCACACCGCGAGATGATCGACGCCGATCTCGGCGCCGATCCCGGCGGGACCGCGTCCGCTGAGAGCGAGCGCCGAACCGGGACGGCCGACCCGGCCGGGACGCTCCGGACCCAGTTCCTCCAGGAGCCCCGCCCGGATCAGCTCGTCCACCAGCGTGGACACGGCAGCCCGGGTGAGGCCGATGTGCGACGCCACCGCCGCGCGGGAGAGCGGGCCCTCGGCGTTGACGGTGTGCATCACCCGGGAGAGGTTGCGGCGACGCATGCCCTGCTGGGTGTCGGGCAGGCGGCGGCCGGGACTGCTCGGGTGCGCCTCGTGCAGCGGTGCGGTCATACCTCCCCCGGTTCCTCTCGACGTGTCGTGGCTGATGCCCCTCAGATCATGCCGGAAGCGTATCTCCCCACTTCAGGCGCCCCTTGCCCGGTCAGCGGCCGCCCGGCTCGCGCTCCAGCAGCGGCGCCGCGTCGGAGAGTACCCCCGAGATCCTGGCCAGCGTCTCCACGTCCCGCTCCACCGCCTCCAGTACCGGCCCGCGCGTGGTGTCCCAGCGGCGGGCGACCGCGGCCGGGTCCTCGCCGGTGAGCAGCCCCGCGGCCTGCGCGGCAGCGCCCAGCGCGACCAGTTCCTTCGCCTCGGGGACCTGCACCGCACGCCCCGACAGCCGTCGCACGGTCTGCTGCCAGGCCGTACCCCGCGCGCCGCCGCCGATCAGCAGCAGCGGAGCCGCAGGGTCCGCGTCCGCGTCGAGCACCAGGTCGAGGGCGCCGAGCAGGGAGTGCACGGCACCGTCGTACGCGGCCTGGAGGAGCTGTCCGCCGGTCGTGTCGTGCCGCAGGCCGTGCAGGAGACCGGAGGCGTGGGGGAGGGCCGGGGTGCGTTCGCCGTCCAGGTAGGGGAGGAGGGTGACGCCCGTGCCGGGCTCCACGGCCTCGCGGTCCAGGCCCAACAGGGCGGCGACGCGGTCGACGGCCTGGGTGCAGTTCAGGGTGCAGGCCAGCGGCAGCCAGTCCCCGTGGGCGTCCGCGAAGCCCGCCACCGTGCCGGTCGGGTCGGCCGGGCGGTGTTTCGACACGGCGTACACCGTGCCGGACGTGCCGAGGCTCAGCACCGGCGTGCCGGGCCGCAGGCCGAGACCCAGCGCGGCGGCCGCGTTGTCCCCGGTGCCCGGGGCGACGAGGGTGCCCTTCGCGAACGGCAGGTCGTGGGCGTCCCGCACGGTGCCGGCGACCTCGCCGGGCCGGACCACACGGGGCAGCAAGGCCAGGTCCAGCCCCACATGGGCGAGGACTTCCTCGTCGTACGCCTCCGTCCCGGAAGCCCACCAGCCGGTGCCGGAGGCGTCACCGCGGTCGGTGGTGCCCTGGCCCGTGAGGCGCTCGGTCAGATAGTCGTGCGGCAGCCGGACGGCAGCGGTGGCGCGGACCGCCTCGGGCTCGTTCTCGGCGAGCCAGGCCCACTTCGTGACGGTGAAGGACGTGCCGGGGACGCTTCCGGTGCGCTCGGCCCAGGCCTTCGGGCCGCCCAGTTCCGCCACCAGCCGACGCACCTGCGGTGCGGAACGCACGTCGTTCCACAGCAGCGCGGGGCGCACAGGATCGCCCTGGGCGTCGAGCGTGACCAGTCCGTGCTGCTGACCGCCGATCGACACCGCCGCGGCCTCCCGGGCGGGCTCACCGCACTGGCGCAACGCCTCGCACAGCGCGTCCCACCACTGCCGCGGATCGCTCTCCCGGCCCGCGCCGGACGACACCGTGTGCGGGGCCTGCCCGCTCGCCACCACCCGTCCGGTGGACGCGTCGACGACCAGGGCCTTGGTGGACTGTGTGGACGAGTCCACACCGACGACGAGTGGACCCTCGGCTGCTGACATCGGGCTCTCCCTCTCACACGGGCTCGTGACTGCCGCCGACGCGGCTGACGCGTCCGGCGGGCGACATCTTGTCTTCCCGGGGACGCGTCCGCATACTAATTTGTAAATCGCCATGACGAAATAGTCGGAGCGCAAGGAGCCGCGGCATGAACTACCAGCCCACCCCCGAGGACAGGTTCACCTTCGGCCTGTGGACCGTCGGCTGGCAGGGAAGGGACCCGTTCGGCGACGCCACCCGGCGTGCCCTCGACCCTGTCGAGACGGTGCAGCGTCTGGCCGAACTGGGCGCCTACGGCGTGACCTTCCACGACGACGACCTGATCCCCTTCGGATCCTCGGACAGTGCGCGCGAGGAGCACATCAAGCGCTTCCGCGCCGCCCTGGACACCACCGGCATGACCGTGCCGATGGCCACCACCAACCTGTTCACGCACCCCGTCTTCAAGGACGGCGCCTTCACCGCCAACGACCGGGACGTCCGCCGCTACGCGCTGCGCAAGACGATCCGCAACATCGACCTGGCGGTCGAGCTCGGCGCCAAGATCTACGTCGCCTGGGGCGGCCGTGAGGGCGCCGAGTCCGGTGCAGCCAAGGACGTGCGCGTGGCGCTCGACCGCATGAAGGAGGCCTTCGACCTCCTGGGCGAATACGTCACCTCCCAGGGCTACGACCTGAAGTTCGCCATCGAGCCCAAGCCGAACGAGCCGCGCGGCGACATCCTGCTCCCCACGGTCGGTCACGCCCTGGCCTTCATCGAGCGCCTGGAGCGCCCGGAGCTGTACGGCGTGAACCCCGAGGTCGGCCACGAGCAGATGGCCGGGCTGAACTTCCCGCACGGCATCGCGCAGGCCCTGTGGGCGGGCAAGCTCTTCCACATCGACCTCAACGGCCAGTCCGGCATCAAGTACGACCAGGACCTGCGCTTCGGCGCCGGCGACCTCCGCTCGGCCTTCTGGCTGGTCGACCTCCTGGAGAGCGCCGGTTACGCGGGCCCGAAGCACTTCGACTTCAAGCCGCCGCGCACCGAGGACTTCGACGGGGTGTGGGCGTCGGCCGCGGGCTGCATGCGCAACTACCTCATCCTGAAGGAGCGTGCCACGGCCTTCCGCGCCGACCCGCAGGTCCAGGAGGCCCTGCGCGCGGCCCGCCTGGACCAGCTGGCCCAGCCGACCGCCGCCGACGGTCTGCAGGCGCTGCTCGCGGACCCCACCGCGTTCGAGGACTTCGACGCGGAGGCCGCCGCGGCCCGCGGTATGGCCTTCGAGCAGCTCGACCAGCTCGCGATGGACCACCTGCTGGGTGCCCGCGGCTGATCACGCGCGCGTGAACGAGGCCCCCGCCGCCCGGGGCGGCGGGGGCCTGCCGCCGTTCCGGGCGGCGGGTTCGGCCCGACTCTCGGGAGTGGCGGTTACCTTGCCGAGGCCCGCGCAGGTCTCCGACACGCTCACGCCTCGCAGACGCGCTCACGCCTCGGGGTCGACCGAGGCCAGTGCCGTCGCCGGATCGTGGGCGGCCGGGCCCGCCGGTGCCCAGCGGCCCCGCTCCTTGCGGTACGGCCACCAGCGGCCGTCCCGTCCGAGGCGCAGCTGGGCGGAGCCGCCGACCACGGTCCAGCGGTTGTGGGCGGGGCGCAACCGTGGCCGTTCGTCGTCGTCCCAGGCCACTTCCAGGGCGGCACACGCGCGTGCGAGCGGTTCCGCCGGGACGGTCCACTCCTCGTCGAGGACGGCGAGCCCGGCCGCGCCGCCGTACCGCCAGGCGCGGACCGCGAGCGCCAGCCCTTCCCGGCCACGCCCGGAGCCCTCCGCGAGCCGTGCCGCCACGCTCGGCTCCGGGGCGCCGGCGGCCAGGCGCACGGCGTCCTGATCCGGCGTGGGTTCTGCCGCGACAGCCTGCTGATCATGTCCGTCGCGCAGGGCCTCGGCCAGCAGCCTGTGGGCCTCCTGCGCGGTCCGGGCCGCCAGGAACTCCAACGCGCCCGGGTCGACGCCGGGCCCTGGCGGCACCTCGGTGTCGAGGGACGGCGGCAGACCGGGCTCCGCGGGCAGCCCGGGCGGCTCCGGGAGCGGAGGCAGGATGTCGCCGGCCGCGTACGCCTCGGCGGCGTCCAGGCCGTCCTGGGGGCTCTCCGGTGCGCTCCGCCCGTCGGCCACGGGGGCGGCACTGCGGAGCTGGAGTTCGTCCAGCAGCGCCCGCTCGGCGCGGCCCCGCATCAGCAGCAGGACGAACGGATCCTGGTCCAGCAGTCGCGTCACCTGGTAGCAGAGCGCCGCGGTGTGCCCGCAGTGGTCCCAGGCGCCGCAGTCGCACTCCGCCTCCAGGTCTCCGAGCCCGGGCAGCAGGTCGACCCCGGCCGTCGCCGCGTCCTCGACGAGATGCGGCGGCATCTCACGGTCGAGCAGGGCGGCGATGTGCCCCGACCGCTCCGCGGCCATCCCGAGGAAACGGGCCCAGTGCTCCTCGGACAGTTCCTGGAGCAGGACATCGGCGCGATGGATCGTGCCGTCCGGGTCCCGGACCACGGCGGTAACCCGTCCGGGGCGCACCGCCACGGCTCCCACAGCTCCCGCGCGCGCGAGTCTGCGCCCCTCCTTGAGCTGACCCGCGTCCAGTGCCGCGTCCTCCAGCGCTTTCAGCCAGGCCCGGCCCCACCACGTCTGCGCGAATCCACGCCCGTACACCGGCGCGAGCGCGGCGAACGTGCGTTCCTCGTCCGGTCCGCTGCGTTCCGTCATCGTGCGTCCCCTCGCAGTTCCACCAGGTCGGCCAGTTCGGCGTCGGACAGCTCGGTGAGGGCCGTGTCGCCGGAACCGAGCACCGCCTCGGCCAACGCACGCTTGCGGACCAGCATGTCCGCGATGCGGTCCTCGATCGTTCCCTCCGTGATCAGCCGGTGCACCTGCACCGGCCGCGTCTGACCGATGCGGTACGCCCGGTCGGTCGCCTGGGCCTCGACGGCGGGGTTCCACCAGCGGTCGTAGTGCACGACGTGCTCGGCGCGCGTCAGGTTCAGGCCGGTGCCGGCGGCCTTCAGGGACAGCAGGAAGACGGGCACTCCTCCCTCCTGGAAGCTCTCGACCATCGCCTCGCGCTCCGGGATCGGTGTGCCGCCGTGCAGGAACCGTGTCGGAACGCCACGCGCTGCGAGATGGCGCTCCAGGAGCCGCGCCATCCCCACGTACTGCGTGAACACCAGAACGCTCGCCCCCTCGGAGAGGATGGTGTCCAGCAGTTCGTCCAGCAGTTCCAACTTCCCCGACCTGCCGGCGATCCATGGCCGCTCCTCCTTGAGGAACTGGGCCGGGTGATTGCAGATCTGTTTGAGGCCGGTGAGCAGCTTCACGATCAGCCCGCGCCGTTCCATGCCGTCGGCCCGGGCGATCTCCGCCATCGTCTCGCGGACCAAGGCCTCGTACAGGCCCACCTGTTCCCTGGTCAACGACACGGCGCGGTCCGTCTCGGTCTTCGGCGGCAGTTCCGGGGCGATGCCCGGATCCGACTTGCGGCGCCGCAGCAGGAACGGCCGTACGAGACGGGCGAGCCGCTCCGCCGCGGCGGGGTCGCGGCTGCCCTCGACGGCCTGCGCGTACCGGGTGCGGAAGGTGCCGAGCCTGCCGAGGAGCCCCGGGGTCGTCCAGTCGAGGATCGCCCACAGCTCTGACAGGTTGTTCTCCACCGGAGTGCCTGTGAGCGCCACACGCGCGCGTGCCCCGATGGAGCGCAGCTCCTTCGCCGTGGCCGAGTACGGGTTCTTCACATGCTGCGCCTCGTCCGCGACGACCATGCCCCAGGGGACGTCGCCGAGCCGAGGCGCGTCGAGCCGCATCGTGCCGTACGTGGTCAGGACGACCTCTCCGTCCGCCAGCCCGTCCAGGGTGCGTCGGGCGCCGTGGAAGCGGCGCACCGGAACGCCGGGCGCGAACTTCTCGATCTCGCGCTGCCAGTTGCCCATCAGGGAGGCCGGGCAGACCACGAGCGTGGGGCCGGCGGAGGAGGCGTCGGACTGCCTGTGCAGATGCAGGGCGATCAGGGTGATCGTCTTGCCGAGCCCCATGTCGTCCGCGAGGCAGCCGCCGAGCCCCAGCGAGGTCATCCGGGCCAGCCAGCCGAGGCCCCGCAACTGGTAGTCGCGCAGGGTCGCGGCGAGCCCCGACGGCTGCCCGACCGGTACCTGCCCCTCCGGGTCCGACAGCCGCTCCCGCACAGTGGCCAGCCAGCCCGTGGGCCGCACGTCGACCATCCGGCCGTCGATCTCGGTGGAGCCCGTGAGGGCGGCGCCGAGCGCGTGGACCGGGGACACCCTGTGGTCCCGCTGCGCGCGGGCACGGCGGATCTCCTCCGGGTCGACGAGGACCCACTGGTCGCGCAGGCGCACCATCGGGCGGTTCGCCTCCGCCAGCGCGTCCAGCTCCTCGCGCGTCAGCCGCTGGTCGCCCAGGGAGAACCGCCAGTCGAAGGCGAGCAACGCGTCGGCCGACAGGAACGACGGAGCGCCGGAGGCGGACCCGCCGGAACCGGTCGTGGCGGGGCTGCCCGTACCGGCCTTCTTTTCGTCGTGCTTTTCGTCGTCCTGTTCGTCGTCCGGCGGACCGATGACCGCGCGGGCGGTCAACGTGCGTGCCAGCTCCTTGGGCCAGTGCACGTCGACGCCTGTGGCGGCCAGTGTCCGGGCCCCCTCGCCCAGGAGGTCGGTGATCTCCTCGTCGGCGAGATCCACCGCGTCCGGTACCGCCGCCGACAGCAGCGGGCTGAGCGGGGCCCAGGCGCGAGCCGCGCGGCGCAGCGCGAGCAGGGCGTCCATCCGCGCGCGCGGGCCGAACGCCTCGACGCCGGCCCACACGGCGGAGGCGTCCGCGACCAGCGACGGATCGCTGACGCTGTGCACCTGGAGGACGGCCCGGAACGACAACCCGGTCTCGTCCGGGTCGGCCGAGGCCAGTCCGGGGACCTCCAGGCGCAGTGACAGACGGACCCCCGCGTCGTGACCGGCGGCGACATCGGCGGCCCAGGCGCGCTGCTCGGGCACCGACCGCGGCTCCCGTGCCGCGAAGGCAGAGCCGCCCGCCGCGAGGGCGGCGGCGGGGGAGCGCGGCAGCGAGTCGGCGACCGCGTCGAGGAACGCGCGCAGCAGCCGCTCGGGGTCCGGTAGACGCAGCGGCGAGGTGTGGTCGACGGGCACGGCATGTGCCTCCGGCGGCATCGCCGCCGCCAGCTCGCGGACCCGTTCCAGGTCCTCCGCCCGCAGAGGGCCGATCCGCCAGGCGTCATGGCCCGCCGCGGTCACACCGGGCAACAGAAGTCCGCGCGCGACGAGTTGCAGGGCCATGACGGCGGCGGTACCCCAGAAGACGGTCGACCGGTCGGCGTCCGCCGTCGCACGCGCGCGTGTGAGGACCGGCAGGGCGGCGCTCACCGGGAGCGACACGACGGGAACCGTCAGCAGCTCGACACCCGTCTCGCCGGGCACGACGACTGCCGACTCCCCGGCCAAGCCCACTGCGACGGGCGGCGGTGCCGCGCCGTAAGGGCGCCGGAAGACGAAATGGCCAGTGCGTGCCGGGTCGTCGGGCACGAAAGCGGCGTGACAGCGGGACAGCTCGGAGACATCGGCAGGGGACGCCGCGAGATTCATCGGCACAGTGATGCTGAACTCCTCAAATTTGACTACCGCACTGAGAATCGCCGACAGTACCTCACTTCAAACGTGCCGGGAGTGCGATCAGAGGTGACGCCGGTCACGGGGTGGGGGTGATGCCGAGAAAGGTCGAAGGCATCTCGGGGTTGCGCCGGGGGCGGAGTCAGGGTTGCGTCAGGGTCGTGGTCCGGAACTGCGGGGAGCGGGAACCCGTTTTCAGGACAGAGAGCGGCAGTGGGCCGCGAAGGAGGCGACGGAGATGTCGAAGAGCACGAAGATCGTCGCGGGGGGTGCGGCCATCGGGATCGTCCTGCTGTTCCTGTTGCCGTTCCCGTTCTGGGCCAATCTCCTGATAGTCCTGGGGATCCCCACGGCCGCGTACCTGACACTCGACCCCTCGCAGCGACGCAGGCTGCGCCGGGTCGGCCGCAAGGAGCTCGGACGCTGAGGTGTCACCGGCCCGCTGCCGGGCCGGTGACACGCGGCGGAGTCCGGGGCGAGCTCGCACTCAGTTGGGGCGTACCGCGATCTTGTCGAGGGACTCCAGAAGTCCGGGCAGTTCCTCGCCCCGCCCCACCGGGAGCACTTCCCCCGGTTCGTCGTCGAGAAGGACGAAGGCGATGTCGTCGGTCCGGGCCACCATCGACCACCCCGGGCCGTCGGCACGAAGGGTCCGCGCGTCGCCCGGAGCGAACGACGAGCGCACACGTCCGAGGGGCGGCGGCGACTCGACGTAGGCGCGTGCCTCGGCGAGGACTCGGCGGATGCCCGAGCGGACGCCGCCCTCGTCGCGGCCGGACTCGGCGGCGTCCGCGGCTGCCGCCGCGCTCGCGCCGTTCTGTCCCGTGAAGGCGGAGTCGTCGATCTGCGCCCGCCAGGTGCTCCACTGAAGCGCGATCTCATCGGCGCCCAGGCGTCGCTGTGCGGGACCCCAGACCGTGGTGTCCGGCGGGCTCAGCGGCGGCAGGTCGGAGACCTCCGGGTCCGGGTCGTGCGGAGCCGGCACACCGGGAGCGGCCACGGCCACCGCGAGGGGCCAGCCGGGCAGCGCGGCCACCATGGAGTCCTCGTCGGGCGACAGGTCGTACTCCATGCCGCAGTCCCACGAGGCGATGGCCACGGCCACCAGTGACACGTCGTCCACCACGACCGTCCACCGGGCGCCGTCGCCGTCCTGGCCCAGGACGATCCCGTATCCGTCGGCGAGCGGGGCGAGACCGAGCGCCGCGCAGGCCTCGGGGTAGTCGTCGCCCAGCACGCTGGGGAAGTTCGCGGGCGTGAGCAGCACCGCCGTCAGCACATACAGTGCGTCGTCGTCCCCGGCGGCGACGGCGTCATCGTCCGTCCCGGCCATGCCGGCCTCCCATTGGTCTCGCTCGTCCGTCGGCGCACCCTAATGCGCCCGGCGGGCCCTTGTCACGAGAGTGAAACCCACGCAGAGCTGCGGTTCCGGCCGGACAGGGGCGAATCGACCGGTGCTTCTCGCCCCTTCAGGCGGCGGGCAGCCCCAGAAGCGACCGCGCCACCGTCTGCGGCGACTCGTCCCGCTCGCGCGCCAGCGCTATGACCGCACGACACGCCAGCTCGCTCACCCCGAACGACAGCGCCTCGGGTGACACCCAGGTCACGGTCTCGTCGATCCGGTCCTGGTCGTCGTCGGCACACGCAGAGATGTAGGCGGCCGCCGCCTCGAACAGGTTGTGCGTGCGCTTTTCCTCCTGCGAGGTCGTCCTGGTGCGCGTCGAGTCGAGGAGTCTGTCGAAGGACTTACGGAGCCTGTCGAACACAAGGGACACCTTCCCCCATCTCGGCATTCACATATCGTTCACCTGTTCCTACTCAACGTAGAGACGGAGGCGCGGCGACAGAAGGGGGCCCATCCCGGGATCAGGGCCGAGCGGCGAGGTCGCGGTCCAGGGACGGTGCTGGTCAGAGGGTGTCTCGCGGTTCAGTCGGCGCGTACGGCGAGCGCCAGGAATCGGCTGTCCTCGTCGACGTACGACGTCATGCGCCAGCCCGAACCGGCCAGCAGCGGGCCGAGGTTCGCCTCCGCCCGGAGATCGGCCGGGGTGATCTGGCGCCCCTGGCGCGCAGCGAGCGCGGCCCTGCCGATCGGGTGGAACAGCGCCAACGCCCCGCCCGGCCGGACCACCCGAGCGAGCTCCCGGAGATTCCCCACCGGGTCCGCGAGATGTGCGAGCAGCCCCGCGGCGAACACCGCGTCCAGAGACCCCGTGCGCAGCGGCAGCGCCGCCACGTCCCCGAGCAGCAGCTGCCCGTCGAGGTGCCGCCCGGCTCGCACGGCGGCCTCCAGCATCGCCGGGGTCAGATCCGCCCCGAGGACCACACCGGAGGGGCCCACGGCCGTCCGCAGCGGCGTCAGGGCCCTTCCCGTACCGCAGCCCGCGTCGAGCACACGGTCACCCGGCCGCAGACCGAGGTCGGCGACGGCGGCGGCATAGGCGGGTCCGTCGTCGGGGAACCGGGCGTCCCAGTCGGCCGCCCGTGCCGTGAAGAACTCCTGGACGTGTGTGTGGTCGTCGCTCATGCTCCGCATGATCCCCCACCGTCGAGTGAGCGGGCACGGTGTGCATGTTCGAGCGCGAGGCGATCGTTCCGACGCATATATGCGCCACCTTCCACCACTTTTCGAAATGCGCCCCCTTGGTGCACCCGTGCTCCCACTAGCGTCCCGGAGCCATGGGACACCTGGACCACGCCACCTTCGGCTGGCTGACCCCCGTGCTGTCGTACGTGATGGCCTGCATGGGCGCGGCACTCGGACTGCGTTGCACCGTCCGTGCGCTGGGCGCCACCGGCCGCGCCCGCCGCAACTGGCTCGTCACCGCGGCGTCCGCGATCGGCACCGGCATCTGGACCATGCACTTCGTGGCCATGCTCGGCTTCGGTGTGAGCGGCACCGAACTCCGCTACGACGTGCCGTTGACCATCCTCAGCCTGCTCGTCGCCATGGCCGTCGTCTGCGGCGGAGTCTTCGCCGTCGGCTACAGCCGCAACCGCGGACGGGCGCTTCTTCTCGGCGGACTCACCACCGGACTGGGCGTCGCCAGCATGCACTACCTGGGCATGGCGGCGGTGCGGATGCACGGCGAGGTGACCTACGACCCGGCGCTCGTCGCGCTCTCCGTGGTGATCGCCGTTGTCGCGGCAACCGCCGCCCTGTGGGCGGCGCTCAACATCAGGTCGCCCCTCGCGGTCACCGTCGCCTCCCTGGTCATGGGCGGCGCAGTGAGCAGCATGCACTACACCGCCATGTGGGCGGTGCGCGTGGAGGTCGCTCCCTCCGGCGAGAACCTGCCCGGGGCCACGGCGATGCAGTTCATCTTCCCCCTCGCCGTCGGCCTCGGGTCCTATCTCTTCCTCACCTCGGCGTTCGTCGCGCTGTCACCGACGGCCGGGGAACGCGAGGCCTCCGCGTCGGCCCAACGGCCCGTCGGGAGCGCCGCCGCCCACTAGCAGCGCACCGCGGCGGCACGTAGGCACACCCAGACCACTCCGAGCGAGGAGGCCATGCGTACACCCGGCAGGACCTCGACCACCGGCGCCGAGACGCCGCCCCGGCCCGCGGCGCGCGGACGCCGCGCCCACGCGGGGCCACCGGCCGACGAGGGTTTCGACCCCGACGAGACCGGGGCCCCCACGACCGGCCCACCCAGACGCGAGGGCCGCCCGCACATACGCCCCCGCACCGTCCGAGCCAAGATCATCTGCCTGTTGATGGTGCCCGTCGTCTCCCTGCTCGCCCTGTGGGGGTACGCCACCGTCACCACCGCCCAGGACGTCGCCCGGCTGCGGCAGCTCCAGCGTGTCGACGCCTCCGTGCGCGCCCCGGTCGCCGACGCGGTCGCCGCGCTCCAGGCCGAGCGTGCCGCCGCCGTGCGGTACACCACGAGGCCCTCCGACGCACACGGGAGTGACCTGAAGACGCTCTCCCGGGCCTCCGATCGTGCGGTCGCCCGACTGCGTCTGGGCGGCCGGCACACCGTCGCCGACGGTATCGACCTGCCCGCCGGGGTCGCCGAGCGGCTCGCCGCCTTCGTCTCCGGTGCCGAGCAACTGCGCCCCCTGCGCGCGTCGGTGCTGGACCGTCGCAGCGGCTGGGCGCAGACGTACCGGACGTACACCACGACCATCTCCACGGCCTTCGGTGTGGGCGGCGCACTCAGCGGCATCCAGGACGCGGAAACCGGCTCCGACGCGCGCGTGCTGCTCGAGTTCTCCCGGGCGGCCGAGGCCCTCGCCCAAGAGGACGCGTTGCTGGCCGGCGCACGGCTCTCCGGCACCCTCGACGGCGAACGACTGCGTCTGTTCAGCGGCGCCGCGGGTGCCCGCCGCACGCTGACCGAAGCGGCTGCCGCCGACCTCCGTGGCCCCGAACGGGCGGCATGGGGCGACCTCGCCGAGGGCGACGCCTACACCGGCCTGAACGCCGTCGAGGACAAGGTGCTCGCGAGCCGTCCCGGCACCAAGGCGCTGACCGCCGCCCCGGAGGATGTCTGGGAGTCGGCCCACGCGCGCGTGCGGGACGGGATGCGGAAGATCGAGGTCGACGCCGGACGCGACGTGGCCGAGCGGGCCGACCCGTTCACGCGCGCCCTCCTCACCCCGGCCGGTGCCGCCGTACTCCTCGGTCTCGCCGCCGTCGCCGCGTCGCTCGTGATCTCCGTACGCATCGGGCGCGGACTCGTCGTCGAGCTGGTGAGCCTGCGCAACGGTGCCCTGGAGATCGCCCGCCGCAAACTGCCCCACGCCATGCGGAAGCTGCGGGCCGGAGAGGAGATCGACGTCGACGCCGAGGCCCCGCCGGGGCCCGCCGCAGAGGACGAGACCGGCCAGGTCGCCGAGGCGCTGCACATCGTCCACCGGGCCGCCCTCCGCGCGGCGGTCGAGCGTGCCGAACTGGCCGGCGGTATCTCCGGGGTGTTCGTCAACCTCGCCCGCCGCAGCCAGGTCCTCGTCCACCGCCAGCTGAGCCTCCTCGACAGCATGGAACGCAGGTCCGAGGACCCCGACGAGCTCAGCGACCTCTTCCGGCTCGACCACCTCACCACCCGGATGCGACGCCACGCGGAGAGCCTGATCATCCTGTCCGGGGCCGCGCCGGGCCGCGCCTGGCGCATGCCGGTCTCCCTGACGAACGTCGTCCGCGCAGCCGTCTCCGAGATCGAGGACTACGCGCGCGTGGAGGTACGGCAACTGCCCGAGGCGGGGATCGCCGGAGCGGCCGTCGCCGACCTCATCCACCTCCTCGCCGAACTCGTCGAGAACGCCGCCCAGTTCTCACCACCGCACACGCGCGTGCGGATCACCGGGGAACCCGTCGGCAACGGGTACGCCGTCGAGGTCGAGGACCGCGGACTCGGCATGGGCAAGGAGACCCTCGACGAGGCCAACCGCAGGATCGAGCAGTCGGAAGCCCTCGACCTCTTCGACAGCGACCGTCTCGGACTGTTCGTGGTGAGCCGACTCTCCTCCCGCCACGGCATCAAGGTCCATCTGAGGCCCTCTCCCTACGGCGGCACCACAGCCGTGGTCCTCCTGCCGACCGCTCTGCTGCACAACGGCACGACGGAACGTTCCCCCCTAGCCACCGTCGAGGCACAGCGACAGCCCGAGCAACGGGAGTACGCGCGCGTGCACGCCGGTCCGCGTCAGGACCCCGTGGAGCAGTCCGTCGACCGGCGGGCACTGATGGCTCCCGTGGCCTCCGCCGGGGAGCCCATGGCGGGCGGCCCGCCCGAACCGCCCCCGCCGGGCGTCACCGCCCTGCGGCAGCACCGTCCGCCGCAGGAGCCGGACCCCACAGGTGAACTGCCGCGCCGGGTACGGCAGGCCCATCTCGCCCCCCAGTTGCGCGACCGGCACAGCGGCGGCCCGGACCCGGCCCCGAGCCACGGGGGCGACGACGACCGCACCCCCGAACTCGTACGGGACCGTATGGCGGCCTACCGCGACGGCTGGACGCGAGGCGGCGGCAGGGCACCCGGACGAGGCATCACCCACGCCCCCGCGACGGGCGGCGACAGCAGCGAAGGAGACCCCGCATGATCCAGGACCCGACCACCAGGGCCACCGGACGGTCCGGAGAACTCGACTGGCTGCTGGACGACCTCGTAGTGCGCGTGCACGAGGTACGACACGCGGTGGTGCTGTCCAACGACGGACTCGCCGTCGGCGCGTCCACCGACCTCACACGCGAGGACGCCGAGCATCTCGCGGCCGTCGCCTCCGGTTTCCACAGCCTCGCCAAGGGGACGGGCCGCCACTTCGGCACCGGGGGAGTACGCCAGACCATGGTGGAGATGGACGACGGCTTCCTCTTCGTGGCGGCCGCCGGAGACGGCTCCTGCCTGGCCGTCCTCACGGCCGTCACCGCGGACATCGGCCTCGTGGCGTACGAGATGGCACGGCTCGTGAAACGCGTGGGCGAGCACCTCTACACCGCTCCTCGCGCCGGCGCGCGCCCACCCGTCGCCGGATGAGCGGGAACGAGCCGTGCTCATGACCGAGGACAGCACGAGCGCTCCGCACGAGCCGCCGGGCAGCCAGTGGTACGACCACGAGGCCGGGCCCCTCGTCCGCCCCTACGCGATGACCGGCGGACGCACCGCCCCCGGCCCCGGTGGAGTCCGCTTCGACCTGATCGCCCTGGTCTCCCTCCACATCGGCGCACCCGACGTCGACGGGGACACCTCACTCGGTCCCGAACACCGCACACTGATCGAACTGTGCCGGACCGAGACCCAGTCGGTCGCAGAACTCGCCGCCGGAGCCGACCTGCCGGTCGGCGTGGTGCGCGTACTCCTCGGTGACCTCCTCGAACTGGGCCACGTCACGGTCAGCCGGCCGGTGCCGCCCGCGCAACTGCCGGACGAGCGCATCCTGCGTGAGGTGATCGCCGGGCTGAGGGCACTGTAGTAATGAACAACAGTACGAGCCGTAGGGATGGGCAACGGTGCGGGTCGATCTCGTACGAACTTGTGCATCCAACCGGGCATCGAACACGCACGAGTCGGTCGATGCCAGGAAGAACCGGTCCAACCCCGCTCCGGAGCGGCAGTTGTGATGATGCTGGCTCCGCACAGCAGTACCGATGTCGACCTTGCCCCGCACTCCCGAGAGAAGTGATCGATGGCCTCCGAGCACTCCGACACGACAGACGACGACACGGGCGCCCTGGCATTGAAGATCCTCGTCGCCGGTGGTTTCGGCGTGGGCAAGACCACCCTGGTGGGGGCGGTCAGCGAGATCAAGCCGTTGCGCACCGAGGAACTCCTGAGCGAGGCCGGACAGTCGGTCGACGACACCGGCGCGGTGGACCAGAAGGTGACCACCACGGTGGCCATGGACTTCGGCCGCATCACCATCCGGTCCGGCCTGTCGCTCTATCTGTTCGGCACCCCGGGCCAGGACAGGTTCTGGTTCCTGTGGGACGAATTGGCCCAGGGCGCGTTGGGGGCGGTCGTCCTGGCGGACACGAGGCGACTCCAGGACTGCTTCCCGGCGGTCGACTTCTTCGAGCACCGGCACATCCCCTTCGTGGTCGCCGTCAACTGCTTCTCCGGAGCAGGCGCCTACGGCCCCGACGACGTGTCGCGCGCCCTCGACCTCGACCAGGGCACTCCCGTGGTCCTCTGCGACGCGCGGGACCGCGCCTCCGGCAAGGAGGTACTGATACGCCTCGTCGAGTACGCCGGACGGATGCACACCGCCCGGCTGCTCGACTCGGTGAGCTGACGCGCCCCGATCGGCCCGGTGCCGACAGGTGACGACCGGGTAGGCGCTCAGTCGGAGACGGCGGAGTACGCGAGGACCTTGTCCACACGCACCCGCACGAGAAGCTCGCCCGGTACGCCGTTGCGAGCGCCGAACTCCTCGGCCCGGTCCTCGCCCATGTAGCGGGCGCCTATGCGCGCGGCCCAGTGCCGTACTTCGTCGAGATCCTCGGAGAGCTCCGCCCGGCCTTCCAGCACCACGAAGTCGTACGGCGGCACATCGGAGTCCACACAGAGCGCCACACGGCCGTCCCTGGCCAGATTCCGTCCCTTGACACTTTCCTTGCCGGTGTTGAAGAGCAACTCGTCACCGTGCAGCAAGAACCAGATGGGCGTGACGTGGGGACGTCCGTCGGCACGGGAGATCGCCAGTTTTCCGGTGCGAGTCCCGTGTGAGACGAAGGCCCGCCATTCCTTGTCGGTCATCTTCTTTGCCATGTCCCCATCCTGCTTGCTCCTGCGGCAGCAGTGGGGAAGGCTGAACCGTCGAATCCTCCTCGCCAGGGGGAGCGACGAAAACGGGGAGTAGGAAAAATGCCGCAGAACGCGGGACTCGGTTGGTTGCTGGACGACTTGACCGAGCGGCTGCAACCCGTACGGCACGCACTGGTGCTGTCCAGCGACGGATTGGTCACGGCGGCCAGCACCGGGCTGAGGCGTGAGGACGCCGAGCACCTGGCCGCGGTCTCCTCGGGGCTGCACAGCCTCGCCAAGGGCTCGGGACGCCACTTCGGCGCCGGTGACGTACGGCAGACGATGATCGAGTTCGACGACGCCATACTCTTCGTCACCGCGGCGGGCGCGGGCAGTTGCCTGTGCGTGCTCAGCGCCGCGGAAGCGGACATCAGTCAGATCGCCTACGAGATGACCTTGATGGTGAACCGTGTCGGCGAACACCTCGGCGTGGACGCCCGACAACCCGAACCTTCCACCGCCAGGGACCTCTGACCTGCGGGTTCGATGGTCGGATGCAAGTTATCCACAGGCCCGCCACGACTTCCCGTGAACGGGCTACGGTTTTCCCGAGGCGACGCGCACCGGCGTCGCGGCACCACCGCACGGGGGAGAACCACCATGTCCGGCAACACCATCACACGACCTGCCCCACCCACCACGGCGGCCGTCGCCGCAGTACCGGCCGGCGCGGCCGACCGGCCACTCGCCCAGAGCCGCGCCGCACGTGAACTGAGCCTGAAACGAAGCGAACTCGACCTGGCCGTCCACCTCGGATGCGTACGAACCGTCCCCGACGAGGGAGGCGGAGGACGCCGAGTCGCCCGTAGCGAGATCGACCGGCTCCGCGCCGAGGAGGGCTTCCCCCAGACGCTGCGCGCACGGGTCCAAGCCGTCGGCTCCAAGGACGCCGCAGCGATCCTGGAGGTGGCGCCGACGCGTTTCGTCCGCCTCGCACGGCTGGGGCTCGTCACACCGGTCAAGTTCTATCTGAACCGCTACCGTGCCGTCGTCTGGCTCTATCTGGCGGACGAAGTACGGCGGTTCGCCGCCGACGAGAACAACGCCCCGTGGCTGACGGGGCGTCTCCCCCAGGAGCTGAGGACCCAGTTGGACGACGGCCTCGATCTGCGGCCCAGGAACTGGCGAGGGCGCCATCTGGGATTCCTGCTCCGGCAGGCCGAAGATCCCTGGGCGCGTGCCGCCGCGCCGGCCTCCCTCCTCGACCCCGTTCACCTCGCGGAGATCGTCCGGGATCCGTACGAGCGCGCCCATCTCAACCGCCACCGGCCCCCACGAACCGACCAGGGGCCGACCGACTCACCCGCGGCCCGGCTCACCGGCACGATCATGACGGCGGACGACCCCGACGAGATCGAGTGGCTTCGAGCGGACCTCCGGCAGGCTCTCGTCGAGGCCCGCGCCCACCGCCTGGCGCCGAGGCCCCGCAGGAAGGAACCGGCCCCGCGCCCGGCGAGGAACGTGAAGCGTCCCGCGAACCGCCCCGAGACACCGGGTCCGGCATCCGAGAAGCGCCACGGCCTGCTCGGCTGGCTGACGCGCAGACACCCCTGATCCGTCGACCGGGCGCGGTACGACCGGCCGCGGCCGCCGGCCGACGGACGCGTCAGGAACCGAGCTTGCGGAACAGTCCCTCCTGGACGACCGACACGAGCAGGCGCCCCTCCAGGTCGTAGATGCGGCCACGGGCCAGACCACGTCCGCCCACCGCGATCGGCGACTCCTGGTCGTACAGGAACCACTCGTCCGCACGGAACGGCCGGTGGAACCACATGGCGTGGTCCAGCGACGCCATGTCGAAGCCACGCGGTCCCCACAACGGCTCGACGGGAAGGCGGACGGCATCCAGCAGCGTCATGTCGCTGGCGTACGTCAACGCGCACGTGTGGACGAGCGGATCGTCCCCCAGAGGGCCCACGGCCCGCATCCACACCGCGCTCCGCGGTTCCGCGTGCTCGACCTCCTCGGGGGTCCAGCGCAGCCGGTCGACATAACGGATGTCGAAGGGCTGACGCCGCGCCATGCGCTGCAACTGCTCGGGCAGCGCGCCCAGATGATCGGTGATCTCCTGCGTCAGCGTCGGCAGTGACTCCGGGTCCGGCACCTCGCGGGCCGGTGGCAGCTGGTGCTCGAAGCTCCCCTCTTCAGGCTTGTGAAAGGAGGCGGTCAGATTGAAGATCGTGCGGCCCTGCTGCACGGCGGTGACCCGGCGCGTGGTGAACGACCGCCCGTCGCGGACCCGCTCGACCTGGTACACGATCGGCACCCCAGGACGGCCCGGGCGGAGGAAGTACGCGTGCAGCGAATGCACGGGTCGGTCGCCCTCGGTGGTGCGTCCGGCGGCGACCAGCGCCTGGCCCGCCACCTGGCCACCGAAGACCCGCTGCAAGGACTCCTGCGGGCTGCGCCCGCGGAAGATGTTGACCTCGATCTGCTCCAGGTCGAGGAGGTCGACGAGCCGCTCGGCGGGGTTGGTCGTCATCTGCCGGCCTCTCCAGTGCTCACAGTTGACCGACGTCGGTGACCCGGACGACGGCTCGGCCCTCGGCGTCGGAGGCCGCAAGGTCGATCTCCGCGCTGATGCCCCAGTCATGATCGCCGTTCGGGTCGGCGAAGGTCTGACGGACGCGCCACAACCCGTTCTGCGGCTCCTCCTCGATCATCAGCAGGCGAGGACCGCGGGCATCGGGACCGGTGCCGAGCTCGTCGTACTCGTCCCAGTACTTGTCCATCGCCTCACCCCACCGCTCGGCGTCCCAGCCGGACTCGGCGTCCAACTCGCCCAGTTGGTCGACCTGGTCGAGGGCGGCCAGCTCGACACGCCGGAACATGGCGTTGCGGACGAGGACACGGAAGGCGCGCGCGTTGGAGGTGACCGGCTTGACCTGGTCGGCCTTCTCCTGGGCCTCCTCGGCGGTCATCTCCTCGGGGTTGGCGAGCTGCTCCCACTCGTCGAGGAGGCTGGAGTCGACCTGGCGGACCATCTCGCCGAGCCAGGCGATCAGATCCTCCAGGTCGTCCGACTTCAGGTCGTCGGGGACGGTGTGATCGAGGGTCTTGTAGGCGCCGGCCAGGTAGCGCAGCACGATGCCCTCGGTGCGGGCCAGCTCGTAGTAGGACACCAACTCGGTGAAGGAGAGCGCCCGTTCGTACATGTCCCGGATCACCGACTTCGGGGACAGCGGATGGTCGCCGACCCACGGGTGACTCTTGCGGTACGTGTTGTACGCGTGGAAGAGCAACTCCTCCAGCGGCTTGGGGTAGGTGACGTCCTGGAGCCGTTCCATGCGCTCCTCGTACTCGACGCCGTCCGCCTTCATCGCCGCCACGGCCTCACCGCGCGCCTTGTTCTGCTGGGCCACGAGGATCTGCCGCGGGTCGTCGAGCGTCGACTCGACGACGGAGACCATGTCCAGGGCGTACGACGGCGACTCCGGGTCGAGCAGCTCGAACGCGGCCAGCGCGAACGTGGACAGCGGCTGGTTGAGCGCGAAGTCCTGCTGGAGGTCGACGGTCAGACGGACGATGCGGCCCTCGGCGTCCGGCTCGTCCAGCTTCTCGACGATGCCGCCGTCGAGCAGCGAACGGTAGATGGCGATGGCCCGCCGGATGTGGCGCAGCTGCTGCTTGCGCGGCTCGTGGTTGTCCTCCAGCAGCCGGCGCATCGCCTCGAAGGCGTTGCCCGGCCGGGCGATCACCGACAGCAGCATCGTGTGCGTCACCCGGAAACGGGATGTGAGCGGCTCCGGATCGGAGGCGATGAGCTTCTCGAAGGTGTTGTCCGTCCAGCCGACGAACCCCTCGGGCGCCTTCTTGCGGACCACCTTGCGGCGCTTCTTCGGATCGTCGCCCGCCTTCGCGAGCGCCTTCTCGTTCTCGATGACGTGCTCGGGCGCCTGCGCCACCACGAACCCGGCGGTGTCGAAGCCCGCCCGTCCGGCGCGCCCCGCGATCTGGTGGAACTCACGGGCGCGCAGCGTCCGCACCCGGCTGCCGTCGTACTTGGTCAGCGCGGTGAACAGCACCGTGCGGATGGGGACGTTGACGCCTACGCCGAGCGTGTCAGTGCCGCAGATGACCTTCAGGAGACCGGCCTGGGCCAGCTTCTCCACCAGACGCCGGTACTTGGGCAGCATCCCGGCATGGTGGACACCGATACCGTGCCGGACGTAGCGGGAGAGATTGCGGCCGAACTTGGTGGTGAACCGGAAGTTGCCGATCAACTCGGCGATCTGGTCCTTCTCCTCCCGCGTGCACATGTTGATGCTCATCAGCGCCTGCGCCCGCTCCACGGCCTGCGCCTGCGTGAAGTGCACGATGTAGACGGGCGCCTGCTTGGTGGCGAGCAGCTCCGTGAGCGTCTCCGTCAGCGGCGTCAGGACGTACTCGTACGACAGCGGCACGGGGCGGGTGGCCGAGCGGACCACGGAGGTGGGGCGGCCGGTGCGCCGGGTGAGGTCCTTCTCGAACATCGAGACGTCGCCGAGGGTCGCCGACATCAGGATGAACTGGGCCTGCGGCAGCTCCAGGATGGGGATCTGCCAGGCCCAGCCGCGGTCGGCCTCCGCGTAGAAGTGGAACTCGTCCATGACGACCTGGCCGACATCGGCGTCCTTGCCGTCGCGCAGCGCGATGGACGCCAAGACCTCGGCGGTGCAGCAGATGACCGGAGCGTCGGCGTTCACGGACGCGTCGCCGGTGAGCATGCCGACGTTCTCGGTACCGAAGATCTTGCACAGCTCGAAGAACTTCTCCGAGACCAGCGCCTTGATCGGGGCCGTGTAGAAGGTGACCTCGTCACGGGCGAGGGCGGCGAAGTGCGCGCCTGCCGCGATCATGCTCTTGCCGGAGCCGGTGGGTGTCGACACGATCACGTTCGCGCCGGAGACCACCTCGATGAGCGCCTCCTCCTGATGGGGGTAGAGGGTGAGACCGCGTTCCACGGCCCACGACTCGAAGGCTTCGTAGAGGGCGTCGGGGTCGGCGGTCCGCGGCAGCTGATCGATGAGGGTCACGCCCCCATCTTGCCTGCCCGCGCCCCCAACGCGGGAATCGGATACCCGGCCGAAGATCGCGAACGCTACGCTGTGGCGCCGACGGAGCGTCGACGCATGTGGACAACTGGACAGCGGCCCGGGGCAACTGGACAGCGGGACAGAAGGAATGGGGCGGGGCACGGCCATGATGGGACCAGCACACTCACTGTCCGGGGCCGCGGCCTGGCTCGGCGTAGGGGCGGCGGCAGCCGCGACCGGGCACACCATGCCCTGGCCGGTCCTCCTGGCCGGTGCGCTGATCTGCGCGGGCGCCGCGCTCGCCCCGGACCTGGACCACAAGGCGGCGACGATCTCCCGTTCCTTCGGCCCGCTCTCCCGCTGGGTGTGCGAGATCGTCGACAAGCTCTCGTACGCCGTCTACAAGGCGACGAAGAAGCAGGGCGACCCACGCCGCTCAGGCGGGCACCGCACGCTCACCCACACCTGGCTGTGGGCGGTGCTGCTCGGTGCGGGGGCCTCCGCCTTGGCGATCATGGGTGGCCGCTGGGCGGTGTTGGCCATCCTGTTCGTGCACATGGTGCTGGCGATCGAAGGGCTGCTGTGGCGGGCGGCCCGCGGGTCGAGCAGCGACGTGCTGGTGTGGCTGCTGGCGGCGACCAGTGCCTGGATCATCGCCGGCGTCCTGGACAAGCCGGGCAACGGGGCGGACTGGCTGTTCACCGAGCCGGGCCAGGAGTACCTGTGGCTCGGCCTGCCGATCCTGCTGGGCGCGCTGGTGCACGACATCGGCGATTCACTGACCGTCTCGGGCTGCCCGATCCTGTGGCCGATACCGGTGGGCCGCAAGCGCTGGTACCCGATCGGTCCGCCCAAGGCGATGCGGTTCCGGGCCGGCAGCTGGGTGGAGCTGAGGGTGCTCATGCCGGTGTTCATGGTGCTCGGGGGCGTGGGAGCCGCCGCGGCCCTGAACGTCATCTGACAGCGCGGGCCGGCAGCCGGGCAGGGTCAGCCCGACACGGAGTCCTCGTCCACGATGTGCATCGCGGCCTCCTCGGCGGAGGCGGCCGCGCCGTCGATGCCCACGTCGGTGGCGATCAGCCCGCTCTCCTCGTCCTCGTGCGCACCCTCGTCGGGGGCGACGAGACGGCCCGAGCGAAGCCCTCCCACCTCGTTGTCCACCAGCTCACCGTCGGTGTCCTGCGCATCGCCGATGCCGTCCCCGTCGACCGAGGTGACGTCCGGCAGCTCCTCCGCGAGCCGCTGCTCCAAGGTCTCGCCGCGCAGCCGCTCCGCGGCGGTCACACCGGTGTGCTCCACCGCCCATGGCCGCTCCGGTGGCGACCAGCCCCGGTCGAGCGGGTCGTCCACACCGTCGGCGACCAGGGTGTCCTCGGCGTCCAGCAGCCCGGCGTCGTCCTGGATCTCCGATCCATCCGGCTGGTAGACGTCGTCTCCCCATCCGCCGGCTCTGTCCACGGGTACCTCCAGTGGTGGGACGGGCCCGGTGCCACCGTGCGGCGACGGTGGGCGCACGAACCCCTGGGCGACGGTCCGACCCCCGCGAACCGGGCGGTTCACGGGCGTCCCCCGAATCAGTGCCCACCACCAGAGTTCCACTCGCCGTCGGCACCACGCAACGTCAGGGGACGGGGCCCGGCAGCGAGCGCACTGTCTGCCTCGGCCCGGCGGCCCGCGTCCTGGCGGTGCGGCGACCGTGAGGCGTCAACCGCACCGACCCCCGCTACCGCGCGGCCCACGACAGGGCGTGCGCGACGGCCGACGGAGCGCGATCGGCCGACGCGCCGCCCTGTCGGCGAGGACCGGCTCGGAGGCGGTGGCCTCCTGAGCCGGCCGGGCACCGGCTCAGCCGTGCCAGGACCGCCACAGGGCCGCGTACGCGCCGTCCGCCGCGACGAGCTGGTCATGGCTGCCCAGCTCGCTGATGCGGCCGTTCTCGACGACGGCGATGACGTCGGCGTCGTGGGCGGTGTGCAGACGGTGGGCGATGGCGACGACGGTACGGCCGTCGAGGACACGGGCGAGGGAGCGTTCCAGATGCCGTGCCGCACGCGGGTCGAGGAGCGAGGTCGCCTCGTCCAGGACCAAGGTGTGCGGGTCGGCGAGGACCAGCCGGGCCAGCGCGATCTGCTGGGCCTGCGCCGGGGTGAGCGTGAACCCGCCCGAGCCGACCTCGGTGCCCAGGCCGTCGTCGAGCGCCCGCGCCCAGGAATCGGCGTCGACCGCGCCGAGCGCCGCCCACAGCTCGGCGTCCTCGGCGTGGGTGCGGGCGAGCCGCAGGTTGTCGCGCAGGGTGCCGACGAAGACGTGGTGCTCCTGGTTGACGAGGGCCACATGGGAGCGGACGTCCTCGGCGGGCATCCGGGACAGCTCGGCACCGCCGAGGGTGATCCGGCCGTCGCGGGGCGCGTAGATGCCGGCGAGGAGCCTGCCCAGCGTGGACTTGCCCGCCCCGGACGGGCCGACGAGGGCCAGCCGGGTGCCGGGCGCGACCTCCAGGGACACCTTGCGCAGCACGTCGACGCCCTCGCGGTACCCGAAGCGCACCTGGTCGGCGTGGACATGGCGTCCGTCGGGAGCCACGTCCGGGTCGCCCGCGCCCGGTTCGATGTCCCGTACGCCGACCAGCCGGGCCAGCGACACCTCGGCGACCTGGAGCTCGTCGTACCAGCGCAGGATGAGGTTCACCGGCTCGACGAGCATCTGGGCGATGAGGGCGCCCGTCGTCAGCTGGCCCAGCCCGATCCAGCCCTGGAGCACGAACACACCGCCGACGATCAGCACCGCGCCGAGGACCATGGTGTGGGTGAAATTGATGACCGGGAAGAGCACCGAGCGCAGCCACAGGGTGTACCGCTCCCAGGCGGTCCACTCGCGGATGCGCTGGTGGGACAGGTCGATGCGGCGCGTGCCGAGGCGGTGGGCCTCGACGGTGCGTCCGGCGTCGACGGTCTCCGCGAGGACGGCGGCGACGGCCGCGTACCCGGCGGACTCGGAGCGGTAGGCGGAGGGCGCCCGTTTGAAGTACCAGCGGCAGCCCGCGATCAGCAGGGGCAGGGCCAGCAGGACGGCGAGCGCCAGCGGCGGAGCCGTCACGGCGAGCCCGCCGAGGAGGAGGGCCACCCAGACCACGCCGATCGCCAGCTGCGGCACGGCCTCACGCATCGCGTTGCCGAGGCGGTCGATGTCGGTGGTGATCCGGGACAGCAGGTCACCCGTTCCGGCCCGCTCCAGGACCCCCGGCGGCAGGCCGACCGACCGGACGAGGAAGTCCTCGCGCAGATCGGCCAGCATCCGCTCGCCCAGCATGGCTCCGCGCAGCCGCACCTCCCGTACGAACACCGCCTGGACGACCAGGGCGACGACGAACACCCCGGCGGTCAGCTCCAGATGGAGTTCGCGGGCCCCGTCGGAGACCCGTTCGACGAGTTCGCCCAGCAGGTAGGGGCCCGCCATCGAGGCCACGACGGCGATGGTGTTGACGGCGATGAGCAGGGCGAAGGCCCGGCGGTGGCGGCGGAACAGTTCGGCCACGTAGGCGCGGACGGTCGCGGGAGCGCCGACGGGCAGGGTGTTCGCCGTCGTCGGGGCGGCCGGGTCGTACGCCGGTGGAGCCACGCCGATCATGCGGTCTCCTCGATTTCTTCCAGTTCGTCCAGCACATCGCTGAGCGCGGTCCTGCGGTCCTTCGGCACGGTGTCCTCGCGCGGCGCGGCACCACCCCGGCCCAGGGCGTCCGCAGCCGTCTCCTCGTCCGTCTCGCGGGTGACGACGGCCCGGTATCGCGGCTCCCTGCGCACGAGTTCGCGGTGCACGCCCACCGCCGCGACCTCGCCCTCGTGCACCAGGACCACGCGTTCGGCGAGGTCGAGGAGGAGCGGGGAGGAGGTGAGGACGACCGTCGTGCGGCCCGCGCGGAGGGACCGGATGCCGTCGGCGATCCTCGCCTCGGTGTGGGAGTCGACGGCGGAGGTCGGCTCGTCCAGGACCAGGACCTCGGGGTCCGCGATCAGGGAGCGGGCCAGGGCCAGCCGTTGGCGCTGCCCACCGGACAGGGACCTGCCGCGTTCGGTGATGCGTGCGTCCAGTGGGTCCTCGGCGCCCAACGAGCCCTGCGCCAGGGCCTCCAGGACGTCATCGCACTGGGCGGCGGCCAGCGCCTCCTCGGCGGTGACGTCGCCGGAGGCGGGTACGTCGAGCAGTTCGCGGAGGGTGCCGGAGAGCAGCACCGGGTCCTTGTCCTGGACGAGGACGGCCGTGCGGGCGGAGTCGAGCGGCAGTTCGTCGAGGGGGACACCGGCCAGGAGTACCGACGTGCCCTCCTCCGGGGCGTGTCCGCCGAGCCGTTCCGCGAGCCGCCCGGCGGCGTCCGGGTCGCCGCACACCACGGCGGTGAGACATCCGGAGGGGGCGAGCAGTCCGGTCGCCGGGTCGTACAGGTCCCCGGACGGCACGGCGGCCTCCCGCGACCCCTCGGTGGCGGTGGTCCGTTCCAGGGACAGCACCCGTGCGGCCCGTTTGGCGGAGGGGCGGGAGAAGGAGTACGCCATCGCGATCTCCTCGAAGTGCCTGAGGGGGTATCCCAGCAGCATCACCGCGCTGTACACGGTGACGAGTTCGCCGACGGTGATCCGGCCGTCGCGGGCGAGACCGACGCCGTACCAGACGACCGCGATCATCAGCAGCCCCGGCAGTAGGACCTGGATGGCGGAGATCAGGGCCCACATACGCGCGCTGCGGACGGCGGCGTGGCGGACCTCCTGGGAGGCGCGGCGGTAGCGGTCGAGGAAGAGGTCCTCGCCGCCGATGCCGCGCAGCACACGCAGCCCCGCGACGGTGTCCGAGGCCAGTTCGGTGGCGCGTCCGGCCTTCTCGCGCTGTTCGTCGGCGCGTCGGGTCGCGCGGGGCAGCAGCGGCAGTACGGCGAGTGCGAGCACGGGCACGCCGATGGCGACGACGATGCCGAGCGCGGGCTGGTAGACCACCAGGGCGACACAGACCAGTACCACGGTGAGCGCCGCCGCGGTGAAGCGGGAGACGGCCTCGACGAACCAGCCGATCTTCTCGACGTCGCCGGTGGAGACGGCGACGACCTCGCCGGCCGCCACCCGGCGGGTCAGCGCGGAGCCGAGCTGCGCCGTCTTGCGGGCCAGCAGTTGTTGGACTCGGGCGGCGGCGGTGATCCAGTTGGTGACCGCGGTGCGGTGCAGGAAGGTGTCGCCGAGCGCGATGGTGAGGCCGCACAGCGCCAGCAGCGCGCCCGACAGGGCCAGCCGGGTGCCGGAGCGGGCGACCACGGCCTCGATGGCGACACCGACACAGAACGGCAGTCCGGCCACGGAGGTGAAGTGCAGCAGTCCCCACGCCAGCGCCTTGAGCTGTCCGCCGAGCTGGTTGCGGCCCAGCCACCACAGGAATCGGGGACCCGAGCGTGCGTCGGGCACGCCGGGGTCTTGGAACGGAAGGTCTTGAATCTGCATGACGTCCCTGTGGGTCGTGTCAGAGGAGGGGGGATAAAGGTGCAAAAGGGGCGATGGGGCCCGGCGGCCGGCCGTGAAAGGTTCGCGTCACCGCGCGGTCGGAGGCAAACGGTTTTCCGTCGACGGGCAAAGTTTCGGCCTGGACCGCCCCTGTGACGCCGGGCGCGCGGGGGCGGTGGACGCGGAGAGCCGGCGCGCGGTGCGACGATGGAGCGCATGCGAATAGGCGGTACGGGGTGGAGGGCGGTCGGCGGTGCGAGCGGGGTCGAGGGCGTGAGGCGAGCCGGTGCGGTGATGGTGGTCTGCGGGGCACTGGTGGTGTCGCTGGCGGCGTGTGCTGGTTCGACCGAGACGGGCACGGCCGGCAAGGGCGACACGGGCTCGGGTGGCAGGGCGGGGCATTCCGAGGCGCGCAAGGCCGATCCGACCCGTATCCCCGACGTGGGTGACCGCCTTCAGAAGCAGATTCCCGCCGACTCCCGTCAGGTCGTGGCCGTCTACGGAGAGGGCGTGAACGACGCCGACTCCAAGATCGTCCTGTACACGAAGAGCGGTTCCGCCTGGAAGGAGACCAGGACCTGGCTGGGCCACAACGGCAAGAAGGGCTGGACGGCCGACCACCACGAGGGTGACAAGCGCAGTCCCGTCGGGGTGTTCACGCTCAGCGACGCGGGTGGCGTCCTCGCCGATCCGGGGGCGAAGTTGCCGTACAGCCAGTCGCCGTCGTTCCAGGCGCCGCACTACTGGGCGAAGTCGCACTGGAACGACTTCGACTACGTCATCGCCATCGACTACAACCGGGTCAAGGGCACCTCGCCGATCGACCCCACACGCCCCGAGGGCCAGTCGAAGGGCGGCAGCATCTGGCTGCACATGGACCACGGCAGCGGAACGTCGGCCTGCGTCAGCCTGTCCAAGTCGGGGATGGAGTACCTGCTGCGCACCCTCGATCCGGCCGCGCACCCGGTGATCGTGATGGGGGACAGGGCGGCGCTGAAGGCCTGAGCGCCAGGAGGTCTGCGGTCAGGGCTCCGGGAGGTGTCTCCGGCCACTCATGTGGCCGGGGGTGTCATTGTGTGCGGCGTCGACTGCCCGTAGAACTCCGCCCATGAGAAACCGGATCATCATGTCCATGCTCACCGGGGCGACCGTCCTGGTGAGCACTCTTCTGGGAGCCGCCCCGGCCCGGTCGGCCACCCCGGACCCACCAGCCACCGCGACGGCCGATGCCGCGGTGGCCGCGACGGCCCCCACCGCCACCGTCGCCGGCGCTGCGCTCGACGTCCCGGCCGAGTTCGGCAGCGACTGGCACGACCCCGTCACCGCAGCCCCGCCCGTCATCCGGCCCGAGCACGCGAAGTCCTGCGAAGTGACCGTCGCCAAGGCTCAGTTCAGGGACTTCACGCCCTACAAGGGCACCTACGCACCCCCGGCTGGGTGCGGGAAGCGCTGGAGCAAGGTCGTCCTGCGCCTCGACGGCAAGGTCAAGGGCCGCCAGTACGACCGCCTCGGCCATCTCCACATCGGCGGCGTCGAGGTCTTCCGCACCTCCACGCCGCAGCCCTCGCCCGACGGCATCGCGTGGTCCGTCGAGAAGGACGTCACCCGCTACAGCGACACCCTGCGGACGGCGCAGCCCGTGGAGATGCTCATCGGCAACGTCGTCGACGACACCTACACCGGCGTCCTCGACGTCAAGGTGACGCTGACGTTCTACGCGGGCAGGCCCACGGCGAAGGCCGCCGCGACCGTCCCCGACCGCGTCCTCACCCTCCAGGACGGCAACACCCTCACCACCCCGCGCAACAGCGAACGCGTCGTCGCCGAGGTGTACGCCACCGGCTCCGGCGGCGGCTGCGAGGAGTACTGGTATCTGACGGTGCCCGAGACGGCGCCCTACTCCTGCACGGCCCACGACGGGCCGTACCGCGAGGTGCGGATCGAGGTCGACGGGCAACTGGCCGGGATCGCCGCGCCGTTCCCGACCGTGTGGACCGGTGGCTGGTCCAACCCCTTCCTCTGGTACGTGGTCCCCGGCCCCCGGGCATTCGACATCCAGCCCATCCGCTACGACCTCACCCCCTTCGCCGGCCTCCTCAACGACGGGCGCCCGCGCCGGGTCGAGGTCTCCGTCGTCGGCGTACCCGAGGGGCAGAGCGGCTGGAGCACCCCCGTGAACGTACTGGTCTGGCAGGACGAGAAGAGCGCACACGTCACCGGTTCCCTGACGGAGGTGCGGGCGGGCGACCTGGCCAACTCGTCCACGTACACGCCCGGTACGGAGCACCGGCTCGACACCGAGGGGAGCCACCGGCTGACGGTCACCGGACATGTGGACACCTCGCACGGCAGGGTGACGACCACCGTGCGCCGGAGCCTCGCCCACACCTCCGTGCACACCTGGTCGGACGGTGAGAATCCCGATGCCCTCGACGGGCGGTGGAGCGACGACGAGACGGTCACCGTTGACGGGCGCGGCCCGGCCCGAACCACCCGCACCCAGCGGTCGTACACGATGGACGGGACGACGACGCTCGGCGCTGGCGACCGGCTGCGGACGGTGCTCACCCTCGGCGACCGGGCGACGGTCACCGAGACGTACGGCGGTCGGCGTACCGCGTGGTCCCGGCTCGACGACAGCTACACGGGTGACGCCACGTACACGGCGTTCGTCCCGCGTGACCAGCGGCATGCCGTCGGCACGACCAGGGAGCGCTACCGCCTGTACGGGACGGGCGGCTGCTACGACCGTTCCCTGGTCTCGGTACAGGGAGTGCTGACGGAGGACCGAAGGGCCTGCTGACACCAAATGCGTGTGTTGTGACGTCTGTTCGATGATTTACCTCGCGGAAACACGAGGGTCTTCCCCGTGAGCGGCAACTCCCCGATAGTGATCAGCGCGGAAGTGCTTTTCCGCATACCAGAAAGTCCCCTCGGAGGAGTGCCCGTGCCGCAGTCCGTACCGTCCCTGCCGCGACGCGTCGCACGCATGCTGCGTACCTCACTGTTCGCCCAAGTCGGTGTCGCGCTGGTGCTCGGCATCGTTGTCGGGAGGTTGTGGCCGGACACGGCCACGACCTTCCAGCCGCTCGGCGACGGTTTCATCCGGCTCATCAAGACCGTCATCTCGCCGCTGGTGTTCTGCGTGGTGGTCGTCGGCATCGCCAAGGCCGGCAATCTCAAGGCCTTCGGGCGGATCGGGCTCAAGGCGCTGATCTGGTTCGAGGTCGCGTCCACGGCCGCGCTGCTCATCGGTCTGATCGCCGCCAATCTCTTCGGCCCCGGCGTGGGCATGAACGTCGACCCCTCGAAGCTCGACACATCGGCGGTGGACGCCAAGACGGCGGGCGGCGAACTGCCGACGACCGCCGAGTTCATCCTGAACGCGCTGCCGCAGAGCGCCATCGGCGCGTTCGCCGAGAACGCGCTGCTCCAGGTCCTCGTGCTCGCCTGTCTCACCGGTGCGGCGCTGCTGCACCTCGGCCACACCAAGGTGCCGAAGATCCTGCCCGCCATCCAGCAGGCCCAGGAGGTCATCTTCGCGATCGTCGGCTTCGTCATGAGGCTGGCCCCGCTCGCCGTGTTCGGCGCGATGGTCCACCTCGTGGGGGAGTACGGCCTCGGCGTGATGAAGACCTACGCCAAGCTGATCGTCCTCTGCTACGCCGTCGCCGCCGTCTTCCTCGTGCTGCTCGGTGTCGCGCTGAAGCTGATGACCGGGCTGAGCCTGTGGAAGTTCGTCCGCTACACCCGTGCCGAGATGCTGCTCGCGCTGGGCACGGCCTCCAGTGAGAGCGTCATGCCCCGCATGATGCAGAAGCTGCGGCAGGCGGGCGCGCGGGACGACGCGGTGGGGCTGGTGCTGCCCACCGGGTACTCGTTCAACCTCGACGGCGCGTCCATCTACCTCTCCGTCGGGACGCTGTTCATCGCGCAGGCCGTGGGGGTGGACCTCAGTCTCAGCCAGCAGGTCACCGTCGTCCTCGTCCTCATGCTGACCAGCAAGGGCATGGCCGGCATCCCCGGTTCGGCCTTCCTCGCCCTGTCGGCCACCGCGGCCTCGCTCGGGGCGATCCCCGCCGGGGCCGTCGCCCTGCTCCTGGGTGTCGACCGGATCATGGACTCGATGCGTGTCGCCACCAACCTGCTCGGCAACTGCGTCGCCGTCTTCGCCGTCTCCAAGTGGGAGGGCGCGCTGGACACCGTACGGGCGAAGAAGATGCTGGACGGAGAGATCGAGTTCGTGGAGGAAGAGACCGCGGACGAGGACAACACGCCCACGGCGCCCGCCGCCTCGACCGTCGCCGCCGTGAGTACCGTCAAGGCAGTCCCCGCGCAGCCCGGCGGTGAGGTCAAGGAGCCTGCCTCCGGGGCCAGTTGATCGCCGTCACCGACGACAGGGGCCCGGCGCCGCACCTCGGCGCCGGGCCTTTCCCTGTGCGGCGGCCGGCGGTGGCCGGCGGCGGCCCGCGCCGACCGTCACCGGCGAGCGCCGCTCCGTGTCACCGCGCCCGTGGACCGGGGCTCAGCACGCCCGTTCCGCCCCCGGAGGCCCGTCCACCAGGGTGTCCAGGAGGCCGCCCAGTATCTCCCGCTGGCCGTCCGACAGCGGCGAGAGGATCTCCTCCGCGGCGGACCGGCGGGCGCGGTGCAGTTCCTCCAGGACCTTGCGACCCTCGTCCGTGACCTCGATGCGGATGACCCGCCGGTTGGTGGGGTCGGGCACCCGGCGTACCCGGCCGCTCGCCTCCAGCCCGTCGACCAGGGTCGTCACGGCGCGCGGCACCACTTCCAGGCGCTCGGCTAGATCGGCCATGCGCGGGGGCGCGTCGTAGTGCGTGAGGGTCCGCAGAAGCCGGGACTGGGCAGGGGTGATGTCCAGCCCGCTCTGCAGAAGATGGTGCTTCTGGATGCGGTGCACGCGGCGGGTCAGCCGCAGCAGCTGCTCGGCGAGCAGCCCGTCGGCATCGGGGGCGGTCATGCGGGAACAATATCAGGATGATGTTCATTGTGAGTATAGGTAACAATGAGCTAGGCTCCGAAATCGTCTCCGTGTGATCCGGAGCCATCTCGCCGCACCGCACCGAATTCATGACCGGCTGAATCCATCACCGCACGTGCTGCCGAAGCTATGAGCTGACAAGAGCCGTAGCGGTCCATGACTCACCCCGTAGGAGCCCATGCATCCCGACGACCAACCCGCCTGGACCCCCGCCCGCACCGCGCCCGCAGGCGCCGAGGGAGCCGGCGACGCTCCGGCGCCGCGGCAGGTCCGCCGCATCCTGAAGCTCTTCCGCCCCTACCGTGGCCGGCTCGCCGTGGTCGGCCTGCTGGTCGGCGCCGCCTCGCTCGCCTCCGTGGCGACCCCCTTCCTGCTCAAGGAGATCCTCGACACCGCGATCCCCGAGGGCCGTCTCGGCCTGCTGAGCCTTCTCGCGCTCGGGATGATCCTCAGCGCGGTGCTCACCAGCATCTTCGGCGTGCTGCAGACGCTGATCTCCACGACCGTCGGCCAGCGTGTGATGCACGACCTGCGGACCGCCGTCTACGGCCGCCTGCAGCGCATGTCGCTCGCCTTCTTCACCCGCACCCGCACCGGTGAGGTGCAGTCCCGCATCGCCAACGACATCGGCGGCATGCAGGCGACCGTCACCTCCACGGCCACCTCCCTGGTCTCCAATCTCACCAGCGTGGTCGCCACGATCGTCGCCATGGTCGCCCTGGACTGGCGGCTCACCGTCGTCACCCTGCTCCTGCTGCCGCTGTTCGTGTGGATAAGCCGCCGGGTCGGCGACGAACGCAAGAAGATCACCACCCAGCGGCAGAAGCAGATGGCCGCGATGGCGGCGACCGTCACCGAGTCGCTCTCCGTCAGCGGCATCCTGCTCGGCCGCACGATGGGCCGTTCCGACTCGCTCACCCGGTCGTTCGCCGAGGAGTCCGAGGGGCTCGTCGACCTGGAGGTCAGGTCGAACATGGCCGGGCGCTGGCGCATGGCGATCATCACGATCGTCATGTCCGCGATGCCCGCCGTCATCTACTGGACGGCCGGCCTCGCCTTCCAGTTCGGCGGCCCGTCCGTCTCCGTCGGCACGCTGGTCGCCTTCGTCTCGCTCCAGCAGAACCTGTTCCGGCCGACCGTGAGCCTGCTGTCCACCGGCGTCCAGATCCAGGCCTCGCTCGCCCTGTTCCAGCGCATCTTCGAGTACCTCGACCTGCCCATCGACATCACCGAACCCGACGAACCGGTCCGCATCGACCAGGTGAAGGGCGAGGTCCGCTTCGACGACGTCGAGTTCCGCTACGACGACGGCAAGGGCGCCTCCCCCGCGATACTCACCGGCATCGACCTCACCGTCCCGGCGGGCGGCAGCCTCGCCGTCGTCGGACCCACCGGCGCGGGCAAGTCGACGCTCGGCTGTCTGGTGCCGAGGCTGTACGACGTGACCGGCGGCGCCGTCCTGATCGACGGCGTCGACGTCCGCGACCTGAGCTTCGACACCCTCGCCCGCGCCGTCGGCGTCGTCTCCCAGGAGACGTACCTCTTCCATGCCACGGTCGCGGACAACCTGCGCTTCGCCAAGCCGGACGCCACCGACGAGGAACTCCACGCCGCTGCGCGGGCGGCACAGATCCACGACCACATCACCTCCCTGCCCGACGGGTACGACACGGTCGTCGGTGAGCGCGGCCACCGGTTCTCCGGCGGGGAGAAGCAGCGCCTCGCCATCGCCCGCACCATCCTGCGCGACCCGCCCGTCCTCATCCTCGACGAGGCGACCAGCGCCCTGGACACCCGTACCGAGCACGCCGTGCAGGAGGCCATCGACGCGCTCTCCGCGAACCGCACCACCATCACCATCGCGCACCGCCTCTCCACCGTCCGCGGCGCCGACCAGATCGTGGTCCTCGACGGCGGGCACGCGGTCGAACGCGGCACCCACGACGAGCTGCTGGAGCGGAACGGGCGCTACGCGGCCCTCGTGCGCCGTGACGCCCAGCTGGAGCCCGCCCGCACCTCGCAGACGGAGCCGGCATCCGTCTCCGCCGCCGATCCTCTCGACGCTCCGGGCCAAAAGGCTTCGCCGCTACGGCCGATGGAGTCGACAAGATGAAGATATGTCGGGTTTGAGGTGATATGCGGGATACCGTGCCCGCATGCAGATGAACACTCCGCCACGGAGCACGATTCGACTGACACGCCGGGGCCGGGCCGCCCTCATCGCGACCGGAGCGGTCGTGGCGGCCGCCGCCGTGGCGGTGCCGCTGCTGCTGAGCGTGGGCAGCGATGAAGGCGGGGCCGAGCGGCCCACGTCCCTGGTGGTCCCGGAGGGGCGACGAGCCGTACAGGTCTACGAGGCCGTCGACAAGGCGCTCGGTCTGCCCGCCGGATCCACGAAGAAGTCCCTGGCCAAGGCCCGGCTCTCGCTCCCCGCGGAAGCCCAGGGCAACCCGGAGGGCTACCTCTTCCCGGCGACGTACCCCTTGGCGAAGAAGACGACGCCGGAGTCGCTGCTGACATTCATGGTCGAGACCGCGCACAAGAAGTTCAACGGCGGCCAGGTCACGGCCGGGGCGCAGCGCAACGCGATGAACGTCTACCAGGCGGTCACGATCGCCAGCATCGTGCAGGCCGAGGCCGCGACCACGGCGGACATGGGCAAGGTGGCCCGCGTGGTGTTCAACCGGCTGGAGCGCGGGATGCCGTTGCAGATGGACTCCACCCTCAACTACGCGCTGAACCGCTCCACGTTGGACACCAGCGTCGCCGACACGAAGATCGACAGCCCCTACAACTCGTACCGGCGCATGGGGTTGCCGCCCACGCCGATCGCCAACCCCGGCGAGGACGCGATGCGCGCGGCCTCCAACCCGCCGCCGGGCGACTGGCTGTACTTCGTCACGGTCAAGCCGGGCGACACCCGCTTCACCGCGAGCTACGAGGAACACCTGCGCAATGTCGCCGAGTTCAACCAGCGCCGCGGCGGGCAGCCGTCGTCGGCGTCCACGGGACCGTCCGCCGCGAGCCCCTCCCCGACGTCCGGTTGAGTCGAGTGCCAGTGCGAGCGGAAGGAGGCCGACGAGGGCGGGCGTCGGACTTCAGACCGCGGTCGGAGCGACGCTCGGCGCAGTGACCGGTGAGGGCCGGGCGGCGAGTTCAGCGGTTCCGGAGAGCGGCGTGGTGCGGGTGGCGGCCGGCGTGTCCCTCAGGAGCCGTCGGATGTCCCGGACCGCGGCGCGGCCCGCCCGGTTGGCGCCGATGGTGCTGGCCGAAGGGCCGTAGCCCACGAGGTGGACGCGGGGGTCGACGGCCGCGCGGGTGCCGTCCACGCGGATACCGCCGCCCGGTTCGCGCAGCCGCAGCGGGGCGAGGTGGTCGATGGCGGCGCGGAACCCGGTCGCCCACAGGATGACGTCCGCGTCGACGCGGCGCCCGTCGTCCCACGCCACCCCGTCCGGTGTGATCCGGTCGAACATCGGCAGCCGGTCCAGGACGCCGTCCGCGATGCCCTGCCGGATCGCGTCGTTGAGCGGCAGGCCGGTCACCGACACGACGCTCTTCGGCGGCAGGCCCTGCCGGACCCGCTCCTCCACGAGGGCGACGGCGGCGCGCCCGGCGCCCTCGTCGAACGGACCCTCGCGGAAGACGGGCGGGCGCCGGGTCACCCACGTGGTCGCCGCGGCATGGGGGGCGAGCTCCAGCAGGTGCTGCGTCCCGGACGCGCCCCCGCCCACCACGATCACCCGCTGCCCCGCGAACTCCTCGGGGCCGGGGTACTGCGCGGTGTGCAGCTGACGGCCTCGGAACGTCTCCTGGCCGGGGTAGCGCGGCCAGAACGGCCGGTCCCAGGTGCCGGTGGCGTTGATCAGCGCCCGCGTCGACCATGTGCCGTCCGAGGTCTCCACGAGCAGTCGGCCGCCTTCGCCCTCACGCACCGCGCGCACGTCCACGGGACGCCGTACCCGGAGGTCGAAGGTGCGCTCATAGGTCTCGAAGTACTCCCTGATCACCTCGGAGGACGGTCGCGCGGGATCGGCGCCGGTCAGCTCCATGCCCGGCAGGGCGTGCATCCCGTGGACCTTGCCGTAGGTGAGCGACGGCCAGCGGAACTGCCAGGCGCCGCCGGGCCCGGAAGAGTGGTCCAGCACCACGAAGTCGCGCTCCGGTACGAAACCGGTGCGCCGCAGGTGATAGGCGCCGGCCAGTCCGGCCTGACCCGCGCCTATGACGACTACCTCGACCTCGCGCATATTGTTCACACTTCTACTAACCAGGCGCGGTCCTCGGATCTTCCCCGGCCGTTCAGGATCCCTCCGAGGGGCGGGGTGCGGTGGTCGACGGCGGGAGGTCGCCGTTGAAGCGCCGGTCGGTGAAGGCGCCGAAATCGACCTCGCGGGGGATGAGCTTCAACCGGGTGAAGGCGTCGGCGATGGCCTGCTCGGAGACGATGAGCGGCTCGTCCACGGCGACCGCCACCCGCGTGGCGTACGTCCGCTTCACCGCCGCCAGCGCCACGTCCCGCGGGAGGCCCGTGTCCTTCGCCCAGACCTTCGCCCATTCCTCCTCGTGCGAGTACACCCACCGGTACGCGCGCCGCAGCCGCTCCAGGTAGTCCTTGATCGCGGCGGACTTCCGCTTGTCCTCCAGCGCGCCCGGCGCCGCCACCTGGAAGGTCAGCCCGTTGGTGACGCCGTCCCCGGTGGTCAGCACCCGCCCCTGCTTCGCCTTGAGCACCTGGGAGGTGTACGGGTCCCACACCGCCCACGCGTCGACCTTGCCCGAGGTGAACGCGGCGAGCGCGTCGGCCGGCTGGAGGTACTTGACATCGACGTCGCCGAGCGACAGGCCGGCCTTCTTCAGGGAGGCGACCAGCTGGTAGTGCGCCGACGACCCCTGGGACACGGCCACGGACCTGCCCCTGAGCTGCTCGGTGTCCGTTAGCTTCGAGTCGTTCGGTACGAGGATGGCGTCGCCCTTGGAGGTGCCGTGCCATGCGGCCACGACCGTGATCTTCGAGTCGGCCCCCGCCGCGAAGACGGGCGGGGTGTTGCCGACACCGCCGATGTCGACGGCCTTGGCGTTGACGGCCTCCAGGAGCGGCGGACCCGAGGTGAACGTGGACCACTTGATCCTGTAGTCGAGGTCGTCGAGTTCTCCGGCGGCCCGCAGGATGGCTTCCGAACCGCCCTTCTGGTCACCGACGTTCAGTGTGAGCGAGCCCTTGCCGTCGGTGCCGTCACCGGTCGAGGTGCTGGCGGCGGAGTTCCCGCCGCAGGCCGAGAGGAGCAGGGCCACGGGGAGGAGCAGGACCACGGGGAGGAGCGGGGCGGGGACGAGACGTCGTCGCATGGGGATTCCGTTCGGTTGGTTCACGTGGTGGGGATGTGCGGCCCGGCACGGCCCGGTCTGGGACGGCCGGTGCGAGCGGGTTGGGGGCCGGAGAGGGGCGGGCGGAAGGGCGTGCGCTCCGGACGGGCAGTCAGGCCGCCTCGGCCGCCGTGTCGACGCCCAGGCGTTCGAGAAGTCGGGCGCGCAGCTCGGCGAAGCGGGGGTCGGTGATGTCGCGGGGGCGCTCCAGGCCGATCCGCGTCTCGTACGCGATGACGCCCTCGTCCATCACGAGGACGCGGTCGGCGAGCAGGACCGCCTCCTCGACGTCGTGCGTGACGAGCAGCACGGCGCAACCCCGCCGCTGCCACAGCTCGCCCACCAGCCGCTGCGCCTTGACCCGGGTGAGCGCGTCGAGGGCGCCGAACGGTTCGTCGAGCAGCAGCAGATCCGGCTCGCGGACCAACGCCCGTGCCAGGGAGGCGCGCTGCGCCTCGCCGCCGGAGAGCGTCTTGGGCCAGGCGCCGCCGCGATGGTCGAGGCCCACCTCCTTGAGCGCCCGCTCGGCGAGGGACCGTTCGGGCTTGCCGGGCAGCCCGAGGAGGACATTGCGCCACACCCTCTTCCACGGCATCAGCCGCGGCGCCTGGAACGCGACGGCCTTGCGGCGCGGCACCAGGACGGTGCCCTCGATGTCACGGTCGAGACCGGCGAGGATGCGCAGCAGGGTCGACTTGCCACAGCCGCTGCGACCGAGCAGTGCCACGAACTCGCCCGGCCGGACGTCGAGTCGCAGGTCGTCGATGACGGCGCGGCCGTCGAAGGAACGCGTCAGCCCTTCGACGTGCACGGCGTGGGGAGCGGGGGTGCCGGGGGCCGGGGCGGCCGTCTTCGGGGTCACCGGCCGGTGAACGTCGGTCGCCATTGCAGCAGCAGCCTTTCGAGGGAGCGGACGATGAAGTCGGCGAGCAGACCGAGGAAGGCGTAGACGATCAGGCAGACCACGATCACGTCGGTGCGCAGGAAGTCGCGCGCCTGCACCATGAGGAAGCCGATGCCGGAGTCCGCGTTGATCTGCTCGGCGAACACGAGGGCGAGCCAGGCGATGCCGAGGGAGTAGCGCAGCCCGGTCATGGCTCCGGGCAGCGCACCCGGCAGCACGACATGCCGCACGAGTCCCCAGCGCGACAGTCCGAGGGACTCACCGGCCTCGATCAGCTGGGAGTCGACGCCGCGGATGCCGGCGTACACGTTCAGATAGAGCGGGAACGACACACCGAGGGTGATGATCGCGACCTTCGGGGCCTCGCCGATGCCGAACCAGATGATGAACAGCGGGATGAGACCCACGAACGGCACGGTCCGCAGCATCTGCACACTGGCGTCCACGAGGTCCTCGCCGACCCTGAACAGCCCCGAGAGCAGGGCGAGTCCGGTGCCGACGACGGCGCCGAGCACCACTCCGGCCGCGACCCGCCGCAACGACGTACCCATGGCGGAGGGCAGCGACCCGTCGGCGATCAGATCACCCGCGACCCGCGCGATCCGCCCCGGCGAGGCGAGCACATCGGGCGTGAGTGCCCCCGTGGCGCTGAGGATCTGCCAGAGCAGAAGCAGCAGCAGCGGCCCTGACGTGCGACGCAGCCATCGGGGTACGCGGGTGCGACGGGAGGAATTCGGCCGGATGGGTTCGAGGTCGAGGTCGAGGTCGAGGTCGACGTCGGGGGTGGGGACCGGGGGAGCGGGGGATCCGGGGGAGGCGGCGCCACCCTCGATGGATGCGGGGTTATCCGGAATGTCCGGCGAAGACGAGTCGGGCGGGGCGTGGCTGATGCTCATGAGGGCTCCACGGGGAGGGAGGAGAGCGACCGGCGGACGTGGGGCGGGCGCGGGGTGCCGCCGCGTCGGGCATCGGTCCGCGCGCGTCAGTTCACCCGGTCCACGGACGGGGCCACCGTGGACAGGGCGGAAGGTGGGAACGCGAGCCCGATGTCAGACGTGCGGGCAGCGGGCGACGCACGATCCGGGGCAGGGGAAGAGAAGGATGAGAAGGCGTCAGCAGCCGCGACAACAGGCGGCGGAGGCCACCCGCAGCAGGTCGATGTGACCGCGCGAAGTGAGCAGGGCTGAACGCGACATGCCGTCGAACGTAGCCAGCCCGTCCGCGTACGGTCAATGGCCGTCTCGCGGAGTGGACCTACCGTCTCACCGGCGGCCGGCTCGGCAGGCGTTACGACTGGTGTACGGGAGACGGTGCCGTTCGGCGGGTGGTCGCTCCCGTGTCTCCACCTCGGGGTGCGCGAGGATGGACCCATGTCCGATGCCTTCACCACCCGAGTCCTGAACGTCGCCACCGGCTCCCGTGAGCGGGTCGTCGATCTCACCCGCGACTGCGAGGCGTTCCTCCGCGAGGCGGCCGCCGGCCGGGACGGTCTCCTCAATGTCTTCGTCCCGCACGCCACCGCCGGCATCGCCGTCATCGAGACGGGAGCCGGCAGCGACGACGACCTCCTCGCCGCCCTCCACACCCTGCTGCCCGCCGACGACCGATGGCAGCACCGCCACGGCAGCCCCGGCCACGGCCGCGACCACGTCCTCCCGGCGTTCGTGCCCCCGCACGCCACACTCCCCGTCGTCGGAGGCAGCCTCCAACTGGGGACCTGGCAGTCGGTGTGCCTCGTCGACACCAACAAAGACAATGTCGACCGTCAGGTTCGACTGAGCTTCCTGGGCTGAGCAAGATCGTCCTGGGCGCGGCCGCCGCCAAATCTCCGTACCTTGCGTGTTCGAAACGGAGAAGCCTTGCGCGGTACGGACCTGAACATGATGGGCCATCAGCCGGAGCACGGCGCTGTCGGGCGAGGGGAACGGCGGGGACGGCATCGGTAAGTCGCACGTCATGGCCGGCAGCCCATGGGCGGGACCGACTGCCGGATAGCCGCACGCGGTGCGTCGTGACGGGCGGTGCCGTGGAGGTCGAGACGTCACGGGCCTCGGCCTGGCCGAAGGCTGCCTGCGCCGGAGCGGTTCGTTGCGTCAGCGGTATCAGTCGCTCTGCCAGCGGAACGTCACCCGCGCCCCGTCAGGCAACTGGTCCAAGTTGCCCAGGGAAAGGACGTCCCCCATGAGTCCGAGGCCCTTCATCTTCCTGAACAGCAGGCTGCCGCCGGGGAGCTGGTCACGACAGAGCCCGTTCCGGTCGCTGCGTTGGGCGTCCTGCACCCCGATGGTCCAGCTGGCGCGCCGGCGCCGTCCCGCAGCACCAGTTCCTTGCGCCAGGCCAGTGCGTCGCCGAGCCGGTGAGACGCACCAGGGAACGGCTAGGTGTCCTGTCCGGGGACGGGGTGTGAATTCACGAACTGCGGCCACGAGCCGGGATCGACATGGTCGTTCTCGGGGACGTGGGCGTGTGCGTACCAGCCGCCCTTGGTTTCCCAGACGCTCTCGCTGCGGTGCGAGGTGAAGTCGGTCGGACGGCCCATGGGCCAGGTGTCTGGCACACCCCAGGACCGTATCCACGCGTCGAGTTTGTCCCAGCCCTTGCACGGCGTATCGGTCAGCTTGGCGTACACCTTGCCGTCGAGGCGGCAGTGAGGGAAGAACAGTGCCTCAATCTGGATGACCACCTTGCCGGCACGGTTCGTGCGGGTACCGCCAGGCTTGTCGAACACAGCCTTACTTCGGGAGTCGGCGGGAAAGAACTGGGCGAACGCGCCAGTGAAGGGGTCCCACAGAATGTGCGGGGCCACTCCCTTGCCGCTTCCGGTGAAAAAGCTCTTGAGGTTGGCGAACGGCACCAGATCTATGGGGTGCGCGGCGGTGGCTTCCTTGTCCGCAGTGATATGCGCAATCGCCTTTGCTGGGAATTGTGCGTCACACGGGGCGTGATCGCCGATATCCGCCTTGATGGCGCCTGGCATCCACTTATCGGCCATGGTCGCAATCCTTCCGTATCCAGGTTTCAGATGGGCGGCGAAGGACTTCACGTCGCCGGGGCCCCATACGTCGGCGTTGGCGCTCGACTGGTACCGGTTGCAGCCTTCGGTGACGAGCCGGTGGTGCATTGCGGCTATGATCGGTGATTTCTTTCCGGTGTCTCCCCGCCGGACCCACTCAGGGTTGCGGCAAACTCAAGGGACCCGGCTGCAATGCCGAGACGGCAAAGGCCATCAAGGACGCACACAATTGGCGCAGCTCGGTCAGGCTCATTCTCATCTTCCGGCACCCCTCCAACGACCGGGAGGGTAAGGGATATCGCGGATCCTCTTAGCTGCATCTCCGTGGAGTGCGAGGCGGCTTTGCGAGGCGCGAAAGACAAGTGATTTCCAGCGTATGACGAGGTCAGGGATCGTGCAAACGGAGCGTGACAAGCTCCAGCTCGTGCACAAGCATGCGGCTTCAGTCGTTCTGGAGGCATCGACTGACAGCTGTGGCACCGAAGTTGACAGTGAACCAACTCCGTCTCAGTATCGTTATTGGTGGCGGATTGTCTGGTGCGGATGACAGGTGGAAACGCAACCGAGGGGATGGAGGAGACGGAAATGAACGAACCGTCCGAACGCCCGCAGCAGCCTCCGATCCGAGATGCCCGGGACGCCCGGGACAGCGTGGGTGAAAACCCCACGCTGCGTTTCGATGCCACGGTCCACCCCGGTGTGACGAACCGTGAACTCCTCGGCGTCGCAGACCTCGATCTGGATCGGATCCCCGATCCGGAGGGTGAGGTCCGGGTGGTCGTCACCGCGGAGGAGTGCCGTCGTCTACTGGAGAGCGGTTACGAAGTCCGTCTGCATGCCCAGGTGCCCGTGCGGCCCCTCCCTGCCGAACTCGTGGAACAGGACGACTCGGTGAGGGCGTGGCTGGAGGAGCGCGTCCAGGGCATCGAGCGCTCGGGAGGTGTGTGATGTACCGAACGGTCCCCCAACTCGACTCGGTGACCTCGCTGCTCGCCACGTGGTTCCCGCAACTCTGCACGAGGACCCAACTACCCGAGGTCTCCACCCAAGGTCACCCGGTGTTCGCCCTGCGGTTGCGTGCCGGCGGGGACGGAGACCGTCGTGGTGTCCTGTTCGTGGGCGGTACCCACGCACGCGAGCTGATGAATCCGGACGCCCTGGTGGAATTCGCCGTCGACCTCGTCGTGAGCTACCTGAACGGCACCGACATCGTGTACGGCGGCCGCACCTGGACGGCTGAGGACGTCAAACTCATCCTGGAGAGCCTCGACCTCTGGCTCATACCCTGCTCCAACCCCGACGGCCGCACCAAGGTGCTGACCGTTGACAATATGTGGCGCAAGAACCTCCGTGACAACCCGGGGACGACGTGCGACGGGGTCGACCTCAACCGCAACGCGGCCATCCTCTGGGGAGTGACGGAGGGTCAGACCTCGTGCAGCCCCTGCGCCGATATCTACGTCGGGTCCGACGCCTTCTCCGAGCCGGAGACCCGAAACGTCAAGCACCTGCTGGACACAGAGCACATCCACACTTTCGCGGACGTGCACTCGTTCTCGGAGCTCGTCCTGTACCCGTGGGGCCACGCCGAGAACCAGACCACCGATCCGGCGGCACAGCGGTTCACGAGCCTGCCCACCGGAACCTGCGCGCCCATCGGCATCCCGGGCTATCAGGAGTACATCACGCCCCAGGATCTGCTCCGCTTCACCACGGTCGCGCAGCGGCTCGTCGACGCGATCGCGGCGGTACGCGGGAGCGCCTACACACCGCAGACAGGTCGGACGCTGTACGCCACCACTGGGACCCAGAGCGACTACGCCTACAGCCGCCACATCGCGGACCCCGCGCTGGGCAAGACATACGGCTTCACCATCGAGACGGGCCCGCGGGTCGCCAGCGTCGAGGACTCCTTCCACCCGCCGGACCCCACGTTCATCAAGCTCGATGCCAAAGCGGGCATGCTGGCCCTCGCCCAGGAGAGCATCTGCGCCTTCGACCTGATCGGCATGCAACGGCTCAACCGCCAGACCGAGGTGGACACGTTGCGCCGGGTCCGTGACGACGTGCTCGCGAACACCGAGGCCGGCCGCGACTGGATCACCCTCGTCGAACGAGCCGAACTGCCCGTCGCCTCCCTGCTGTTCACCGACGATGGCTTGGCAGACCAGGCCGCCACGCTGATCGAACGTGCGGGGAAGCTGTGTGAGGACGAGCAGTCCGTCGTCAGTGACGAGGACGTCGACCTGGGACGCGCCCTGCTGACCGAACTCACCGAGCGGGTCGGAGCCGAGAACGCCCAGGTGCGCACGGATCTGCAGGCCGTCGGCGCGGCTCTGGAACAGGCGAGAAGGTTGCCGATCGCCGAGGTGCTGAATCAACTGACGAACCGCGGCCCGCTGCCGAAGTAGAAGCGAGCCGGGACCGACGGAGGCGCCCACAGGCTCCCGCGTACTGCTGTTGTGCTGAGCCGTCGGCCAGGGCGGGACCTGGAGACCCCACAACCCGCACCGTCAGGTCCGGTTGAGCTTCCTTGGTCAGGGCCCTGGTGGGACCGTAGAGGGGGCCCGAAAGCGGGTACTGCCGCCGGGCATCGTCGACCTCGGGCCGTCGGCTGTTCGGGGCCACGGCCCTGGCATACGCTGATGGTCGCGATGTGTTGCCAGTCTGCGGTGGAGAAACGGGGAGCGGATGACGACCGAGCCGACACCTGTGGAGAGCGGCCGTTACGAGGTGCAAGCGCGGGATGTCACTGGACAGTTCGTGGTGGGTTCGCACAACACGGTGATTCGGTCCGAGGGACCGCGAGAGGGTGCGGAACCTGTCACTGAGGAACAACTGACGCAATTACGTCAGGAGTTCGAGCGCGTCAGGGCCCAACTCGCCGAGCTGGGACCGGGTGGGCGTGGGGCGGGGGAGCGACTGGACGAGCTGGAGGAGGCCGTCACGGCCGAGGAACCGGACGTCTCCGTCATGGTGTACGTGCGGAACTGGTTCCTGCGGACGCTGCCCGCGCTGGCGGGTGCGGTGACCACGTTGATCAGCGACCCCGTCGTCGGACAGCTCGTGTACCAGGCGGGCGACCAGCTGGCCCTCGAGTACGACCGCCAATTCGGCACCCATCGGCCCGAGAGCAACGCGCCGAACCGCTGATGGAGGACTCCAGAAACCCGGTTCGGATCAGCGGAGACGTCCGCGGCCAGGTCGTCGTGGGAGACCACAACATCGTGGTCTCCGCCGAGCAGTCGGTCGTCACCATCCTCACCCCGGCGCAGCGGCCCGAGTGCCGGCGCCGGGACGACCCGCAGCTGCTGCCGCGTCGCCCCCGTACAGCCGTGGGCCGAGAAGAAGAGCTGGCGGTGATCGAGGCGGGGATGGACGCCGGCGGCCCGATGCAGGTGTACGGCCCGTCGGGGATTGGCAAGAGCACGGTGCTCCGGATGGCTGCTCACCGGCTGAGTGGCCGGCGGGACGGCGTGGTGTTCGTGGACGCCGCGAGCCGGGAGACGGGAGATGTGCTCCAGGACGTCTTCGAGGCCTGCTACGACGCCCCCGGGTACCGGCCCGGTGCGATCGAGCTGCGGCGGCTGATGGCGGACGTCGGCATCAACCTCGTTCTCGACGATCTGGAATGCTCCTCGGACGAGCTGGACGCGGTACTGGACACGGTCACCGCTGCGGCGGTGTTGTACTCGGCCGCCTGGCGCAGTCTGTGGGGCGAGGGCCCGACCCTGGCGCTGGGCGGACTCGGCCACGACGAGACGTCGGTCCTGCTGGCCCAGCAGTTGGGCCGCCCCCTTCGCGCGGACGAACTGCCGGTCGCCGAGGAGCTTTGGCGCGCGACGGCCGGCTCGCCGGGGCAGCTGCTGCGCGCTGTCGTGGGAGAACGCCTCCATCACCCGGCCGAGCTGAGGGACCTGCTGCCGAATGTCCTCGCCGGGTTGACGGGCGCCGAGCAGGAGGTTCTCTCGCTGCTCGACCTGGCAGGAGCCGGCGGGGTGAGTACCGACCTGCTGACTGCGCTGGTGGCGGGCGTCGAGGAGAGGGCTGGCTCGTACGAGAGGCTGGTCACCCTGGGGCTGGTCGTCCCCACCGTGCTCGGCTTGCGGATTTCCGCGGATGTCGGCGCCACCTTGCCGGCGCGCCTGGATCTGGACACCTCCGCGCTGACGGCGCTGTGCGAACGGCTGCGGCACTGGGTGGAGGACCCGGACCGCTCCCCGGTCGCGGTGGCCGGCGACGGAGCGCTGATCACCGCCGCCATCGACGCGGCGGCACGTGCGGGTGCCGCGGGCGCGGGGGCCGGGTTGGCGCGCGCGGCGGCCCCTGTGGTCGCCTGCTCACTGCGGCTGGGCGTGTGGGGCCGAGTACTGGAGTTGGGCGGGGTGGCGGCCGAACGGGCTCGCGACAACGGCGTCCTGGCCTATCTCACCCATGAGCAGGGCATCCACCGACTGGTCACCGGCAGGCGGGCGGCCGCAGCCACGGCGTTCGCCGCGGCTGCGGAGATCTGGCGCCGGCTCGGCGACAGCGGTCATGCGGGCACGGCCGAGGACGCCGGGGGTCTGTGCGGGCCGGACTCCGGGTCGGCGTCGCAGCCCACCGGGCAGGAGAGCATGGCTCCGCAGGATCCGTCCGCCGGTCAGGACGTGGGCTCGACGGGTGACTTCGGCACGGAGTTCGCCCAGGATCCGTCCGGCGGCCTGCCGTCCACGCCGCCGGTCGACCCCGCTACGGCAACCGCCGGTGCCAAGGGGGCGACCACCGTCGGTGTCAAGAGTGGCCTGGGCCTGACGGCCAATGTCGTCATCGGCGGGGGACTGGCCGTCGTCACCGGCGTCGGAGTGGTCCTCGGACAGCGGGCGCCGACTCCGGAGACGGTGCCGGTACGGGTCACGGTCACCACGCGGGTCGTCGAGGTGTCGATGCCTGTCGAAAAACAGGACGGCTGCCTGATCCAGGACGGCTCGACCGACTGCACCAGCGTCGTCGTGTCCAAGAAGGGCGAGCGGGGTCCCATCACCGTCGAGCCGACCGGGCAGTTGCCGGACGGGGAGTCCATCCTCTACTGGGGCTGCGACGAAGGCCCCGAGGCCACGTCCTGCACGGTACGGGCCGACAGCGCCAGAACAGTCTGCGTCAGTACCACCAGCCCGGCCGACAGGGCGGCCAGGGAGAACTGTGCCGAGGAGACGGGGGCGCCGCCGCCCAAGGTCCGCACCGAGGCGATCACCGTCGTGGCGGTGGACGCGACCGGAGAAGCGAGGCCGGGCTACACGGTCGTCGAGCAGACGGGGGCGGACAACAACGTGCTCGGGTGCCTCACATCTCCCGCCGCCAAGGGCCCGGACATCGTCTACTGTTCGCCCAACGCGGCCACGGCAGATGTCTGCTGGATCAAGGACGACCGGGCAACCGTGCTCTGCGGTGACGATCCCTGGAAGAAGAGGCTTTTTCAGTACGTCGTGAACGACGGGCCCGTCCCGGCGACGAAACCGGACGCCGACCCCATACCGTGGGCCATGGAACTCGCTGACGGAACGCGCTGTCGACTCAGGACCGGTGGCGCAGGTCCCTCCCTGCCCGACGGGATGGTGGCCATGTACTACTGCGCGGACACCGACATCCTTGTCGCGCAGGGACCACGAACACCGCTCCTCGACACCTCCGCACCGGGGTGGACGGTGCAGACGATGGACGAAGCAGCGGTGTCGCGGGGCGACGACTCGATCCCACCGAGGACGGAGGTCGTCAAGGTCTACTACGCGGGCAGGGGCTGATCGGTACCTCCTCCGAGGCCGAGGTCCGGGCCGCCTCGACCGGTCCGACATCTGCGGTGGCTGAGCGCCTGCATGGTGGCGCCTCGGGCGCCCTGTGGGATCAGTCTCGCGTCCGTCAGCCGTTCGTAAGCAGGCGCTCGCGCTCCGCCGCCACGATCTCCCGTGCCATCTCAGCGTCCGTGATGTCGAAGGCTTCCGGGGCGCTGTCGGCGGTTTCGGAAACGCGGGCGAACTCCGCGAAAAGCTGGTTCTTGCGCGCCAGGATTTCAATGATCCGCTGGTCGACGCCTTCTTCGGAGAGCAGGCGGTGCACTTGTACCGACTCCAGCTGCCCCATCCTGTGGGAGCGGCCGATGGCCTGCCATTCGGTCGTCGGCTTGAGCTGGGGCTCGCAGATCACTACGACCGATGCCGACTGGATGTTCAGACCGACGCCGCCTGCCACGATCTGCGCGACGAGGACTGCCCCATGGCTGGCTCGGGAGAACTCATCAACCATGCTCTGTCGCTTCGCGGCAGGAACGGAGCCGGTAAGGGGCCCGAACACCTTCCCAGGAAGGACCGACGCCACTTCGTCGAGGACTTCACGGAAGTACGAGAAGACCAGCACCTTACGCTCGTTGTCCGCTGCCTCCTGGACGATGTCGATGAGTCGCCGCATTTTCTCCGACTTGGCGCCGGCGCGTAGCGCGGCTTGGCGCATGGCCATGAAGTTGCCTTTGATGACAGCCGCTCGGTAGTGCTGTTCGTCGGCGCTGGACATCGGCATCCACTCGTCGACGTCGAACCGCTCCGGGAGCTCTGTGAGGACATCTTCCTGATTGCGCCGTAGATAGGCCGGCGCCACCTGCTTCCGGAACTGGCGAGGAGCGATCTCCGAGGCACTGATCGACAGGTCCGGCCGAAGATAGCCGACGAGATTGCGGAATTCCTCGATCCGGTTCTCCAGTGGGGTGCCGGTCAGGAGGATCGTTCGCTCCAAGCCATCGATCAAGGTCGTGGAGCGCCGGGTTCGCTGGGCGCCCGGATTCTTGATGTAGTGCGCTTCGTCGAAGACCAGGCACGCGGGTCTGGCGCGTTCGGGGATCCGGCCTTCCAACCAACCGAGGATGTCGTAGGTGGTGACCGCGACTCCACCGTGGCGGATCCAGGACTTCAGTGCGTCGTCGCGACCGGGCCCGTGCAGGCGATACGCGCGCAGATCGGACTTGGCCCGGACTTCGCGTACCCAGTTGGTCACGACAGCGGCTGGGCACACCACCAGGAAGTGGGAGGAACCTTTGGCGCGCAAGTGAGCGAGTGCGGCGAGTGACTCGACCGTCTTGCCCAGCCCCATCTCATCGCCGATGATGACCTTGCGTTGCACGATCGCGAAGCGGGCACCGAACGACTGGTATCCACGAAGGGAAACCTTCAGGTGGCTGGTGTCGAGCTTCAGTGCCCTGACCGCCTCGATGATGTCGGTCGGTATGTCGCCGTGCATCTTCTCGGCGTCGTCGGCCAGGAATCCGAGCTCCGAGAGCATCGCGTAGTAGTCGGCCGGGCGCACGATGAAATCTTCCCAAGGGTCACCGCTTGTGGCGTCGTCGCCATTCAGCATCGCCCCGCGGCGCTCGACGGCCGCCAATGCGGTACGCAACTCGGCGACAGTCCGTGCCTGGGGGACGAGAACCACGTGGGAGGTCTTGGAATCGAGGCTGCGCAGGAGCGGCCGAACCGTGTCGGCGGCGGCGAGGTCGGCTGTCGCGCTGCGGATCGAGCGTGCCGCGTCCCAAGCCTGCATCGCCTTGAGGAGATGCGTGGTTTCGCGGGAACGGTTCTTGATGTCGATCCGAACCGGCATCTCATCCAGTGTGGTCTGCCATATGGTTCGGGCGGCACCGATCATCCGCTTGCCCGTCGTCTCACCGACTCCCGGGAGCGATCGAATCCGTGTCTGGTGGTCGAGGACCTGCTGGACATTCCTGATCCCGGCATCGATCAGCGCCGTGATGCGCAGTTGGCCGCTGGTCGCTTCCTTGAGCCGCTCGACGGGCATTTCGGCGACCAGTTTGCGAGCCTCGTCCTGGCGGACGGCGTTGCCGGCGACATCGACTGCTGTTCTGCGCTGATCCTCGCGCTGCAAAGCCTGGTCGATCGCGCCGATCGCGGTCTCGGCGGCGTCCAGTTCGTGTCGCCCGACAAGTTCGGCCCGGCCGCCGAGGAGCTGGGCGAAGCCGACCGTGTCGTCGAGGACAGCTGAGACCCCGGTCGCGGCAACGGCCTTCCTGTCCCAAGCCGTCAGGCTTTCCAACTCGGTGACGAGTGAAGCGCTCACAGCCCACTCGTGGAAGGATGCCAGGTATGCCGCAGCTTGCCCTGCTTCGCCTTTGCGGCTCTTGCCCGACAGGAATCGACGGGCACCGAACAGTGCCCGAACCGCCCTCAGCGCCGGGCCCACGTCGGTGGTCAGCTGGTGGATGCCCTGACGGGCATTCGCCGTGAGCGTCGGGAGGGCCTGACGGCAGGCCAGAGAGGTCACCAGGTCGGCATCGGCCGCCGACACTTGAAGAACGCGCCACGCGGTGATGGATCCGGGCCCGAGGGAAGTCACTCGGCCGAGCAACTGCCTGGCGGCGTCTTGCGCCGCGGCCTCGACGGTCTCACGTTCCTCGGCGATCCCCGCCGCGAGCTTGTGCCACCCGCTGACCCGCTCCACCACACCACGGAGGTGCTGACGTTCTTCCCGCTCCATTGCCCCCGCCGCCTCGCAAGACCTCTGCGAAGATTAGCGACCTCTGTTGACCAAGTCGACGGGATCAGGAAATCGCCGGAACGTCCGGGTAGCGTTCGCGGGCCGCCAAGCGGGAGGTTGTGTAGGTGCTGCTCGAGGAGCTCAAGCCGGGGCTGAGGATCGACGGACTCATGCCGGCGGAGGCCGTCACGGTCATCGCCGCCCAGTGGCACGGATCCAACGCGGTCGAGCTGACCTACAAGACCGCCGGGGGCGGCCTCGACCAGCGGGTTGTCTTCCGCAAGGACGAGGACAGGCTGAGCGTCGCTCACAGCGGCAGCCGCCCGTTCGACGCGCCCGCCGGCGACTTCAGGCTGGCCGCGGAGGCCCAGCGGATCTCACTGGCCGGCCTGTTCGACCCGATGCTCGCGGTGGCGACCAGCGATGTTCAGCCGCTCCCGCACCAGATCCGCGCCGTGTACGGCGAGCTCATGCCCCGTACACCGTTGCGCTTCCTGCTCGCCGACGATCCGGGCGCGGGAAAGACGATCATGGCCGGGCTCTACATCAAGGAGCTCCTGCTGCGCGATGACATCAGTCAGTGCCTCATCGTGGCTCCGGGAGGCCTGGTCGATCAGTGGCAGGACGAGCTCTTCTTCAAGTTCGGCCTCCGTTTCGACCTGCTCACGAACCAGCTCGTCGACTCCCAGCCCCATGCCAACGTCTTCGAGACCCACCCGCTGCTGATCGCCCGCATGGATCAGCTCTCCCGTAACGAGCGACTGAAGGCCCAGCTCCAGGAGACGGAGTGGGACCTGATCGTCGTCGACGAGGCGCACCGCATGGGTGCCCGCTACTTCGGGGGCAAGGTGGAGAAGACCAAGCGGTTCCAGCTCGGCGAGATCCTCGGCGAGATCACTCGTCACCTGCTCCTGATGACGGCGACCCCGCATTCGGGGAAGGAGGAGGATTTCCAGCTCTTCCTCACCCTGCTGGACCGTGACCGGTTCGAGGGCAGGCAGAAGAGGAGCGCCGACGTCAGTGGGGTCATGCGGCGCATGATCAAGGAGGACCTGCTCACCTTCGAGGGCAGGAAGCTCTTCCCCGAGCGCATCGCGGAGACCGTCCCCTACGAGCTCACGGCACTCGAGTACGACCTTTACGAGGACGTCACCCACTATGTCCGCGAGGGCATGAACCGCGCCGGCCGGGTCGGTGGCAAGCGCAGGAACACGGTCGGTTTCGCGCTCACCGTTCTGCAGCGACGCCTGGCCTCCAGCCCGGAGGCGATCTACCGGAGCCTCGTGCGGCGTACCGAGCGCCTGGAGCACAAGAGGCAGGAGATCCTCGACGGGACCTCTCGCGAGAGTGTGCCCGTCATCGATCCCGCCGACTTCGACACTGACGAGCTGAATGCCGAAGAGATCGAAGAGCTGGAGGAGGAACTGCTCGATGCCGCGACGGCGGCGCAGACGGTCGAGGAACTCGACGTCGAGCTCATCGAACTGAGGGCGCTGGTGAAGACGGCGCAGCGGGTCAGGGAGGCAGGTGCGGACCGCAAGTGGACCGAGCTGTCCGCCCTCCTCCGGGACCACGCGCTGGTCACGGACGTCCAGGGCCGGCCTCGGAAACTCATCATTTTCACCGAGCACCGCGACACCCTCCGATACCTACAGGGCAAGATCGGTTCGCTGCTGGGCAAGCCCAATGCCGTCAGGGCCATACACGGCGGTGTACGCAGGGCGGAGCGGAGGCAGATCACCGAGGAGTTCACCAAGAACCGTGATGTGCGGATCCTGCTGGCCACCGACGCCGCGGGTGAGGGACTCAACCTGCAGGCCGCACACCTGATGGTCAATTACGACCTTCCCTGGAACCCCAACCGCATCGAGCAGCGCTTCGGCCGCATCCACCGCATCGGCCAGGAGGAGGTCTGCCGGCTCTGGAACCTCGTCGCCTCCAACACCCGCGAGGGTGAGGTTTTCACGCGCCTGCTGGAGAAGCTCGACCAGATGCGCGAGACGTACGGCGGGAAGGTCTTCGACGTCCTGGGGCAGGCCTTCGCGGAGACCCCGCTGCGGGAGCTGCTCCTCGATGCCATCCAGTACGGTGAGCAGCCAGCTGTCAGAAATCGGATGTACGAGGTCATCGACAGCACGGTCGGAGACGGCCTCGCAGGCCTCCTGGACGAGCGTGCGCTCGCTGTGGAGCACTTCTCGGACGTCGATCTCCGCGCCCTGCGTGCCGCGATGGACGAAGCCCGCGCCCAATGTCTTCAGCCGCACGACATCGCATCGGCCTTCAAGGACGCCTTCACCCGGCTCGGCGGCCGGATCGTCGCGCGCGAACAGGGGCGCCACGAGATAGCTCACGTGCCGCAGCGCGTCCGCTCGGCAGGCAACGGGCCCATCGCCACCAGCTACGATCACGTCACCTTCGACCTCGGCCGCGTCCGGCCCGACGCCCGCGTCCGCGTCGACCTTCTCGTCCCCGGCCACCCGCTGCACGACGCCGTCATGGCCGAGACCATCCGGACCTTCGAGGGCGCCCTCAACCGGGGCACCGTCCTCGTCTCGGCCACCCTCGAGGAACCGCACCTTCTCGTCGGGGTGGTCGAAGAGGTCGCGGATGCCACCGGTGCGTCGGTGGCCCGACGGTTCGCCTACGTCTACGTCGACAGCCGCGGCACTGTGTGGCCGGCCGGCCCTGCTCCCTACCTCGACTGCGCCGATGCGCCCGACGGCGTGTCGGCCGACATCGCGTACGGTCTTCCCTGGCTCGCGGATGCCGAGGCCAAGGCAACCAGCTGGATCATCGCCAACCGGCTTCCCGCGTATCTGGCCGAGGTCCAGCCCCGTCGCCTGGCAGAGTTGGTCAGGACCCGTGAACTGGTGACCAAGCGCCTGACCTCCGAGAAGGAGCGGCTGCTCCTCGACGCTGCGGCGGCCTCCGAGAAGGAACGCAGGGGTGAGAAGCCCAAGGAGTCCTCCGCGAGCCTCCACCGCAAGGCTGCCGGACTCGATGTACGGCTCCGGAAGCGTCTCGCACTGCTCGACCAGCAGCAGTCGATGTCGACGAAGCCGCCGCGGATACTCGCCGCGGCGCTTGTGCTGAGCGTTCCCGGTGCACCCTCTCGTGTGTGATCACGGGCCGGCGTGCAGCGCGACGGAATTGCGCTTCGGGCTGATCCGCAACAGGTCGAGCCACCGGTTCCCGCTTGCTGAGCAGCCCTCCAGGACTGGACCTGGAGCCCCCTCACCCGGTCGCCGTGGCCGCCGGTCCCCCTAGCGGCCCGACGCCCGGTCGCAGGTGATGTCGGTGGACGGCAGGTGACCGGTGGCCAGGTAGGTGTTGACCGTCGTGTCGACGCAGGCGCTGCCGAAGACGCCGTACACGGCGTGCTGGTCCGCGTCGCGGAGGGTGACCAGGCGGGAGGACGGCCACATGCGGCGCACCGTCAGTGCGTTGGCGTGGACGGTGCGCGGGTCACCGGTCGCGTTGACCAGCAGGGCCGGCAGGTCGTCCCGGACCTTCGTCGGGCGTTCGCGCGGCGGGTCCCAGAACGCGCACGGCCCGATGTTCTGGGTGACGGGACCGAACAACGGGTCCTGCGCGCGGACGCGTTCGACGTCACGCCAGTACACCTCGGGGGAACGCGGCGCCGTTGCGTCCCCGCACAGGATCGCCGTCTGGGCACTGCCGTAGGCGGACGCCGATCCGTCCAGCAGGAAGGCGAGGGTGGCCGCGAACCCCGGTGAGGGGGTGACCGGATGGCCCTCGGCGGCACGCCGCATGTCCCGTACGGCCTGCGCGAGATCGGCGTAGGCGGCGTCGTTGTCCTGGGAGAGGCCGCTGAACACGACGACGGGCAGCACATGCTCGTCCACCCGGTGGTCGCCGATCAGCAGCGGGGAGCGTCCGGCCGACGCCTGGACGCCGTCGACCACCGCCAGGACCTCGGTCCGGGTCCGGCCCAGCCCGTAGGCCGCGTCGCGTGCCGCCGCCCAGTCGGCCCAGCCCTGAAGGGCGCGCCTGTTGGCCCGCTCCGTGCCGCGCAGCAGCCGGGGGTTGTAGCGGTCGGGGGCGACGAGGCCGTCCAGGACGACGCGGTCGGTGCGGCCGGGGAACATCGTGGCGTACACCTGGCCCAGGTAGGTCCCGTACGAGTAGCCGAGGTAGGAGATCCTGCGTTCGCCGAGCGCGGCGCGGACGACGTCCAGGTCCCGGGCGGTGTTCCTGGTGGTGGCGTACGGCAGGATGTCGCCCTGGGTGGTCCGGCAGCGTTCGGCGAGGTCCTTCGCCTGGGTCACCATCCGATCGAACCCCGAACGGTCCGTCCCCGCGCCGCGGATGAAGGAGCCGGTGGGCCAGTGGCAGTCCAGCGGCGTGCTGCGGCCGACGAAACGGGGGTCCACGCCCACCACGTCGTAGCGCTCGCCGACCTGCTTCATCGACGTGCGCACCCACGGCGGGTCACCGATCGTCTGCCCGCCGGGTCCGCCGCCGTTGAGGAGCAGCGCGCCCACCCGACGGTCCGTGTCGGTGGCCTTGATCCGCGAGATGGCGACGGTGATCGTACGGCCGTTCGGCTCGGCGTAGTTCAACGGGACGGTGACGTCGGCGCACCGGGCGCCGGCCTTCCGGAGCTCCTCGCCGGTCTCGTCGTCGGGCCCGAGCACACAGCTCTTCCAGTCGAGGTGCTGGCGGTGGTAGCGGGCGAGGGGGTCGGTGGGCGCACCCTCGGGTTCCGCCGCGGCGGGCGACACGGAGACGGTGAGCGCCCCTACGAGGAGGAGGGCGGCCCCCGCCGCGGCGCGCGACACGAGTCGGCGCGGACGGCCCGTCGCAGGGGCGGGGGAGAGGGAGGGGGAGGGGGAGTCGGTCATGCGGAGGTCCTTTCGGAGGGCCTGCCCTCGCAGAGGGACTGGTCGACGAGGTTCAGGAAGTCGGACTCGGCGCGGAGCGAGGCGGGCACCTGGTTCAGGGCGACGGCGACACTCCGGCCGCCGGGCCCGACGGCGACCAGCGCCCGGTGACCGCCGGGCACCGTCCCCGCGTGCCCCCACCACAGGCCGCCGCAGGTCAGCGGTGTCGAGATCAGGCCCAGTCCGTAGCGGGCGCCCGGCCAGAGCCGGTCCGTGTCGACCTCCACCGTCCGCCGCATCTCGGCGAGTTGGGGCGCGGGCAGCAGACGGCCGTCGAACAGGGCGGTGGCGAACCGTGTCAGGTCGCGCTGCGAGGAGACGAGGGCGCCACCGACTCCGCCGAAGGTCATGTTCCAGTCCGTGCCGTCGACGCGGCGACCACCCCCGTCGGTGAAGTAGCTGCGCGAGTGCGGTCCTCGGAGACGGACGTCGCCTCCTGGCCAGTGGGTGTCACGCAGGCCGAGGGGCTCGATGACACGTCGGGTGATCTCCGCCTCGGCGGATCGGCCGGTGACCTCGCGGACGATCATTCCGAGGACGAGGTAGTTGGTGGTGGCGTAGTGCCAGGTGCTCTCGGGGCGCGGGAGCTCGAGAGCGCGGGCGACGAGGTCACGCGGCTCGAAATGGCGGTAGCGCAGCCGTTCGAGGTGTGCCCATTCGGGGGCGTCGAGATAGTCGGGCAACCCACTGGTGTGCCGCAGGAGTTGTCGTACGGTGATGGGGCGGCCGTCGCGACCGTCCGCCGGGAGCACGCCGGGCAGGTAGCGGTCGGCGGGGGCGTCCAGGGAGAGGCGGCGTTCGGCGACGAGTTGCAGGACGACCGCCGCGGTGAACGTCTTCGTCACGCTGCCGGCCCGCAGCCGGTCGGTGGCGTTCATCGGGCGTCCGGTGCGCAGGTCCGCCGTTCCGGCGGTCTCCGTCCAGCGCGCGCAGTGCCTGCCGGCGGTGGGGTCGGTCACCAGGACGGCGGCCCCGGCGATGCCGTCATGGTCGGTGAGGGCGCGCAGCGCCTGACGGGTCCGGTCGTGTGGGCCACAGTCGACGGCCACGCGTGGGTCGGGTGCCTGCGCGGTCGCCGTCGGGCCGGTGGCCAGGACGACGGCCGACACCAGGGCCGCGAGACCGACGCGCCGGGCGGTCGCCGTTGGGGATAAGAAGGTTGGCATGCCACAGCACGGTAGGCACGCGCCGACCCGAGATCACTCCGGCAGGCATGCGCGTGGGCGTTGGCGCCAGCCGGAGCGACGGACCTGGAGCGGGCCCCCTGGACGCGCCGGCCAACTGCTGCTACGGGCGGGCGTGTTCGTCGGCACCCACCGGGTCACGCCCCATGTGCCGCGTGGCGGAGCGGGACCCCGTTGCCGACTCCGCCCCCCGCGGCAGGCGCTCAGCGTGACCGGATGAGCTGCTCGACCCGGCCGTGGAGGCGCTCGACGTGCTGCTCCGACTCCGGCTTCATGAGGACGCTGCGCAGGATGCGTGCCCCGTCGGCATCCGCCGCGACGCCGGGGTGGCGGGCGGCGAAGGCCGCGCGGCCGGCCTTGAGGGTGCTCAGGAACACCGGATCGGGATGAGCCATGCCGTCCGCCAGGACGCGCGCGGACGCGGCGTCGACGGCGGTCAGCGTCGCCGGTTCCACGGCGGGGAAGTAGCCGACGATGTCCAGCTCGGGCCGCTGGTACAGCTCCAGGACGTCGGACGCGTCGATCAGGTCGGCCCAGCGGAGCGCGGCACGGCGCCCGGCCGCGAGAACCCTGCCCAGACCCGCCGGCGTGGGCGGTAGGAGCTGGAAGGTCAGCCACAGGGCGGCGGCGGAGGCGCCCGCGCGCGAGCACTCCAGGCTGATCTCGCCGAGATGCAGCTCGTCGGAGGTGAAGTACGTGTAGGGCGAGTCGTGCAGATAGAACCGCCCCACCTCGGGGTCGCGGAAGAGGACGGCACCGCACCCGTACGGCTGGAGCCCGTGCTTGTGCGGGTCGACGACCACCGAGTCGCACCGGGCGATCGCCCGCCAGGGCTCGGCCGGGAGTCCCTCGGGGCCGTCGGCGCCGGCGAGCAGGGTGAAGAAGCCGCCGTACGCGGCGTCGACATGGACACGGACGCCGTAGCGGTCCCTCAGGGCGAGCACGGTGTGGATCGGATCGACGGCGCCGAGGCCGGTGGTGCCGGCGGTGAGCACGACCGTGCCCACGTCCCCGGTGCGCAGCACGTCCTCCAGGGCGTCGAGATCGATCCGGCCCTGCCCGTCGGCGGGCACCGGGTGCCCCTCGATGCCGAGCACATGGCACATGCGGCCGTGCGTGTAGTGGGCCTCGGAGCTGTACGCGACGCCCCGGCCGGGGTGGAGTTCCCGGGCGACGAACAGGGCCTCCAGGTTGGCGATGGTGCCGCTGGTGGTGAGATGGCCGAGGTGGGTGTCGAAGCCGAACATCTCGGCGAGGCGGGCGACAGCCTCCCGCTCCATCGCGGCGGTGGCGGGGCCGCCGTCCAGGGCGTGGTTGTTCGGGTTGATCAGCATGGCGGTGAGATGGCCGACCACCGCGGCCGGATGCGGAGGCTTGAGCATCTGCCCCGCGTAGCTCGGGTGGAAGAACGGGTAGTTGTCCCTCAGCCGCGTGGTGAACTCGTCGAAGACGGCACCGAAGGTGTCGTCGTCCACGTGCAGGGACGGGTGGGGCTCATAGGGGCCGAAGGTGCCGGCCCATTTCTGGATCGTGTCGTCGGCTCGTCCCAGCCAGTGCTTCAGGTCCACGGACGTCCCCTCTCTCGGACTCTCCCGGCGGTGCGCCCACGATACGATTTCATTGACTACTCAGCAATTGATTGCTCAGTGATTGAGATGTCGGTAGGTGACCAGGCAGTAAAGTTCGCGGGTGAGCCGGGCAAGGAGAGGACGCGCACCCATGGATGCCGAGACCCAGCGGGCGGACGAGACGGTCCGCGCCGCCAACAGTCGGCTCGTCCAGGACTTCGGGCTGCTGATCAAGGCCGCGACCCGTATGGAACAGCGGATCGACAGCGTCCTGAGGCGGGAGTGCGGCATCAGCCACACCATGTTCGAGGTCCTCATCAGGCTCTGCCGGCAGCCGGGCGAGGAGGTCTCGCAGCGGGCGCTCGCCGACGACCTCACCCTGACCAGCAGCGGCATCACCCGGCTCGTCGACCGCATGGAGACGGCGGACCTGGTCCGCCGGGTGCCGTCGCCCGAGGACCGCCGGAGCGTTCTGGTCGAGGCGACCGAGCACGGCCGCACCGTCTTCCTCCGGGCCGCCGAGGCGCACGGGCAGGTCGTCGAGCGGTACCTCGTGGCGCCGCTGGCCCCCGCCGACCACCGGCGACTGACCATCTCCCTCAACGAGATCAACACGGCACTGCGCGACGACTGACCCCCGCGACAGCGCGAGGGCCCGCCCGGCTCCGCCCGGGGCCACCGTCCCGGGAGCGGACCGTCCGCCGTCAGCGTTCGAACAACCGGGTCCGGGGTCCGCGACCGGGTCGGCGCCGCTGTCTCGGCCGAACGGCCGATCCCGCCGGTGTCCGGCCCCCGCCGCGCCCTCCCCGCCGTACGGAGTCGGCGGTACAGGGGGCGCGGGCCGGTCTACTTCCAGTCGTACGCGTAGGCCGCGACCCAGGTGATGTCGAGCTGGGCGCTGCTGCCGGGGGCGGCGCCGGGGCCCCGCAGCGCGCTCTCGTTCTGGAGCACCCACGACAGGGGTCGGTCCGGTACCTGCCGCGTGTCGTGACCGACCAGCCTGCCGTCCACGAAGAACCGCACCTGACCGGGCGTCCACTCCGTGGACACGGTGTGCCACTCCGTCCAGTCGTCGGCCCCCGGGAAGGAGCCCTGCCCACCACCCCCGCACGGATGATGGAAGGCGGTGAGGTCGTCCGTCCACTCGCCCTCCGGATGGTCCATCTCGCAGCCGCCCCCGTAGTGGAGCCAGGCGGACTTGTAGCCCGGAGCGAGTGCGGTGACCTTGATGCGGGCGCTGTACTTGCCGTACCTCATCTGCATGACGGCACGCGGTACCACCGCGGCGGCGTGCACGGGACCTCCGTCGGTGGGCCGCCACATCCGGATGAACATCCGTCCGTCGCCGTTCTCCGCAGGACCCACGCTCACGGTGTCCTCCGGGTGGTAGACGCCGACGACCTCCCGGCCCCGTTCGCCGGCCGTGTCGGGCCAGCCCGTCGGATAGGCCCACCAGTTGTCGCGGTACGCGCCGCTCAGCCCCCCGCAGTACGCGGCGGACGTGTCGACCTCGTGCGCGCAGTCGTCGAACGACCCCAGCGGCACCCGGTCACCGTTGAAGTCCTCCGCGAGGACCTGCCAGAACGGCCCGCAGTCGCCGCGCGGCAACGCGGTGCCCGTGGTGCGGCAGGCGTCCGCCGACACGGGCGCCCCCTCGGCCCGGGGGACACCGAGGAGGACGGCCAGGAGCAGGAGAACCGTCGGCGCCCACAGCGCGCGTCCACCACGACCCGGTGCCGCATGAGCCCCCATCGCCGGCCCCCTCCCCGTCCGGGCGGGTGTCCACCGCCGCGACGCACGGCAGGATGTGTCGCGCGAGGAGGCATCCTCGCCGCAGGACCGGTGGGACACCACCCCCGCAACCGGACGCCTTCCGGACCGTCGTGCTCCGCGGTCGCGCGCCGTGGGGACTGCCCGGCGCACAATGAACCCGGGAAGCAGTGCGAGCAGTCGATCTCACGGAGCCGCCCACGGCGGCTCCGGTCGTCGAGAGGTCGTGGAGAGAAGGAACGATGGGCGAGCACGGTGTCGCCTCGGCCGCGGTGGACGCCCGGGGGGTGATCGTCGCGTGGAGCACCGGCGCCCGTGACCTGCTCGGCTACGGGCCCGAGGACGTCCTCGGCCGACCGGCCGCCGAGCTGCTGACCGGCCCCCTTCCCGCCTCGGCCCGGCGCCGTCTCACCCGGCGGGCGCAATGGCGCGGCCCCCTCGACGCCCGGCACCGGGACGGCCACGGGGTGGAGCTGGAACTGGTCGCCCACCCCCTGACGGACGCGGCGGGGGAGGCCCGGTGGTTCGTGACGGCCACCGTGCCGGAACCCGTGGCCCGGCTGCGGGGCTGGGCCCTGGACCAGCTGCCCGTACCGATCGCGCTGTTCGACCAGGACGGGCTCGCCGTGGCCACGAACTCCGCCATGGAGGACGTGATGGGCCGGCCGGAGAAGGACCTGCTCGGCCGACGGGTGGGGGAGTCCGTCGACGGCAGGCGCAGGCTGCCCGGCTTCGAAGGGCTCGACGCCGCGGTACGGCGCGTCCTGGACACGGGCGAGCCGGTGCCCTACGAGGCCTGGCTGCACGCGCCCGGCGAGGCCCGCGAGCACGCCTGGCTGGTGTCGCTCAGCCCCCTGAAGGACGACGCCGACGCGGTGCGCGGCATGTGCCTGGTGGCGCTGGACAGCACCGAGCAGTTCCTGGCCCGCCGCCGCCTCACCATGGTCAACGAGTCCGGCGGCCGGATCGGCTCCACCCTCGACGTGGCGCGTACCGCGGAGGAACTCGCGGAGGTGTGCACCGACTACTTCGCCGACTTCGTCATGGTGGACCTGCTCGACTCGGTGCTGGCCGGCGAGGAGGCGCCCCTCCTGCCCGGCGCCGGCCCCCTGCTGTTCCGCCGCACCGCCCAGCGGTCCGTGCTGGAGGGCTGCCCCGAAGCCGTCATCCCCGTCGGCAGCCGGCACACCTACGACGAGGACTCACCTCCGGGCCGCGCCCTGACCAGCGGCCGCGCCCTGCTGTACGACGTCGACGACATCACCCGGCGCCTGTGGGTCGCGGACACACCCGCGCGGGACCGCAGCATCGACGCCCACGGCATCCACTCGCTGATGGCGGTGCCGCTGCGGGCCCGCGGTGTCACGCTCGGCCTGTCGCTCCTCGCCCGCCACCGCACCCCGGAACCCTTCACCGAGGACGACCTGCTGCTCGCCGAGGAGCTGGCCGCCCGCGCCGCCGTGTGCGTCGACAACGCCCGCCGCTACACCCGCGAGCACGCCATCGCCCTCGGACTCCAGCGCAGTCTGCTGCGCCACCACGCGCCCCGGCAGGCCGCCGTGGAGATCGCCTCCCGCTACCAGCCGGCCAGCTCCCGCGCCGGGATCGGCGGCGACTGGTTCGACGTGATCGCGCTGTCCGGGGCACGGGTGGCGCTCGTCGTCGGCGACGTCGTGGGCCACGGGGTGCAGGCCTCCGCGACCATGGGCCGGCTGCGGACCGCCGTCCGCACCCTGGCCGACGTGGACCTCGCCCCGGACGAACTGCTCACCCAGCTCGACGACATCGTCCTGCGCCTCGACACCGAGACGGCGGCGGACGGCGACGCCGACAGCCCCGGCGAGATCGGCGCGACGTGCCTGTACGCCGTCTACGACCCGACCACGCGGCAGTGCACCATGGCCCGCGCCGGCCATCCGTCGCCCGCCCTGGTCGCCCCCGACGGCGAGGTGGAGTTCCTCGACCTGCCGACCGGGCCGCCGCTGGGCGTGGGCGGGCTGCCGTTCGAGACGGCGGAGTTCGACCTCGCCGAGGGCAGCGTGCTCGCCCTGTACACCGACGGCCTCGTCCAGACCGCCGGCCACGACATGGACGACGGGCTCACCCTGCTGAGGGAGGCGCTCGGGGGGAAGAACCGGCCCTTGGAGGAGACCTGCGACGGCGTCCTGCGCGGCCTGCTGACGGACCGCCCCGCGGACGACGTCGCCCTGCTGCTGGCCCGCACCCACGGCCTGGCCGCCGACCAGGTCGCCACCTGGGACGTCCCCGCCGACCCCACCTTCGTCGCCCAGGCCCGCAAGCTGGCCTGCGAACAGCTCGCCGCCTGGCAGCTGCACGACCTCTCCTTCGTCACCGAAGTGATCGTCAGCGAACTGGTCACCAACGCCATCCGCTACGGCGACGCCCCCGTGCAACTGCGGCTGATCCGCGACGCCACCCTCATCTGCGAGGTGTCCGACTCCAGCAGTACCGCCCCGCACATGCGCCGGGCACGCGCCTTCGACGAGGGCGGCCGCGGTCTCCTTCTCGTCGCCCAGCTCAGCCGACGCTGGGGCAGCCGCCACACCCGCACCGGCAAGACCATCTGGGCGGAACAGGCACTGCCGGACGAGACGCCGGTCCCGTAGCCCCGGGTCCGTTCTCACCGGTGGCCGCCCGGTGGGACGCCGTCCGGTTTCACCGGTGGCCACCCGGTGGGACGGTGGGACGACAAGGAGTTCTCCGGAGCGCTCGGCGAAGCCGGTACGACAGCCAGCGAAGGAGCCGCCGCCATGGCCGCCGTCGACATCAGCCCCGCAGCGGCTCTGCACCGCAGGGCGAAGTACCCCACCCCGACCGCCCTCCACTACGAGGGCCAGGAGTTCTCCGCCGCCCGGCTCAGCCGGACGGCGGTCGAGCTGGCCGCGGGACTCGCCGAACAAGGGCTGCGCCGCGGCGACCGGATCGCCTACCTGGGTCTGAACAGCGCCGCCTTCTTCCACACCCTCTTCGCCGCCGCCCACCTCGGCGCCGTCTTCATCCCGGTCAACTTCCGGCTCGTCGCCGAGGAGGTCCGCGACATCCTCGTGGACAGCGGGGCCCACACCCTGGTCGTCGAGGACGGGCACCGCACGCTCGTCGAGTCCATCGCCGACGACATCCCGGCCCGCCGTCGCCTCCTCGTCGACACCGACCCCGCCTGCCCCGCCCCGGCGACGGCACCGGCCGGATGGACACCGTTGTCGCTGCTGCTCGGCCCCGGCCGCGCCGAACGGCCGCCGGTGCCCCTGCACGAGGACGACCTCGGTGTGCTGATGTACACCTCGGGCACCACCGGCCGTCCCAAGGGCGTCATGCTCACCCACGGCAACCTCTGGTGGAACGCGGTGAACGTCGACAGCATGGTCGACACCCGCTCCGACGACGTGAACCTGGCCGTCGCCCCCCTCTTCCACATCGGGGGCCTCAACGCCCTCACCCTGCGGACCCTGCTACGCGGCGGCACCGTGGTCGTACGCCGCGTGTTCGACCCGGCCCAGTGCCTGGACGACCTCGTACGCCACCGGGTCACCGGTCTTTTCGCGGTGCCCGCCATGTACGCCGCCCTCTTCCGCGTGCCGGGCTTCGCCGAGGCCGATCTGAGCGCGCTGCGGTCCCCGATCGTGGCGGGCGCCCCCGTGCCGCCGCGGCTCATCCACGACTGGGCCGAGCGCGGTGTGCTCCTCCAGCAGGCGTGGGGGCTCACCGAGACGGCTCCCTTCGCCACGTATCTGCCGGCCGCGCTGACCCGCGAGAAGACCGGCTCCGCCGGCGCCCCCATGCCGTACACCGAGATCCGCGTCGTCGACCCGGTCACCGGGGACGGCGTCGACGAGGCCGACACCCACGGCGAGATCTGCGTCCGCGGCCCCAACGTCACGCCGGGCTACTGGAACAACCCCGAGGCGACCGCCGCGGCCTTCGACGACGCCGGCTGGTTCCACTCCGGGGACGTCGCCCACCGCGACAAGGACGGCTTCTACTACATCGTCGACCGACTCAAGGACATGATCATCAGCGGTGGTGAGAACATCTACCCGGCCGAGGTGGAACGGGTCCTCACCGCCTGCCCCGGCGTCCTGGAGGCGGCAGCCCTCGGCGTTCCCGACCCCACCTGGGGCGAGACCGTCCTCGCCGTCCTCACCTGCGCTCCCGGCACGCGGCCCACGCTGGAGGAGGTCCGCGCGTTCGCCGGCCGCCACCTCGCCGACTACAAGCTCCCCACCCGGCTCCTGCTCCTCGACCGACTGCCGCGCAACGCCAGCGGCAAGCTCGCCAAGGCCGAACTGCGCCGCCTGGTCGCGTCCCGGCCCGCGACGGACAGCCTCTGACCTCGGCCGGGCGACGGAGAGGCAAGCCCGGCACCCCGCGACCGACATTTCTTCCCAAACAAGCGCATAGGTGCTCGGCGCACGGATACGCGTGCGGCATGGTGCGGACACTGAAACAACTCAGAAGGCATGGCGAACACCACGCGCACGACCGCGAGGCCGATGACATGGAGGAACGGGTGGACCGGCGGGCGTCTCAGGAACAGCCCCTCGGTCCCGAGGACCGGACGGAGCGAGCGCCCGAGGAGCGGTCCGTCGGACCGGAGGACGAGGAGCGGTCCGCCGGGCCGCCCGGGGACCAGCGGTCCATCGGGCCCGACGAGGACGTGGAGCGCCGGGCGCCGGACCAGCCGACGCAGGTGCTCAGGCGTTCCTGGTCCGCTGTGCTGAAGGGGACCCTGAAGGAGTTCAAGGACGACGAACTGACCGACCGGGCCGCCGCCCTGACGTACTACGGGATCCTCTCGCTCTTCCCCGCGCTGCTGGTGCTCGTCTCCCTCCTGGGGCTCACCGGCCGCTCGGCGACCCAACAGGTGCTGGACAACATCCAGAGCCTCGCCCCGGGTTCGGCGCGGGAGATCCTCCAGGACGCGGTGCGACAGCTCCAGGGCAACGCCGGGATCGGCTCCGTCATGGCGGTCGTCGGTCTGCTGCTGGCGGTGTGGTCGACCTCCGGCTACGTCGCCGCGTTCATCCGCACCGCCAACGCCGTCTACGACATCCCCGAGGGCCGCCCCGTCTGGAAGGTGCTGCCGATCCGGGTCGCCGTGACGGTCGTCCTGCTGGTCCTCGCGGTGATCAGCGCGCTGATCGTCGTGTTCACCGGGGCCCTGGCCCGTGAGGTGGGCTCGGCGCTGGGCATGGGCGACACGGCCCTGACGGTGTGGTCGATCGCGAAGTGGCCGGTGCTCGTGGCCCTGGTCACCGTCATGATCGCGCTTCTCTACTGGGCCACCCCCAACGCCAAGGTGCGCGGCTTCCGTTGGGTGACTCCCGGCAGCCTCCTGGCCCTGCTGATCTGGATGGTCGCCTCGGCCGGGTTCGCGCTGTACGTGGCCAACTTCGGCTCGTACAACAAGACGTACGGCACCCTCGCCGGTGTGATCGTCTTCCTGGTGTGGCTGTGGATCACGAATCTCGCGATCTTGCTGGGACTGGAGTTCGACGCGGAGCTGACCCGCCAACGGGCCGTCGCGGGAGGCCATCCGGTCGAGGAGGAGCCGTACGTCCAGCCGCGCGACACACGGAAGTGGACCGAGGAGGACCGACGACGGCTTCGCACCTGAGCGCCCGTGAGCGCCGGGTCGCCGCCCCCGGGCGGCGCGGACGGGAGGACGCCGCCCATGAAGGTGATGGGGCAGCTGCGCGCCGCGGACCGACGACTGGCCCGCCGGGTCATCGACGGCGGGCCGGCGTGGGCGAGGCGGGTACTGCCCGCGGTCGAGGAGGCGGCCGAACACACGAAGGTGTGGTGGGCCGTGACGGTGCTGCTGGCGGCCACGGGAGGGCGCGGCCGGTGGCCGCGGTGACCGGCGCGGCGGGCATGACGACGGCGCTGCTCCTGTCGAACCTGGTCACCAAGCAGCTGTACCGGCGCCGCCGCCCGCCCTCGGAGTGGGTCCCGCCGGACGCGCTCCGGGGCCGCCCCGAGAGTTCCTCCTTCCCTTCCGGGCACACGGCCGCCGCCTTCGCCTTCGCGGGCGCCGTCGGCTCGGTGTGGCCGCCCGTCGGCGCGACGTGCGGGGCGCTCGCGGTGCCGGTGGCCGTCGAACGCGTGCACAGCGGTGCGCACTACCCGTCCGACGTGGCGGCCGGCGCGGCGCTCGGCCTGGCCTCGGCGGCCCTGGTCCGAGCCGCCCCCCGGCTGCTGTGGCGCCGGGTGCTCTGACCGGTGCACGGTGGACCCGTGGAGAGTGCTCGTGAACATCCGCGGGGAGTGCCGACGGGGACCCACACCGAACCCGGTGACCCCGGTCGGGCGACCCATGCCGAGCAGCCCGGCCCCGGCGGTGACGCCGCCTCGAAAGGCCCCGACGGCGAAACGGCCCCGAATGGCCTCGACGGCGACGGCCCCCCGAACGGCCCCGTCGTCTCCCGGCCGGAGTTCGACCGGATCTTCGAGGCCGTCCGTACCTGGGGGCGCTGGGACCCCGCCGACCGGGGCGCGTGGAACCGGGTGACCGAGGAGCATGTGCGGCGCGCCGCCGGGCAGGTGCGGTCCGGGCTGGTCGTCCCGATGGCGTTGCCCTGGAACACCCGGCCCGGCCCCGACAACCGCAAGCCCGCCCTGCACCACATGACCGACCTCGGGGACGTGGAGAGCCCGGAGCCCACGACCCACAAGGACTTCCTCGCCGCCGACTACCACGGCAAGGGCGTCACCCATCTGGACGCGCTGTCCCACATCGCCTACCGGGGGCGGCTCTACGACGACAGGGCGGCCCACGAGTCCGTCGACGCGGCAGGTGCCCGCTTCGGCACGGTGGCCGCGCTCGGCCCGCTCGTCACGACGGGAGTGCTGCTCGACCTCCCCGCCGTCCTCGGCGTCCGCTGGCTGGAGCCGGGCCGAGCCGTGCGCGCGAAGGACGTCCTCGCGGCGGAGAAGGCGCTCGGGGTGACGATCGGCGAGGGCGACGCGGTGCTGCTGCGCTCCGGCCAGGTCCGCCGCCGCGCGGAACTCGGCGCCTGGGACCCCGACACCGCGAGCGCCGGGTTCCATGTGGACGCCCTGCCCCTGCTGGCCGAACGCGGTGTCTGCCTGCTCGGCGGTGACGGCGACAGCGACGTACGGCCCTCGCCCGTCCCCGGGGTGCACTCACCGGTCCACGCCCTGGCCGTGACCGCGATGGGCGTGCCGCTGCTGGACAACCTCGATCTGGAGGCGCTCGCCGCGGCCACCGCGGAGGCGGGGCGCCATGCGTTCCTGCTCGTCGTGGCCCCGCTGAACGTCCCCGGCGGCACCGGCTCACCCGTCAACCCGGTCGCGGTCCTGTGATCGGCCCGCCCCCGCGGCGGGCTCCGGCCCCCTCCGGGCCCGCCCGCTCCGTGCGCGCCTCGATGGCCGACCGTGACTCGGGTTGCGGATGCCCGTATCCTCGTCAATGCCGGATACTTCCGATAAGCGGGTTATCGAAGGCGCGTGTGAGGCGAGCGTGGTCAGGTCCGACGGCGAGCCGATCCTCACGGGCCGTGCGACACAAGGCACGGGGCCCGCTCGTTTTCGTGAGCGTTTTCTCCAGGGCGAACCGGTCGAGACCGGGGTGCGGACCTCGATCCTGCACTCCTGGCGGCGCTCCCGGTCCCTGGGGCTCTCGCCGAACCAGTCCGAGCTGCCCTTCAGCGACGACTTCGACCCCGACGGCCGTATCGTCCGCGCGGCGACGCCGGTGCTCGACCGGCTCCAGGCCCGGTTCGCCGGCAGCGCCATGAACATCTCCCTGGCCGACGGGACCGGGACGGTGCTGATGCGCCGGTTCGGCCGGGCGTCGATGGCCCGGAGCCTCCCCGCGATCCAGACCGTGCCGGGGTTCGTCTTCGCCGAGCGGTTCGCCGGCACCAACGGCATCGGCCTCGCCCTGGCGGAGCGAAGGCTCATCGGCGTCTACGGCGCCGAGCACTTCGCCGAACGCTCCCAGGGCAGCGCCTGCCGGGCGCTCCCCGTCCGGGACCCGCTGAGCGGCCGTATCGAGGGCGTCCTGTGCTTCGGCTATCCCCGCAGCGCGGAGGACCCGGCGCTGACCCCCGTGATCCGCAAGGCCGCCGCGGCCATCGAACGGCGGCTGCTGGCGCAGAGTTCCGCCCGTGAACGCTCACTGCTCCAGGCGTACTCGGCGGCCGAGGCCATGGCCGACGGCGGCCTGCACCACAGTGTCCGGATGGACGCCCTGGCCCTCGAACTCCACCCCGGCGACCGGGCGATCCTCATGGAGAAGGCCGCCGAGCTGATCTCCCGCGCCCAGCGGGCGGCCGTCGAGGTGCCCCTGCCCGACGGCCGGCGGATCACCCTCGTGAGCCGTCCCGTGACCAGCGCCTCCGGGGTCGAGGGCATGGCCATCGAGGCCGTCCTCCCCGGCCCCTCCCTGGCGCTCCCGGACATCCCGCGCCAGTTCGAGCAACTCCTCCGACCCCTCGCCGCGCCCGCCGGCCCCCCGCCGCTGGACGGCACCCCCCTGGTCGCGGCCCCCGCCGGACCCGTCGGCGACGGAACCCTCGCCCCGTCCGGTCCCGCCCCCGGCACCCCGGAAGCCCCCGCCGCCGTGTCCCACGACGTCGACGGCGCCCCGCACGAGCCCCCGCGCCCCGCGCCGCCCGCGCGCGAGCTGCTGATGGTGGGGGAGCCGCACGTCGGGACGTACGCCCTGGCCGCGCGCCGCCGCCTGGAACTGCTGTCGGAGGTCGGCGCCCGCATCGGCACCACCCTCGACGTGCGCCGTACCGCCCAGGAACTCGCCGAGACGATCGTCCCGCGGCTCGCCGACCACGTCGTCGTCGACCTGGCCGAACCCGTCCTACGGGGCGAGGAGGCCACGGACCCCCGCGTCGACCTGCGGCGCACGGTGGTCCACGGCGTCAGCGACGAGCCGCCCTTCAAGCCCGTGGGCAAACAGGCCGAGTACGGTCCCACCGCACCCCAGCTGTGCTGTCTGGCCTCCGGGGAAGCGATGCTGGAGCCCGATCTGACGACCGCCGCCGACTGGCTCGCCCAGGACCCCGAGCACACCGACCGGCTGCTGCGCCACGTCCGCTCCCTCATCGCGGTGCCCCTGGTCGCACGCGGGGTCGCCCTCGGCGTCGCCACCTTCTACCGGTCCCACGACTCCGCGCCCTTCGACGACGACGACCGGCGGCTCGCCCAGGAACTCGCCCACCGCGCCGCGCTGTCCCTCGACAACGCCCGGCGCTACACCCGCGAACGCACCATGGTGCTGGCCCTCCAGCGCAGCCTCCTCCCGCACGGCGTGCCCGACCAGGACGCCGTCGAGGTCGCCCACCGCTATCTGCCCGCCGAGTCCGACGTCGGCGGCGACTGGTACGACGTCATCCCGCTCTCCGGCGCGCGCATCGGCCTCCTCGTCGGTGACGTCGTCGGCCACGGCATGTTCTCCGCCGCCACCATGGGCCGGCTGCGCACCGCCGCCCGCAGCTTCGCCGAACTCGACTTCCCGCCGGACGAGGTCCTCACCCACCTCGACAACCTCGTGAACCGGCTGGACCGCGAGGACCCCACCTCCCACGGTGCCGGCATCATCGGCGCGACCTGCCTCTACGCCGTCTACGACCCGACCACGCAGCAGTGCAGCATGGCCCGCGCCGGCCACCCGCCGCCCGCGCTGGTCCGCCCCGACGGCACGGTCTCGTTCCCCGACCTGCCGGCCGGGCCGCCGCTCGGCCTGGGCGGCCTGCCCTTCGAGGCCGTCGAGATCCAGCTGCCCGAGGGCAGTGAACTGGTCCTCTACACCGACGGGCTCATCGAGGACCGCACCCGCGACGTCGACGTGGTCCTCGACCAGCTGAGCACCGCCCTCGCACAGGCCGAGCGCACCCCGGAGGAGACCTGCCGGGCGGTCCTCGACACCGTGGCACCGGCCCATCCGGCCGACGACATCGCCGTGGTCGTGGCCCGCACCCACGCCTTCGACCCCGGCCGGATCGCCACCTGGGAGCTGCCCGCCGACCCGGCCCGCGTCAGCGAGGTCCGCGCCTCCGCCCTGCGCACGCTGACCGAGTGGGGCCTCGACGAGGCCGCCTTCGCCGCGGAGCTGATGCTCAGCGAGCTGGTCACCAACGCCATCATCCACGGCAGCGGCCCCATCCGGGTCCGGCTGCTGCGCGACCGCTGTCTGATCTGCGAGGTCTCCGACACCAGCAACACCGCCCCGCACCTGCGCCGGGCGGCCAGCACCGACGAGGGCGGCCGCGGTCTGTTCCTCGTCGCCCAGCTGGCGCAGAGCTGGGGGACGCGCTACACGCCGGAGGGCAAGGTCATCTGGGCAGCCTGCGACCTCGACGGAATCTGAGCCATCGGCACCGGCCGCCTCGAACGCGGCGAAATGCCAGAATTAGTGTGATACGTACGGTTACTATCGCTGACGCGAGTCATGAAGGGCTCGCCAGGCCGACCCCCGGAGCTGTCCGTGCACGACGTTCACGACACCTCTGCGCAGGAGGTCCCCGCCGACGGGACGGAACCGCTGGTCCGCATCCGCGGGCTCACCAAACGGTTCGGCGGGACCCTCGCGCTGGCCGGGGTCGACCTCGACGTCCACGCCGGCAGCGTCCTCGCCCTCCTCGGACCCAACGGGGCCGGGAAGTCCACCCTCATCAAGATCCTCGCCGGCGTCCACCGAGCCGACGCCGGACGGATCACGGTCGACGGACACCCCCTCGGCGGCCAGGCCGCCACCCACCGCATGTCCTTCATCCACCAGGACCTCGGCCTGGTGGAGTGGATGACGGTCGCCGAGAACATCGCCCTGAGCACCGGGTACGCCCGCCGCGCCGGGCTGATCTCCTGGCGCCGGACCCGGGAGCGCTGCACCGAGGCCCTGCGGAGCGTCGCCGGCCATCTCGACCCCGACACCACCGTGTCCCGGCTCGCCCCCGCCGAACGCTCCCTCGTCGCCGTCGCCCGTGCCCTCGCCGCACGGGCGAAGCTCATCGTGCTCGACGAGCCGACCGCCCGCCTTCCCGCCGCCGACTGCGCCCGGCTCTTCCGCGTCCTGCACACCCTGCGCGACCGCGGCCACGGCCTCCTCTACGTCAGCCACCGCCTGGACGAGGTGTACGAGGTCGCCGACACCTTCGCGGTCCTGCGCGACGGCCGCCTCGTCCGCCAGGGCCCCCTGGCGGGCCACGCCCCCGGCAGCCTCGTCCGCGACATCACCGGCGAGGAACCCGCCGGCCGCCGCCGGGCCCCGGCCCGCGCCGACGGCCCGCCCGTCCTGCTGCTCGACGGCGTACGGACCGCCGGAGCCGGACCGGTCGACCTGGACCTGAGGGCGGGGGAGGCCGTGGGCCTGGTCGGGCTCTCCGGCGCCGGACACAGGGACCTCGGCCGCGCCCTCGCGGGCGCCCGGCCCCTCCTCGGCGGACGCGCCCTGCTGGGGGGCCGCCCCTACCGCCCCCGTACGGTCCCGGAGGCGGTCGCCCTCGGGGTCGCCTTCGTGCCCGGCGACCGGCAGCGCGAGGGCTGCCTCACCGCGCTGACCGTGCGGGAGAACCTGCTGGCCAACCCGGGCGCGGCGGGCGGGGTGGCGCCACGCTGGATCCGGCCCCGCCGGGAACGCGCCGACGCCGTCGCCCTGATCGACCGGTTCGCCGTCCGGCCCCGCGACAGCGAGGCCGGCATCGCCACCCTCTCCGGCGGCAACCAGCAGAAGGTCATGCTCGGCCGCTGGCTCCGCACGGCACCCGGCCTGTTGATCCTGGAGGAGCCCACGGCGAGCGTCGACGTCGGCGCCAAGGCCGCCATCCACCGGCTCCTCGACGAGGCGCTCACCCGGGGCCTCGCCGTCCTGCTGCTCTCCACCGACTTCGAGGAGGTCGCGGGTGTCTGCGGGCGCGCCCTGGTCTTCGTCCGCGGAACCGTGACGACCGAGCTGAGCGGCCCCGCCCTCACCGTCGACGCCCTCACCCGGGCGGCCTCGGCCCTGCCCCCCTCCCGAACTGCCCGGACCCCATGACGGCCCCGCCCTCCCCGTCCCCGCCGCGCCGCCGGAACCCGCTGAGCCGAACGGGCCGGCGCCGCCGCTCGGCGCGCCGCGCCGGACACCTCGCCGGCGCGTACGGACTCCTGGTCCTCACCGGCCTGCTTTACCTGGTCTTCTCCCTCGCCCTGCCCCGCACCTTCCCCACGCTGGACACCCTCGACTCGATCCTGTCCACGCAGTCCATCCCGGCCGTCCTCGCCCTGGCCGCGATGGTCCCCATCGTCACCGGGGCGTTCGACCTCTCCATCGGCTACGGCCTCGGGCTGGCACATGTCATGGTGCTGTACCTCATCGTCGACGCGGGCTGGCCCTGGCCGCTCGCCTGCCTCGCCGTGGTCGCCGGGGGAACGGCCGTGGGCGTCCTCAACGGCGTCATCGTCGAGTTCGGCCGGATCGACTCCTTCATCGCGACGCTGGGCACCGGCAGCATGATGTACGCCGTCACCGGCTGGATCACCGACGGCGGCCGCATCGTCCCCGGACCGGAAGGACTGCCGACCGCCTTCACCGACCTCTACGACTCCACCTTCCTCGGCCTCCCGGTCCCGGCCTTCTACGTCCTCGCCCTCACGGTCGTCCTCTGGGTGGTGCTGGAGCGGCTGCCCCTCGGCCGGTACCTCTACGTCGTGGGCTCCAACCCGCGCGCCGCCGACCTCGTCGGCATCCCGGTCCGCAAGTACACCGTGTGCGCCTTCGCCACCTCGGGGCTGATCGTCGGCTGCGCGGGCGTCCTGCTCGCGGCCCAGCAGCAGCTCGGCAACCCGAGCGTCGGCCTCGACTATCTGCTGCCCGCCTTCGTCGGCGCCCTCCTCGGCGCCACCGCCATCCGGCCCGGCCGCCCCAACCCCCTGGGCACCCTGGTCGCGGTCGCCGTCCTCGCCGTCGGCCTCACCGGCATCGCCCAGTTGGGCGCCGAGTTCTGGACCGTCCCGCTGTTCCACGGCGGCACCCTGCTGCTCGCCGTCGGCCTGGCGGGCTACTCCGCGCGCCGCCGGCTGCGCACCGGCGCCACCACCACCTCCGACGCCGAGGCCGTGACGCCCGAGGACGGTGGCCCATGAACCGGACCGCCCGCAGCGCCACCGAGCCCCGCACCCCTGCGCGAGGAGCCCCCGTGCACCATCACCGCACCCCCACCCCCGGCCCCCGCACGGCCCGGTCCGCCGCAGCTCTCCTCCTGGCCGTGGCCGCCGCCCTGACCGGCTGCGAACGCGGCTCGTCGAGCGACTCGGGGGACTCACCCGCCACCGCGGACGGCTGCCCGGCGGTCCGCGCCAGGGCCGAGGAAGCCGTCGGCAGGGCGGAGCGGACCGACGTCCCCTGGAACGGGCCGACGACCGGCCCGAGGGCGGTGGCGGGCAGGACCCTCGTCTTCGTCGCCCAGACCATGACGAACCCGGGTGTCGCCGGGGCGGCCGGCGGCGTACGGGAGGCCGCACGGGTGATCGGCTGGAACGTCCGGGTGATCGACGGCGGCGGCACCCCGGCGGGCATCCAGGCGGCGATGAGCGAGGCCCTCGCCCTCAGGCCGTCCGGCATCGTCGTCGGCGGCTTCGACCCGAATTCGACGTCCCAGCAGGTCGCCCGGGCGAACGCGGCGGACATCCCGCTCGTCGGCTGGCACGCGGTCGCCTCCCCGGGCCCCAGCAGGCAGCCCCCGCTCTTCACCAACGTGACCACCCGCGTCGAGGAGGTGGCCAGGATCAGCGCCCAGTGGGTCATCTCGGACTCCGACGGGAACGCCGGGGCCGTGGTGTTCACCGACGCCTCGATCCCCTTCGCCAAGCACAAGTCCGAGCTGATCAGAGAAGAGCTGGCCACCTGCCGGGGCGTACGGCTGCTGTCCTACGAGAACATCCCGATCCCGGACGCGAGCAGCCGCACGCCCCGAGAGGTGTCCTCGCTGCTCTCCCGCTTCCAGGACCGCTGGACCCACTCCGTGGCCATCAACGACCTGTACTTCGCCGACGCCGCCCCGGCGTTCCGTGCCGCCGGGCGGAAGGGCTCGGGTCCGCCCTTCAACATCGGTGCGGGGGACGGCGACCCGTCCGCCTTCCAGCGCATCGACAGCCGCGGGTACCAGGCGGCCACCGTGCCCGAGCCGCTGTCCCTCCAGGGCTGGCAGATCGTCGACGAGTTCAACCGTGCCTTCTCCGACAGCCCCGCCAGCGGATATGTGGCCCCCGTGCACATCACCACCGCCGACAACAGCGAGGGCGCCACCACCTGGAACCCGTCCGGCTACCAGGAGGCGTACCGGGAGATCTGGGGCAGGTGACGGCCCGGTCGCAGGGACGCGACGTCAGTCCTCGACACGGAGGTCGAAGTGGACGCGGTCGCCGTCCAGGGTGATGTAGCCGTCGCCCTCGGCGTCCTTGTAGACACCGGTTCCGCCGGCGATGGACGTCTTGGCGGTGATCGGCGCCGGGTTCTCGCGGGTGATCATGTCGTTGAGGGTGATCTCCCCCTTCTTCAGCCGCAGGACACGGGTGCACTGCGTGGTCACCCGGTGTCCGGTGGCCTCCACGGCGGCGCAGCGTGCGCCGGCGTCACCGGCGAACTTCTTCTTCCGGGTGTACAGGTTCAGACGGGTGACCCAGCTGTCGCCGGGCTCGACGTGCCGGGGCTTCGTGTCGACGGCCGTGACGCCGGTGAGCCTGAGGCGCACGACGCCGTCGCCCCTGGCGTCCGCCACCGCGGTGGCGGCGAGCGGGGAGAGGGCGAGGACGGCGGTCAGGGCGGCGGCGGTCACACCGCGACGGACGGAGGCGGAGCGCATGGGTTCTCCCTCGGGTCGGCTTCGGGCGCCCCGGCCACCGGGGCGCCGGCGAGTCATTCCAGGCGTCCGCGTCCCAGCGGGCAACGCGCCTCGCGTGGGCCACCGCACCGGCCACCCGGCCAGGCGAACCGGGGAGGGCGTGATGCCGGACAGCGGTGCGACACCCCGCGGCCTCCCCTGGTCGCCGGAGCCGAGCCGTCCCCGTGGTGTCCACGAACAGGAGACCCGCGCGTCGCCGCCCGCGACCGCCGCGCGGACGGCCGCCTCGGTCTGCGGCACGTACCGGCCGCGGAAGGTCTCCAGGGCGAAGATCCAGGCCTGCGGGTACGCGGTGCGGGCCCTTGCGCAGCAGGGGTCGCCGCGTCGGGGTTGAGCGTGCCGAACTGCCGCTCATCACGGTTCCCTTGACGCCACCGCGGGCCGTGACCAGGGGGTTTCGGTCCTGACCGAAAGGGAGGGCGGATGTCCCTCGCGGGTCGGCAAGCTTCGGTGCGGGACCGAACCAACGAAAGGGCACACTCGACATGCGCATGGGACGCGGAAAAATGCTGGCCACCGCGAGCACGGCGGTCGCCGTGGCGGCACTTCTGGGCACGGCGACACCCGCGAACGCCGCGATCCACCAGTGCGAGAGGTCCGGCAGCCGGATTCCCTGCACCACGGTCACCGGCATCGACCCGGGCTCGTACCTGCTGGTGCGCCGGGGCCCCGGCTACGGCTACGAGTCCATCGAGCCCGCCTACAGCAGGCTGTACAACGGCAACGAGGTCGGCCTGTCCTGCTGGACGCTCGGTGACGGGGCCTACGACAACCCCAACTACCGCTACTGGATGTCCATCGAGCTCCCCAACAGCCGCTCGGGCTACGTCAACGACTGGTACCTGAACACGGGCAACCCCGACGTCTGGAAGCAGCAGATCCGCCAGTGCCCCTGACGTACGGCGCTTGCCCTCTCCTCACGTGAAGGTCGATGACGATATGCGTTGCACTGCCTTGACCAAGGCCACCGTGGGCCGCAGACACAGCAGTCTTCTCGCCACGGTCACGGCGTTCCTCTCCCTGACCCTCGTCGGCGCCGTGTTCTCCCCTTCGGCCGCTGCCGCACCGGCACGGCCCGACGACCCGTCGGCCGCCGCACGCACCAGCGTCGTCGTGCCCGCCGGGGTCACCGCCGGGGTCGCCGTCTTCGACCGGCAGACCGGTGATTTCACCGAGCAGCTGAACCCGAGCATGCGATTCCGTTCGGCCTCGATCGTCAAACTGCTGATGGTCCTGGACTATTTCTGGAACCGGGACCCCGGTTCCCCTGTGCCGGCCGCCGACCGGGCCTGGCTGGAACCCATGCTCCGCGGCAGCGACGACGACGCGGCCAACTACTACTGGTCGAACCACGGCTCCACATCGATCGTCACCCGTATGCGCCGCAACCTCCAGCTGAGCGACACGGAGCTCCCCGCCGACCCGGATTTCTGGGGCTACACCGCCATGTCGGCCCGGGACACGGTGACGGTCTACCGCTACATCCTGGAGAAGGCCCCCGCCTCCGTACGCACCTTCATCATGGACAACCTGCGTCAGTCGACCCGCTGCGCGTCGGACAAGTTCGACCAGCACTTCGGCATCGCCGGTGCCTTCAACCGCCCCTGGGCCGTGAAGCAGGGCTGGTCGGGCGACTCGTACCCGGAGGGCACGTGCGGGCCCGCGAGCACCGTCTCGGCCGGGTCGACGAGGGACGCCGATCCCGCCGCCGCGGCCGTGGACCTGACCCACCCGGTCCTGCACTCCACCGGCACCGTCGGGGCCGGGGACCGCTCCATCGTGGCCGTCCTCACCCAGCACGAGGCAGGTACGTCCTACGGGAAGGCGTACACCGACATCGGTCGACTGACCCGGTCGCTGCATGTTCCCGGTGGCGTCGCGCCGACCGGGAAGTGGTACGGAACGTGGAGTTCGCAGGTCGCCGTCCGCAGCGAACCGCGCATCGGGAACAACGTGCTGACCCGACTGCCCGCCGGGGTGGAGGTACTGGTGGGTTGCCAGAAGAAGGGCCAGTCCGTCTCCGTGCCCCCGTACACCAACGACTGGTGGGCGTATCTGCCCCAGTACGGCGGCTACATCTCCAACATCTACATCAGCCATCCGGACAATCAACTGCCGGATGTCCGCCTGTGCTGAAGTCCCCGGACATGTCAGGGCCATGAGCACACGACCAGGAACGCGACGATCGAATGGGACACACGGAATGCTTGAGTTGAACAGCGGCGGTCGCCGCAGGACCCTGGCGATGGCGTTCGCCGCAGCCGCCTTCGCGACCGCCTTCACCGTGCAGGGCGCTTCCCCCGCGCATGCCGCCAGCCCGTATGACGGCGCCGACCCGGCGGCCACGGGTTGCGCCTCGAATGCCAAGACTCTCGCCTCCGCGCCTCTCTATCTGCCGGGCACGACCAGTCAGGTCGGCACCATCGAGATGCGCTACAGCAACACCTGCCTGACCCAGTGGATCCGCGTCCAGTCCGACAGGACCAGGTGCAGCGGGGACCCCTGCCGCAACAAGGCGGAGATCACCCGCCCCGCCGGCGCCGACGGCCCGGCCCTGACCGTGGGCCGCGGCAACGTGGCCGCGGGCGAGCCCTATCAGTGGAGCCTGATGGTCTACACGCCCAACACCCGCTCCTGCGGGACCGGCAGCGCCGACACGGGCAACAACACGGGCTACCCGTACGGGGAGTGGGGTCGCCAGATCTGCGGCTGAGCCCCGCACCGGGGCCTCCCCACGCGCAGGGACGACGGGGCGTCGGGGAGGCCACCGGGGTGGGTGAGCCGAGTTGGACGTCCTTCCGTATCTCTCCAGGGATAGAGTCCTCGGGTTCGGTGATCACACGTGCCGGGCGTGGAGAGTCAGTCGACCGGCCGGATGCGGCCGAGGCGGGGGGAACGCCGGTGAGTGGTACGGGAAGGCGGCGTGCCGGGATCGGGAGCGGGGGGACGCGGCTCACACGGCGGGGCAGGATCGTCGGCTGGGTCGCGGGGGTCTCCGCGGTGGTCGTGCTCGGTGTCGCGGGGGTCGGCGCCTGGGTGTACAACGACCTCGACGACAACATCACGGCCGCCGACGTCGACAACAAGCTCGGCGGGAACCGTCCGGTGAACCTCAGCCCCGGGTCCAAGAACATCATGGTCGTCGGCTCGGACAGCCGTGACGGGAAGAACGCCAAGTACGGCCGGAACCTGACCACCATGCAGTCGGACACGCTGATGGTGCTGCACATCCCCGCGGACCGGAAGTGGGCGACCGTCGTGTCGTTCCCCCGCGACTCGTGGGTCGAGATATCGGCGTGCGAGAAGGGCGGCGGCGGCACCTCGGGCCCGCACCGGGCCAAGATCAACGAGGCGTTCGCGATCGGCGGCTCCACCGGCGAGGTCGCCGGAGCCGCCGCCTGCTCGATCCGGACGGTCGAGGCCAACACCGGGCTGCGCATCGACCACTTCATGTCCGTCGACTTCTCGGGCTTCAAGGGGATGGTCGACGCCCTGGAGGGCATAGAGGTCTGCCCCGAGCAGGCCATCCACGACAAGAACGCCCTCCTCGACATGGAACCCGGCTGCCAGACCGTCAAGGGCGAGACCGCCCTCGGCTACGTCCGCACCCGCTACGCCGTCGGCGACGGCTCCGACATCGGGCGCATCGGCCGCCAGCAGGAGTTCATGGAAGCCCTCGCCGCCAAGGCGAAGTCCAAACTGACCAGCCCCGGCGCGCTGTACGACTTCATGCAGTCCGCCACCAAGTCCCTCACCACGGACAAGGATCTCGCGGGCATCGACCCGCTGTACGACCTCGCCTCCGAACTGAAGGGCATCCCCAGCGACCGGCTGACCTTCCTGACGGTCCCCAACTACCCGCGCGAGGCGGACGTCCCGAGCGACCGCGCCAACGTGGTCTGGCAGTACCCGTACGCGGCCGACCTGTTCACCTCCCTCGCCAAGGACCGCGAGGTCGAGAAGAAGCAGTTCCAGACCCGGGCCAAGGAGGGCCTCGTCTACGCCTCGAACGTGCGGGTGCAGGTCCTCAACGGCACCGGGGTCACGGGACGCGCCGCCGCCGTCGCCGAGAAGCTGCGCGCCGCCGGGATCACCGTCGTCGGTACGGGCAACGCGCCCGAGACCACCGCGAAGACGACGGTCGCCTACCCGCCGGACCTGGCGAAGCAGGCGAAGGTCCTCACCTCGCGACTGCCCGACGCCCGGGCCGCCGAGGACGCGGGCGCCGCGCAGGGCGTGGTCACCCTCGTCGTCGGACCGGACCTCGACCCCGCCACCCTGCGGTGACCCGGACGGGCAGGGGTCAGCTGCCGGTGAGGCTGATCGCCAGGTCCGTGATGTTCAGCGGGAACTGACGGATAGGCGTCGCCTGGCCGGTGAGGAGCTCGACGGTGTAGAGCGTCGGGTTGCTCGCACCCGACGGGGTGAGGGAGGCGAAGGCGGCGTTGTCGACCGTCCGCCCGCCGCTCAGCGTGCTGTAGATGTCCATGCCGGCCTTCAGCTGGGCGTCGATGCCGAGGCTGCCGGTCGGCGCGAGCGTGCCGTTGTTGGCGGGGGACTGGATCACGACCTGGTCGGTGTTCGTGTTGACGTCGAACAGGGTGGTCCCGGTGGCCGCGTTGAGGTCGTTGTTCGTGTACGCGGCGGCGGTGACGCCCTTGGTCGTGCCCTCGACGGGCGGGGTGGTGAGGTTCAGGTCCTGGATGGTCGAGTGGTCGTTCAGGTTGTGCCGCAGGTTCTGGCCGTTGTCGCTGATCACCCGCAGCCGGTCGGCCGCCGGGTTGAAGTCGACGCCGAACGTGGTGCCGTGCAGCGCGTACTGGAGCTGGGACACCTTGGTGACCACGACGTCCTGGGTGGCCGGCGGGGTCTTGATCGTGTAGATGCCGCCCTTGTTGCCGACGCCGTACAGCAGTCCGTCCTGCACCCGGAAGTCGATGCCGACCAGGGCCGTGTCACCGCTGAGCCCGGTGACGGTCCTGACCCAGTTGAGGACGTCGGGGCGGTCGGTCGTGAACGTGGCCATCAGCGTGCCGTCGCCGGTGATCCCGAACGCCCGCAGGCTGGGGACGGCGGCGGGGGCGGCCGAGGCGGAGCCCGGAGCGCTCAGCAGAAGCGCCGTCGACGTGGCCATGACCGCTGCCGCCGCCGCGATTCTCTTTCGGATACTCGCTTTCACGGTGTGTCCCTCCCGTTTTCGTGGTGCGCCGACGCCCGGCGCGCCGGCTGAGAGATTTCCGGGCCGAATCCCGTATTGATTCCCCCGGTGATTGCGGGGCGCGGGCCGGAATCGGTCCCCATTAAGCCGACTTCACAGTGCCTCCACAAGTGGAGTCGATGGGCGAGAACGCCCTGATCCGGGAATTTTGCGCACTGTGACAAAAGCGCCGCAGGTATCCCGTCATCGGTTTTGCGCACAGTGATGAAGGGGTCCGGAACCGGTCTGTCGGCCGGTTGTGGCGGAATGGGATGCTCCTGCCATGGGGAGCCTCTTCGCCGAACTGGCCCGACAGGCGTCGGCCAACGCCCGCCGGGAGGTCGAGGCGTACGCACGTGAGATTCCGGAGTTCGCGATCCTGGACACGAACCGGCGAGCCAGGGCCGAGACACTGGACTACGCGGTGTGGCTGCGTCGGCGTACCGTCGAACTCTCCCCGGACAACGGCGAGTTGAGCGACACCGACCTCGACTCCATCACCTTCATGGGCGAGGTGCGGGCCGATGCGGGAATGTCACCCTCTTCGCGACAGCAAGTACTGCACCTGCACACCGCGCTCATGCTGCGTGAGATCAACGAGGCGATCGAGGCGCAGCGCGGCGGCGGAGTGGAAGAACTCATGCGGATGATGAGCTGGTTCGCCCCGCAGGGAGAGCGGGGGATAAGCGCCTACCGGCAGGGTTTCGTGACGGTGATGCGGCGACGTTTGCCATACGTCGAGCAAATCGACCTGCTGACCCGGTCGCTGCTCACCGGTGATCCCATGGCGGCCGAACTCGCCGCCGTCACGGGCTCGGAACTGCCCGAATTCTGTGCGGTGACGGTGATCCGGGCCCCCGACCGCCCGGGAGACGACCGCGCCCTGGACCCCGAGATCGAGATACTGGTGAAAACCCACCGGGTACTGGTCGCCCGGTCCACGGAGAACGGTGACAAGGACGGTGAGCTGATCGTCCTGGTGCCGTTGCCCCGGGACCTCGCCGAGACCACGCCGGCGCACTCCGTGCCCGACCTCGTCGCCACCCCCGTTCGGGACCTCGCCCGGGTCCTCGGCCGGCCCTGCGCCGTCGGCACCGCCGCCGCGCCCGTCGCCGAGCTGGCCGGTGCCCTCGACCGGGCCCGGCGGGTCAGCCGGGCGGCCCCGCTGCGCCCGGTGTCCGAGCGGCTGCGGCCGTACACCGTGGCGGATGTGTTCACCGAGGTCGCCGTCGCGGACGTGCCGTTCGTCGACGCATGGCTCCGCGAGCTGGTGGGCCGGCTGGAGCCGGGCCCCGACCTCCTCGTCACCCTCGACGCGTACTACCGCCACGACATGCACCGCGGCGCCACGGCCGTGGCCCTCAACGTGCACACCCGCACCCTGGACTACCGCCTGCGCCGGGTACGGGAACTCACGGGCATCGACCCCGGCTCCACCCGAGGGGTCCGCGTCCTCAGTTCGGTCGTCACCCGGCGGCTGTCCGGGGCGTGGGACTGAGCCGCACACCCCCCCCGGACAGGGAGGTCGCGGTCCCGGAGGCGTCCCCGATGAGGCAGTCTGGGGCGGTGAGCAACTCCAGTGACTCCCTTTTCATCAAGATCTGCGGGCTGCGGACCGAGGACGACGTCGACGCGGCCGTCGAGGCGGGCGCCGACGCCATCGGGTTCGTCCTCACCGCCAGCCCCCGCCGGGTCGACGCGGCCACCGCCGCGCGGCTGTCCCGCCGGATCCCCGAGCACGTCCTCACCGTCGGAGTCTTCCGCGGGGAGAGCCTGGACGACGTACGGTCCCTGGCCGCGGAGTCGGGCATCCGCGCCGTCCAACTGCACGGATCGGAGGACCGCGGCTACTACGACGCGCTCGCGGCGGAGGGCCGCACGCTGATCCGCGCCGCCGCGTTCGGCGACTCGGTGCCGCGCTGCGGCGAGATGGGCGAGGACATGCTGCTGCTCGACGCGCCCGTACCGGGCTCCGGCATGGCCTGGGACTGGTCCCGGATGCCGGTGGCCGACCCCGGTGACAAGTGGCTCCTCGCGGGGGGCCTGACCCCCGACAACGTACGGAACGCCGTCGACACCGCCCGGCCCTGGGGCGTCGACGTGTCCAGCGGCGTCGAGCGGAGCCGGGGCGTCAAGGACCCCGCCCTGATCACCGCGTTCGTGAAGGCCGCCCGCGGCGGGCGGTGACCCTCGGTCCGGCTCCGGGGGAGGGCGCCCGGCGTGCGGTGATCGGCGCGTTTCGAGGGGCCCGCACGTGCAACCCGGTGGGTGTACGTGCGCAGAGCCGCCCGGTGCCGTGGAGCGCCGCGCGGACGGGACCCATCTGGAGGAGCCATGGACCACTCGCGGGTACCCGTGCTGGAGGCGCTGCAGGAGTTCCGGCGACGCGGCGACACGGTGTTCGGGCCGCCCGGACACCGGCAGGGCCGCGGTGTGGACCCGCGGGTCGCGGAGATCGTCGGGCTCGACGTCTTCCGCTCCGACGTCCTCTCCCTCAACGGGCTGGACGACCGGCGTCAGTCGCAGGGCGTCATCAGCCAGGCACAGGAGCTGATGGCCGACGCCGTCGGCGCCGAGCACGCCTTCTTCTCCACCTGCGGCAGCTCCCTGTCGGTGAAGACCGCCATGCTCTCCGTGGCCGGCCCCGGCGAGAAGATGCTGATCTCCCGCAACGCCCACAAGTCCGTGATCGCCGCGGTCGTCGTCAACGGGGTCGAACCGATCTGGGTCCACCCCAAGTTCGACACCGAACGCCACCTCGCCCACCCCCCGGAGCCGGACGACGTACGCCGCCGTCTGGAGGAACACCCGGACGCCAAGGGCATGCTGCTGATCACCCCCACCGACTGGGGAACCTGCGCCGACATCCGGGGCGTGGCCCGGGTGTGCCACGAGTACGACGTCCCCCTCATCGTCGACGAGGCATGGGGCGCCCACCTGCCGTTCCACCCCGCGCTGCCCGCCTGGGGCATGGACGCCGAGGCCGACCTCGTGGTCACCAGCGTCCACAAGATGGGCGGCGCCGTGGAGCAGAGCTCCGTCTTCCACCTCCAGTACGACCGGGTCTCGCCGGAGGCCCTCAAACAGCGCGAGGACCTGCTCGGCACCACCAGCGCCTCGTCGCTGGTGTTCGCGACGCTCGACGGCTGGCGCCGCCAGATGGTCCAGCACGGGCACGACCTGCTGGAGGTGGCGGTCCGCCGCGCCCACAGGATCCGGGCCGCGGCCGGTGAGCTGCCCGGCCTGCGGCCGATGGGCCAGGAGATCGTCGACCAGGGCCTCGCCGCCGAGTTCGACCCGCTGAAGCTGGTCATCGACGTACGGGAACTGGACATCAGCGGGATGCAGGCCGCCGAGTGGCTGCGCACCCACCGCCATGTGGACGTCGGAGGCTCCGACACCTGCCGGATCAGCGCCTCCATCAACCACGCCGACGACGACGAGACCGAGAAGATCCTCCTCGACTCCTTGCGCGCCCTCGTCGAGAGCGCCGACACCGTCGAACGGCAGCCGCCGGTCCATCTGCCCGAGGCGTCGGCACTGGAGCTGGAGCAGGCGATGCTGCCGCGCGACGCGTTCTTCGCCGAGGTCGACCATGTGCCCGCCGAGCGGGCGGCGGGCCGCATCGCCGCCGAGATGATCAGCCCGTACCCGCCGGGTGTCCCCGTGATCGCCCCCGGTGAGGTGATCACCGACGAGGTCCTCGACTACCTGCGCAGTGGCGTCGAGCACGGCGTCCTCATCCCGGACGCGGCCGACCAGTCGGTCAGGACCCTGCGGGTGGTGGCGCGGCACTGACGGCCTTTGGCGACGCCTGACCCCTTTGTCGTGTCCCTGTCTGTGAATCCGGCTACCCGTCGTTCTCCGAAGGGTTGGCCTGGGGTAAGGTCCCCACCGGTTCCGGCTACCGACTGAAGGTGCGCCGGTACGGGGAGTGTCGGAGGGGCGGCATGGCGGTGGAATCCCAGACGGGCGAGGGCGGGTCCGTGGACGCGGACGGCCGGCGGTTGGAGGCGTTGGATCCCCAACCGCTGCTGACCCGGGACTACGAGATGCGCCCCTCCCTCGTGTACGAGCGGCTGCGGCAGCGGCACGGCGCGGTCGCGCCGGTCGATCTGCTGGGCGTCCCCGCCTGGCTGGTCCTCGGCTACAAGGAGTCCCTGGAGGTCCTCCAGGACGACGACGGCTGGCCCAAGGGACTGGAGAACTGGCGGGCCCGCTCGGAGGGCCGGGTGCCCTCCGACTGGCCGCTCGGCCCCTCCCTGGAGGTCAACCACGTACTGATCCAGGGCGGCGCCGGGTACAAGCCGCTGCGGACCGCGTGGGACACCGCGCTCCGGCCGTTCCAGGACCCGCGTCACACCCAGGCCAAGCGGCTCAAGGCGGCTGTCACCGCCTGCGCCGACGATCTGATCACCCTGGTGGGCCAGGCCGGTGGCACGGGCCTCGCGGACCTGTCCGCCCAGTTCTCCCGGCCGTTGCCGCTGATGGCGGCCAGTCACCTCCTCGGCTTCCCCGGTTCCCAGGGCGACGACGCGCTCATGGACATGTGGCGGGTGCTGGACGCCGGCCCGGACGCCGAGCCCGCCCTGGAACGCCTGCTGGCGGCCCTCGCCGACCTGGCGGCGCAGAAGCTCAGGACCCCCGGGGACGACTTCCCCTCCTACCTCCTCGCCGCGCACCCCGGCCTCACGCTCGACGAACTGGCCCGCGAGCTGTTCATGCTGCTGGGCATGACCTCCGACCACGTCGGCATCCTCATCTCCAACACCGTCGTCGAGGTGCTCTCCGGCGAGGGCAGCATCCGCGCCAGCCTGTCGGCCGGCATGGTCCGGGAGACCATGAACCGCGTGGTCATGCGCAAGCCGCCGCTGGTGAACTTCGTCCCGCGCTTCGCCGCCAAGGACACCCCTCTCGGCAACTACACCATCCGCGCGGGCGACCCGGTGTGGGTCTCCTCCGCCGCCGCGCACGCCGACCCGGTCTTCGCCGGCCACGCGGCGACGAACACGGTCAGCACCCGCGCGCACCTCTCCTGGGGCGCCGGCCGCCGCCAGTGCCCCGCCCGCGAGCTGGCGTCCACCATCGCGGCGGTCGGCGTAGGCCGCCTGTTCGAGCGGTTCACCGATCTGGAGCTGGCGCTGCCCGTCGACCAGCTCCCGTGGCGTTCCTCGCCGTTCATGCGCGGCCTGCGCTCACTGCCCGTCCGCTACACCCTCGCCCCGACCCCCGAGCCGTCCACGGCCGAACCCGCGGAGACGGACCTCGCGGGGGAGACGGAGCCGGGGGCGGCCGGACCGGTGGCACGGGACCGTTCCGCCCGGCAGCGTTCGTCGCTGTGGCGCTATCTGACGGGCCTGATCCGCACCGGCCGCTGACCGAGGGCTCAGGGGTCCTTTCACTATGCCCGCCCGGGTCGCGCGGCCTGGCACCGCACCTCGCCGCGTTGCCGAAAAGTCCAGGTAGCTCCGCTACCAGGACTCTCCGGCGCCTTGCGATGCACGGCACCAGACCACGCGACCTGCTCGGACGCTCATGGTGAAAGGACCCCTCAGCCCTCGCCCATGAGCAGCCGCCGCGGATTGGCGATACGGAAGGCGTACGCCGCCGCTCCCCCCAGGCCGAAGCCGGGATGGAGCGGCGGCTCCGCGTAGGGCCGGTCGGAGCCCTGGACCACCGCGTCCACCCCGAGGGCCCGCACGACCGCGTCCACGGCGGTGGGACCGTACGACGACGTCTCCACGAACACCCGCGCGTCCGTCCCCGCGAGGCCCGCGTCACCACGGGCGGCGAAGCGCTCCCCGTGCAACGGCGCCAGCCCGGCCAGCAGGGCGAAACAGACCCGCAGCCGGGGATGACGGGGTCTGCCGAAGGCACGGAAGGCGAACCAGGCGGCGTGCATCTGCTGCACGTACGGCACCATCGCCGGCCACCACCCCGGCCCCTCGGCGCCCGCCTCACCCGCCGGGCCGGGATGCACGAACAGCGGGAGTCCGCGGTCCTCCAGCAGATCGAGCAGCGGCGCGCAGCGCGCGTAACCGGCCGCGTCGGCGAGTGCGTCGGCCGGCAGTTGCAGACCGGCGAAGCCGCCCCGGTCGAGGTCCTCCGCCGTGGCGGCCGCGTCGACGTCCCGTACACAGGCGGCGGCCCACGCCCCGAACGGCTCGGGGAGAGCGGCCACGCCCTCGTGGTAGGCGTCGAGCAGGGGACGCGCCTGCTCCCCGGGCAGCCACTCGACGCCGAGCGGGGAGGACAGCGAGACAAGGGCCCGGCCCAGACCGTCCTCGGCGGCGAGCCCCGCACGCCGGGCGACGTCATGGGCGGCGGGCGCCACCTCGTATGGCGGCTCCCCGTCCAGGAACAGGGTCCAGCCGTCCATGAACGGCGGCTCCCGGCGGGACCGCAGGGCCGCCACCAGCGAGGGGGGCCACAGGTGCTGGTGCACATCGACGTTGGTCATGATGACTCCAGGAAAGCACGACCGCCCGGCGGACGGCCGTGACGCAGGAAAGGGAATATAAGCCGCTGGATCCCCATGTTCCGGACGTCCCCGGACCGGCATCGTGTGAACGTAACGTGCCGTTCATGAAAGTCCATTGACTGTCATTCAGTCACGGACAACTGTGCATGAGCATATGCAGTCGGGTGAGGGGCACTCTTGATCAGATTCGACGCGGTGAGCAAGAAGTATCCGAACGGCACGACAGCCGTCGACGGGGTCACGGTGGAGCTCGCCGAGGGCGCCATCACGATCCTCGTCGGACCCTCCGGCTGCGGCAAGACCACCACCCTCAGGATGATCAACCGTATGGTGGAACCCACGGCCGGCACGGTCAGCCTGCGCGGCCGGGACATCCGCGAGGTCGACGCGCCCGAGCTGCGCCGGGGCATCGGCTACGTGATCCAGCACGCGGGACTCTTCCCGCACCGCACGGTCCTCGACAACATCGCGACCGTGCCGCTGCTCCTCGGCTGGGGCAGGAAGAAGGCGCGGGCCCGGGCGGCCGAGCTGCTCGAACTGGTGGGGCTGCCCGCCGAGATGGCGAAGCGCTATCCCAACCAGCTCTCCGGCGGCCAGCAGCAGCGCGTCGGCGTGGCCAGGGCACTGGGCGCCGACCCGCCGGTGCTGCTCATGGACGAGCCGTTCAGCGCGGTCGACCCCGTCGTGCGGGCCGAACTCCAGACCGAGTTCGCCCGGCTGCAGAAGGAGCTCCACAAGACGATCGTGTTCGTCACCCATGACATCGACGAGGCGATCAGACTCGGCGACCGCATAGCCGTGTTCCGCGACGGCGGCAGGCTCGCCCAGTTCGACACCCCGGAGCGGCTGCTCGCCGCCCCCGCGGACGACTTCGTCGCCGGTTTCGTCGGCCAGGACCGGGGCATTCGCCGCTTGTCCTTCGTCCAGGCCGGCGGACTGCCGCTGCGCGAGGGCCCGGTGCTGCCGGTCACCTCGCCCGTGACCGCGGCCCGCGCCCTGGACGAGCCCTGGGTGCTCGTCGTCGACGACGCGCGCAGGCCCCTCGGCTGGACCCCGGTCGCCGACCTGCCGGGAAGCGGCACCCTCGCGGACGCCGCCCTGGTGCCGCTCGGCCACACCTTCAGCCTGGTCGGGGACTCCGCGCGGGCCGCCCTCGACGCGGCGCTGCTGTCGCCCGCGCGGCTCGCGGTGGGCGTGGACGCCGACGGCGCGGTCGTCGGCGTGGCCGACGCCCGCGAGCTGACCGCCGGGGCGACCCCCGCGAGGCGTACGGACGCGACCGGCAGCAAGGACGCGGCCGGCAGCACGGACGCGGCCGGGAGCCCGGTGGCCGCCGACAGCGCGGGCGGTGACCGATGAGCGACGGGGAACCGCTGGTCCGGTGGCAGTGGATAGCCGACCACACCGCCGAACTGGCCGACTACACCGCCCTCCATCTGAGACTCGGTCTGCTGCCGGTGCTGTTCGGGCTGCTCGTCTCGGTGCCGCTGGGCATCCTCTGCCACCGCAGGCGCCGGCTCTACCCACCGGTCCTGACCGTGGCGAACATCCTCTACTCGATCCCGTCGCTGGCCCTGTTCATGGTCTTCGTCCGCTACACGGGGCTGACCGAACAGACGGTGATGATCCCGCTGACGCTGTACACGCTGTCGGTGCTCGTGCCCAACGTCGTCGACGGTCTCGCCTCGGTCCCCGAACCGGTGCGGCTCGCCGCGACCGCCATGGGCTTCGGCACCGTCCGCCGTGTCCTCCAGGTCGAACTGCCCATCGCCGTGCCCGTCGTCATCGCCGGCGTGCGCGTCGCCGCGGTCTCCTCCATCAGCCTCGTCGCCGTCGGCCAGCTCATCGGCCAGGGCGGCCTCGGCTACTACATCACCCGCGGTCTCCAGCTCGACTTCCCGACGCCGATCGTCACCGCCATCGTGCTGATCATGCTGCTCGCGCTCGCCACCGACGCGCTGCTGGTCCTCGCGCAGCGACTGCTCACCCCCTGGTCCCGGAGCAGGGTGACGACGGCATGAACGACTTCCTCAACCAGATCCGGCTCGTGGCGGACTGGCTGACCTCGCCGGCGCAGTGGCACGGCGACGAGGGCATCCCCGCACGACTCCTGGAACACCTCACCTACAGCGGTCTGTCGCTGCTGTGCGCCGCCCTGATCGGGCTGTCGGCCGGGCTGCTCGTCGGACACACCGGGCGCGGGGCGTTCGCCGTGGCGAGCGTCGCGAACCTCGCCCGCGCGATCCCCACCTTCGGCCTCGTCGTCCTCGTCGTGACGCTCGCCGGGCTCAGCACCGCGCCGGTGCTCGTCGCCCTGGTCGCGCTCGCGGTGCCGCCGATCCTCATCAACACCTTCGAGGGCGTCCGGGGCGTGGATCCGGCCACCCGGGACGCCGCGCGCGGCGTCGGCATGACCGGGTGGGAGGTCCTGGTGAGGGTGGAGGTGCCGATGGCGCTGCCGCTGATCCTGCTGGGCCTGCGGGTGGCCGCGATCCAGGTCGTGGCCACCGCGACCGTCGCCGCCTATCCGGGGCTCGGCGGCCTCGGCCGCTTCATCGTCGACGGGCTCGCCCGCAACGACTACGAGCTGGTCATCGGGGGCTCCGCGGTCGTGGTCGCCCTGGCGCTCGTCGTGCAGGCCGCGTTCACCGCGCTGGGGCGGGCAGTCGTCTCACCGGGGTTGAGGATCTCGGCGCCGAAATCCTGACCTCCGTCGGTCTCCCGGACTCCGGCGCTCTCTCGAACTCCTCCGTTGTTCCGCGCCCTTCGGGCCATGAGAAAGGAAGCATCCATGCGAGGCATGTACCGAGGCGTCGCCTTCGGCCTGATCACCGCCCTGTCCCTCACCGCCTGCGGCGGCGGGGGCGGCGGCGACGACAATCCGCTGACGGGCGACAGCGGTGGCGGCGGCTCCTCCCTGGTCGTCGGCTCGGCCAACTTCCCCGAGAACCAGTTGCTCGCCGAGATCTACGCGCAGGCCCTGGAGGGCAAGGACCTCAAGGTGACCCGCAAGTTCGACATCGGGGCCCGCGAGGTCTACTACGACCAGATCGTCAAGGGCGGTATCGACGTCTTCCCGGAGTACAACGGCGCCCTGCTGTCGGTGGCCGTCGACAAGAACAGCACCGCGACCGACACCGAGGAGATCAACGCCGAACTGAAGGCCAAACTCCCGAAGTCGGTGGAGATACTCGACTCGGCCGCGGCCGAGGACAAGGACTCGGTCACGGTGACCGCGAGCACGGCGAAGAAGTACGACCTGAAGACCCTCGCCGACCTCAAGCCCGTGGCGGGCGACCTGACCCTCGGGGCCGGTTCGGAGTTCAAGACCCGCACCCAGGGCGGGGTCGGTCTGAAGAAGGTCTACGGCGTGGAGTTCGGCAAGTTCCAGCCGCTCGACGCGGGCGCCCAGACCACCCTCGTGAAGCTGCTCAAGGACGACAAGGTGCAGGCCGCCAACCTGTACACCACCGACCCCGCCATCGTCGAGGACAAGCTGGTCGTCCTGGAGGACCCGAAGAACCTCTTCTCCTCGCAGAACGTGACACCCCTCGTCCACAAGAAGGCCGTCGACGCCAAGGCCAGGGAGGCGCTCAACGCGGTCTCCGCGAAGCTCACCACCGAGGACCTGCTGGAGATGATGAAGAAGCTCACCAACGACAAGGAGGACGCGAGCGTCGTCGCCGAGGAGTGGCTGAAGCAGTCCGGGCTCACCGGCTGACCGCCCGGCACCCCCGCACCCTCCGGCCGGGGCGCGGGGGTGCCGGACCGTCACTCCGGGCTGCGCAGCGCGGACCAGGTGTTGCGGTTGACGACACCGTTCGCCCTCAGTCCCACGGCGTTCTGGAACTCCTCGACGGCGGCCTCCGTCCCGCTGTCGAACTCGCCGTCCACGCTGACGCCGTACCCGCGCCTGCTCAGGATGCACTCCACCTGGAGCACCCGCTTGCCGCTGTTGCCGAGTCGGGTGCGGCCGTTGCCCGAGTAGTACGTGCAGTCCGTGAGCCAGGCGGGATCACCGGAGTCGGCCGGCGGGTCGCTCGGGGTCGGTTCGGGGTCGTCCGGGGCGTCGGAGCCGTCGTCGACCGGGGTGCCCCCATCGGTGCCGTCGGTCCGGTCGTCCTCGGCGGGCGCGGAGGCGTCGGGGCGGGCCGACGTACCGTCGATGGCCGCACTGTCGCCCTTGTCCTCGCCCTTGTCCTTCTCCTTGCCGGACACCTCCGAGAGAGAGGAGCCGTGACCGTCCGGAGCGGGTGCGCCCTTCGACTTCCCGGACGTCGACGGGGAGACCGCGTCGTCGGGGGCGCTCATCCCGGTCGACCAGGTGCCCGCCTCCGGGGTGGCCGCCCCGGAGGAGTCCGAGCGGGTGAGGACGAAGACGCCCGCGGCCACCGCGCAGAGCGCGACGCCCGCGCCGCCGAACGTCAGCGCCCGCTTGCGGCGCGTCCGGGTGGGCGCCGCCGGCTCTAACGCCGCCCGGCCGCCCGCGGGGGCGGGGGCCGCCTCCGGCGAGGGGCCGGCGGAGTCGGCCGCGGCGGGCCCGGTTGTCCCGGCGGCGGGCGCCGGTGCCTGCTCCGCCGCGTCGTCGGCGGCCGGGAAGTCGGGCGCCTGGACGAGGGGCAGCCGGCACAGCGCCTCGTACGCCTGCTGCCGGACGAGCACCATGCCGCCCAGTGGCTCGGGCCAGTCGAAGGTGCCGGACGTGCCGGTGCGGGGCTCCGCGGCCCGGACCAGGTCCTGCGGTGTGGGCCGGCGTCCCGGCTCCTTGGCGAGGCAGGACCACAGCAGCGTGGCGAGGTCCTCGTCGGACTCGGCGAGCTCCCGGATCACCTTCGCGTTGGGCTCCTCGAAGGCGACCCGGTGCATCACGTCGACCCCGGTGCCGTCACCGAACGGGGCGGCGCCCGTCGCCGCATAGACCAGGGTGCAGGCCAGCGAGAACACGTCCGAGGGTGCTTCGCACTCACCGGTGCGCAGGTACTCGGGTGACATGTAGGCCGGCGTTCCCACCCGGTTGCCCGTCCCGGTGATCGCGCTCGCGTCGGCGGCCTTCGCGATGCCGAAGTCGATGACGTGGGCGCGCCGGGCGGAGACCAGGACGTTGGAGGGCTTGAGGTCCCGGTGCACGATCCCCGCGTCCGAGAGGTCGGCGAGCGCCTGCCCCAGCTCCGCCAGGAGCCGCCAGACGGCCGCGGTCCGCAGGGGGCCCTCCTCGTTCACGGCGTCCGCGAGATCGACGCCGGGCAGGTACTCGGTGGCCATCCACAGCAGTTCGTCCTCGAACCCCGTGCCGCACAGTTTCGGCATGTGCGCGGTGCGGACCCGGCCGTGCACGGCCGCCTCGCGCTCGAAGCGGCGCCGGAAGCGGATGTCCTCCGCGTACTCGGGCCTGATCACCTTGACGGCGACGAGCTCGGGCCCGCCGTCCGCCGGGCGCCCCAGATAGACGCGCCCCATACCCCCGCTGCCGAGCAGCCCCAGCGACACATAGGGGCCGATACGGCCCGGGTCGCCGGGGCGCAGGGGAAGGGCGCCCGTCTTCCGCAGCGCCGGAGCCTCGTCTGTCGTCGAGCGCGGTGGCACCGGCCGCTGGTCTGACACAACACCCCCGAAGTCACTTTCCGCGTACGTCAGTTCGCTTTCGGAAGTCGAGGCTAGCTCAGCCGGGCGTCATGTACGCGGTTTCTGCCACTTCCGTATCACTGTCGTGCCCGAACCGACAGGTCCGATCCGAAGTACGGTGCCCGTCAGGCCGGTGAACGGCTCGGCCCGCACCCGCGGCGGGCCGCGCACGGAGGGGGCGCGCCCCCGACACCCCGGTCAGCGGCGGGAAACGCCTCCACGCCGGGGTGGGACTCGGACCCGCTGCGGGCGCCCGCGATAATCGCCGGGCCCCGCTCGACGGAAACACCGGAGGTCCTCTTGTCCCCGCTCCACGACTTCACCACGTGGGAACCGCTGCTGAGGGTGCTGCGGGACGGCAACGAGCGGGCGGCGGCCGGCCACCAGGTGGCAGGGCGGATCAGCCGGGGCGCCTGGAGCGTGCCCGTGCGGCGGCGTTCCCCGAAGCCGGGGCGGGCGTCCCAGATCGAGGACATGCAGGACGAGTTCGACGCGGTGCGGCGGGTCCAGGACGCGCTCACGGGCACCGGCATCGACGGCGTCTCGTTCACCGCGGCGATCGCGCCCACCGGCACGGCCGTGCTCCGGCTGCTCGGACCGAGCCCCGCCGTGGAGTCCGGCGTCGGCAGCCCGCACCCGGGCTCGCTGCTCCTGGTCGAGGGAGCCCTCCCGGAGCCCTGGCGCCGTCTGCCCGACCCGGCCCCCGGCGCGGCCCCGGCCCCGACCGCGGACCTGGAGCTGCTGGAACGGGAACTGCGCGAGCGGATGCCCCGAGCCGTCGGTGCCACGGACGAGGAGATCGCCGCCGCCGAGAAGCGCCTCGGCGTCGCCCTGCCCGACGAACTCAAGGTCATCTACCGGGTGACGCGGGCCCGCCCGCAGGACCACGGGGACGACCACGCGGCGGCGGAGCGCGAGTACGACGCCGTCGGCTGCGAGTTGTTCTCCCTGGACGACCTGTATGTGGCCGACGTGGCCTCCCGGCCCTCCCTGTGGGAGTTCGCCGCGAAGGAGGCGGTCGTCACCCCGCCCGACGCCGCGGTGCAGCAACTCGTCGGCTCGCCCGGCTGGATCGCCTTCGGCGACAACGGCGGCGGCGACCGCCTCGCGGTCGACCTGACCCCCGGGCCGGGCGGACACGTCGGGCAGATCATCATCCTGAGCCACGAGGAGGACATCGGCGCGGGCCTGGTCGCCGACTCCCTCACCGAGCTGGTGCTGCGCGGGCCCCGGCAGGACCGCCGCCGTCGCGCCGACGACGGGCCGCCCGCGGTGGCCCACGTCAACTGGCGCGGTGTGCCGGGTGTCGAGGCCGCCGCCCACCCCGGTCTGGAGGTCCTCAGCATCGGTGTCTGGCACGACGAGCCGCTCAGTCTCGCCCCCGTCGTCGGACTGCCCCGCCTGCGCACCCTCGCCGCCTACCCCGGCACCCTCGCCGACCCGCTGGAGATCAGCCGGCTCACCGGGCTGGAGTACCTCCAGCTCTGCCCCGAGGACTGGCGCGTCCTGCTCGACGCCGAAGCCGTCCCGCGCACCCTGCTCGCCGCCTCCGTAGAGCCCCGCCACGACGCCGACCCGCTGCCCGTCGTCGACCTCGCCAACGAGATCCTCGCCCTCTGGAACCGCCCGCCGATCATCCGGACCCGCGTGGAGGGAGACCTCGGGCCGATCGGCCGGGACGCGGTCTGAACGTCCGTGTCGCGGGCCCGTCCCTCCAGGGGCGTCCCGGTGTCACCGTGCTCGGCTAGAGTCTCGGCTCATCCTCGGGCGGACGTGCTGCCCGTGGCCGCGCGCTGGGGGTTGACGGCACCATGGAGCCCGACAGAACGGAACTGCCCGGTTACGAGGTCCAGGAGGTCCTGGGCCGGGGCGGGTTCGCCACCGTGTACCGGGCCCGGCAGCTGGCCGTCGGCCGGGAGGTCGCGCTGAAGGTGGACAGCCAGGTGCTGTCCTCGGCGCGTGACCGGCAGCGTTTCCTGCGGGAGGTCACGGCGGCCGGGCAGCTCTCCGGGCACCCGCACGTGGTGCCCGTGTACGACGCCGGGGTCCTCGCCGACAACCGCCCCTACATGGTGCTGGAGTTGTGCCCCGGCGGCTCCCTGGGGGACCGGCTGCACCGGCGGGGACCCCTGCCCCTCAAGGAGGCGCGCGACATCGGCGTGGGCCTCGCGGACGCGGTCGCCGCCGCCCACGCCGCGGGCGTCCTGCACCGCGACATCAAACCCGGCAACGTCATGGTCAACCGCTACGGCGGCGTGGCCCTCACCGACTTCGGACTCGCGGCCATGCCCCGGCCCGGCCGCGAACTGTCCGTGACCCGCGAGGCGTTGACCCCCGCGTACGCGCCGCCCGAGGCCTTCCACATGGCCGAACCCGCCCCCGCCGGCGACGTCTACTCCCTGGCCGCCACTGTCTACGCGCTGCTGCGGGGCCGCCCGCCCCACCACCCGGACGACGGGACCCAGCTCAGCCTCGCCGAGCTGATCGTGCGCCACACCTGGCCGTACCCCGACCTGCCCGGCGTGCCCACCGGCCTCAACTCGGCCCTCCGGTACGCCCTCGCCCCCGACCCGCGTCACCGGCTCTCCGACGCGGGCGCGTTCCGCGACGCCCTCGCCGCGGTCGACCTCGACACCGTCGACCTGGGCGGCACCGGGGACAGGGACGGCAGGGGTGGGAGTGGCCGGGGTGGCGGCGGCTTCGGGCCCGCGCCCACCATGGCCACCGTCCCGGCGTACCGGGACGCGGTGCCCGCGTCGCCGACGACCGCGGCGCCGCCCGGCGGCGCCGGTGGACACCGCGACACGACGACGGGGTGGGGGCCGGTCGTCGACGGCACGGTGGGGCGCGGGGCCGTGGGTGACACCACGATGGGCCGCGGCCCCGCCGGCGACACGACCGCCGGTGCCCCGCCCGGGAGCGCGGGCGACCCGACCGAGGGAGCCGGGGCGGCGGGACGCCGGGGCGGCGGCGACGGGCGCGGGAGAGCGCGGCGGCCCCTGCTGATCGCCGTGGTCGCGGCCGTGGCCGTCTCCGTGAGCGTGTCGGTCACCGTGGTGGTCAACCAGGGGAGCGGTGAGGGTGACCGTGGGGACCGGGGCCATACCGGGGCCCCCTCGGCGCCCGCCACCGGCGCGGACAAGGCCGCCTCCGGTTTCGGCGGGGTCGCGACCACGACCCGGAACTGTCCCGCGTCGGAGGTCGACGGGTTGGGCGGCCGGTGCGTCGTCAGCCCCGAGTGCTGGAGCGGCATCACCGACGTCTCCGGGCTCATCACCGTCAGCCGCGCCGACTGCCGGACCCGGCACGTGTGGGAGACGTTCGCGATCGCCCCGCTCCCCGAGGACGGTCAGACGAACAACGCGCGCGACCTCATCCGGCACCCCGACGTCAAGGCGCTCTGCTCCCAGAAGGTCATGGCCGCGTCCATGCTCCCGGACGGCCGGGACGTCGCGGACGAATGGAACGTCGACATCCTCCCGCCGACGGCCCCGGAGTGGGACAAGGGGCTGCGCGTCTTCCGCTGTGTGGCCGCGGCCGTCTCGGAGGACGGGCAGAAGACGGGGAGCCAGTTCGCCCTGCCGGAGTGACCGCCCGCGCCCGGCGGACGAGACCAGCCACGCGCACCGCATACGAAACCGGCCACCCGTCCGACGTTCGATGGCACTGTGGGACAGGGATGGGCCGCATCCTTCACCGAGGATTCGATCCCTTCCTCCACATCGGTCCGAAAAATACTGGCACTCAGTGACACGACTCTCATGGCACGTGGGCTACATTGCCGCGACCATGGTGTTCCTCATCGCAGGCCGAAGGGATCAGGGATGCTCCGCAAGGTACTGGTCGCCAACCGTGGCGAGATCGCGATCCGCGCGTTCCGCGCCGGGTACGAAGTGGGCGCGCGGACGGTCGCCGTCTTCCCCCACGAGGACCGCAACTCGCTGCACCGGCTCAAGGCCGACGAGGCCTATGAGATCGGTGAGCCGGGCCATCCCGTACGGGCTTATCTCTCCGTCGACGAGATCATGCGCGCGGCCCGTCAGGCCGGCGCCGACGCCGTCTACCCGGGGTACGGCTTCCTGTCCGAGAACCCCGAACTCGCGCGGGCGTGCGAGGAGGCGGGCATCACGTTCGTCGGACCGAGCGCCCACATCCTGGAACTGACGGGCAACAAGGCCCGCGCCGTCGCCGCCGCCCGCGCGGCCGGCGTACCGGTGCTCGGGTCCTCCGAGCCCTCCACCGACGTGGACGAACTGGTGCGCGCCGCCGACGGGATCGGCTTCCCGGTCTTCGTGAAGGCGGTCGCCGGCGGCGGTGGGCGCGGAATGCGCCGCGTCGAGGAACCCGCGGCGCTGCGCGAGGCCATCGAGGCGGCGTCCCGCGAGGCCGCGTCCGCGTTCGGCGACCCCACCGTCTTCCTGGAGAAGGCCGTCGTCGAGCCCCGCCACATCGAGGTGCAGATCCTCGCCGACGGCCACGGCAACGTCATCCACCTGTTCGAGCGTGACTGTTCGGTGCAGCGCCGCCACCAGAAGGTCATCGAGCTGGCGCCCGCCCCGAACCTCGACCCGGAGCTGCGGGACCGGATCTGCGCCGACGCCGTCCGGTTCGCCCGGGAGATCGGCTACCGCAACGCGGGCACCGTCGAGTTCCTCCTCGACCGCGACGGCAACCACGTCTTCATCGAGATGAACCCCCGTATCCAGGTCGAGCACACGGTGACCGAGGAGGTCACCGACGTCGACCTCGTGCAGTCGCAGCTGCGCATCGCCGCCGGGGCGACCCTCGCGGACCTCGGCCTCTCCCAGGAGACGGTCACCCTGCGCGGCGCCGCCCTCCAGTGCCGTATCACCACCGAGGACCCGGCGAACGGCTTCCGCCCCGACACGGGCCGGATCAGCGCCTACCGCTCGCCCGGCGGCTCCGGCATCCGCCTCGACGGCGGTACGACCCACGCCGGTACCGAGATCAGCGCGCACTTCGACTCGATGCTGGTCAAGCTCAGCTGCCGGGGCCGGGACTTCACCACCGCCGTCAACCGGGCCCGGCGTGCCGTCGCCGAGTTCCGCATCCGCGGCGTCGCCACGAACATCCCGTTCCTCCAGGCCGTCCTCGACGACCCGGACTTCCAGGCGGGCCGCGTCACCACGTCGTTCATCGAGCAGCGCCCGCATCTGCTCACCTCCCGTCACTCCGCCGACCGGGGCACGAAGCTCCTCACCTACCTGGCCGACGTGACGGTCAACAAGCCGCACGGCGAGCGGCCCGTGCTCATCGACCCGGCGGGCAAGATCCCCGCCGTGTCCGCCGCGCGGCCGCCCGCCGGGTCGAAGCAGAAGCTCGTCGAGCTGGGCCCGGAGGGCTTCGCGAGCTGGCTGCGCCGGTCGCCGACCATCGGCGTCACCGACACCACGTTCCGCGACGCCCACCAGTCGCTGCTCGCGACCCGCGTCCGCACCAAGGACATGCTCGCCGTCGCCCCCACCGTGGCGCGGACCCTGCCGCAGCTGCTCTCCCTGGAGTGCTGGGGCGGCGCCACCTACGACGTCGCCCTCAGGTTCCTCGCCGAGGACCCCTGGGAGCGGCTGGCCGCCTTCCGCGAGGCCGTACCGAACATCTGTCTCCAGATGCTGCTGCGGGGCCGCAACACCGTCGGCTACACCCCGTACCCGACGGAGGTGACCGACGCCTTCGTGGAGGAGGCCGCGCGCACCGGCATCGACATCTTCCGCATCTTCGACGCGCTCAACGACGTGAGCCAGATGCGGCCCGCCATCGACGCCGTACGGGCCACCGGGACGGCCGTCGCCGAGGTCGCCCTCTGCTACACCTCCGACCTGTCCGACCCGGCGGAGAAGCTCTACACCCTCGACTACTACCTGCGGCTCGCCGAGCAGATCGTCGAGGCCGGCGCCCATGTCCTCGCCGTCAAGGACATGGCGGGCCTGCTGCGCGCCCCGGCCGCCACCAAGCTGGTGTCCGCGCTGCGCCGCGAGTTCGACCTGCCGGTCCACATCCACACCCACGACACCGCGGGCGGGCAGCTCGCCACCTACCTCGCCGCGATCCAGGCGGGCGCCGACGCCGTCGACGGAGCCGTGGCGTCGATGGCCGGCACGACCTCGCAGCCCTCCCTGTCGGCGATCGTCGCCGCCACCGACCACTCCGACCGGCCCACCGGCCTCGACCTCAGGGCCGTCGGTGACCTGGAGCCCTACTGGGAGAGCGTCCGCAAGATCTACGCCCCGTTCGAGGCGGGCCTCGCCTCACCGACCGGCCGTGTCTACGACCACGAGATCCCCGGCGGTCAGCTCTCCAACCTGCGCACCCAGGCCGTGGCCCTCGGCCTCGGCGACCGCTTCGAGGACATCGAGGCGATGTACACCGCCGCCGACCGCATCCTCGGCCACCTCGTGAAGGTCACCCCCTCGTCGAAGGTGGTCGGCGACCTCGCCCTGCACCTGGTCGGCGCCGGGGTGGCCCCGGCCGACTTCGAGGCCACCCCCGACCGGTTCGACATCCCCGACTCCGTCGTCGGCTTCCTCCGCGGTGAACTCGGCACCCCGCCCGGCGGCTGGCCCGAGCCGTTCCGCACCAAGGCCCTCCAGGGCCGCGGCGAGGCCAAGCCCGTGCGGGAGCTGACCGCCGAGGACCGCGAGGGACTGGAGAAGGACCGGCGCGCCACCCTCAACCGGCTGCTGTTCCCCGCCCCGACCCGCGAGTTCGAGACCCACCGGCAGACGTACGGCGACACCAGCGTCCTCGACAGCAAGGACTTCTTCTACGGGCTCGGCCCCGGCAAGGAGTACGCCGTCGACCTGGAACCCGGGGTGCGGCTCCTGATCGGTCTGGAGGCCGTGGGCGAGGCCGACGAGCGCGGTATGCGCACCGTGATGGCCACCCTCAACGGCCAGCTGCGGCCCATTCAGGTCCGTGACGCCGCCGCCTCCTCCGACATCCCCGCCACCGAGAAGGCCGACCGCTCCGACCCCGGCCATGTCGCCGCCCCGTTCGCCGGAGTGGTGACCCTCGCGGTCGCCGAGGGCGACGAGGTCGAGTCCGGCGCCACCGTCGCCACCATCGAGGCCATGAAGATGGAGGCCGCGATCACCGCCCCGAAGGCCGGGCGGGTCTCCCGGCTCGCCATCAACCGGATCCAGCAGGTGGAGGGCGGAGACCTCCTCGTCGAGATCCGCTGAGGCGGGAACGGCGACGCCCGCGTCCGTCCGTTCGCCGCCCCTGCGGCCGCCGTCACCCTGGGCCCGTGGCACGTCCTCGTGGTGCGACGGTGGCCATGAGGGAGGCGGTGAACGGGTGGCGCGGCGTCGTCAGGATCCGGTGGGTGGGACCCTGTTCGACGATCTGCCCGTCGTCCAGGACGGCGACGTGGTGGGCGACGGCCGCCGTGTCCAGGTCGTGGGTGATCAGGACCAGGGAGAGTCCGTCGTCGCCGTCGAGCAGTCCGGTGAGGACGTCCAGGATGCCCCGCCGGGTGACGGTGTCGAGCCCGGAGGTGATCTCGTCGCAGAGGAGGACGCGCGGGCGGGCCAGGAGGGCACGGGCCAGGGCTGCGCGCTGGAGCTCACCGCCGGACAGCCGGTCCGGGCGGCGGCGCACCAGCTCCGCCGGCAGGCCGAGGCGGGCCAGCGTGGTGAGCGCCTCGGCCTCCGCCGCGCCGGGTGCGGCGCCGCGCAGCCGGACCGCCGTCCGCGCGACCTGGGACAGCACCGGGCGGTGCTCGTCGAAGGCGGCGCGGGCGTCCTGGAACACGTACTGCACGGCCGCCAGGTGCTCCCGGCGCCGGTCCCGGAGGCTGCGCGGCAGAGGAGCGCCGTCGAGGAGGACCTCGCCGTCGTGGTCGCGGTGCAGCCCCGCCAGACAGCGGGCCAAGGTGGTCTTGCCGCTGCCCGAGCGGCCCACCACGGCCAGGCACTGCCCGGAGTACAGGGCGAGTTCGGGTGCCCGAACGGCCACGGTCGGACCCCGCCGGGAGCCGTCCCGGTGGCGGGCGGTGAGGTTCCGCACGCGCAGCACGGGCTCCGCCGCGTCCTCGGGACGGTCCGGCTCCACCCCATCCTTGGGACGGCCCTGCTCCTCCGCATCATTGGGACGGCCCTGCTCCTCCGCATCCTCGGGACGGCCCTGCTCCGCCGTGTCCGACAACAACGGCCTGGACCGGAGGAGTTCGCGGGTCCACTCGTGCCGGGGCGCGAGCCACACCCGCCGTGCGGGGCCCGACTCCACGATCCGGCCGTCCCGCATGACGTGGATCTCGTCGGCGAGCGCGTGGACGACGTCCAGGTCGTGGCTGAGCAGCACGACCGCGAAGCCGCGGGCCGCGACCGCCGCCAGCTGGTCGACCACACGGCTCTTGGTCAGCGCGTCCTGACCGGTCGTGGGCTCGTCGGCCACGACGACCCGGGCCCCGAGCAGCAGGGCCTGCGCGAGGACGACCCGCTGTTGCTGACCACCGGACAGCTGATGCGGATACCGCCGCAACAGAGCCTCCCCGTCGGGTAGTTGCGCGTCGGCGAGGGCCCGCAGGACCCGCTCGCGGGCTGCCGCCCGGCGCTCCGGCCGGGGCAGGTCCCGCACCTGGGCGCGGGCGATGTCGGTCAGCAGCGCCGAGACCCGGCGGGCGGGGTTGAGGACGGCCGCCGGGTGCTGCGGTACGTATCCGACCGGCCCGCCGGCCGCCACCTGGACGCGACCCGTGACCCGCGCACCCGCCGGGAACTCGCCCAGCAGGGCCAGCCCGGTAGTGGTCTTGCCACTGCCCGAGGCACCCACCAGCGCGGTCACCCGGCCGGGCAGCGCCCGCAGACCCACCCCGTCGACGATGACCCGTCCGCCGACCTCGACCCGCAGGTCCTCGATCTCGGCCAGGGGCTCCCCGGCGGACCGGCCGTCCTCGTCGTCGTACCGCTTCACGGCCGTCGTTCCTTCCGTCCCCGGCGCGCACCGGGCGTCCTCGGTGCGGGTTTCTCCAGTGCGGCGTCGAACAGCAGGTTGGTGCCGGTGGTGAGCGCGACGATCAGCAGCGCGGGCACGACCACCGCCCACGGCTGCACGAACAGTCCCGTGCGGTTCCGGTCGACCATCACCGCCCAGTCCGCGGCGTCGGGCTCCACCCCCACCCCGAGGAACGCGGCCGTGGCGACCAGGTACAGCACCCCGGTGAGGCGGGTGCCGGCGTCGGCGCCCAGGGTGCGCAGGATGCCGCGGCCGACACAGCCGAACGCGGTGCGCCACCAGCTCTCGCCCTGGAGCCGCAGCGCCTCCACGACCGGCCGGGCGGCGGCCTCGGTGGCGGCGGCGCGCACCAGCCGTGCCGCGTCCGGCACATTGACCAGTGCCACCAGCAGGGCGAGCCCGACGGCCCCCGGAGTGAACACCGATGCGACCAGCAGGATCAGCAGCAGCGACGGCACGGCGATCAGGACGTCCAGGGGCCGCATCAGCAGCTCCTCCAGCCAGCGCCGATGCGTCAGGGCGGCGGCGAGACCGACCGGCAGCGCGACGAGATAGGCGAGCACACCGGCGCCGAGCGCGGTCAGCACGACGGGCCGCCCGCCGTGCAGCACCTGCCGCCACACGTCCCGGCCCACGAAGTCCGTCCCCAGCCAGTGCCCCCCGCCGAGCGTGAACGACACCGTGCGCGGGCCAGGCTCACCCGCGAACACCGGGCCCAGCAGGGCGAGGAGGAGGGGTACGGCGATGATCGCGACGCCGAGCGCGAAGCGGCCCGTACACCGCCCGGCCGCGGCGGTGCCGGTGCCGCTGGTGGTGGGGGAGGCGGTGGTCACGCGGCCACCCCCGCGCGCGGGGCCAGCCGGTGCGCGACCACGTCGGCGCCCAGGTTGAGGACGACCGTCAGCACGCCGAACACCACGGCGAGGCCCTGCACCACGGGCACATCGCGTTCGGCGACGGCGTTGAGGAGGACGGTGCCGAGTCCGGGGATCACGAAGAGGGCCTCCACGACGATGACACCGCACAGCAACCAGTCGACGGTGCGGGCGAGTTGCTGGGCGGCGGGGGCGAGCGCGTTCGGCAGGGCGTGGGCGTAGCGGACCCGGGCGCCCGGCACGCCGTACCGGCGGGCGTGGGCCGCGTACGGGGAGCCGAGGGCGTCGACCATGCCGGCGCGCACCAGACGGACCAGTGAGCACACCGGCCGGGAGAGCAGCACGAGCACGGGCAGCACGAGCGCGGCCGGATGGGCGAGGAGATCGGTGCCGTAGCCGACGGCGGTCGGCGGCAGCCAGCCCAGCCGCAGCGCGAACACCGTCACCAGCAGCACCCCGAGGGCAAACTCGGGCACCGCGTACACGGCGAGCGTCAGCCCGCTGACGAGACGGTCGACGAGCCCGCCCTCGTGCCGCGCGGCCAGCACGCCGAGGCCGAAGCCGAGCGGCACGAGCAGCGCCACGGTGAGCGCCGCCAGCAGCAGCGTGGGGCCGAAGCCGTCGGCGATGTACCGGCTCACCGGGCGGCCGGACGCCAGGGAGGTCCCGAAGTCGCCGTGCGCCAGTCCGGCCGCCCAGTCCCCGAGCCGTTCCAGCACCGGCCGGTCGAGGCGCAGGGCCTCCCGGATGGCGGCGACGCGTTCCGGGTCCGGCTGGTCCCCGGCCAGGGCGATGGCCGCGTCGCCCGGCAGCGCCTCGGTGAGCGCGAAGACCAGCAGCACCACGGCCACGGTCTGCGCGGCGCCGAGGAGCAGCCGCCGGGCGACGAAGGAGCGCAGCGCGCTTCCGCTCACGCGAGCCACACCTTGTCGAAGCGCGCCCAGTCCAGTGTGTTGGCGGGGGCCCCGGTCTCCACTCCCCTCACGTTCTTGGCGGTGCCGAGGATCCAGTCGGCGAACCCCCAGATGAGGAAGCCGCCCTCCGCGTACAGGCGGCGCTGCATCCGCTGGTAGACGGCGGCCCGCTCCGTCCGGTCACGGGTGGACTGGGCCTGCCGGTACAGCGCGTCGAAGTCCTTGTGCCGCCACTGGGTGGCGTTGGTGGTGGAGCCGGTCAGCAGCCGCTGGGAGATGTGCGCCTCGATGGGCATGGCGCCGGAGCGGTAGCAGGAGAGGGTGCCGGAGTCGAGGATGTCGCTCCAGTACGAGTCCTTGCTGCCCATCCTCACCTCGACGGTGACACCGGCCTTCGCGGCCTGGTCGCGGAAGATGCCGGCCGCCTCGGTGAACCCGGCGGCGACGGCCGAGGTGTCCAGCCGGACCGTCAGCTTCTCGGCGCCGGCCTGCTTCAGCAGGGACTTGGCGCGGTCCAGGTCCTGTTCGCGCTGCGGCAGGTCGGCCGCGTAGTACTCGTAGCCCTTGCCGAACAGGTCGTTGCCGACGACGCCGGCTCCCGACAGCGCGCCGTCGACGAGTTCCTTCCGGTCGGCGATCAGGAAGAACGCCTCACGGACCCGCTTGTCGTCGAAGGGCGCCCGGTCGGTCTTCATGCAGAACCCCTGCATGGCGCTGTTGCGGAGCCGGACGATCTCGATCTGCCCCTTGTCCTCGTGGGCACGCGCGGTGGTGGGGTTCAGCTCGTGGGCGTACTCGACCTGGCCGCCGAGGAGCGCGTTGACCCGGGCGGACTCCTCGTTCGCGACGACGAACTCCAGCTCGTCGAGGTGCGGGGCGCCCTCCCAGTACGCGTCGTGTCGGCGCAGGACGGCCGAGCGGCCGGGGGTGAAGGACACGAAACGGAAGGGGCCGGAGCCGATGGGCTTGCTGTCGAAGTCGCCGGCCTTCCGGCCCGCGTTCTCGGGCACGATGTACGCGCCGAACGCGGCCAGCACATTGGGGAACTCGGCGGTCGGCCGCTTCAGCACGAACTCGATGCCCCGCTCGCCGGTGGCCCGGCTCGCGTCGAGGTCGATGGGCTCCAGGGACGCCTTGGCGCGGTAAGCCTTCTTGGGGTCGGCGATACGGCGGTAGCTGTAGAGCACGTCCTGCGCGGTCACCGGTCTGCCGTCGTGGAAGGTGGCCTCGCGCAGGGTGACCTGCCAGCGGTCCATCGTCGTGTTGGCCTCCCACTTGGTGGCGAGGCGCGGCTGCGCGGACAGGTCGGCGCCGTAGTCGGCGAGCTTGTCGAACAGCGCCTTGGCGCGGGCGACGTCCGCGAACAGGTTCGCCAGGTGCGGGTCCAGGGTCTCGCTGGCGCCGCCGCCCGCGAACGCGGCACGCAGCCGCCCGCCGCGCTTCGGCGTACCGTCGTCGCCGCCGCCCGTCTCGGCGTCGGTACCGCCCCCGCCGCACGCCGTCAGGGCGAGCGCGCCGAGTGTGGCGGCACCGGTGGCGGCGAGGAAGCCGCGGCGGCGCAGGCCGGGGAAACGTTCGTCGTGCATGGAGGTTCCTCGGGGTGTGGTGGTGGGTGGGAGCGGGGGGAGGCGCGCGACGAAGGTCGGTGGGGGGAGGCGCGTCGTGCGGGTCTGGTCAGCGGGGGTGCGGGTGATCTTCAGCGGGAAGCGGTGAGCCGTGCGACGAGGTGCAGCCGGTCGGCATCCGTCGTACGGCCCGGCAACTGGCCCTCCCGCCACAGGGGTTCGGTGCGGGGGCCCGGTCCGTCGTGCAGTTCGAGCACCTCGAAGCCGTGGGCGGCCAGGACGTGGCGCAGTTCCAGGGGGAACAACAGCCGCCACGCGGAGCGCTGTTCGAGGGGCGGGGCCCCGTCGTCGGAGGTCCACACGCGGACCCGGCGCAGGAGCTGGGCGGTGCGGTCCACGGTGAGGGTGGTGGTGGACCGGTAGGCGGTGCCCCGCCAGGTGAAGCCGTCGACGGTCGGGGTGTCGAGCAGATCGGTGCGGCCCAGGAAATAGGCGCCGTTGCGCATCTCCGCGACCAGCAGCCCGCCGGGGGCGAGCGCGCGGCGGCAGGAGGAGAGGAAGCCGTCGAGCTGGTCGCCGGTGTGGCAGTACAGCAGGGAGCTGTCCAGGCACACGACGGCGTCGAAGGCGGCCCGCCCCAGGTCGAAGCCGTGCAGGTCGGCCCGGACGTACGCCGGCCCGGGATGGTGGACGCGGGCGTGGGCCAGCATCGCCCCGGAGAGGTCGGCGCCGGTCACGGTACGGCCGGCGCCGTGCAGATGTGCGGCGTCGCGGCCCGTGCCGCAACCCATGTCCAGCACCCGCGCGCCCGCGCCGTGGCGGCGCAGACAGTCCTCGGCCCAGCGCCCGGCGAGCCGCTCGGGGTCGGGGAAACGGGCCTCGTACAGCTCGGGGTTGTCGGTGAGGAGGTTCCGGGGCGCCGTCCGATCGACGGTCTGCCGCTCCTGTGACGTGCTCACGCGCTGCTCCGTTCGCCGGCCGGGGCGGGGGAGACGGCGACCGGGGTGGCGGGCAGCGCGCCCAGACGGTGCAGCCAGGCGACGCCGGTCGCCGAGACCAGTCCGAACACGGCGCAGCACACCCAGGGCAGCCAGCCGTGACCGGTCCCCTGCCCGGCGTCCATGGCCCAGCCGACGACGGCGTTGCCGACGGCCGCGGCCAGGCCGGAGACGACGTAGAAGATCCCGAAGTAGGTGCCGGTCAGCTCGGGGCGGCCGAAGCGGGGGATCAGCTCCATCACGAACGGGGAGGCCACCATGATCCCGAGGTACAGCAGCAGCGCGCCCAGCAGCACCGGCACGGCGTCGAACCACCCACCCGGATCGGCCCCCGCCCCCAGCGCGGGCGGCAGGAACGCCAGCCCCATCACGGCGAGCCCGGTCGCGATCCAACGCCCCCTGTCCCCACGCGACTTCAGGGCTGTGGTGATCCTGAGCTGGAGCGCCAGGTTGGCGAGGGTGCCGACGAGGAAGACAAGACCGGCCGCGCCGTCCCAGCCGGTGGCCTCGCGTGCCCCGGCGGGCAGCAGCAGATACAGCTGGTTCTCCAGGGTGAACATGCCGACCATGGCGAGCGCGAACGCGAGGAAGACCCGGTTGCCTAGCACCTCACGCCAGTCCCCGAGGACACCGCTCCCGCTAGTCTCCACCTTCCGGGCGGGCAGGACGAGGGCCTGCGCCACGGTGAGCGCGGCGAAGATCCCGGCGGCGGTCAGCGCGGACGTGCGGAAGTCCACCAGCAGCAGCGCGCTGCCCAGCAGCGGCCCGATCAGGGCGCCCGTCGTCGCGAACACGTTGAACAGAGCGAACGCCTCCGCCTTGCGCTCCCCGGCCTCCTGCGCGAGGTAGGCCCGCACGGCGGGGTTGAACAGCGCCCCGGCGAGCCCGCTCAGCGCGGAGGCGGCCAGCAGCACGGCCAGTCCGTCACCGAGCGCGAACAGCCCGAACCCGACGGTCCGCAGCGCGCACCCGGCGATGATGACGCCCCGCGCGCCGAGCCGGTCGGAGGCGGAGCCACCGATGATGAACAGGCCCTGCTGGCTGAGGTTGCGCACGCCGAGGACCACACCGACGAGCGCCGCCGACATGCCCAGGTTCTCGGTGAGATGGGTGGCCAGGTAGGGGATCAGCAGATAGAAGCCGATGTTGACGCCGAGCTGGTTGACCAGCAGCAGGCGCACGGCGAACGGGAAGCGGCGTATCTCATGCCACGTCCGCACCACACACCTCCTCCCTGGGCCGAACTCCCAGTCCCGGCAGCTCACTTGCCCGTACGACCCCGTCGTGGCCGCCGATGCCGGTCCACGGGTCGTGGGCGAGCAGGAGATGTCCGTCGAGGTCGGCCCAGCGGGCCCGGTCGGCGAGGTGGACGGCCGGGGCGAGACCGAGGCTGCTGGCGGTGAGGCAGCCGAGCATGATGTCGGTGCCGCTGCCCTCGATCGCCGCGGCGATCCCCAGGGCCGCGTGGACGCCGCCGCACTTGGCGAGCTTGACGTTCACCCCGTGGACGCGCCCGGCGAGTCGCCGCACGTCCTCGGCGCTCACGGCGTCCTCGTCGGCGATCACCGGCAGCGGCGAGCGCTCGGCGAGGGCGGCCAGCGCCTCCGGATCGCCGGGGACGAGGGGCTGTTCGACGGCCGCCACGCCCAGTTCCGCGAAGCGCGGCAGCAGGGCGTCCGCTCGGGCCGCCGTCCAGGCGCCGTTGGGGTCGAGGAGCAGCCGCACGCCGGGCGCCGCGTCCCGCACGGCCCGCACACGCGCGAGGTCGTCCCCCGGATCGGGCGCGCCCGCCTTGATCTTGACGACCTGGAAGCCGTGCGCGGCGAGCCGGCGTGCCTCGGTGGCGGCACGCGCCGGCGCGGTGATCCCGATGGTCCGGGCGGTGGCCGCCACCGGGGCGGACGGTGCGCCGAGCAGTCGGTGGACGGGGCTGCCCGCCCGCTTCCCGACCAGGTCGAGCAGCGCGGCGTCCACGGCCGCGGTGACGGCCGGCGGAGTGTCCGAGCCCGCCACGTCACCGTCGATGAGGGCCTGGAGCGCGCTCTCCGGATCGGGGAGGCGCTCCAGATCGGTGGCGACCGTTGTGCACAGCCGCCCGAGGGTGTCGGCGTCGAGGCCGTAGTACACGCTGGTGACGGCCTCGCCGTGGCCGCGCAGACCGTCGTGCTCGACGGTCAGCCACACCGCCTCGCGGGCGGTCATGGTGGAGCGCGAGATGCGCAACGGCTCGGCGAGGTCGAGCCGTACGGTGCGCTGAGTGACCTTCACAGGCTCTCCTCCGTCACGGGCGGGGCGGAGGGGACCCGGCGCCGGCCGCCCGCCGGGACGGCGGGTGCGGCCAGGGGGTCGCTGACCCTGCGGCAGCGGACCCAGCCGACCGCCTCGGCCGCGCCGGGATGCGGGATCTCCACGGGCCGTACGGCCGCCGTGGCCCGGTCGATGCCGTGGGCGGCGGCGAAGTCGTCGTCGTAGACGCTGCCGAGGTAGCGGTGCGGCCCGTCGGGGAAGACGGTGGCGACGACGGCGCCCGGATGGACACGGGCCGCCCACGCGGCGACGAGCGCGACCGCCCCGGTGCTCCAGCCGCCGCTGACGAAGCTGCCGCGGGCGAGCCGCCGGCAGCTGTCCACGGCTTCCGCGGGGCCCACCCAGTGGACCTCGTCGAACGCCTCGTAGGCGACGTTGCGCGGATGGATGCTGCTGCCCAGCCCGCGCATCAACCGCGGCCGGGCCGGCTGCCCGAAGATCGTGGAACCGGTGGAGTCGACGCCGATCAGACCGAGCGCGGGCCAGTGCCGCCGCAGCGGGCCGATGATGCCCGCGCTGTGTCCGCCGGTGCCGACACTGCACACCAGGATGTCCACATGGTCGAGCTGCGCCGCGAGTTCGGCCGCCAGGGAGGCGTAACCGGCCGTGTTGTCGGGGTTGTTGTACTGGTCGGGCCAGTACGCGCCGGGCAGCACGGCGAGCAGCTCCCGCAGCCGGGCGAGCCGGGCCGCCTGCCAGCCGCCGTGCTGCGCCGGGCGGTCGACCAGCTCCAGCCGTACGCCGTGGGAGCGCAGCAACTGCCGCATGGACGGCTCCAGTTCGCTGTCGCCGACCAGGACCACCGGATGCCCGAGGGCCTGACCGGCGAAGGCCAGTCCGATGCCCAGGGTGCCGGACGTGGACTCCACGACCGGAGCGCCGGGGCGCAGCTCACCGCGCTCGCGGGCCCCCAGCAGCATGGACACGGCGGCCCGCGCCTTCATGCCGCCCGCCGCGAGCCCTTCGAGCTTGGCCCAGAAGCCGGGCTGCGGTCCGGGCAGGTCGGCGGTGATCCGCGCCAGCGGTGTACGTCCGACGAGGGACAGCAGTTCCGGCCGGGCGACGGAACGCAGAACGGTCGGCGAGGTCACCGGCCACCTCCCGGACCAGGACACTCCAGGCGGTAGCGGTGCAGGACACCGGGACCCGCGTCCAGCCAGAAGAACGGGTACGGCTCGGCGCACACGGCGCTCACCCCGTGCCCGAGGAGGCGGGGCAGTACCGCGCTGCCGGTCTGCGCGAACACCACCAACTGACTGCCGTGCCGCAGGGCGTGGCGCCGCAGCGGTTCGAACGTGTCGTTGCCGAGCGTCATCCCGGAGACGAGCAGCGCGTCACAGCGGCCGGCCGCGCCGAGCGCGTCGGTGACGATCTCCTCGCCCCACTCCGTCACCCCGCCCTTGAGGTCGCACGGCACGTACCGCAGCGCACGGGAACGCAGCGCTTCCAGCAGGGAGTTGACGACCCCGACGACGAGGACCGTCGAGCCGGCCGGCAGATCGAGCAGGTCGACGACCGCGTCGGCCCGCGCCCGGGACTTCTCCAGGGAGGTGCCGGCCGGCAGGGCGAACGGACGCGCCCCGTTGTCCGGGGTGTGCGGGGTGACGTGCATCAGATAGGCGTCGAGCGCCGCCACCCGCACCGGCGCCAGCGGATGGTCCAGCAGCCGGGCCACATCGGCGCCCACGCAGTCGTCGATCGCCGTATCGGGCAGGGCGCCCGGCTCGACCGCGCAGGAGCCGACGGCACCGGCGAGCCGCAGGCTGAGCACCTCGTTGCGGTAGCCGGTGCCGCGCCCGTCGTGCCGTACGGCCTGCCGGGTCGTGAAGGCCACCGCGATCCGCAGGGTCCTCGGGTCGGGACCGAGCTCTCCGGCCCGGGCCCGCTCCAGCAGTTCCTCGTACGTGGCCGCGCGGGCCGTCACGGCGATGGTCACCGGATCACCAGCCCGGCGCTCAACTCGCCGAGCAGCGCCTCGACCTGCGTCCGCGCGCCCTGCCCACGGGGGTCGCCCACCATGATGTGCCCGAGGTACTCGTTGTTGCTGCCGGCCGACCTGACCGGCCGTCCCGGTTCGGCGAGTTGCGTCTCCAGAACCCCGTCGGCGCGCTTCAACGGGGTGTCGTCCAGGGCGTCGAGCGTGCCCGAGACCTCGGGCACGAGGAAGCCGACGGCCGCGCTGCGCAGCCCGGTCTCGCGACGTGTCAGGTCGGGCGCGACGCCGAGGGCGACGTCGACGGCGGCAGCGGCGAGGTCGATGCCGGTGACATGCCGGATCAGTTCGGTGATGCGGTTCCCGGCGGGCCGCGGGTTGACCTCGACGACACGGGGGCCGTCCGGGGTCAGCTTGATCTCGGTGTGCGCCACGACGCCGTCGGTCAACCCGAGGGCCTTGAGCGCGCAGAGCGCCGTCTGCTCGGCGGCGTCCGCGTCGGCCGACGACAGGTCGGCGGGGAACATGTGCCCGGTCTCGATGAACGCCGGTGCCCCGCCGATGCTCTTGTCGGTCACCCCGACGACGTGCACCGCTCCCGCGTACGAGACGGTCTCCACGCTCACCTCGGGGCCGGTCAGCAACTCCTCCAGGAGCACGGCGGGCACCCGCCGCTGCCCGCGCGCGTTCAGCGGGAAGTCGGTCAACGCGCCTACAGCAGCCGCCAGTTCGCTCTCGTCGTCGATGCGGCGCACATACATGCCCGCGCACAGGTCGACCGGCTTCACGACCAGCGGATAACCGATGTCCCGCGCCGCCCGCGCGAGATCGGCCCACTCCTCGTGGACGGCGAAGCGCGGTCCCGGCACCCCCGCGTCGGTGAGGACGCGGCGGGTGGAGTCCTTGCGGCAGGCGTTCTCGACCGCCTCCGGGCCGGGTCCGGGCAGTCCGAGGCGCCCGGCGATCCGGGCGACGGCCGGCAGGTAGTAGTCGCAGGACGAGATGACCCCGTCGAAGCCGAACACGCCGTCGAGCCGCTCGATCTCCGGCAGCAGCGTGCCGAGGTCGTTGGTGTCGGCCGTGATCACATGGCGCGCGCCGAGCAGGGGGTGCGCGGTGCCCTCGGGGGCCGAGCGCAGGTAGTGGTGCAGGTCGCGGGTGAGGAACGTGAACTCGTGTCCGCCCTCCCGAACGGCCCGTGGCAGCAGCCTGCTCATCGATCCGACCCAGCTCTCGACCACCAACAGATGAGCCACGGCTCCCCTTTTCGTGCGGTGTGGTTCAGGCGTCAGGGCAGCCCGACGGCGCCTCGACAGGGAGGCGCCCGGGTTGACATGCCCACCTTATCGATAATCATTTTCATTGTCATGTGGTTGGGGCGAGGGAGGGGCGCGGCCCGCGCCACCGGACTGCCCGGCCGTCCGGCAGCGGCGCTCGCCGTCCTCGTCAACACCCGTGGTCTGACCGAACTCGTCATCCTGGCCGTGGGCCTCCGGCTCGGCGCGCTGGACGACCGGTTGTACTCCTCCATGGTCGTCATGGCCCTCGTCACGACAGCGACGGCGAGGCCCCTCCTGCACCTGATCCTGCCCACGCGCCCGGCGGCACAGGACCTTCCCGGACGCCGCCCCTACCCGATCTCGACCACCCGCGCCCAGTCCGGCGGCGAGTCCGGCACGTAGTCGGGGTCTTCTTCGTCCCAGGAGTGGCCGTTCCGGGGAAACAGGCCCACCACCGTCCGGCACGCGGGCCGACTCGACGGCCACGGTGTCTGACCGTCGGTCAGGACCACGACGACATCGGGCCGGGGCCGCGACCGCAGCGCCCGGGCGAAGCCGCTCCGCAGATCCGTGCCCCCACCGCCCACCAGGGGGATGCCCTCCGCCCGGCACAGCGGATGAGCGATCCGGGCCGCCGCGTCACAGGGCACCACGGTGACCAGATCCCGTCTCCCGCCCACGGCACGGGAGATCGCGGCCACCTCCAGCAGCGCACTGCCCAGTTCGGCGTCGCTGACCGACCCGGAGGTGTCGATGACCACCGAGACCCGGGGCGGGGTGCGCCGCAGACTCGGCAGCACCGCCCCCGGCACCCCCGCCGACCGCCGGGACGGCCGGCCATAGGTGTAGTCGTCGCCCCCGCCCGCGACGGCGACCGCCGCACGCACCGCCGCGCCCAGCAACTCCCGCCACGGCTGCGGCGGATGGAACGCGTCCTCCGCCCATCGCCGCCACCCCTCCGGGGCGTGGCCCGGGCGCCCCTTGATGCCCTGGGCGACCCGGAAACGGACCCCGTCCTTCTCCCGCTCGCTCAGGCCGTGCGCCCCGTCGGGGCCGAGGTCCCACTCCCGCTCCAGCCCGTCGGCGCCGCTGCCGCAGTCCAGCCAGGCCAGATCGTTCATCAACGGCCCGAGCCGGAACAGCCGCAGGTACTCCTCCATGAGCAGCCCCTCACGCAGCCGCAGCGTCTCCGGCTCGACGGCGCCCTCCGGCTTGACCAGCCGGTCGCCGAACGCGTCGTCGTTGATCTCGCAGTCCGCGGCGATGTTGATCCGCAGCCGGTCCCCGCGGCCGGTCAGCCCCAGCTCCCTGGCGATCCGGTCGCCGCGCCCGTGGTGGTCGCGCAGCAGATGGGACACCTCGTGCACCCAGACGCCCGCCAGTTCCTCCACCGGTGTGCGGTCCACGAAGGCGGGGGAGATGTAACACCGCCAGTGCGGGTCCACGGCCATGGTGGGCACCTGCCGGGACACGACGGGATGCAGCGCGAACAGCGCCGTCGCCAGATAGGGCCGCGCCCTCGCCGCCTGGAGCCTGGCCGTGAACAGCTTGTCGCGGTCCAGTGCCGCGTCGAGGCGCGCCCTCGTCGTGTCGGCGCTCATCGGCGGACCTTCGTCGCCGCGGCGGCACGGCTCGCCGCCTCGTCCGCCCGCCGGGACAGCGTGACCACTCCGGCGAGCTGCTCGATCTCCGCCGGCACGTCCCAGTCCTCCCGGCGCAGTGAGGCGAGCGTCGTCGCGGGGACGACCACCAGATCCGGGGCACCCGTCTCCAACGCCCGGACCAGCAGTGCCCACGCGGCGTCCCAGCGGGGCTTCTCCGGGCGTGCCCGTACGGCCGCCACGACCCCGTCGAGCACCGCCTGCCGCAGATCACCCCGGTCGGGCAGCGCCGCGCGCGCCGGGTCCGCGAGCAGCTCCTCGGGATCCGGCAGGTCCATCCGGTCCAGGCTCGCCAGCAGCTCCAGCCCCGGCCCGTCGCCGACGGTGCCCCTGACCAGCAGGGACAGGACGTCGCGGGAGACCCCGGAGGCGGTGGCGAAGGCGATCAGCCGCAGGGTCATCTCCCAGCTGCGCGGCGAGGGCCAGGCGCCGCCCCGCCGGCTCTCGCTGTTGGGCAGTTGGTGCACCAGCTTGGGGCGGGCCGCGAGCAGCCCGCACACCGCGCGGCGGGCGTGGTCCACGGCTTCCGGGAGCCTCTCCGGGGCGAGCCGGGGCAGGGTCGCGCGCGGCCAGGTCCCGCCGAGACCCCGGACGACGACCTCGTGGTCGTGGGTCCATTGCAGGTGCACGAACCGGTTGGCGAGCGGCGGGCTCAGCTCCCAGCCGTCGGCCGCCGAGGACCGGGGGTTGGCGGCGGCCACGATCCGCACCTCGGGCGGCAGTTGGAGCGTGCCGATCCGCCGCTCCAGCACCAGCCGCAGCAGGGCGGCCTGTACGGCCGGCGGCGCGGTCGACAGCTCGTCCAGGAACAGCAGGCCCCGCCCGGCCCGCACCAGGCGCACCGCCCAGTCCGGCGGGGCCATCGGCACTCCCTGCTCGGCGGGGTCGTCGCCCACGACGGGCAGGCCCGAGAAGTCGGACGGCTCGTGCACGCTGGCGATCACCGTCGTCAACGGCAGGTCCAGCGCGGCGGCGAGCTGGGTCAGCGCCGCCGTCTTGCCGATGCCCGGCTCACCCCACAGCAGTACGGGCAGATCGGCGGCGACGGCCAGTGTCAGCGCCTCCAGTTGGGTGTCGGGCCGGGGTTCGGTGGTGGTGTCGCGCAACAGGGTCAGCAGAGCGTCGGCCACGTCCAGTTGGGAGGCGAAGGACACCTCCGGGGTGGCAGAAACAGGGGCAAAGGGTGCGTAAGTCGTCATGGGTGATCACCTTTGGTGTGTGGTGGGGCGGGCCGGGGCCCAGGGGCCCGGGTGAAGGGGGAAGTGGTGCGCAGAGGTCGGTGGAAGAGCGCGTCAGGTGGTCAGTAGAAGAGCGCGTCGCGTGAGCGGCGTGTACGGGTGGGGCGACGGCGGCCGTCCAGGCGGATGCGTTCCGGGCTGGGCCCCATCAGCCCCGTCCGGTACAGCCCGTAGGTGATCCGCCGTCGCGCGGCCGCCTCCAGTTCGTCCCGCAGCGGGCCGTCGCGCAGCACCGCCTCGGGCCCGAGCAGACCTTCGACGACGGCCAGCGCACCGGCGGTGTCCCCGTGGTCCAGCCGTTCCCGCACGCCGGACAGGCCGTCCGGGCGGCGGTGCGCCCGGTCGATCGCCTGGAGGCAGGGCAGGGGAGTGCCGGTCAGCGCGACGAGCAGTTCCTCCCGCCGGATCTCGTCCGGGTCGTGGTCCAGGGGCGCGAGCACCCCGTCGACCAGCCCGATCCGGTGCCGTTCCCCTCGGCACTCCACGACACGCGGCTCCCCCGCGGGGTCCGCCGCCCGGAGCGGCCCAACGGGCACATGGCCGGGCACCAGCGCCGAGGCGACCAGCGGATGCAGCCGGTCGGCGTCGATCGCCCCGGAACGCAGCAACTCCAGGTCGGGCGGCACCCAGGTCGCCGCGTCGGGCAGCACCGGCAGGGGGAGGGCGGCCCCGTCCCCGTCGGACGCCACCTCGATCCGCAGGGCGGGCGATCCGGCGCCGTCCGGACCGTCGTCGAGGTGCAGCAGCAGTCGGCGCCCCGACCCGAGCCGTACGAGGACGGGCCCGCCCGACCGGCCCTCGGCGGCCAGCACGATCCGCGCCTCGTCCGCCCACCGGCCCACGGCACAGCCGTACTCCGGTGGCACGGCCCCCGACGCCTCCCCGTCCGCCAGGACCGGGCCGTCCGCGGACGGCTGGCCGGCCCCGGAACGCGGGCGCAGCTCGGGGGCCCTGCGGGCGTCCCACAGATGTCGGTGCAGATCGAGTCGGTAGCGGTGGCTGGGCCGGGGATGCGGGTGGCGGCACACGTCGGGCGTCGAGCGGGACCCGGCGGATCCGTCCCACAGCGCGAGCCCGATCCGCTGGCCGGCATCCGCCCAGGCGGGCGGGGTCCGCACCACGAGGTGCACCGGGTACGGGCCCGCGCGCCCCTCGGCGCCGTACCGGGCCAATGTGATCGTCAGCCCCGGCCGCAGCAGCCCGTCGGGGGCGATCCTCGGCAGGTGCCAGCGCAGCAGGTCCGGAGCGAGATGCCGCAGGTCGGCCCGTAGCCGGGCGGCGACGTCCTGGCCGTGGCGCAGGGCGACGGTACGTGGATGGAGGTCGAGGTCGATGCCGGCGGCGGCACAGGCCCCCGCCCAGTCGCCGACCTCGCGGCGGGCGGTGGCGGCCTCGATCATCGACGGCGGCACGGCGAACCGGCGCACGCGCGACCAGAAGGAGAGTCGGGAATCCCCGTTCGCGACATGAGTGAGCATCAGCACTCACCTTGCGCGGACGGGACCCCCATTCTGTCAACGGAATGAGTCGTCATCGCGGCGAGCATAGCCCTCACCGTCCGCACGCCGATACGGGTTTTCGAACCCGCGGTCGCCCCGAGTGGCGATTCGAGTGGTGACCCGAGTGGTGAGGGGCATGGCGCGGGCGTACGGTCGAACAACGGACGCATGAGTGGGCCGTTCCGTCCACCGATCAGTGCCGAGCGACATGCCATGAGCAGCGATCCCCAGTCGACCTCCCCCGTAGAGACCACCACCCGGGAATCGGGTGGTGGCGGGAGCGCGATGGCGCTGCTGGTGATCGCCTCCTGCCAGCTGATGGTCGTCCTCGACATCACGATCGTGAACATCGCGCTACCCGACATCCAGCGCTCCCTGGACTTCTCCACCACCAGCCTGGCCTGGGTGGTCAACGCCTACACGCTCACCTTCGGCGGTCTGCTGCTGCTCGGCGGCAGAGCCGGTGACATCCTCGGCCGACGCCGCGTCTTCATCTTCGGCGTCCTGCTGTTCGTCGTGGCCTCCCTCCTCGGGGGCCTCGCCCAGAACGCCGGTCAACTCCTCTCCGCCCGCGCCCTCCAGGGTGTCGGCGGGGCCATCGCGTCCCCGACGTCCCTCGCCCTGATCAGCACGACCTTCCGTGAAGGACCCGAACGCAACCGGGCGTTCGGCGTGTTCGCGGCGGTCTCGGCGGGGGGCGGCGCGATCGGGCTGCTCGCCGGGGGTGTCCTCGTGGAGTGGCTCAACTGGCGGTGGGTGCTGTTCGTCAACGTCCCGATCGGCCTGCTCATCGTGCTCGCCACCCCCCGCTGGATCCGGGAGTCCGAGCGGCACCCCGGCCACTTCGACGTCACCGGCGCGCTGACCTCCACCGCGGGCATGGTGCTCCTGGTGTACGGGTTCATCCGCGCCGCCCAGGAGGGCTGGCGGGACGCGCTGACGCTGGCGTCGTTCGCGGGCGCCGTGGTCCTCCTCCTGCTGTTCGTCCTGGTGGAGAAGCGTTCCCGGCAGCCGATCACCCCGCTCCACATGTTCGCCGACCGCAACCGCGCGGGCACGTACGGCATCATGCTGTGCCTCGCCGCCGCCATCTTCGGCATGTTCTTCTTCCTGACGCTCTTCGTGCAGAACGTGCTGGACTTCAGCCCGTTGGCCACCGGGTTCGCGTTCCTGCCGGTCAGCGCGGTGATCGCGATCGGCGCCGGGCTGGCGTCGCGGTTCCTGCCCGTGTACGGGCCCAAGCCGTTCATGGTGGTGGGCGCGATCCTCGCGGCGGCCGGCCTGGGCTGGCTGACCCTGACCGATGTGCACTCCACGTACGCGGGCAGCGTCCTCGGCCCGATGCTCGTGTTCAGCCTGGGCATGGGCATGGAGTTCGTCTCCCTGACCCTGATGGCCCTGTCCAACGTCGCCACCCAGGAGACCGGTGCGGCCTCCGGGCTCCTCAACGCCACCCAGCAGGTCGGCGGTTCCCTGGGCCTGTCCATCCTCGTCACCATGTACGGCACGGCCAGCACGAACGAGGCGGAGAAACAAGTCTCCCGCTTCCTCTCCCAGGCGACCCCGCTCGAACGCCTCCAGTTCCAACGCACCCACCAACTCCCGCCGCCCTACAGCGACGAGGTCCTCACCGCCGGCGTCTCCGCCGCGTTCGTCATGGCCGCGATCTTCACGGTGGTCGCCGCGCTGATAGCCGTCCTCGCCATCCAGGTCCGCCCGTCCGACCTGGAACGCCTGAAGGGGGACGGGGCGGGGCCGGGGGGCGCGGCGTAGCGGGGTGCCGTAGCCCGAAGCCGGCGTGATCCACACGACAGGCCCCAGCGCCCCCGGGGCCGGCCCGCCCCCGGGGGACCAGACGGCGGCAGCACACCGTCCCGTCCCCCGGCAGCGGTGCCGGCGTCAGCCCGCCGTGCAGGCGGCTCCGTTGAGCGAGAAGGCCGTCGGTGCCGGGTTCGTGCCGCCCCGGGCGGCCGTGAAGCCGAGGGTGGCGGAGCCCGACGCCGGGATGTTCGCGGTGTACGGCGCCGACGTGACGGTGACGTCGGCGCCGCTCTGCGCCACCGTGCCGCCCCACAGGTTGCTGACGCGCTGGCTGTCCGGGAACGTCCAGCGCAGGGTCCAGCCGGTGATCGCCGAGCCGCCGGTGTTGCGGATGACGATCTCGCCCTGGAAGCCGCCGGGCCACTCGTTCGTCACCCGGTAGCCGACGGAGCAGGACGCCGTGGTGCCGCCGGACGGTGTCGTGACGCTCACCGTGCCGGAGCGCGGCGAACGGTTCCCGGCCGCGTCACGGGCGTAGACGGCGAACACGTACGACGTCGACGGCGCCAGCCCGGTGAGGGTGGCGGACGTGCCGGTGGTGGTCGTCACCGGTGTCTCCGTCGTGCCGTTGACGCGGACGACGTCGTAGCCGGTGACACCCGTCGCGTCGGTCGCGGCGGCCCAGGCCAGCCTGGCGGACGACGAGGTCACCGACGAGGCGGTCGGCGTACCGGGCGCGGTCGGGGGAGTGGTGTCGCCGCCGCCGGAGGAGGCGTAGATCGCGGCCTCCTTGGAGGTGGCGGCGATACCGTTCGCGCCCTCGAAGAGTCGCCGGCCCCAGCTCGTCAGCTGGTCCGGGTCGAAGTTCGTGACCATGTCCAGGTACTCCACACCACCGCCGTTGCCGCTCCACGACCAGCCCAGATAGCCGAGACCGAGCTGCTGGGTGGTGGCCAGGATGGTGTCCTCGTCGGGGTTGCCGTCCGAGTGGTCGTGCCCGAACTCGCCCACCACGATGGGAAGTTTCGCGGCGACGAAGCGGCCCAGATAGTCCGTGATCTCGGCGGCCGTGTCGAAGACGCCGTACATGTGGATCGAGAAGATCGTGTTGGCGTCCGGGTCGGCGGCGAAGACGGACGCCGCGTTGTCGCGCATCGTGAACGCCCAGTCCTGGCCCCAGTTGGGGGCGTCCACCATGATCGTGTGCTGGAAGCCGGCGGTGCGCAGCTTCTGGATCGCCGCCTTGGTGTCGGCGGTCCAGCCCGCGTAGTTGTTGTTGCCGTACGGCTCGTTGCCGATGTTGACGATGACGTAGTCCTCCTGACCGGTCAGCGCGCTCTGCACACTGATCCAGTAGTCGGCGGCCCGCGACAGCGTGACGGCCCCGCTCTGCTCGCCGTAGCCCGTGGTGTCGTGCACCTCCAGGACGCAGATGAGGCGGTTCTGCTTGCACCGCGCGACCACGTTCGCCACGTCCGCGGTGTCGTTGCGCGTCCACCGGTCACCGCTGGAGAGCACCACACGCACCGTGTTGGCGCCCTTGGCCTTGATGTGGGACAGGGAACTGGTCTGGTTCGCGTACCAGGTGTGGGCGTGGTTCACGCCCCGCATCACGAAGTCGTTGCCGGAGCGCTCCAGCAACCGGCCGTTCTGGATGCGGAAACCGGTGGGCGCGGCCTGTGCGGACGGGCCGATCACCAACAGGGGCAGCAGCAGCCCGAGAAGGGCCGCGGCCACGGTGGCCACACGGCGGACGGTCGGCGTAGGGGATCTCATCGCGGCTCCAGGTGGGGGTGGGGAGATCGGGGTCGGCTGTGCATGGGGGCTGTACGTGGGGGTGCGGGGTGGGACAGCCGTCACCCGGCGGCGGACGGTGCCGCCGTCCGGGCGACGGCCGCTACGGGCCCCGGTCCGCATCGACCGGTGGGGCCCACCGTCATCAGCCGGCGACGCCCCTCGCCGTGCAGGTGACGGTCGCCGACGGTGTCCCGGACGTCGTCGAGGTGTCGGCGAGGAAACCGAACGTGGCGCGGGCGCCGGGGGCGAGCGTGCCGTTCCAGTCGGCGTTGGTGACGGTGGCCGTCCCGTCGGCCGCCGTGCTCAACGTGCCGTTCCAGACCTGGGTCAGCCGGGCCCCTCCGGCCGGTACGACGGTCGCGGTCCAGCCCGAGACGGCGGAGGCGGACGTGTTGGTCACCGTCACCTCGCCCTGGTAGCCGCCTTGCCAGACGTTGACGGCACGGAAGGCCACGGTGCAGGGCCCCTCACCCGGGTCACCGGGGTCGCCCGGGTCGCCGGAGCCCGGCTCCAGCAGCGCGCTCAGCGCCGGGTACCAACGGGCGGCGATCTTGTTGTCGCCGGCCGAGTTCGGGTGCACCCCGTCGTAGGTGTCGGCGGCCGTGTCGAAGCCGGTCCACTGGTCGACGACGGTCACCGGCGAACGGCTGGTCGTCGTCGCCCGCGCCCAGGCCGGTATCCGCGCGTTGAAGTCGACGACGCGCTGCGCGCAGCCCGGGCAGGTGCTGGGGTTCATGGGGATGATCTGAGCGACGAGGATCCTCATGTCGGGGTTCGAGGCCCGCATCTGCCCGACGAGCTTGGTGTAGGCGGCGAGGACGCGGTCGGGGGAGACGCTGCTCCACACATCGTTCGTGCCGAAGTGCATGACAACGATGTCCGGAAGGGTCGCGGCGAGCCGTGCGGGCAGCAGGTTCTGGTCGGCCACGTGGGTGACGAGTTCGCCGCCGTGGCCCTCGTTGTCGCCGTCGTGGGCCTGTCCGCAGCCCTGGGGGCCGAGGGTGCCGACGAAGTCGATGTCCGTGTAGCCGGCGCTCCGCAGCCGGTTCCACAGCACGGCTCTCCAACAGCCGGGCGAGCCGGTGATGGAGTCGCCGAGCGGCATGATGCGCACCGGGTCGGCGGCCGTTCCCTTCGCCGTGACCGCCGTGGCGGGGGGCGCGAGGGTGATCGTGCAGGGGAGGAGCAGGGCGGCCAGCAGGCCGAGAAGCGGAAGGACTCGGATGGGGGAGTGGCGGGTGCTGCGCATGGTGTTCCCTTCCCTGGTGAGATGGGAGCGCTCCCATGGGAACATGCCACTGTTGTCATTTACGCGTCAAGATGTGTGCGTCGAGCGGTCCAATTCCCTTGTGTTCAAAGGAAGTTGAGCCCCTTAGAAAACGATCACCTTTTCGATACCGTGACACGCGTTCCTTCGTTCACCTCCGCATCTCCTTCAACACCCCCCACTTCGAACGGAGTTCGTGTGACCAGACCACGTGTCCCGGCATGGACGGGCGGCGCCCTGGCCGCCGTTCTGCTCGTGACCACCCAGAGCGGGTTATCCACCGCGGCCGCCTCCTCCACCGGCTCCGGCGCGGCTACCTCCTCCACCCCCACGGCCACCCCCCAGCCCACCCCCGACTCCCCGGCGGCGGCGGACGAAGCCGCCTCGCTCAAGGGCAAGCGGTTCACCCTCGTCACCGGCGACGTCGTGACCGTCGGTGACGAACGGGGCGAGCCCCGCGTCGACATCGAGCCCGGCGAGGGTCGCGAGGGCATCGGCTTCGTCCGGCGGGGCAGCGGCGCGAACCTCCGGGTCATCCCCATGGACGTGGCGCCGCTGGTCGCCACCGGCGCCGTCGACGAGCAACTCTTCGACCTCGGCGCCCTGCACCGCTTCGGCTACGACGACGGTGCCCTCGACGACCGGGGCCTGCCCCTCATCGTCCGCCACCGCGGCCCCCGGCTGCCCGCCGCCACCCGTGCCGAGGCGCTGCCCGGGAACACGGTGGCGCTGGAGTCGATCGACGCCACCGCCCTGACCCTGCCCGAGGACGACCACGGCGCCCTGTGGCGGACGCTCACCGGGTCCGGGGACGGCGCCGACCCCGAACTCGCGCCCGCCGTACGGAAGGTGTGGCTGGACACCCCCGTCGAACTCACCGGCGAGGGGAGCGCGGCCGACGAACCCGAGACCACCCCGGACGGCGACGTCGCGGTCTCCGACCTGGTCGGGCAGATCAACGCCAAGGGCCTCAGGGCGCGCGGCCTCGACGGCAGCGGCGTCAAGGTCGCCGTCATCGACACCGGGGTCCGCGCCACCCACCCCGACCTGGAGCAGCGGGTCTCCAAGGCGGAGAACTTCATCTCCTGGGACGACGAGAAGAGCGACATCGACGGCCACGGCACCCATGTCGCCGGGATCATCGCCGGGACGGGCGCCGCGTCCGACGGCCGGTACGCCGGTGTCGCGCCCGGCGCCGAGGTCCTGAGCGGCCGGGTGCTGTCCGGCCCGATCGGCTCCGTCTCCCACGTCATCGACGGCATGGAGTGGGCGGCCGACGAGGGCGTCGACATCGTCAACATGTCCCTCGGCGCACGGGCGTTGAGCGACGGCACCGACCCCTGGTCACTGGCCACCGAGGCCCTGCTGGAGCGGGGTGTGCTGCCCGTCGTGGCGGCAGGCAACTCCGGCCCCCGCTCCTACACGGTCTCCCCGCCCGCGGCGGCCGAGGGCGCGCTCGCCGTGGGCGCGGCCGGCGGTGACGACGCCGTCGCGAGCTTCTCCAGCCGCGGCCCGCTCTTCGGCGACCACGGCGTCAAGCCCAACATCAAGGCCCCCGGTGTCGCCGTGACGGCGGCCCGCGCCAAGGACACCCCCATCGGCGACATCGACCCGCCCGGCCCCGAGGGCCCCGTCGACGACGTCTACACCCGTCTGTCCGGTACGTCCATGGCGTCGCCCGCCGTCGCCGGGGCCGCCGCCCTCGTCATGCAGGCCCACCCCGACTGGACGCCCCGCCAGGTGGCCCTCGCGCTGGTGTCCAGCGCCCGGCCCGGCGCCGGCGAGAGCGTCTACGACCAGGGCTCCGGACTGGTCGACGCCGAACGGGCGGTGGACCAGCGGGTCACGGCCACGTCGTCCGCCCTGGACTTCGGCCGACTGTCCTGGCCGCGCGCCGAGGAGGACACCCGGCGCAAGGTGTCCTTCACCAACGACACCGCCGAGGACATCACCCTGGACCTCACCCTCGACGTGAAGTCCACCCGTGGGAACCTGCCCACCACTCTGCTCGCCCTGGCGGAGGACCAGGTGACCGTCCCCGCCAGGGGCACGGCCTCCGTGGCCGTCGAGTTCCACGACAACGGCATCCGCACGGGCGGCGCCCTCTCGGCGCTGCTGACCGCCGAGTCCGGCTCCACGGTCGTACGCGTCCCGGTCGGCCTCAGCCTCGAACCCGAGAGCCACCAGCTCACCCTCAACCTTCGTGACCATCTGGGCGAGGGCGCCGACGGCATCTCCCTCGTGGACATCCTGCCGGTCGACCGGTCCCTGGAGCCGTTCGAGGAACCGCAACTCGCCACCCTCGCCTCGAAGATCACGGTCCGGGTCCCCGCGGGCACCTACGCCGTCTCGGCTTTCATCGGCCGCCACGAGGACGACTCGTACTGGTTCGACAGCGACATCGTCCTCGCCGGTGAGCCCCGCGTCCGCGTCGACAAGGCGACCGAACTGACGCTGGGCGGCACGGCGGCACGCGGACTCGCCCACAAGGTCGACGACCGCGAGGCCGAGAACATCTACCGCCAGGTCGGGGTCGCCCAACGGCAGGCGAAGGCCCCCGCGGGGGAGCGAGGCCCGCTCTCCCTCCACACCGACGTGCAGTTCAGGCACCGGGCGCCCGACTACTGGGCGGTGCCGTCCAGAACCCGCGCCAAGGGCAACCGGTACACGGCGTACTTCCGCGAGGACCTCGCCGAGGGCTATGTGTACGGAAAGGCCCCCGACGGCGCCCCCGGCGAAGGCGAGTACTCCTACCCGACGGCCACCGGACCCGTGTACTACCTCGCCGCCTTCCGCGAGGGCCGTATCCCGGCCGATCTCACCGGACGGGTCAGGGACTCCCGGCTCGCGCGGACCGAGGCGCGCTACCACGCCGCCGAGCGGACCGGTGACTTCGACGAACCCTTCCCGCTCAAGTCGAAGCTGGCCACCGCGACCGTGAAGGGCGTCCCGGTCGGTGGACGGCGCGTCAACGTCCCCTCGCCCGGCACCCGTACCGAGTTCTTCACCGCTTCCAAGGACATCGCCTGGGCGCAGGAGCTGCGGTGGAGCTGGCAGAACGCGGACAGCTTCGACCCGCTGGAGCACCGCGCGCTGCTTACCCGGCCCCAGGTCTTCCGGCCCGGCGCCCGCACCGAGCACTGGAACCGTCCGGCGGGCGCCCCCGCGCTCGCGTCCGACGGCCGCCGGCTCACCCGGACCGGGGACACCGTCACCGTGGACCTGCCACTCGGCGGCGACTCCGACCCGCGGCACCTGTTCACCAGCGACGATCTGTACGCCACCTACTCCTACACCCTCAGCCGCGGCGGCGAGCAGCTGGTCAAGAGCCGGGACGGTGCGGAGGAGTTCCCGCGGAACACCGCCCTCGCCGCCTGGGACGTGCCGGCGGACACCGGGACGTATACCCTCAGGGCCCACGCCGACCGCACCCGGTGGAACGCCGTGAGCACCGAGGTCGACGGCGTGTGGACGTTCCGCTCGGGGCGGACCGCCGAAGGGGCGACGGCCGCGCTGCCGCTGACCGGTGTGCGGTTCGCGCCGCCGGTCGACACGTGGTCCCGTCTCGCGGACGGCCGTACGGTCGCCGTACCGTTCACGCTCCAGCGGACCGGTGACCAGGCACGGGGCCGGGTGCGTGCGCTGACCGTCGAGGCGTCGTTCGACGGCGGTGCGACTTGGCGTCGGGCGCCGGTGGTGAAGGACCGGGCGCTGATAGCGCACCCCTCGCTCGCGGCGCTGCCCGCCGAGCACCTCGACCGCAACGGGCACGGCTCCGTCAGCCTCAGGGTCAAGGGCGCCGACCGGGCGTCGACCTTCGCGATCACCGTGAAGAACGCGTACAAGCTCAAGAAGTCCTGACCCGGTCGACCGCCGGAGGGCGGCCGCCCACAAGGGCGGCCGGCTCTCCGGCGGTCTCTCACCGCTTCGGCGCCCCCACGCGCAGGGCGTCCATGACGAGATCCATGAGACGGCCGGCCCGGGCCTGCCAGTCCTCGCTCGGGCCGATCTGCCAGAGGCCCGCGATGGCGAGGAAGAAGTCCTCCGCGCTCACACCGGGCCGAATGGTGCCGGCCTCCTCGGCCGCGCGCAGCAGCGCCTCGGCGGCCGCGAGCACCGGGGCGGGGCCAGGTCGTCCAGGGCTTCCCGGAGCGCCCGCGGCCTGCCTGATCGCGTCCGCGAGCCCGACCTTGGTGAGGGAGAACCGGGCCAGACGGTCCATCCACTCCCGCAGTGCCCGGTCCGGCGCGTGGACCGCGAGCAACTCGGCCGCGCTGTCGGCGACCTGCTGCATCTCGTGCCGATAGAGCTCCAGGACGAGAGCCTCGCGGTTCGGGAAGTGACGGTAGAACGTGCCCTGCCCCACGCCCGCCTTCTTGGCGATGGCGCTTAGCGGCGCGTCCGCGGACCGGGTCAGTTCCTCCAGGGCGACCGCCAGGATGCGCTCGCGGTTCCGGCGCGCGTCGGAGCGCCGAGGCGCGTCCTTCTCCTCTGTCACGCGTCCTCCTCACCGGCCCCTGACCGGATTCCGTCCTTGTCGATCCGGACATCTGTCCGTTAAGTTGTCCGGGTAGACGGACACCTGTCCGCTTGCTGCATCCTAGCGCTGCCGTCGCGCCGGGCGGCACTCTGCCGCCCCTGTTCTCGCACCCCTGTCCTCGCACACCTCTGTCCGCCGGAGCCTCCCCCCGGGCCTGCTCCGGATACGCGAAAGAAGGCTGTTCATGTCCTCAGCCCCCTCCTCGACGTACAGCGCCGTCACTCTGACCGTCAACGGCGAGAAGCACTCGCTGACCGTCGACCACCGCACCACCCTGCTCGACGCCCTGCGTGAGCGCCTCGATCTGACCGGGACCAAGAAGGGTTGCGACCAGGGGCAGTGCGGTGCCTGCACCGTCCTCGTCGACGGCCGCCGGAACGTCTCCTGCCTCCAGTTGGCCGTGGCGGCCGAGGGGCGGGAGATCACCACCGTCGAAGGTGTCGCCGAGGGCGACCGGCTGCACCCGGTGCAGGAGGCGTTCCTCGAACTGGACGGCTACCAGTGCGGCTACTGCACCCCCGGCCAGATCTGCTCCGCGATCGCGGTGATCGAGGAGCACGCGGCGGGCTGGCCCAGCGCCGCCACCGACGACGTACGGCCCGAGGCCGGCCCACCACCCCTCACACCGGAGGAGATCCGGGAGCGCATGAGCGGCAACCTCTGCCGCTGCGGCGCGTACGTGGCCATCGTGGAGGCCGTGGCCCGCGCCGCCGCCGACCGCTCGGCCGCCGAGGAGGTCGCCGCGTGAGGGAGTTCGACTACCGGCGCGCCCATGACGTCCCCGGCGCCCTCGCCCTGCTCGACGCCGACCCTCAGGCACGCTTCCTCGGCGGCGGCACCAACCTCGTCGACCTGATGAAGACCGGCGTGGAACGGCCCGCCCGGCTCGTCGACGTCCGTGACCTCCCGCTGGACCGCGTCGAGTCCACCCCCGACGGCGGGCTGCGGATCGGCGCGACCGTCACCAACAGCGACCTCGCCGCCCACCCCGAGATCCGCCGCCGCTACCCCGCGCTGACGCAGGCCGTCCTCGCCGGCGCCTCCGGACAACTGCGCAACATGGCCACCGTCGGCGGCAACCTGCTCCAGCGCACCCGCTGCGGCTACTTCGCCGACGTCACCAAACCGTGCAACAAGCGCGTCCCCGGCAGCGGTTGCCCCGCCATCGAGGGCGAGCACCACAACCACGCCGTCCTGGGCGCCTCCGAACACTGCGTGGCCACCCACCCCTCCGACATGGGCGTGGCCCTGGCGGCCTTCGACGCCGTCGTGTCCTACGAGACCCCCGACGGGCCGGGCGCCCTGCCGTTCGCCGACTTCTACCTCCCGGTCGGCGACACCCCGCACCGGGAGACGGCCCTGCCGCCCGGCGCACTGATCACCGGCGTCACCCTGCCGCCGGCACCCGTCGCCGCCCGCTCCCGCTACCGCAAGGTGCGCGAGCGCGCCTCGTACGCCTTCGCCATCGGCTCCCTCGCCGCCGCCCTCGACGTCCGTGACGGCGTCGTGCACGACGTGCGCCTGGCCTTCGGGGCCGTCGCCTCCCGGCCCTGGCGGGCCCGTACCGCCGAACGCGTCCTCGTCGGCGCGACGGCCGACGCCGAGACCTTCGCAGCCGCCGCGGACGCCGAACTGGCCGCCGCCCGGCCCCTGCCCCACAACGCCTACAAGGTCACCCTGACGCGCAACCTCGTCGTGGCCGAACTGACCCGACTCACCGAGGAGGCCGCCCGATGACCACCGCCCCCGCCGCCCGCCACCGGGCCGTCGGCAGCGCGCACACCCGCGTCGAGGGCCGCGACAAGGTCACCGGAGCCGCCCGCTACGCGGCCGAGATCCACTTCACGGGACTCGCCCACGGCTGGCTCGTGGTCTCCACCGTCGCCCGCGGCCGGATCCGCTCCCTCGACACCGCGCCCGTGCTGGCGATGCCCGGCGTCCTCGCCGTCCTGCACCACGGCAACGCCCCTCGCGTCGAGACCGACTACACCGGTCTCCTGGGCAAGCCGGACCCGACCGCCGCCGTCTTCCAGCACGACCGGGTGCCCCATCTGGGCTGGCCGGTGGCGCTGGTCGTCGCCGAGACCTCCGAGCAGGCCAGGGAAGCCGCCGAGACGCTCGTCGTGCACTACGACCGGGAGCCGCACGACATCGCGTTCACCGCAGACGATCCGCGGGCCTACCCGGCGGCCGGCTACGGCCCGGCGGCCACGGAGAAGGGCGACCTGGAGGCCGAACTCGCCGCGTCCGCCGTCGTCGTGGACGCCGAGTACACCACCCCCGAGGAGCACCACAACCCGATGGAGCCCCACGCGGCGACGGCCCGCTGGGAGGAGGGCCGCCTGGAGGTCGTCGACTCCAACCAGGGCACCACGTGGGTCGCCGGGGAGCTCGCCAACCTCTTCTCGCTCGACCCGTCCGCCGTGCGCGTGCGCTCCGAGCACGTCGGCGGCGGCTTCGGCAGCAAGGGCGTCCGCGCCCACCAAGTGGCCGCCGTGATGGCCGCGACGGCCCTCCGGCGTCCGGTCCGGGTCGCGATGACCCGCCGTCAGATGTTCTCCCTCGCCGGCTACCGCAGCCCCACCTCCCAGCGGATCAGGCTCGGCGCCGACGCGGACGGACGGCTGCGCGCCCTGGAACACCGCTCCCTGAACCTCACCTCGACGGTGCACGAGTTCATCGAGTCGAGCACCGCCCCGTCGCGCGTGATGTACGACGCCGACGCCCACCACACCGTCAACCGCGTCGTCCGCCTCGACGTGGGAACGCCGACCTGGATGCGCGCACCGGGCGAGGCACCGGGCTCGTTCGCGCTGGAGTCCGCGTTCGACGAACTCGCCGAGAAGCTCGGCGTCGACCCGATCGAGCTGCGGCTGCGCAACGAGCCCGAGCGGGGCCCCGCGTCGGGCCTGCCCTTCGCCGGCCGCAATCTGTCCGCGTGCCTGCGCGAGGGCGCCCGCCGGTTCGGCTGGGCCGACCGGGACCCGCGCCCCGGTGTCCGCCGTGACGGACGCTGGCTGCTCGGCACCGGCACGGCGGCGGCTTCCTTCGCCGCGGGCGCCGGGCCCTCCACGGCGGCGGTCACGGCGGAGGCGGACGGCTCCTTCACCGTGCGGATCAACGCGGCGGACATCGGCACCGGCGCCCGCACCGCGCTCACCCTGGTCGCCGCCGACGCGCTGGAGGTCTCGCCGGACCGCGTCCGGGTGCGGATCGGCGACAGCGACTTCGGCCCGGCCATGATCGCCGGCGGCTCCACGGGCACCCGCTCCTGGTCCTGGGCGATCAACCTCGCCGCCGCCGAACTGCGGGAGCGGCTCACCCCCGGCGGCACCGTACCGCCCGAGGGCATCACCGTCCGTTCGGACACCACCGCCGCCCTCGGCGCCCTCGCGCAGAAGGAACGGCACTCCTACGGCGCCCAGTTCGCCGAGGTCGCCGTCGACCCCGCCACCGGCGAGGTCCGCGTACGCCGCATGCTCGGCGTCTTCGCGGCCGGCCGCATCGTCAACCCGCTCACCGCGCGCGGGCAGTTCACCGGCGGCATGATCTGGGGCATCTCCATGGCCCTGCACGAGGAGGCGGTACGGGACCGGGCCACGGGCGGCCACTACGGCGCCGATCTCGCCGCCTACCACGTGGCCGCGCACGCCGACGTGCCCGCCGTCGAGGCTCACTGGGTCGAGGACCACGACCCGGACGACCCCGTCGGGATCAAGGGCATCGGGGAGGTCGGCATCGTCGGCGCCGCCGCGGCCGTCGCCAACGCGGTCTGGCACGCGACCGGCGTACGCCACCGCCACCTGCCCATCCGGCCCGACCGGGTCCTCCTCGCGGGAGCCCCGGATGCTTGACCTCGCCGCCGAGCTGCACCGCTGGGCCGAGGAGGGGCGCAACTTCGCGGTCGCCACCGTCGTCTCCGTCGGCGGCAGCGCACCCCGGGGGCCCGGGGCCGCGCTCGCCGTCGACAGCGGGGGCACGGCCATCGGCTCGGTCTCCGGTGGCTGCGTGGAGGGCGCGGTGTACGAGCTGTGCCGACAGGCCCTCGCGGACGGCGAGACGGTCCTCCAGCGGTTCGGGTACAGCGACGAGGACGCCTTCGCCGTCGGGCTGACCTGCGGCGGTGTGGTCGACATCCTGGTCACGCCGGTCACCCGGGCCGCCGCGGACACCCCGCTGTTCCGGTCGGCCCTCGCGGCCGTCGCCGGGGAGGGAGCGGCCGCCTTCGCGAGGGTCGTCCGAGGTCCGGCCGAACTCCTCGGCAGGGCCCTGCTCGTACGGCCCGCAGGCGGGTACGAGGGCGGGCTCGGCGGCCACCCCGAGCTGGACGCGACGGCCGTCGCCGAGGCCCGGACGATGCTGGACGCCGGGCGCACCGGCACCGTCGACCTGTCACCGGACGGATCGCACTGCCCCGGCGGGCTCACCCTCCTCGTGGAGTCGTCCGTCCCGCCGCCCCGGATGATCGTGTTCGGCGCGATCGATTTCGCCTCCGCGCTGGTCCGCGCGGGCAAGTTCCTCGGCTACCACGTGACCGTGTGCGACGCCCGTCCCGTCTTCGCCACCAAGCCCCGCTTCCCGGAGGCCGACGAGATCGTGGTGGACTGGCCGCACCGCTACCTCGGGCGCACCGAGACCGACGCGCGCACCGTCCTGTGCGTGCTCACGCACGACGCCAAGTTCGACGTGCCCCTGCTGAGGACGGCGCTGCGGATGCCGGTCGCGTACGTCGGCGCGATGGGCTCCCGGCGCACGCACGCCGACCGGGAGCGCCGGTTGCTCGAAGTGGGCCTGAGCGGGCGGGAGCTGGCCCGGCTCAGGTCCCCGATCGGGCTCGATCTGGGGGCCCGTACGCCCGAGGAGACGGCGCTGTCCATCGCGGCGGAGATCGTCGCCACCCGGCGCGGCGGAACGGGCGTACCGCTGACCGGATCGGGCACCCCCATCCACCGGGCGGCGGGGGAGCGGGAAGCCGCGGCGGCGGCCTGAGCGGTGGGGGCGGTCCGAGCGGAGGGGCGCTTGCCCGGCGCCCCTGCGGGGAGGGTGCCCACGCGGCACTGAGTATCCGGGGCGCCGCGAATGAGTACGCGGTCAGGTGCCGGGCCGCCCCCACCGCTGGTGCACTGTCGTCATGAACACGCACACCTCGCGTCCGCGCCCCCTCCGGCATGTCACCGCCAAGGCCACCGCCACCGGTTCGGCTCTGGCCGTGGTGTTGATCCCGCTGGTGGTCGGCGCGCTGGTGGCGCGGCAGCTCGGCGGTGACCCGATGGCCTCCGTCAACGCGCTCATCGCGGGCGGCGGTGAGCGGGCCAGGCTCTCCCCGGATCAACTGCCCGTCCTGCGGACCCTGCGCACAGCGCCCCGCAGGACGGTCGGCCGGCTGACCCGCCGACAGCTCCTGAACCGTGGGGAACGCGATGACCCGACGGTCAGTCACCACGGCGCGCACTGAGCCGAGTTGGCTACTTTTCGATCTCCTGTGCGACTTCTGGTTCGAGTTTCAAGCAAGTCTTGGGGATTTCGTGTAGAAGACTGTGAGAACTCCGGAAGACCGTTCGAAGTGAGTGCGCGTGACTGAACCGACAGGCCCTGTCTGCCCCCAGTGCGGTACGCCCCGGGCGGCGGACGGCACCCCGGCCTGTTCCTGCGCCGAGCAGGCGTCCGAGGCCCACCGCGACTCCCGAACGGCACAGGCGGCGGCCGCCGAGGACTTCGACCCCGTACGGATACGGCCGTTCGTGAAGGTCGGCGACGACTCCTCCGACGCCCACGACACCTCCGGCCTCCACGACCCCGCGCACACGTCGGACGACCCCACGGAGAAACTGCCTGCCCAGGCCGGGTATCCGGAGCCGCCCAGCGCCCCGGACGAGCGGCCCGCCGTCGGAACCGGCCATCACGAGCGAGGCCCGCGACGCAGGAGGGCGCTCGCGGTCGGTGCCGGGGCCGCCACGGTGGCCGCCCTGGTGGCGGCGGGCCTCGTGAGCGGACTCTTCTCGTACGACGCGCCCGCACGGAACGGCTCCCTGCCGGACGACGTCCGGGCCCGGCTCCCGGAAGCGGCCGCCCAGGCCTCCCAGGAGGACACGACCCCGACGCCCACCCCGTCGGGCACGGCCTCACCGAGCCGGTCGACGGGCACCCCGAGCGCCTCCCCGGACGCGACCCCCGGCGAGAGCTCGACCGCCCCGAGCGGCTCCGGCCGCCCGACCCGGACCCCGTCCAACAGCGGCGCGACCCGCACGTCGGGCCCCGCGCCGAGCGGGAGCGCCGAACAGAACCCGGTGCTCGGCCTCGGCGACCAGGGTCCCGAGGTCACCGAACTCCAGCTCCGGCTGCGCCAGGTCGGCCTCTACGACGGGGACGCCGACGGCGAGTACGACCGGGAGGTCGAGAGCGCCGTCCGCGGCTACCAGCTCACCCGCGTCATCCTCGACGACGAGTCGGGCGTCTACGGCATGCCGACCCGCACCGCGCTCGAGTCCGAGACCTCGGAGCCGTGATCCGGGCCGTCCGCCGCACCCGGCAGCCGGCCGCCCGCGGCCGTTCCGCCGGTCAGACGCGGTCGGCCACGATCAGCAGGTACTGGAAACTGCCGTTCCCGTAGGCGGTGATGAAGGTGTCCTCGATGCCGGTGACCAGGTGGTCGGCCTGCTTGCGCAGCTCCCAGTAGGGCAGGGCGGCAGCCGTGAGGTCCCGCACATGGACGGGGACCAGACGGTTGCGGGCCAGCGCGCGGAAGTACGCCGAGCGGGGATGGATGTCGCAGATGTAGTGCGCGTTGATGAGGGACACCTCGCGGGAGGCGCGCCCGTAGGCATCGTTGTAGCAACCCGTGATGGTCACATAGCGTCCGCCGCGGCGCAGCAGCCGGGCGTGCTCGGCGAACAGCAGGTCCAGCTCGACGTACATCGTGGACTCGTTGTTCCAGGACGCGGCGAACTCCCCGGCGGGCAGCCCCGTGTCGAGCATGTCGCGGTGGTGGTAGCGGACCCGGTCGTCGATGCCGCGCCTCCTCGCCTGGTCGTTGGCGAAGTCGGCCTGCTTCGCGGAGATGGTGACGCCGTCGGCGTGGCAGCCGTACCGCAGATGCGCCACCACGCTGCCGCCGCCGCGCCCGCACCCGGCGTCGAAGACACGGTCGGAGGGGGAGAGCGGACCCAGATGGTGGGCCAGCAGCTCCGCCTGGGCCTGTTCCAGGCGGTGCAGTTCGGCGGTGACACGCTCCCGGCGGCGCGCCGGGTCGGGGTCGTCGTCGAGGACCGACCAGTCGGCCTCCCCGACACCGTAGTGATGGTGGTAGAGGTCGTCGATCCTGCCGAGTTCGAGGTTGACCGGGTTCTCCTCGGCGTTCCAGTAGTCGGCGACCCTCCGCTGGTAGGTGGAGCGGGCCGGGGAGGGGACCGGGGGCCGGTCGGGCGCCGGTGCGGCGGGCGGGGTGACGGCGTCGATGATGGTCAACAAGGGCTCCTTCGCTGCGATCGGGCGTCGGCCGTGCGGGGCGTTACCAGTAGTCGGGAAGGCTGTAGCGGTCGGTGTTGGTGGCGTGCCACTCATGGCTGCCGGCCACCCAGGCGGCGACCGCGGTGACGTAGCGCTCGATCGGCGGGGAGGTGGCGGACAGCGCCGCGGACTCCTCCTCGAACGCCTCCATGATCCGGTTGTGGATCTCGACGGCCTTCAGATAGGCCGCCTTCAGCCCGCACCGCTCGTCGGCGGCGATCACCACGGGCAGGTTCAGATGGTCGGGGTCATGGGTCAGCTCCTTGGTGAAGGAGTACAGATCGTTGACGATCGTGGCGGCGTTGCCCGCGAGGGCCGTGATCCGCTGGACCTCGGGCCGGGCGTAGAGCGCTTCCGGCAGCTCCCAGCCGTCCACGGCGTCGACCACCGCGAGACAGGGCCGGAAGTTGTTGAACTGCCGCATCACCAGGTACTCCCACACCCCCGGCATGTGCGCGGTCTCCGCCCAGGCGGCCTCACCGAGATAGCCCAGGTGCAGCCGGGCCAGGTCGTGGACGAGACGGTCGGTCTGGCTGGGTGTGGCGAACACCGCGTAGTCCCGCAGCGCGAAGCGGTACGAGCGCAGCGGCCCGTCGGCCCGAACGCCGTGCTGCCACCGGTCCTCCAGGTCGGGGGTGCCGTGGAACGGGTCGAGCGCCGACTGGGCCATGAGCAGCCGGCCGCCGAGGCCGCGCGGCGATCCGCCCTTGCCCTCGTCCACCTCGCAGTAGACGTTGTCGACGAGGTGCTCGGCGAGGAGCAGCTTCCCGGCGGCGGTGAGGTGGTCGATGCCCGCCGCGCCCGGATGCGCGAGCACGATCGCCCGGCCGAGCCCGAACCGTTCGAACTGGCCCCGCCACTGCGGAGGGAACAGATCGAGGTGGTCGGCCCACGCCGCGAGTCTGCGGTCGACCTCCGCGACCTTCGCGGGATCGGCGGGCACGGCCGGCCGGTACCGCAGTCCGGGGATCGCGCCCCCGTCACGGGCGGGGGACCGTCGGGCGAGGCTCGGCGGTCCCGGAAGCCGGGTCGCGGTCCCGGCGCCGGACGACGAGGGTCCGTTCATTCCGGCATCCATCCGATCTGCACGTTCTCCAGGATCCCGGCGGCGTCGGGCACCAGCACGGCCATCGAGTAGTAGGCCGTGACCAGATAGCTCATGATCGCGGTGGTGTCGATGCCCATGAACCGCACGTTCAGCGACGGCTCGTACTCCTCGGGGATACCGGTCCGGTGCAGACCGATGACGCCCTGGTCCTTCTCGCCGGTGCGCAGCGCGATGATGCTGGTCGTGTGCTGCGCGCTGATCGGGATCTTGCCGCACGGCAGCAGCGGGACCCCGCGCCAGGCCGGTACCTCGTGCCCGCCGAGACTGACCGTTCCGGGCGTCAGTCCACGCCGGTTGCACTGCCGGAAGAAGGCCGCGATCGCCTTCGGATGGGCCAGGAACATCCGGGTCTTGCGGCGCATCGACAGCAGTTCGTCCATGTCGTCCGGGGTCGGCGGCCCGGAGAAGGTGCTGACACGCTGCCCGTAGTCGACGTTGTGCAGCAGACCGAACTCGCGGTTGTTGACCAGCTCCCACTCCTGGCGTTCCCGGATCTCCTGGATGGTCAGCCGGAGTTGCTGCTCCGTCTGGTCCATCGGGTGGTTGTAGAGGTCCGCCACACGGGTGTGCACGCGCAGCACGGTCTGGGTGAGCGACAGTTCGTACTCGCGGGGGGCGAGGTCGTAGTCCACGAAGCCACCCGGAAGCGTCAACTCGCCCACATGGCCGGCCTCCAGGGGGACATCCGCTTCGCCCTTGCGGTTCATCGGCTTGTTCTGCCGGTCGGCGAAGGCGTCGAACTGGGCCCGCAGCGACGGGGTGCGGTCCACGAACGCCATCAGCGTGTCCCAGTTGAGCGCCAGTACCACGGCCGACGTCTCGGCCCGCACGGAGCTGAGCCACAGCGGGTCGGCGTGGCCGATCGCCTCGTCGCCCAGCCCGTCGCCGTCGGCGATGACGCCGAGGACCTCCTCCTCCCCGTACTTGCCGGTGGTGTACCGGGTGAACCGGCCGTGCACCACGAGGTACGCCTCCGTCACCGGCTGCCCGGCGTCGACCAGCACCTGCCCTGCCCGCACCTCACGGACCCGGAAGCGCTGGGAGATCTCCCTGAGCGCCGCGAGGTCGGAGTAGCCGCGCAGCGCGGGCAGTTCGGTGAGGGTCTCCGGGATGACCTTGACGTCGTCGGCGCCGTTCTGGTCGAACTGCACCCGGCCCCGGCCGATCCGCAGTTGCAGGCGCCGGTTGACCCGGTAGGTGCCGCCCTTGACGTCCACCCACGGCAGCATCCTGAGCAGCCACCGGGACGTGATGGCCTGCATCTGCGGCGCGGATTTGGTGGTCGTCGCGAGCTGGCGCGCGGCCCGGGTGCTCAGACTGGTGTGGTGCGGTTCGTCGGCGGGATCGGGGGCGCTTTCGGAGGAACTCACGGGGGCGGTCACTTTCCCTCCCGAAGGGTGAGCGGACGTACGCGGAGGTGCCGGGACGTGCGAGGACGCGCGGAAACACGGGCGGACACCGGGACACCGGTCGACGGCGGTACGGGGAACTCGGGTGGCGCGCGTACGACGTGGTCGTGGGCGGATTCCGAGGCGATGGACGCCGGAGCGGCGGCGGTGAGCGGCGCGGGCGGCTGTGCGGCGCGCGTCGCAGGTCAAGCCAAACAGACGGGGCGGCCGGTCGGGCACCGCGTGAAAGGGGCGACTTCGGGTCCTCGGGAGGCGGAAACCACCGACCGAGGCAGACGCGGGGCCGCCCCGCGCACCCGCGCCCCTCAGCCGCGCCCGGCCCCGGCGCGCGGGACGCACGACACCCGCCCGCGCCAGGGGGCAGCCAGGGCACGACAGGGCGCGGAGATTTCACCCGGGCCGGGCGCGGCCCGTACGGTTCCCGGGAACGCGGTCGGCCGCGAGGGATCTGGAGGTGGTTCTCCGTGAGCGCTCACGACGCGCCCGGCGACCTGGTCGTACGGCACACCGGCTCCACGGTCGCCGGCGAGCGCCCGCTCTCCGGCGCCCTCACCGAGGTCACCCTCGACGACGGCCGTGTGGTGATCGTCAAGCGGGCCGACGGACCGGACGCGGCACGGGCGGAGGCGGCCGGACTGCGCTGGCTGGCCGAAGCGGGCGCGGTCCCCGTTCCCGCGGTCCACGGCCAGGAGGGGGACCGCCTGGTGATCGACCGGGTCCGGCAGGGCTCACCCGGCGCCGCGGCGGCGACCCGACTCGGGGAGTCCCTGGCCGCCCTGCACACCGCGGGAGCGCCCGCCTTCGGCGCCGCACCCCCCGGCGGCCCGGAGCACGCCTCCATCGGGCACGCCCCCATGCGGAACGCCCCCGGTGCCGACTGGCCCGGCTGGTACGCCGAGCACCGGGTGCTGCCGTACCTGCGGCTCGCCGTCGACAGCGGCGCGATCCGCCCGGCGGAGGCCGCCGTGTTCGAGGAGGTCTGCGCGCGGCTGCCCGATCTCGCGGGCCCCGCCGAGCCGCCCGCCCGGCTGCACGGCGACCTGTGGAACGGCAACGTCCTCTGGGGCGCCGACGGCCGTGCCTGGCTCATCGACCCCGCCGCGCACGGCGGCCACCGAGAGACCGACCTGGCGATGCTCACCCTCTTCGGCTGCCCCCACCTCGACCGGGTGCTCGACGCCTACCAGCGGGCGGCGCCCCTGGCCGCCGGCTGGCAGGACCGTGTCGGCCTCCACCAGCTCTTCCCCCTGCTGGTCCACACGGTGCTCTTCGGCCGCGGCTACGCGCAGCAGGCCCTGGACGCGGCACGGGCGGCGCTCGCGCGGTGAACGCGGGCGCCGCCCGGGGCGACGTGAGCGGCGAGGAAAGCGAAGGGACTCGTTACAAGGAGGAATGGAGAAGGAAGCCCCTTCATGGCCTCGCCTTCGGCCACGCTAGCACTAGGGCCCTTCTGATGGATCTCCGCGGCGTCGCGACGCCCGGCACCCATTCTCGCCGCACCGGACAAAAGCCCTAGTAGCTCCGCTACGAGGGCTTCCGTCCGGCACACTGAGAGCACGCACCGAACGCCGCTCCTTCTGCCACGGAGATCCATCAGAAGGGCCCTAGCCCGGAATCAGGTCGCGCAGATTTTCGAGGGTGATGATCCGGGAGTCCGGATGCAGCCCCTCGGGGCGTTCGAGACCGATGTACGTGACCGGCTCGGCCGGGACGGACCCGCCGTCCCAGGACTCCACGGCCGTCGTCCCGTCGGCGTCCGTCATCAGACCGACGAGGTACCGCACCGTGAGCTGCTCCCGCTCCATGACGGCCCGCACCACGCGCGACACCGATGCCTGGTTCTCCTCGACCCGGTTGCCCGCCGAGACGCCCTTCAGACAGAGGTGCAGCCACTTCGCGCTCCAGCGGCCGTCCCGCTCCCGCCTGAACGCCAGCGGCAGCGCCACCCGACCCGGCCCGCGCAGCTCCGACTTCATCCGCACGGTGCGCGGTTCGAACGGACGGCCCTTCTGTTCCGCGTCCCGCAGCATGAACCCGAAGAACGACTCCTCGGCCTCGTCGAACCCCTCACCCGTGTAGATGTTCACCTGCGGAACGACGAACGAGCCGCGCACCCGGTCCAGGCCCAGATCGATGAACTCCGAGGCTCCCTCCGGCGCCTCGGTGATGTCACCGGAGTGCTCGCCCCCGACCGTCTTGAGCGAGGTGTACGAGAGCCAGCTGTCGGTGCTGTAGTCGGCGTTCAGGAGCAGCGCCGACAGGTCGTAGTCGGTCCGACGCCCGCGCTCCTTCCAGTACACGAAGAAGCGCAGCAGCTCGCCGTCCACCGCCGAGGCGGAGCCCCGCGGCAGCACACCGAGCCCGGCGGTCGTCGCCCGGCCGCTGAGCGGCAGCGCCACGTCCAGGACGTCCGGGTCGACCAGCAGCCGGGCCGGCACCGGCAGGCGGCGGCGCAGCTCCGCGTCGAGGGCGGCGATCAGACGCTCGCGGTCCCCCGCGGGCACGGCCGGCCGCACGTCGGCGGCGACCCAGGCCCGGCCCCGGCGGTTGACGAACACCCGGCGCTCGCCGGACTCCCGCTCCCGGTTGAGCAGATGCTCGCGCACGGCCAGCACGACCCGGCCCGACACCTGCGGGGCGACCTCCACTGCCGCGGCCACCACCGCGTCCCGCTCCTCCTGGCCGGCGGCGGTCCGCAGCAGGTGGTCCAGGGCCCGGAACAGCTTGCCGGGCGCGGACCGCAGCAGGCCGACGGCGCCGGGGACGTCGCCCTCACCGAGCAGTCGCTGCGCGCGGCTGTCGAGGGACAGTGCCTCCTTCTCACCGCGGGCCACGGCGAACACCTCGGCGGCGTGCGGCCACCGCGGGTACTCGTGCGGGTGGAGGCGCTCACCGAGCCGCTTGAAGGGCTCGCGGTACGCGTGCACGTCGCAGAGCTTCGCGGGACTCTCCGCGACCACGGCGTCCAGGCCCGCGAGAAGCGCCCGGCGCACCGGACGCGGTATTGTCCGCAGCCGTGTCGGCTCCCGCAGCGTCACGTCACCGCCCGACAGGGCGCAGGCCAGCCGCAGCACATCGGTGACGGTGTCCAGGAGCAGGTCGGCGCCGACGGCGAGGCGGGCCTCGTTGACCACCGCGCGGTTCTCCCGGACCGGGATCACCTCGGGCTGCGGCCCGGTCGCGCACCGCTCCGCGAGGACCTTCAGGTCGGCGAGGTGCTCCTCGCCCAGCGGTGTGGTGCTGCCCGCGAGCGCCAGGTAGAGGGCGGTGACCTCGTCGTCCAGGGCCCCGCCGAGGTGCAGGACCGTCAGCCGGTCGCCGGCCGAGGCGATCAGCTCGTCCTGCACGGCGAGCATCTCCTCGTAGGTGTGCTGGTAGCGGCCGTACGACGGCAGGCTGAGCAGGTTCAGCACCCCGTGCGCCAGCTGGGAGAGCACGCTGCCGCGCGCCTCGCGGTCCCGGAGCGCCTCGGCCACGCACCGCGTCCAGAACTCCTCGGTGTCCGGCACGTTCGCGGGGAAGTCGATGAAGTACGTGTTGTGCGCGACGTGGTCGCCCACCATCTCGCGCACCGTACGCAGCGTGCGCGTGGCGGTGTGCACCACCGCGGCCGACGACAGCCCCGACAGGTGCGCCAGCAGGTCGGCCGACAGCTTGAACCCCACCGACAGCAACGCGGCGTCGAACTGCCGCGCGGCCGCGGCGCCGTCCCCCGCGGACCCCTCGGGGGCGGGCAGACGACGGGTGTGCCGGAGAACCACGGATGCGAGACGGTTGGCCATCCCGGGATGATCGCAGAGGTGTACGAATCACCGCACAGGAGTTTTCCCGCCCTCCGCGTCCGGCGCCGAGGGCGGTGCCCTCACCTCCGGGACGTGAACCTCAGGCCGCGCAGCATGGTCTCGAAGCGGGTGAACGCGGCCGCTGTGTCGGGCTGCTGATCGGTGTTCACCGTGGTCCAGGCGACCAGCGGGGTCCGGTCGCCGATGTCGATGACGGCCAGGCGCAGGGCGAACTCGGGCTGGAGGCCGTAGCAGTCGTGCTCGGCGTTCCCGTCGGCGGTGGGGCAGCCGATGCTGCCGTTGAGCGACCAGTCGGTGGTGCCGGTCATCAGGGTCGCCGGGTGCCCGTCGACGGTGGTCTCGTCCGTGTCCCGCCACTTCGCGTGGTAGTCGCTCTGCCCGCGCAGGAAGGCCAGGTAGGCGTCGTAGTCGCGGGCCGGCTTCACCGGGTCGTTCCGGCCGGGCGGATAGACGACCACCGGCAACAGGAACCGGACCCGGTCGCTCTCGTCCTTCATCCAGGTCAGGAAGGTGCGGGTGTCCTTCAGGGGGCGCACGCCCAGCGAGGTCGGCACCGTGACCGTCAGCGGCACGCCGAACGCCTTGCTGGTGTACACGACGGCCGACGCCGTGGGCCGGGCGGCGGCCCGCGAGGGCGGGGTCCGCGCCGTCGAGTCACCCGCGCACGCCGCGAGCGTGCCCAGCAGCACCGCGCCCACGGCGGCCGCCCGGTATCGCCGACTCCTCAGGTGTCTCACCACGGCACGACTCTGCGCGACGGCGGGGACCACGGCAATCGGAGACACCCGCAAGGGCGAGCACCCCGTGACAGGCGCCCCCGACCGGCGCCCCCGACCGGCGCCCCCGGCGAGCGCCTCGCGGCTTCGAGGGCCGAGCCGTCGCCAGGAGGGCGGTCCCGCCCCGGTCAGCGCGTCGGCGTGCCGATCCGCAACCGGTTGCCGTCCGGGTCGCGCAGTGCGATCTCGCGCGCCCACGGAGCCTCTTCCACCGGCACGCCGAACGCGGAGGCGAGCGTGTCGACGTCACGCACCCGCAGATAGACCAGGGTGTCGGGACGGGCGTCGCCCTCGTGCTCCGACAGGAACAGCCGTATGCCGCCCCGGGCGACCTCGACGAACGCGGGGAGCCCCGGTGCGAAGCGGTGCTCCCACTGCTGGGCGAAGCCCAGTCGCTCGTACCAGGCGACCGCGGCCGCGGCGTCCGCGACCCGGAGAATGGGGATGACTTCCTCGTCCACCTCGTCCATGCGGCCCATGGTGGCAGCCCCCACTGACGACGCCGCCGGCCCGCGCCGTCGTCAGAGCGCCGCGTGCGTCTCCCGTCTGCGGCGCGCGTGGTCGAGGAAGCCGTCCAGGGCCAGTTCGAAGGCGGCGTCCGCGCGGTGGTCGCCGACGGCGTCGAGCGCCTCGGTGAGGCGGGGCGTGGCCGTCTCGTCGGCGATCTCCCACATGGCCTCCGGCGCGGCCAGATCGAGGGCCGAACCGAGGACGACGTTCTCCAGGGCGACCAGCACCGGCATCACGTCGGCGAGGGGGAAGCCCGCGTCGAGGAGCAGCGTGACGGCGCGCTCGTACTGATCCAGGACGCGCGGGGCCCGCACCGGGGACGTCATGAGCAGCGGGATGGCCCGGGGGTGGGCGGCGAAGGCGGCGCGGTAGGAGCGGGCCCAGGCCGCGAGGGCCTCGTCCCAGGGGCGCAGCTCCAGCGCGGAGACGTCGATGCCCTCGGTGACCCGCTCGCGCAGCAGTTCCACGATGCCGTCCCGGCCGTCCACATGGTGATACACGGATCCGGTCTGCACCCCGAGCCGCCGGGCGATCTGCGGGACGCTGAAATCGCCCTGCGCGTCGACGAGTTCGAGCGCGGTGCTGGTGATGCGCTCCCGGTCCAGCAGGGGTGTGCGCGGCCGTCCCATGGTGTCCGTCCTCTTCGGGGTCTTCCCAGCGGTCGAGGTGAAGGTTACATTGCCAAAACCGAAAGCCTTTAGGTTTACCGGTCCGGGCGACCCCGCCCACCCGGTGGCCTCGTCCCCCGACCACCCGGTGGCCCTGTCCCCGCAAGCAGCCAGAAGGGCTTTCCCCGATGACCGTCACCCCCTCCGCGCCCAGCGCGGACCAGGCCGGGACCGAAGCGCCCGCCACGTACTCGCTGCGCCGGGGCTCCCTCGGCACCACCGACATCGCCTTCTTCGTGGTCTCCGCCGCCGCCCCGCTCACCGTGATGGCCGGCGTCGCCCCCCTCGCGATCCTGATGGGCGGCATCGGCGCCCCCGCCGGCTATCTGCTCGCCGGACTCACGCTCGCCGTCTTCGCCATCGGTTTCACCACCATGAGCCGCCACGTCCGCAGCGCCGGTGCCTTCTACGCGTTCATCACCCGCGGCCTCGGCCGCCGGGCCGGCATCGGCGCCGCGCTCCTCGCGCTCGTCGGCTACAACGGCATGGAGATCGGCGTCTACGGCCTCCTCGGCACCGCCACCCGCGACACCGCCCGCTCCCTGTTCGGCGCCGACGTCCCCTGGCTGCCCGTCGCCCTCCTGGGCCTGCTGCTCATCGGCTACGGCGGGTACCGGTCCATCGACTTCGGCGCCAAGGTCCTCGGCGTCCTCCTCGTCGCCGAGACCGGCATCCTGGTCCTGCTCGCCGGCGCGGTCCTGGTCGACGGCGGCGCCGACGGCCTGTCCCTCGCGTCCTTCGCGCCCGGCAACGTCATGGTCCCCGGCATGATCGCCGTCCTGGCCTTCGCGTTCGCCGCGTTCACCGGCTTCGAGTCCACCGTGATCTACCGCCGGGAGGCCCGCGACCCGGCCCGCACCGTGCCGCGCGCCACCTACCTCGCCGTCGCCTTCCTCGGCCTGTTCTACGCGTTCGTCGTGTGGACGGTGATCCAGGCCTTCGGCGACGCGAAGGTCATCGCCACGGCCGGCTCGAACCCCGCGGACCTGTTCTTCTCCGCCATCACGGTCTACGTCGGCCCCTGGGCGGCCGACCTGATGCACATCCTCATCGTCACCAGCGTCCTGGCCTCGCTGCTGGCCTTCCACAACGCCATCAACCGCTACGGGCTGGCCCTCGCCGAGGAGGGGATCCTCCCCAAGGCCCTGGCCCGGGTCCACCCCCGCCACCGCTCCCCGTACGTCGCCGGCCTCGCCCAGACCGTGCTCGGCGCGGCCGTCGTCCTCGCCTTCGCCGCGGCCGGCGCCGACCCGTACACGCAACTGCTGCTGTGGGTGAACACGCCCGGCATGCTCGCCCTGATGGTGCTGCAACTGCTCGCCGCCATCGCCGTACCGCTCTACTTCCGGCGCCGCACCCATGGCGAGGGTGCCCTGCGCACGGTCGTCGCGCCCGTCGCCGCCGCGGTGCTGCTGACCGGTGCCATCGCCCTGGTCGTCACCCACCTCGACCAGTTCACCGGCGCCTCCACCACCGTCAACACCGTCCTCGCGGCGATCGTCCCCGCCGTCCTCGTCATCGGTCTCGCCCTCGGGTGGTGGCTGCGCCGGTCCAGGCCCGAGGTGTACGCGGGCTTCGCCGCCGAGCCACCGGCCGACACCGCCGAGTGACCCCCACCCTCCGTCCGCCCCTCTCAAGGAGACCCCTCCCGATGCCCCTCGCCGACCTCGTCATCACCGGCGCCCACATCCGCACCCTCGACCCGCACCGGCCGCACGCCTCCGCCGTCGCCGTACGCGACGGGCTGATCGCCGCCGTGGGCGAGGACGCGGACGTACGGGACTGGCGCGGGTCGGACACCGAAGTGGTGGACCTGGGCGGCGGGTGGCTGGTGCCGGGCCTGGTGGACGGGCACAGTCACCCCGTGTGGGGCCTTGACCTGGCCACCGGACTCGACCTCACCGCCGTACGCGACCTCGACGGACTGCGCTCCGCGCTCGCCACCGCGCCCCGCATCGACGGCTGGGTCCTCGGCTGGGGCCTGGACCACAACGCCTTCGAGGGCCGCCCCGTCGACCGCGCCCTCGTCGAGGACGTCCTGGACGGCGCGCCCGCTTTCCTCCGCCTCTACGACGGCCACTCCGCCCTCGTCACCGGGGCCGCGCTGCGGGCCGCCGGCATCACCGGGCCGCGGACCTTCGCCCAGCGCTCCCACATCGCCGTCGACGCCGACGGACGACTGACCGGACATCTCGTCGAGCACGCCGCGATGGACCTCGTCACGACGGTCATGCCCCGCGCGACGTACGACGAACGCCGCACCCGGTTGATCGACCTGTTGAACGCCATGGCGGCCACCGGCCTCACCGGCGCCCACGTCATGGACCTCGGCGATCCCGCCCTGATGGACGCCGTCGCCCGGGAGACCGTCCTGCCGCTGCGGCTGCGCTTCGCGCCGTGGTGCATGCCGGGCGCCGACGCGGACGACCTCGCGGAGCTGGTCGCCCTCCAGGGCAGGGGCGGCCGGCACTGGCAGGTCGGCGGGGTGAAGTTCTTCATGGACGGCACCGTCGAGGGCGGCACCGCCTGGCTCGACCACCCCGACTGCCACGGCCAGGGCACCGACGCGTTCTGGCCCGACCCGGACGCATACAGCGACGCCGTACGCGTCCTGCACCGCGCCGGGGTGCGGACGGCCACGCACGCGATCGGCGACGCCGCCGTGCGCCACGTCCTGTCCACGGTCGAGTCGCTGGGGCCCGGCGGGCGGCACACGCACCGGGTCGAGCACATCGAGTCGGTGCCCGACGACCTCGTGGCACGGTTCGCCGAGGTCGGGGTCGTCGCCTCCATGCAGCCCCCGCACACCGACTACACCCGTGCCGACCTGTCCGACGCGTGGTCGTCGCGGCTCGGCGAGGAACGCGCCTCACGGGCCTGGCGGCTGCGGGACCTGCGGGACGCGGGCGTGGTCGTCGCGCTCGGCTCCGACTGGCCCATCGCCCACCACGACGCCCGCGGGGTACTGGCCACGGCCCGGGCACCGCGCGGCGCCGCCTCCTCCCGCGCCGGGCTCAGCGGACTCCAGGCGCTGGAGGGCTGCACCAGCCACGCGGCGCTCGCGGCGGGCGAGGAGGCGGTCGCCGGACGGATCGCCGAAGGCTACCGGGCGGACCTGACGGCACTGGCCCTCGACCCGGTCGACGCCCCCGCCGACGAGGTCGCCGAGGCGCCGGTCCTCCTCACGGTGACGGGCGGCCACGTGGTGCACCGGGGGAGCCGGCGGTAGCGCCACCGCGGGGGCCGGGCCGCGCAGGCCCCGTACCGACCCGGCCCCCGGCGTCGGCGGGTCACCGGTCGCGCAGGTCCTGCACCCGCCTCGCTTGACCACCGAGCGCTCCAGGGTCTCCGGGTCGACGACCTCCACCTCCACCTCCACGGTCACACCCACCCGTCGCGCCGCCGGGGAGAGGGGACGGGACGGGTCTTGCCCGTCCGCTCGAATCGCGTCACACTGGTACCGAACGAATGATCGGTTGGGAAGCTGGTATCGATGACGACGACAGATTCCGCCGGGGCGCCGCCCGAGGACGCGCTCCAGGAGCACTTCGACGCGACGATCGCGCGGGACCAGCGGATCGAGCCGCGTGACTGGATGCCGGAGGGCTATCGCCGGACGCTGATCCGGCAGATCGCGCAGCACGCGCACTCGGAGATCATCGGCATGCAGCCGGAGGGCGAGTGGATCACCCGCGCGCCGTCCCTGCGCCGCAAGGCGATCCTGTTCGCGAAGGTCCAGGACGAGGCGGGGCACGGGCTGTACCTGTACTCGGCTGCCGAGACCCTGGGCGCCGACCGCGCGGACCTGACGCGCCGGCTGATCGAGGGCCGCCAGAAGTACTCGTCGATCTTCAACTACCCGACGCGGAACTTCGCCGACGTGGGTGTCATCGGCTGGTTCGTGGACGGCGCCGCCATCTGCAACCAGGTCCCGTTGTGCCGCAGTTCGTACGGCCCGTACGCGCGGGCGATGGTGCGGATCTGCAAGGAGGAGTCGTTCCACCAGCGGCAGGGCTACGAGTTGCTGCTGACGATGATGCGCGGCACCGACGAGCAGCGCGCGATGGTGCAGGACGCCGTGGACCGCTGGTGGTGGCCGTCGCTGATGATGTTCGGCCCGCCGGACGACGCCTCGCCCAACTCGGCGCAGTCCATGGCCTGGAAGATCAAGCGGCACTCCAACGACGAACTGCGGCAGCGGTTCGTCGACATGACCGTCCCGCAGGCCGAGAAGCTCGGCGTCACCCTCCCGGACCCGGACCTGAAGTGGAACGAGGAGCGTGGCCGCCACGACTTCGGCACCCCCGACTGGGCCGAGCTGAAGCGGGTCATCACCGGCGACGGGCCCTGCAACGACCAGCGGATGGAACGCCGCAGGACGGCCCACGAGGAAGGCGCCTGGGTGCGTGAGGCGGCCACCGCCCACGCGGCCCGGCAGAGCGAGCGAGCCCGGAAGGGGACGGCGGCATGACCGGCACGGACGACAGGGGCGCGGCGCGCGGGAACAAGGGCGACTGGCCGCTGTACGAGGTGTTCGTGCGCGGCAAGCGCGGCCTGAACCACGTCCACGTGGGCTCGTTGCACGCCGCCGACGACCAGATGGCGCTCACCCACGCCCGCGACCTCTACACCCGCCGCAACGAGGGCGTCTCCCTCTGGGTGGTGCGTTCGGAGCACATCGCCGCCTCCACCCGCGACGAGAAGGACCCCTTCTTCGAGCCCAGCGCCGACAAGGTGTACCGCCACCCGACGTTCTACGACATTCCCGACGACGTCCCGCACATCTGAGGAGCAGGGCATGAGTGACGACCACGTCTATCTGACCCTCGCCGAGGGACACGACGACGACACCCGCTGGGCGTACGGCACCGGCTTCGAGGACCCCCTCCACGGCGTCGACACCGGGGTGCCCGAGGGCGTCGACATAGGGGAACTGGCCCGCGTCTGTGTGGCGTTGGCCGACGACGCCCTGGTCTCGGCCCAGCGGCTCGCCGAGTGGACGACCCGCGCGCCCGAGCTGGAGGAGGAGGTCGCGCTCGCCAACATCGGCCTCGACCTCCTCGGCCAGGCCCGCCTGTTGTACTCCCGTGCCGGCCAGGTCGACGGCACCGGCCGCGACGAGGACGCCTACGCCTACTTCCGGGACGCCCAGGACTTCCGCAACGTACGCCTCGCCGAACTCCCGAACGGCGACTTCGCGTTCTCCGTCGTCCGGCTCCTCGTCCTGTCCAGCTGGCGCCTCGCGCACTTCGAACGGCTGGTGGACCACCCCGACCCCGTCCTCGCCGCGATCGCGGCCAAGGGCGTCAAGGAACTGACCTACCACCGCCAGTACGCCGCCGACTGGTCCGTACGGCTCGGCGACGGCACCGACGAATCGCACCGGCGGATGCGGAAGGCGCTGGAGCAGGTCGGCCCGTACTTCGGCGAGCTGTTCACCGCGTACGACGTACGGGACGAGGTCGTCGACGTGCTGCGGCAGGTCACGGAGGCCGCCGGGCTGCCCATGCCGGTGTACCGGCCGCTGCCGGGCGCCGGGCGCGCCGGCGACCACACCGAGCATCTGGCGCCGCTGCTCGCCGAGTTGCAGAGCGTGGCCCGCGCCCACCCGGAGGCGACATGGTGACCACCCTCCTCGACGCCCGGCGGGCCCGGCAGATCGCCGGGCAGGTGCCCGACCCCGAGCTGCCGATGCTCACCCTCGCCGACCTCGGCGTCCTGCGGGACGTGGAGCTGACCGGCGACGGCACGGTGATCGCGAGCCTCACCCCCACCTACTCGGGCTGCCCGGCGATGGCCGAGATGCGGGCCGACGTGGCGGCGAGGCTGCGCGCGGCGGGATACGAGCGGGTGGAGATCCGCACGGTCCTCAGCCCGCCCTGGACCACCGACTGGATCACGGAGTCGGGCCGCCGCAAGCTGACCGAGCACGGCATCGCCCCGCCGGGGCCCGCCCCTCGCGGCCCGGTCCCCCTCCAGCTGTCCGCCACCCGGCGCACGGTCCCCTGCCCCCGCTGCGGCTCCCGGGACACGGGGGAGACCTCCCGCTTCGCCGCCACCTCCTGCAAGTCCCTGTGGCGCTGCCACACCTGCCGCGAGCCGTTCGAGCACGTCAAGGAGATCTGAATGAAGGGCTTCACGGAAGGGCCCACCGGGGGCCTTCGCGGGGGACCGGTGGCGGAGGCCGCGGGCGAGGCCGCTGTCGCGGCCGCTGTCGGGGCCGCGGGTTCGGTCGCCTCCGCGGTGCCCGGTCCGGCCACCGGCGAGGGCGACGGCGGCACGCCGGCCGTACGTCCGCGCGCCCGACGCCGACCCGTCTTCCACGCCCTGCGCGTCGCCGAGGTACGGCCGTTGTGCGAGGACGCGGCCGCCGTCGGGTTCGAGATCCCGGACGAGCTGGCCGAGGAGTTCACGTTCGCGCCCGGCCAGTCGCTGACGTTGCGGCGGGAGATCGACGGACGGGACGAACGCCGCTCCTACTCGATCTGCTCACCTGCGGGTTCGGCACCACGCATCGGCGTCCGGGTCGTCCCGGGCGGCCTGTTCTCCTCCTGGCTGGTGAACGACGTACGCCCCGGCGACACGGTCGAGGTCATGCCGCCCACCGGCTTCTTCACCCCGGACCTCACCGCCCCCGGCCACCATGTGCTGATCGCGGCGGGCTCCGGAATCACCCCGATGATCTCCATCGCCGAGTCCGTCCTGGCCGCCGACCCCCGCTCCACGGTGACCCTCTTCTACGGCAACCGGCGCACCGGCACGGTGATGTTCGCCGACGAACTCGCCGACCTGAAGGACCTGTACCCGGCCCGCTTCCAGCTGGCCCACGTCCTGTCCCGCGAGCCGCGCGAGGCGGAGCTGCTCTCGGGCCGCCTGGACGCCGGACGTCTCTCGACGCTCATCGGCTCCCTCGTCGACGTCGACACCGCCGACCACTGGTGGCTGTGCGGCCCGCACGGCATGGTCCGCGACGCCCAGCAGGTCCTCACCGGCCTCGGCGTCCCGGTCGACCGCGTCCATCAGGAACTCTTCTACGCCGACGACGAACCCGTCCGCGAGGTCCGCCACGAGGAGGCCGCCGCCGAGGGCCCTGTCAGCGAGGTCACCATCACGCTCGACGGCCGCACCACCACCGCGCCCCTGCCCCGCGACCGCACGATCCTCGACGCGGCGCAGCGCACCCGCCCCGACCTCCCCTTCGCCTGCAAGGGCGGCGTCTGCGGCACCTGCCGCGCGCTCGTCCCCGACGGCAAGGCGGACATGCGCCGCAACTACGCGCTGGAACCGGCGGAGGTGGCGGCGGGGTATGTGCTGACGTGCCAGACGTATCCGGTGTCGGAGACGCTGACGGTCGACTTCGACACGTGAGCGTTGGGGGGGCGGGCGCCTCATAGCTCGGGGGTGCGTGTGGTGTGGCGGGTGCGGGTCCGTTGTGGTTTCTCGCGCAGTTCCCCGCGCACCTGAAGGGATCGGGCCTGCGGCCCGCCCTTCAGATGAAAAGCACGGGGCCGCAGGCCCTGCTTTTCCGGGGCGCGGGGAACTGCGCGAACAAGCCCCACGCACCCGCAGCCGCCGACGAAACCCCGCCCCCACCACGAACGCGCCCCCGCCGCGCGCTCAGTTCCCGGCGGCCCGGCCGACCGACTCCACCAGCGGCAGCAACCGGTACGGCACCCGCTCCCGCAGCGCGACCTCCGTGCGGGTGCGCACCACGCCGGGCAGGCTGATCAGCGACTGGATCACGTCCTCCAGGTGCGCGTTGTCGCGGGCCACGACCCGGGTCAGCAGATCGCCGCCGCCCGTGATGGAGAACGCCTCGATGATCTCCGGCACGGCCGCCAGCGCGTCCCCCACGTCGTCGAGGTGCCCCTGCGTCACCTCGATGTGCACGAAGGCCAGCACCGGATGGCCGAGCGCGGCGGGGGAGAGCGACGGCGCCGTCCCGGTGATCACGCCGTCCCGCTCCAGCCGGTCGAGCCGGGCCTGCAGCGTCCCCCGCGCGACACCGAGCACCCGGGCGTACTCCCGCACACTCGTCCGCGGCTGCTCCAGCAGCAACCGCAGGATCCGGGTGTCGAGCTCGTCCACGGCCATGATCCGCCGACCTCCCTGCGCCATTCGACGATCATGGAAACGGTATCAACGGACCGCTCACAAGGCCGTTCGCCCGATCCCTGATCCGATGGCCCACCAAGGGCCCATCGCGGCCCTTGCCGCCTGGGCCAATGGCTCAGCCCAGGACCTCCGAGTTGAGCCATCGGGGTCAAAGGTGCTTATCTCTTGCCCTATCCACGTAGTTTCGGCGCCGCGCAGTGCCGGACGGCGACGAGGCCGGACCCGGAGCGCGGCGCCTTCGCTGTGCCCGCCGCCCGCTGAGACCCAGCACGCCGCGGACGCGGCACGCACCAGTGCGAGGGGGCGGTACACGGCCATGAAGAGGATGTTCACAGCGCCTGATCCGGGGCGTCTGCGGCTGCGGAACTCCGTCCGCGCCGTCATCGGCGTGGGCGCCGCGGTGGCCGTCTCCGAGCTGAGCGGCTTCCCGCTCCCCGCGTCGATCACGGGGGGCCTCGCCGCGCTCCTCGCCCTCTTCACCGTCACCGACGGCACGGTTCGCGCCCAGCGGATCACCACCGCCCTGCTGCCTCTCGCCGGATTCCCGGTCCTGGCGTTCGCCACCACGCTGCACGACCTCACGGCCGCCCGCGACATGGCGTTCGTCGCCACCGTCTTCTGCGGGGTCTACGCCCGCCGCTGGGGAGCACGCGGTCAGGCGCTCGGCATCTTCGCCTTCATGAGCTTCTTCGTCACGCAGTTCCTGCACGCGGTCCCCGCGCAACTGCCCGGCCTCTACGCCGCCATGACCCTCGCCCTCCTGGTCGCCGGGGCCGTGCGCTTCGTCCTGTGGCCCATAGAACGCGGCGCCCCTCCGATCGCGCCCCCCACCGAGGCGCCCCGCACCGGCCTGGACCGGCCCACCACCCGGCAGGCGTTCCAGGCCGCGGCCGCCTGCGCGGTCGCGCTCGTCGTCGGCCAGGGGTTCTCCGAGGACCGCTGGTACTGGGCCGTCGGCACCGCCTGGTGGATCTTCGTCAACACGACGTCCCGGGGCGAGACCCTGGTCCGTGGTTTCCGCCGCGTCCTCGGGACCGTGATCGGCGTCGCCGTCGGCCTCCTCGTGGCCGTCCCGCTCGACGGGGCGCCCGTGGCGTCGGCCGCCCTCGTCGCCCTCTGCGTCTTCGGGATCTTCTACACGGCGGCCGTGTCGTACTCCTGGATGATGCTGGCGGTCACCGTCATGGCCAGCCTCCTCTACGGTCTGCTCGGCGTCCTGGACGCCCAACTGCTCGCGCTCCGGCTCGTCGAGACGGGGGTCGGCGCGGGCTGCGCCATGCTCGCGGTGGTCCTCGTCCTGCCGGTCACCACCCACGCGACCAACGACGCCTGGATCCTGCGGGCCCTGCACTGCGTGCACGCCGCCGCGACCCAGACGGCCGCCCGGCTGGAGGGCGACCCCGAGGCCGACCCGGCCCCGCACGCCGCCGAACTGGAGGCGCTGTTCGGGCGGGCCCGTGTCGCCCTCGCCCCGCTGGTGCATCCGCTGAACCCGTTCCACGGCCGCAAGGCGCGCGCCCGCCAGGCCCTGCGCCTCCTCGACGACTGTGTGAACGAGGTCCACGCCCTGGTGTCGGCCACCGTCGAGCCGCCCGCCTCCCACGAGGCGTCCCTCGTGGCCGCCTGCTGGCGGGTGAAGGCGGCGGTGGAGGCGCTGACCGTCCACGAGACGCGGGCCCCGGCCTGGCCGCAGCACCTCACCGGCCAGGAGGCCCCGCACCAGCCGGAACCCGGCACCCCCCTGGTCCACCTGCACAACCTGGAGCGGACCCTGTCCGACCTGGCCCTGCCCCTGGGCAGGACCCCGGGCTCCCGGCTGGCCGGCTCCTGACCCGCGGGCACGCCACCACCCCGACGGACGACGCAGATCAAGCACTGCTGTTGGTCTAGACCTGCTGCTACCCTCACCCGCACCGAACACCACCGGGAGGGGACGGCAGTGGCAGCAGCACAAGGGAAGCGGGAGCGCCGCGCGTACATCGGCTCGTTCACGACGGAGGGAGGCCCCGGCGTCCTCGTCGCCGCCGTGGACGAGGACAGCGGCGCCCTGACCCTCGTCTCGGGCGCCGCCGCCGACGTCCCCGACCCGTCCTACCTCGCCCTGTCCGCGGACGGCGAGACGCTCTACGCCGTCAGTGAGAACCCCGACGGCGCGGTCGCCGCCTTCCAGGTGGCGGACGACAAGCCCGCCCTGACGGGCCCGCCCGTCCCGGTCGGCGCCGGCCCCACCCACCTGTGCGTCCTCGACGGCCACGTCCTGACCGCCGACCACGCCGCCGGCAGCGTCACCGCCGTCCCGCTGCTCCCCGACGGCACCCTCGCCCCCATCGCCTCCGGCACCCTCCGCCACCCCGGCGTGGGCCCGCACCCGGACCACGAGGGGCGCCCGCACGCCCACCAGGTGGTACCCACCCCGGCCGGCGACCGGTTCCTCTCCGTCGACCTCGGCACCGACACGGTGCGGGTCTGCGCGCTGGAGGAGGGAGTGCCCGTCGTGCGCTCCGCGACGCGGCTGCGGCCGGGCTCCGGTCCGCGCCACCTCGCCCTCGCCCCGACCGGCGGGGCGGCCTCCTCCCCGCCGAGCGCCCCGGACGGCATGTACGTCCATGTGCTGAACGAACTCGCCCCGACCGTCACCGTGTGCCGCTGGAACGCCCCCGACGGCCCTCTGGAGCCCCTGGGGGAGGTCCCGGTGCTTCCCGCCGCCCCGGACGGCGACGCGTACCCCTCGGGCATCGTGGTGTCGCCCGACGGACGCCATGTGTGGACGGCGACCCGCGGCACGGACGTCCTGTCCGTGCTCGCCGTCGAGGGCCCCTCCCTGCGCCTGGTCACCACCGTCCCCTGCGGCGGCCGCTGGCCCCGCGCCCTCGCCTACGCGGCGGGCACGCTGTACGTCGCCAACCAGCACTCCGGGAACGTCACCTGGTTCACGGTCGACCCGGACACCGGCGTCCCGGTCCTCGCCGGCTCCGTCGACGTGCCCGCCGCCTCGTGCGTCGTCCTGGACACCTGACGGCGCCCCGCGTGGGCGGGCGCGGCTCCCCGGGCACGCGTACGGCCGAGGGCCCGCTCCTGCGAGAGGAGCGGGCCCTCGGCCGTACGGGTCGAGACGGACCGGGCGCGGCCTCAGTCAGCGGACCGGCATGCCCTGCTGCTGCGGCGGGGCGATACCCAGCGCCGTCGTGTACTTGCCGAGCGCCAGCTTGCCGATCGCCGGGTACGGGCCGAGCGCCTCGGCGGCCGAGCACCCCGCCTCCGCCGCGGCGTCCGCGATGAGGGCGGCGTCGATCTCCGGCCCTATCAGATACGGCGCGAGCGCGAGCTGCTGGGAACCGGAGGAGCGCAGCTGCTCGGCCACGGAGCTGATCGAACCCTCCTGGTCGAGCGCGGCGGCCATCACCGGCACCGCGAGCCGCGCGGCCAGCAGCATGCCCGTGATACCGGCCGCCTGCACGGCCTCGTCACCGCCCACGGAGGCGAGGATGATGCCGTCCGCGGCGGTGGCGACGGTGAACAGCCGGGCACGGTCGGCACGCGCCAGACCCGCCTCCGACAGCCGCACGTGCAGCGCCTCGGCGAGCAGCGGGTGCGGGCCGAGGACATCGGTCAGCTCGGCCGCGATCCGGCTTTCCATGACCGCCTGGCGGACCTGCCGCAGCGTCGCGTTGTCGGGACCGGCCAGCAGGGGCACGACGACGGCGACGGGGCCGTCCGGCTCCTTGACGTCGAGACCGGCGGCCCGCGCCTGCTCGTAGCGGGCGGTGCGCTCCTCGGCGGCACCCGTGAGCACCGACTGAAGGGTGGGGAACTCGTCGCCGCCGCCGTCGACGTAACCGATGCGGGCGTCGAGGCCGGGCAGCTCGGAGCGCGCGATGCTCACGACCTCCTCGGCGAGGCTGCGCGTGGCGGCGCTGGGCGTGCCCGGCACCGCGAGGAGCAGCGCGGGCGCGCCCTCGGGAGCCGCCAGGGGTTCCGGTCGGCGGTGCCGGCCGGGCTGGCGGGGTCGCGGCATTCGTACTGGCAGGCCGGACGCGGGCCCAGTGGGGGAGCTCATGGCGCCGCATGTTACTTGTTTCCGGGGTTCCCCTGTTCGGGGAGGGTGCAGGTGAGCGGTATCCGTCCGGATTTGTCTGATGAGTTACGGGTCGATCAGGCCGATCAATACCGCATTTATCTGCCGAGCAGTGCTCTTGACTGACCACAGTGGTGCTTGTCGGACAGGCTGCTTTGGTCCGTATTTCAGGTACTACTTTTCGGCCACTGTGTACAACAGCCGATCGTCGTACGGCAATCGGAGGCCGCCGGTGGCCAGATCGGTAGCGATCCGTACGGCGCCGAGCAGCGGATCGCCCTCCGTGGGCACCCTCCGGGCCCGCGGCAGCCGCCGTGCCAACTCCTCCTCCAGCGGTACGAGGAGAGGGCCGCCCAGCTTGAACAGGCCGCCGGTCAGCGCCACCAGGGGGTCGCCCGACGCCGGGCAGACGGCGACCGCGGCGTCGGCCATGTGCCGGGCGGCGGTGCGCAGGATGTCCGCCGCCACCGGGTCCTCGCCCGCGCAGGCGGCCACCTCGGGTGCGAAGGAGGCCAGCACCGCCGGACGGTCGGGCCGGGGGTAGAGCTGCCCGGGCAGCCTGTCCGGTGGGCCGAACATGCCCTCCAGACGCCCGAGGAGCGCCTCCGAGCCGCCGCCGCGCCCGTCGTGGGCCCGCAGCGCCGCCTCCAGCCCCGCCCGCCCGATCCACGCCCCGCCACCGCAGTCCCCGAGCAGATGGCCCCAGCCGTCCGCCCGCCGCCAGGCCCGCAGATCGGTGCCGATCGCGATCAGCCCCGTACCGGCGGCGATCACGGCACCGGGCCGCGCCCCCAGCGCGCCGGTGTACGCCGTGACGGCGTCGGCCACCAGCGCCGTCCGCCGGGCCCCCAGTTCACGTGCGAACGCGGACGGCAACTCGGCCCGCAACCGCTCCCCGAGCGTCGCGAACCCGGCCGCCCCGACGGCGACCGCGCCGGGCCGCTCCCGCCCCGCGTCCGCGAGCAACTGCCGCGCCCTGGGCAGCACCAGCTCCAGCAGATGCCCCGCGTCGATGCCCGACGCCCCGGTGCGCACCGGCTCCCCGGAGGCGAGCGGCTCCCCGACGACGGTGCCGCCGACGGCGAGCGCCACCCGCAGCCCCGACCCACCCGAGTCCACCGCGAGGACGACGGGGCCCTCCCCGCCGCCCGCCGAGGCGGACACCGGTTTTGGCCGTTCCCCGGACGGCACCCCGGCGGCCGTCATGGCAGACGCCAGTCCACGGGAGTACCGCCCTGACGGGCGAGCAGGTCGTTGGCGCGGCTGAAGGGGCGGGAGCCGAAGAACCCGCGGTCGGCCGACATGGGGGAGGGGTGGGCGGACTCGATGGACGGCAGATCGCCCAGTAGGGGGCGGAGGTTGCGGGCGTCGCGGCCCCACAGGATCGACACCAGGGGGCGCCCGCGCGCGGCCAGCGCCCGTATCGCCTGCTCGGTGACCTCCTCCCAGCCCTTCCCCCGGTGTGCCGCCGGTTTGCGCGGGGCGGTGGTGAGCGCCCTGTTGAGCAGCAGGACGCCCTGCTGGGTCCAGGGCGTCAGATCGCCGTTGCCCGGCGGCGGCAGCCCCAGGTCGTTGCCGAGCTCCCGGTAGATGTTGATCAGGCTGCCCGGCAGGGGCCGTACCTCCGGGGCCACCGAGAAGGACAGGCCCACCGCGTGCCCCGGTGTCGGGTACGGGTCCTGGCCGACGATGAGGACGCGGACGTCGTCGAAGGGCTGCTGGAAGGCGCGCAGGACGTTCGGTCCGGCCGGGAGGTAGGTGCGTCCCGCGGAGATCTCCGCACGCAGGAAGTCGCCCATCCTGGCGATCTGTCCGGCCACGGGCTCCAGCGCCTTCGCCCAGCCCGCTTCGACGATTTCATGCAACGGTCGTGGTGCCACGGCGTCACCCTACTGCCGCGACCGCGCCGACGATCAACCACCGGTCGCGGTGCGACCGGTGCTGACCGTTTCGATGCCGAACCGAGCCCGTTCCGGGCCGACTTGGGGTCCGGCCCGTCAGTCCACGCCGTCAGTCGATCACCGCCGCCCGTACGCACAGCACGTCCGGCAGATGGGACGCCAACTGGAGCCAGCTGTCCCCGTCGTCCGCCGACGCGTACACCTCGCCGTTGCGGTTGCCGAAGTAGACGCCCGCCGGGTCCGCGTCGTCCGTGCACATCGCGTCGCGCAGCACCGTGCCGTAGTGGTCGTCCGTCGGCAGGCCGCTGGACAGCGCTTCCCAGCTCCCGCCCGCGTCCGCCGTGCGGAAGACCCGGCAGCGGTGGTCGGCGGGGACCCGGTCCGCGTCCGCGTTGATGGGGAACACGTACGCGGTGTCCCCGCGGTGGGGGTGGGCCACGGCGGCGAACCCGAACGTGGACGGCAGCCCCTCGCCGATGTCCGTCCAGTGGGCGCCGCCGTCGTCGCTGCGGTACACCCCCCAGTGGTTCTGCAGATAGAGCCGGTCGGGGGTCACCGCGTCCCGCGTGACCTTGTGCACGCACTGGCCGAACTCCGGGTCGGGGTCCGGCAGGAACACCGCGGAGACCCCGGAGTTGGACGGCGACCAGCTCGCGCCGCCGTCCTCGGTGCGGAACACGCCTGCGGCGGAGACGGCGACGGTCGTCGCGCGCGGGTCACGCCGGTCGGTGAGGATGGTGTGCAGCCCCTCGCCGCCACCGCCCGGCTGCCACTTGTCGCGGGTCGGGTGCTCCCACAGCGGCCGCACCAGCTCGAAGGTCTCGCCCCGGTCCTCCGAGCGGTACAGCGCGGCCGGCTCCGTGCCCGCGTACACCACGTCCGGTTCGGCGGCCGACGGGTGCAGCTGCCACACCCGTTCCAGGGAGGCGCCCGTGTCCTTGGGGAACTTCACGGCTGGACGGGCCGGTTCCGTCCAGGTGCGCCCGAGGTCGTCGGAGTGGAACACGGAGGGGCCCCAGTGCGCGCTGTCGCCCCCGACGAGCAGACGGGGCGTGTCCCCGCGGGTGTCGACGGCGACCGCGTAGACGGCCTGCGCGTTGAAGTACGGGCTGTCGTCGAACTCCCAGGCGCCGCCTCGCCGCCGCCCGATGAACAGGCCCTTGCGCGTGCCTACGGTGAGCAGTACCTCGGCCATCCCGGCCACCTCCCTGGACATCGTCGTCTCAGTCACGGGCCAGTCTGCACCCAGCCACTGACAGTCACCCCTTGAGTCGCCATCGCCGCAGGTCGGGCGGCATGTGGCGGGTGGGGGACGGGTGGGGGACGGGTGGGATCGAGCCATACCGCGGGCGGGGTGACCCAGGTCGCATGAGCAGGGACGGGGCCGCCGCCGTATGGGAGTGCGGTCCGGCTGTCCTGTGTGCGTGAGGGAGGGTGCCCCCGATGGTGGCATTCCGTGGTCCGAAGGTGTGGCTGTGGCGCTGGCGGCGGAACCCGCTCAAACGGCGCGGTGACCGGCTGGAGTCCTGGGTGCTGGTCGTCGCCTGGGTCCTCACCGTGGGCGGCGGCCTGGTCGCGGGGTTGCTGTCCGCGGACTCCGTCGAGTCCGGTCTGGCCCGGCAGCGCGAGGAGTGGCGGCCCGTGGAGGCGCGGCTCGTGCAGGACGCGCCGGAGCCGGGCGCCGGCAGCGGCGCGGGCGCCGAGAAGGTGTGGGCGAAGGTGCGCTGGGCCGCGCCGGACGGCTCCACGCGCGAGGGTCAGGCCCGGGTCGACCCGGCCGACGTCATGGGCACTCCGGTCACCGTCTGGACGGATGCCCGGGGCCGGCTGGTGACCGAGCCCGCCGGGGAGACCCAGGCCCGGCTGCGGGCCGGTCTGGTCGGTGGGCTGGCGGGAATCTTCGTGGCGGCCGTGCCCTTCGCGGGCGGCAGGCTCGTCCGGGGCCGTCTGGAGCGGCGCAGGATGGACCAGTGGGACGAGGCGTGGGAGCGCATCGCCCCGCTGTGGGAGCGCAAGATCTGGTGAGGGCGCCCCTGCCCTGATGCGTCGCCCCGGTCGACACCCGCCTCGCACCGGCGTCCCGGTGGCCCAACGCCGACGGCGGGCCACCGGGACGCCGGACGAGGCCCGTGGGGGGAGACCCCGTCCGGCCGTGGGGAGCGGACTCACCGGTGGGTGACGAGCGGCCTCACCTGTAGGTGATGTCCGAGCCGGAGTACAGGCAGTTGGTGCTGTCGGGGCCCGTACCGACGGCCGTGTTGTTGTTGTACTTCTGGCAGGGCACGACCTTGCGGCCGCTGTCGTTGAGGATCGTGATCCTGCGCAGGGTCGCCACGTCGCCGCGGTTGACGTTGATGCCGACGAGCCGGGCGGTGGAACCCGTTCCGGTGACCTCGATGTTGTTGAGGTTCACCTTGCGGGTGTACTGGGTGGAGCAGTCGCCGCAGGAGCGGTACAGCGTCTTGAACTCGCTGACCGCGAAGTTGGAGATGTTCAGGGTTCCCGGCCCGTTGTGCTGGAACACCTTGTCCGCGGCCTTCCTGGCGCCGCCGCCGGTCACCGTGTAGGTGGAGCCGCCGCGGAAGGTCGCGGCGTCCTCGCCGACGTCCTCCCACCACACGTTCTGAAGGGTGCAGTTGCCCTCGCAGTGGATGCCGTCGGCGCCGGGGGCGCCGATGATGACGTTCTTCAGCGTCGCGCCGGCCGCGAGCTTGAAGATCGGGTCCTGGCCCTCCTCCTGGCCGTCCCCGGCCAGGTCGCCGCTGCCGTAGTAGCGCTTCATGCCGCCGTCGCGGACACCGGACACCGAGATGGTGGAGGTCACCGGCTGGTTGCCGGAGGCCGACGGCCAGGTCGCGGCGCTCGCCGGAGTGGCGCCACTGGTCATGATCATGCCAAACGAGAGGCCGAACGCGGCCATCGTCCCGGTCAGCGCGCGCGTGCGGGCGCGCGTACGTGCCGCAGAAGTCATGTCCCGATTCCTTCTGTCTCCGAGGGGGTGGGGGTGGGGGTGGGGGTGGTCAGAGCTTTCCGGCGCCCGCACCCGACGTCACCGAGGCGACGACGGACGAGGCGGGTTCCGCGGTGTAGCGGTACGGCGGGGAGGTGAACGTCCCCGTCCGGGAGACCTCGGTGGCGGCCCCACCGAGGTCGTTGCCGCGCAGATTGGCGTAGCCGTCCACGTCACTGCTGCGGTGCGTGGTGACGGCGACCAACGTGTCGCGGAAGACGTTGTTCTCCACGAGCATCTGGGCGCCCATGCGCGAATGGCAGGCGGTCTCGGCGCCGTCCACGTAGTTGTTGTAGAAGTGCCCGGTGCCGAAGCGCAGGCTGGGGATGCGCGAGTGGACGTCGCTGAAGTGGTTGTGGTGGTACGTCACCTTCAAGTGGCCGGTGTCCTCTGAGGCGTTGTTGTCGCTGTGGCCGACGAGCGAACCCTTGAAGTGGTTCTTGAAGGTGTTCCAGGACACCGTCACGTCGTCCGAGCCGTGGTTGATGTCCAGCAGGCCGTCGTAGTGGTCCTTGTCGTGATCGCGGTCGGCGGAGAAGGAGTTGTGGTCGATCCACACCCGCGTCGACTCCTGCACGGTGATCCCGTCGGCGGGCGCGACCGGCTTGCTGATGTTCAGGTTGCGGACGACGACATCGGTCTTCTCCTTGATGCGCAGGCCGCCCCCGGTGAACCCGGAGGACGCGCCCACGCCCAGCACCGTCGTGTGGGAGCCGAGGTCGACCTGGCCACTGAGCGATATCAGGCCGCTGACCCGGACGACCTTCGCCGTGTCACCGGCCACGGCGCTTCTGAAGGCGGCCAGGGTCGAGACGGTGACCGGCGGCGCGCCGCCACCGCCGGTGGTCCCGGCGCCGTAGCCGATCGGTGAGCTCTCCGCGGCCCCCGCGGTCTGCGGCAGGGCGATCACCGCGGCCGCCGCGAGAACGGTCGCCGCGGCCGTCGAGGAGGTTCTTCGCGCGAGTGTGCGTGGGGGGATACGTGGGGGGACGGTACGCATGCGGGTGCGTCCCTTCAGCTAGGAACTGACGGTCCATGTACGTGAACGTTGTGTGCCATGCTGACCGCCAAGAGCGGGTCGGGTGGTCGAGCTGGGGGACTCGACATCCGGGGAGAAGCTTGAGTGCAGGCAGATGAAGTCCAGGCGCCCCCTTCCGCTCCAGGCGGCGAGGGTGGCCTGTTCACACTGCTGAACGGAACGTAGGGTGCAAGCGCTTTCTAGTCAACGCTTCGCGCAAAAGACCATGGGGCGCCCCAGGTGAAGCGGGCGTCCCGGCCCGCGGGGCCGGCGTACGCGCTCCGGTGGCGCGCCGGGGAGCGAATTCTTTCGACGTGTGGGAGCGCTTCCAGGGCGGCCATGTGCATGTCACGATGCTCGGCGGACGCTTCCCTCCCGGCCCGCTGAAGGGACAACGACGTGCCCCGAACCCCCCACCGCACCGCGCGCCGACCGCTCCGAAAAGCCCTCGTCGCACTGTTCGCCGCCCTGACGCCGTTACTCGCGACCACGTTCCTCACCGCCCCGGCGGCCTCGGCCGCGCCGCTCCCCGAGCCGTCGTCGCTCGCGCAGGCCGCTCCGGACGCGGGCGCCGCGCGGGACGCGAAGGCCGAGGCGGCGCCCCGCGCGGCGCTCACCCAGATCACCAACTTCGGGCAGAACCCCAGCAACCTCCAGATGTACCTGTACGTGCCGAACAACGTCGCCAGGAAACCGGCGATCGTCGTGGCCGTGCACTACTGCACCGGCTCCGGGCCCGCCATGTACAGCGGCACCGAGTACGCCTCGCTCGCCGACCGCTACGGCTTCATCGTGGTCTACCCGTCCGTCACGCGCAGCAGCAAGTGCTTCGACGTCGCCTCGCCGCAGGCGCTGCGCCGGGGCGGCGGCAGCGACCCCGTGGGCATCAAGTCGATGGTCGACTGGACGGTCCGCACCTACAACGCCGACACCAGCAGGATCTTCGCCACCGGCATCTCCTCCGGCGCGATGATGACCAACGTCCTGCTCGGCGTCTACCCGGACGTGTTCGCCGCGGGTGCCGCCTTCGCCGGCGTCCCGTTCGCCTGCTTCGCCACCACCAACGGCTCGGAGTGGAACAGCGACTGCGCGAACGGAAGGATCATCCGGTCCCCGCAGGCGTGGGGCGACCTGGTCCGCGGCGCCTACCCCGGCTACAACGGCCCCCGGCCCCGGATGCAGCTGTGGCACGGCACCCAGGACGACACGCTGCGGTACCCGAACTTCGGGGAGGAGATCAAGCAGTGGACCAATGTGCGCGGCGTCGGTCAGACGCCGAGCTCCACCGACTCGCCCCAGAACGGCTGGACTCGCACCCGCTACGGCGGTACCGGTGACCGGGCCCCCGTCGAGGGCATCAGCATGCAGGGCGTCGGCCACAACGTGTACGCCCGGGGCATGGGCCAGCGCGTCCTGACCTTCTTCGGCATCACGGGCCAGTGAACCGTGCCCCCTGCCCGAGGGCCTGTCGTTTGGTCACGCCTGGGCCGCGGGCGTCAAGGCGCCGTTGCCCGAAGCCGGCATGATCCGAACGACAGACCCTGGGCCGGCTCGGCGGGAGAGGGCTGACCGGCAGACCGTCACCGACCGGGGCGCCCCGTAAGGCCCCGCGCGGGGCATCGTGATCGCGACCGACGTCACCGCGACCACGCGCCCGCGCGGCGGTGCCGGTCACGTGATCGCGCCGGGCGCCGGGGTCGGTCATGTGATCGCGCCGGGCGCCGGGGTCGGTCGCGCGCTCGCGCCGGGCGCCGGCACCCGGGCCGACCGCCCCCGCAACAGCGCCGCACCCACCGCCGGGCCCGCCACGGGAGGGGTCGCGCCTGACCCGCCGACCCGCCTCGCCTCCATCCACCGCCGGACGCGCACCGGCCGGGTGCGCGCCCGGGACCCCGCGCGCCTTGGCGTCGAGTCCCCTCACGCCAAAGCACGGGGCGCAGCCCCGGCCGCTTTCAGGGGCGCGGGGAACCGCGCGACAAGCCACAACGCACCCGCAGTCGTAGTCGCAGTCGCAGTCGCACCTGCAAGTCATCGACGAACCCGAACCCCCGAGCCCTTCCAGCAGAGCCCCGTTCCCGCAGAAAGGTATCGCCCGTGCAACCGTCCAAGCCGTCGAGCCGTGTGTCGCTCGCCCATCTCGTCGCCGCCTGCGTCCTCGCGCTGGCCCTCGTCGTGACGTCCTCCGCCGTGGTGGCGCTCGTCAGGGGCCCGCAGGGCACCGCCGGTGCCGGTGACACGGCCACGTCCGCCCGGCACTGGGTCAACACCTGGTCGGCGATGCCGCAGCTCACCGAGGCGCACAACATGCCGCCGGCGCCGTTCACCGGCGAGCGGGCGGTGCTCGTCGACACCACTCTGCGGCAGACCGTGCGCGTCACCACCGGCGGCGACCGGGTCCGGTTGCGCTTCTCCAACGCCTTCGGCGGCACCGCGCTGCCGCTGACGGCGGTCACCGTCGCCCTCCCCAAGGGCGGGCAGGCCGGGGTCGGCGCCGTCGAGCCGGGCACCACCCGGGCGGTGACGTTCGGCGGCCGGGACGCCACGACCGTGCCGGTCGGCGCCCAGGTCGTCTCCGACCCGCTGGACTTCACGGTGCGGCCCGGCTCCAACCTCACCGTGACCACGTACCTGGCCGAGGGGCAGGCGTCCCTCGCCCTCACCTCGCACCCCGGCTCCCGCACCACCTCCTACCTCCAGCACGGGGACGGCACCCGCGACGAGGACCTCCCCGGCGCCACCCCCACCAACCACTGGTACCTGCTCAGCGACATCGAGGTCCTCTCCCGGCCCGCCACCACCGCCGTCGCCGTCCTCGGCGACTCGCTGACCGACGGCCGGGGCTCCACCACCAACGGCAACAACCGCTGGCCCGACCAGCTCTTCGACCGCCTCCAGCAGAAGCCCGCCACCCGGAACATCGCCGTGGTGAACCAGGCCGCCGGCGGCAACCGCATCCTCAACGACGGCCTCGGCCCCAACGCGCTCGCCCGGCTGGACCGCGACATCCTGGCCCACAGCGCCGTCGAACAACTGATCGTCTTCGAAGGCATCAACGACATCGGAACGGCCGAGGCCACCCCCGCCGCCCAGCGGCGCGTCACCGCCGACCTCATCGCCGCCTACGACCAGATCATCGTCCGCGCCCACGCCCAGGGCATCCGGGTGTACGGCGCGACCCTGCTCCCGTTCGACGGCAACACGCTGTACGACGACGCCGACGGGCACCGCGAGGACGCGCGGCAGGCGGTCAACACCTGGATCCGCACCAGCGGCCGCTTCGACGCCGTCCTCGACTTCGACCGTGTCGTCCGCGACCCGCAGAACCCGAGCCGACTCCGGCCGACCCTCCACGACGGCGACTGGCTCCACCTCAACCCTGAGGGCTACCGCGCCCTCGCCGAAGCGGTCCCGTCCCGGCTGCTCCAGCAGAGGTGAGGCGCAGCGTACGGGACACCTGCGCCCCCAGGTGCGCCCGCACACCGTGACCGAGCGCCTCCGCGACCTCACGCGCCGTACTCCGCCCCATCCACCCCAGAACCATGGATGACGAGCCGATTCGCGGGAACCCGGCTCCCCCGGAAGGGCATCACGCGTGAGGTGAGGGAGAGCCATGGCACGACGTGGCCGGTGGGGTGATGCACAGGCTGAGCAGGGGCGCACCGGGGGACTCGGACTGCTGACACGTCCGACGGCCGCCGCCACCGGGCTCGCGCTGGCCGGGCCCCGGCTCCTCGCCCGAGGAGCCGGACCCGCCGTCGGCCTGGCCGCGGGAGCGGTGGCCGGAACGGCACGGGCGAGCGTCCGGGGCGCGGACAGCGCCGCGCACGTCGCACGCGTCGCCCGTAGCGCGCTGCCGGGTGGTGCGCGCCCCTGGCGCTCCGGCGCGCGGGCCCATCTCGCGCTGCGGCCCGAGACCTTCGAACGGGTTCACCGCGAGGGCGGCACGGAACACGCGGCCCGAAAGGTGGCCGCCGCACTGGCCGAGCGGCCGGACGTGGCGCTCGCCTACTGGGACCGGGGCCTCGCGCGTCTGGTGGTGTCCGCCGCCGAGGAGGCCCTCGGCGACACGGTCGTGGACGAGGCGGTCGCACTCGCCGCCCGGCACGGGCTGTCCCTGGCCGACGAGGACGTCGAGGGATACACCCACCCCGGCGACCCGGCCGGCACCCGGGCCGCCGCGACGGCCCTCGCCGCCGACACCCTCGGCACAGGTGTCGCCCTCGTCGGCTCCTTCCTGCGGCTGCCGCGCTCACCGCGCCTGGTCACAGCGGCGGCGACGCTGCTGCGTGAGAACCCCCGCTTCCGCGCGTTCCTGCGCGACCGGCTCGGTCCGTCCCGCATGGACGTGCTGCTGGCCACGGCCAACGCCGCCGTCCACGCCGCGGGCCAGACCCCGATCGCCCTGCTGCTCGACGGGGCGCTGCGCACCTGCCAGCTGGGGGACACCCTGGCCCGCGCGACCGCCTTCGACACCGTCCACGACCAGGTGTGCACCCCGCGGCGCGTCGGCCTGCCCCCGCGTCCCTCCGTACGGCCGCCCCTGCGGTCCACCCCCGCCCAGGACTACGCCTCCCACGCCTCCACCGGCAGTGTGCTGGGCGCCGCGGCGACCCTGCTCGTCAAACACGACGGCAAGGAGGCCGCCGAAGCCGTCCTCGCGGGCTCGCCCAAGGCCGCCCGCTACGGCCCCGCCGCCTTCCACCACGTCCTCGGCGCGGCCCTCGCCCGGACCGGCGTCCTGGTCCGCGACCCCGAGAGGCTGCGGCGGCTGGAGACCGTGGACACCGTCGTACTGCATCCCAGCGCGCTGCGGAGCCCCGGCGCGGGTGCGGACCCCTGGGTCGAGACCGTGCTCGACGCGGCGCGCCGGGCCGGGCTCGCCGTCGTCATGGTGGACGACCCGGCGCTGCGCGACTTCACGAGCCTCGCCGACCAGGTCGTGACCGGCGACCGCCCCCTGCGCGAGGTGGTGCGGGGCCTGCGCGACGAGGGCGCCGCCGTCCTGACCGTCGCCCGCTTCCCCTCCACCGACCCCGAGGCGGGCATCGAGGACACCCACGTACGGGACGACATCACGCGCACGCCCGACGACGACACCACGGGCGCGCCCGCCACCGCCGACGTGCCGGACGAGGGCACGGGCGCGCGGGACGACGGCGCCCACGACCGAGGCGAGGACGCTGGCGCCGGGCACGCCACGACCCCCGCGCCGGAAGGCATGGACGTCCTGGACGGTCTGCTCGGCGGGGACGTGGCCGTCGCCCTCGCGGACGGGGACTCCGCCGTCGTCTGGGGCGCGGACGTCCTCGCCCTCAACGGTCTCGCCGACGTGTGGCGGCTGCTGACGGCCGTACCGGCGGCCCGTACGGTGGGCCACCGGTCGCAGACCCTCGCCCGGTCCGGCGCGGCCCTGTCCGGGCTGCTCGTGGCCGTCGGCGAGGCCGAGGGGGCGCGCCGGAGCGCCCGTCTGCCCGGACTGCGCCACGTGCCCGTCGACGTCGGCGCCGCGACGGCCCTGCTCAGCGGTGTACGTGGCGCCCTCGGCGTGGCCCTGGCGCGGGCGCCGCGCCCCCGGCCGCGCACCGCCTGGCACGCGCTGCCCCCGGACGACGTCCTCGACCGGCTCGACCACGCGGCCGGCGAGGAGGAGGACACCACGGTGGTCGAGCAGGCCGCCGGGCGGCTCCACGAGGTGGCCGACACGGTGGGCCACACGCCCGCCGCCGCCCCCGTGCGCTGGACGGTGGAGCTGGCCCGGGCCGTCCGGGGGGAGCTGGACGATCCGCTCACCCCGGTGCTGGCGGTCGGCTCGGCCGCCTCCGCGATCCTCGGCTCGGTCGTGGACGCCCTCCTCGTCTTCGGCGCGCTCGATCTGAACGCCCTGGTCGGCGGTCTGCAACGGCTGCGCGCCGAACGGGCGCTGTCGGGACTGCTCGCCGACCAGCAGCAGAAGGCCCGCGTCACACCCCGGGAGCCGGACGAGCCCACAGGCCCGCCCCCCGTCGACGCGTCGGCGGAGGCCGAGACCGTGGACGCCGCCGTGCTCGACCCGGGCGACGTGATCGAGCTGAAGGCGGACGACGTCGTGCCCGCCGACGCCCGGCTGCTGTGGGAGGACGGCCTGGAGGTGGACGAGTCGGCGCTCACCGGGGAGTCCCTGCCGGTGGACAAGCAGACGGCCCCGACACCCCGCGCGCCGGTCGCCGACCGTAGCTGCATGGTCTTCGAGGGCACCACCGTGGTGGCGGGCCAGGCCAGGGCCGTCGTCGTCGGCACCGGCGACCGCACGGAGGCCGCACGCGCCGTCGCCCTGGCCGCGCGCACGCCCCCGTCCGCCGGTGTCCAGGCCAAGATCCATGAACTCACCCGCAAGGCCCTGCCGTTGACCCTGGCCGGTGGCGCGGCGGTGACGGGTCTGTCGCTGCTGCGCGGCACTCCGATCAAGGAGGCGGTGAGCGGCGGCGTCGCGGTGGCCGTGGCCGCCGTCCCCGAGGGGCTGCCGCTGGTCGCCACGGTGGCACAGTTGTCGGCTGCCCGTAGGCTGAGCCGCCGCGGCGTCCTCGTACGCACCCCGCGCACCCTGGAGGCGCTGGGCCGTATGGACACCGTCTGCTTCGACAAGACGGGCACCCTCACCGAGAACCGCCTCCACCTGGTCCGGGTCGGCGAGGCCGACGGCACCGTCCGCACCCTCAAGGACACCGGCGCCGACGACACGGCCCGCACCCTGCGGGTCGCCGCGCGCGCCTGTCCCCGTCTGAACGGCGGCTCGAATCGCCCGGTGCACGCCACCGACGAGGCGGTGCTGGACGCGGCCGGCCCCGACCCGGAGTGGGAGCAGACCGAGGGGCGGCCCTTCGAGGCGGCCCGCGGCTACGCCGCGGCCGTCGGCACAGCGGCGGACGGCACCCCCGTCCTGGTGGTCAAGGGCGCCCCGGAGACGGTCCTGCCCGCCTGTCCCGGTCTCCCCGATCACGCGTCCGGGACCGCGCAGTCCCTCGCCCGCGACGGTCTGCGCGTCCTCGCGGTCGCCGAACGCCCGCTGCGCGCGGGCGAGGAGCCGTCCACCGCCCTCGAAGAACCGCTGGACGACCTGGACTTCACCGGCCTGCTCGCGCTCGCCGACGTGCCGCGCGAGACGTCCACCGACCTGGTGCGCGGGCTGCGCGAGGCGGGCGTACGACCGGTCATGCTGACCGGCGACCACCCGCAGACCGCCCGGGCGATCGCCGCCGAACTCGGCTGGCCCGAGGACACGACCGTCGTCACGGGCGACGAACTGGCCTCCGCCGACCGGTCCGTACGGTCGAGGATGCTGCGGGACGCGGGTGTCGTGGCGCGGGTCGCGCCCGAGCAGAAGCTCCAGGTCGTGGAGGCGCTGCGGGACGCGGGCCGGGTGGTCGGGATGGTCGGCGACGGCGCCAACGACGCCGCCGCCATCCGCGCCGCCGACATCGGCGTGGGCATCCAGGCCCGCGGCTCCGCCGCCGCCCGGAACGCGGCCGACCTGGTCCTGACCGACGAGGACCTGTCGGTGCTGATCGAGGCGGTCACCGAGGGCCGCTCCCTGTGGCACAGCGTCACCGACGCCATCGCCATCCTGATCGGCGGCAACGCGGGCGAGATCGGCTTCGGCATCCTCGGCACGCTGCTCGCCGGACGGGCCCCGCTCTCCACCCGCCAGATGCTGCTGGTGAACCTGTTCACCGACCTGTTCCCCGCGATGGCGGTGGCGGTCACCCCCAAGGAGGAGCCGGGCGGCGCGGACGGAGGCGACACGGAGGGTGCCGCCCCGGGGCCGGAGCCGCTCGGCACCGACCTCCTCGGCGCGCCCCTCATGCGCCAGATCCGCCACCGTGCCCTGACCACCTGCCTGGGCGCCACCCTCGCCTGGCTGGCCGGCCGCTTCACGCCGGGCACCGCGCGCCGCTCCACGACGATGGCCCTGTGCGGGGTGGTCGGCACCCAGCTGGCCCAGACCCTCGCCGACCGCCGGCACAGCCCGCTGGTCCGCACCACGGCCCTCGGCTCCGCCGCGGCCCTCGTCGTCCTCGTCCAGGTCCCGGGCGCCAGCCACTTCTTCGGCTGCACCCCGCTCGGCCCGCTCGCCTGGGCGGGTGTCGCCGCGGCGATCGCCCTCGCGGTGGCGGGCCAGCGGACCCTGCCGGATCTGGAGCGGACGGTCCAGCGGCTGATGCGACCCGGGCCCCGGACCTCGGCGGAGCCGAGCCCCGCCTGACCCCCACCCCGCCGCCCGTGGGGCGCGCCCCGCCTGACGAGACCAGCCGGGGTCCGCCGGGGCGCGGAGGTCAGACCGACCGGTGGTACTGCTCGGGAACGTGCACCTCGCCCCCCAGCTCCTGGGCGGTCTGCCGGGCCCAGGAGGGGTTGCGCAGCAGCTCACGGCCCAGCAGCACGGCGTCGGCCTCTCCGTTGGCGAGGATCTTCTCGGCCTGCTCGGCCTCGGTGATCAGACCCACCGCCGCGACGGGCAGCCCCGCCTCGTCCCGGACGCGGGCGGCGAACGGAACCTGGTAGCCGGGGCCGACGGGGATGCGGACGCCGGAGGCGTTGCCGCCGGTGGAGACATCGAGGAGGTCCACGCCGTGGGCCTTCAGTTCGGCCGCGAGCCGGACGGTGTCGTCCGCCGTCCAGCCGCCCTCCTCCAGCCACTCGGTCGCGGAGACCCGGAAGAACAGCGGCTTCTCCTGCGGCCACACCTCCCGCACGGCGTCCACCACCTCAAGCGCGAAACGGATCCGGTTCTCGTACGAGCCGCCGTAGGCGTCGGTACGGCGGTTGGAGTGCGGGGACAGGAACTCGTTGATCAGGTAGCCGTGGGCGCCATGGATCTCGACGACCTCGAAACCGGCGGCGAGGGCACGGCGGGCCGCCTCCGCGAACTGCCCGACGACGGCCCGGATCTGCCCGACCGTCAGCTCGTCCGGCACCGGGTGCTGCTCGTCGAACGGCACCGCGCTGGGCGCGACCGGCTGCCAGCCGTGCGCGTCCGGGCCGACCGGGGCACCGCCCCGCCAGGGCTGGCCGGTGGACGCCTTGCGCCCCGCGTGAGCCAGTTGCACCGCGGGCACCGTCCCCTGCGTCCGTAGGAAACCGGTGATCCGGCGGAACGCCTCCACCTGCGTGTCGTTCCAGAGGCCGAGGTCGTACGGGGAGATCCGGCCCTCGGGGGCCACGGCGGTCGCCTCGACGATGATCAGGCCCGTCCCGCCGGTGGCGCGTGCCGCGTAGTGCGCGAAGTGCCAGTCGCCCGGGGCGCCCGTCCCGGGTCCTTCCGGCGCGGCCGAGTACTGGCACATCGGGGGCATCCACACCCGGTTCGGGATGGTCAGTTCACGCAGGCGGTAGGGCTCGAACAGCGCGCTCACGGCGGACTCCGATCGTCAGGGGATGCCGACACGGGTCGGGTACGACTCGATGCCTCGTACGATAGCCATCGTAGTACGGCGGATGTCAAACTACGATGGTCCTCGTACAATGAACTCCCCGAAGGCCCGACACAAGGGAGCCGCCGTGACCACCCCCGCCGTCAGCAGTCGCGATCTCCCGCATCCGGAGACCGCTCAGATCCGGCTGGAGTCCGTGCTGCACGCGCTCTCCGACCCCATGCGGCTGCGTATCGTGCGAGAGCTCGCCGCCGACGGCGACGAGCTCTCCTGTTCGTACTTCGACCTGCCGGTCACCAAGTCCACGACCACCCACCACTTCCGGGTGCTGCGCGAGAGCGGGGTGATCCGGCAGGTCTACCGGGGCACCGCCAAGATGAACGGCCTGCGCCGGGACGACCTAGACGGCCTCTTCCCGGGGCTTCTCGACGCCCTCCTGGACGCCGCCGACCGGCAGGCCGCCCGGGTCCGGGACCTCGGCGACGGCTGAACCGGCCTTCGACGGAAGGTGGTTGAAGAGCAGGTTCAGCGCGATCGCCGTGAGGCAGCCCGCGCTGATGCCGCTGTTCATCACCGTCTGGAACCAGTCGGGGAACTTCGCGTAGACCGTCGGCACCCCGACCGGCAGCAGGCCGACGGCCGCCGACACGGCCACCACCGTCAGGTTGTGGTTGTCCTGGAAGCCGACCCGCGCCAGCGTGCGCAGCCCGCTCGCGGCGACCGTACCGAACATCACCAGCCCCGCACCGCCGAGCACCGGCGCCGGGATCGCGGCCACCACCGCACCCAGCTTCGGCAGCAGCCCCAGCAGCACGAGGATCCCGCCGGCGGCCGCGACGACCCAGCGGCTGCGCACCCGGGTCATGCCGACGAGGCCCACGTTCTGCGCGTACGCCGTGTACGGGAAGGTGTTGAAGACCCCGCCGAGGACCGTGGAGAACCCGTCGGCCCGCAGCCCGTCGGCGAGGGAGCGCGGCCCTACCTCCCGCCCGGTCATCTCGCCGACCGCGATCAGGTCACCGGTCGTCTCGGTCATCGTCACCAGGGCCACCACCAGCATCGACACGATCGCCGACACCTCGAACGTGGGCGCCCCGAAGTGGAACGGCGTGCTGACACCCAGCCAGTCGGCGTCCCCCACCCCGCCGAAGTCGGTGAACCCGAGGGGCACGGCGACGGCCAGGCCGACCACGATGCCGATCAGCACCGCGATCCGGCTCAGGAACACCGGGGCGAACCGCTGCACTCCCAGGACGACGAGCAGCACGAACGCGGCGAGGGCCAGATTCCTCGGCGCGCCGAAGTCCTTCGCGCCGACGCCGCCGGCCGCCCAGTTGCCGGCCACCGGCAGCAAGGACAGACCGATGATCAGGATCACCGTGCCCGTGACGAGCGGCGGGAAGAAGCGGAGGAGCCGGCCGAACGCCGGCGCCAACAGCATGATCGCCAGGCCGGCCACGATCACCGAGCCGTAGATGGCGGGGAGCCCGCCCCCCTCCGTGCCGATCAGCACCATCGGGGACACGGCCGCGAACGTACAGCCCTGCATGATCGGCAGCCGTACGCCGAAACGCCAGACGCCCACGCACTGGATGAGCGTCGCGACACCGCACACCAGGAGGTCCGCGGTGATCAGATACGCCAGGTCCGCGGGCGGCAGCCGCATCGCGCCGCCGACGATCAGGGGGACGGCGACGGCACCGGCGTACATCGCGAGGACATGCTGAAGGCCGAGTGCCGCGAGGTGACGTACGGGAGGAACCGCGTCGACGGGGTGGAGGGGCGCGGCGTCGGTCATGGGCGCTCCAGGGTGGGGCCGGGCGGGGGGACGTCTTGAGACCGTAGGAGGCTTGAACGGTTTGTTGATGTCGGGGGTGTTGCCGATCCATGTCGAAGGGGTCGGCCACCGCCGGCCGCGTGCGCCTAATCCCGGGCCTCACCCTGAGCGGCCGTCAACAGTGACTCCCAGTCCGGGAGTTTCACCACGCCGCGGCCCAGGGAGGCCCCCAGTTCCGCCTCCGCCCGTTCGATCGCCTGCCAGCCCGACCACTCCACGGGGCGGACGCCCTCCGCCCGCAGGGCCGTCAGCGGGTCCGCCGGGACCGCGCGGCGCAGGAGCGCGGGGGCGTCCTCCAGCAGCGAGGTCACCGTCTCCTTGGCGCAGGGGCGGTTGGTGCCGATCACTCCGGTCGGGCCCCGCTTGATCCACCCCGCCACGTACTCGCCCGGAGCGGCCACACCCTCCCGCACGACCCGGCCCGCCACATGGGGGACCGTGCCCCGCTGAGGATCGAAGGGCAGCCCGTCGAGCGCCACGCCGCGGTAGCCGACCGAACGCAGTACGAGCTGGGCCTCGATCTCCTCGTACCGGCCGGTGCCGACCAGGCCGCCCCGGCCGTCCGGCCGCGTGCGCTCCAGCCGGACGCCGCAGACGCGGTCCCCGTCGGCGAGGAGCTCGACCGGGCGCAGGAAGAACCGCAACCGGATGCGGTGCCGGCCGCTCGGCGTCGGCTCGGTGGCCCAGCCGCGCAGGACCTCGATGTTGCGGCGCTGCGCGGCCGGCAGGGCCGACGGGTCGACGTAGTCCGGGTCCATCTCCAGCTCCACCGGGTTCACGGTGACCCGGGTGTCCGGGAGGGTGCCCAGCTCGCGCAGCTCCTTGGTGGTGAAGCGCGCCACGGAGGGCCCGCGGCGGCCCACCATGTGGATGCGGGACACCTGGCTGGAGGCGAGCGAGGCGAGGGCGGACTGCGGCATGTCGGTCGGGCTCAGCTCGGCCGCGCCGCGCGCCAGCATGCGGGTGACGTCCACGGCGACGTTCCCGACGCCGATGACCACCGCGGTACGGGCGCCGAGGACGAAACCGTCCGCCACGGCGTCCGGGTGCGCGCTGTACCAGGACACGAACTCGGTCGCCGACCAGCTGCCCCGCAGATCCTCGCCCGGGATGCCGAGTCGGCGGTCGGTGGCGGCACCCACGCAGTACACCACCGCGTGGTACAGCTCCCGCAGCCGCGCCACCGGCACGCCCCGGGGTCCCACCTGGACCCCGCCGAGGAAGCGCACTCGCTCGTCCTCCAGCACGGTGCGCAGGTTGTTCTGGAGCGACTTGATCTTCTCGTGGTCCGGCGCCACCCCGTACCGGACCAGTCCGTAGGGGCAGGGCAGGCGGTCGAGGACATCGACCAGGACCCCGGGATCCCGCTGGACGAGGCTCTGGGCGGTGTAGCACCCGCTCGGCCCCGAACCCACGACGGCGACACGCAGCACGGCGGAACTCCTTACGCGAGGAGATCGCTGATGCCTCCAGGATCGCACCCTGGGGGCCGCCGGGGGAGGGGGCGCTCGGCGTGGCTCTGCCGAACGATTGTGATCACTCCCTTACGTTGCGTGTGTGCTCGAAGCTTCCTTTCTCAACCTTTCTGATCGGCATTGGCAGGACGGCGCAGTCTCGGTGTGGCCCGCGTGGGAGGTGCAGGAAGGCGGGGGAGCCACCGCCTGGTTCCACGCCCGGCTGAGCTTCCCCGACGGGGCCCGGGTCGAGGTCCTCGCCGTGGTGGCCGGGGGCCGGCTGTCCCTGGAGGACGTCCGGGCCCAGCCGCCGCTGTCCCTGGGCGACCTGGCGGAGCTGGCCGACTGGATCGAGGGCCCGCTCTTCGAGGTCTGCGGCGCCGTGCTGCCCGACCCGGTCGAGGACAGCGTGCCGGGTGCCCGGTACGAGGCCGCCCGCCGGGCCAGGCCCGCCTGGCCGCGGGGCACGGAGGGGCGGCGGCTGGTCGCGGAGGAGTACCTCACCGCGCAGCGGGAGGGCTACGACCCGGTGCTCGCGGTGATGTGCGCGACCGGGCACAGCCGTCGCAAGTCGCTCCGCCTGATCGCCGGCGCCCGCGACGCCGGCCTCCTGACCCCCCGCCGCGCCCGACGCTGAGCCCACGGCGACCAGGGCCGGGGCGGGCAGCGGCGGGCAGTGGCTGGGCCGTGTCCGACGATTCCCGTCTGCCTCGACCTAGAAGGCTGATGAAGATCTT
>NZ_OLMK01000064.1 GCF_900290235.1 Streptomyces sp. MA5143a
TTGTTGTAGGAGACGGCAAGGCTACTGCGGGCGTTGAGGGTGTCGGGGTGGTCGGGCCCCAGGACGCGTTCCCAGTCGTCGAGCACCCGCTTGCCAAGGTCGAGAGAGTCCTGGACCCGCCCGGCATAGCTGTAGGAGACAGCGAGGTTGTGGCGGGCGTTGAGGGTGTTGGGGTGGTTGGGTCCCAGGATCCGCTCCCGGTCGGTGAGGACGCGCTTGTGCAGGTCGAGGGCGTCCTGGGCTCGTCCGGCCCTGTTGTAGGAGACGGCAAGGTTGCTGCGGGCGATGAGGGTATCGGGATGATCAGAGCCGTGGACGTTGCTGCTGAGGCGCACAGTCGTTTCGTTGTACTCGATCGCCTGGTGGTAGAGGCCCGCTTCGGTGAGGCTGTCGCTGGCTTTGTACATGCATAGGTGGGTCGTGGGCTGCCACAAGGCCGGGCGGGTGAGCTGGTCGAGGTGGACCACGTTGGCGCGTAGTAGGGCGGCCAGTTCCCGTTCCTCGTGGTCGTGGCGGGGCCACATGCTCATGATCGCGTCGGCGGCGGTGCGGGCTGTGGTGGGCAGTGTGTCGCGCGGGATGGTCTCCCGCACGGCGCGGGCGGTCAGGGCGTGCATGCGCAAGGGGGCGGTGGCGGTGTCCTGGATGATCAAGGCGTAGGTGCGCAGGCATTCCAGCGCGCTGCGCACCTCTGTTTCGGTGACAGCCGGATGGTGCCGACGCAGAAGGCGGCGTAGCGGTGGGCGTGCCGTGCGGAGGTGATCTAGGGCTTGGGGTGTGGTCCATGCGGTGGCGGGGTGGCCGAGGGGGTCCATGAGGGAGGCGAGGTGGAGCAGGGGCCGGGCCAGTCGGCTGGTGTCGGCTTCCTCGACTGCGTCGAGGGAGAGGAGCAGTGAGGCGGTGACGGGTCGGCCGTAGCCTTCGGTGTCCGCGCTCGCCGGCAGCAGGTCGCCCAGCCAGATCCTGGCGTCGCGCAGCAGGGTGAGGTAGTCGGCCATCGTGGGCCGCTTGTTGATGAGATACGCAGCCGCATGGCCTAGTGCGAGGGGGAGGTGGCCGAGTTCGGCCGCTATCTCGCCTGCCTGGGCGGGGTCGTGCAGGTGGGCGTGACCGGCGTCAGTGAGTCGGCGCTGGAGGTAGGCGCGGGCCTCGGGGTCGGTGTAAAGGCCGATCCGGATCAGGGCGCGGCCTTGGCCGCTGAGCTGGGCGTCCTCCCGCCGGCTGGTGGCCAGGACCCAGCCGCGGCCAGCTCCGCTGTCGGGCCACCACTCCCGGACCGCAGCCGGGTCGGTGACATCGTCCAGCACGACCAGCCATCGGCGTTCGGTCGCCGCCAGCCACCGCAGAAACAGCCCCGCCGCCCCATCCTCGTCGTCCGGGGCCACTCCGGGAAGCTGTAACCGGCCGGCCGCTTCCGCATACGCGCTGATCACCTGGTCGGTACCGGTGGCACCCACCCACACCAGCACATCCAGCCCGGCCCCGTCAGAACGCTCCTGATCGCGCAGTTCTCGCACCAGCGAGGCTGCGAGCTGACTCTTGCCCACCCCACCAGGACCGGACAGCACCACATCACTGCCCTCGCCACGCGCCGCCCTGGCCTTCTTGCGCACCTGCGTGCGGGGCTGGAAAGCCGCGGCCGGACGCGGCACATCCCCCACCCACACCGGCCACTCGACCGACGGACCCTGCATCGGCGCGGGATGCACATGCATGTCCCCCGCCACCTGAGTCACATCCCCGTGCGCCTGCGCCTCCTGACGCGCACGCCGCTGTCCCGACCCTCCCACCACTGTCGTCCCCCTTGCTCAGGCCAGATCCCCGCCGACCTGATCAATGTCCCCCGCGCCATTGGAACGCGCCTTCTGCCGTATGTCCTCACGTACCGCAGTACCAGGCGATCCGGCCCCTACGCCCTGGCTGCCTCCCGTCTGCCGGATGCGGCCACCGCCGTGTGCCGACTGCCGCACTCGCCGCACCCCGGCCCCGCCAGTCTGTGACGCCCACCAGCCCAGTGCGGCCAGCACCCCCGCCGCCACCACACCCGCCACCGGACCGATCACGTCCCACGGATCGTCACCCCCCTCCGACAGCAGCGCCCACGGCACCGCCACCACAGCAAATGCCAGAGCTGAACCCGCTACCGCCACCAACCAGCGCAGAGCAGCCTGCACAACCAACCTCCGAGCAGATTTCAGGTATCAGCCTCCGGACCGACCATGCTGGCACGCAGACACCGCCACGTACCGCACGAACCCACAATCCCCCAGCCAACACGCAGTCGTACCACCTCAGACAGTGGACTCCCAACAGACGAGCCATGACCTGTCTTCTTGCCCTGGGTCTTGCCGGGGATCTTGGTGAGCTGGGTTTTTGCTGGTCAGGAGCGGTGGGCTCGTGCGCCTGGTGGTCGTCGTTGGTCGTTGTTGGCCACTGCTGAGCGTCCTCGGACGGCCCAGGGACGGCCCAACTCCGCCGCACTCATTTGATGGCCGGCACCCTCGATGCACCCCGTCTGAACCTCAGCCGACGACAGCCAGCCACGACGGCGGGCGCGCCGACCGACCACGCACGTGTGTGTCTCGCTGCACCCCCACCAGCCTTGGCCACGCTGCCAATGCCGTCGACCAGAGCGAGCCACGACGACCGGGCTGCTACGACGGTGCTGAGCCATCAGCTTGCGAAGCTGTGGGCATTTGAGGCTGGTTCGGGCGCTGACATGGGCGAACGGTTGGGACGCGGCCTCGTCGGGCTCGGTCTATCCCACCATGATTCCCCACTGTCCCCGCCCGATCTGGTGCCTTTGTGGTGCGGAAGTGGTGCGCGTCTCTCGTCAGCGAGCGGACCTTCCGATGACGATTGCCCTGCCGCTCACGGATCGCCCCTGTTTAACGTAGCGCTCCGCATGGGCTCCCCAGAGGTTCAACAAGTCCCGGAGAGGTGGAGCTAGCTCATCACTAATGTCGTTGCAGGCCTCGGCGTAGGAGAGAATTAGCGCGTCGATCAATGCCGATATATTCCGGGCATTTTCCTGCGCCTCTTCGAGCGTCGAGGAGGCTTCGACGCATTTATCAAGAACCTGAAACCGATCTATTACAGGGTGCTCTGCATTAACCCTGACGATGGTACTCTCATCGACCTTCTCGACAGTGATCATCATTCCGTTGCCGACCTGCACGACGTTAGTGATACCCCATCGTTCGAGTGTCGATACGGACGAAAGGTCGTATGCGACTTTCTCCGCCTGGCCCCCACTATGCCCCTGGGAGGCAAGCGCAAACTCAGGCGACTCGTCGTTTGGAGGGGTGGTGGGGGATTGCGTCGGCATCCACAAGCGATGCATCTTTTTTACGGCCGCCCTGACATCTGGCCGCTCAACGGACCACTGCGCTAGGACTGTGACCACCGCTTCAAGCTTGGTCCATCGCGGAATGTTGTCACCCTTGAGCATCGAGCTGACGGTCTGGTGGGAGACCAGGTCCTTCAGCTCTGCCTCCCGCACCGACTCGCTGATACGCCGGGCCCCAGGCTGTCCGGCCTGCTTGTAAAGATCGTGAAGCTCAAGCAGGAGATCACGGTGCGGCCCCACCGGAACCTGTCCCTCGTCAGGCATGGGTATGGCCACGTTTCTCTCCGCATGATCGACCGTCGATTCGTCTTGCTTGGATCCTTGCGGACCCACGTCTTGAGTGTCAAATTCCGTCAGAGTCTCCCGTCCTCACAGCCTGACCAGAGGTCAGGTTCCGTCAGTTGTCGTCAACTCTCGGCAGCAACCGTACTGGCACCCCAAGTGCAGCCTCAGAGTTGATGCATAAGGACACGCGGACAGAGGGGAATTACCAACGTGATGGACTGGAAATCACTCACGCTTAACATGCTCGCCCTATTCGGACTCCTCGGGCTGTTCGTCATGCTCACCATCGCGCTGTTCCGCCGCCTTCCCGATTTGATCAACGAGTGGCGCAAAGTCCGTAGGGCAGGGCGCAAGCTCAAGCGGGACCAGAGTTAAAAGAATCGCTAGCCTGCTGTGCTCAGAATTCCGAATGCGGCGGGAGCCCCAGGCTCCCGCCGCATTCGGCGCGCTCTCAGCTTGGGAAGCTTGGGTTTTTGACGGCGGCTACTGAGCTGACCTGCTGTGGGTCGGTTACCGGGTCCTGATCCCACCTGTGGCCAATCCCCGCTGTTCCCCGTGATTCCCCGCAGGATCTGGCACGCGAATGGCACGCGCCTTCGCCTCGCACGTCCCTTGGCGGAGCTGTGCTGGGAGTGCCTGATCCTCAGCCGACGACAGTCAGCCACGACGGCGGGCGCGCCGGCCGACCCGGCGCGCGTATGCCTCGCTGTACCCCCACCGGCCCCAGCCACGCTGCCAATGTAGTCAACCAGAGCAAGCCGTGGCGGGGATGCGGGTAGTGAGACACGAGCCCTCTTGCAGTGCTGGCACGAGCCGCTGCGCCTCGGCCCCGTCCTGGGGCATCGACTTCTGCCCCAACAGTGAGGCCCACCCCATCCGAACGCTGCAGATCGCACCGCAGGACGGTCGTGCATGGATTCGCCCATTTGCCGTACAGATGCCCCCTTCTGCTGGTATACCACCTCAACGATGACCAAGTGTTGACTGAGAGCGAGGGCGGCGAGGATGGGACTGAAAAGCGAAATTGACGAAGCATTGACTGAGGTTGTGGGGCATACATGGAAGCAGCGTGACGGACGAACGGTTCCAGGCACCAAAGACATCGTCCTGCGTGACGGGGCGGTGAATCTAGAAGCCGTCTATCTATATTCGGATATGCGAGAGTCCACTCGTCTTGCAAAGGAATTCCATCCGACCGTAGCTGCTAAGGTGGTTCGAGCCTTCCTTAACTGCGCTGTTCGTGTCATCAGGAACCATGATGGCCATATTCGCAGCTTCGACGGCGATCGAGTGATGGCCATCTATATCGGTGAGCGCGCACGCACTCGTGCCGCTATTTCTGCCCTGAAGATTAAGTGGGCTGTAGATAATTGCGCGCGACCCGTGCTTGATAAAAGATTCCCTCAACTAGCCGAAAATAATTTCGTTTTGAGTCACGGGACTGGCATCGCGTCGGGGAAGGCGTTTCTCGCCCGCGCTGGCGTCCGAGATAATAATGACCTAATCTCGATCGGGCGCGCTCCAAATGTTGCGGCAAAGCTGAGCGACGTTAAGCGGCCTCCTTATCGAACGTACGTGACCGAGGATGTCTACAAGAAGATGGCTGCCGATGGGAAGACCAGCAGCAACGGAAAGAGTATGTGGAGTGAAGAGATGCGCGAGGTGGGTGGCGAGCAAATCAAAGTCTATCGCTCCTCGTGGGGCCGGGTGGTCTCGTGAGCACTAGCCCCGAAGAAACGGCATGGAAAATCCACTCCACCCTTGTGGACTGGACAGGCAAAGTAGACACCAAGGCATCATTTGCTCTAACGGTAGAGTCGGGCATTCTTGTTGCCGTCACTGCACTTTCCGGAAGTGGGCGAAGGCTCGGAAGAATCGATGGATGTGCACTTTGGGCCTTCTATCTCGGAGTGGCGGCGCTAGCCATTGGTGCCCTCTTCGCCATCTCTGTTGTTTCCCCCAACTTGCGAAAGGCGAAGGTCACTCCAGAGAGTCACGACAATTTTGTGTTCTTCGGTCACGTTCGCCATTGGAATCCTGCAGAATTGGAGACAGCGTTGCGCGAGAGAGATCCTCTGCCCGTGCTGGCCAGGCAACTGGTTGTGATGAGTGAAATTGCCTGGAAGAAGCACGAGAGAGTTAAGAGATCTTTCGCGCTTGCAGTTCTCGGCGCCTTCTTGGTCGCAGTGGCTGGAATCTTCGGCGCATAACAAGAGTCAGGCGGGACCGAGTGAACGCCTAACGAGCAAACTAGCTTCGAGGCCGAGGGAAGGTCACCTGGTTAGGGCCCGCCGCCTAGCCCTGACCAGGTCGACCCTGTCCGCAAAAATCTACGGCGATTGTTGAGGTTTCAGAGCTCAAAGATTACGATCCCCGCGATCCGATGACTGCATTCCGGCGGCAGTCTTTCACCCTCATCAGCCACCGATTCCGCGGCGGATTTGGAGCCCATTGGCTTCGCGGAACTTGATGACCTTCTGATACTTCCCATATGCCAAGAAGTTTCGCTTAGAGTCCAAGTCCGGACGGCGCCAAGATCCAGTGCAGATTTTGTCGCAGTAAGCGTCGCCGCACGTTTCACACCAGCTACTGGTCAGAAGTAGGCCTTCGGCGTCTTTACCCGAGACTTTCTCCACATGTTGTTCAGACCAGAGTTCCGTAGATTCATCACTGCAAGCGCATGAGTACCAGAGATATTCGTTGCAACGAATCGTGTCTGCTACTGGCTTGGTGACAATCATCTGGTGAGCTACGGCTTGCTGCGAACATTTCGCCGCATAGTTAACGGCCCGTCCGGCCCATACCGGAGCGTTATGATCGGTGCGTGAAATTCCGATCTTCTTGGCGAGGAGATCACTGACAGCGCAGCCGACCTTGTATCCCGTCTGTGGTGTATTGGCGGGCCACTTTTTTTCCAGAGCCGACATGAGTACTCGCTCACCGAATGTTTTGATCGTAATTCCAGCACAAATTGCGCGCCGCTTTGAATACTCCCCAGTAAAGAGGCCGAATGCGGCGTCTCCTTGCACATCGATGAAATCAGCACCGAAATTCGTCAGGATGAGCACCGCAGGTTTGACGGCTGCGTCGTAGATGGAAGCCGTCGAAGCCTCCCATCGGCCATTACGCAAACTCGTCGAACCCGCCAGATCGGCAAATACGCAGGAAACCTGTGAATATTTGCGCCACTTAGGTGCGTCAATATAAAGATCTTCGGTATCAATTGGACCGTCGGTCTTGATGACCTCCGGGGTCTGCTTCAACTGTTCGTCGACATGCGCTTCGGAATCTTCCAGCATCTCGGATACCGATGGCCTGTCTGTCATGGCTCCCCCTGATCTCTCGAAGCAGCATTATGCCCATCCATCGATGACTTGGCATAGATATGTCGAAGAACCTGCGCATGTGTGCCATAGCTCGGGAGGTCGATGTAGCGGGA